>NZ_CP079947.1:4800000-6592500 GCF_019775695.1 Pseudomonas sp. AO-1
AGCGGCTGGCGCCGAAACACTTCCAGCGCTTCGGCGCCATTGGCGGCGGTCAGTACTTCATGTCCCTGACGCCGGACGATGGTCGACAACAGTAACCGGTCGGCGGCGCTGTCTTCGGCGATCAGGATCGTCAGCGGCTCTTGCGCCTGCATGGCCGTCAACTGATGTCGAACAGTTTGTCGAAGTTGGAGATGGCGAGAATCTTGCGCACGTCGGAGTTGCTGTTGACCACCCGCACGTCCGAGTCGTCGCCGCCGGCGTGATCGCGCAGCAGGAGCAGCATGCCCAGCGCGGAGCTGTCGAGGTAGGTGGCGTCCTTCAGATCGACCACGATGGAGTCAGGCTTGCGGTTAAGCCGCTCATAGGCCTCGCGAAACTCCTGATGGCGCCCGAAATCGAACCGCCCCCTGACCGAAATCGTCAGTTTTTGACCATCCGGAGAGACTTCTGTAACGACTGACATTGACTGGCTTCCTTGTCATTGACGAACGTGTACAAGGTTTAGCACTTGGTAGAGCGGCCAGCAACTCGATTGCAGCAACAAATGACCATGGATTCATTTGCACCCTCTTCGCGCACCGTTCGTCGTAACTGTCAGATCTGTCAGTGTGCGCGATGATTATCCAAACCCATCATCAAGCGGCAGCAAAATCGCTGCGCTCGAATCGAAGGATATGACTCATGAGCTCGTCAAAAGAACCCTACCCAGCGCCACACCTGAAAAACACAGTGTCGCCCACCCAGATCAGCCATGCAGAGTACGAACGAGGCGAAGCCATTGTAATGGCGCGATACCGTACAGAGCTAAATGACGAAGTCACATTTGTCTTTGACGCTGACGGGAATGTGCACTATGAAAAACTCGCCAGAGTTTCTTCCGCGGGAGTTACGAATGGGGAAGTTGGCACGAAAATCAACTCGACCGACGATTGGGAACTTGTGGGAAAAACGGTCAGTGTGTACTTCACCGTAAGACGTAAATCAATCACGCTGGGTCAATCCAAGGCATTCACGTTCAGCGTATCAGCCGATTGATTCAAGACATCGTTTAAAGCGGTACTGCCGCGTCGCATCAGTATGGATCGCGTCGCGGCAGGCGCTGCAACAACTCATCCAGCAACCTCTGCTCGCGCTTGTCTTCGAGGCGTTGCGCCGCTTCGCGGTAGCGCTGCAATCGTTTGCGCAGTAAGACCGATGCCCTGCAGCCACTCCGAGACTGACCGAGACTGCCGCTCGTCGCCACTGTCAGATCTGACAGTGGACCGAGGAAAGAGGCGTAGCCCTTAATCAAGCGGCAGCAATTTCGCTGCCCTAAGATCAAAGGATCTGCATCATGAACTCGCCTAATACACTTTTCGAAGCACCGTTCCTGAAAAACACCCTGTCACCAAACATCGTCACCTACGCTGAATACGAAAGTGGTGATACCTACGTGATGGCGAACTACCCGGGTAAGAAAGGCGACGAGCTTGCATTTTACCTTGTAGCCGATGGAACCTTCCCCATCATAAAGAAGCGTATACTCGGCTCTGATCGAGAGGATCACGGTATAGCCATCGATCCTGCCAATGATTGGGAACTTGTGGGCAAACAGATATATGCCTTCATCACCGTGTTCCGCGACTCCAAATTTCTGGGATTCTCCGCATTGTTCAGTTTCACAATATTAGCCGAATGACTCAGACCATCCTCTAGCACTACTGCTGCGGCACGTTTAATACGGATCGTGCCGCGGCAAACGCTGCGACAACTCATCCAGCAACCTCTGCTCTCGCTTGTCTTCGAGGCGTTGCGCCTCTTCGCGGTAGCGCTGCACCAGTTTGCGCAGGCCTTCGACCTTGGCGAACGCCTGCTGCCAGGCGTCTCGCGCCTTGATCAGGTTGTTCTGGTGCCAGGCCAGGCTTTGCCGCTGCTGGTCGATCGCGGTGTCCAGTTGCGCCAGAAAGCCGTGATACCCCAGCAGCCATTGCCCGGAAACCCCGTCGCTGCCGCGTACGATCCACTGTTCTTGATAATCCAGACGAAAGGCATCGAGGTCGGCGAGTTTGCTTTCAGCCACCTTGACCTGGCCCTGAAAGTATCCCAGGCGCTGGACGGCCGTTTTTTCAGCCTGTTCGGCCATTTCCACCACCGGTGCCAGACGTGCAGCTCGGCTCATGGCCATGGCCGGTTACCCGCCCGCCGCAGGCGCGAACAGGGTTTCCAGATAGGCCTGGCTCTCGCCCATGTTGATCTTGTCGTTCAGCCCCTGCCGCTGGTAGCGGGTCAGTTGCGGCTGCAGATTGATCGCCAGATCGGTCTCTCGGTCGCCACCGGCGACGTAAGCGCCGACGCTGATCAGATCGCGGCTCTGCTGATAGCGCGACCACAGCTGTTTGAAGTACTGCGCACGCTGCATGTGTTCCGCCGAAACCACCGCCGGCATCACCCGGCTGATCGAGGCTTCGATGTCGATGGCCGGATAGTGCCCTTCCTCGGCCAGCCGCCGGGACAACACGATGTGGCCGTCGAGCACGCCCCGCGCCGAGTCGGCAATCGGGTCCTGCTGGTCATCGCCTTCGGACAACACGGTGTAGAACGCAGTAATCGAACCCCCGCCCTTCTCCGCATTACCGGCGCGCTCTACCAGTTTCGGCAGTTTGGCGAACACCGAGGGCGGATAACCCTTGGTCGCTGGCGGCTCGCCGATGGCCAGAGCGATTTCCCGCTGAGCCTGAGCGAAACGGGTCAGCGAATCCATCAGCAACAGAACGTTCTTGCCCTTGTCACGGAAATACTCGGCGATCCGCGTGCAGTACATGGCCGCGCGCAAACGCATCAGCGGCGCATCGTCCGCCGGTGAGGCGACCACCACCGAACGCTTGAGGCCTTCTTCACCGAGGATGTGCTCGATGAACTCCTTAACTTCTCGACCCCGCTCACCGATCAGACCAACGACGATGATGTCGGCCTCGGTGAAGCGGGTCATCATGCCCAGCAGCACCGATTTACCGACACCGGTACCGGCGAACAGGCCCAGACGCTGACCACGCCCGACCGTCAGCAAACCGTTGATGCAACGGATGCCGACATCCAGCGGTTCGTGAATCGGGTCGCGGTTGAGCGGGTTGATTGTCGGGCCGTCCATCGGCACCCAGTCTTCAGCCTTCATCCCGCCCTTGCCGTCCAGCGCCCGTCCGGCACCGTCGAGTACGCGACCGAGCATGCTCATGCCCATCGGCAGACGACCGGTTTCGGCCAGCGGCACCACACGGGCGCCCGGGGCAATGCCGGCGACGCTGCCGACCGGCATCAGGAAGACTTTGCTGCCGGAAAACCCCATGACTTCCGCTTCCACCTGGGACGGGTGATAGCTGTCGTCATTGATCACCAGGCAGCGTGTGCCCATGGCGGCGCGCAAGCCTTCGGCTTCGAGGGTGAGGCCGACCATGCGCAGCAGGCGGCCTTCAAGAATCGGCGCGCCAGCGATTTCAGTGGCGTCGGCATAGGTGCTGAAGCGCTTGGCGAAACTGGTGCGTTCAAGGCGCATCGGGGATGTCCGCGAGCGGCTCTTGCGGCGCAGTCGCCGATGGGCTTTCTTCAGGAATGTCCAGACTCAGATCCGGCGCAGCCGGGTGCAGAGACTGTTCGTGCAACTGGTCAAACAGCTTGCCCATGACCTGGGTGATGCGGGTTTCAATGCTCGCGTCGATGCGGCTGTGCGCGGTTTCAACCCGGCAACCACCGGGCATCAGCGACTCGTCCTCGACGATGCGCCAGGTTTCCTCATGGCGTTCGCGCAAGGCCTTGGCCTGTTCGAAGTCCTGCGGATTGACGTACAGGCGCACGTTGTCCACGCCCAACGGCAGCAACTTGAGCGCGTCGCGCATGACGTGTTCGATCTGGCTGGAATCGATCGCCAGTTCGCGCTTGATCACCTGTCTGGTGATGTGTTGCACGAGGTCGACCAGCGATTTTTCGATCTGCGTGTCTTGCTCGGCAATCGGCTCGAACAGGTGGGTCATCAGTTGTTCGAGGCTGGCCAGTTTTGCCGCCAGCGCCACTTCGGCTTCCTGACGCACCTTGAGCGTGGCGCTGTGAAAACCTTCCTTCTCACCGATGCCAAAGCCCTCGTTGTAAGCCTCCTGACGGATGCTTTCGAGTTCTTCCAGGGTCAGTGGCTGGACTTCTTCCAGCGGCACTTCTTCCATTTCCGGCGGTTCGGGCTCCGGCTCCGGCTCGGGTTCCGGTTTCGGCGGATCGAAGCTGGGCAGTGCCCAGGATTCGAAACCACGGACATCGCGGGCGCGGATCAGATCCGTCACTGACTCGTCATGCTTGTCCATGGGCTTAGATCATTTCCTCGCCGCCCTTGCCACCGAGCACGATCTCGCCGGCTTCGGCCATACGACGGGCAATGGTGAGGATTTCTTTCTGCGCGGTTTCCACGTCGCTGACGCGCACCGGGCCTTTGGCTTCGAGGTCGTCGCGCAACAGTTCGGCGGCACGCTTGGACATGTTCTTGAAGATCTTCTCCTTGACGCCTTCGTCCGAACCCTTGAGGGCCAGCACCAGCACATCGGAAGAGACTTCGCGCAACAGCGCCTGGATGCCGCGGTCGTCGACGTCGGCGAGGTTGTTGAACACGAACATGAGGTCTTCGATCTGACCGGACAGGTCTTCGTCGACTTCGCGGATCGAGTCCATGAGCTGGCCTTCGATCGAGCTGTCGAGGAAGTTCATGATGTCCGCCGCACGCTTGATGCCACCCAGGGTGGTGCGCGAGGCGTTTGAGTTGCCGGAGAACTGCTTCTCGAGAATCTGGTTCAGCTCTTTCAGCGCAGCCGGTTGCACGGTGTTCAGCGACGAAACGCGCAGGATGATGTCCAGGCGCACCTTGTGGTCAAAGTTGCCGAGCACTTCACCGGCCTGATCCGGGTCGAGGTACGCGACGACGATGGCCTGGATCTGCGGGTGTTCGTAACGGATCACGTCGGCAACCGCGCGCGGCTCCATCCATTTCAGGCTGTCGAGGCCGCTGGTGTTGCCACCGAGCAGAATGCGGTCGATCAGGCCGTTGGCCTTGTCTTCGCCCAAGGCCTGGGTAAGCATTTTGCGCACGTAGTCGTCGGAACCGACGCCGAGGCTGGTCTGGTCGCCGACGATGTCGACGAACTCGCTCATGACCTGCTCGACCTGCTCGCGATGGACGTTGCCCATCTGAGCCATGGCCACACCCACCCGCTGAACCTCTTTCGGGCCCATGTGGCGCAGCACTTGCGCGGCATCGGTCGAACCCAGGGACAGCAGCAGAATTGCAGCTTTGTCGACCTTGTTCAGTTTGACAGTTGCGGCTCGGTTATCACTCATCTGCGTTAATCCACTCTTTCACGACCTGAGCCACGCGACCCGGATCCTCGGCCACCAAGCTCTTGATTGCATTCAGTTGTGCGTCGTAACCCTCACTCGGGCTCGGCAACAGAATGCTCTGCGGACCACCGAGGCTCACGCGGTCGTTGGCCAGGTCGCCGTCCAGGCCGCCCATGCCACCGAGTTCCACGTCGCTGCCCAGACCGGCCAGCTCCTTGCCTTTGCCGCCACCGGTGATGTTGTTCAACACCGGACGCAGCACACCAAACACCAGCACCAGGATGAACAACACACCCAGCACTTGTTTGACGATGTCCCAGAACCATGGCTGGGAGTAGAACGGAATATCGGCAACCACTTCACCGCGTTCGGCGGAAAACGGCATGTTGATCACGCTGACGCTGTCACCACGGCTGGCATCGAAGCCAACGGCGTCCTGCACCAGACGGGTGAAACGCGCCAGTTCATCGGCGCTCCATGGCGCGCGGGTGGTTTCCCCGTTGGCCGCATTGACCTTGACCTGATCGTCGACCACTACCGACACCGACAGACGATTCAGGCGACCCTGCTGCTGCTTGGTGTGGCTGATGGAACGGTCAAGTTCGAAGTTCTTGGTGGATTGTTGACGCTTGTCCGCCGGGTACGGTGCGAGCATCGGCTGGCCGGTGGCCGGGTCCATGATCTGCTGACCGTTGGCATCCACCAGTGGCTGACCGGGCTGAATCATGCCGGTAGAGCCCTGCGCACCACCGGTGGTTTGCGGTGCCGAGGCCGGCGCCGGCGGCTGATTGCTCAGGGCCCCCGGGACACCTTGCGGGCCATTGCTGGCGGTGCGCTGTTCATTGACCGACTGCTCGCTGCGCAACGCCGGTTGGTCCGGGTTGAACTGCTCGGCGGTCGATTCGACGGCACTGAAATCAATGTCGGCCGAGACTTCAGCCTTGTAGCGATCGTTACCCAGTACCGGCTGCAGAATGTTGTGCACGCGCTGAGTGAGCATGCTTTCCATGCGGCGGCTGTAATCGAACTGCTTGCCGGCCATGGTCATTTCGGAGTTCTCCGCCTGATCGGAGAGCAGATTGCCCTTCTGATCGACGACGGTGATCTGCGATTTGCTCAGTTCAGGCACGGAAGTCGCCACTAGGTTGATGATCGCCACCACCTGACCCGGCTCCAGCGAACGACCGGAGTACAACTCGACCAGAACCGAAGCGCTTGGCTTGCGCTCATCACGCACGAACACCGAGCTCTTCGGAATCGCCAGGTGCACGCGGGCGCCCTTGACGTTGTTCAGGCTGGAGATGGTGCGCGCCAGTTCGCCTTCGAGGCCGCGACGGTAACGGGTCGCTTCCATGAACTGGCTGGTGCCCAGACCCTGTTCCTTGTCGAGGATTTCGAAACCGATGTTGCCGTCGCTGGGAGTGACACCAGCGGCCGCGAGTTTCATCCGCGCACGGGACAGGTCGTCAGCCTTGACCAGCAAGGCGCCGGAGTTCGGCTCGACGGTGTAAGGGATGTCGGCGGAGGCCAGGGTGTCCATGACCTGCTTGGCGTCCATGCCGGCAAGGCTGCCGTACAACGGACGGTAATCCGGCTGCTGCGACCACAGCACCACGGCAAAGCCAATCGCCACGCTCGCAGCCAGGCCGACCAACAGGCCCACCTGACGCAGCATGGTCATCTCGGAGAGGTTTTCCAGGAAGGACAGGCCGAACAGCGGCGGTTTGCCGTCTATCGGGGTGGCCTTGGCCGGAACGTTATCGGCGACTGCTTCTGCCATGACTCAATCTCGTCCTTAAACCGGCATCTGCATGATGTCTTGATAAGCCTGAACCAGTTTGTTGCGCACCTGGGTCAGAGCCTGGAACGACACGCTGGCTTTCTGCGAGGCGATCATCACGTCGGTCAGATCGACGCCGCTCTTGCCGATTTCAAATGCGTTGGCCAACTGAGTCGAGGCCTGCTGGGTATCGCTGACTTTGTTGATGGCCTGACCGAGCATGTCGGAAAAGCTGCTGCCTGCCAGTTCAGGGACGGCGGCAGTCGATTTCGGCGTGGCCATGGCGTCCATTTTCATGGCCTTCATGTCCATCATCAACCGATTAAATTCAATACCTTGGCTCATGGTCTACTCTCTTGGGCGGCCCGCAATTTTTTGACACTCACTCGGCGGGTACACAGGTATTAGCAACAAGGGTGCCAGCTATCGGGCAGCCTTTCAGAAAAGCACTTTCAAACATTCGCTCCACCGCTCACGTGGCGAACAGATAGCCTTCGACGTCCATCCCGGCATCGCGCATTTGCGCCAGCTTGTAGCGCAGGGTTCGCGGGCTGATACCGAGTTTTTCCGCCGCTTCCTTGCGCCGGCCGCGTTCGGTGCGCAGGGTATCGATGATCATCTGAAACTCCCGACGCCGCAGGTCATCGCCCAGCGCACCGGCGGATTCAGCCTCGACTTCGATCTCGCGCACCAACGGCTGCACCGGCGCAACGGACGGCGCAGCACCAAACGTCACCGCGCCCGTCAGGCAGAAATCCTGCGGCTGGATCAAACCGCCCTGCTGCAGAATCAGCGCCCGTTGAATGGCGTTATCCAGTTCACGCACATTGCCCGGCCACGGATAACCGGTGAGGCAAGCCCGGGCTTCTGGCGACAGTTTCGCCGGCGCGTGCTTCATTTTATTGACGTGTTTGTTCAGCAACCGCTCGGCCAGCGGCAAGATATCGGCAGTGCGCTCGCGAAGTGGACGCCACGCCAGAGGGAAAACCGACAGACGGTAAAAAAGGTCTTCACGGAAGCGTCCAGCCGCCACTTCGCCGGCCAGATCGCGGTTGGTGGTCGCGACCACGCGAATATCCAGCGCGATCGGCTTGCGCGCACCGACACGCTCGACTTCACGCTCCTGCAGTACCCGCAGCAACTTGGCTTGCAGGCCCAGGGGCATTTCGGAAATCTCGTCGAGCAGAAGGGTGCCGCCATCGGCTTGTTCAAACTTGCCAGGCTGCGCCGCGATGGCGCCGGTGAATGAGCCCTTCTCGTGACCGAACAGCGTGGCCTCGAGCATGTTGTCGGGAATCGCCGCGCAGTTGATCGCGATGAACGGCTGACTGGCACGTTGGGATTGCTGATGGATGTAGCGCGCCAGCACTTCCTTGCCGGTACCGGACTCGCCGGAGATCAATACCGTGGAATCGCTGCGTGCCACCCGCGCCGCCAGGTCGAGCAGTTGCGCACTGGCCGCCTCGACCGCCACCGGCCCGTCGCTATCAGCCACGCTGATACAGCCCAGCGCATGCCGCGAAACCAGGTCCAGCAGAGCCTTGGGCTCGAACGGCTTGACCAGATAATCCGCCGCCCCCTGGCGCATCGCATCGACCGCTCGCTCCACCGCGCCGTGTGCGGTCATCAGCAGCACCGGTAGTTGCGGCCGCCGGGCGCGCAACAGTCCAAGCAGTTGATGGCCGTCCATGCCGGGCATGTTGACGTCACTGACCACGAGACTGAACGCTTCGCGCTCGACCGCTTGCAACGCCTCTTCGGCGCTGCCGACGGCTTGGTAGTCGTGGCCCGCCAGCAACAGCGTATCGGCCAGCGCTTCGCGCAACGAGTGGTCATCCTCGACCAGCAAAACCTTGATGCCCATGACGTTTACTCAGCTCCCTGTACAGCGGAAAACAGCGGCAGGATCACCTGCGCGCACGTGCCGCGCCCGACCCGCGAACGCAGCCGCAATTCTCCCTGATGTGCCCGGGCCACAGCCTTGACCACGGTCAGGCCGAGCCCGGTGCCGGTGACTTTGGTGGTAAAAAATGGCTCGCCGAGACGCTCGAGCACCACCGGATCTATACCGCTGCCGCTGTCGCTGACGCACAGGCGCAGGCTGCTGTCGCGGGTGTAGCAATGCACTTTCAGGCGCACGTTGCCGTCACTGGCCTGAATCGCGTTTTCGATCAGATTGAGAAGAGCCCCGACCAGCGTGTCGCGGTTGCACAGCAATTCGCCGGCATGACTGTCGCACTGCCAGCGAATGGGCAAGTCCTGCACATGGGTCAACGCTGCCGCTTGCAGCGACTGCATCAAGGCATTGGGGGTGATGCGGTCAGTCAACGGCAACTCGCCGCGGGCGAACACCAGCATGTCACGCACCTGATGCTCCAGCTCATGCAGGCGCTCTTTGAGGCGTCCGGCAAAGCGCTGTTGGGTCGCGACCGGCAATTCCTGCTCAGTCAGATGACTGGCGTAGAGCAAAGCGGCGGACAACGGCGTGCGGATCTGATGGGCCAGCGAGGCGACCATACGCCCCAGCGATGACAGACGCTCATGACGCGCCAGTTGATCTTGAAGGTGGCGGGTTTCTGTCAGGTCGTTGAGCAGCACCAACTGCCCCGGCTCGGCATCCAGCGAGCGGGTGGCAATCGACAGTCGCCGACCGTTTTTCAGAGAGATTTCATGACCATCATCCTCACGCGGGGCGAAGCATCGGGCGATCACGTGGCGCCACAACTCGCCTTCCAAAGGCAACCCCAACAACTCGATAGCCGCCGGATTGGCTTCGCGAACCATGCCGTGGCCGTCAATGACGATGACACCACCGGGCAACAGATCAAGGAGGTTTTGCAGGCGGTTGGCCAAACGTTCTTTTTCGGCCAGCTCCTGCATGCGTTGGGCACTGACCACGGCCAACTCGCCCTTGAGCTCGGTGACCCGGGCTTCAAGCATGCTGTAGGAGTCGGTCAATTGACTGGACATCTGATTGAACAGCGCGAACGCCTGCTCAAGCCCCTGACGGCTCGCCTGCTCTACGGACGACGATTGCCCCTCGGCATTGGAGGCAGATGACATCTGGGCGTGGGGCATTGTGTTCTCTCGCTTGGCTGACCGTCAGTTAAACGGAACGTTGCGAGGGATGTAGCAATACCCGTGCCTAAAAAAAACTGCTTATAAATGAAGGCGTTGAAAAACAGGCGTCAATCATCCGCCTGTTCATCACCTTCGCGCCGGCTCATGCCGTACTTGCGCATCTTCTCCACCAGCGTGGTACGACGAATGCGCAGGCGTTCGGCGGCACGCGCCACAATGCCATTGGCATCGTCCAGTGCCTGCTGGATCAGGCCCTGCTCCAGACCACCGAGGTAGTCTTTGAGGTCCAGACCTTCCGGCGGCAACAAAGCGTTGGCGGTGAAGTCCGGGGTATGACCGTTGATCGCCACGCGCTCTTCGAGATCGCTGCGCAGGCTGTCGACCATCTGCTCGTCTTCATCATCGACGTAGCGGAATTTCTTCGGCAACTCGACCACACCGATGACCCCGTACGGATGCATGATCGCCATGCGCTCCACCAGGTTGGCCAGCTCGCGGACGTTGCCCGGCCAGCCGTGACGGCACAGCGACATGATCGCTGCCGAGTTGAAGCGGATCGAACCGCGCTTTTCGTGCTCCATGCGCGAGATCAGTTCGTTCATCAGCAGCGGGATGTCTTCGACGCGCTCACGCAACGGCGCCATCTCGATCGGGAACACATTCAGGCGATAGTAGAGGTCTTCGCGGAAGGTGCCGACCTCAATCATGCTTTCGAGGTTCTTGTGAGTCGCGGCAATGATGCGCACATCGACGCTCTGGGTCTTGTTGCTGCCCACACGCTCGAAGGTACGCTCCTGCAGGACGCGCAACAGTTTGACCTGCATCGGCAGCGGCATGTCGCCGATTTCATCGAGGAACAGCGTACCGCCGTTGGCCAGCTCGAAACGTCCGGCACGGCTGGTGATCGCGCCGGTGAAGGCGCCCTTCTCGTGCCCGAACAGTTCGCTTTCCAGCAGCTCTGCCGGGATCGCCCCGCAGTTGACTGGCACGAATGGCGCGTCGCGACGCTTGGAGTGGTAATGCAGGTTGCGCGCAACCACTTCCTTGCCGGTGCCGGACTCGCCGAGGATCAGCACACTGGCGTCGGTATCGGCCACTTGCTGCATCATCTGACGGACATGCTGGATCGCCCGGCTGGTGCCGACGAGGCTGCGGAACAAGTTGGGTTCGCGATGACGGCCGCGCTCGCGGGCCTGGTCGTACATCTCGCGATAGACCTGGGCACGGTGCAGGGAGTCGAGCAGCTTGCTGTAGCTGGGTGGCATTTCCAGCGTCGAAAGCACCCGGCGGCGCTGGTCTTCCGGCAGGTCGACGGAAGAATTATCGCCCATCAGCAAAACCGGAAGGAACTCATCCCATGTCGAGAGTGTCTTTAACAAGCCCAACAGTGCACCCGGAGCATTTACCGTCCCGATCAGTACACAGATGACTTCACGACTTGATGACAAAGAGCCGACAGCCTGCTGCCAGTCATGGCTGCCGCAGGGTAAATTTTCTTCGCCGAGAAAATTTAAAATCACCGCCAGGTCGCGGCGGCGGACGCTATCGTCATCGATCAGCAGAATTTTGGTTTCACGCCACATGCAATAGCAACTTCCCTAGTCAACTCAATGCCCGAAAAATGGGGCAAGCGAGACGCTTGCAGGACACCTTGTGCCTGTAGACGCCTGAAATCTGAAAACAGCCACTAGTTAAGTCAAAAAACCGTGCACAGTCAAATTTATGGCGCACATGTCTGGATTAACTGGGGGTTAATTAACCAAACAGATGGTAAACCTTTGCCGCCTTTTGCGCTTGGGTGATCTGCGACATCTCGTTGGCTATCGCCTGCCGCTCACCCATCGCTGCCTCCAGAAGCTCCTTGTAGACATGGAGCAGCTCCTCAAGGTTATTGCGCAAGGCCTCCTCATCCAGCGAGGCCTCGACCATGACGTCTTCCATGCAGGATCGGCAAGCCAGATCCAGCTCGCCAATGGCTTCCCAGTTGCGTTCGGCCAGCGCACTGACCAGCGCTTCACGGGTGTCGGCGATTCGCTGCAATACAAGACTCATGGTGCTCTCCTTCAAAACTGCGGAGCAGGCTCGGGGGCGATGGCATCCCAGCCTTCTTTGACCGTGCTCAGCAAGCCGGCGACCTCATCGAGAATGCGCGGATCGCTGTTGATGTTGGCCTCGGCGAGGCGCTTCATCATGTAGATGTACAGCCCGTCCAGATCGGCCAATTCATCGGCACACTTTTCCAGGTCCAGACCTTCGCGCAGACCGCTGACAATGCCAATGGCCTTGCTGATCGAGGTGCACTTGCCAGGAATGTCCTTGCGCTCGATGGCACCCTTGGCCTGAGCGATGCGGGCCAGCCCGCCTTCCATCAACATTTGTACCAGACGGTGCGGGCTCGCCTCGGAGGTCTGGGCGTGCGCGCCGACTTTCTGATATTGCCGAAGGGCTAACATTGGGTTCATGTTCTACCTCATTGCCACAATGACTCGTATAACCAGTGTATCGCCAACGAATCACAGAACTTTAGATCAAAAGACAAAAACCCGGCGCACGCCGATAAAGCGTAGCCGGGTTTTTGTCGTTCTTGCGGGTTACTTCGCGGATTGCTGAGCGTTCAGCGAGCTGAAGAACGACGTGATGTTACTGGCCGTCGCCTTCATTTGCCCAACCAGCAGGTCCATGGCGTTGTATTTCGCAGTCAACGTCTTGGTCAGGTTGGCCACACGCAGATCCAGCGCCAATTGCTGGGAAGTAAGGTTGCGCGTGTTGTTGTTCAAAATGGTCATACGCTGATCAAGCAAACCCGTGGTGGTTTTACCATCCGGAGAAGCTTTCAGATACGGGTCCACCGCCTTGCTCATGCGCGCCAGCAGACCGTTGGTGTCATTGGTCCCGGTGAACATCTGCTGAACCTGACCGGCCTTGCCAGGCTGACTCATGGTTTTGGTGAACGCAGCAGTATCGAACGTCAGGTTACCGGTGAGACGATCGGTCATCACACCGATCTCCGACAGGTAGGACAAAGCACCATCTGCACCAGCACCAGGAGCAGTCAACTGGCCACGGATGTCGGAGATCAGCGAGCGCGGCAACGAGTCACCGGTGAAAGCGGCCTGCACCGTCAGTTTGCCATCGGCGTCCGGTGTTGCCTTGGACAGGGTGTCGATGGTGGTCTTCAGGGTGTTGTAGGCGTCAACAAACGCCTGAACCGAAGCCTGCAGCCCTTTGGTGTTGGTATCGACGCTGACAACGGTCGGCGTGGCAACGCTACCAACGACTGGGCTGACTGCGGTCAGATTCAGAGTCAAGCCGCTGATTGCACCACTGACCGTGTTGCTCTTGCTGGAAACCTGAAGACCGTCGATGGTCACCATGGCATCTTGTGCAGGACCGTTGACGTTGCCAGAGGCGCCTGCCGCCGGATTGGTACCCATCGGCTGAGTACCGTCGATTTCCAGACCGGCAATCCCGCTGACAGACAGGTCGGAACCTGCGCCCGTCTTGTTCGAGCTGATCACCAGACGCGAAGCGCCGCTGCTATCGGTCACGATGTTGGCAGAAATGCCATTGGCGCCCTGAGCCGTGTTGATCGCGTCACGGGTGCTCTGCAAGGTCGCATTGGCCGGAATCGTGACATTGTAATCAGTGCCATTCTGACTGATTTTCAGGGTACCACTCGGAATGGCACTGGCAGCACCGCCGGCGAATGAAGCGCTGGCAACTTTCGAGCCAGTGGCCAATTGGTTGACAACAACGTTGTAAGTCCCCGACACCGCGGTGTTATCGGAGGTGGCGCCGAGAATCGCTGTGTTGCTCGAGGTCGCCGTGAAGCCGGCAAATGCCGGGTTGGTCTTGCTGCCCAGGTTGGTCATCGCCGTCTGGTACGCGGTCAGCGCACTCTTCAACGTGCCGACACCGGAAATCTTCAGGGTATTGGTCTTGGTCGCGGAATCGATCTGCGTCTGCTTCGGCGACTTGTCGGCGTTGACCAGCGCGGTCACGATCGCGCCGATGTCCAGGCCGGAACCCAGTCCGGAACCCGGTAGAATTGGACTTGCCATGTGCATCTCCCTTCAGATTGTTGCCAGACTTTTGACCCATCCAGGCGTCATTCAAGAAAGACAAACACTATTCATGCCAGCTATCAGACTTTGGCGTCGAACAACACATGGCTTGCGTTGGCGAGGCTGTCTGCGAGCTTGAGTGCTTCTGCGGAGGGGATCTGGCGTACGACCTCACCCGTCTCGCTTGCGATCACCTTGACGATGACCTTGCCAGAGTGCTCGTCGATCGAGAACTCCAGGTTACGCTTGATCGATTGAACGAACTTCTCGATCTCTTGCACGGCCAGTTTCAACTTGGCGTCATCCGTTTGCTGACTTTTCTTGTCAGCGACCGGAGCGTCGGCCGGTGCAACTTTTGGCGTCTCGGACGGCTTATCAGCAACAGGCGTCGCTGGCTTGGGAGCCGGATAAGACACGTTAAGCTTTACGCTCATGTCCATGCTCATCACCTCCTAACGTAAAAAAGCGAGAGAGCGCGACCAGCGCACCCTCCCGCCCAAACTCATTCCGAATTACTGAAGCAGCTTCAGTACAGCGGAAGGCAGTTGGTTGGCTTGAGCCAGTACAGAGGTCGAAGCCTGTTGCAGGGTTTGCTGCTTGGTCAGGTTAGCAGTCTCTGCGGCGAAGTCGGTATCTTGTACGCGACCTTGTGCAGCAGTGGTGTTCTCGGTGATGTTCTGCAAGTTCTGGATGGTGCTGGTCAGACGGTTTTGCGAAGCACCCAGGCTGGCACGAGTTGCACCGATTGCAGCGATAGCGGCGTCGATTGCGGTGATCGCGTTGTCGATGTTCTGCGAAGCGCCAGTTACGGTAGCGCCAGTCAGGGACAGAGTACCGCTACCAACCGACAGGCTGACGGCGTCGAACTTGGAGCTCAGTACCAGGTCGATGTGGTTAGCCGAACCAGTGTTTGCGCCAACTTGCAGGGTCACAGTACCAGCCGAACCGTCCAGCAGGTTTTTGCCGTTCAGGTTGGTCGATGCCGAGATACGGGTGATTTCGTCAGACATCTGAGCGAATTCAGCGTTGGTAGCGGTCTGGTCAGCAGTGCCGTTGGTGCCGTTACGTGCTTTAACAGCCAGTTCACGCATACGCTGCAGAATGTCGGTAGTCGCTTGCAGAGCGCCTTCAGCGGTCTGAGCAACGGAGATACCGTCGTTGGCGTTCTGGATGGCTTGGGTGTTACCACGGATCTGCGAAGACATACGGTTCGAGATCTGCAGGCCAGCAGCGTCGTCTTTAGCGCTGTTGATTTTCAGGCCGGAAGACAGGCGCTGCATCGAAGTCGACAGAGCGTCGGAAGCGCGGTTCAGGTTCTTTTGAACGTTCAGCGACGTGGTGTTGGTGTTTACTGTTAAAGCCATGACGAATTCCTCGTTGGTTGGGTACTGCGGCTTCCGGCCCTGGCAACCGCCTGGAATGGCCTAGAGAACCTTCGTAATAGTTATCGTCGGGTTGGCAGGTTGCTTGAGGGCTTTTTGAAAAAAATTTGCCATCACCCTGCCACCCCCGAGAAAACAAGGGCTTAGCGCCCCCCACCTGCGAAAAAATGACGCCATAAAACCGACCCGCACGCAAAGCCGCGGGCCAGTGCGGTCGGTCAGTTTGCCGATCGTGCTTTTTGCAACACTTCGATCAACTCGTACTCCATCCAGTCAGCCAGGCCCAACCAGTCCTGGCGCTCCTGACAGTCGAGCATCTGCGTGAGTACCAAGGCCCAGTCCTGCTGTACCGTCGCCGGCGCGGACATCAGCAATTGCTGCGCGCCCTCGAACACCTCGACCATATCCAGCGCCGCCTCAACGTCACGCCCCAGACGAAACAACCCGGCGCACTGACGGCACTCGTCGACGCACTGCTCAATCGTCGTCATTGCACAAACTCCTGATTGAACTGTGTCCCGGCGATCAGCGCGCCTGCCCGACTGCTGTTGAAGAACTGCACCTGCGGATGCGCGGCGATATAGCGCTCCAGCACACACAGATAGCCGCGAAAGTTCAGCTGGGTGCTGACCCGCTGGCCATGGCCGTCCTGTACCCAGTGCCGCGCCTGATCGACCCCCGGCCCCAGATCACCGTCATTCCAGCCGGCATGGGTCTTGTTCATCGGGAAGGCGAAGTCGGCGCCGAACAGGGTAATGCGCGATGCACCCATCTTCACCGCCAGATCCACCGCCGGATGAATCACGCTGCCACCGACATGCAGTTGCCCGCGCGGATATTGCTCGCGCAACGCGGCGTACACCGGACTGGCCGAGTAACCGCCGTAGCGTTTGCCCTTCCACGCGGTCAGCACGGCAGGATCGCTCATGGGCAGATACACCAGCGGGATGCCAGCGGAGTCCTCGAACGGCAGATGCCGGAAGCTGATGCGCTGATCAATGGTGACCACCAGATCCGGGACGATCCCGTGCTCACGCAATGGCCGGTAAGCGGTATCCACACACATCAACACCGGACGTTCAGCCTGCGCGCGCACCGCCGCCAGACGCTGAAAATGTCCTTCGAGCGTCGGCCCGGTGCCAATCACATAGATTTCCCGGCCACTGGCCGTCCCGAACAACTGCGCCACATCATCATCGCCCAGCAACACCGGCAAACAGTCTTGCAGACGCTGCTGAATGAACGGCAAATGTGGATCGAATTCACGATTGTTGAAGCTCAAGTGCACTTCGCTGACCAACCGATCGCGGATCTTCGCGTTGAAGTCATCAGCCAGCAGCATCTCGGCCGGCAAGGCGAAAAACGGTGTGCAGATGTCTGACAGATCACCGGCATAGAACAGCTGCACGCGCGGATCTTCCAGCCATTGGCGCTGATCGAGCAGTTGCAGCACCAGGGCGAACAACGCGCCATTGAGAATATGCACGTACAACCGCTCAAGCCCGGCGCGCTCCAGCAGCACCGATGGCAGGTCGCCGAGGCCGGTGCCATAGACGTGCAACTGCGGCTTATCCGCCAGACTGGCAGCCTGGATGCGGGCTTCGTGGACGCGGTCGTGGCGACTGGTCAGTTGAATGCCATTGACACTGAGCGTCGAGCCCAAGCCCTGCACCAGCTCGGCTTGAACCGCTGAACCGTCTTCAGCCATCAGCCGCTCGAACAACGCCGGCCAGCGCTGCTGGATAACCTCGGCGTTGGCTTGGAAAAACTCGCTCATGCCGGCTCGCGCTCCCTTCAGGCAAAAAAATAGCGTTCAAGGGTAACCTTGAACGCTATTTTTGTATCCGCCGTTTTTGACCGACTCAAGGACGATAGATGATCGCCGAGCCCCACGACAGACCGACACCGAAACCGCTCAGGGCAATGCGCTGCCAGTCGGAATCGAGTACGTGTTTTTCCAGCAGCAGCGGGATGCTCGACGACACGGTATTGCCGGTCTCGACCATATCCTTGATGAACTTCTCCGGTTCACCTTCGAAACGCCGCGCCACCGCATCGACAATCGCCGCACTGCCCTGGTGAATGCAGAAGGCGTCGATGTCGTCAGCCTTGAGGCCGGAGTCGTCGAGCAATTCGTGCAAGTGCGCCGGGACTTTGAGCAGTGCGAAGTTGAACACCTGACGGCCGTTCATGAAGAACACGCCATCAGTGACTTTCAGGTGTGGCGCGCCGGAACCGTCGGTACCGAACTTGGCCTTGCCCAGCGCCCAGGCCGGGTCTTCGCCCATCCAGGTCGCCGTGGCGGCATCGCCGAAGAGCATGGTGGTGTTGCGGTCTTCCGGGTCGACGATTTTCGAATACGGGTCAGCGGTGATCAGCAGGCCGTTCTTCAGGCCGGCGGCTTCCATGAAGCCCTTGATCGCGTAAATGCCGTAGACGTAACCGGAGCAGCCCAGGGAAATGTCGAACGCCGCAACATTTGTCGGCAGACCGAGCTTGTCCTGGACGATCGCAGCGGTGTGCGGCAGACCTTCTTCGTCACCGTTCTGGGTGACGACGATCAGCGCGTCGATCGATTCACGTTTCAATTCAGGGTTGCTGGCAAACAGCGCATTGGCCGCTTCCACGCACAGATCGGAGGTTTCCTGTTCAGCGCCTTTGCGCGGCAGGAAGGCCGAACCGATTTTACCGAGGATGAATTCTTCATCCTTCTCGAATTTTGCACCTTGTGCGTAATTGTCCACGCCGGCTACAGGAACGTAGCTCGCAATGCTTTTTATGCCAATCATTACGGCTTCCCAATAAAAAACAGCCCAAAACCACCGCTCGCAAGGATTCGAGGGGCGCCGACAAACAGAAAACGGCCGCCACAACGGGCAGCCACGGGGAGCGCAAAGGGCTATCACTGGAACCGATTACACGGCCAGGCGCCATCTCCCCGGTCAATACAATACAGTGAAGATGCGCGTTATGACTCGCAGGTCACGCTATTTTGCCGAATCGGTGGCAGATCGGGTTATTCGACCAACGACCAGTCCAGCGGCGTGCCGCGTTTGATCGCCTGACGAGCGCGGCGACCGAGGACGGCATCGGTGTGCTTGGGCGGCAGACCGAGACCAGGGCGAATGGCGCGCAGATTGTCCCCGGAAAAGGCTTCACCGGCGGCCATGTCGGCAGTGACGTACAGCGAGCGGCGATAGACCAGCGACTTGCGCTCGGCCTCGGTGACGCCGTAATGCACCTGGCCCATGGCTTGCCAGGCGCGTTCGGTTTCGACCACCAGACTGGCCAGCTCCGCAGGCTCCAGCGAGAAACTGGCGTCGACGCCACCTGCCGAACGGTCGAGGGTAAAGTGTTTTTCCACCACCGTTGCCCCGAGTGCCACGGCGGCCACGGACACACCCACGCCCATCGAGTGATCGGACAGTCCCACCTCGCAACCGAACAGTTCACGCAGATGCGGGATCGTGCGCACGTTGCTGTTGAGCGGGGTCGCCGGGTAAGTGCTGGTGCACTTGAGCAGCACCAGATCCTTGCACCCCGCCTCGCGGGCGGCGCGCACGGTTTCGTCGAGCTCGGCGATGCTGGCCATGCCGGTGGAGATGATCAGCGGTTTGCCGGTTGCCGCCACACGACGGATCAACGGCAGATCGGTGTTTTCGAAACTCGCGATCTTGTACGCCGGCACGTCGAGGCTTTCGAGAAAGTCCACCGCCGTGTCATCGAACGGCGTCGAGAACGCGAGCATGCCCAGTTCTTTGGCCCGAGCGAAAATCGGCGCGTGCCACTCCCACGGGGTGTGGGCCTTCTCATACAGGTCGTACAGCGAAGTACCCGCCCACAGGCTATTCGGGTCTTTGATGAAAAACTCGCCCTCGGCCAGATCCAGGGTCATGGTCTGCGCGGTGTAAGTCTGCAGCTTCAAGGCATGCGCCCCAGCCTTGGCGGCGGCCTCGACAATCTGCAGCGCCAGCTCCAGCGACTGATTATGGTTTCCGCTCATCTCGGCAATGATGAACGGCGGCGCATCGGCACCGATCAGACGCTCGCCAATCTTGAAACTACTCATCGCGGTGATCCTTCAAAACCTGGGTGAACGCGCAGGCACTCTGGGCGAATCCGGCGTCACGAAACACATTTAAAGAGGGGCGATTGCCCGGCAGCACCTGAGCGGTGATGGCGGTCATCTGCGGCCAGTGCTCGCGGACGAACGCCTCACCTCGCGCCAGCAGCGCCCTGCCCCAGCCCAGACCAAAACGCCCGCGCAGCAGATACAGCGACACTTCAGCCTCAAATCCACGCAAGTCATAACGCAAGACGCCGACCGGGCCGTCATCGGCCTCGGCAATCAACAGCAGACGCTGCGGGTTGCGCAGGCTCGCCTTCAGCCAGTTCAGGTGCTGCGGCCATTCGATTGCAGCCGTGTCCAGTGACCAGCGCCGCACAGCCTCGGCATTGCGCCCGTCGAACAGCAATTGCGCATCATCGAGGGTCGCCGGGCGCAGCGTGAGCACGGCACCGGCCAGCGCTGCCGCCACGCGCAACGCACCGCGCCCATCGACCAGTTGACGTGAACGCTCGGCCAGACTCTGGCGCAGATAGACATTGTCGACGACAAAACCGATGGCGTCGCGCAGTTGTTCGACGCTGACCAGCTCGCGGGCGCCCATGAACACATGCGCCCCCGCCGCTGCCATGACTTCGCCGTTGGCCTGCTGATTGTTCGATACCGCGATGCAGATCGTCGGCAGGCCCAGCGCCGCGCGCTCCCAACTGGTGCCGCCACCGGCGCCGATAAACAGATCGGCCGCGGTCATGCGTTGCTGGAAATCGCTGACGAAACTGTGCATGCGCCAATGCGGCCGTGTTGCGGCCAGTGCCTGCATTTGCGCCCACGCAGGATTGTCCGCACCGGCGACGAAATCCACTTCCAGTTCAGTGAAGTCCTGAAGTGCCAACATCGCGTGGTGAGTCTGCATCGCCGCATCGAAACCACCGAAATTCACCAGCACCCGGCGCGCCTTGGGCTTGATCGCAATGGCCGGGCAGACGAACTCCTCGCGCAGCATGGCGTAGCGCGGGCCGAGCAAGGTGCGGCAGCCTTCGGGCAGCAGCGGCGCATAGTTTGCGCTGAGACCGGACAGATTCTGATTGAGCAGCAGATCAACGCTGTAACGGCGGGTGGCGAGATCGTCCACCGCCGCAATCCGTGGCGCCCAACGACGGGCAGCGGTTTGCCAATGATGATCGAGGCCGTAGTGGTCGGCGATGATCCAGTCGAATGCGGCGTGACCTGCCAGCAAGGCGTCCAGCGCCTCGATGTCTGCCTGCCACGGCAGCATCGATTCGATGGCTTGCTGCGGGTCTTCGCCGGGGTAGAAGTCCGGCAAGGCGAAGGTCTCGAAACCTTCGGCAGCCAAGGCATCGAGCCGATGCCCGGGCAACCGCCGACAGGCAAAGGCGACATGACTGCCCTGCTGGCGCAGCACCCGCGCCAGCGTCAGACAACGGGCAATGTGGCCACTGCCGATGGTCGGCGAAGCGTCAGCGCGGATCAGCACTCTCATTGCAGTTCTCCGCCGGCCTTGAGCGCGGCGTAGAGGTATTCGGCGCGTTTCCAGTCTTGCAGCGTGTCGATGTCCTGCACCAGATGCCGCGGCAGAAGCACCGGCAGGCTCGCGGGTGAATACAACACGTCACCGCGCAGCCACGCCTCGCGACGGCCCCAGTAAAACTGGCCGGCGTCCTGAAAAGCTTCAGGCAGATCCTGCGAGCGGGTGTTGCGAAATTCCGGGTACAACGCGGTCAATGCGCCCTGCCCGTCCAGCGTCAGCGCACGCTGCACCGGGAAACCAAAGCTGCACACGGAGAACGCAAAGGCTTTGTCCGGGTGCTGCTGCAGCAACTCGAATCCCTCGCACAAAAAACGCGCCTGCAACAACGGCGCCGTGGCGTACACGCAGCAGGCGTAATCGAACGCGGGCAGTTGCTGCAAGGCATGCACGATCACCGCAGCGGTGCCGGTGAAATCATCCGCCAGTTCAGCCGGGCGCAGGAACGGCACTTGCGCACCGTGAGCCAGCGCCAGTTCGGCAATTTCCGCGTCATCGGTACTGACCACGACCTGTTCGAACAGGCCACTGTCAAGCGCCGTTCGGATCGAGCGGACAATCATCGGCACGCCGTCGAACGCCAGCAGATTCTTGCGCGGAATGCGCTTGCTGCCACCACGGGCCGGGATGATTGCGACGCTGTTCAAGGACGTTTTTCCAGCAGAAACCAGGTGATGTCGTCCACCGGGAATTGCGGGTCACGGTGATAACCAAAGCCGTAATCGAGCAATTGCAGATCGGCATAACGATCGAGCATTTCCCCGGCGAAATCGCGCTTGAACAGCTTGCCGCTGTTGCCGCGATAGGACACTTCCACCGGTGCCGGATTGTAGTATTCGGCGATCAGGATGTAGCGCTGGCTCAACGCATACAACTGCGCATAGGCAGTCGGCAGCAGCTCCGGCGCCAGATGGATCAGCACGCCTTTGCTCAGGGTCAGGTCGTAACTGCGCTCGCGCGGAAAGTCGAACAGCGAGCCGTGCCAGATCTGCGCGATGCCCAGTGCCCGCGCCTGCGCACAGGCGCTTTCATTGATCTCGACGCCGAACAATTCACTGTGCGGCAGCAGTTGACGCAGCGCCTGCAGGTTGTTGCCGGCATTGGTGCCCAGCTCAACCACACTGTCGATGCGCCCGGCGCGGCTCAGGGCCTTGGCGAACAACGCCAGGTTGGCCGCGACCAGCGGCTGACCGACGTTACGATCGACGTACTGGTTGCCGAAATCGCCCTGCCAGAATTTTTCCTGCTCACTCAGATCACGCATTGCACAGTCTCATTCGCCGCCGCAGCGGGGTTTATTCGGTCAGCCGGCGCAATTGCTCGACCACATGATCCTGCTGCTCATCACTGAGCAACGGATACAGCGGCAGGCTGATCGCCTCGGCGTAATAACGCTCGGCTTCGGGGAAGTCGCCTTCGGCAAAACCCAGGTCGCGATAGTACGGCTGCAAATGCACAGGAATATAGTGCAGGTTCACGCCGATGCCGGCGGCACGCAAGCCTTCGAACACCTGACGATGGGTCAGGCCGATGCGTTCGGTCTGCAGGCGCACCACGTACAGGTGCCACGCCGATTCCGCCTCCGGCTGCGCGCTGGGCAAGGTCAGTGGCAGGTAGGCCAGCAACCGGTCGTAACGCGCCGCCAGTTCGCGGCGACGGGCGATGAACCCGTCCAGTTTGGCCAGTTGCGACAGACCCAGCGCCGCTTGCAAATCGGTGATCCGGTAATTGAAGCCCAGCTCGATCTGCTGGTAATACCACGGGCCGTGGCTGGGTTCGCTCATCTGCTGCGGATCGCGGGTCATGCCGTGGCTGCGCAGGCGTTGCAGACGCTCGGCCAGTTGCGGGCGATTGGTCAGGACCATGCCACCTTCGGCGCTGGTGATGATTTTCACCGGGTGGAAACTGAACACGGTCATCGCCGCAAATTCCCCGCACCCCACCGGGCGCCCGGCGTAGCTGGCGCCCACCGCGTGCGAGGCGTCTTCGATCACCGTGAAGTTGTAGCGCTCGGCCAGTTCGGCAATCTTGCGCAGGTCGCAGCTCTGCCCGGAGAACGCCACCGCCACCAACACTTTCGGCAGTGTGCCGTCCTGCTCGGCCTGATCGAGCTTCGCGGCGAGAGCATAAGCATCGAGGTTCCAGGTCAGCGGATCGATGTCGACGAAATCCACCTCGGCGCCGCAATAGCGCCCGCAGTTGGCTGAGGCCAGAAAAGTGTTCGGCGTGGTCCACAAACGGTCGCCCGGGCCCAGGCCGGCAGCGAGGCAAGCGATGTGCAGCGCCGCGGTGGCGTTGCACACCGCCACCGCGAAGTCGGCCTGGCAGCGTGCAGCCATTGCCTGCTCGAAACGCTCGATGGTCGGGCCTTGAGTCAGCCAGTCCGATTGCAAAACCTCGACCACGGCATCGATGTCCGCCTGATCAACGCTCTGCCGACCGTAGGGAATCATGCCGACAACTTCGCGTGCAGCTCGGCGATCTGCCCGACCGAGAGGTAGTGCGGATTGGTGTCGGAGCGGTATTCGAAATCTTCACTCACCGGCCGCCCATGTTCGCCAAGCTTGTCGATGGAGAAATCGACATCGACGCTGGTAAAGCGGATGGAAGGCTGGATGGTGTAGTGATCCTCGAATTCCAGGGTCATCCGCGCATCGTCCAGCGGCACCATCAGTTCATGCAGTTTTTCCCCGGGACGAATACCGACGTTCTTGTGCGGCAGATGCTCGGCCATGCCCCGCGCCAGATCGACGATGCGGATCGACGGGATCTTCGGCACGAACACTTCGCCGCCGTGCATCCGCGCAAAGCTGTCGAGGACAAACTGCACGCCGTGATCGAGGGTGATCCAGAAGCGGGTCATGCGCTCGTCGGTGATCGGCAGCTCCTGCGCACCGTCGGCAATCAGCTTGCTGAAGAACGGCACCACCGAACCCCGCGAGCCCGCCACGTTGCCGTAGCGCACCACGGCAAAACGCGTTTGTTGCTCACCGGCAATGTTGTTGGCGGCGACGAACAGCTTGTCCGACAGCAGCTTGGTCGCGCCGTACAGATTGATCGGGCTGGCCGCTTTGTCGGTGGACAGCGCGACGACTTTCTTCACGCCGTTGTCGATGGCGGCGGCAATGATGTTCTCCGCGCCATTGACGTTGGTGCGGATGCACTCGGTCGGGTTGTACTCCGCCGCCGGCACCTGCTTGAGCGCCGCCGCGTGCACCACGTAGTCGATGCCGCGCATGGCCTGCCGCAGCCGGTCGGCGTCGCGCACGTCACCGAGAAAGTAGCGCATGCACGGCGCGTTGAACGTCTGCTGCATTTCGTATTGTTTGAGTTCATCGCGGGAGAACACCACCACGCGCTTGGGCTGGTATTGCTCAAGCAGACGGGCGATGAATTTGCGCCCGAACGAGCCGGTGCCGCCAGAGATGAAGATCGATTTACCGTTGAACATGTGCTGATTCCTGTTGCTTGTCCGACGGACTCAAGCGAGTAACTGCGACCAGTTGACCGGCGTGCTTTCACCCAAGGTAAAACCTTTGCCGATGAGGGACAGGTTGGCGTTGTAGGCACTGTCCTGCGCAAAGGCGCCGCCCCACTTCTCACGCAAAGCAGCCAGGGCTGATGGCGCTTGCGGCAAGAGGCCCGGATGCACAACCTGCACCAGCGGCGTCCACACAATGAGGTAACCCGCCTCACCGGCCTTGAGGCACAGATCGACATCGCTCAAGCCGTCGGCGAACGTCACTTCGTCCAGACCGCCCAGTGCGTTGAACAGTTCTTTGCGGATCATCAGGCACACTTTCGACACCGCGGAATAATTCTGCTCGACCGCCAGGCGTTGCATGTAGCCCTCAGCGGCATGTTTTTCACCGATGAAAGGCGAGCCCACGCCATCGTTCAGACCAAGAATCAAACCGGCATGAGCGATCTTGCCGTCACGATCGACGAGTTTGGCACCGACGATAGCCACTTCCGGACGCTGCGCGTGATTGAGCAACGAGTCGATCCAGTTTGGATTGACGATTTCGCTGTCAGCGGCCAACAGCACCAGATACTCACCCTGCGCCTGCTCGCTGGCGGCGTTGTACAACGCCGTCTCGCCGAGCGGCTGATCGGCACGCAGCACATTGACTTTAGGGTTACGCAGCGTGCCCAGCCAGTCATTGACCTCGGCCGACTGATTCGGATTCGCCGCAATCAGCACTTCATAACGGCTGTAACGGGTTCTGAGCAACACGCCTTCCAGGCAGCGACGCAGTGCCGCCAGGTCGTCGATGGCCGGCACAATGATCGACACCAGCGGCTGTTCGGCGTGACGGTAATCAATCTGATAGGTACCGGGCGTCGCCGAGGTGACCCTGGCCTTGTAACCACGATTGCCCAGGTGACGCAGCAGCGCCTGACGTTCGTGGGCATTCTCTTCCAGTACCGAGGCCTGGGTGATCAGCAGTGGCTCGTCGAGATGCGCCAGGCCGCCAATGCCGCCCTGTTCGATGATGCGCAGCAGCAGATCCAGCTCCAGTGCCTTGCTGAAGTCGGCCTGATAGCCACCGGCTTCGAGCAACACTTCGCGGCGAATCAACCAATGACGCGCCATCAGCGCTGGAACGCTTTGCAGCAGGTCCAGATTGAAGCCCGGGCGGAAGACGTCGACCAGTGCACCGTTTTCCTTGCGCTGGATTTCATCGGTGGCGACGGCGCGCACACCCGCGGCAGACATCAGTTCCAGACTCGCCCGCAACAGGCCGCCGGCGGTGAACTCGTCGCCCGCCTGCGCCAGCAACAACCAGTCGCACGCTGACTGCTGAGCACTCTGATTCAACTTGTCGACGTAGTTGCTCTGGGTAACGCGCACGAAGTGCAGGGTATTTTGCGCGGTGGTCGCCACCGGCGGCTCGCCCGTGGTGAACACCACAATCCTGAACGCTTTGCAGTGCCCCTCGAGCAGACTGTCGAGCGAGACCTGCACCTTGTCGATCTGGTCATCCAGATCCAGCAGGAAGATGCCGAACTGCGGACCACCGCCATTGGCCGACAGATGTCGAGTGATCGACTCGACCTGTTGCGCCGACGGCTCCCGCGCGGCCAGCCACTGCAGCAGGCGACCGGATTTCATGTTGTCGAAGACTGCCTGATGGTCTTCAATCACCAGGGTTTCAAGCCGAGCGATCCACTCGTTCACCGACCCGGCGGCTTCGTCTTCACCCATGTCATTCAGATGCGCGGCAAGGCGTTTGACGACTGTCTGGTTGAAAGCATTGAGGTCGTGCGCCTGCCACAAACGGTCGACCACACTTTCCGGCGTATCGTTGTTGCGTGCCTGCAGCAGGTGCGCCTGACGCGTCCATATCCCCTCAAGCCCTTCCAGTTGCATACGGCCGGCGGGCATGGCGTGCAGCATGAATTCGAACTGTTCCAGACGATCGAAGAACGGCTGGTTGTAAAACGGCATCTCGACGTACTGCAACGGACCAAAACGACGATCCGGATGCCTGAGGTTCTGATTCCAGGTGGATTCGAAAATCAGTTCCGCTGTCAGCGCTCGTCCAGTCGTCAAGCTGTCAGCCATCGCCTCGAAACTCTGCAGGGCAAACGCCTTGAGCTGTCCGGCGTCGAGCCCTTGAATGGCGGTTGGCAGAGAGGCGAGAAACTCGGCAAAGGCTTCTCGCTCGGCGACCGATTTGCCGTCGGCGTACGTCAGCGAGTGATACACATCGGTATTGTGCTCGGAGACACCGTAGTTGATCTCGCGTACCACATAAGGCATCGGCAGGATGCGTGCCTTGGCACTGGCCAGCAGGTAATAGACGTGACCGATTTCCTGCCACTGGAAATTGGTACCCGGTGGCAACGCCGAATGCCAGTTTTTCATCAGGTCAGTACGGGTCACCGCGTAGAACGGCGGGATGTACTGACTCATGTAATCGATAACCCGATCCTGCGCCCGCTCGGACGAATAGTCTTCCCGGACTTTCTTGTCACGCCGGTAGTAGTTCACACCATGGGCCAGAGACAGGTACATCAGGCAATAGCCGTGGCACATGCCGTAATCCTGGTTCGCCTGCAGGAAGTTCACGGACTCGGTCAGCGAATCGTGCAGGATGAAGTCATCGTCGGCCGCCAGCACCATATACGGCGTGGTCAGCTGCTCCACACCATAAGCCAGTTTGGCCTGCATGCCCCAGTAGGCGAACTGCGGCACATGGTGATAATCGACGGCGGAAAAATCCCCTTCAGGCCGCTCGACCGTCGAGTCGAGCACCATGATCCGGCAGGGCAAGCTGCTGTAATACTTCACCGCCCGACGCAGGAACGCCGGCCGATTGTGAGTAATCAGCACCACGGTCAACAGCTCGTTGAGCGGTAGCGCCAGTTCAGAACTGTACTTGCCTTGCATAACTTCTCTCCACAACCGGCGACTCGCCGAGATAACGCTTTGGTGATGGTGCGAATTAACGAACGCGACGCAGATAGCCGTCCGGCGCCACGGTGATCAGCAGCTTGTTCTGCAACTGCTGGTCGATCTCGAAGTCCTGATTCTCTTCCAGGTACTTCCACACCGCGGTTTTCGGGTTGTCGCCCGGGCCCCACGGGCGATCCGGGAAGAAATCGGCCGGCATGTCTTCAACCACGGTGTCCATCACCACGCAGTAGCTGTCGACCGAGACCAGCGGCGCATACAGGCGCAGCTCTTCGAGCACGTGGTCGTGGGTGTGGTTGGAGTCGAGGACCAGAATGACCTTCTTGCCCTTGGCCGCAGCCTGCACCTGAGCGGCGATGGCCGGATCGATGCTCGAACCTTCGATCATCTTGATGCGCTTGGCCATCGGGTGGCTTTCGATCGCTTCACGGTTGTGCGGGCGGATGTCGAGGTCGATGCCCAGCACTTCGCCGTGACCTTGCAGTTCCAGCAGAGAGGCGTAATAGATGATCGAACCGCCGTGGGCGATGCCGCACTCGATGACCAGATCCGGCTTGACCTGCCAGATGATCTCCTGCATTGCCATCATGTCCTGCGGCAGCTGGATGATCGGGCGGCCCATCCACGAGAAGTGATAGCTGTACTTGTGTTTGGCCGATTCGTTGAAGAAATCACGGGCCAGGCCAGTGAGTTTCTGGTCGTCACCCTGCTGGGCGATCTGTTCCCGGCACTCGGCTTCGAAGGCTTTGTTGATGCTGTTGTCGGTCATGTTCAAAATCTCAAGGGTCACTGGAACGAAGCGCTGTCAACGGCGTGATAGACGTAACGTCCACCGGTCATCCGCTTGATTTCTTCGAGGTAATTGGAGTTCATCACAAACAGGTTGGCGCCTTCGGGCAAGGCATCCATGGCCTCTTGCGGCGAGGACACCCGCGCGCCGCTCAGTGGCAGATAACGTCCCTGCTTGGCGGGGTTGATATCCACCACGCGATCCACCGCGACACCCGCGCGCTGCAGGAACAGCGAATAGATCACGCCTTTGGACGACGCGCCCCAGATCGCCGAACCCTGTTCAGGTGCGGACTGGATGATCTGCACCGCACGCTCAAGGCTCGCCGTAAAACCGTCCGGCAGTGCCAGGCGTGGCACCGGTTGATCCGGGGTCAGGCGCAACGTCGACAGGTCGGCGACGATGTACAGGTACTGGCCGCCAAACAGGTGGCCGGCCTCGTGCACGGTGCCGAACATCCGGCGCAGGTCATCGAGGCGGAAATAATTGACGTGCTCGTAGAACAGGTCGAACCACGCTTTGTGCTCGAGGATCCAGTCGAAGCACGGCACTTCGATGTAGATCTGCCCGCCCTGGTTGGCTTCGGCGATCACCGACAGGAAGCTGACCGGGTCTTCGATGTGTTCCAGCACATGACGCAGCACGATGGCGTCCGCCGCCAGGCCGAGACCTCGGGTGAACGGCGCCTTGATTACGTCGGCGTTTTCGCCTTCGTAGGCCGGATCAATCCCGGTGATCGAATAACCGAGGCCCTTGAGCAACTCAAGAAAGTAGCCCTTGCCGCAGCCGACTTCGATCAGCTCCTGGCCCTTGAAGTGTTTGGCGATGATGCCTTCGACGTCGCTCAGGTGCTTCTGGAACTGGCCCGAATGGGCCTGTTCGTTCTGATAGTCGGCGTCATAGCTGAGCTTGTCGGCATCGAACGCGGCGTTGAAGATCAGACCGCTGCGCTCATCCTGCACCAGCAGCATGTCGGCGCTGGCCGACGCCTTTGCCGATTCAGGGTCGGCAAAGGTGCGGTTCTGCAACACCGGCAGGTCGGTGACCCGATACAACTCGTGCCTCATTGCGGCTCTCCCAGTAGCTGTTGCAAACGCTCGGTCACGGCCCAGAACGCCATCGGTTCATGGGTCGGATAAGGGTAATGGCCGAGGTTCAGATTCAGTGCCGCACCGCGCTCGCGCAGCCGTTGTTCAACCAGTGCGCGCACCGATACCGGTTGGCCACTGGCGCAATTGATCACGCCATTGAAATCGCGCTGATGGACGATCGCGGCGAGGTGATCGGCGGCGCTGGCAATCGGCAAAAAGTCCCGCAGTTGCTCACCGCCGGACATGTTGAACGACGTCTCGCCGGCATCGATCGCCCGATCCAGCGCCGCCAGCAGGCTGTTGGGGTTCTGCCCTTCGCCATGCAGGTAGAACAGACGCGCCCACTGCAAGGTGAACGGTTTTTCCTGCTGCAGATTTTGCAAAAACAGGTGCAGTGTGTGTTTCGCCAGACCGTAAGGATTGCTCGGCCGCGGCTCGACGCTTTCGCTGAGCGGGCCGCTTTGCATGCCGTACTCGAAGCAGGTGCCGGTCACCAGGACTTGCGGCACACCCGCCTCGACCGCGTCTTTGATAAAGCGGTAGTCGGCCATCAGGTTGTGCTCGAAATGGAACAGCGCCCGATAGTTCGGCAACCCCGGCCAGGCGAGATGGGCAAGTACGTCGATGCCGTCGGTGAGCGCCGCAATGTCCAGCTCCGCCGCATGAATATCCGCCGCGACGAATTCGACGTCATTGATCCATGGCATGCTCGCAGCCGTATCTGTATTGCGCGCCACCGCGCGCACGGCGCAGCCACGCGCGAGCAACGCCGCGACCAGATGCCGACCGACGAAGCCCGTGGCGCCGCTGACCAGGACTTTCACAGGACTTTCATCTCAGGCACGGCGATCACGAAGCGCCCGTCCCACTGACGCACCTGCGCCAGTTGCTGACTGACTTCGTGCAGCAGGTTCCACGGCAACACCAGCACGTAGTCCGGTTTTTCGATGTCGATCTGCGCCGGCGCGACAATCGGAATACGACTGCCCGGCAAAAACTTGCCCTGCTTGTGCGGGTTGGCATCGGCCACCCACGCCAGCAGATCGGGTTTGACCCCGGCGTAGTTGAGCAAGGTGTTGCCCTTGGCCGCCGCGCCGTAACCGACCACACGCTTGCCGTCGGCCTTGGCCTGCAACAGGAAGCGCAGCAGTTCATGTTTGATGCGTTGGGCAGCCGGCGCGAGGGTCGCGTAGTACTCCGGCGTTTTCACCCCGGCATCCAGTTCGGCCTGCAGTTGTTGCTGCACCGCCGGCTGCACCGCACGACGCTCACCGTCCTGGCGCTGCACGAACACCCGCAGAGAACCGCCATGGGTGCTCAACTGACTGACGTCGAACACTTCCAGACCATTGCGCTCGCACAAAGTCTGCACCGCGGTCAGCGACAGATACGAATAGTGCTCGTGGTACAGCGTGTCGAACTGCGCGCCGGCCATCAGCGTCAGCAGTTGCGGAAACTCAAAAGTGGCGACGCCGGTCGGCTTGAGCAGCGCGGCGAAACCACCGAGAAAATCATTGATGTCCGGCACATGCGCGAGCACGTTGTTGGCGGCCATCAGGTCGGCGCCCCAGCCTTCGCTGTGCAGCTGCGCAGCGCTGTCGCGACCGAAGAACACTTCACGAATCTGCAGGCCTTTTTCCCGCGCCGCTTGCGCGGTGCTGCGGGTCGGCTCGACACCCAGACACGGAATGCCGCGAGCAGCGACGTACTGCAGGAGATAGCCGTCATTGGCGGCGACTTCGACCACACGGCTGTCGGCGTTCAGGTCAAAGCGCTCGACCATCTCGGCGACATAACGCTCGGCATGGGCCAGCCAGGTGCTGGAGAACGAACTGAAGTAGGCGTACTCGGCGTCGAACAGGCTGTCGGCGCGGGTGTAATCCTCGGTCTGCACCAGCCAGCATTGCTGGCACACGGCAACCTTGAGCGGCACCCATTGCTCGGCCTGTTCCAGGCGCTCGGCGTGCACGTAGGCGTTGGACGGTGGCGAGGTGCCGAGGTCGATCAGCGGCAGGCTCAGCGGTGCGGCGCACCCACGGCAGTTCATAGACGCACTCCGGCAAAGTGTTGATCGAGCGCAGGATGGCTGGCATCACGCGCTGACAAATTATTGACAGGCAACGGCCAGGCAATCGCCAGCCGTGGATCGTTCACCGACAAGCCGCCCTCATGCTCCGGCGCATAATCAGCGCTGTGCAGGTAAAGCAGTTCGGCGTCGGCGGTCAGGGTCTGGAAGCCGTGGGCGAACCCGGCCGGAATCAACAGGCTGCGACCATCGCCAGCCTTGAGGTGCTCGGCGTGCCAGTGCAGAAAGGTCTCGGAGTCAGGACGCAGATCCACCGCCACGTCCCACACTTCACCGCGCAGGCAAGTGATCAGCTTGGCTTCCGGCGCATTGGCATTCTGATAATGCAGACCGCGCACACTGCCCTTCTCGCGGGTGCAGGAATGGTTGATCTGGCGGATGTGAAATTCGCGGCCGAACGCGTTCAGGCTGCCTTCGCAGAACAATCGGGCGAAGTGCCCGCGCTGATCTTCGAAGCGTTTGTGCTGGACGCTGAACAGCCCGGCCAGCGGCAACGGTTTCAAGGAAAACTCGCTCACAGCGCGCCTCGGTACAGGTTCAGTTGGCCGAGAGTGACGTTGCGCATGTCATCGCCGTTCTGCCACGCCAGATGCCAGTCGAGGGTCTGGGTCAGGCATTGCTGCAAGGTCCAGCGTGGCTGCCAGCCCAGCACCTGACGGGCGCGGCTGCTGTCCAGACGCAACAGGCCGGCCTCGTGCAGTTCGCTTTTTTCGATGCGCAAACCACGTGCCTGAGGCCAGCGGTTGGCAAGCAGTTCGACCACTTCGCCGACGCTGCACATGTCCGCCTTGCCCGGGCCGAAATTCCACGCCCCGGCGTATTCCGGGCCTTGCTCGTAGAGGCCGGCAGCCAGTTGCAGGTAACCGGCCAGCGGTTCCAGCGCGTGCTGCCACGGGCGCACGGCTTGCGGGTAACGCAGGGTCACCGGCTCGTCTGCAGTCCAGGCCTTGAGCACGTCGGGAATCAGCCGTTCAGGGGCGAAGTCACCGCCACCCAAGACGTTGCCGGCGCGCGCGGTGGCCAGGGCCAGACCGTGTTCAGCGTACTTGTCGGCCGGGAAAAACGACGCGGCGTAAGACTGCGCCAACAGTTCGCAGCAAGCCTTGCTGCTGCTGTAGGGATCGTGCCCGCCGAGGGCTTCGTCTTCGCGGTAGGGCCACAGCCATTCCTTGTTGGCGTAAACCTTGTCGGTGGTCACCAGCACGCAGGCGCGCACGCAACCGACCTGACGGATCGCTTCGAGCAGGTTCAGCGTGCCCATGACGTTGCTGGAATAAGTACCCAGCGGGTCGCGATAGCCTTCACGCACCAGTGGCTGCGCGGCCAGGTGCAGGACGATTTCCGGCTCGGTGTCGGCGATGATCTCCAGCAACGCGCCGAGATCGCGCAGATCACCGCGCTGATCGTTGATCCCTTCGTGAACCCGCGCCAGTTCATACAGGCTCGGCTCGGTCGACGGATCCAGCGAGAAACCGCTGACTTGCGCGCCGAGGCTTTGCAGCCACAGGGTCAGCCAACTGCCCTTGAAACCGGTGTGGCCGGTAATCAGTACGCGCTTGCCGCGCCAGAAATCCGCACTCAGGCCCATTGCTTCCATGGGGCCTCCCCGCTCTGCCACAGCGCTTCGAGGTGGTTCTTGTCGCGCAGGGTGTCCATCGGATGCCAGAAGCCTTCGTGTTCGAAGGCGTTCAACTGTTCTTCCTGAGCCAGACGCGCCAGCGGCTCGGCTTCCCAAGTGGTTTCATCGCCAGCAATGTAGGACAGGACTTTGGGCGACAGCACGAAAAAGCCGCCGTTGATCCAGCCACCGTCGCCACGCGGTTTTTCGGTGAAACCGAGCACCTGATCGCCCTGGCGCTCAAGGGCACCGTAACGTCCCGGCGGCTGCACCGCGGTGACGGTGGCCAGGCGACCGTGGGCTTTGTGGTAATCGACGAGTTGAGCAATGTTGATGTCGGAAACGCCGTCGCCGTAGGTGAAGCAGAACGCCTCTTCATCCTTGAGGTAACGGCCGGCACGCAGCAGACGGCCACCGGTCATGGTTTCCTCGCCGGTGTCGATCAGGGTGACGCTCCACGGCTCGCTGTAGTTCTGGTGCACGTCCATGCGGTTGTTGCGCATGTCGAACGTGACGTCGGAGGTGTGCAGGAAGTAGTTGGCGAAGAAGTCTTTGATCGCATAGCCCTTGTAGCCCAGGCAAATCACGAAGTCGTGGATCCCGTGAGCGGAATACTGCTTCATGATGTGCCAGAGAATTGGCTTGCCGCCGATCTCGATCATGGGCTTGGGCTTGAGGTGCGACTCTTCACTGATGCGCGTGCCGAGGCCACCCGCCAAAATAACTGCCTTCATCGTCTCCCCTCTCGTTCGTCACCGGGCTGCGCATGGCTTGGTTGAGCGATGCGGGCCGTCTGGCTAACCCTTTTGCCGCCTGCGGCGCCGCTGCGATGACCGCGAGCGCTCGTTTTATGGCGATTTGAGGGGGACTTGCAGGAAACGCGCCAGCTCCGCAAGCCCTGCGTCGGGTGCGCCGTAAGGCATGAAAAAAGGGATGAATCCAGCAGCGGATTCATCCCTTTCATTGCGTTGCATCAACAGATCGAGTGATCAGCCGAACATGGCGAACCCATCAATCGTCGCCGGCAGGTCGTAGACCTGGCCGTCGGCAGTCTGCAGGTGCTCGATGTTGTTGAACCCGGCGTACCATCCCGCCAGTTTCACGCCGTTGTCCGGCACACCGCTGCTGCCGTCGTTGGCGCTGTGCAGGTAGGCATCATCGCCGATGCGGGTGACGTTCAACTGGCTGGCGTTGGTGATGGTGTTGAGGATCAGGGTGTCGTTGAGATCCCAGCCCTCGTCCTGAATCGATACCAGCCCGGTGCTGTTCACGATGTAGATATCGTCACCCATACCGCCCAGTGCGGTGCCGCCAGTACCGGACTGCCCCGGAAGATTGAGGTTCAGCACGTCGTTGCCGCTGCCACCTGACAACAGATAATTGTTGCCGGTGCCGGTGAGCACGTCATGACCGTCATCACCAAGGGCACTGCCGTTGTGGACCGTGATGGTGTCATTGCCTCCGTCGCCGTGGGCCACTGTACCCAGGTCATTCACAGCGCTGACGATGACGTCATCACCCGAACCGCCAGACAGTGTGTCGGCCTGCGCGACATCACCGTCGAGACCGGATTTCAGTCCGCCGTAAAGGTGATCATTGCCATCGTTGCCACTGATCACATCATCGCCGTTGCCACCTTCCAGGATCGCGTCCTCGCGGCCGGCATCCATCACATCGTTGAAACGACTGCCTTGCAGACCTTCTACGTCGTAATACATATCCCCTTCGGCCGTACCGTTCTGGCCAATCCTCGACAGGTTGACCACCACACCCGTATCGCTGTCGTCATAGCTGACGATGTCCGTTCCCGCGCCGCCGACGAACACATCCCGTCCGGCGCCACCGTAGAACAGGTCATCGCCGCTGCCGCCGAAGATGTAGTTGTCGGAATCATTGCCATAACCGGTGAAATCGGCTGTACCGGTGTAGGTCATTTTCTCGATGAACGGGTCCATCTTCATGACCGACAGGCTGGTGTACAGCTCGTCAAACCCCATGCCTGAGTCTGTCTCGACGATGGTCACACCCTCGCTGTTGATCGTATAGACGTCGCTGCCCCAGCCACCTTCGAAGGTCACGCCGCCCGAGTTGGCAGTGAAGTGATCGTCCAGGTTAGTCCCGACAACCTTTTCCACATTGATCAAGGTGTCGCCCTCGGCGTAGTCGCCGGAACCGAAGCCCTTGCCATCACGAAACTCGATGCTGACCGCGTCGTTGGAACGGCTGTAATCGACGGCGTCAAAGCCATCGGCACCGTCCATGACCATTGCGCTTGCGCCGGCGAAGATCACATCGTTGAAATTCGAACCCCGCACGGCCTCGATGCTCGAGTAGGTATCGCCGAATGCAATGCCGGTGGCGCCCCACATGCTCGAGAGCTCGATACTGACGCCTTCAAGGCTGTCGGTATAGCTGACGGTGTCGAAGCCCTCACCGCCAATGAACTGATCGCCACCGTCGCCACCCCACAGCACGTCATTGCCTGCACCGGCGACAATCACGTTCGCCTCGGCATTGCCGTAGCCCTTGAAGTCGCCGGTGCCGGTGAAGATCATTTTGTCCAGGAACGGATCCATCCTCTGGGTGTTGACGCTGGTGCGCAGCTCGTCGTAACCGCCGCGTTCCGCTTCGACGATGGTCACACCTTCGCTACCGACGATGTACACGTCATCGCCGTTATCACCTTCCAGCGTGATACCGCTGACCGAACTGACCAAGGTGTCATTGTCAAAGCTGCCGATGACTTTTTCGATGCCGACCAGAGTATCGACGGAGCCGTCCGCCTTGGTGACAGTGGCCAGCCCCTCGCGGAAATCGACGCTGACGCCGTTCGGCATCATCTGATAACTCACTGAATCGAACCCTTCCCCGCCATCCAGCAGATCGGACCCCGTGGTACCCCAGATCTGATCATCCGACTCCAGTCCGTAGAGTTCGTCATTGCCTTCATTGCCGCCCATGACATCGGCTTCACTCGTTCCATAAATCACTGACATTTGCTTCTTCCTTGCTTGGTTGAAAACCAGGTTGGTCCTTCAGCTGCCAAGCGCACACCTGCGGCCGCATTGCGATTGCAGGTGTGCGATTCAGTGGTCAGCCAAACATCGCGAACGCATCACTGTTAGCCGGCAGATTGATGGTCTGATTATCGGCCGTCACGATCTGCTCGATAGTGTCGGAACCGGCAAACCAATCCTTCAGGCGCACGCCCTCATCCGGCGTCTGTCCGGCTGAAACGCTGTAACGGTGCAGGTAGAGGTCGTCACCGACACGATCGACTTGCAGTTCCGAAGCGCGAATGTACGACAGCACAATCTTGTCGCCACGGCTGGTACCGTCGTCCTGAATGTTGACCAATGCCGAAGTGTCGATGGTGTAGATATCGTCACCTTCACCACCGAAGGCCGAACCGACGGACTGCAATACCAGATTATCCTTGCCCACGCCGCCAAACAGCGAGAAGCCCAGGCCGGTACCGATCAGCTTGTCATTGCCTTCACCACCATCAGCGATGCCATGAGCTACGGTGATGGTGTCATCGCCCGCTTCGCCATACGCACGGCTGCCAGTGTCGTTGGATGCGGTGAGAATCGTGTCGTTGTCATTGCCGCCATAGAGCGCATCAGCCTCAGCCCCTGCATTGGGTGCCGAACTGGCTAACGGCCCGGCCAGGGAAACCAGGCCTCCATAAATGAAGTCGGCCCCGTCGCCGCCATAAATCACGTCGTTGCCTGTGCTGCCCTCAAGAAAATCGACTGCCGAACTTCCGGTCAGCGTATCGTCGAATTGGCTGCCGATCACTCGCTCGATATTGAGCAGCACATCACCTTGAGCATCGGCGCCTTCGTTGACGTTGGTCTGCAGATTAATGTTCACAGCGGCCTTGCTGTTGATGTACCAGGCAGTGTCATGCCCTTCACGCCCATCGATCAGGTCCGCACCGGAGCCACCAATGAAGTTGTCACCGAATGCGGTTCCGGACAGGGTGTCGTTGAAGCTGCTGCCCTGGAAAAACTCGATTCCGGTGTAGGTATCGCCGGCCGCGTCACCCGCATTGACCTTAGTTTTCAAATCAATGGTCACGGCGCTGTCGGATTGTTCATAGCTGACCATGTCCGCACCCACTAACCCGTCAAAAGCCATGGCCGCGCCGTCGGCGATGAAAATGTCACCGGCTATCGTGCCGGTCAAAGCCTCGATACTGGTGTAGGTATCCCCTGCTGCGATCCCCGTGTGAACCCCGGTTTTCAGGTTGATGGTGACGCCAATAGTCGTGTCGCCGTAGCCGACAGTGTCAAAACCGGCACCACCGATGAACCGGTCGGCACCCGCGCCGCCATACAGGATGTCGTTGCCATTGCCCCCTGTAATGATGTTGTCGATGGCGTTGCCCCAACCGGTGAATGACCCGGTGCCGGTATAGGTCAGACGCTCGACGTTGGCGCCCAGGTAGATCTGGCCGAAGTTGCTGCGTACTTCATCGTTACCGCCACCCGCCTGTTCGATGACCGTGCCGCCACTGCCGTTGAGAACGTAGACATCATCCCCCGCTCCACCCTCGAACGTCGCAGTGGCCGAATCGAGATTGAAGGTGTCGTTGAACGCCGTGCCGATGACCTTTTCAATGCCGATCAGGGTGTCACCCTGAGCGTCGCCGCCAATGCCCGCGAGACCGACAGCATTAGCTCGGATATCGACATTGATCGCCTCGACAGACGTCGAGTAATCCACCACGTCAGCCGTTCCCGCACCGCCGTCAAATGCAAACACCCGACTGTCGGCGATGAAGGTATCGTTGAAGCCCGAGCCGAGGATTCGCTCGATGCCGGTATAGGTATCGCCCGCTGCGATGCCGCTGTTGACACCGGTTTTCAAATTGATGCTGACGCCAACAGTACTGTCGCCGTAGCTGGCGGTATCCATGCCGGCGCCACCAATAAATTGATCGGCACCTGCGCCGCCATACAACAGGTCGTTGCCGGCACCACCGGTAATAATGTTGTCGCTGGCATTGCCCCAGCCGATGAATGAAGCGTTGCCGGTATAGGTCAGACGCTCGACGTTGGCGCTCAGGTAAATCTGGCCGAAGTTGCTGCGTACTTCATCGTTACCGCCACCCGCCTGTTCGATGACCGTGCCGCCACTGCCGTTGAGAACGTAGACATCATCCCCCGCTCCACCCTCGAACGTCGCAGTGGCCGAATCGAGATTGAAGGTGTCGTTGAACGCCGTGCCGATCACTTTTTCAATGCCGATCAGGGTGTCACCCTGAGCGTCGCCGCCAATGCCCGCGAGACCGACAGCATTAGCTCGGATATCGACATTGATCGCCTCGACAGACGTCGAGTAATCCACCACGTCAGCCGTTCCCGCACCGCCGTCAAATGCAAACACCCGACTGTCGGCGATGAAGGTATCGTTGAAGCCCGAGCCGAGGATTCGCTCAATGCCGGTGTAGGTATCGCCCGCTGCGATGCCGCTGTTGACCCCGGTCTTGAAATTCAAGGTGACGCCGACAGTGCTGTCGGCATAGCCAGCGGTGTCGATACCCCCACCACCGATGAACTGGTCGGCACCCGCGCCGCCATACAGGGTGTCATTGCCAATGCCCCCCGTAATGACGTTGTCGCTGGCGTTGCCCCAACCGGTGAATGCCGCGTTACCGGTATAGGTCAGACGCTCGACGTTGGCGCTCAGGTAAATCTGGGCGAAGTTGCTGCGTACTTCATCGTTACCGCCACCCGACTGTTCGATGACCGTGCCGCCACTGCCGTTGAGAACGTAGACATCATCCCCCGCTCCACCCTCGAACGTCGCAGTGGCCGAATCGAGATTGAAGGTGTCGTTGAACCCCGTGCCGATCACCTTTTCAATGCCGAACAGGGTGTCACCCTGAGCGTCGCCGCCAATGCCCGCGAGACCGACAGCGTTATAGCGGATGTCGACATTGATCGCCTCGTTGGATGTCGAGTAATCCACCACATCCGCCGCTCCGGCGCCGCCGTCAAAGGCAAATACCCGACTATCGGCGACGAATGTATCGTTGCCGTTCGAGCCGAGGATTCGTTCAATGCCGGTGTAGGTATCCCCCGCCGCGATCCCGGAATTGACGCCGGTTTTCAGGTTGATGCTGACACCGACAGTGCTATCGGTATAGCCGACCGTGTCGATACCGGCACCACCGATAAACTGATCAGCTCCCGCGCCGCCATACAGGAAGTCGTTGCCAACGCCTCCTGTAATGACGTTGTCGCTGGCATTGCCCCAACCGGTGAATGAACCGGTTCCGGTATAGGTCAGACGCTCGACGTTGGCGCTCAGGTAAATCTGGGCGAAGTTGCTGCGTACTTCATCGTTACCGCCACTCGACTGTTCGATGACCGTGCCGCCACTGCCGTTGAGAACGTAGACATCATCCCCCGCTCCGCCCTCGAACGTCGCGGTGGCCGTATCGAGATTGAAGGTGTCGTTGAACGCCGTGCCGATCACCTTTTCAATGCCGCTCAGGGTGTCACCCTGAGCGTCGCCGCCGATGCCCGCAAGACCGACAGCATTAGAGCGGATGTCGACGTTGATCCCATCAGCCGATGCGGAATAGTCCACCGTATCAGTCCCGGTACCGCCATCGATCTTGTCTGCTCCGGCACTTCCCCTGATCAGATCATTGCCGGCCAGGCCATTGATTTCATCATCCCCACTGGTACCGGTCAGCGTATCCGCGCCGTTTGTTCCGTTTATAACTGCCATTACTTCTTCCTTGCCTTGTTATGAACCGGCCCCTGCTTGCGTGGCGATCATCCCCCGCCAAGCACATTGATAAATCGAGAATACGTTGATATCGACAGGGAAAAACCAAAGCTTTAATCCGCGCGCAAATCCGTCGGCATTTAACGCAGACACGCATTTCACGGACAAAAAAAAGCGACCTTCAGGTCGCCTTTTTCCGGTAGCCGAACGCAGATCAATCCGCCAACCAGCCATACTCCCAATACCGCAAGTTATCGCCACGCAACACGTAGTCACGCAGCACTACCTCACGCAACTCATCACCCATGCGGTAACTGGCATCCGGATCGGCCAGGTGCATGCGGATCGCTTGCAGCCACTCGTCCGTGCTGTTGGTCTTGATCCGGGTACACGGCAGATAACCACGGTAGGCCTCGGTGTCGGTGCAGATCACCGGATAGCCGCAGGCACCGTACTCCAGCAGCCGCAAGTTGCTTTTGCAGTCATTGAAGACGTGGAATTCCAGCGGCGCGAGGGCCAGGTCCAGGTTCAGGCTGGCCAACTTCGCCGGGTAGACCTCCAGATCGATCACGCCGTGGAACTCATGCATGTACGGCAGCAGATCGTCCGGGCACATGCCGAAGAAAACCCAGTCGACTTCGTTGGCCAGTTCGCGCACCACATCGGCGATCACCGCCAGATCACCGTGGTGACTGGTCCCGCCGCCCCAACCGACCCGTGGTTTCTTCGAGGTGCGGCGTTGACTGCGCAAGTGGCTCCACAAGTCCTTGGACAGCATGTTCGGTACGACACGAATGTCGTGGTGCATGTCGGACAGCACGTTAGCCAGGGGCTGGGTCGATACGACCACACGATCACACAGACCGATGGCACGTCGCACCATACGCTCCATGTCCTGCTTGCTCGGCATATTGCGGATGTGCGCATTGCGATGGGGAACGTCGATGACGTAGTCATCGAGCTCGAAGATGCGCCGCGCATTGAAGTATTTTTTCAGAGGCGGGATTTCATCGATGGCGTGTTCCGAATAGCGCCCCTGCAGCACGATCACATCAGGCGACTGGCGCTCGATATCAATGATCGACGGCAAACCATAGCAAATGCGCCCCTCGACTCTGTTGGCCGCCTGCAGCTCGATCATCGGCTGACTCATGCGGTAATGGCCGATGGCCGAGGCGTTGATCGGCACCACCAGCACATTCGGCAACTGCGCTTTGGAAAAGGCACTCCAACCGGTTCGCAGGCCAGGCTCAAGACTGAAGTTGGTGGCACCGACACCCTGCAGAGTCAGGTTAATGTTGTAGGCCGGATCGCGGGCGATGGTTGGCAACCAGCGCTGGTAGAAGGTTTCCCTTTCCTCGGCGAACAGCGCTTCGTCTTCAGTCGTCGCCGCGGCGCTCGGGCGTGCGCCCACGGCGAGCATGGCGTGGGGATTCAATACCACCAGGTAGCCTTCGCGGCCGACCCGCAAACACAGATCCACGACGTTCAACGTCTGCTTCAGATCCTGTTCGTCGAGCCCACCGGCAACCTCGAAGACCGACTTGCGAATCATCAGGCAATCGCCGCCAACCGCGCTCAGGTCATGCACCGCTTGCAGGCGGAACATGTACCCGTCCGACTGCACGGGCTGGCCATAGAACGGCAGCCCGACCGGGCCGTTCAAACCGAGAATCAGCCCGGCGTGCAGCACACCACCGTCCGGGTTGAACAGCTTCGCACCGACTACACCGACTTCCGGGCGTTGCGCATGATTGAGCAGTTCGTCGAGCCAGTCGGCCTGCGTGATAACCGCGAAAGCATTGAGCAGCACCACATACTCGCCACGCGCATGGCTGACCGCAAAGTTGTGCGCGGCCGCCGCATTACCCTTTTGCGGATAGCTCAGCACACGAATTCGCTCGCTGCCCAGTTGCGCCATGCCGTCCAGCCACACCCGCGCCTCGGCGCTTTCGCTGCCGTTGTCGACCAACAGTAATTCGTACTCGGTGTAAGCGGTCTTTTCCAGCAGCGTTTCAACACAGCGCTGCAATGCAGCCGTCTGGTCTTGAGTGACAATCACCACCGACACCAGCGGGCGTCGAGCATGCTGATAATCCACGCGGTTGAGCAGTTCGCTGCCGCCACGGCGGATGTCATGGGCAATCCCCAGGCGTTGCAGATGCGCTTCGAGAATCCGCGGGCTTTGCGCCACGACACCGGGCTCGGTCAGCCACTGGGAGAGGTCGAATTTGGACTCCAGCAACACTTCGGCGATGTGCCCCACGACGTGCAAGCCGTCGTTCTCGACCATCCGCCACAGCGCATCATGCGGCGCCAGTTCGGCAAACGTCGGCGTAAAGCCGCCGAGCGCCAGAAACCGCTCACGCTTGAACGCCAGGGCGCGCCCGACGTAGGGATAACTGCGCATCAGGTCGAGGTTGAAATCCGGTTTGAACGCAGGTTCTGCCGACTCGCCGCTGCGCAGGCTGCCTTCGTCGCTGTACAGACATGTCAGGGTTGGGGTGTGCGCGATCCGGTCGGCCATGACCAGCAACGCCGGCGCCACCAGGCGATCGCCTGGCTGCAACAGATAGAACCAGTCAGCCCCTTCGAGCTGCGGCAGCAGTGTGTTGATCTGCTCCAGCCCATCATCCTGCAACGACATGTGGAACACTCGCCCGTCAAGGCGCGCCTCGGTACACGAAGCGGACAGGACCAGGATCAGCTCTGGCGGATAATCCTGCGCAGCGAGCGCCTCCAACGTGCGCTCCAGACCATCGCGACTGCCCTGCCCGTCAATGATGATCGGTACGATGCGCGGCTGGCAGGGCCAACTGGCGAGCGTTTCCGGCAACCAGTGACGTTGCTGCTCGGTGAGCACCCGACATGCCAGCCACTGTGCGTACAGTTCGCCGAAGCTGAAGCTGTTGACGCCGACTCCCCACTCCTGACGGCTCTGCTTGGTACCCAGCGTTCGACTCAGGGGCAACTCTTGCCAGACCCGGGGCAACTCATCGGCCCGGGACAGCGGAACATAACGCACCCATCCCGGCGCAGGCGCCGATTCACCGCTGCGCGCCTTGAGCATTTGCGAAATCCACTCGCGCTCGACTTGCGCAGCATCCTTCATCGGTTGCTGTGCACTCAGACGCTCCGGGTAGAGGCGTTCGGCACTGAGTACGCTGTTGGACACCGCCAGATTGCCGCGCCGCAGCAGGCAGACATACAGGGCAAAATCCAGCGTCGCGACGAAGCAGGCGCCATCCTCGGTCAATGCCGGCAACAGCTCGACGACGTCGGCACGACGCATCAGCGCATTGCTGAATCCACCGAGCACGTTGACCGGGAATTTTTCAAAGATGCCCAGTACGTCGTCGCCCTTGAGCAAGCCACTGACTGGCGACAACGGCGTGTTTTCGATGCGCGCCGGCAGAATGATGTCGTTTGCGTCCCAGAGCAGCCGTTGCGCCACCACCAGGCTGACTTCTTCACGCTGCATTTCATGGGCCTGCTGCTCGATGCACGCGGAATAGAGCAGATCGTCATCGCACAGAAACTTGATGTACTCGCCCTGCGCCTGCTCGAGACAAGCCTTGAGGTTATCGACCAGCCCCAGCGTCCGCGGATTGCGCACGTAGCGTACGGCCACACCTGTCTGTTCGGTCACAGACGCGGTGATGGCTTCGATCTCGTCGCCGCGACTGTCGTCGCACACAATGATTTCGAGTTGGCCATAAGTCTGGCTCACCGCACTGTTCAAGGTCCGCTCGAAGAAGCGCGGATTGAAGGCGGGAATGACCAGACTAACGAGAGGAAGTGAATTCACGGCGGGCTCACAGGCGGTACGAGCCCGCTCGGTAAAGCGAGCCCATGAAACCGCAAAAAAACATTAACTGAGGGACGAGACAAACGGGCGCCGAGGCGCCCGTCCGACGTCAGATCTTGTTGAACAGACCCAACTGACTGATCTTGCTGAACGCCAGTTGCGAGGCTTGCAGCATGGTCTGTTGCAATGTCAGGCGGGTCATCACCTCGGCCGGATCCGAATCACGGATCGAACCCTGAGTCGTGGTGTTGGCCTGGATCAGGCTCTGGTTGGTCGTGTTCTGATCCTCCAGCGACTGGCCGCGAGCACCGATCGAGGTCACCGCTGCGCCGATTTGGTTGGAGGCGCTGTCGAGGTTACCCAGCGCCGATTCCATGGCCCCCTGGAACTGCTGCTTGACCACCGGATCACCGTCGACCGGCAGGTTCAGCGCCGTGACCATCTGGCCCAGGGTGTCGAGCACGTTCTGGGTCTGGTGGTTGTTGGACTGGATCGAGAACTGATCGCCCGCGCCCGGCGTACCGCCAATGGCGAAGGTCACACCGGCGGCCGTGGCGTTGCCGCCGACCATGGTGCCCGACGACACCGGTTTGCTGTCAGCGGTCACAGGGGCCGCGTACAGGTCGAAATCGGTGGCGCTGGTGAATTTCAGCACTGCCCCGCCGCCCGACGGGAAGGCTGCGCTGTAGGCTGCCTGGTTGGTCACACTGGAGCCGGTGATAACCGCCGTCGACGGGTTGCCCGGGCTGCGCGCGGTAGTAAACGAGTCAGGCGTGGCCGACAGCTGGAAGCTGTGACCGGCGATGACCGCATCCGGGTTGGTGTCGCCGGCTTTGAGGTTGATGTTCAACTTCATGTCGACGCCACGGAAGCTGACGGTCTGGTTGGCACCATTGCTGTTGCTGATCAGGCCGTTCTGGCTGGCCTCGGACGTCACGTCGTTGCCCAGGGCATCGGTGATTTTCAACTGCGTGCTGCTGATGAAATCCACGGTGTATGGCTGGCCCGCCGTGAACTTGGCGTTGTAGGTCGCCGCGGTGCCAACCGTACCGTTGGACAGCACCACACGACCGTCATCCACCGCCGGAGCGGTCATGTTGGTCTGCGTACGGCTGGTGTTGATGGTCTGCTGGAACGCATCCCAACCGGTGGTGTTGGTCGCGACCGACATGCCGTCGCCAATGCCCAGGTTGATCTGGGTCTGGTCACCGTTGTAGGTGTAGGTGCCGTCGACGTTTTGCGAGTACGGCGCGGTATCGGTCTTGGAACCGGAGAACAGATAGTTGCCGTTGGCATCCTTGGAGTTCATCAGGCCCAGCACTTGTTGCTGGATCTGGCTCAGTTCTGCCGCATAGGCCTTGCGGTTGTCGTCGGTGGCGATGCCGTTGTTGGCCGCCAGGCCGATTTCCTTGGCGCGCTGCAAAGCCGTGGTAATGGAGTTCAACGTCGACTCCTGCACGGTCAGCGCACTCTTGGTGGTGTCGATGTTGCCCTGATACTGGTCGAGCATCGCACTTTGCTGACCCAGCTTGAGCAGACGACCGGCGCCGATCGGATCGTCGGCAGCGGTGTTGATGCGCTGCAGGCTGCTCGCTTCGTTGGCGGTCGCGACCGTCTTGCTGTAGTTGCGCTGATATTGAGCAGCTTGCGTCGCGTAATACTGGGCGGTGGAAATGCGCATGAATTACGACTCCTTAAAGACTGTTGATCAGCGTGGCGAAAGTTTCCTGCGCAGCTTTGATGATCTGCGAAGACGCTGTGTAGTACTGCTGATACTTGACCAGGTTGCCGGTCTCTTCATCGAGGTTGACCTGGGACAACGAATCACGCGCGCCCTTGGCCTGATCGAGGATCACCGAGGTGGCGTCATTGTCGGACTTGCTCTGTGCAGCCTTGGTACCGACGTTGGTCACCAGTTTGTTGTAAGCGTCGGTCAGGCTGATGCCTTTGCTGCCGCTGCCGGTGTCCACGGTCTGTTTGGTCTGCAGGCCAACCAGTGCCTGGGCGTTGCGGTTGTCCGAAGAGGCCGCGCCGGTCAGGTTGATGGTGAAGGTTTCGCCGGACTTCGGCGTCGCGCCCACGGTGGTCTGCACGGTGAAAGTCTTCTGCACGTTCGGCGTGACCGTGGTGTCCATCACCGGCGCGCCGGTGGAGTCGACCATGCCGACCTTGAGGTTCAAGGTGTTGGCCTGCCCCGGCACGATGGTGCCCGAACCGATGGTGTTGCCCTTGGCGTCGACCATGTTGTACGACTGGCTGCCACTGGCGACCGCCCCGAACACCAGCTTGACCGGCGTCGAATATTTGAGCGCATTTTGCAACTCGGTCTGCGACGCCGGGTTGTAGATGTCGATCGAGTCGGTCAGCGTCGGCTGGGTGTAGGTACCGGAATTGTTGGCACTGGCCACGCCGGTCAACGGTGCTGCCGCCGCGACTTTCTTCGGATCGGTCAATACGGTCTGAATCGAGCTCGCCGCGTTACGGGTCGGCGTCACCTTGAACGTGTCGCCCGCGCTCAGTGCCCCGCCATTGAGGGCCAGGGTGAAACCGTCGATCACAGGTGGCGGCGTAGTCGTGGTGCTGAACGAGCCCATGTCAGTGCCATCGGAGCGCTTGACCGAATAATTGGTGGCGCTGGTGAAGGTCACCTGGTAATCGCTGGTGGTCAGCTTGCCGGTGTCCTTGATGGTGACATCGAGGTTGCCCGAGCCGGCGCTATTGCCCGCCTGCGCGATGCTGCGCTGGCTGATCAGCGCGGCACTGTTGATGTTGTTGAAAATCGCTGCACCGAAGTCACCGTTCTTGTCGATGCCCTGGGCCTGCTGACTGTTAACTTGGTCGGCCACCACCAGCGCGACACGGCCCAACTCGTTGAGCGACGGATCGAGCACTTCTTTGCGGTAGGTCAGCAGACCACCGATTTCGCCGCCGCTCATGGCCGACGTGATGTCGATGACGCTTGAGCCACGGTCCATCTGAATGGCCATGCGCGTCGGATCATCCTTGCTCGGCACGGTGCTCAGGGTGTTGGTGGTGTTGCCGATCACCAGCGGCTGGCCGGTGCCGATGTACACATCAAAACTGGTGCCACGCTCGACGACCTGCGCACCGGTCAGCTCGGAGAGCTGGCGCACCGCTTCGTTACGGCTGTCGAGCAGATCGTTCGGCTGACCGCCGCTGGTGGAAATCTCGCCGATCTTCTGGTTGAGATTAGCAATCGAGGTGGCCAGTTTGTTCACTTGCGACGTCATGTCCGCAAGGTTGCCGTTGATCGTGGTGTTCTGATCGTTCAGCTGTTTGGCCAGGGCATTGAAACGGCTGGTCAGCGCCTGCGCACCGGTCAGCACCGACTGACGGGAAGTGTCGTCCGTGGCCGAGGTCGCCACGCCCTGCATCGAGGTGAAGAATTTCTGCAGCACACCGGTCAGGCCGGTGTTGGTGTCGGACATCGAGGCATCCAGCGCAGTGGCCTGGGCACCGTACGCAGCCGCTTCGCTATTGAGCGAGGTGGCGGTATGCAGCTGGTTTTCGAGGTAAGAGTTGTAGACCCGGCGCACGTCGGCCAGGGTCGTCCCCGTCCCGATGAAGACGTTGCCGAACTGCTGCGAGGACTTGGTGCTCTGCACGGTTTGCTGGCGTGAATAACCGGCGGTGTCGACGTTGGCAATGTTGTTACCTGTGGTCGCGAGAGAGGAAGAACTCGCGGACAACCCCGACATCCCGATATTGAGCAAACTCATGATTCAAACCTTACCGTGTGTTTATAGAGGCGTCGTTGAAACGCCGGCCGCAGCGTAGTTTTCGAAACTGTTCATCTGCTTGGCAATCTGCGAAATCTTCGTCGCGTAGTTCGGGTCGGTCGCGTAACCGGCCTTTTGCAACTCGCGTACAAACTGTTCTGGGTTATCGGCCGACTTCACGACATCTTGATAGCGATTGTTGGTCTGCAGCAAAGTCACCAGATCGTGGAAACTGTCCTTGTACGAGGCATAGGAACGGAACTGCGCCGTCTCCTTGACCATCTGCCCGTTGCGGAACTCGCTGGTGATTGCCCGGGCCGAATCGCCGGTCCAGTTGCTGCTGGCCTTGATGCCGAACAGGTTGTGGCTGCTGCTGCCATCCTGGGCACGCATGACCGATTTGCCCCAGCCGGTTTCCAGTGCGGCCTGCGCCACCAGATAACGCGGATCGACGCCAATACGCGCGGCGGCTTCTTTGGCCATCGGCAGCATGGTGTTGACGAATTCATCGGCGGAGCTGAAGGCGCGCTTGGCCGGCGCCAGCGGAATCTGCGCCATCGCCCGGCCGTAAATCTGCATCTGCCCGCCGGACGCCTTGGCGTCTTCGGCACGGGTCAGCCAGTCGCCGTTGTACAGCGGACCGGCGCCGGTGGTGGCCGTCGTTGCGGCACGTTGCGGCAAGGCATTGGTGGCTGTCGGCGTGGCGGAAGGCACCAGACCGGCGAGCAAACGATCGGCCAGTTTCGGCGGCAAGGCCAGACGACGCTTGTTGATCATGGCCATGTCATTGCTGTGCGAGGCTTCGGTCGTGGCGACACGCCCGGAACGCGACGCCCACAGCGGACGCTCGCCATTGAGCCGCGATAACGGCCCGTGGGTGGCGGTCGTGCCGGCGGCAATCGGCGTCTGCACCGCAGCCGCTTTCGCCGCCTCTTGCTTGGCGGCGGACGCTGCCGCAGCCTCGCCTGGCGCCAGCGGTTTGTTCCTCGACATCTGCTTCATCAGCACGTCGGCCAGACCGATACCCCCGCCCTCACGGGACAGCGAGACCGCCAGTTGCTGGTCGTACATTTCCTGATATTGCTTGGCCGCCGGGGTGTTCATCGGGTTGTCTTTACCCAACGCCTCGGTGGCCGAACGCATCGACTTGAGCATTTCGCCAAGGAACAGCGATTCGAATTCCTGCGCCACCTTGCGCATGTTCGCATCGCTGTTCTTGTCGCCGACCTTGAGCTGGTTCAGACGATTGAGGTCGGAGTACGAACCCGAATCGCCCGTGCCCACCAGACTGCCTTTGCGCATATCCATGGTCGCCGCCCTCAGATCACGATCAGGTCGGCTTGCAACGCGCCGGCCTGCTTCAGAGCTTCGAGAATGGCCATCAGGTCACCCGGTGCCGCGCCCACCTGGTTCACCGCCCGCACGATTTCGTCGAGGGTGGTGCCCGGGCCGAACTTGAACATCGGCTTGGCTTCCTGCTGGGCGTTGACCCGCGAGCGTGGCACCACGGCCGTCTGCCCATTGGACAACGGGCCCGGCTGGCTGACGATCGGGTCTTCGGTGATGGTCACGGTCAGGCTGCCGTGGGTCACGGCGGCCGGCGAGACTTTCACGTTCTGGCCGATGACGATGGTGCCGGTGCGCGAGTTGATGATGACTTTCGCCACCGCCTGCCCCGGGTCCACTTCAAGGTTTTCCAGAATCGACAGATAGTCGACGCGCTGGCTCGGATCGAGCGGCGCCGTCACACGAATCGAGCCACCGTCGATGGCTTGCGCCACGCCAGGGCCGAGCATGTCGTTGATCTTGTCGACGATGCGCTTGGCGGTGGTGAAGTCGGAACGGTTGAGGTTCAGCGTCAGGCTGTTGCCCTGGTTGAAACCGCTCGGCACCGAACGTTCTACCGACGCACCGCCCGGAATACGACCGGCCGACGGAACGTTGACGGTGATCTTCGAACCGTCACGCCCTTCGGCATCGAAACCGCCGACCACCAGGTTGCCCTGAGCGATGGCGTAGACGTTGCCGTCGATACCTTTGAGCGGGGTCAGCAACAGGGTGCCGCCGCGCAGGCTCTTGGAGTTACCGATCGAAGACACGGTGATGTCGACCTGCTGACCCGGTTTGGCGAACGCCGGCAGATCGGCACTCACCGACACCGCCGCGACGTTTTTCAACTGCACGTTGCCCGATCCCGGCGGCACCTTGATGCCGAACTGCGAGAGCATGTTGTTGAAGGTCTGCAGGGTGAACGGGGTTTGCGTCGTCTGGTCGCCGGTGCCGTTAAGCCCGACCACCAGGCCGTAACCGATCAACTGGTTGGAACGCACGCCGGAAATGCTGGCGATATCTTTCAGCCGCTCGGCGTGGGCACCAAAGGCAGCGGACAACAGGGCCGCCGCCAGCATGAGGCTCTTGAAATTCAAAGTCGCCACCTAGAAAGGGAACAGCGGGCTGAGGAAGAAACGGTCGAACCAGCCTGGCTGACTCGCATCGGCAAACGAACCGGTGCCCGAGTAGGTGATGCGCGCATCGGCGACACGGGTCGACGACACGGTGTTGTCGGTGGCGATGTCATCGGCACGCACCAGACCGGCGATCCGCACCAGCTCGTCGCCGGTGTTGAGGGTCATCCACTTCTCGCCGCGCACGGCGATGATGCCGTTGGGCAGCACGTCGGCCACGGTCACAGTGATCGAGCCGGTCAGGGTGTTGCCCTGCGCGGCCTTGCTGTCGCCCTTGGTTGCACGGTCGCCGCTGTAGCCGACGTCGAGGCTCAGGTCATTGCCACCCAACGGGTTGTTGGTGGTGCCACTGCCGCCGAACAGCGAGGTCAGACCGATGCCGGTCTTGCTGTTCTTGGCCACCTGGGAGTTGGCGTTCTTGCTCGCCTGCGTCTTCTCGTTCAGGGTGATGGTGATGATGTCACCGACCCGGAACGCCTTGCGGTCGCTGTACAGGTTCTGCTCGAAGCCGGCCTGATAGATCGAGCCGTTGTTGGCCGCCGCCGGCAATGGCGTGCGTGGCAACACCGGAGCGTAGTAAGGGTCATTGGGCTTGGGCGTCGGTGCGACGCAGCCCGCGAGCGAGACGACCCCACCCAATGCCAGAACAGATACGAAGCGTTTCATGACCCTACCTCACGGTGTTGCTGGCGGCCTCAGGCCGCCCCATAGACTTGATTACAGATTCTGCGTTACGAACGAGAGCATCTGGTCGGCGGTGGAGATCACCTTGGAGTTCATCTCGTAGGCGCGCTGAGTGGTGATCATGTTGACCATCTCTTCAACGGTGCTGACGTTGGAACCTTCCAGGGTGTTCTGCAGCGTGGTACCGAAACCGTTCAGGCCCGGGGTGCCGATTTGCGGCGCGCCGGAAGCAGCGGTTTCCAGGAACAGGTTGTTACCCACCGCCTGCAGACCGGCCGGGTTGATGAAGTCGGCGGTTTGCAGGTTGCCGATCACTTGAGCGGCCGGGTTGCCTGGCACGGTGATCGAGACGGTGCCGTCGGTGCCGACAGTGAAGCTCTGCGCGTTGTTCGGGATGACGATGGCCGGCTCCAGGGCGAAACCGCTGGCGTTGACGATCTGGCCGTTGGAGTCGAGGTGGAAAGTACCGTCACGGGTGTAGGACGTGGTGCCGTCCGGCTGCAGGATCTGGAAGAAACCGCGACCGTCGATGGCCATGTCCAGCGGCTGCTCGGTGGTTTGCAGGCTGCCGGCGGTGAAGTTTTTCTGGGTACCGACGATGCGCACACCGGTACCCAGTTGCAGACCCGACGGCAGTTCGCTGTCCTGGGTCGACTGGGCGCCTGGCTGACGCTTGATCTGATACAGCAGGTCCTGGAACTCGGCACGGTCACGTTTGAAACCCGTGGTCGAGACGTTGGCCAGGTTGTTGGAAATGGTGGTCAGGTTGGTGTCCTGGGCGGACAGACCGGTTTTGGCAACCCATAGAGCCGGAAGCATTCGATTCTCCTCGTGCGCCTGTTTTACGGCGCGACGTTCTGATAATTAGCTGATCTGCAAGACCCGAGCCATGGCCTGGTCGTCGTCTTTGGCGGTGTTCATCATCTTGACGTGCAACTCGAACTGCTTGGCCAGGGCCAGCACCGAGGTCATTTCTTCCACGGCATTGACGTTGCTCGACTCGAGGAAACCCGACACCAGTTTGACGTTGGCGTCGGCCGGCGCCGGCTGGCCGTCCTTGGTGTAGATCGAGCCGTCGAGGCCTTTGTTGAGGTTCTTGATGTCCGGGTTGACCAGTTTGATCCGGTCGACTTCCGCCATGACGCGCGGGCCTTCGCCCATCGCACGAATACTGATGGTGCCGTCTTCACCGACTTCGACCTGCTGCTCCGGCGGCACGGCGATCGGACCGCCGTTGCCCAATACCGGCATGCCGTTGCCGGCGCGCAATACGCCGAGGGCGTCGATGTTGAGGCTGCCGGTGCGCACGTAGCTTTCGCCGCCGTTGGGGTTCTGCACGGCAATAAAACCGTTGCCGGTCACGGCCACATCGAGGTCGCGGCCGGTCTGCACCAGCGAACCGGCGGTGAAGTCGGTGGCGGGCCGCTCACTCATGGCAAACGCACGCGCCGGAAAGCTGTCACCGAACACCGGCATCGAACGCGCCTGCTCCAGGTCGCGCTGAAAACCATTGGTGGAGATGTTCGCCAGGTTGTTGGCATGGGCCTTTTGCGCCAGCGCGTTCTGACTGGCGCCGGTCATTGCCACATAAAGGTACTTGTCCACACTCTTTCCTCTGCATGCCGGACGTTTGCCGCCCACCGCTGTACTGCTGAGCCATAAGCAATTTGCAGACCAACTTTTTTCTGACGGCTTGCGGCCCGGTAAACAAAGGACTTGCGGGGTTTTGCGGGGAAATTTGAAATGTATCGAAGTCGAAAAACCGGCGGTGTTATGCCGCTTGGCGGCAAAGGATCAAAAGATCGCAGCCTTCGGCAGCTCCTACATTGAAATGCTTCCCCCTGTAGGGGCTGCGGCACGCTGCGATCTTTTGATCTCAAGCTTCAGAGTCTTTACCGACCTCATACTCACGCAACTTATTAGCGATGGTGGTATGCGAAACCCCCAACCGCTTACCCAGTTGCCGACTGCTCGGGTGCTCGGAGTACAGCCGCTCCAGTACGGCTTTCTCGAAGCGCCCGACGATCTCGTCCAACCCGCCCTCCAGCGAGAAATCGCCAAGCGGCTGACGCACGCCGTAGTCCGGCAAGCGAATATGCTCGACCTTGACCGTGCCGCCCTCGCACAGTGAAACCGCCTGGAACAGCACGTTCTCCAGCTGCCGCACGTTGCCCGGCCAGTGGTAGTGACTGAGACGCTCCATCGCCGCCGGCGCCAGTTTCGGCAGCGAGCAACCGATCTGCCGACTGGCCTGATCGAGGAAGTGTTCCACCAGGGGTGTCAAACCGTCGAGGCATTCGCGCAGCGGCGGGATGTGCAGCGACAACACGTTCAAGCGGTGATACAGATCCTGACGAAACTCGCCGCGCGCGCACAGCTCGGACAAGTCGACCTGAGTGGCGCAGATCACCCGCACATCCAGATACACCTCTTCATCGCTGCCGACCCGGCGGAAGCAGCCGTCCTGCAGAAAGCGCAGCAGCTTCACCTGCAAGCGCGGGCTCATTTCGCCGACGCCATCAAGAAACAGCGTACCGCCCGCTGTCAGTTCCAGCAGGCCGAGTTTGCCTTCGGCGCGCGCGCCTTCGAACGCGCCGGGACCGTAGCCGAACAGTTCGGTCTCGGCCATCGACTCCGGCAGCCCCGCGCAGTTGAGCGCCATCAATGGCGACTGCCCGCGTGGACTGGCGAGGTGACAGGCCCGCGCCAACAATTCTTTGCCGGTGCCGGTTTCGCCTTCGATCAACAGCGGCGCATCCAGTGGCGCCATGCGCCGGGCCTCACGCACCACCGCCGCCATCACCTTCGAACTCTGGAAGATACTGTCAAAGCCACGCAGCTCCTGTTTGCGCACGTTATAGATGCGCTCGCCGACGCGGTCGGCGCGGTGCAGGGTCAGCACCGCACCGGCCATGGCTTCGCTGTCGTCGTGCTCCGATTGCAGTGGCGCGATGTCGGCGAGAAAGATGTCGCCCTTGACCTTGACGCGCATGCCGTTGATTCGCGATTTGTTGGCGCGTACCAGTTCCGGCAGGTCGAAATCCTCGGCGTAGCGCGACAGCGGAATCCCCGGCACCTCGTCCACGCGCACCCCGAGCAACTGCGCGGCCGCGCGGTTGGCGGCAACGATCGAGCCGCCCATGTCGATCGACAGCACCGGAAATTCCAGCGCGCCAAGCAACGCATTCAACTCCATGTGCCGACGCTCACTGGGCATCAACCCGACGCGCTTGACCCCAAACACCCCGGCAATCGCTTCGAACTTCGGCCGCAGCGCCTGGAACTGAATGTTGATCAGGTTCGGGCAGTGCAGGTAGATCGCATTGCCATGCTCGCCGCCGACCTCACCGCGCGCAACGTTAATCCCGTACTCGACCAAGAGATTGAGAATGTCACGCAGGATGCCGATGCGGTTCTGGCAGTGGACTTTGATACGCATATGAATGACCCGACAAATTGGGATTGAACACAATTCCTGTGGGAGCGAGCTTGCTCGCGAATGCGTCAGCACACCCAACATTGATATGTCAGAACTGCCGCTTTCGCGAGCAAACTCGCTCCCACAGGGTATTGCGGTGCGCCCGGAACCCATTTTTCTGTCGAGGCGCGCAGATAGTTGTCAAGATTATGTGACAGGCACGGCCCTTTTCAAACCTGCAAATCACCGTAAATGCGAGATACCGGCCAAAGCGTAACGATTTATTTACAAAATACGGCGATTGTTCCTACAACGATCGCGTTCAAACTGCTGCATCCCGCCCCACTCTCGGGTAATCCTGACCCCATCGCTGGACATAACAAGAACGAATTCCCCTAGCAGGAGAGCAGTATGAAACAGACGCAATACGTGGCCCGCGAGCCCGATGCGCAAGGTTTTATCGACTACCCCGCCGAAGAACATGCGGTGTGGAACACGCTGATCACCCGCCAGCTGAAAGTGATCGAGGGTCGCGCGTGCCAGGAATACCTGGACGGTATCGAAAAACTCGGTCTGCCCCACGACCGCATTCCGCAACTGGGCGAGATCAACAAGGTGCTCGGTGAGACCACCGGTTGGCAGGTTGCCCGCGTCCCGGCACTGATCCCCTTCCAGACCTTCTTCGAATTGCTCGCCAGCAAGCAGTTTCCGGTGGCTACATTCATTCGTACCCGCGAAGAACTGGACTACCTGCAAGAGCCGGACATCTTCCACGAGATCTTCGGTCACTGCCCGCTGCTGACCAACCCATGGTTCGCTGAATTCACCCATACCTACGGCAAGCTCGGCCTGCAGGCCACCAAGGAAGAGCGCGTGTACCTGGCGCGCCTGTACTGGATGACCATCGAGTTCGGCCTGGTCGACACCCCGCAAGGCAAACGCATCTATGGCGGCGGCATCCTGTCCTCGCCGAAGGAAACCGTTTATTCGCTGTCGGACGAGCCCGAGCATCAGGCCTTCGACCCGTTGGAAGCCATGCGCACGCCGTATCGCATCGACATCCTGCAGCCACTTTATTTTGTCCTGCCGAACCTCAAGCGCCTGTTCGACCTGGCCCACGAAGACATCATGGGCATGGTCAAGCAAGGCATGCAGTTGGGGTTGCACGCACCGAAGTTTCCGCCAAAACCGAAAGCCGCGTGATCCGCGACTTTTGCTGACAATTGAGTCTGTCAGTCGCCGCCACTTTGGTTTAGCGTGACGGCATTGACGGACCGATAGTTTCTATAAAAAAAACACACTCGATTTCAGGAATCACACCATGTCCACTTTGAACCAAGCCCACTGCGAAGCCTGCCGTGCCGATGCGCCACAAGTCAGCGACGAAGAACTGCCGATCCTGATCAAGCAGATCCCTGACTGGAACATCGAAGTGCGCGACAGCATCATGCAGTTGGAGAAAGTCTTCCTGTTCAAGAACTTCAAGCACGCACTGGCCTTCACCAACGCCGTCGGCGAGATCTCCGAGGCCGAAGGTCACCACCCGGGTCTGCTGACCGAGTGGGGCAAAGTCACCGTGACCTGGTGGAGCCACTCGATCAAGGGCCTGCACCGCAACGACTTCATCATGGCCGCGCGCACTGATGAAGTGGCCAAGACCGCAGAAGGACGCAAGTAATGCACTTTGACGCCATCGGCCGGGTACCCGGCGACCCGATCCTCGGTTTGATGGAGGCCTATGCGCAGGACAGTAACCCGCGCAAGTTCGACCTCGGCGTTGGCGTCTACAAGGATGCCCAGGGCCTGACGCCGATCCCCGAAGCGGTGAAAATCGCCGAAGCGCGACTGGTCGAACGCCAGGACACCAAGACCTACATCGGCGGGCACGGCAACCCATTGTTCGGCAAGGTCATCAATGAGCTGGTGCTTGGCGCCGACTCGAAGCTGATCGCCGAACAGCGCGCCGGCGCCACCCAGACTCCGGGCGGCACCGGTGCCCTGCGTCTGGCAGCCGACTTCATCGCCCAGTGCCTGCCGGGCAAGGGCGTCTGGCTGAGCAACCCGACCTGGCCGATCCACGAAACGATTTTCGCCGCCGCCGGGGTCAAGGTCAGTCACTACCCCTACGTGGGCAGCGACAACCGCCTCGACGTCGACGCGATGCTTGCCGTGCTCAACGAAGTGCCGCAAGGCGATGTGGTGCTGCTGCATGCCTGCTGCCACAACCCGACCGGTTTCGACCTGAGTCACGACGACTGGCAGCGTGTGCTCGACGTCGTGCGCCGGCGTGACCTGCTGCCACTGATCGACTTCGCCTACCAGGGCTTTGGCGACGGGCTGGAGCAGGACGCATGGTCGACCCGGCTGTTCGCTGCCGAAGTGCCCGAGTTGCTGATCACCAGCTCCTGCTCGAAAAACTTCGGCCTGTACCGCGACCGCACCGGGGCGCTGATTGTTTGCGCGAAAACCGCCGACAAACTGATCGACATTCGCAGCCAACTGGCCAACATCGCCCGCAACCTGTGGTCGACGCCACCGGATCACGGCGCGGCCGTGGTCGCGACCATCCTCGCCGACCCGGAGCTGAAAGCGCGCTGGGCCGACGAAGTGGAAGCCATGCGCTTGCGCATCGCCCAGCTGCGCAGCGGTCTGGTCGAAGCACTGGAACCGCACGGTTTGCGTGAGCGCTTTGCGCACATTGGCGTGCAACGCGGCATGTTCTCCTACACCGGCCTGTCGCCGGAGCAGGTCAAACAACTGCGTGAGCAGCACAGCGTGTACATGGTCAGCTCGGGCCGGGCGAACGTCGCCGGCATAGATGCCACGCGTCTGGCACTGCTGGCCGACGCCATCGCTGACGTCTGCAGATAACCCCGCAATCCCCCCCTCTTAGGAGTGAGCCCTGTGGTGAGGGGATTTATCCCCGATGGGCAGCGAAGCGGCCTCAACACTGCAATCGCGAAATGTCTGACATGGCGCGTGCAATTGTTTTACGACCGCTTCGCAGCCGATCGGGGATAAATCCCCTCGCCACAGGTTTATTCACACCCACACTTGGAATACGCCCTCCCCTGCGGCCATCTGTCGCATTATTTTGAATTAAAAGTCTGATTGTCATTTTTCCTGCTGTATCCTGCGCAGGCTTTCAAGAAGCGCGGATCTACCAGATCTATCAACAGACTTAGCGAGGAGCGCAACCATGCACGAGATTCCTAATCTCCCCTTCCCAAGCCTGCACGTACCTGAGCAGACGACCACGCAACAAGCCGGTGCCCAACAGCCCGAGCCGAAAGAAGCCGTTGACAGCCGCCAGGCCGACCACGAAGAGTAAAACCCCGCCGTACAGACCGTGTGGAAAGCGCTAAGATGCGCTTTCCACACTGCCTGAAACCGAGCCCGCCATGACCGACGAATTCTCCGAAAGCCAAGCCGCCGTCCTGATCGGCGCCACCGAGAAAATGATCGAGATCTGGCAGCGCCTCTCTCCGGAAAAACAGGCTGCTTTGCTCGCCCGTTTCGGCAGCGAAGAAAACGCCCTCGCCGCCCTCGTCACCACGCAACTGGTCGCCCCGGCCAAACCCTGACGTCCCCGTCCGGCAAATAGTTTTACTTTTCCCCGCCCCTGACACGTCCGCGCCGGTATCATAAGCAGCCTATCTAATCCTGCTTTGCCGTGGATCGTTCCCAATGTCGTCCTCTATGCCACAACCCCAGCGCCCCCTGGCAGTCACGCTGCAAGTCGTGTCCATCGTCCTCTTCACCTTTATCGGCTACCTGAACATCGGCATTCCGCTCGCGGTGTTGCCGGGTTACGTCCACAGCGACCTGGGTTTTGGCGCGGTGATCGCCGGGCTGGTGATCAGCGTGCAATACCTTGCCACCCTGCTCAGCCGTCCGTACGCCGGCAAGATCATCGACAATCAGGGCAGCAAGCGCGCGGTGATGATTGGTCTGGCCGGTTGCGGTTTGAGTGGGGTGTTCATGCTGATTTCGGCCTGGACTCCCAACTTGCCGATGCTCAGCCTGATCAGCCTGTTGATCGGCCGTCTGGTGCTGGGCAGCGCGGAAAGCCTGGTCGGCTCCGGTTCAATCGGCTGGGGCATCGGCCGCGTTGGCGCGGCGAATACCGCGAAAGTGATTTCGTGGAACGGCATCGCCAGTTACGGCGCGCTGGCGGTGGGTGCGCCGTTCGGGGTGTGGCTGGTCGGCCAGTTGGGGCTGTGGAGCATGGGCGTCAGCATCATTCTGCTGGCAGCGCTGGGCTTGCTGCTGGCGTGGCCGAAAACCGCCGCGCCGATTGTCGCCGGCGAGCGTCTGCCGTTCATGCATGTGCTCGGTCGCGTGTTCCCGCACGGCTGCGGACTGGCACTGGGCTCGATTGGTTTCGGCACCATCGCCACCTTCATCACCCTGTATTACGCCACTCAGCACTGGGATAACGCGGTGTTGTGCCTGAGCCTGTTCGGCGCCAGCTTCATTGGCGCGCGGCTGCTGTTCGGCAACCTGATCAACCGCCTCGGCGGCTTTCGCGTGGCGATTGCCTGTCTGTCGGTGGAAACCCTGGGCCTGTTGCTGCTGTGGCTGGCGCCCGACGCACATTGGGCGCTGGCCGGGGCGGCGCTGAGCGGTTTCGGCTTCTCGCTGGTGTTCCCGGCGCTGGGCGTGGAAGCGGTGAACCTGGTGCCGGCCTCCAGCCGAGGCGCGGCCGTTGGCGCTTATTCGCTGTTCATCGACTTGTCTTTGGGGATTACCGGGCCGTTGGCCGGGGCCATTGCGTCGGGTTTCGGTTTTTCCTCGATCTTCCTGTTCGCCGCCCTCGCTGCGCTGAGCGGCCTGATCCTGAGTGTGTATCTGTATCGCAGTGCGCCAAAACACCACTTTCACTGATCGCCCAATATTGGCCATTCAGTCGATTCCGAATGGCCAATAGACAGCTTCCGTTTTTATACACTAACCATGCAAACGGAAGATGGCGAAGCTACCGCTCTCTCTGTTTTTACTGGAAACAAACACAATTTTTCGATCTTCCTGGACCGCGAGATCGTGAATAATCTGGTCTTTTGAAAATACAATCTTTCCAGTATCACCAAACCCATCATCCCACCCCATGTCTTGTTCAATACTGCCAATAAATGCCTGGCTGTCCGACCCGCCACGCAAATAAGCATAACCTGCTACCACAACGGTTGATTTCAAATTGTAGAGGACTGCTTTCGTCATATAGATATCGCTGAAGTCATTACTGATAGACCCTGTCCATCCTTGATCGCCAAAAAGTGGATCTTCCTCGCCATTCAGCCCGCGACGTTGAAGCTTGAGAAACAGATACTGCGGAACTCCATTATCCGAAGTACCGACAATATAAAACCGAGAACGATCGTCGCGTTTCAGAATGATGTCTTTAACCGAAGGGGCTCCATCATAATAACCTTCGACCGCAAAACCAGTATCGAGCTCGCCCTCAGCATCATATCTGCCAACAAACCACTTCTTAACAGGAGAACCCTCTGAAGCGGCGACGAGAAAATCATCACCCAGCCTGACCAAGTCCTCTCCTATGACAAAACCACTCGAACCTCGAATAACCAATCGCCACCCACGATTACCATACCCTTCGTCCAGGGTTCCGCTGCTCTTCACTTTGACTAGAAATGCTCGATCTACCCAGCCACGGTCGTCAAGCGTAGTCAAAAGCAATACACCACCATCGTCTAATAACTCCATCGATCCGTGGTAGTCGCGCCCCTTATCAGTCAACGGTTGCTCCACCTTTTGGACTTTCGAACTGACAGGAACAGCCTCTTTCACATCCAGACTCCACAACATGACGCCGTTGTTACCAAACGCTTTATCGAGCTGCCCATTCAAGTCAAATCGAGCCAGGCCGGTAGCACGATTAAAGCCGTCTTTACGAGCGAAGTACCCCAACACATACTTGCCATGAGCACTATCAAATTTCACGCTATAGGGCTGCGCCAGACCCCACTCAGGAAAAAAATCCGATAGTTTAAAAACAGTTGTACCCAAATTTCCGAAGCTCTGGTCGATACGACCTCTTTCATCAAGCATGGACAGGTAAGTTTCTTGCAGCTCCTCGTCAGTGGCGCCGCAAAGAATTCTGTTCGGCTCCGAAAGAAGAGTGACGACCCGAGCCTGGAGTCGCTGACCTTTCTTTCCATAAAGAACGACCTCACCACGCACACCAAAATCAGTATCTGGAGTACCACGCCCGTTAATTAAGTTATTCATTTGCTTTTGCTCAATCTAGAAAAGAGAGCTCAGTAAACGTGAGGCAGCCATCCGGCACACCTGTCATATATGACAGCCTGGCAGACCGATTGGTTATAAGTGTGTATTTCAATATCCGGAAATGCATTTAAGTTGAGGGGGACGAAATGGATGCAATGCCCGCTTATGATGAAATGGAATAATTCCAGGGCGCCAAACCTTAAAAATCCACCTTGCCCCGCCCGGCCTTGATGCTGCCACGCTTGGTCTTGGATTCGAGCCGGCGCTTCTTCGAACCGAGGGTCGGCTTGGTCGGGCGGCGTTTCTTTTCGACCTTGGTGGCGCTGAGAATCAGCTCGGTCAGACGCTGCAGCGCATCGGCGCGGTTGGCTTCCTGCGTGCGGTATTGCTGAGCCTTGATAATCAGCACGCCATCACTGGTGATGCGGCTGTCGCGCAGCGCCAGCAGCCGCTCCTTGTAGAACTCGGGCAAGGACGAGGCCGGAATGTCGAAGCGCAGGTGCACGGCGCTGGAGACCTTGTTGACATTCTGCCCACCGGCGCCCTGCGCGCGAATGGCCGTCAGTTCGATCTCGGCATCCGGCAGATGCACATTGTTGGAAATCACCAGCATGGAAAAGCGTCCGTATTCAGAAGCAGCAGGATACGCCATCAACAGGCGCAATAAAAAACCCGGCACATTGGCCGGGTTTGTTGTTTGTTGCCTCAGCGCCTACTTCGAAGCACTTGCCGCGTGCAGCGCCTGCTGCGCACCGCGTTTGTTCTTGATCACGTAGCAGACCCACATGAACACGACCCACACCGGAATCGCGTACACCGAGATCTGGATGCCCGGGATCAACAACATCACGCCGAGGATGAACGCGACGAACGCCAGGCAGACGTAGTTACCGTACGGGTACCACAGCGCCTTGAACAGCGGCGTCTGCTGCGTCTTGTTCATGTGCTGGCGGAACTTGAAGTGCGAGAAGCTGATCATCGCCCAGTTGATCACCAGGGTGGCCACCACCAGCGACATCAGCAGTTCCAGCGCCTGTTGCGGCATCAGGTAGTTAAGCAACACCGCCACCAGCGTGACCGCCGCGGACGCGAGGATCGAACGCACCGGCACGCCGCGTTTGTCGATCTTCGACAAGGCCTTAGGCGCATCGCCTTGCTCGGCCATACCCAGCAGCATGCGGCTGTTGCAGTAAGTACCGCTGTTGTACACCGACAGCGCCGCGGTCAGTACCACGAAGTTGAGGATGTGCGCGGCGGTGTTGCTGCCGAGCATCGAGAACACCTGCACGAACGGGCTGCCGCTGTACGAATCGCCGGACGCATTGAGCGTTTCCAGCAGACTGTCCCACGGGGTCAGCGACAGCAGGATCACCAGCGCGCCGATGTAGAAAATCAGGATCCGGTAGATCACCTGGTTGATCGCTTTCGGGATCACGGTTTTCGGCTTGTCGGCCTCGGCTGCAGTGAAACCGAGCATTTCCAGACCGCCGAAGGAGAACATGATGATCGCCATCGCCATCACCAGACCGCTGACGCCGTTGGGGAAGAACCCGCCGTGCGACCACAGGTTACTGACCGAGGCCTGCGGGCCGCCATGGCCGCTGACCAGCAGGTAGCTGCCCAGCGCGATCATGCCGACGATCGCCACGACCTTGATGATCGCGAACCAGAATTCGGCTTCACCGAAGACTTTGACGTTGGCCAGGTTGATCGCGTTGATCAGCACGAAGAATGCAGCGGCGGTGACCCAGGTCGGGATGTCCGGCGCCCAGTAGTGGATGTACTTGCCGACCGCGGTCAGCTCCGACATGCCCACCAGAATGTACAGAATCCAGCAGTTCCAGCCCGACAGGAAACCGGCAAAACCGCCCCAGTACTTGTGTGCGAAATGGCTGAAGGAACCGGCCACCGGCTCTTCGACGATCATCTCGCCGAGCTGGCGCATGATCATGAAGGCGATGAAGCCGCAGATGGCGTAGCCGAGGATCATCGACGGGCCGGCGGATTTCAGCACCCCGGCCGAGCCGAGGAACAATCCGGTACCAATCGCGCCACCGAGGGCGATCAGTTGAATATGGCGATTTTTCAGGCCGCGTTTCAGCTCGCCTGATTGCGAGTTTTGTCCACTCATGAAAAAGGTCCCACGCAAGGTTTGATGATGTTCAGTAGACGTTGCTGCAAGGTTGCGATTTCAGACAACCCCGATCAAACCCCAGCGCAAGCACCAGGAATTCAGCGTTTTTACAACGGTCATGCGTCACCTGTTTGTTTTTATCTGTGACGAAATCGAACCCGACACGCTTGTGACGTGGCGGAGTGAACAAGGCGGATAGCCTTGAGGTTTGCGCGATTACGCAGAGGGTCACAGTTAAAACGCGGCGCATTGTACACCGCTAACCCCCTGCTGCCAGACCCCGCTGGATCAGCGTGGCGCCTGCCGGGATTGCGTGGGTCCGCCTCGAGACACTCGGGCGACTGCAAAAAATGAGTCAGGCCTTTGCAGGCCATCGACGGGGACGAGCGAAAAAACGCCCCACGGAGAGAAGTGAAGATCAATCTCGGCGTTCATTGCGCCTCCTTCTTGTTATGCACCTGCACGACAGGCATGAGGCGCATCTCACCCTGCAAACGAGGCTGAAACAAGCACGCCAGAGCCCTGCGCGGGGCCTTTGCAGCCGGGCGTCGGCAGGTTTTCCTTACAGTGTCGGCAACGGGGTGAATCCACTGGCCTTTACCGGGGTTTTCGTAAACATTTCTTTACAAGGCGTAACGCAGATTTTCCATTTCGGAAAATTCTGTAGGACGTCTGCAAATTGACGGTAGCTAGCTTGCTAATGAAAGTGGCCGCTTAGTTTTTTGTTTTCAAATAAGAAAACCGCCGCTTAAAAACAGAATAAAAAGTTTATTTAAATTTTAAATAAATAATTTTTTGCATTACAAAACACCCTGAACTAGGTTCTTCACGTCTTGCCGGCCACCTCGACCGGCCAGTCATAACCGTGAAAGTCATCTAGGAGATCGACCATGCAAGCACTGGAAAAAGACCTGGACACCGAACTGCAACTGGACGAATGGTTTGAAGCGCCAACCCATGAGGCCGCCGTGGAAATGATGCAAGCCGACGCGGTGGTTCCGTTCGGCACGGCGATGTGGCCTCTGTAAGACATCCCCGGGCAGGCACGATCCGGCCGGTCGTGCCTGCCGCTTTCTCACGGTCAGTCAGGGAGGACTCATGGATAAGCCCCGCGCGATCTCGCATTTCCTTTACTACCTCGAACATCACCCTGCCCTTGCCGGTCTCGACTCGGCGAAGGTACTGCTCGGCCACACCGCCGATTACGAAGCCCTGACCGGCGCCATCGTCGAACAGGCCGGCGATCATCCCCGCTTCACCTTCAGCGCCAGACGCCTGGACCTGGAAAGCACCGCAACGCTGACGGCGGCGATTGCCGACAGCGATCTGTACATTTTCTTCTACGACTCTTCCACCCTACCCAACCCGCGCCCCGACGGCCCGGAGTTCGTGCGCGCCCTGCAAGGCGTGATGGCGGAAAACTGGAAGAAGTCGCTGTTGTTCAAGGATTACGGCGACTATTTCTACGACACCTTCAGCGTGACGCCGCAGCGTATCGCCGGGCTCAACAGTCACTTGATCCAGCGCATGTCCCAAGCGACCACGCTGAGTTTCAAGGACGACCACGGCTCATGGTTTGAAACGCCGCTGAGCAGCATCAAGAAGTGGACCGACATCAACGGCGTCGGCAACTTCGACCTGGCCCCCGGCGAAATCGCCACCCACAGCGAAGCCATCAACGGCCATGTGAAATTCAAGGGCACGTTCCTCAGCACCATCCCGTTTGCGCGCAAGTACGGCGTGCTGGAGTCGCCACTGGAACTGTGGATCGAGAACTCGACCATCAGCCGCATCGCCACTGATGTGCCGGGGCTGGAGCATGATTTCAACAAGTACCTGGACGCCAATCCGTCGAACCGGCGCATCGAGGAATTGGGGATTGGTACCAACGAAGGGGTGAAGGATCTGTATGCGCGCAACGCCGGTTTCGAGGAGCGCCATTGCGGCCTGCACCTGGGCCTCGGCGGTGGCGCCAAGGGCAGTCATCATTTGGACCTGATTTTCTCCGGCGGGGTGTTGGCGCTGGATGACAAGCCGGTGTTTGACGGACGCTTCGTCTTTTAAGCAGAAATTTCTGTTTTGAAACCACTGTTCCCTGTAGGAGCTGTCGAGTAAAACGAGGCTGCGATCTTTTGATCTTGCTTTTGAAGAGCAAAAGATCGCAGCGTGCCGCAGCTCCTACAGGAATAGCGCGCCAATAATCCAGACAAAAAAAAACGCCAACCCTGCGGTTGGCGTTTTTCATTCAGGCACTAAAGCTGATCACTCAGGCTTCTTGCGACCGAAGCCTGGACGCTGACCAGAACCGGCCGGTGCGCCACGGCGCTTGCCCGATGGCTTGTCGCCGTCGACCAGTTTGATCCCCGGACGCTTCGGTGCTGGCTTGGCCGGACGCTTGTTGGTGGTGTCCGCAGGACGATCCGCCACTGGCGTACCGCGACCGGCCGGCGCACGACCTTCGCCACGCTCGGTGCGACCGTTGGCCGGACGCGGTGTGCGCTCGCCGTCACGGGCCACTGGCTTGCGACCCGGACGCTCGCCTTCGATCTGCGGCTCACGGCTCGGACGCGGACCGGTCGGCGCGCCAGCGGCGGGACGCAGGGTGCGCACGCGCTCGGTCTTGGCCATAGGCCGCGACGATTTACGCTGCATACGCTCCAGCTTGTCCTTGCTCTTGGCGTTGAGTTGCGGCATCGCCACCGGCGTCAGGCCGACTTCGGCGCTGAGCACGTCGACTTCGTACTGGCTCATTTCGCGCCAGCGGCCCATCGGCAGGTCGGAGTTGAGGAATACCGGACCGAAGCGCACGCGCTTCAGACGGCTGACCACCAGCCCTTGGGATTCCCACAGACGACGAACCTCACGGTTACGGCCTTCCATCACTACGCAGTGATACCAGTGGTTGAAGCCTTCGCCGCCCGGCGCCTGCTGAATGTCGGTGAAACGCGCCGGCCCGTCTTCCAGTACTACGCCGGCCTTCAGGCGCTCGATCATCTCGTCGTCAACTTCACCGCGGACACGCACGGCGTACTCACGGTCCATCTCGTAGGACGGGTGCATCAGACGGTTAGCCAGCTCACCATCGGTGGTGAACATCAGCAGACCGGTGGTATTGATGTCGAGACGACCGATGTTGATCCAGCGGCCTTCTTTCGGACGCGGCAGTTTATCGAACACGGTCGGACGGCCTTCCGGGTCGTCACGGGTGCAGATCTCGCCATCGGGCTTGTTGTACATGATCACGCGGCGCACCGACTCGGCCGCCTCTTCGCGCTTGATCACTTTGCCATCAATGGTGATGGCATCGTGCATGTCGACGCGCAGGCCGAGGGTGGCGTCTTTGCCATTGACCTTGATCCGGCCCTGGCTGATCCAGGCTTCAACGTCACGGCGCGAGCCGACGCCGATACGGGCGAGGACTTTCTGCAGTTTTTCGCCTGCTGGGCCGATTTCCTGGTCGTCTTTCTGATTGATGTCACTCATCTGGGCACCTCCCGGTGTGGTCTGTTCAGGCGGCGCCTGAAGCATTGAAATCTGGTTTTCGGGCGAAGGGATCGCCGAAGGGTCGCGAATCATACGCGGATGTGCGCCATCGCGCATCAGAGACTAGCTGATCGATCGCCAGTTATTTCTTTTTCCGCCGACCGGCGCCACCGAGTTTGATCAGGCGCAGCGCGGCTTCCGCCAGCACTGTGCGCTTGTCGTCCTTGTCGAGTTTCTTCCAGGCGCGGATTTCGCGCTTGCTGCGGCCACAGCCGAGGCAGATGTCGTCGGTGAATTTGCAGAGGCTGATGCACGGGTCTTTTGTCGAGCTCATGGGGTCTCCCTTGAAGATCAAAAGATCGCAGCCTTCGGCAGCTCCTACAGGGACTGCATTCCAATGTAGGAGCTGCCGCAGGCTGCGATCTTTTCGGCGCGCCTCAGTCTTCGAACTCGCGACGTTCGGCCTCGATGGCTTCCGCCAGCGCACGGGCTTCAGCTTCTTCCTCACTCAGCTCGGGCTCGGGCACCGGTTGTTCGAGGGCAGCGACGGCAGCCAGAAGCTTTTCCCGGGCTTCGGCAACGCCCAGCACATCCTCTTCCGATTCGGCTTCAGGCTCGGCCTCAAGTTCAACTTCAATCGCCGACTCGACGGTCTCGACTTCCGGCTCAGTCGCCGACGCCTCCCCGTCCGCCGCATCGCGCAACAAATCATCGAAGTCGGTCTTGATCCCCTCCTCCATGCTGTCCAGTTCCAGCAGCAAGCTGTGGAAGCTGGTTTCTTCCTTCGGCTCTTCCGGCTCGGCGCTGGCGTCGGCCTGTTCCTGCAAGCCCTGCGGCACCGGTGCGTCGTCGAAATCGAGGACGGGCTCGGTTTCCATCTCGCGCAGTTCGGCCAGCGGCGGCAGGTCTTCGAGGTTCTTCAGATTGAAGTGATCGAGAAACGCCTTGGTGGTGGCGAACATCGCCGGTTTGCCTGGCACGTCGCGGTACCCGACGATGCGAATCCACTCGCGCTCGATCAACGTTTTGACGATGTTGGTGTTGACCGCCACGCCCCGCACGTCTTCGATCTCGCCCCGGGTAATCGGCTGGCGATAGGCGATCAGCGCCATGGTTTCCAGCAGCGCACGGGAATAGCGCTGTGGCCGCTCTTCCCACAAACGCCCGACCCACGGCGAAAACTTCTCGCGGATCTGCAAGCGGTAGCCGGAGGCGACTTCCTTGAGCTCGAACGCGCGGCCCTCGCAGGACTTGGCCAGCAGGCTCAGGGCTTTCTTGAAGACCGGCGGTTCAGGGCGCTCACCTTCTTCGAACAGTTCGTAGAGGCGTTCAAGCGATTGCGGTTTTCCCGAGGCCAACAGAAAGGCTTCAAGCAGGGGCGCCAGCTCGCGGGGTTCAGTCAGGTTCATGTTTCGACTCGTTATTCGGCTCGGGCTCGCACGTGGATCGCGGCGAACGGCTCATTCTGCACCAGCTCGACCAAGGATTCCTTGACCAGTTCAAGGATCGCCATAAAGGTCACCACCACACCGAGGCGACCTTCTTCGGCGGTGAACAGCTCGACGAACGGCACAAACCCGCCGCCCTTGAGCCGTTCCAGCACATCGCTCATGCGCTCGCGGGTCGACAGTGCCTCGCGGCTGACCTGATGGCTCTCGAACATGTCGCCACGGCGCAGCACTTCGGCCATGGACATCAGAATTTCTTCCAGCGCGACATCCGGCAACAGCTTGCGCGCCCGGGCTTCCGGGGCGTCGAGCTTGGGCACCACAACATCGCGACCGACCCGGCTCAGGCCGTCGATGCCTTCGGCGGCAGCCTTGAAGCGCTCATATTCCTGCAGGCGGCGGATCAGTTCGGCGCGCGGGTCTTCCTCTTCGTCTTCGACGGTTTCGGCCCGTGGCAGGAGCATGCGCGATTTGATCTCGGCCAGCATCGCGGCCATCACCAGGTACTCGGCGGCCAGCTCCAGGCGCACCGACTGCATCAACTCGACATAGCCCATGTACTGACGGGTGATTTCCGCCACCGGGATGTCGAGAATGTTGATGTTCTGTTTGCGGATCAGGTACAGCAGCAGGTCAAGCGGGCCTTCGAAGGCTTCGAGGAACACTTCCAGCGCATCCGGCGGGATGTACAGGTCCAGCGGCATTTCCGTGACCGCCTGGCCATAGACCATGGCAAACGGCAGTTCCTGCTGGGCGCCGGCCTGGGGATCGACAACGGTTTCCACTGCGGACATTCAGGCCTCGACCATGAACGGCGCGGGGTCGCCGCAACCGACGCGGATCACTTCCGGGTCGTCGCCGGTCAGGTCAATCACGGTGGACGCCTTGATCCCGCCGAAACCGCCGTCGATGATCAGGTCCACCTGATGTTCAAGCAATTGGCGCATTTCGTACGGATCGCTCAGCGGATCTTCATCGCCGGGCATGATCAGGGTCACGCTCATCAACGGCTCGCCGAGTTCGGCCAGCAACGCCAAAGCAATCGGATGGCTCGGCACCCGCAGGCCGATGGTGCGTTTCTTCGGATGCAGCAACAGGCGCGGCACTTCGCGGGTGGCGTTGAGGATAAACGTGTAAGGCCCCGGCAGATGCGCCTTGAGAATGCGGAAGGTGCCGGTGTCGATCTTGGCGTAGTTGCCCAGTTGCGACAGGTCGCTGCAGATCAGCGCAAAGTTGTGTTTCTCGTCGAGCTGACGCAGACGACGCACGCGCTCAATCGCGGTCTTGTCGCCGATCTGGCAACCAATGGCGTAGGAAGAGTCCGTGGGATAAATCACCACCCCGCCCTTGCGAATGATCTCGACCGCCTGTTTGATCAGGCGCGCTTGCGGGTTTTCCGGATGGATCTGGAAAAATTGACTCACGTTTTCTACCTGTTCAGACGGCGGCAATAACTGTGTCATGTTTGAACCGACACCACAGGGGTGGAAGGTCCTCGGGAACCGGCCGGTACTGGCCAATCTCCGACCAGCCTCCAGGGCCATGGAAATCACTGCCGGCGCTGACCAGCAGACCGAACTCACGGGCAAGGATCGCCAGGCTGCCGACCTGTTCTGCGGGCTGATGGCCATTGACCACTTCGATTGCATGCCCGCCCGCTTGAATATAGTCGGCAATCAGCTTTCGGCGCTTGCTGCGGGTGAAATCGTAGTGCCACGGATGCGCCAGACTGACCCACGCCCCGGCGGCACGCAGGGTACCGACGGTGTCTTCCAGCGTCGGCCAATGCTGCTTGACGTCACCCAGCTTGCCGGCGCCGAGCCATTTGCGGAACGCCTCGGCGCGATCCTTGACAAAACCTTCACGCACCATCCAGTCGGCAAAATGCGGACGGGCCGGCGCGTTGCCGCTGTCGCCCAGCGCCTGCTGGATCTGCCGGGCGCCGTCGAGGGCACCGGGCATACCTTTGAGGCCGAGCTTGCGGCTTATCTCTTCCGACCGCAGCCAGCGACCATCGTGCAATTTGGCGATGGCCTCGACCAGTGGCGCGGCGTTGACGTCGAAACCGTAACCCAGCACATGGATGGTCGCCCCGCCCCAAGTGCAGGACAGTTCGACGCCATTAACCAGTTGCATGCCCAGTTCTTCGGCGGCGCTGCGCGCTTCGGCGAGGCCTTCGAGGGTGTCATGATCGGTCAACGCCAGGACTCGCACGCCGTTTTCAAACGCACGCGCAACCAGAACCGCCGGCGCCAGGGCGCCATCGGAGGCCGTGCTGTGGCAGTGCAAATCAACATTCACGGGGAGTTGTAACCTCAAATCAGCTGGCGCTATCGCGCGTCCATATGTTTGTTATTATGCCGCCACATCCAGCTTCTGGCTCTCACTGTGAAACAATTCATCGATTTCATCCCGCTTCTGCTGTTTTTCATCGTTTACAAACTGGATCCACGGGTCGTCGACATCGCCGGCCATGAGGTGACTGTAGGCGGTATTTACAGCGCCACGGCGATGCTGATCATCAGCTCACTGGTAGTCTACGGCGCGCTGTTCATCAAGCAGCGCAAGCTGGAAAAAAGCCAATGGCTGACCCTGATCGCCTGCCTGGTGTTCGGCAGCCTGACCCTGGCCTTCCACAGCGAGACTTTCCTCAAATGGAAAGCCCCGGTGGTCAACTGGCTGTTCGCCCTGGCCTTCATCGGCAGCCACTTCATCGGTGACCGCCTGCTGATCAAACGCATCATGGGCCACGCGCTGACCCTGCCGGATCCGGTCTGGACCCGCCTGAACATCGCCTGGATCGCCTTTTTCCTGTTCTGCGGCGCTGCCAACCTGTTCGTGGCATTCACCTTCCAGAGCATCTGGGTCGACTTCAAGGTGTTCGGCAGCCTGGGCATGACCGTGCTGTTCCTGGTCGGTCAGGGCATCTACCTGTCCCGCCATCTGCACGACGCCGATACCACAACGCCAAAAACCGAGGACTGACATGCTCTACGCAATCATTGCCACCGACGTCGCCAACTCGCTCGAAGCCCGCCTCGCCGCGCGCCCGGCCCACCTCGAACGCCTGCAAGTGCTCAAGGGCGAAGGCCGCATCGTGCTGGCCGGCCCGCACCCGGCGGTCGATAGCAATGATCCGGGCGCTGCGGGTTTCACCGGCAGCCTGATCGTCGCCGAATTCGACTCCCTGAGCGCCGCCCAGGCCTGGGCCGACGCCGATCCGTACATCGCTGCCGGCGTGTACGCCAGCGTGATCGTCAAGCCGTTCAAGCAAGTTCTGCCGTAACCAGCTTCAAAAGATATCGAGGGACTCTGTGGCGAGGGGATTCATCCCCGATGGGTTGCGCAGCAACCCCAAAGCCATTCAATGCGGTGTACCTGACACACCGCATGCTCCCATTTCAGGTCTGCTTCGCAGCCCATCGGGGATAAATCCCCTCACCACTAAAATCATCAACCGCAATATCTCCTCTACCCGGCACTGAACCTTCCCGCTTCTCACCGCTCTCAATCGCTCATTATTCTCGTTTGCCTGCCGACAACCTGCCCAATATCCATTTGCTAGCAGGAATCGCAATGCGCAAAGGTCCGTTGTGTCTGATGTGGGTCACGTTGACGATCATGGCGCCCGCCCATGGTGAGGAAACCACCGAAAGCGGCAGCTCCACGCCATTGTCATTAAGTGCCGGCAGTCAGATTACCGAACTGCAGCAGCGCCTGAAGGCCAGCGAGCAGCAGCGGGAAGAACTGAGCAAACAACTGCAAAATGCCGACAACACCCGCGAAAGCGCCCAGCTTGCCCGGTTGCGCCAGGAGAATCAGCGCCTGAAGCTGCAACTCAAGGAAGCCCAGGCAAGTCCCTTGCCGCGTTTGCTGACCGAACAGCAGCAATGGTTCGTTACGGGCGCCGGGGTAGCGCTATTGGCGCTGCTGTGCGGTATCTTTGCCAGTGGAGCAAGCCGAAAACGTCGGCAATGGCTAAATTGAGTGAGTCATGAGCGAGCTGTTACTGATTGATGATGACCAGGAGTTGTGTGAACTCCTGAGTAGCTGGCTGAGCCAGGAAGGCTTCCTGGTGCGTGCCTGCCACGATGGCCAGAGCGCGCGCAAGGCGTTGGCCGAATCGGCCCCGGCGGCGGTGGTGCTGGACGTGATGCTGCCCGATGGCAGCGGTCTGGAACTGCTCAAGCAATTGCGCAGCGAGCACGCAGAACTGCCGGTGCTGATGCTCTCGGCCCGGGGCGAACCGCTGGATCGCATTCTCGGTCTGGAGCTGGGTGCCGACGATTACCTGGCCAAGCCCTGCGATCCGCGTGAACTCACCGCGCGTCTGCGCGCCGTGCTGCGCCGCAGTCACCCGGCCGCCGTATCGACCCAACTCGAACTCGGCGACCTGAGCTTCAGCCCGGTGCGCGGCGTGGTCAGCATCGACGAGAAAGAACTGACCCTCACCGTTTCCGAAAGTCGTTTGCTCGAAGCCCTGCTCAAGCAGCCCGGCGAGCCGCTGGACAAGCAGGAACTGGCGCAATTGGCCCTCGGGCGCAAGCTGACCCTGTACGACCGCAGCCTCGACATGCACGTCAGCAACCTGCGCAAGAAGATCGGCCCGCACCCCGACGGCCGCCCACGCATCGTCGCCCTGCGCAGCCGTGGTTATTACTACAGCCTCTGAAGACACCTCGCTCCCTGTAGGAGCTGCGGCACGCTGCGATCTTTTGATCTTCAAAAACAAAGATCGCAGCCTTCGGCAGCTCCTACAGGGGATATGTGTAAGGCTGGAAACGAAGCGTCTTTACCCAAGCTTTACGCAGCGCTGACCGCCGCTGACCTTGATCTCCGTAATCTGAACTCATCCGGAACGTACCGGGAACGAGACAAGGAGATACACCATGCGCAAGACTCTTATCGCTCTGATGTTCGCTGCCGCTCTGCCCACCGTCGCCATGGCCATGCCACAGGATGGTGGCCCGATGGGTGGCCCGCTCGACGGCCCACGCCACGGCGGTCAGATGCACGGCGAACACGGCAAAGGCCCGTACAGCCAACTCGACCTGACCCGCGAACAGCGCGATCAGATCCGCAAGATCATGGGCGAGCAAATGCACGAGCGTCGCCAGGTGGTCGAGAAGTACCTGGAAAAACTCTCGCCGGCTGACCAGAAAGCCATGAAAGACGAGATGGCGGCCAACCACAAGAAAGCCGAAGCTGACGTACGCAACCTGCTCAAACCGGATCAACAGAAGAAATTCGACGAGATCCAGAAGAAACAGGCTGAACGCCGCGCCGAATGGGCCGAGTTCAAGGCGTGGAAAGCGCAACAGCCGCAAAAGGCGCAATAATGTTCTAATCACAGGCCCGACGGCTTACCCGGTCGGGCCTGTTTACATCCGCCCTCTGTAGGAGCTGCGGCACGCTGCGATCTTTTGATTTTGCTTCTGAAAAATAAGATCAAAAGATCGCAGCGTGCCGCAGCTCCTACAGGGGTTAAGCGTTTGATTGAGGAATTTCTGTGCGTTCACTGTTCTGGCGTATTCTCGCGAGCTTCTGGCTGGCCATCGCCCTGGTGGCAGGGCTGTCGATCCTGCTCGGGCACATGCTCAATCAGGACGCGTGGATCCTCAGCCGCCATCCGGGCCTCAACACGCTGGCCGCCGAATGGACGCAAACCTACGAAGCCCAGGGTGAAGACGCCGCGCAGGACATCCTTCAACAGCGCAAACGCCAGTACCACATTGACGTCCAGGTGCTGAACGAAAGCGGCGACCCGGTGGTGCGTGGCACCTTCCCGCGTCGCGCCGCCGCCTTCGAAGCCAGACAGAACAACGATGACCGACGTCTGCCCTGGCGCCGCCTGACCGACGAATTCACCAGCGAAAAAACCGGCGACACCTACCTGTTCATCTTCCGCATTCCGCACCCGGAGCTCGATGCGTGGCACCGTGAAAGCCTGCTCTGGCCGCTGAGTGCGCTGGGTATCGCGCTGGTGGTACTGACCCTGTTCAGCCTGCTGGTGACCTTCTCCATCACCCGCCCGCTCAGCCGTTTGCGCGGTGCGGTGCATGATCTGGGGCAGACCACCTATCAACAGAACAGCCTGGCGAAACTGGCCAACCGTCGCGACGAATTCGGCGTGCTGGCCAACGACTTCAACCGCATGGGTGCGCGACTGCAAAGCCTGATCGGCAGTCAGCGCCAGTTGCTGCGCGATGTGTCCCACGAACTGCGTTCACCTCTGGCACGACTGCGCATCGCGCTGGCGCTGGCGGAACGGGCCAATCCTGAAGAACGGGAAAAACTCTGGCCACGCCTGACCCGCGAGTGCGATCGGCTGGAAGCGTTGATCAGCGAAATTCTGGTGCTGGCGCGGGTCGATGCCGACAACGCCAGTGCCGAAGCGGTGGACCTGAACGCCCTGCTCGGCACCTTGCAGAAAGATGCCCAGCTCGGCTCACCCGAGCAGACCGTGCGCCTGAACGCCGAGCCTCAGTTGAATCTGACCGGATGGCCGACCATGATCGAGCGCGCCGTCGACAACCTGTTGCGCAATGCCCAGCGCTTCAACCCGGTGGGCCAGGCGATCGAGATGCAGGCTACGCGTCAGGGCGAGCGGATTGTGGTGAGCGTGCGCGACCACGGGCCGGGCGTGCAGGCCGACCACCTGAGCCAGTTGGGTGAACCGTTTTACCGGGCGCCGGGGCAAACGGCGGCGGGACATGGCCTGGGCCTGGCAATTGCCAGGCGGGCGGCGGAGCGGCATGGCGGGAGTCTGACCCTGGCCAATCATCCCGAGGGCGGGTTTATTGCCAGCCTGGAATTGCCGCTGGTGCCGGGCGCGGTTGTCCAGCTTTAAATTCGCGATCTTTTGACTTTAAACCTTGCCCGGCCAAGCGCTGACGAACTCGGCCAGATCGACTTTCTCGGCAACGCGCGGCTCTTTCTGCGGCGTGCCGAGATACAGGAAGGCAATCACCTGCTCGCCTTCAGCCAGGCCCAGCCCCTTGGCCACGTGCGCCGAATAGGCCAGATCACCGGTACGCCACACCGCACCAATCCCCTGCGCATAGGCTGCCAGCAGAATCCCGTGCGCCGCACACCCCGCCGCCAGCAACTGCTCGGCCTTCGGATACTTGACGTGTTCCTGCAGTTTCGCGATCACCACGACCACCAGCGGCGCCCGCAGCGGGCCGTTGCGCGCCTTGTCGATCATCGCTTCAGTGACTTCACCTTCCTGCATCTGCGCCGCTTCGGCCAGCAACTCGCCCATTTGCTCGCGCGCCGCCCCTTCGACTGTAAGGAAACGATACGGCTGCAAGTGGCCGTGATCCGGTGCGCGCAGGGCTGCGCCAAACAGGGCTTCGCGCTGCTCGGCAGTGGGGGCTGGTTCGACCAGGCGTGGAACGGAAACACGGTTGAGCAACGCGTCGAGAGCCTGCATCGGCCACCTCCTGAGAAAAATGTGCGGCTATTCTAGCTTCATCTGCCAACGGGATGCCGGTTTACATGCCCTGCCTCACGGGTAGAATGGCGCCCTTCCCACTTCAGCCCGAGCGGACTTCATGGCGTTGCCGACCTTACGGATCATTGGTTTCATCATCGGCATCTTCCTGATCACCCTGGCCGTCGCCATGGTCGTGCCCATGGCCACCCTGGTGATTTTCGAGCGCACCAGTGACCTGCCGTCGTTCCTCTGGGCGAGCATGATCACCTTCCTCGCCGGCCTTGCACTGGTGATTCCCGGACGCCCGGAACACATCCATCTGCGCCCGCGTGACATGTACCTGTTGACGGTCAGCAGCTGGCTGGTGGTGTGTATTTTCGCCGCGCTGCCATTCCTGCTCACTCAGCACATCAGCTACACCGACTCGTTCTTTGAAAGCATGTCCGGCATCACCGCCACCGGCTCGACCGTGCTTAGCGGGCTCGACAACATGTCGCCGGGAATCCTGATGTGGCGCTCGCTGCTGCACTGGCTCGGCGGCATCGGCTTCATCGGCATGGCGGTGGCGATTCTGCCGTTGCTGCGCATCGGTGGCATGCGTCTGTTCCAGACCGAATCGTCCGACCGTTCGGAAAAGGTCATGCCGCGTTCGCACATGGTGGCGCGCCTGATTGTCGCGGCGTACGTCGGTATCACCATCCTCGGCAGCCTGGCGTTCTGGTGGGCCGGGATGAGCCCGTTCGATGCGATCAATCACGCGATGTCGGCGATTTCCACCGGCGGTTTCTCGACCTCCGACCAGTCATTGGCGAAGTGGACACAACCGGCGGTGCACTGGGTCGCGGTGGTGATCATGATTCTCGGCAGCCTGCCGTTCACCCTGTATGTGGCGACCATGCGCGGCAACCGTAAGGCGTTGATCAAGGATCAGCAGGTGCAGGGCCTGCTCGGCATGTTGCTGGTGACCTGGCTGGTGCTCGGCACCTGGTACTGGTGGACCACCAAGCTGCACTGGCTGGAGGCGCTGCGGCACGTGGCACTGAACGTGACCTCGGTGGTCACCACCACCGGTTTCGCCCTCGGCGACTACAGCCTGTGGGGCAACTTCTCGCTGATGCTGTTTTTCTATCTGGGCTTTGTCGGCGGCTGCTCCGGTTCGACCGCGGGCGGGATCAAGATCTTCCGTTTCCAGGTCGCCTACATCCTGCTCAAGGCCAACCTTAACCAGCTGATTCACCCGCGCGCGGTGATCAAGCAGAAGTATAACGGTCACCGTCTCGACGAAGAGATCGTGCGCTCGATTCTGACCTTTTCATTCTTCTTCGCCATCACCATCTGCGTGATCGCCCTGCTACTGTCGCTGCTCGGCGTGGACTGGATGACTGCGCTGACCGGCGCTGCCAGCACCGTGTCCGGCGTCGGCCCGGGCCTGGGTGAGACCATTGGCCCGGCGGGCAACTTCGCCACCCTGCCGGATGCAGCGAAGTGGATCCTGTCGTTCGGCATGCTGCTCGGCCGACTGGAGATCATTACGGTGTTTGTGCTGTGTATTCCGGCCTTTTGGCGTCACTGACCGGCGCCTGCAACAGCCGCGCCCGGTAATCGCCGGGCGTGGTATCGAACCAGCGACGGAACGCGCGGAAGAAGTTGCTCGGATCGGCAAAACCCAGCAGATACGCAATCTCCAGCAAGGTCATGCTCGGCTGTGCCAGATACTGCTCGGCCAGTTCACGGCGGGTGTCGTCGAGCAACTGCTGAAAACTCGTGCCCTCCTCCTGCAACCGCCGCTGCAAGGTACGCTGCGACAGATGCAGGGTCTGCGCCACCGTATCGCGCTTGGGTTCGCCCTGCGGCAGTAAACGGCATAACACCTGGCGCGCCTTGTGGGTGACGCGGCTTTCAGAGAATCGCGCCAGGTACTCCCCGGCAAACCGGTCGTGCAACAGCGCCATGGCTTCGTTGGCGGTGGGCAGTGGCGCCTCCATGTCGGCCCTTTCGAAAATCAACGCATCGTACGGTGCGTTGAACATCAGCGGCGCATGGAAGGCTTGTCGGTAAGGTTGCAGGTCGGCGGGCTCGTCGCCCTGAAACAGCACTTTGACCGGATGCAGGGTGCGCCCGGTCAACCAGCTGCACAGGCCCAACGCACAGGCCAGCGAGGCTTCGGCGCTCTGCCGGGTCGGCGGCAGGTGGTCGCCATGCACGGTCAGAATCAGCGCGTAGCCTTCTTCGAGCAGACGAAAACTCAGGTCGGCGCTCTCGGCGATGATCCGCTGATAACGCACCAGCCGTTGAAAGCCTTCGGCCAGGGTGTTGCTCGACATCAAGGCATAGCCGGCAACGTGGAATGAGGCCGGACGCACCACTTTGCCCATGTTCAAGCCGATCGCCGGGTTGCCGGACAGCTCGACCGCCCGTTGCCAGAGGCGGGTCATGGAATCTTGCGGGAAGCGCGCATCCGGATCATTCAGGGCGGCGTAATCGAGCCCCAGTTGCTTGAACAGTACCCGGCAATCCAGGCCGTCCATCTCCAATGCTTTGACAATCCCCATCGCCCAGCTTGCAGAAGTCGTTCGTTCGCTCATGGCGTTATTCTTTTACATGATGGATCACATGTTGCGACCCGATTAGCGAAGGATACTAAAGTGGCGCCCATTGTCACTGGCTGATACCAGTGTTCACTCTAGACTCAAATAAGCTACCCGCCGAACAACTTGCCGTCAGAACAATAACCACAGAGATCGCAGTCGTGGAAAACATCAAGCCATTCAATAGCTTCGCCGAGTTCTATCCGTATTACCTCAGCGAACACGCCAACAGTACCTGCCGCCGATTGCATTTCATCGGCACCACGCTGGTGATTTTCATTCTGGCCATGACCATCGCCAAAGGCGCCTGGCTGCTGTTGCTGGCCCTGCCGCTGGCCGGTTACAGCTTTGCCTGGGTCGGGCACTTCTTCTTTGAGAAGAACCGTCCGGCGACTTTCCAGCATCCGCTGTACAGCCTGCTCGGCGATTTCGTCATGTACCGCGACATGATCCTCGGCCGCGTGGCGTTCTGAAACCCGACACACCAGGAGGCTTGCCGATGAACGCCAATGCCCGCTTCACCCACATGCAGGATGGCACGCAGGAGGACTGGGCGATCATCGCCGCAGACTTCAGCGCCTACGCCCGGCAATTGCCGTCGCGGATCGTCGCGCATCTGAAGTTGCTGGAAGGTGATTTCGGCGGCTTCCCGGTAGATCGCCTGACCCACTCGCTGCAAACCGCGACCCGCGCCTATCGCGATGGTCGTGACGAGGAATACGTGGTCTGTGCGCTGCTGCATGACATCGGCGACACCCTGGGCTCTTACAACCACCCGGACATCGCGGCGGCGATTCTCAAACCGTTCGTCAGCGCCGAAAATCTGTGGATGGTCGAGAAGCACGGGATCTTTCAGGGTTACTACTTCTTCCATCATCTGGGCATGGATCGGCACCTGCGCGAGCAATTCGCCGAGCATCCGCAGTATCAGGCGACGGCGGAATTCTGCGCCAAATACGATGCGGCGGCGTTCGACCCTGACTATGACACGCTGCCGTTAAGCTTCTTTGAGCCAATGATGGAAAGGTTGTTTGCGCAACCGAAGCACTCGATCTACAAGGCGGCGATGGAAGAACACGCCCCGGCCTGATGTTGTCTGTACCGGCCTCATCGCTGGCAAGCCAGCTCCCACAGTGATCGGGGGCGTTCGCGATACCTGTGGGAGCTGGCTTGCCAGCGATGAGGCCCTTTTGTATAGCCGAGAAATCAGGCGAGTTCAGCGACCTTGGCCGCCTTGAGCTGTGCCTCCCGCGCCTGCGCATCCGCCAGGCGATACAACTCGATCGTGCCATCCCAGTGCTCGATCAACGCCGTGCACGACTCCACCCAGTCGCCGCAATTGAGGTAATCCACCTCACCGACCTTGCGGATCTCGGCATGGTGAATGTGCCCGCAGACCACGCCATGCAATTCGCGTTTCACACATTCGTGGGCGATGGCTTCTTCGAAGTCGCTGATGAAGCTCACCGCCGTTTTCACCTTGTGTTTCAGGTACGCCGACAACGACCAGTAGCCGTAGCCATAACGGGCACGCCAGTGATTGAGCCAGCGGTTGAGGGTCAAGGTGAACTCGTAGGCCGAGTCGCCGAGAAAGGCCAGCCAGCGGTGATAGCGGGTGATCACGTCAAATTGATCGCCATGGATCACCAGCAGGTGCCGGCCATCCGCCGTGACATGCACGGCCTCATCGACCAACTGGATGTTGCCGAGGATCAGCTTCGAATAACGGCGCAGGAATTCGTCGTGGTTGCCGGTGACGTAGATCACCTCGGTACCGCGCTTGCTCATGGTCAGCAGGCGGCGGATCACGTTGGTGTGCGCCTGTGGCCAGTACATGCCGCCGCGCAGCTTCCAGCCGTCGATGATGTCACCGACCAGGTAGATCTTGTCGGCGTGGTAGCCCTTGAGAAACTGCGACAAGTGCTCGGCCTGGCAGTCCCGTGTGCCCAGGTGCACATCGGAAATCCACAAGGTGCGCACCCGTTGTTTACGGCTGGGTCTGGCGAGCTCGGCGCTGGTCATGGGCAACCCTCTGCGATGTTTTCGCCACTGTGCACGCGCCGGGTGAATCGACCATGACAGGCAGGCGTCAGTCGTGTGACAGCGCGCAAGCCCGTTGCCCCGGTGTAGACTGGCGCTCACTTCGGAGACCTCTGCCATGCGCCCGATCCTGACTCTGCGCCAATACACCCACGACCTGATCGTCCACAGCCACGACCACGCGCAACTGGTGTTCGGTCTGTCCGGTGCGCTGGATTTCGAAGTCGAGGGTCAGGGCAGCCAGGTGCGCCAGCAGAGTTTCGTGGTCGTCCCCGGCGGCGCGCATCACGCCTGCGGCAGCCCGGATGGCAGCCGTTGTCTGGTGCTGGACGTACCCGACGGGCCATGGCTGAACGACTCGCTGGGCGAGCACGCCGACGCCAGTCAGCGCTTGCTCGACCAGCCTGCGCGGTTGTCCCTTGATGCCGGGCAAAGCCAATTGGTCAACTGGCTGGCGCACAGCCCGGTCACGGACCCGCTGATCGCCCAGCAAGGCGCGGTGTTGCTGCTGGCCAGCCTGAATCACGCCAGACCTGCCGAACACTCGGCGCGGCGTCTGCCCTACGCGGCGCTGGATGCGCACATCGAACAATACGCCGCCTACCCGCTGCAAGTGGCCGATCTGGCGCAGATCGCCGGATTGTCCAGCGCCCGGCTGCACGCACGATTCATGGCGGAATGCGGGCAGACGCCGATGGACTACATTCGCAGCCGGCGGCTGCACAAGGCGGTTTGCCTGCTGCGTGACACGGCGCTGCCCATCGGCGAAATCGCCTGCCGGGTCGGCTACAGTTCGCAAAGTGCGTTCTCGGCCGCCGTGCTGCGAGAGTTCGGTGCCGCACCCGGCCAGTTGCGCCGCGATTCCAGCGACAAAAAACGCTAGTTCGCCGACAGACTTCTGCGCCGCAACACGTTTCAATGTGCATTCACGTGTAGGAGCTGCCGCAGGCTGCGATCTTTTGATCTTGCTTTGAAGGATTAAGATCAAAAGATCGCAGCCTGCGGCAGCTCCTACAGTGATCGCGTTGTATCGACCGACTCAAGAAGGATTGCAATGACTCCGCGTACTGCCCTCGGCGCCCTGCATATCGGCGCTCTGATGTTCGGTCTGACCGGTGTGTTCGGCAAACTCGCGGCCGCCTCACCGGCGGTGATCGTCTTCGGACGTGCGGCGTTTGCCGTGCTCGCCCTGGCCTTTTTCGCCCGCTTCGCCAGGCAGCACGGCTGGCAGAAACTGCAGGCGGTCGATTGGCGCCGTCTGGCACTCAGCGGCGTGTTGCTGGCCGGGCACTGGGTGAGTTTTTTCATCGCGGTGAAAGTCGCCGGGGTGGCGATTGCGACCTTGGGCTTCGCGAGTTTCCCGGCGTTCACGGTGATTCTTGAAGGGCTGATTTTCCGCGAACGCATCCGCGCCAATGAAATCGTGCTGGTGGTGCTGGTCAGCGTCGGTCTGGTGCTGGTCACCCCGGCGTTCGATCTGGCCAGCGGCGCCACGACCGGCCTGCTCTGGGCGGTACTCTCAGGCCTGCTGTTCGCCTTGCTGTCGCTGACCAACCGTGCCAGCTCCGGACGTATCCCGGCGGTGCAGGCGGCGCTGTGTCAAAACGTGGTGGTGGCGCTGTGTCTGCTGCCGGTCGCGGCCCCGCAACTGAGCGAAGTACGCGCGATGGACTGGCTGTGGATCAGCCTGCTCGGGGTGTTCTGCACCGGCGTCGCCCACAGCCTGTTCGTCGCCAGCCTCGCGGTGATCAAGGCGCGCACCGCCGCCGTGGTGTTCGCCATGGAGCCGGTCTACGGAATCACCGTCGCCTGGTTGCTGTTCGATGAAAACCCGACTGTGCGCATGCTGGTCGGCGGCGCGCTGATCATCGTCGCCATCGTAGTCTCCGCGCGGATGTCAGGCAGCGCCGACAAGAAAACCGTCGCGGCCGAAGCTGCGTCTCACTAAGTGCGGTCGTTGTGGCCGAGGTCGCGCTCAGGGTCGATCTGATCGCGGACTCGCTGCTTGAGCACCTTGGCCTCGGGAAAGCCGCCGTCGGCCTTGCGCTCCCAGATCTGCACATCGTCGCAGCTGATGTGAAATACCCCGCCGGTGCCGGGCACCAGCGAGACCTTGCCGAGGTCGTCGCCGAAAGTGCTGAGCAGTTCCTGCGCCAGCCACGCGGCGCGCAGCAGCCACTGGCATTGGGTGCAATACGTGATGACGATTTCCGGTTTTGCAGCAGACATGTTCGCTGAAACTCCTGAGACAGAGGGCGCCGCTATAATAGCCGGCTTTATCGCTTGCCCCGAGACTCACCATGCGCCGTTTGCTGTTCTGCCTGCTGCTTGGCTTGCTGCCGTTATTTGTGAATGCCACCGACGCCCCCCGCCCGAAAGTCGGCCTGGTGCTGTCCGGCGGTGCTGCCCGTGGTCTGGCGCACATTGGCGTGCTCAAGGCCCTTGAGGAGCAAGGCATCAAGATCGATGCGATTGCCGGCACCAGCATGGGCGCGGTGGTCGGTGGCCTGTATGCCTCGGGCTACAAGATCGATGAGCTGGAAAAACTCGCGTTGAACATCGATTGGCAACAGGCACTGTCCGACGCCCCGCCCCGGGAAGACGTGCCGTTTCGCCGCAAACAGGACGACCGCGACTTTCTGGTGAAACAGCAACTGAGTTTTCGTGATGACGGCAGCCTCGGCCTGCCGCTGGGGGTGATTCAGGGCCAGAACCTGGCGCTGATGCTGGAAAGCCTGCTGGCGCATACCAGCGACACCCGCGACTTCGACAAGCTGCCAATCCCGTTCCGCGCGGTCGCCACCGACATCGCCAACGGCGAAAAAGTGGTGTTCCGCAAAGGTCACTTGCCGCAGGTGATCCGCGCCAGCATGTCGATCCCGGCGGTGTTCGCCCCGGTCGAACTGGACGGCCGGCTGCTGGTGGACGGCGGCATGACCGATAACATCCCGCTCGACGTCGCGCGGGAAATGGGGGTCGACGTGGCGATCGTGGTCGACATCGGCACCCCGTTGCGCAATCGCAAGCAACTGACCACCGTGGTCGATGTGCTGAACCAGTCGATCACCCTGATGACCCGGCGCAACTCCGAAGAGCAACTGGCCGCCCTCAAACCCGGCGACGTGCTGATCCAGCCGGCGCTGGCGGCATTCGGGGTCACTGATTTCGGCAAAGCCCAGGAAATGATCGACGCCGGTTACCGCGCCACGCGGATTCTCGACACCCGCCTCGCTCAGCTCAAACCTCAACAATCCCAGGACGCCGAACTGAACGCTGCCCGCGCCCCGGGCCAGCGCACGCCGATCATCACAGCGATCAAGGTCGAGAACGACTCGAAAGTCGGCGATGAGGTGATTCGCTATTACATCCGTCAGCCGATCGGCGAGCCGCTGGATCTGGGCCGACTGCACTCGGACATGGGCACGCTGTACGGCCTCGATTACTTCGAACAGGTGCAGTACCGCGTGGTGCACAAAGGCCAGGATCACACGCTGGTGATCAGCGCCCGAGGCAAACGCAGCGGCACCGATTACCTGCGGGTCGGCCTGAACCTGTCGGACGACATGCGCGGCGACAGCGCTTTCAACCTCGGCGCCAGCTATCGCATCAACGGCATCAACCGTCTCGGCGCGGAATGGCTGACCCGGGCGCAGATCGGCGACAAACAGGAGCTGTACACCGAGTTCTATCAACCGCTGGATGTCGGCTCGCGCTACTTCATCGCGCCCTCTCTGGTGTTCCAGGCGCAGAACGTCGACGCGGTGCTCGACAACGATCCGATCGCCCAATACCGGGTCGAACGCTACGGTATGGCCCTGAATGTCGGACGGCAGATCGGCAACAACGGCGAAGTGCGTTTCGGCGTCGGCGAAGCCTGGGGCAAGGCCGACGTGCGCATTGGAGATCAGGACCTGCCGAGCGAACACTTCAACGAGGGCTTCTATTCGCTGAAATATTCGTTCGACTCGCTGGACAACGTTTACTACCCCCACGACGGCAAAGACATCAGCCTGACCTTGCTGCAATTCGAACCAAGCCTGGGTTCGGACACCCGTTACCGCCAGTGGGAATTCAAGCTGGACAAAGCCATGAGTCGCGGTCCGGATACGCTGATTCTCGGTGGCCGCTATGGACGTACGCTGGATGACACCAACGTGGTGACCTCAAGCTTCCTGCTCGGCGGCGCACGGCAATTGTCGGGCTTTCGCGAGGATTCGATCTCCGGGCAAAACGTCAGCCTGATGCGCGCGGTGTATTACCGCCGGTTGACCCCGCGCTCCTACCTGCCACTGGACTTCCCGTTGTATGCCGGCGCCTCGCTGGAACGCGGCCGGGCGTGGAACAACGACAACGAATTCGACAGCGGCTACATCAATGCCGCCAGTGTATTCATCGGTTTCGATACGCCGTTGGGACCGTTGAATTTCACCTATGGCCTGAATGACGCGAATGAGCAGGCGGTTTATCTGAATCTGGGGCAGACGTTCTGATCATTCAGGTGGATTGATGTTGTCGGCCCTGACGCCTTCGCGAGCAAGCTCGCTCCCACAATGGAACGCATTCCAACTGTGGGAGCGAGCTTGCTCGCGAAGGCGATAGCCCAGTCACCGCGCAATTGCGGTGACTCAACCATCAGCGAATACCCGCGAGTAACGTCCGCGCCGTTTGCTTGAGGGGCTCGTCCCCTTCCTTGAGCAACTCATTGAGCAAGGCAATGGCGCTGTCGATATCGCCGTCATCAATACAGGTTTGCGCCTGTTCAAGCTTCACCGAACCGACAGCAGGTTCCGGCTCCTGCAGTGTCAGTGGCTCCAGCGCCAGTGATGGCGGCGGGTCACCAAATTCATTGAGAAAGTCATCATCCAGCGGCTGCGCGTCGGGTTCGGGAATCCACTCCAGCTCCGCCTCGTCATTCACGGTGGCTTCGGGCAACTCAAAGTCCACCGGCAGCACTTCAAGGCTTGAGTCCGACGCGGGGGCGCCCGCGGATGGCTGATCTGCGGTCTTACGACTGTCCTCAAGATCCCAACTTGAAGCCATCGACAGCTCGCCCAGGTTCAATTCGAAGTCATCCTCAGGCGCTGGTGGTACTGCTGGCGCAATCGGTGCTGCAGCGATGACAGGCAACACCGGTGTGATCGCGGCAACACGGGTGAGCTTTGGATGACGCGCCCGGATCGCCTCCAGTTGCAGAGGATCGACTCCTGCCCCGCGCAATTGGCTTTCCTGCTGCTCATAAGCGGCACTGTCGCCCTGGCGCCCCAACACTTCAAGCAATTGCACGCCCAGATCGGTTCGCTCCGGCTCTTTGTCCAAGGCATCGCGCAACAGCCCGACGGCCTCGTTCAGGCGTCCATAGGCCAGATAAATCCCCACCGCCTCCAGCACATCCCCCGCCGCCGGCTCTTCACGATGCTCGGGTGTTGCACTGAGGCTGATCGAGGGCGCAGCGGGTCTGTCGTCCAGATCCGGCTCGTGACCGGTCGGGGCAAGCGCCAGCGGCGCTGCATTTTCGGCCAGTTGCCGGCGACGGCGCACGAATAGCCCACCCACCAGCAAGCCCAACAACAGCAGCAAGCCGCCGAACAGCGGCCAGTTGAGATCATTGTCCTCGACGGGCGGCGCGGCGGGTGCTGGCGCTGGGGTTGGCGGCGTAACCACCGGTGCCGGAGGCTTTTGCACTTCGGTCAACCGCGTTTGCAGATCACTGACCTGTTTTTTACCGTCGGCAATCTGCACATCCTGCGCCTGCAGTTTGACGTTGAGTTCGTCCACCGTCTTTTGCAGTTGCTGATTGAGCAGCACGCTGGCCGCCAATTGCTCCGCGAGGGCATCGCTGGCGGGTGAAGCCGCCGCTGCAGATGCTGGCGCTGAGGACGGCGCCTCGCGTTTGCCCTGGGCTGCCTGAGGTGCCGCGGTGGCAGGCTCGACGGCGGGAAATTCAGAGGATTGCGGATGGGGATCGGGTTCATCCGTGGCCGGTACGATACTGGGCGATCCAGGCGGATCGATCAGCACCGTGTACTCGCGCAGCAGGCGGCCATTGGGCTGATCAAGCTGCAGCAGAAAATTCAGAAAGGGTTCCTTGACCGGCTTGCGCGAGGTCACCCGGATCATCTGCCGATTGCCATGCAGGATCGGGGTGAACTTGAGGTCATTGAGGAAGAACACCCGTTCCACCCCGGCCCGGCCGAATTCATCTGCCGTGGCCAGGCTGGCCGAGAGATCGCTGGCACTCAGGCCAGCGGCATCCACCAGCGCAATGTCGGCATTGAATGGCTGATTGAGACCCGAGTGAACCGTGATGTCCCCCAGGCCCAGTGCCATCGACCAGGTCGAATAGCTGAATACGCCAGCGACCAGCAGCCATTTGGCGCCACTGCGCAGTACCACGTGCCGACTTGCGTGCATGAGCATCCCTTAGATAAGCAAAACCGGTTTCTATGCGTTCGCACATCCGGTACGAACACGATATTGCCCAGTAGTTCTTATAGTCTGCTCAGCGCGATCTCTCAAAAAACCGGCACGCGGTTATGCCTCAAGATTTTTCCAGGTTGCCCAGAATGTGCCCGTGAACCCGCATGCACACCTTCAAATCCGCCTCGTCGACGCCTTCGAACAATTCGTGGCGCAGTTGCGTGGCAATGGTTTCGATTTGTTCGATCAGCGGCAGCGCAGGTGCGCAGAGCACGATTTTTTTCGCCCGGCGATCTTCCATCACCGATTGGCGTTGTACCAGGCCCTGGCTTTCCAGACTGTCGAGCAAACGCGCGAGGGTCGGCCCCTCGACGCCGACGCTTTGCGCCAGCTCGCGTTGGGTCGGCGCATCTTCAAATCGCGCCAGATGCAGCAGCACCAGCCAGCGCGCCTGGGACAATCCCAGGCCCGCCAGTCGGCGATCCAGTTCGGCGCGCCAGCCACGGGACATCTGGGCCAGTTGCATGCCAAAGCGGTGTTGATCGGTTAACGGCATAAAACACTCATGAGTAGACTGACAAATAGAGAAAAACTAATTATTAGTCAGCTAAGCATGACATTTGGCTATAGGCAAGAGCCGACCTGTACTGAATCGTTACAACTGCCTGACGGTTGGCGCAAACGCCCTCTTACATTTCAAACTCAGATTGCAACGCAGCCCTGACGCAATAAAGAACGCCTTCCGGAACCCGACCGGCGAACAGCTCGGCGACTTCGGCGACCGACGGCAACTCGCCTTCGCCGTCGAGGAACGCATCCTGCACTTCGCCCATCAGTTCTTCAGGCAGGTCGAGCGCCTGCTCCAGCGACAATTGCTGTTTGCCAATGGCCTCGGCGAGCATGGTGTAGACGTTCTTTTCCGAGCACTGCAACTGCCCGGCGATCTGCATCGGGGTCATGCCGGCGCGAGCCAGAGTGATCAGTTCGTGACGCACGTCGGCCACCACTTTCGGCGCCTCGGCCTCGCCGCCGAGGATCTCGAGGAAGGCTTCGCCGTAGCGTTCCAACTTGCGCGCACCAACGCCGCTGACCCGCGCCATGTCGGCCAGCGAGGTTGGCTGGCTGCGGAGCATTTCCAGCAGCGTCGAGTCGGGGAAGATGACGTACGGCGGTACGCCATGCTCTTCGGCAAGTTTGCGTCGCAGCGCGCGCAAGGCTTCCCACTGCTCGCGCTCTTCGCCACGCACCAGTTGACTGGCCGGGCTCTTGCTCGCGGTCTTGGCGGTGACCTGCGGCTTGAGGTCGCGGCGCAGTTCCAGCGTCACCTCGCCCTTGAGCAAAGGCCGGCAGGTGTCGCTGAGGCGCAGGCCGCCATAGCCCTCGTGATCGACGTCGGCCAGACCACGCGCCACCAGTTGCCGGAACAGCGAGCGCCATTCGCTTTCGCTCAGCGCCTTGCCGACGCCATACACCGACAGATGCTGATGACCGAAACTGCGAACCTTCTCGTTGTCCTTGCCCAGCAACACGTCCACCAGATGGCCGACGCCATAGCGCTGGCCGGTGCGATAGATCGCCGACAGCGCCTGGCGCGCCGGCTCGGTGGCGTCCCAGGTCTGCACGCCGTCGACGCAGTTGTCGCAGTGACCGCACGGCTCGGGCATGTCTTCATCGAAATAGGCCAGCAGCGTCTGCCGGCGGCAGCGGGTCTCTTCACAGAGCGAAAGCATGGCGTCGAGCTTGTGCTGCTCCAGGCGTTTGTGGCGCTCGTCGCCTTCGGAGTTCTGCAGCATCTGCTTGAGCATCACCACGTCTTGCAGACCGTAGGCCATCCACGCATCCGCCGGCAGGCCATCACGACCGCCGCGCCCGGTTTCCTGATAGTAGGCTTCAAGGGATTTGGGCAGATCGAGGTGCGCGACGAAACGCACGTTGGGCTTGTCGATGCCCATGCCGAACGCCACGGTGGCGACCATGATCAGGCCTTCCTCGTTGAGGAAGCGCTTCTGGTGATAGGCGCGCAAATCATTGGGCAGACCGGCGTGATACGGCAGCGCCGGGAAGCCCTGCTCGCTGAGGAACGCGGCAACTTCTTCAACCTTCTTGCGCGACAGGCAATAGACGATGCCGGCATCGCTGCGCCGTTCGGCAAGGAATGCGAGCAACTGCTTGCGCGGCTGCTCCTTGGGCACAATGCGATAGAAGATGTTCGGGCGGTCGAAGCTCGACAGGAAGCGCTCGGCGTTCTGCAAGTGCAGGCGGGTGACGATTTCTTCGCGGGTACGCTTGTCGGCGGTGGCGGTCAGGGCGATGCGCGGCACGTCCGGGAACATTTCCGCCAACTGGCCCAGTTGCAGGTATTCCGGGCGGAAGTCGTGGCCCCATTGCGACACGCAGTGCGCTTCGTCGATGGCGAACAGGGCGATGTTCAAGCCTTGCAGGAACGACAGCATGCGCGGCTGCACCAGACGCTCGGGCGCCAGATAGAGCATTTTCACTTCACCACGCTTGATCCGTGCCGCCAGATCGCGCTGCTGCTCAGCGCTCAGCGTGGAGTTCAGCGCCGCCGCAGCCACGCCGAGCTCTTCGAGGGTGGCGACCTGATCGTCCATCAGCGCGATCAACGGCGACACCACCACCGCCAGGCCTTCGCGCAGCAACGCCGGGACCTGGAAGCACAAGGACTTGCCGCCACCGGTAGGCATCAGTACCAGCGCATCACCGCCGCTGGCCACGCGCTCAATGATTGCACCCTGACGGCCACGGAAACTGTCGTAGCCGAAGATGTCCTTGAGGACGCGTTGAGCCTGTTCGAGCATAAAAACTCCAAAAATCTACCGAAACATCCCTGCACAGGCTGGTTCAGGACAGCCAGGGCTGCTTAAACAAAACGTAAGAGCGCATTGCAATGTCAGCCGCAATACGGGCAGGAAGCGCAAAACGCGGCAGTATACCCGAGGCCTTCCCGGCAGGGGGTGCCGCTGAGAAGACTCAATCCTGCACCTCTGCTGTAGGAGCTGCCGAAGGCTGCGATCTTTTGATCTTGATCTTGAAAAACAAAATCAAAAGATCGCAGCCTTCGGCAGCTCCTACAGGGATCATCGGTGGATCTGCGGGCCGTGGCGGGGCAAATCTGCCATACGGCTGGCTTGAGCGCGCAAGAAGGCCTAGAATTCCCGCATTGTTTATTCCCCCAAGGTAGCCCCGTAATGTCCTTCGCTGAGCAACTGACCCGCCTGCAAGTCTTTCTCGACGCCGACGAGCTGCACGAAGAGGCGCTGGATTACGTGGCCGCTCACGGTTACCTGACCGCCCTGTCGATCTGTGCAGAAGACGTCCCGGAGCGTGAGTGGATCGACGCCCTGTTCGCCGAAGAGCCGCATTACAGCAGCGAAGCCCAGCGTGAAGAGATCGAAGCTACGCTGATTGGCCTCAAGGCGCACATCGCCCGCCAACTGGCGTCCGACGAAGAATTCGAACTGCCGTGCGATCTGGACCTCGGTGATGAGCCGGACGACTCCGAACTGCGCGGCTGGTGCATCGGCTTCATGGAAGGCGTGTTCCTGCGCGAAGCGGCCTGGTTCGAGACCGCCGAAGAAGAAGTCAGCGAAATGCTCCTGCCGATCATGGTCGGTTCCGGCCTGTTCGACGAGCAGCCAGAGTTCGAAGACATCGCCAAAGACGCCAACCTGATGGACGACATGATCGTGCAGATCCCCGAAGCCCTGACCGCGCTGTACCTGCTGTGCCAGGCGCCAGACGAAAAACCGGCGATCCTCAAGCCACGCCACCACTAAGTTCAGGCCTATGGACAACCCCATAGGCAACCGCTCCCTGATGTTGCGCTATATCCTGCTGGCCATCGGCTGGCTCAGCGTGGCATTGGGGGTGATCGGGATTTTCCTGCCGGTTCTGCCCACCACCCCTTTCCTTCTGCTTGCTGCGGCCTGCTTCGCGCGCAGCTCTCCGCGCTTTTATCAATGGCTGGTCGAGCATCCCCGGCTCGGGCCGTGGATCCGTGACTATCTGGACGGCAACGGCATACCGCTCAAGGGCAAGGTCTACGCGATCGGGCTGATGTGGGTGAGCATTCTGTTCTCATGTTACCTGGTGCCGCTGCCGTGGGCGCGCGGGTTCATGTTGACCAGTGCGGTGCTGGTGACGGTCTACCTTCTGCGCCAGAAAACCCTGCACAAACGCTGAGCGCTCAGTAACCGTTCGTCGAAAAACCCTGCTCACCTGTCAGATCTGACAGTAGCCAGGCGATCGACTTCAATCCTTAAATCACTCCGTCGCCCATCCCTCGACAGGAGTGTCTGCCATGTTGAAAAAACCTGCGAAAAGAATTCCCGCGTTGGCACTCGCCGAGCTGGAAATCCCCGACAAGCAACCCGAAAAGCTGCCTTCCGGTGAGTGGGGGATCAATTGGGCCGCAGCGATGGGGGTACACCCCGAAAAAGGACTGCTGACTTACATTTTGCCATGGAGCGAGATGGGCATCGGTGACGACGTCGAACTGTTGAAGGATGGTAACGTCGTTGCTCAGACCACCATCAGGGAAGCCGCCGAGGTGAATCAGCGCGTAACACTATTCGTCGCCCCCCGGCACGCCCGGACCGGCTCGCATACCCTGAATTACCGAGTTAAACGAATCAATCAAGCGTGGGAACCCCAGAATCCCCCGACCGCAATATACGAAAAACTCGAGATTCCGGGCGGGCAAGATACGTTGCCAGGCCCCGGCCACTCCGGGCTGTATATGTATATCGATCCGGAAATCGTCAATGGCGGCGTGGATAAGGACATCGCTGAAGAAGGCGTGCCGATTATCGTCCGCGCTCAATCCGGTTCCGGCGTGCCTTATCCTGACGTGGCGGTCGGTGACAGGATGAAGGTGACGTGGGGTGGAGTGTTCAAAGAATCCGAACCGGTCACCGCCGAGCAAATCAGTGATCCCGTCAACAATCCGATCGAAATCGTGGTCGACAAAGCCATGATCGAGAAGGCCGGCGATACCGATGATTCAGGCCTTGCTGTGAGCTTCATTGCTTTCGACATCACGGGAAACTTCGCAGAAGACTGGTGCACGGAAACCCGGATCGTAGTCTCGGTGGGCACAAATCTTCTGCTCGCCCCTATTGTCGCGCCGGCCATCAACAACGTGCTTGATCTTGAGAAATTAGGTGACGACAACGTCGTCGTTCAAGTGGTAGCCAGAGCCCCGGACTTCAAGCTTGGCGACAAAATCGAACTGAAGATGCGCGGCACCACGGTAGAGGGCGATCCGATCGAGGCCGTTGCTCCCTTGGTGACCATTGACAACTTGCCACACACCTACGAGTTGGTAATCCAGAACTCGGATGCGCGAAAGCTGGCAAAAACCCAAGCCACTTTCTCTTACCGCCTGATACGCGATGGAAGCACAGACCCGCTTCGATCCAAGGGCCAGTTCGTGCAGATTGTGGGCGAACCGGATCAACTGGCCGCACCAACTTTCGATGATGAGGAAAATGGCGCTATTGACCCCGAACTCACTCAAACCGCTTTTCGGATTCCACACAATCCGATTATTGAAGTAGGCATGGCAATCGAAGTTGGATGGTTCGGCAAGCGCCCCAATGGCACCATTCATAACCCAAGCTTCGACTGGTATTTTCCGGACAAGGACGAAGTGAGCAACGAAGATGGTTTTGTCATTCCTATCGACGGCATACACATTTCCACCCTCAACGGCGGAACTGTAGACGGGTCCTATACACTGCTTGCGGACGAAGACGGCGAAATCATCAGGCGCCGCTCTCGAACCGCGGCCCCCGTCAACATCGGCGAACCGCAGTTCGAGCTGGTGCAGCCCATCGTTCTGGGAGAGCAGAATGGTGGACTGGAACCCGGCGACCTTCCCGCAGGCGCCAGTAAACTCACTGCGCCAAGACCCACCGGTACGCCAAGCAAGTCTGGCGACATAGTCACCTATACGTGGGATGGCGAGGTCACAGACAAGAAGGAAGACTCCATCACTCTCAACGCCCTCTCGGCCGACAAGGATGTGCCCTTCACGCTGAATGCCGCTTTCGTAGCGGCACACATTGAACCCAACCGCGGAAAGAAGATAACTGTCACTTACCGGATCTGGCGCAAGGAAACCGATACCACCAGCTACTCCAATCCGTTGACCTTTGTCGTCGGCAAGGCAGAGCAACCCCTGCTGGATCCTGCGGAAGTGGTGCAAGCCCCCGGTGGAATCCTCGACCCCGCCGATGCCCCGGACGGTGCAACCGTCAAGATTGCCGCCAATCGCCCAGAAAACGCCGGCGATCATTTTTACATGACGTGGGCCACAACGGACGGCGAGACCGTGCACACGGATAACAGATCCGTCAGCTCAAACAACCAGGGCAAACCCGTCGAGTTCACGGTTGCGCAATCCATCCTGCTCGCCTGCCTGAACAAAGATGTGGTGATCAGTTATTACGTAGCATTGTTGGAGGGTGGCCAGGCCACCGGTGCGGATTATCCGCTGAGAGTCGAGGCAACGGAGTTCAAGCTGCCAGACGCCACGTTCAGGGAGGCAACCGGTCTTCAAAAAGATCAGTTGAACCCCGCCGATGTTTATCCAGACGGCGCAACGGTGGTGATACCGGCAACCGCCCTTCTGAAGGCAGACGACGAAATCACGGTAACGGTCGAGGGTCAAACCACTAACACGTATCCGCATACCGTGACGTCCGCGCAAGCCGACAAAGAGCTGGCCGTGATCAAAGTGCCGCATAGCGTGATCAACGCCAACGACGGGCGAAGCATCGCCTTGAGCTACGAAATCAAACGCAAGGCCGGCGGAACCGATGGTCCTTCCAACCCGACGGTCTACGATGTGCGCAAGGTGATCGGCAGCGGCAAGTTGCGGGTCATCGGGGCGCGTTACAACAAGGGGATTTATCGGGAGAGCAGCTCCAGCTGGCTCATATCCGCCTTCAACGCAGACACGCTGCAACGCGTAGAGGCAGAGTGGAAATATGCTGACGACAGCACCTGGACGAAGGCGCAGTTCTGGGTTGATACCGACCCGTATGCCCCCTTGCAAGTTCGCACCAGCGACGACCAGGTCACCCTGAACAGAGTCAATATATTTGGCACCGGCGGCCCTGGCACTCCCGCCAATGACGGGGCATTCGTGGCGCTGCGGGACAGGAACAATCTGGCAGCCTGGGGTAACCCTTTGAATGGCCAGAATATCCCGCCAACCATTCAGACGTTCACCGACATTGCCAGGACGGCTTGTTCAGGCAGTTCCTACGCGGTAATTCGCACCAACAATTTCACCGTGGCATGGCCCGGGACTGCAGGTCAGGGTGGAGAAATGGGCACATTGGACCCTACGGACTTCAAACTGCTTGCGGGCAACAGCGTTGCAATTGCGGGCATCAAAACCGATGGAACAGTCCATGCCTGGGGCACCGCTGACAAAGGTGGAACCCCGTCCGCCGAAATCCTGGCCTTGAGAGATGCAGTCGAACTGACGCCAGCCGGAAATGCTTTCGCCGTCCTCAGAGCGACCGGCCAGGTGATGGCCTGGGGAGGTGGAGTGGGGTTCGGCGGTGTTGTTCCTCCAGAGATCGCCAGCCTGACCGATATTAAACACGTGATCGGCAATGGCTTCGCGTTCGCTGCACTTCGGAAAAACGGCAGTGTGGTCGCCTGGGGTGATCACGTGAAAGGCGGCGCCGTATCCGACGATGTCGCCGGCCTGACCAACATCAAGGCGCTTGCCTGTGCAAATGCTCAAGTCTTTATCGTCATGCTCATGAGCGGACAAATCGCAGGCTGGGGGCCCTCAACGTATGGCGGCGAACTTCCTGCTGAAATCCGTTCCCTGACGGATATCATCTCAGTCGTCTCCAGTTCGAATGCGTTTGCAGCGCTTCGACACAGCGGTCACGTCGTTGGATGGCCCGCGGCCAATTCAGGTGGGCTGATACCTGACGCGATCGCCGGCAGGGACGATCTTGTTCAATTGGCCGCCACCGCTGGAGCATTCGCCGCAGTGTGCAAAGATGGAACCGTCGTAGCCTGGGGAGATCCGTTGCTCGGCGGAGATACCGCGTCCGTAGCCGACAAACTGCTCAACGTCATCGCGATCTACGCCAACCGTCATGCTTTTACGGCGCTCACTTCCGACGGCGAAGTGGTGACCTGGGGCACTGCGCTCGCTGGCGGCGACAGCAGTGCCGCTCAAGACCGGCTCAAAGGCCAGGTGTCGTACTACGCCAATGCGGCCACCCGCGGTCTGGCCCTCAAGGCCAGCCATTTGGCCAGGCTCAACACGCCCTGAAACCTCGACGATGCCTGCTGTGCGGCGCTCACCCGAGCGCCGCCTATCCGATTTGAGGAGAGCGAGACATGAGCCAGACCAAAACCAAAACCAAAACCAAGACCAAGACCAAGAACAGGAACAGGAACAACCCACGGCCGCCAACTGTAGACGAAGCGCCCCTCGGTATTCTGGATCCGCAAACGCTTCCTCCCGGGGGAGCGACCGTCAGGTTAAAACCCTGGACGCCCATGAGGTACCTCGATCACGTTTACTTGTTCGTCGGCGATACCTACACCGATGACCTGCCGATCAGCGCCGACGCTGTCGGCAAGGATGTCGTGTTCAAGGTCGACGCGTCGGAGTTTGTTGCCGACGAACATGACATCGTACCGATTCGCTACGAAGTGCAGCTGTATCAGAGTACCCGCGAACCTTCGGACACCCTGAATCTGAAATTGCAGACGGGTTTCGCCGCTGCCGCCACACTGGATTTGAGCACTGAACACTACGTCGTATCTGTCGACAAGCCCCCGCCTGTGCCTCCGCCGGCGGCGCGCATGACCCGTAAAGCCACTTGGGGCCAGGCGCCCTACACCTACGAAAGCACCGATCCGTTGATCGCCAGTGCCGATGCAGAATCGGGCGAGATCACCGCCCTCAGCAACGGCGCCTGCACGATTCGCGCGACCGACAGCCAGAGCCAGAGCCGCGAGTATCCACTCACCGTCAAGGGTATTCAGAAAGTGCACTTCCTGAGTGCCGGTGCGGATTGGGAGGGCATGACCAGAATTTGTACCGCTGCAAAACTGCAACCGATCACCCTCGCCCAGACGAAACGGCTATGGACGCTTTATTTTCCCGACAGCGGCCCCGTCGCGGACTTCCTCGAGTGGCTGAACTACCCGGTATGGACCGCCGACATCCTTGGCGCCAATACCGCCTGGACTTACGACCTCAACGGTTCTTCGGTCAATGACAACGCCACCAGCCAGGACATGGCCTCGTTCTGGCAGGTTTTGGGTATCTCCCAGACTTGAGCGACTGCGACCAAAGACTTGTGGAGATCGCCATGCGCAGCACATTGCAAATCAGATGTCTGTTCCTCGGATTGGCGCTGTCTGGGCAAATCCCTGGATCTCCTGCGCGCCTATCCGTTCGAATTTCCGATGCCCGCCACCAGACCGGAAATGGGCTGCGGCCGGGTCTGCGCCGTCATTTGACGCCGGCACCTGCGGCTCGGCCGGTATCTGTCGAACCCACGGCGGACTTCGCCGTTTTCACCCCCTCTCTCCAAGCTGGAGACGGGCTGGTAGGGGCTCGATACATTCAACGCGATTATTTCCAGGTCACGGGGCGCTTCCTTCCGGTCGTGCGTGTGCTGTTAACGGCAGCAGCTGGTTCGACGTTCACTTATGACGTCGAGGATCAGGCTCTGGGAGATTCGAGCACGCAGGCTTTGTCGACAGCAATCCCGTTCCAGCCAAGAGCGATGCGGGACGACTAGGGTGATAGCCCCGGGATCCAGAACGGCTACGCACGCAGACCATGATCCTGGAACCGTTGGTCGAAAGACCCTGCGCACCTGTCAGATCTGACAGTACCCCTCTCCCCGCCCCTCAGGTTCAATAAAAAACCGTCTGCGATCCCATTGCGTGCTCGTTCAGGAGTTTCGTCATGCTCAACCACAGTCCGCTTCTGTTTCCCCATCTCGACCAGCCCGTCACCCTGGCGCTTCGGCCCATGCAGATCAGCGGCGCAGTCACGCCAGTCGAGGAGGCCGATGGCGGGATCAATATTGCAGTGGTCGAGGAAAGCGCCAACGGTGTGCTGTGCGTAATCGTGGCGTACCTCGACATGCTGGAGGGTGACGAGAATGTCGTTTACTGGGACGACGCTCCGGTGCTTACCCGAAAGGTTGAAGCGGGGGAAAAAGACACACACCTGTTCTTTTACCTGGACAAAGTGCTGTTCACTCCCGGTCTGCATGAGTGTTTTTATGAGTTGACCCGGTTCGGCGAAACCGCGCCGGACGATCCCTCTGTGGTGTCGCTGTTTTTCGTCAAGCTCACCAGCCCCGGTGGCCGAGACAGGGAGCCTCATCTGCCCGACGGGCACTCCGAACTGCACATCGCGCAATTGCCACAGGAAATCATCGATCAGGGCTTGATCGACGCAGAGTGGGCAAAAAAAGGCGTTCCCCTCACGGTTCCTGCTTATCCGGAAATCAGGGTGCGAGACACGATTCTGATGCGCTGGGGCAGCCATACCCTGGCGCCGCACCTCGTCACGCTCACGCAGGCGGAAGGCAAGGATCCCATCGTGATCGTCGCCACACAGGAAGACATTCTGGCCGGTGGCGACAGCGCGGCACAGGAAATCAAGTACGACGCTCACGATGAAGTATGGAACTGGTCTTCCCGGCACTCCAAACGCACGCGGGTCGCCGTCGACGCCGGCGCCTGGCGGCTGGATGCCCCGATTATCAAAGAATCGGTCAATCAGATCATCACGATCATCAACTTGAACAAGGAGGACGTCACGGTCCAGGTCCACATCCAGGGCTCGGATTTCGCGCTGAACGACTCTGTGAAAATGACCTGGATCGGCACCCCCTTCACCGGAAATCCGTTGATTCACACCGAAACCAAACCGGTGGAGAACATTCCGAGCGTCATGGAATTCAAGGTGCCGTACGCGCAAGTCCGCGCCATCGCCATGGGCCGGGCTGATGCCTCCTACGTGCTGACGAAGGCAGACGGGAGTCCGCCGTTATCCTCCAAACGCGAATTCGCCGACGTGGTGGGTGAGGTTTCGATGCCGGACGCACCGACGATTGTCGAGTTGCTGGGTGACCTACTCGAGTCGGACAGGCCTTACGCCACGGTACTGATCAAGTACCTGAGCATTGCCAATGGCGATCTGGTCGCCATTCACTGGATAGGAAAAAAGTCCAACGATCAGCCCTATGTCCATGAACTCACGCACACCGTCAGTGCCAACGAGGCGAAAGAAGGCTTTTTCACTGCCTACATCGACGCAGAGCATATCGGCGTGCTCCACAACGGCAGTCTCGATCTTTGGTACACCGTGTCCAATGACAAGTCGGAGCTCTTCGGCGTCAGTGATTCAGAGCATCTGTTGGTCAAGGTGCAAGCCGTCACCGCGACACTGACCAGGCCCGAGGTGGAGGAAGCCGACAAGAACCCCGATGTGCTCGACCCTTCCAAAGTCTACGATGTCGTCCACATACTCATCGAAAATCCGCCAACGCAAAAAGACGACATCGTGACCTGGTACTGGCAAGCGACCCACCCGTTCGGCAGCACCAGCGACTGGCTGCCCATCACCTCGCTGAGCGCCGGTAAAACGCTGCGATTTCGAGTGCCCGCGAACTTCGTGACGATCAGTATCGGGCAGTACGTCAAGGTGCGTTACTCGTTAAAGCACGCGACCACAGGTTTATACAGTCACTCCGCCGTACTCAATCTGCTGATCGGGTCGCTGGTAGGTGAATTGCCACCGCCGCAAGTCAAACAGGCACCGAACGCCGTACTCAAAGCAATGGATGGGTTGAACGGGGTGGACGTCAACGTCAGCTACGACAGTATGGATCCGGCCCTCGATATCATCCCCCTGCACTGGATCGGAACGCCAGGCGCCGGCACATCAACAGATCTTGAGCTTCCCGGGCACAGCAGTGGCAGCGTGGACGTTCATCTTCCTCCAACGCTCATTGGCCCCAACATCAACAAAACCGTGGACGTGAAGTACTTCGTGCGCCGCTATGGCCACGAGACTGAATCAGAGTCGCTGGGCCTGAGAGTCACGGGATTCGACGACCCTGAGAAGGATCTGCCTCGCCCCGACGTATCTGAGTCAGACAACAACCGGATCCTGGATCTGATGACGTTCAACGGGAACGCCACAACGCTCGTTGCCAAGTGGCATTACATTGCCCTCAAACAACGCCTCTGGCTCAAGGTGGAAGGCAAGACAACGGCGGGCGGCGACTACGTCATCCGGATGCTCGAGGGCGACGAGATCACTCCGGCGCAGGTCGGCAGCGGGCTGAATGAAATCCTGCTCAGAAGCGAATTGATGAAACTGGGGCATTCCTCACCGGCAAACGTGATTTGCAAAGTCTCGTTTGATGGCAGTGCTCAAGAAGCCGATGCGATTGAGTTTCCGAGGTTGCCGCTGACGATCAGAACCCGATATGACTGGGTGACGCCTGTCATCACCAGCGTGACAGATGCCCGTGGCGACGTACCCGAAGGGGGGAAAACCCGTTACAAGCAGGTCACTGTCAAAGGCACTGCAACTCGCGATGAAACGGTTGAGCTTTTTTATGCAGTTTCGACATCCCTGGGCACCGCGTCCGTAGATGAAAAAGGCGAATGGACCCGCATCATCAGCGGTTTGACCGAGAAACCCTACAGCATTACCGCCAAGGCGTTGTACGGCGCCGATCCGGTCACCAGCAATCCCAGAACCTTCGAGGTCAAGTTCGCTGAAACCCCGGAGATCAACACAGTGACCGACTCCAGAGGCCTGGTCGCCCCCAACGCCATCACCTACGACAACAGTGTCGCGATCGAAGGCAGCGCTACACCCAACGAGCGGATTCAGCTTCAACAAAGCGGGACACCAATCATCGACCTCCCTGTCGACCCAAGCGGAGTCTGGCGACATACACTTTCCGGATTGACGGTAAAAAGTTACGTACTCAATGCCAAGGCGCTTTATGACATTCAGCCAGAGCTGAGCCCCCCCTATCCTTTTCGCGTCGGGCAAGCCGTCACACCGACCATTTCTCGTGTGGTCGATGTGAAAGGCGACGTCGATGCGGGCGGGACGACCTACTACAGGAGTGTCACGCTGCACGGCAAAGCCAGTCCCAATGAAAAGATCACGCTTAGCGATGGAAACACTCCGATAGACACGATAGATGTCAAACCCAGCGGCGACTGGGAATATTCCTACGGCAATCTGACGTTAAAAACGTACAGTCTGACAGCCAAAGCCGAGTACGGCAGCGAACCTGTCTCTGCACCACCGAGGGCATTCACCGTTGCCGCGTTCATTTCCCCGAGCATCACCTCGGTGACCGACAGCAGAGGGCCGTTAAGGCAGAACGAAACCACCTATGACTCAACGGTTGCTCTGCTGGGACAGGCGACACCCAAAGAACAGATTCAGGTTTACAACAAAGGTACAGCTATCGGCCCGCCCGTCACTGTCGGTGTCGATCGGCAATGGCGCTCGACTGTCACAGGGTTGGGAGTGACGTCACACAGCCTGTCGGCAAAGGCGCTCTACCCCGTTGATCCGGTCGAAAGTCAGCCGTTCAACTTCAATGTGGCCGCCCACACCCCAGTGACGATCACGTCTGTGCACGATGGCATCAGCGAGCTGCTGAACGGTGCGGAAACCAAAAGCACCTCCGTCACATTGCGAGGTAATGTCACCCCTGATTTCGAGGTGCAAATCCACGACAACAACTCGCCCAAACACACAGTGCGTGCCATAGGCAGTACCTGGACCACAACACTGGGTGTTGGGCTGGGCCCGCACTCGATCACGGCGAAGGCCGTGAGCACCGGGCAGTTCTCGGGGGCGCGCACGTTCAGGGTTATCTCACCGATTCCGCCACTGACCATCAACCCGGCCCCCATGAGTCTGAATGCCTGGCACTTCAGGGATGGCAACACACCAACCAACCCTCCTTCCGGCGCCTTTGGCGACAGATCGGCAAGTGGCGGCGTGCCTCCCTACAGATATGCTTCCAGCAACCCCAACGTTGCGGAAGTCAACATCAGCAGCGGGCGCGTCATTTCCAAGGGCAACGGTTCGGCAACCATCACGGTTACGGACGGTGCCAATCAAACCGCCAGTTACACCGTCACCACTTCAAACGTGGACCATTTGTTTGGCACAGGCGTCTTCAATACCTACACCCAATGTGCAAACGCGGCGGCCGGTATGGGAGGAAGAATTCCTTCTCTGGCCGAATGGCGAGCCTATATCAATAACTACGCCGGTCAACGCACCATCGAGGGCTGGTGCTGGGCGTCTGACTCGGGCGGCTTCGCCAAACGGATGGTGATCTACCCGGCCACAGGCCAGACTGAGACCCGACCCGATTTCGGTGGCGCCGGCAGCACCGCCGGTGGCGTAGGTATTCGACGCGCATAAAGGCCAGGCACAAAAAAGCCGCTACTCTCTGAAGGAGTAGCGGCTTTCCTGTATTCGGGGGCCGTGACTTACCAGCTATACCGCACCCCTACATTCCCCCCCCAAGGCTGCTCGATATGCTCGCCATTGGCGTAATCCAGATCGACATGCACCTGCCATTTGTCCGACATGGCCACCGCCACACCAGCGCCGAACTCCGCCCGTGAACCCGACAGGTCATTGTTGAACACGTTGTTGTTGACCTGCACTTCGTTGTTTTTGGCAAATTCGTGAGCTATCGCTGCACGTACATAAGGTTGCGCAACGGCACCATTGCCAATGTCGAAGTTGCGCCCGGCCGTGGCGCCTGCCTTGCCCAGGAAAGAGCGGGTACGATCACCCTCGGCCTGCATGTCGTTGTCCAGGCTGAAGCGTTTGCCCTGGATCTGCGCTGCCGAAAACTGAACGAAGGGTTCAATGAAGTAATCGTTGCTCAACTTGATGTGACGACCGCCTTCAACCGACGCGCTGACACCCCAGTTATCGTAATCGCCCTTGGCACGCGTGCCGTCGCTCAAACCGACCTTGGCCTCGTTCCGGAAACGGTTGAATTTCAGCACACCGTCAACGTAGTAACCGGTGTCGCGGTCCATCCACGTCACATACGGCCCGAAGTAATAACTCTTGACCGTGCCCGAGGTGCCATGTTCAAGACTCAGATCGGATTCACTGAAGCCCCCCATCACACCCACCAGCACGCTGTCATTGAGTCGGGCGTCGGCTCCGAGGGAAAGCCCTTGCTGGTTCTGCTTGTACGCCACACCGGAACTATCGGACACGTTGTACTGGTTGCCATAGGTGCGTGCCCAGGCACCCGACTGGCCACCGTTGAACCGCAACTCGCCCATACGGCTGCGCAATGAGCTGGCTTCGCCGTACAACAGGGTAATCGGAGAGTTGAACAAGGCCAGTACCGCACTGGCGCCGGGGCTGATCACCTGGGTGGTCGGGTCGAGGAACCATTCCGTACCGCTCGTTCCACCTTGTCGTTGGGCCAGGTCATAGGACCAGGCACCGAGATCCACTCGCCCGCCCGTCAAAGCAAATTGCGCATCACCAGCGGCGGTGCGCACCAGAGTCAGTTGCTGCGGGTTCACTGCATCCAGACCGGACGCCGCCACCAGCAACCCGAACGACCCGGTCGCCACACCTGTGACATTGAGCAAGTCATGCTGGCCCGTGGCGAAGTTGCCCTTCATCGCGAAGGTGCTGGAACCGTCCGGCGAACCGGCGAGCGTACCGACGTTCAATTGGTAGAAGGTATTCGGAACATCCTGCGCACCAAAGCGAACCGTCCCACCACTCATCGCGAGAGTTCCTACGGTGTCGTTGCCCGTCAGGGTCCAGATCGAACCGCTGTTGACGGTCACGCCATCGACCTTGTCGAGACGGCCAGTGAACTGCGAACTGTTCTGCAGGGTGACGTTGGCGGTCGAACCGTTTTCGACCAGCACGTCGCCCTTCATGTTGCCCTGATCGAAGGTGAGATTGGCGGTACTGTTGCCGGTGACGTTGACGTTGCCTTGCAGCGTGCTGTCGCTGACAGACATGCGCGCGGTGGAAGCGCCCTGCACCGTCAGCACGTTGCCGTTGCCCCCCGTCAGGGAGGACTGGTTCAACACATCAAGGGTGGCATTGATGCCCTTGTCCACAAGAATCGCATCACCGGTGCGGCCTTCCAAACTGGCGTTGTCGAGCTGCAGTGAATTGTTGCCCAGGCCCGAGGGATCCCTGCCCATAGTCACCCCGGTCTTGTCGCCGCTGATAACCGTGTTTGCGGAGGCGCGTACATCCCCCCCCAATATGTTCAGGCCGGTACTGTCAGCCCCTGTGCCCGTCACCTGACTGTTGATGAGCGTGAGCGTGCTCAAGCCAGTGACCTGAGCACCGATTTCCCCACCCTTGAATTGGCTGTCGGTTGCAGTGACCGTGGAGCCCAGGGTCGAGCCGGTAGACCGATTGACCGCCAGCCCCATAAAGTCACTGGTCACGATGGCGCGAGTGAGATCACCCGTGCTGCCGGTTATGCGGATTCCCTCCAGCCCACCGTCGGCATTGACCGTTGCACCGTTGATATTCAACGTTGATCCGGACGTGACAGACAGACTCTGGGTGGTGGCCCCCGCGATGTTCAGCACACTTGCGTTGCGTACCAGATAATCGCTTTGCGGTGTGCTTGCATCGATATTCAGCGTATTGCCGTTATCGACAATAACGGCGGCAAAAGAATGCCCGCCGGTAAAAAAAAATGCTGGCAGCACGACCAGCATTTTAAAGAGTCCTGCCGCAGCATTTTTTTGCAGCGAAACATGGTTTTTGTTCATGACGTGGCTTCCTGAATATTCATCACCTCACATCTTTCAAAAGCAACGCCGAAAGACTGTAAGAGGCGCGAACAATACCTACCCGGGTCATTGAAAAATGTAGGAGAAGTCCTAGTTCCGGACGGAAAAGTCCTTTCCCGTTCGAGAAATGATCCACCTGTTTCAACAACCGTTTCAGCGAGGACACGGGAGGCGTAGCCACCTCCCGTGTTTCCTTTGAAACGCATTGAATCAGGTGGGCAACGGGCAAGTTCCGCCATCACCCGGATTGACCAGGTACACCCTGACCAGATGCTGGTTGGAGGGCGTGTCGCGCCCGTTAATGACAGCTGTATAACGGACGCCACCCCATGCGTTAAGAGTCGCGAGGAGGGGCGCGTATGGGATCTTCACAATGAAGCCAACCGCGGCTTCCTGATCTGTCGGTGTGTAGGGCACCTCCTCGAATGTCCCTTCTTTGGGGTTTGCACCGGCGGCGTCGGTATAACCCTGATAGGTGAATTTCAACTCTTGATTCGCCAGTGCCAATTCCCCACCCGGGACCTGCACCTCGACCACCACACCCTGGATGGGATCCAGGCGCAAGGATGTGCAGTTCAGCCAGTCAGTAAAGTCGGGATCAAGGTGTGAAAATGCCGGATCAGGAACAGTGTCCACTTGAATCTCCACATCCACGTTCCTGGGTTGTGAAATATCTACGTTGTCGTTCAGGGGATGACCAATGACGTAAGCCATCGGGTGCGTTGGATCACCGTTGCCTGCCGCCGCAAAAACGCTCCAGTCGACGTCCCACTGCAGAGATGTGGGAACAGGGTCTGGAATCGTAATGAGGCCACCATCCGCCTCAGAAACAAGCTGGCCCGCATATTCAAGTTGAACGGTGTCATCTTCCTTGGCGTCGGTATAGGTATTGACCGTGACAGTAACATCCTGATCTTTGTCGGCTGCTCGCAACGTATTGACAGTGCCCCCGGAACCTCCCTGAACCGTCACCAACGCCAGATCTGGATTGATCGGGCTTGGATTACCTGGATCAATCGGCAGACCGGGCTTTCGCAAATCAACGTCAACATCTTTTGAAATCGGAGTTGGCGGGTAATAGGTGCTGCCGCGTTTGATTTGGTAGCCGACCGCTACCGTTTTTTCACCAGGGTCGTTGTTGAACACGTCTTTGAACGGAATATCGACGTAAAACGGGAACCCGCTGATGGGCTTCGCCTCCTGCAGAATGCCGTCATAGGTCACCACCAACTTATCTCCCGGCATGTAGTGGGTGTATTCGGCAAGGATTCCCACGCCCAAAGGCGTTTGCGCATCCGCCAGATCGACCAGACCGTCATCGACATCGTCATACAGCGGAATACTAAGGGGCAACAGCCCCTCGGGTGGGTCTGTCAAAACGACAGTAACGGAGACTGGTGGAGAAATGGCACTTGGGTTTCCCTTACGGTCGGTGATTTTGAAAAAAAACGCGTGAGTCCCTTCACCTGTCTTGAATACTTGTTCAGCAGTAAGTTTAAGCACGATCTCAGTGGTGGTATCAGTCCGGGTGACCGAATCGACAACCTCTGCCAACGGTATCGAGTCCCCATATAACGCCTCTATAAAATCGCCAATCTTCATATCTCCATACTCAGGAATCGTGATAGCTACAAAACCATTGTCGTCCAGGTATTTTTTGGTAAGACCGTTATCCACCACTTCTTTCGGAAGAATAACCGGAAAAAACGGGTGTGGAGGAGTTCTATCAACGTTGCACTCCAACGGAACAGAGTTGCTGGTATTACCGCCTTGATTGATAAAGTATCCCAACTCATGTGTCCCCGGCCTATTGGTGTATCCGGCAGGAAACGTCATATCGATTTCAAGAATAGTATCGTCCAACGGCGTCTCATAATTGTATCGAGTAGAGGTTATCCGACTTCCGTCAAACGTCAGTTCAATGAAGCCCGGTACTGTCTCCGTTTCGCCAGCCTCCTCAGGCCTCGGAACCAGACACTTGAAAGGCTTTCCCTGCAGGCTCAGCGGAATCTGATTGATTTCATCATCCGACGTATCGCCTAGAAATGGGTTGTCTGAATGCACTTTGATGACGGGCGCATCAACTTTTGTAACAGCACGGCGAACTTTAAGATAATCGACGCGACTTTGTTCAGCGGGCGTCAATGGTTTCAGACTTGCCATTTTTCAGCTCCTTCAGAAACGGGCTTCATATGCCCGGAATTTTGCCAATCAACTAACGCCCAAAACGCGGGCACAACACTCTCTGTCAGCCACGAATAAATACTCGTGACTGTCCCGACTAAAAACGGCTAATGCACTTTAATTAATCAAATACCCGTTACGGTTCCGTACAGGTTTCATTAGTGGGTGAGCACACTGCACCACTGGGCATGGTTCTATTGATAATCACGAAATCTTTTTTTGAAACACCCTGCCCACCCGTAAACTTTTTCAAGGTGTAATGACATAACGCCGAACCCTGGTTTTCCATCGGCGCTATCAATCTTTCGTAATCGGTCACATGCACTTCAAAACCGTTTCTTGCCTGATCCGCACTCAAAATGGTCAAGAACGGTTCCGCGGCCCCGGGAATCGGCTTGGTGCCATTCGGTCCCGCGCATCCCTGCCAGAACAAAGTCACGATGTCCTTCTCGTCAAACGCCGGGTTGCCTTCAATCCTCACGCGCACCCGCTCCCAGAGACGCGGTTTCGCACAGCAGTCAAGCGTCCCTCTGATGCCAGCGTCAGGGAACGAAGGCTCTTGGAGACCTTCGATAATGATGATCGACACCTTGACGGGCGTGAATGGAGCCAACTGCTGGTTGATGCCATTGCTGGTGGTGTAATGGACCGGCAACGCCGGGTTCAGCCGGTCCTGGTCAATGACTGACCAAGGAATATTGAACGGCACTCTCTTGCCGGCAACGTCACCGCTCTGGACGATGTATTGCGCCACGGGCGTACTGATGCTCCCCCAATAAACTTCGATCGTGTGTCCTCGTTCAGGTGCATCGAACAAGGTCAGGAAGCCGTCGGCGTCCTCGCCGAAATCTTCGGTAAGCAATGTGTTCAGCACCTTGGATTTGGCGCCGTAGATCTCCAGCAAGGCAAGCTTGGGGTTCAACAACGCCGGCGCATTGGCGTGATCCTGGCCTGCCACCGTCAGGTTCACCGATACCAGGGTTTCCATTGACGGTTTGCTATCCACGCCCCTTGTACGCACGCGGTAAGTGACACGAGCATTCACCGGACCCAGCCCCTTGGCTGTGAGCGCACTCCACGGCACAGGGATCACGCAAGGAAAGTTGGCCGGGTCGACATACTGCGGCGGCAGACCAGTGCCATCCCAGTCCAGCAGTATCTGATCACCGCTCAACGGATTGTCATAGGCATCGATTTCGACCGTCACCGCCCCTTGGTCGACCGCCCCCTCCCGGGCGTGCTGACGATCGATCAAGCCTCTGTCCGACAGGGGGATGCGCGGAGGCTTGTGAATGGGTGCCCCCGGGGTCAGATCGACGAACACAGGCAGCGGCCGCGAGCGCGGTCCCCGGTTTCCGGCCCAGTCGCGCAAGCGATAATAGATGTATCGCTGTCCATGACCGCGCAGGCGAATTTCGTCTGCGTAGACGGTGATGATGAGTTGATCGTTATCGATATCAAACTGACTGAACGCCTGCTCGCGTATTTCGGGTTCGAAGTCCGGTGGCGGGTTGGTGTCCGTCCAGTAATAAATCGCCCGGTCACGGGCCTTCACGTCCAGATAGAGACGTACTTTGAAACGAACCTGACCGTATTCGTCCAAATAGTCATCGGTGATATTGCCCACAAGATCCAGCAGCTCCAGCATCGCCGGTTCCTGGCCGTCATCCGGCGGCACTCTATCGACGGTGATGGTTTTTTTCAGCGATTCCGCTGCGTTGCCACCAATCACGAGCTTGTACGACAGGTCGTAAACGCCAGGTGCCAGGTCCCCTTGAGGCACCGAAACAATCTTGTCACCCGGAGCAATGGGAATATCGAACGGGAACACACCCGCCGTGTCGTCATCAAAGGGAAGTCCCCTTCGCCTGAAGCCCACCCGCACGACGTCTTTTAAGAATTCCGGCTCTGTGGAGAAATCCCACGCCGGAATCGTGATTTTCAAATCGCGATTCAATACATCGCGAGGTAATAGCCCGTCCGGGCTCTCGTTACCCTCTTCGTCTTTCAGGATATCCGGAACAATCGGTTCTGGAATAACCACAAGACTCGCTTCGTCATCACCGCGCGTGTGTTGCGGATCCATCGACGACTCATCTGAGGGCATAGCGAAACTCCCCGGTAATTGAGCGGACAATGTTCCCGCGCAGGGCAGTCGTGAAGATAAAACGGGCCGTTGACTGACGGTGGCGTGGAACGTTTGTGACCCAATTAGATGCCTGCCGGAAAAAGCTGCCTACTGTCAGAAATACTAGGTTTGCTTACCGTTTGTCGGGAAGTCGATGGAAATGACTGAACAATCAGTTCAGCGTGAGGCTGCATTTGTAGCCAACGCTCGCCACCTGCCCCTGAATACCTTCCGGCATCGTCTTTGCCCCCCCACGACCGAATCTGTGATCGGCGGATTGGGTGGGGTTTCGGGCATCAGATGGAACTCCGATCAAGGTGCTTTGAAAAAATGACTTTCTGTAGGAGTTGCCGCAGGCTGCGATTTTTTGATCTTGTTTTTAGAGGCAAAATCAAAAGATCGCAGCCTGCGGCAGCTCCTACAGGGGGACCGGGTGATTAGTTCTGCACCTGGCGGCCGTCCAGTAACCGGTTGACCATCAGTTCACTGAGCATGATCACCTGATGCAGCATCAGCATGGCCCGGTTGGTGTACTTTAAACGTGGTTGCGAGGTTATGTTTATGTGCGGGTTTGATTTTGTCTGGTAGGCCGCTTTCGCGAGCAGATTCACTATTACAGGGGAGCTTGTTGTTCACAAAGTGGTGAGTACCATAAATCCAATGTGGGAGCGAGCCTGCTCGCGAAGGCTGACTCACTGGCAACACAGTTCTCCAGACAGAAAAAACCCGCCGTTCCGATTTACCGGAGCGGCGGGTTTTGTCGTTTCAGGCCTTGATCAAACCGTGTCCACCTTCAACGAATGATCATTCAACATGCCGCTGATGATCGTCGCCGTGTCGTGCCCACCGGCTACCACTCCACCCGCCCCTGGCGTTACACCGTAATGACTGGCGAGGTTGACGCCAGCCAGGTCGATGGTCTGGTTCGGCGTGGCGCCGGCCAGGGCGCTGACGTCGATGCTGGTGAGCACCGAGGCGCCGCTGCCGGTGACGGTGAAGTGCAGGTAGTCGTCGAGCGACGCGGTGGTGCCGTTTTCACCTTGCAGCAGTTGCGACAGGTCGAGCTTGTCGGTGCCCGGGGTGAAGTCGGTGATGGTGTCGTGGCCAGTGTTGCCCTTGAGGTACTGGAAGGTGTCCGCTCCCGCTCCACCGGTCAGGGTGTTGTTGCCCATGCCGCCGATCAGCAGGTCATCGCCACCACCACCGTTGAGGATGTCGTTGCCCAGCCCGCCGTTGATCACGTTGTTATTGTTGTCGCCGGTCAGGGTGTCGTTGAAGTTCGAGCCAACCAGGTTTTCGATGTTGCTGATCGTGTCGGTGCCGGCGCCGATGGTGTTTTGCGCACCGAGCAGGCCGAGGTTGACCGTAACCCCGGCGGTGGCGTGGGCATAGCTGACCGTGTCGATGCCGGTGCCGCCGTCGAGAATGTCGTTGCCCGGGCCGCTGTAGAGCAAGTCGTTGCCCGCACCGCCGTGCATCTCGTTGTTGCCGGAACCGGCGGTCAGTACGTCGTTGCCGTCGCCACCATTGAGGAGGTTGTTGCCGGTGCCCGCTACCAGAATGTCATCCCCGGCAGTACCGGTGAGGGTGTGGCCATCCTGATAGGTGATGCTGACGTTGGCGGTGTCGCTGCCGCCATGGTTATCGTTGGCGGTGTAGGTACCGTTGAAGTCCGGCGTCACGTCGTGGGCGCCGGCGTAATTGACCGTCATGGACAGTTGGTAGTTTTCCGCTGCCGTCGGATTGCTGCCGCTGGTATTGCTGATGTTGGTCACGTGGATCTGGTAGGTACTGTCGGCGCTGGCGGTGATGGTGCCGCCGTCGGCGATGCTGACGAACGCGCCGCCGTTGACCGAGTACTCCATGGTGACGTGGCCGGCCGCCAGGTTGTGATCCAGGTTGAGGGTTTCGCCCTGCTTCAGTTTGACGGTGATCAAGTCCTCATCGTTGGCATTGGCGTTGGTCACCGCACCGAGGTAACCACTGACCACCAGCACCGCGGTCATCGCGGCGGTGTTCGCCGCGAACGCGTTACGCACGTCGGCCAGGTTCTGATTGGCCGCCGTGTTGCTGGTGCCGGTGAAACTGATCGCGCCAGTGCCGGTGAAGTCCGCGCCCTTAGCCACCCAACCGGTGTTGAAGCTGGTCGGCGAGGCATTGAGCGTGTCGCCGTCCGGGTCGGTATCGTTGGCCAACAACAGTTCGCCCGGCACGGTGATGTTGCTCGACAGCACGTTGGTGATGACGTGGTCGTCCATCGCCACCGGTGGCGAATTGGGGATCACTTTCACGGTCAGCGTCGAGCTGGCGAGGTCGCCGTCATTGTCGCTGAGGGTGAAACCGATGTTCTCGGTGATCACCGTGGTCGTGGTTTTCTGCGAGGTGTAGCTGTAGTCGCCGGTGTCGAGGTTGATCACCAGCGTGCCGCTGTTGTTGGTAGCAATGCTGATCGTGTTGTTCACGGTATTGAACGTACCGTGGTTGGTGCCGCCGCTGGCGGTCAATGAACCCTGGCCGCTGTTGGCGCGCGGGTCATAGGTGTAGGTGGTGCCGTCGACCACGATGGATTTGATGAAGCCGCCATCGGCGCCGAAGGTACCGCCCTCGCCCAGTAGCGAACCGGTGACTGGCGCACCTTCCACAGTGCCCGACAGCACCGAGTTGAGCTGATTGAGGTCGGTGACCACCACCGCGTTGGTGTTGGTGTGGCTGATGCCGTCATAGGCCAGCGGATCGAGGTTGGCGTTGCTCACGCCGCTGCCCAGGCCGATGGCGTAGTTCTTGATGTTGTTGGCATCGAGGAAGGCTTTGAGTGCGGTCTCATCGGCGGTGCCGATTTCCTGGCCGGTGGTCGGTTTGCCGTCGGAGAAGAAGTAACCGACGTTCTGCGCCCCGGTGAGTTTGCCCGAGGTATTGAAGGCGGTTTGCATCATCGCCACCGCCGCATCGTAGTTAGTGCCGCCGCCCGCCGTGAGGCCGGCGAGAATCGATTTTGCAGTCGCTACGTCAACCCATACCGAGGTCCTGTCGGTGGCGCTGCTGCTGAAGGTGACGAGTTGCACCTTGACGTCGCCGAGGTCGTCATATTTGTCGAGCAAGGCACTGATCGCCTGTTTCGCCAGATCCAGCCGCGACAGGCCCGGCACGCCGGACGGGTCGACCATGCTGCCGGAAATATCGAGGACGATCAGCAGATTGGAATCGATCTCCACCGCCGCCACCGAGCGGTCCGACGCCACGGCTTTGGGCACGTCATCGACGATGTTGACCACAATCGTGCTGGTGGTGCTGTTGCCCAGCGCATCGGTGGCTTTGTAGGTAAAACTTTCGCTCAGGGTATTGGCGCCGTCGTTGGCGTTCGGCGTGGTTTTCGGCGCTGAGGTCAGGGTGTAAGTGTAGGTGCCGTCGGCGTTGAGCTGGATCTGCCCGTAAGTGCCGGTGGCGCTGCCGACCAGGGTGTAGGTGAGCGCCCCGCTGCCGCCGGTGACCGCACCGACCAGCGTACCGGTGGCGGTTTCGCCGGTGTTGCTCGGGTCGCTGCCGGTGACCGTGCCGGGCGCCAGGTCCTGGCCGTCCTTGGTCAGGTCGAGAGCTTTTTCGTAGACCGTCACGTCCTGATCGACCGAGGCCACCAGTTTGCTGTCAGCGACGTTAATGGTGAGGGTGGTGGTGCTTTCGTCGCCGTCACCGTCGCGGATGGTGTAGGTGAACGTGTCGGTGGCGCCCGGTGGGCTCACCGAGTTCGAGTTGCTGTGGTAAATGGCGTTGCCCGCCGCATCCAGAGTCAGGTAGCCGTAAGTGCCGTTGATGTTGCTGTTGAGGCCGCCGATCGCCGAACTTGAGGTATCGCCGCCGGCGCGCACGCCAACCACAGCACCACCCGCCGCTGCGCCGTCCGCACCGATGACATCATTGCCCAACACACTGACATTCACCGTACCGCCCTCCACCACCGAGCCGGTGTCGGCCTTGGCGGTCGGCAGGTCATCGATGATGTTGACGTTGATCTGGCCGCTGGCGGTGCTGCCGTCGCCGTCGGTGGCGACCACGTTGAAATTCTCGGTGAGGCTGTTGGCGCCGTTAGCGGTCGGGTGAGCCTCGTTGTCCACCAAGGTGTAGCTGTAACTCACCACGCCCGTGGCCGGGTTGTAACCGGTAATGGTCAGCGTGCTGCCCAATGGCGTGACCGCCGATTGCGGGAAGCCTGCGGCCACGCCATTGCTGACCACGGCGATACCACCGACGGTGAGGGTTTGCAGGCCGTCGAGCGCAGTCACGGTGAACGTGCCGCTCTGGGTCAATGCTGATGGATTCGGGCTGCTGCCGTCGCTGAGGTTTTTCTCGTAGACCGTGAGTTCGCCGCCGTTGACGTCGAGACCGTTGAGGACCACCGGATCGTCGTTGTTGTGGATCTGCAGCACCAGATTCGCAGTGCTGGTGTCACCGTCCGAGTCGGTGATGGTGTAAGTGAACGTCTCTGTCCCATTGCCGCCGCCGTGCAGATTTTTGAAGTCTGCGTCGGTCGGGTTGAGCGTGTAGGTGTAAGTGCCGTCGGTGTGCAGTTCCAGGGTGCCGTAAGTACCGTTGAACGTGCCGGCGGTGACCGGGCCGGTGGGCACGCGGTCGGCGCCTTGTACGTCGTTGGTGAGGACGTTGCCGGTCAGCGTGAGGTTGGTTTCCGAAGCGGTGTTGGCGTTGCTGTCGTTCACCGCTTTTGGCAGGTCATCGATGATGTTCACATCGAGGGTCGCATTGGCAGTGGTGCCGTTGTCGTCGACCATGGTGACGGCGAATTGCTCGGGCAAGTTGTTGGCGCCGTTGGCCGTTGGGTGGGCGTCGTTGTGGTCGAGGGTGTAGCTGTAACTCACAACACCGGTCGTTGCGTTGAACCCGGTGATGGTCAGCGTGCTGCCCAACGGAGTAGTGACAGATTGCGGGAAGCCTGCAGCCACGCCATTAGTAACCACGGCGATGCCGCCCACGGTCAGGCTCGTTACACCGTCTTGTGCAGTGATGGTGAAGGTGCCGCTCTGGGTCAGCGCGGTTGGGTCGGGAGCGCTGCCGGTGCTGAGGTTTTTCTCGTAGACCGTCAGCTCGCCGCCGTTTACGTCCAGGCCGCTGATGACCACCGGATCGTCATTATTGTGGATCTGCAGCACCAGATTCGCGGTGCTGGTGTCGCCGTCAGAATCGGTGATGGTGTAGGTGAAATTCTCGGTGCCGTTGCCGCCGCCGTGCAGGTTTTTGAAGTCGGCATCGGTCGGGTTGAGCGTGTAGGTGTAAGTGCCGTCGGTGTGCAGTTCCAGGGTGCCGTAGGTGCCGGTGAAGGTACCGGCGGTGACCGGGCCGGTGGGCACGCGGTCGGCGCCTTGTACGTCGTTGGTGAGGACGTTGCCGGTCAGCGTGAGGTTGGTTTCCGAAGCGGTGTTGGCGTTGGAATCGTTCACCGCTTTGGGCAGGTCGTCGATCACATTGACGTCGAGGGTTGCGTTGGCAGTGGTGCCGTTGTCATCGACCACGGTGACGGCGAATTGCTCAGGCAGGTTGTTGGCGCCGTTGGCAGTTGGATGGGCGTCGTTGTGGTCGAGGGTGTAGCTGTAACTCACCACCCCCGTAGTCGCGTTGAAACCAGTGATGGTCAGCGTGCTGCCGAGCGGCGTGGTGACCGATTGTGGGAAGCCGGCGGCCACACCATTGGTGACGACCGCGATGCCGCCGACGGTCAGCGTGGTGACGCCGTCCAAAGCGGTGATGGTGAAGGTGCCGCTCTGAGTCAGTGCATTAGCGTCCGGCGCGCTGCCGGTGCTGAGGTTTTTCTCGTAGACCGTCAGCTCGCCGCCGTTCACGTCCAGGCCGCTGATGACCACCGGATCGTCGTTGTTGTGGATCTGCAGCACCAGATTCGCAGTGCTGGTGTCGCCGTCCGAGTCGGTGATGGTGTAAGTGAACGTCTCTGTGCCGTTACCGCCGCCGTGCAGATTCTTGAAGTCGGCATCGGTTGGGTTGAGCGTGTAGGTATAAGTGCCGTCGGTGTGCAGTTCCAGGGTGCCGTAGGTGCCGGTGAAGGTACCGGCAGTGACCGGGCCGGTCGGTACGCGGTCAGCGCCTTGTACATCGTTGGTCAGCACGTTGCCGGTCAGCGTGAGCGTGGTTTCCGACGCCGTGCCCGTGTTGCTGTCATCGACCGCTTTGGGCAGGTCGTCGATCACGTTCACATCAAGGGTTGCATTGGCAGTGGTGCCGTTGTCGTCGACCACGGTGACGCCGAACTGTTCGGAAAGCGAGTTGGCGCCGTTGGCGGTTGGGTGGGCGTCGTTGTGATCGAGGGTGTAGCTGTAGCTGACGACACCGGTTGCTGCGTTGAAACCGGTGATGGTCAACGTGCTGCCGAGCGGCGTGGTCACCGATTGTGGGAAGCCGGCGGCCACACCGTTAGTGACGACAGCGATACCGCCGACAGTCAGCGTGGTGACGCCGTCCAAAGCGGTGATGGTGAAGGTGCCGCTTTGGGTCAGCGCGGTTGGGTCAGGAGCGCTGCCGGTGCTGAGGTTTTTCTCGTAAACCGTCAGCTCGCCGCCGTTCACATCCAGACCGCTGATCACCACCGGATCGTCGTTGTTGTGGATCTGCAGCACCAGATTCGCAGTGCTGGTGTCACCGTCCGAGTCGGTGATGGTGTAAGTGAACGTCTCTGTCCCATTGCCGCCGCCGTGCAAATTCTTGAAGTCGGCATCGGTTGGGTTGAGCGTGTAGGTGTAAGTGCCGTCGGTGTGCAGTTCCAGGGTGCCGTAGGTGCCGCTGAAGGTACCGGCAGTGACCGGGCCGGTCGGTACGCGGTCGGCGCCTTGTACGTCGTTGGTCAGCACGTTGCCGGTCAGCGTGAGCGTGGTTTCCGACGCCGTGCCCGTGTTGCTGTCATCGACCGCTTTGGGCAGGTCGTCGATCACGTTCACATCAAGGGTTGCATTGGCAGTGGTGCCGTTGTCGTCGACCACCGTGACGCCGAACTGTTCGGAAAGCGAGTTGGCGCCATTGGCAGTCGGATGCGCGTCGTTGTGATCGAGGGTGTAGCTGTAGCTGACGACACCGGTTGCTGCGTTGAAACCAGTGATGGTGAGCGTGCTGCCGAGCGGTGTAGTCACCGATTGCGGGAAGCCGGCGGCCACACCATTGGTGACCACGGCGATACCGCCCACAGTCAGGCTCGTTACACCGTCTTGTGCAGTGATGGTGAAGGTGCCGCTTTGGGTCAGCGCGGTTGGGTCAGGAGCGCTGCCGGTGCTGAGGTTTTTCTCGTAAACCGTGAGTTCGCCACCGTTTACGTCCAGGCCGCTGATGACCACCGGATCGTCATTGTTGTGGATCTGCAGCACCAGATTCGCGGTGCTGGTGTCGCCGTCCGAGTCGGTGATGGTGTAGGTGAAGGTCTCTGTGCCGTTGCCACCGCCGTGCAGATTCTTGAAGTCGGCATCGGTTGGGTTGAGCGTGTAGGTGTAAGTGCCGTCGGTGTGCAGTTCCAGGGTGCCGTAGGTGCCGGTGAAGGTACCGGCAGTGACCGGGCCGGTGGGTACGCGGTCGGCGCCTTGTACGTCGTTGGTGAGGACGTTGCCGGTCAGGGTCAAATTGGTTTCCGACGCGGTGTTGGCGTTGCTGTCGTTCACCGCTTTGGGCAGGTCGTCGATCACGTTCACATCGAGGGTCGCATTGGCAGTCGTACCATTGTCGTCCACCACGGTGACGGCGAACTGCTCAGGCAGGTTGTTGGCGCCGTTGGCGGTTGGGTGGGCGTCGTTGTGATCCAGCGTGTAGCTGTAGCTGACCACTCCAGTCGCTGCGTTGAAACCGGTGATGGTCAGCGTGCTGCCCAACGGAGTAGTGATCGATTGTGGGAAGCCTGCAGCTACGCCATTAGTAACCACGGCGATACCGCCGACAGTCAGCGTGGTGACGCCGTCCAAAGCGGTGATGGTGAAGGTGCCGCTCTGAGTCAGTGCATTAGCGTCCGGCGCGCTGCCGGTGCTGAGGTTTTTCTCGTAAACCGTCAGCTCGCCGCCGTTCACGTCCAGGCCGCTGATGACCACCGGATCGTCGTTGTTGTGGATCTGCAGCACCAGATTCGCGGTGCTGGTATCGCCGTCCGAATCGGTGATGGTGTAAGTGAACGTCTCTGTGCCGTTACCGCCGCCGTGCAGATTCTTGAAGTCGGCATCGGTCGGGTTGAGCGTGTAGGTGTAAGTGCCGTCGGTGTGCAGCTCCAGGGTGCCATAGGTGCCGGTGAAGGTACCGGCAGCGACCGGGCCGGTCGGTACGCGGTCGGCGCCTTGTACGTCGTTGGTGAGGACGTTGCCGGTCAGCGTGAGATTGGTTTCCGAAGCGGTGTTGGCGTTGGAATCGTTCACCGCTTTGGGCAGGTCGTCGATCACATTGACGTCGAGGGTCGCATTGGCAGTCGTACCATTGTCGTCGACCACGGTGACGGCGAACTGCTCGGGCAGGTTGTTGGCGCCGTTGGCGGTTGGGTGGGCGTCGTTGTGATCCAGCGTGTAGCTATAACTCACTACACCGGTCGTTGCGTTGAAACCGGTGATGGTCAACGTGCTGCCGAGCGGCGTGGTCACCGATTGTGGGAAGCCGGCGGCCACACCGTTAGTGACGACAGCGATACCGCCGACAGTCAGCGTGGTGACGCCGTCCAAAGCGGTGATGGTGAAGGTGCCGCTTTGGGTCAGTGCGTTGGAATCCGGCTCGCTGCCAGTGCTGAGATTTTTTTCGTAAACAGTCAGCTCGCCGCCCTCGGCGTTCAAGCCATTGATCAGCACCGGATCGTCGTTGTTGTGGATCTGCAGCACCAGATTCGCGGTGCTGGTGTCACCGTCAGAATCGGTGATGGTGTAAGTGAACGTCTCTGTGCCGTTACCGCCACCGTGCAGCGCTTTGAAATCCGCGTCGCTGGTGTTCAGGGTGTAGGTGTACGTGCCATTGGCATTCAACACCAGCGTGCCGAAAGTGCCGGTGAAGGTGCCCGCAGTCACAGGCCCGGTGGGCACGCGGTCGGCACCTTGCACGTCGTTGATCAGCACGTTGCCGGTGAGGGTCAGCAGGGTTTCCGACGCGGTATTGGCGTTGCTGTCGCTCACCGCTCTGGGCACGTCGTCGATGATGTTGACGTCGAGCGAGCCGGTGGCGCTGTCGCCATTGCTGTCACCGGCAGTCACGGTGAAATGTTCGCTGAGGCTGTTGGCGCCGTCACCGGCCGGATGGGCGTCATTGCCGTTGAGGGTGTAGCTGTAACTGACGACCCCGGTCGCAGCGTTGTAACCGGTGATGGTCAGGGTGTTGCCCAGTTGCGTGGTGATCGACTGCGGGAAACCCGCCGCCACGCCGCCACTGATCACGCTGATGCCGCCAATGTTCAGACTGCTCAAGCCGTCCGGCGCCGACACCGTGAAGCTGCCGCTCTGAGTCAGCGCGCCGGGGTTGGCCGAGGAGCCGTCGGGCAGGTTGGCTTCGTTGAGGGTCAGCTCGCCCCCCGGCACCGCGAGACCGCTGAGCGTCACCGGATTGTTGACCGGCGGCGGCACGATCGGCGTGTTGTTGCCATTGTCGATCACCGCGTTATGCCGCTCTTCGGGAAACTCGGGAATGCCATTGAAACCGGCGGTCGGGAAGCCGATGACCGGATCCACTCGTCCACCGACTTCAGTCAGCAACACAAAGCTGTGACCACCGCCCGCCTCGCCCGGCACGCCAGTCGGCGCATTCGGGCCCGCAGCGGTGGCTTCAGCGGCTTTGGTCGGGTCTTCGCCGGCAGCGATGGCTTTCTGAATCTGCTCGACGTCAGTCAGCTGTGCTTCGCTCGGCGTCAGCGCTTCAGGGGAGTCGACATGCACCGCCTGATTGGCCAGCAGTTGCCCGGAAAGGGTCATGCTGCTGTCGCGACCCAGGGTCAGTTCGTGGCCATTTTGCAAATGAATGGCGACAGCGCCTTCTGCGCCGGTGATCACTTGATCGCCGGCAAACAAGCGGTCGCCCTCGACCAAAGCGCGGCGAGTGCCGTCGGTGCCTTGAGCAAAAACCTGACCAATGACTTTAGTGACGATCCCGATGAGCGTTGCCATGTGAAACTCCTCCGCTGCCGAACACCGTCGGCACTGGTTCGCGAAGCACGCCCATGGCTCAAGCGGGTTGCCGGGGTGACGCTCGCACCTCGACAGTTCGTTTCGCAGGTAGCGCAAACAAGGAAAGGTCGGTGCTTTCAAGCACTGCGCAATCCTGATTGATGCCGCAAACCCACTAGCGCTACGTAACGGTGGTGAATCACCCGAGTGACAAAAAACCGTCACCCATCTGCCGCTACGCGTCCCTCCCCTTCAGCATTACTTCGCCGTATGTCGCAAAGTGAATGGAACTTTCCTCAAGCCTCTCCGTGCTCCCTGAAGCGCATAAACAAAGGCTTTCGTCCTGAACAATGTGCCGATTTTGGCCAAGCGCATAAGTTTTTTTCGGCATAAGCCTTATGAAAATTTTTTCTTAGCTACGCTTCAGGATGTTCTTAGCTCTGTTGTTACAAGAGTGAAACGCTTACACCTTAAATTATCGTCAAATATTTGGCGACAGTAACACACCATCAGGACCAGGGAGATGCACCCCATGCGCGTTTTAACCCCCCTTTGCAGCGCGGTTTTGCTGGCCATGGCTTGCACTTCTCAAGCCCAGGCCATGAACCTGACCGAAGCAATCCAGAGCACCATTGCCACCCACCCGGATCTCGCCTCGCGTGTGGACGCCAAACTGTCGGCCGATGAGCAAGTGAAAGTGGCCAAGGGCGGCTTCTATCCGTCCGTCGACTTGAATGCCGCCTACGGGCGCGGCTATAGCGACAACACCAATACCCGGGCTTTCGGTAATCACCACACCGAAATTCTCAATTACACCCAGTCGGAACTGCGACTGCGACAAATGATCTTCGACGGCTTCAACACGGCCAATGAAGTCGAGCGCACCAAGGGCGTGTCCAACTCGCGCGCCTACTACGCGCAAGGCACCGCCCAGGATCTGGCGCTGCGCACAATCGAGGTCTACCTCGAAGTGCTCAAGCGGCGCGAATTGGTGACCCTGGCCAAGAACAACCTGCAAGCGCACCTGCGCGTGAATGATCAGATCGGCCTGCGCACCCAGCGCGGCATCGGCAGTACCGCCGACTCCGATCAGTCGGTCGCCCGTAAGGCGCTGGCGCAAAACAACCTCGACACCGCCGAAGTCGATCTGGCCGACGCCGAATCGAACTTCTACGCCGTGGTCGGGCGCATGCCCGATGAACTCGAAGCACCACCGTCGACCCGCGGCGAAATTCCCACCAGCCTGCCTGAAGCCCAGCAGAGCATGGTCGAGAACAACCCGTATCTGAAATCCGCGCAGGCGGACGTGCAGTCAGCCGAGAGCCAGTACGAAGTTGCCAAGTCGCCGTTCTATCCTCGATTCGATGCCGAAGCGGCGGTGGGTGCGAACAACAACGTGCAAGGCGATGAGGGCCACGACAACGAATGGCGCGTGGGCGTGATCATGAACTACAACCTGTTCCGTGGCGGCAGCGACAAGGCCCGACTGGCGTCCGATGCGCACCAGATCAACCAGGCGATGGACATTCGTAACAACGCCCTGCGCCAGTTGAACGAGAACATCCACCTGGCGTGGAACGCCATGGTCAACGCGAACAAACAGACCCCGACCGCCCGTGAATACGCCGAGACCACCAAACGCGTGCGCGCGGCGTATCAGGATCAGTTCGGCCTCGGCCAACGCACCCTGCTCGACTTGCTCGACAGTGAAAACGAGCTCTACAACGCCAACCGCCGCTACACCGAAATCCGCTACACCGAGGAATATTCGATGTACCGCGTGCTGGCGAACATGGGCCAGTTGCTGAGCAAGCAACGGGTGGTGCTGCCGGCGGATGCGATCGCGGCGACCGAAGTCAAAAACGAAGCGCGCCTGCCTGAGCTGAAATGAAGTAACCCCTGTAGGAGCTGCCGAAGGCTGCGATCTTTTGATGTTGTTTTTGCAGATCAAGATCAACAGATCGCATCCTTCGGCAGCTCCTACAGGGAGATGTGTCGATAGTCGAGTCCGTTCAACAGGGGCGATCAATATGACCAGCATGGCCGAAGGTGGACACACCGGGATCGATCCGCGGCTGAGCTTCGATGACCCGTTACTCGACGGTCTGTTGATCCTCTGCAAGCTCCACGGCGCGACGGTCAGTCGCGCCAGCCTGAGTGCCGGGCTGCCCCTGAACAAGCAACGTCTGAGCCTGGACCTGCTGCCCCGTGCAGCGGCCCGGGCCGGTTTGCAGGCGCGCCTGTTGCGGCGAGAACTGAAGGATGTTTCTGCACTGAATCTGCCGATCCTGTTGCTGCTCAAGGATGGGCGCACCGCCGTCCTGCGGCGTTTTGGCGATGACGGCAAGGCGCTGATCCTGCCCAGCGAAGCCGATGGCGGCGAGCAATGGGTCGAGCGCGAAGAACTGGCCGAGCACTACAGCGGTCAAGCCTTGTTCGCGCGTCCGCGCCACGAACTTGAAGACTTGCGTTCACCGTTGGTGCCGCGGGTCCACGCCTGGTTTCGCGACACGCTGAAGCTGTCGAAATGGCTGTACAGCGATGCGATCCTCGCCAGTTTTCTGATCAACCTGCTGGGCCTGATGGTGCCGCTGTTCGTCATGCAGACCTACGACCGCGTGGTACCGAATCAGGCCACCTCGACCCTGTGGGTGTTGGCGATCGGCCTGTTGATCGGCACCGGTTTCGAGCTGGTGTTGCGGGTGGTGCGCGCGCACCTGCTGGACACCGCCGGCAAGAAAACCGACGTGATCCTTTCCGCGACTTTATTTGAACGCATCACCGGCATGGCGATGAAGGCCCGGCCGGCGACCATCGGCGGTTTCGCCCAGAGCATTCATGACTTTCAGGGCCTGCGCGAATTCCTCACCGCCGTGACCCTGACCAGCCTGATCGACCTGCCCTTTGTGGTGTTGATGCTGGTGGTGATCGGCCTGCTCGGCGGCTGGCTGGTGGTGATTCCGCTGCTGGCGTTTCCAATCACGATCATTTTTGCTCTGGCGATTCAGGTGCGCCTGCGCGACACCGTGCAGAAAAGCCTGAGCCTCGGCGCCGAGCGGCAGGCGCTGCTGATCGAAACCCTCGGCGGCCTGGAAACCCTCAAGGCCTGCAGCGCCGAAAGCGAGCGCCAGCACAAATGGGAAAGCACTCACGGCGCCCTCACCCGCCTCGACAGCCATGCGCGCAACCTCTCCGCGCTGGCGACCAACGGCACACTGTTCATCCAACAGTTCTCGGGGATGGCGACGATCGTTGCCGGGGTCTACAGCATCATCGCCGGCAACCTCAGCGTCGGTGCGCTGGTGGCCAGCTACATGCTCGGCAGCCGTGTGCTCGCGCCGCTGGGACAGATCGCCGGGCTGATCACCCGCTACCAGCAAGCGCAACTGACCATGAAAAGCACCGACGCGCTGATGGGCCTGCCGCAGGAGCGTGACGGCAAGCAGCGGCCACTGGAACGTACACAGCTACAAGGTGCGCTGGACGTCAGTGGCGTGACCTTTCACTACAACGGTCAGAATGCACCGGCGCTGAGCAACGTCAGCTTCAGCATGAAACCCGGCGAGCGGATCGGCATCATCGGTCGCAGCGGCTCGGGCAAAAGCACCCTGGCGCGGCTATTGATGGGTTTCTATGAACCCGAGGAAGGCCAGTTGCTGCTCGACGGCCTCGACCTGCGGCAACTGGATGTCGCCGACCTGCGCCAGCAGATCGGTTACGTCGCCCACGACCTGCCGCTGCTGGCCGGCAGCCTGCGCGACAACCTGACCCTCGGCGCCCGCTACATCAGCGACTCGCGCATGCTCGAAGTCGCTGAACTGACCGGCGTTACCGAACTGGCGCGACAGCATCCGCAAGGTTTCGACCGGCCGGTGGGCGAGCGCGGACAACTGCTCTCCGGTGGCCAGCGCCAAGCGGTGTTGCTGGCCCGGGCGCTGCTGCTCGACCCGCCGATCATGCTGCTCGACGAACCCACCAGCGCCATGGACAACAGCAGCGAAGACCTGCTGCGCCAGAAGCTGCACGGCTGGGTGCAAGGCAAGACGCTGCTGCTGGTCACCCACCGCACCTCGATGCTGAGCCTGGTGGACCGGCTGCTGGTCCTGGACAACGGCCGGGTCGTCGCCGACGGCCCGAAAGAAGCGGTCATCGATGCACTGCGCAAGGGCCGCGTCGGCTCGGCGGCGGTTTAGATGCGTGAACATAATTTATGGCTCTCACAAAACCTGTGGCGAGGGGATTTATCCCCGATGGGCTGCGCAGCGGCCCCAAAGACTCTGAGGGCGCTTCGCACCCTATCGGGGATAAATCCCCTCACCACAAGTAAGTGTTCCGGGCGACGCATGGGTTGTGCGGTTTGATGTTTCTTAACTGAGGGGTATCGCCCCATGTCTGCATCTTCAGATAGCAAATCACGCGGCTACTTCGACAGTTTCGGCAAAAGCGCCGAAGCCGAGTTCATGCCGGAAACCGCCGGCGCTGCACTGCAGGATTCGCCGCGCTGGTCGCGGATCACCGTGTGGCTGGCGGCGGCGCTGTTGATCAGTGCGCTGGTCTGGGCCAAGTTCGCGGTGCTTGAAGAAGTGACCATGGGCGAAGGCAAGGCGATTCCGTCGAGCAAGGTCCAGGTGATCCAGAACCTCGAGGGCGGGATCGTCACCGAGATTTTCGTGCGTGAAGGGCAAATGGTGAACAAGGGCGACAAGTTGCTGCGCCTGGATGACACGCGTTTTCTGTCGAACAAGGGCGAGAGCGAGGCCGACCGTTATGCGTTGATGGCGCAGGTCGAACGTTTGTCGGCTGAAGCCGAAGGGCGGCCGATGAAACTCTCGGACGAAGTCGTCAGCAAGGCGCCACAAGTGGCCGAAGACGAACGTGCGTTGTACGACCAGCGCCAGCGTCGACTGGCCAGCGAACAACGCACCCTCACTGAACAGCTGCGGCAGAAAACTCAGGAACTGGCGGAGTTTCGTTCCAAGCAAGGTCAGTACAGTTCCAGCCTGGCGCTGTTGCAACAAGAGATGAACATGTCGTCGCCTCTGGTCGGCACCGGCGCCGTATCGCCAGTGGAAATCCTGCGACTCAAACGCAGCGCGGTGGAGATTCGCGGTTCGCTGAATGCGACGACCCTGGCGATTCCTCGGGCGGAATCGGCGATCAATGAGATCAAGAGCAAGATCGACGAATCGGAGCAGACCTTCCGCTCCGACGCGGCCAAAGACCTCAATCAGAAACGCACCGACCTGTCGAAAATCACCGCCTCGAGCATCGCCATCGACGACCGCGTCAGCCGCACCACCGTGACTTCGCCAGTGCACGGGGTGATCAAGCAGCTCAAGGTCAACACCATCGGCGGCGTGGTGCAGCCGGGCAGCGACATGGTGGAAATCGTGCCGCTGGAAGACAACCTGCTGATCGAAGCCAAGGTGCGTCCGCAAGACGTCGCGTTCCTGCATCCGGGCCAGAAAGCCATGGTCAAGTTCAGTGCCTATGACTACACGATCTACGGCGGGCTGAGCGCAAAACTGGAGCTGATCGGCGCCGACACGATTACCGATGACAAGGGCAACAGCTTCTACCTGATTCAGGTGCGCACCGATAAAAACCATTTGGGCGGCGATGTGAAACCGCTGCTGATCATTCCGGGCATGGTGGCGACGGTGGACATTATTACCGGGGAGAAAAGTGTGCTGGATTACCTGCTGAAACCGGTGCTGAAAGCGCGGACCGAGGCGATGCGCGAGCGGTAGAAGTTTCTGGATCTGGTGGTGAATTGACTGGCCTCATCGCTGGCAAGCCAGCTCCCACAGGTTCTGAGGTGCTCACAGATTTTGTGTTCGACACGGACACTGTGGGAGCTGGCTTGCCAGCGATGGGGCCAGCCCAGACATCAACTATCTGTCGCCATGATTGCGCTGAAAAACCTCCGCCCCCATCGCCGCAATCTGCCCCTCGATCAACGCCTCGAACGGCTTGAGCAACGGCGCAAACGTCATCGGCGCTTCCAGAGTGTCCAGCGCCTGCACAATCGCCTCAATCGTTGACAACGCCCCCGGCCCCGGCGCTTTGCGCAACCGATAGCGCGATACCCCGCCCTGCGCCAGCGTCACCCGCGGCAACGCCGCCAGCAGCGGATTGAGGTGGAGCATCTTGCGCGCCTTGCGCCAGGTGCCGTCCGGCACCACCAGCAACAACGGTTCAGCGGATTCGCGGTAAGCCTGCAGCGGCTGTGCATCGTCGGCGGGAAACAGCAACCGCGCCTGATATCCCGGCCGATTGAGCAGCGCCGGCAGATCCTCGAATATCTCACCGACAATCAACTCGGCATTGGCCAAACCCAGCGCCGCCAACCGCGCAGTATTCAACGCATGGTTAACCTCGCTCGGATGCTGCAACAGCAGAACGCGGGTGCGGCTGTCGAGGTTCGGGATCAGCGGGCACAGGCAGTGGCTTTGTGGACGCAGGCAGCGCGGACATTGGGGTCTGGACATGGTTCTTATGCCTGATTGAGCTGAGCTTTAAGCAAATCACGGAAGGTCTGGATCAGCGGTTCGCGGCTGCGGCCCCGGCGCATGATCATCGAAAACGGCGCCTGATAACCGAAGGTCGCCGGCAGCAACACGCGCAAGTCTCCTTTGTCGGCCCAGGCCTGAGCGTAGTGCTCCGGCAGGTAGCCGATGTAGGCGCCGGACAGCACCAGAATCAGCTGTGCCTCCATACTTTCCACGGTCGCCGCGCTGTGTTTGAAACCGTGGCGCGCCAGTTCCGCCTGACTCCAATAACCACGGCCGACCATGCGTTGCTGGGTGATGACCTGCTCGGGAATCCGCCGCTCGTGGAACAACGGATGGCGGCTGCTGCAATACAGCCAGTGCTGCTCGCGGTACAGCGGCATGTACACCAGGCCGCTCATGCGCGTGGAAAACGCGCCGATGGCCAGATCGAGGCGGTTGTCCTGCACACCGAGTTGCAGTTCGTAGGGGCTCATCACCGACAAGTGCAAATGCACCGCCGGGTGCTCCTGGCTATAAGCGCCGATGGCTTCGGCGAACGGCAAGGCCTTATCGCTGACGGTGGAGTCGATCACCCCGAGATTGAGCGTACCGCGCAGTTCGCCCTTGAGTGCAGCAGCGTATTGCTCGAAACCTTCAAGTTCGGCCAGCAGGCGCAGGGTTTCCTGATGGAACAGCTCGCCCTTGCTGGTCAGGCTGAACCCGCCCCGTCCGCGATGACACAACACCAGACCAAGCGCCGCTTCGAGCTGGCTCATGTAGGTGCTGATCGCCGAGGTCGACAGGTTGAGTTCCTGCTGCGCATTGGCAAAACCCTGATGCCGGACCACGCTGACGAAGATGCGCAATAGTTTCAGGTCGGGTAAAGCGTTGGCCATGCGGCTCTCCAAACATCTGTCGAACGCTGATGACTTTGTGGTGAGGGGATTTATCCCCGATGGGTGGCGAAGCCGCCCCAAGCCTGCAAACCGATCTATCCGGGAAGTCGCGAGCAACGACTTTACGACTGCTGCGCAGCCGATCGGGGATAAATCCCCTCGCCACGGGGTATCGGTACGGGTTCGGGAAGTCTATCCCGGGCATCGCCATTAGTTTAGAAAAATCTGAACTAAGTTTTTGCCCGTAGCGATTCTTCCGCCGCACTACATTTCGCAGAATCGGCCCCACAGCGGCGTCCGAACCTGTGCTCGACGGTGCGCCGACATAAATAAAACAAAGACGATGAGGCCCTACCCGTGGACAAGATTCTTCACCAACCACTGGGCGGCAACGAAATGCCGCGCTTCGGCGGCATCGCCACCATGCTCCGACTCCCCCATGTACCGACCGCTGCCGGCCTGGACGCTGCCTTCGTTGGCGTGCCACTGGACATCGGTACTTCGCTGCGCCCCGGCACCCGCTTCGGGCCGCGCGACATCCGCACCGAATCGGTGATGATCCGCCCGTACAACATGGCCACCGGCGCCGCGCCGTTCGACTCGCTGTCGGTTGCCGACATCGGTGACGTGGCAATCAACACCTTCAACCTGCTCGACGCCGTGCGCATCATCGAAGAAGCCTACGACAACATCCTCGAGCACAACGTGATCCCGATGACCCTGGGTGGCGACCACACCATCACCCTGCCGATCCTGCGGGCGATTCACAAGAAGCACGGCAAGGTCGGTCTGGTGCACATCGATGCGCACGCCGACGTCAACGATCACATGTTCGGCGAGAAGATCGCCCACGGCACAACCTTCCGTCGCGCCGTCGAAGAAGGTCTGCTGGACTGCGACCGCGTGGTGCAGATTGGTCTGCGCGCGCAGGGCTACACCGCTGACGACTTCAACTGGAGCCGCGATCAGGGCTTCCGCGTCGTACAAGCCGAAGAGTGCTGGCACAAGTCGCTGGCGCCGCTGATGGCCGAAGTGCGCGAGAAAGTCGGCGGCGGCCCGGTGTACCTGAGCTTCGACATCGACGGTATCGACCCGGCCTGGGCGCCAGGTACCGGCACCCCGGAAATCGGTGGTCTGACGACCATTCAGGCGATTGAAATCGTTCGCGGCTGTCAGGGCCTCGACCTGATCGGCTGCGATCTGGTAGAAGTCTCGCCCGCTTACGACACCACCGGCAACACCTCGCTGCTGGCCGCCAACCTGCTGTACGAAATGCTCTGCGTACTGCCTGGCGTGGTCCACCGCTGAGGGTTCGGCCATGAACGAACGTGATCAGGTGTTGAAAGCGGCTGCCGATCTGGTGTCCGCCTTCGCGCGTAACGATCGCGAAGCTTATTTCGACGCGTTCAGCGCCGACGCAAGCTTCGTGTTTTACACCCTCGAACAGCCGCTGCTGTCGCGCGATGCCTATCAGGCGTTGTGGGACAGCTGGCGCGCCGAGGATGGCTTTGAAGTGCTGTCGTGCACTTCGAGCAACGCCTTCGTCAGCCTGCAAGGTGACGTGGCGGTGTTTATCCATGACGTGGCCACCGAGCTGCGCATGCAAGGGGAGCAACACTTCAGCCAGGAGCGCGAGACGATTGTTTTCCGCAAACAAACGTCGAGCCTAGAACAACAAGGCCATTGGCTGGCCTGCCACGAACATTTGTCCGCAATGCCGGAAGGGCTGCCACCCCCTTAGCCAAACAGGTGACGCTCACGCACGATGAGCGCGCCTTTATGATCGGAGCAGATCATGAATAACAACAACAACGACCAAAGCCTTACGCAAATTGAAACCCACGGGGTCGAACAGATCCCGGACCACGAACGCACCGCAGGCCCGACGGACTTGTTCCGGATGATCTTCGGTGGTTCCAATACCTTTGCCACCGCCGTGCTCGGCAGTTTCCCGGTACTGTTCGGCCTGTCGTTTCAGGCCGGTGTCTGGGCGATTGTGCTGGGCGTGCTGCTCGGCTCGCTGATCCTCGCACCGATGGGCCTGTTCGGCCCGATCAACGGCACCAACAATGCCGTGTCCTCCGGCGCGCACTTCGGCGTGCACGGGCGGATCGTCGGTTCGTTCCTGTCGCTGTTGACCGCCATCGCGTTTTTCTCGCTCTCGGTGTGGAGTTCGGGCGATGCATTGATCGGTGGGGCGAAACGCCTGATCGGTCTGCCGGAAACCGACCTGACCCTGGGCCTGGCCTACGGTCTGTTTGCGATTCTGGTGCTGACCGTGTGCATCTACGGCTTTCGCTTTCTGCTGTGGGTGAACAAGATCGCGGTGTGGAGCGCCAGCCTGTTGTTCCTGCTGGGCATCTTCGCCTTCGCCGGTCCTTTCGACGTCAACTACGCAGGCACCGTGAACCTCGGGCAACCGGGCTTCTGGGCAGCGTTCATCGGCGCGGCGCTGGTGGCGATGAGCAACCCGATTTCCTTCGGTGCGTTTCTCGGCGACTGGTCGCGCTACATCCCGCGTGACACCTCCAAGCAGCGAATCATGGCCGCCGTGGTGCTGTCGCAGATCGCCACGTTCATCCCGTTCCTGTTCGGCCTGAGCACCGCGACCATTGTCGCGATCAAGGCGCCGGACTACATCGCGGCGAACAACTACGTGGGCGGCCTGCTGGCGGTATCGCCAAGCTGGTTCTTCCTGCCGGTGTGCCTGATTGCGGTGATCGGCGGCATGTCCACCGGCACCACCTCGCTGTATGGCACCGGGCTGGACATGTCCAGCGTATTTCCACGGGTGCTGTCGCGGGTCAAGGCGACGCTGCTGATCGGCGTGCTGTCGATTGCTTTCATCTTCATCGGGCGCTTTGCGGCGAACCTGGTGCAGAGCGTGTCGACCTTCGCCGTGCTGATCATCACCTGCACTACCCCGTGGATGGTGATCATGATTATCGGCCTGCTGGTGCGTCGCGGCTTCTACTGCCCGGATGACCTGCAAGTGTTCACTCGCGGCGAGCAAGGCGGACGCTACTGGTTCAACCACGGCTGGAACTGGCGTGGCCTGGGTGCATGGATCCCGAGCGCGGCGGTCGGCCTGTGCTTCGTCAACCTGCCGGGGCAGTTCGTCGGCCCGCTGGGCGAGCTGGCCGGTGGTATCGACATCAGCCTGCCGGTAACCCTGGGCCTGGCGTCGGTGGTGTATCTGACGCTGCTGAGCCTGTTCCCGGAACCGCGGGAGGTGTTTGGACCGCAGGATGTGCGCAGCCAAGGCGCGGCGGCGCAAGCAAAATCGGCACTGCGCCAAGCGGCCTGATTCACACAGAAAATTTGAAGGATTGGAGTTCTTGTGGCGAGGGAGCTTGCTCCCGCTCGACTGCGCAGCAGTCGCAATGAAGCTGTTGGGGCCGCTTCGCAGCCCAGCGGGAGCAAGCTCCCTCGCCACAGAGAGGCATTCGATTCAGCGTTCCACATAAAAAAGACAATCGGAGACACGCCATCATGGCTTTGGATTTATTCGTCGTCCTCATCTACGCCGCCGGCATGCTGTTGCTCGGCTACTACGGCATGCGCAAGGCCAAGACCAACGAGGACTTTCTGGTTGCCGGGCGTAACCTGGGCCCGAGCCTGTACATGGGCACCATGGCCGCGACCGTGCTCGGTGGCGCGTCCACCGTCGGCACCGTGCGTCTGGGCTATGTGCATGGTATTTCCGGCTTCTGGCTGTGCGCGGCACTGGGTTGCGGCATCGTCGCGCTGAACCTGTTCCTCGCCAAACCGCTGTTGAAACTGAAGATCTACACCGTTACCCAAGTGCTGGAAAAACGCTACAACCCGATGGCCCGCTCGGCGAGCGCGGCGATCATGCTGGCCTACGCACTGATGATCGGCGTGACCTCGATCCTGGCCATCGGCACCGTGCTGCAAGTGCTGTTCGGCCTGCCGTTCTGGATCTCGGTGCTGCTCGGCGGTGGCGTGGTGGTGATCTACTCGGCGATCGGCGGCATGTGGTCGCTGACCCTGACCGACATCGTCCAGTTCATCATCAAGACCGTCGGCCTGATGTTCATCCTGTTGCCGATCTGCCTGTACCGCGTCGGCGGCTGGGACGAACTGGTGCTGAAGCTGCCGGCAGCGGCGTTCAACTTCACCACCATCGGCTGGGACACGATCATCACCTACTTCATGATCTACTTCTTCGGCATCCTGATCGGTCAGGACATCTGGCAACGGGTGTTCACCGTCAAGACCGCCAAAGTCGCGCAGTACGCCGGCAGCATCGCCGGTATCTACTGCATCCTCTACGGGCTGGCCTGCGCGCTGATCGGCATGGCTGCGCACGTGCTGATCCCGGATCTGGACAACGTCAACAACGCCTTCGCCGCCATCGTCAAACTGTCGCTGCCGGACGGCATCCGTGGTCTGGTGATCGCTGCGGCACTGGCGGCGATGATGTCCACCGCCAGCGCCGGCCTGCTCGCCGCGGCCACCACCCTGACCGAAGACCTGCTGCCGAAACTGCGCGGCGGCAAACAGTCGAGCTTAGGCGTCAACCGCCTGTTCACGTTGCTGACCGGTGTCGTGGTGCTGGGGATTGCGCTGGTGGTGAATGACGTGATCAGCGCCCTGACCCTGGCCTACAACCTGCTGGTCGGCGGCATGCTGATTCCGCTGATCGGCGCGATCTTCTGGAAACGTGCGACCACCGCCGGCGCCATTGCCAGCATGGGCCTGGGTTTCGCCACCGCGCTGCTGTTCATGTTCAAGGACGGTCTGGATGCGAACACGCCGATCTACTACAGCCTGGCTGTGGGCCTGGTGAGTTTTGTGGTGGTCAGCCTGGTCTCCCCTCGCCCGGCGACGGTGGCGAGCGCGATCTAAGCTTTACGTAACGACTTGATGCTTTCTTCGACGGGTGTGGCGTCGGTTGCCACACCCGTTTTTTTACGTCTGGAGAAATGGTTTATGAAGATCGTTTCGCGCGATCAGTGGTTTGAAGTGCAGAACCTGAGCGACGGGATTCGGCTGATCCATGAGCCGTACATCCGCCCGTTCTATCGCTGCAACCTCTGGCACATCCAGGGCCGCGACAAGGATCTGCTGCTCGACAGTGGCTCGGGACTGGTCAGCCTGCGCGAGCAGCTGCCGTGGCTCACCGAACGGCCGCTGGTGGCGGTGGCCAGTCATTGCCATTTCGACCATATCGCCGGGCATCACGAATTCGCCGAACGCCTGGTGCATCGCGCCGAGGCCGACATCCTCGCCGCGCCGGACGGCGAGAATGACCTGAGCCGGGCCTTTGTCGGCGACGACATGTTCGAGGCGCACCCGGACTGTCCGCTGTGCTACGCCGAATACCGGGTGAAGGCCGCGCCGGCCACCGGGTTTGTCGAGGATGGCGACGTGCTGGATCTGGGCAACCGCACGCTGCAGGTGCTGCACACGCCGGGGCATTCGCCGGGCGGCATCAGCCTGTATGAAGCGGCGACCGAAACCCTGTTCAGCGGCGACATCATCTACGACGGGCCGTTGATCGAGGACGCCTACCACTCCGATCTGCAGGATTACGCCGCCAGCCTGCGGCGCTTGCAGGCGCTGCCGATCCGCACCGTGCATGGCGGGCATTTCGGCAGTTTTTCCGGCGGGCATTTACGTTCGATGATTGACCAATGGCTGCGCGGGCACGCTTGAGGCCTGAAGTTTGAGCTCCACCACAAAAGCAAAAGATCGCAGCCTTCGCCAGCTCCTACAGGAAACACATTCCCCTGGAAGCTGCCGAAGGCTGCGATCTTTTGATCTTTTATTTGAGCACTACCGCCGGCGAGGCTGACGCCGGCGCTGTTCGTCATCGGTGCGGATCGGTACGGGTTGCAGAGGCGGTTCGATCAAGCCGAGGGCTACACCCAAATCGTGCAGCCAGTTCTGAATTTTCTCTTTCATCGTCATGCCCCCTTCAGGGTAGTGCTGAGCGGCCGGAATTCTGAGGCCGCTTCGCACTGATAATAGTCCGAAGTCCTACGCAATGCTCGGCCAAATCCGCAATGATCTGTTACTGAATTGAACAGAATTACGATGGGTTGGTTCACGCCGTGCGCCGGGGTTCACTCGATGCCACGGGATAGAGCGCTTGCTGCTGTTCAATCCAGGCATTGAGGTTGGCCCCGACCATGCCCTTGCGCCACATGAGCCACGTTGTCGCACTGGCGAACGGCTCGGCCAAAGGATGCACCGCGACGCTTTCGCGCCCCGGCAGACTGGCCAGCATCGACTCCGACATCAATGCCACCCCGCTGCCGGCAATCACGCAGGCCAGCATGCCTTGATAGGACTCGATCTCCATCGCCCGGCCCATTGCCGCCTGATAGTGGACGAACCAGGCCTCCAGCCGGGCGCGGTAGGCGCAGCCATGGCGGAAGGTGAACACCGCCCTGCCCTCGACGTCCTTGGCGCTGCGGATCGGCGGATGATCGGCCTCGCTGATCAGCACCAGACGCTCCTCACACAGCGGCACACCGTCGATCCCGGCCAGTTGCGGCGGGCCATCCACCAGCGCCGCGTCGAGGCGCCCGGAGACCAGGCCTTCGAGTAACTCGCCGCTGGGCCCGGATTGCACTTGCAGGTTCACCGCCGGGTATTGCTTGTGATAACGCGCCAACAGCGCCGGCAAATGGATCGCCGCGGTGCTGTACAGCGTGCCGAGGACAAAATCCCCGGCCGGTTGCCCGCCCATCACCGCCGCACTCGCCTGATCGCGCAGGGCAAACAGCTTGCCGGTGTAGTCCAGCAGGACTTTTCCCGCAGGGGACAACTGCAAACGCTGACGCTCACGGACGAAAAGTTCGACGCCCAATTGCTCTTCCAGCTGTTTGAGCCGGGTCGACAGGTTGGACGGCACCCGGTGCAGACGCTCGGCGGCGCGGGTGATCGAACCTTCCTCGGCCACTGCCTGAAAGATCCGCAATTGGCTGAACTCCACAAATCTTCTCCATAACAGAACAAGTTTCTCACTATTATTCAATTTTAAAGAAAGTCAATCGGTTCTAGCCTGACGGTCATTGCTCCTCTAAAGGAATCCTGACCATGTCGCCACTGATTCGCTTATCCGCCTGTTTAATCGCCCTGATGATGGCCATGGGCATCGGGCGTTTCGCCCTCACCCCGCAACTGCCGCACCTGCTCAGCGAAGGCCAGATTGATCTGACGGCCGCCGGTCTGATTGCCGCGGCCAACTACCTCGGCTATCTGTTGGGCGCGGTGGATGCGATGTTCGCCCATCGTCCGCCGCAAGTGCAGCGGCGTTTGCATGGCGGTTTGTGGTTGTGCGTGGTGCTGACGCTGGCATCGTTCTGGGCCAACGGTTTCTGGGCGCATTTGCTGCTGCGCTTCGGCACCGGAGTGGCGAGTGCCTGGGTGCTGGTGATGATTACGGCGCTGAGTCAGCCTTTGGCAGCGGCGGCAGGTCGGCCACGGCTGGGTGCGCTGGTATTTGCCGGCCCCGGACTGGGAATTTTTCTGACCGGGTTGCTGGCACTGTTCTCACATCTGCTGAACCAGACCTCTGCCACGTTGTGGCTGATCTATGCCGGCGTGGCGATGCTGATGCTGCTGGGGATCGTGCGAATCCTGCCGCAACCGGGCACCCACACGCCGGTCGCCACCCTCAATGCCAGTCACTCGAATCGCGGCATCCCGCGACTGGCAATGGTGTATGCGCTGTATGGCGTGGGTTACATCATTCCGGCCACATTCCTTTCGCAAATGGCCAACGCGCAGTTTCACGGGCAATGGCAGGCCGATCTGTTCTGGCCGTGCTTCGGCCTTGGCGCGGCCATCGGCGTGTTGCTGGTGAGCCTGCGACGCCACGACCCGAACACCACACGGCACTGGCTGACCGCCACCCTGTGGTTGCAAGCGCTCGGGGTCTTTGCCTGTCTGTTGGGCAGCGGTTATGGCCTGGCGCTGGGGGTGGTGTTGTGCGGCATGCCGTTCCTCGCTTGCATGCAACTGGTGATGCAACGCTCGCGGGAACTGGCGCCGCACAGCACCCAGCGCAACGCCGGGCTGCTGACGGCGTGCTTTGCCGTCGGCCAGCTCAGCGGCCCGCTGCTGGCGGCGCTGAGCAGCCATTTCAGCGGCGGCTTGCAACCGGCGCTGGTGATCGCCGGCAGCGGTCTGCTGATTGCCGGTGGGCTGGCCTTGCAGTCAGTCAGCGCTGGCCGAGGGCTTGGCGCAAACGCCGACGCACCCACTGCTCAGCGCTGACAAAAGTGATGCCCAGCAACACCAGTACCGCGCCGATGACAAAGTTCACGCTCAATGCTTCACCGAGCAGCAGCACGCCGAAGGTGACGCCGAACAGCGGCGTCATGAACGAAAACACCGCCAGATTGGCCGCCAGATAGCGGCGCAGCAGCCAGAACCAGGTCAGGTAACTGAAAAACGACACCACCAGACCCTGAAACAACACGCTGGCCACCGCCACGGGGGTCAGGCTGACGTGGCTGATCTGGCCGCTGAACAACGCGATCAACAGCAGGCCAGCGAAGCCGACGATCAACTGATAGAACAGGGTCAGCGTCACTGGCGCCTCTGACAGACGCGAGGCGCGCACCACCACGGTGGTCGCGCCCCAGCAGGCGCCGGCAATGACACCGAACGCATCGCCCAGCAGCATGCGCCGGTCGAGGTTGTCCCACGACACGCCGCCGGCGAAGGCAATGGCGATACCAACAAACGCGAGAAGAATCCCCAGCCACTGCAGCGGTCGCAAGCGCTCGCTGGCCAACAGGAAATGCACGCCGAGCGCAGTGAAAATCGGCGCGGTGTAGAGGAACACCGACATGTGCGCGGCGGTGGTCAGCTGCAGACCTTCGGCGATGAAGAAGAACTCCAGACCGAACAACGCGCCGGCCAGCAGTCCGCCGCGCCAGGTGTTGCTCACCTGATCCCAACCGCCCTTCCAGCACAGCAGCAGGCCCACCAGCAGCGCAGAAATCCCCGAGCGCCCGGCGGCTTGCATCACCGGCGCGATGTCCGGCGCGGCCCACTTGATCATCACTTGCTGCACGCCCCAGATCAGGCAGAGGCCGATCATCACCTGCAAGGCAAACCCGTCGGCATTGCGCCGCTCGACACTCACCGCAACACCTCGAACACACACAACATGGCAGCCATCCACTGGTCGAAAATCTGTGTCGGGGATTATCAATCAGTCGGGCAAAAAAAGCCGTCTGAAAAAGACTTTGGATGCGTCAGTAACGTCACAGGTGAATGGTTGTCGGCTGCGCCGCCATTCGCGAGCAAGCTCGCTCCCACAGTCGACCGCACTTCCCCTTTGGGAGCGAGCTTGCTCGCGAAGGCGTCTGCCCAGACAACCAGGATTATGCAGCTGACCTCACAAATCGCTTCGCAACCAGGAAACCAACCGAGCAGGCAACAGCCGTGGCAAACGTCCCCCACGCCCAATCCATCAAACTCACCTGAACCGACCACCCACGCAACGTTGCCCAATTGGTCAGGTCATACGTGCCATACGCCACCAGCCCCAACAACGCGCCCATTCGTGCCGCCCGTTGCCAGCTCAGCGCCGGCAACACCACAAACTGCACGCAACCAACAACGTACAGGCAATAAAAAACCGCTGCCGGAACCAGCAGCGGTTTTTCGAGCATCAGCGAACCGAGCAGCTCGCGGTAGGTGGGCGCCATCAATACGCCGAGCCAGATACCGTCGAGCAACAGAAACGCCAGCAGTGTGGCGCCATAGGCAATCAACGCTTTCTTCATCTGCAAACCCTCATGTAGGAGCTGCCGCAGGCTGCGATCTTTTGCCTTTGAAGATCGAAAGATCGCAGCCTGCGGCAGCTCCTACATGGGGCCAACGGTCACTCAGGTTAGTTCAATGCGATCAGCATGAATGACGATCTTGCCTTCCTTGTACAGCGAACCGATGGCCTTCTTGAAGTTACCCTTGCTGACGCCGAACAGGCTGCTGATCAACGCCGGATCGCTCTTGTCGCTGACGGCCAGCGTGCCATTGTTTTCGCGCAACTTGGCGAGGATTTTCGAGCTGAGGCTGCTCGCCGCTTCCTGACCTACCGGTTGCAGGCTTAGGCTGATCTTGCCGTCGGCGCGCACTTCCTTGATGAAACCCTTCTCGCGCATGCCGGAGCGCATGAACTTGAAGATTTCATTCTTGTGGATCAAGCCCCAATGCTTGTTGTTGATGATCGCCTTGAAGCCCATGTCGGAGGCTTCAGCCACCAGCAGATCAACTTCCTGACCGGCGCTGTAGTTGGCCGGGGTCTTGTCGAGGTAGCGATCCAGACGTGCGGTCGCGGTGATGCGGCGCGTGTGTTTATCGAGGTACACGTGCACCACGCAGTACTCGCCAGCGGTCATCTGCCGCTTTTCTTCGGAATACGGCAGCAACAGATCTTTTGGCAGGCCCCAATCGAGAAACACGCCAATGCTGTTGACTTCAACCACTTTCAGACTGGCAAATTCGCCGACCTGAACTTTTGGTTTTTCAGTGGTAGCGAGAAGTTTGTCTTCGCTGTCCAGATAAATAAATACGTTGAGCCAGTCTTCATCTTCGCTGGGAATATCTTTAGGGATATAACGGTTGGGCAAAAGAATTTCGCCGTCAGCACCGCCGTCCAGATATAAACCGAAGTTAGTGTGTTTAACCACTTGCAAACTGTTGTAACGCCCGACTAAAGCCATTTTCCAAAACCCTCATTGCGTGGCGGCATTCTACCCGGTTTTGCCGGTCTCGTTCGCCGAACGAGCAGCCGGGCGAAGAAAATCCTCTGGGCACCTTGATTTTCCTTGGTTTGGCGCAAGCGACTCGCCATTCGTCAGGCCAGTGCGGCACCTGACGCAGCGTTTCACGGCTTACATTTTCAGTAACGAGCAATAAATGTTGTTATTTAAAACAGTGGCTTAGGCGGATATTTCGAATAATTAAGCGAGAATAATCCACCCGCACACTCAGTTATTCCCGGGGATATTTATCAAGCAATTGTCAAGTTATTCCTGTACGATGCCTGGCCGAGTTACTTTTCTACAGGTTAATGGCCGCCATGCGTGTAAAAGCATCCACCAGCAAAGCAAAGCCAGCTCCAGCCGTCGAAACCAGCGAATCGATCAATGATCAAATCGCAGCGTTCCTCAAGTCCGGCGGCGAAATCCAACAAATTGCCAAAGGCGTCAGCGGCCAGACGTTCGGCCCGTCCAAGCAGATCAGCCTGGGCAAGAAGTAACACCCGGTAAAACACCCGTCCTGAGACGCTTTGAGCTTCGAAGCGTCTGGACAGGCACCCGCGCAACACCCTCACTTCTGTTTAATCAATCTTTTGAAAATCGACGAACGGCCAGCATTGCCGAGCATTCGCCGGTATCCTTGCACGCGTCTGGATCAAGCGTTTCAGCAGGCTCAGCCCTGCCCTCGCTGTTCATGGAGTGACGCATGCTCAAATCAAATTCCTGTTTATTGCTTGTGGGCCTACTGGCCTGGTCATCGGTGCACGCGCAGATTTTCCAGCGCGAGCTCGGCGACTTCGACCTCAAACTCGGCACCACGCCCAGCCGCAGCATGGCCCAAGGTCTGGTCAAGCCGGCAGCCGTCGGCTCGTTCCACGGCGGCCTCGATCTGAGCCACGACAGCGGCCTGTATGTCGGCCAATACGCGCCGAGCATGGGCCTGACCCCGGGCAAGAACCTGGAAATCGACTCCTACGTCGGCTTCAAACAACCTTTCGATCAGACCCTCGGCTACGAAGTCGGGATGATCCACTACAGCTATCCCAAGGTCGATACCCTCGATAGCCAGGAGCTGTTCGGCGGCCTGACCCTGCTCGGCAGCCGTTTCGGTATAGCCGTCAGCAACGACCCGGACAAACAGAACAACACGCTGTTCGCCGATCTGGGTGGCAATCAGCCGTTCGGCATCGGGATCAGCATGAAATACACCACCCATCAATTGAACACGCCGGTGTCAGTGGACGGTGGTTATGTCAGCAGTTTTACCGATTGGTCGGTGAAATTTTCCCGACCGTTCATGGGCGTCGATCTCGACCTGATCTACAGCAATTCCAACCTCAGTGGCAGCGATTGCTCGGCGTATTCCGGGCACAACAGTCAGTGCGACGGACTGGTGACGCTCAAGGCCGAGCGCGCATTCTATTGATGGGCTGAACTGCCGGGAGCTTCCTGCGTTCACATGAGAATCAGACGTCAGGCTCTCGCAAGGATTCGCTCATGTCTCGCTGGTTCAAACACCTCGCCACCCTGCTGATCTTCACCCTTGCCCTCGGCGCCTGCAGCCGTGTCGGCCTGGCCTACCGCAACCTCGACGTGATCATCCCGTGGACGCTCGGCGACTACCTGGACATGAACGGCGAGCAAAAAGACTGGTTCAACGAACGGCTCAAGGAGCACCTGAACTGGCACTGCACCACACAATTGCCGGGCTACCTCGATTGGCTGGACCGTTTGCAGAACATGGTGGAAACCAATCAGGTGACCGACGCTGCGCTGCAAGCGCGAACCGAAGAGGCCAAACAGGCCATCGCCGAAACAGCACGCCAGATCACACCGTCGGCCATCGAGTTACTGCAAGGGCTGGACGACAAACAAGTGGCGGAAATGAACGACGCGTTCGCCAAGGATCTGCGCAAACGTGAAAAGGAATACGTTAAACCGCCGCTGGCGCAACAGATTGCCGAACGCGGCGCACGCATGGACAAGCGCCTGACCGACTGGCTGGGTCCGTTGAGCGTCACTCAGGAACAACGGGTAATGGCCTGGTCGACCGCCCTGGGCGATCAGAATACCCAATGGATCGCCAACCGCGCCCACTGGCAGCAGCAGTTCAGCAATGCCGTTGCTCAGCGCAAGAGTCCGGAATTCCCACAACGAATCGAGACACTTCTGGTCAACCGCGAGCGTTTATGGACAGCGGATTACCAAAAAGCCTACGCCAACACCGAAGCGCAGGCGCGTTCGCTGGCGGTGGATCTGATGGCCGAGAGTACGCCGCAGCAGCGTCAGCGGTTGTTGAAGAAGATCGAGGGTGTGCGTAAGGACTTCAATGATTTGAAGTGTCTGAAGGCAGTAAAGCAGGAATAGAAGATCAAAAGATCGCAGCCTTCGGCAGCTCCGACAGGGTTATGTGTAGGAGCTGCCGGAGCCTTCGATCTTTGACATTCAGGCAATCTGCGCCTTTGAAGCCACTTCATCGAATGTCGCTTCATCCAGCGCATCGTCCTGCTCATCCAGCACTTGCCGCGGATGATCATTGCCGGGAATGCTGCTGTCGATCAGGCTCAACAAGCTGGAACCCCGCGGGGTCAGTATGAAATTGTTACCGGTGCTGCCCTCATGATCCGGACGCGGTTCGATGAACCCACGGTCCAGCAGTAACTTCTCGTACTCGCAGGCCACCGTTTTCAGGTGATCCAGATTCTCGATCGGCTCGCCCGCACTGGCTTTCTCTGCTGCGTAGTCCTCGGCATATTTTCGCGGCGCGAAACTTTCGCCTGCACTGTTCTGCACTTCATGCAGCAAGCGTTCAATCAAATCCCAGTTATAAGTCGTCATCCTGATTCAACCTCCGGTGCGCGTGATTTGGGCCACTGTCATAGGTTGTGACCCGGACACACCGCAGCCGTTCAGCTGCATTTTCCGCAGCGAGCGACCGACATGCTGTTTGTGGGCAATTGCATGAACTTGACCAGCCATTTGCATTCGACTTGACCAGTCGTTTGCATCCGACTTGACCAGTGCGCTTGATGCCAGTGTGAATCCTGCCCGGGTGGCAATGACGGCTGCCGGGCTTCTGTCCTATCAAATAATCAGCACGCGCTTAGGAGAGGAACATGAAAGGTTTTCTGGTCACTTTCTTTACTCAACAGAATCGTCGCTATCAGGGAAAGATGCTCGGCGACTGGATCGTTGATTTGGCGAAAGAAATGGGACTGCGGGGTGCGACTCTGTCCACAGGTATCGAAGGCTTTGGGCATACCGGCCGGCTGCATTCCTCGCATTTTTTTGAACTAGCGGATCAGCCTACCGAAATTCGTATGGCCATTACCGAGGACGAATCTGTGCAGTTATTCAAGCGATTGGAGCTTGAAGATATCTCGTTATTTTACATAAAAACCCCAGTTGAGATGGGCTTCGCCGGAACAGAAGTCACCTAGTCTGGCCTGCTTTCATAAGCGGTGACTCGAAGACGCCTACGCTTGCCTCGTGCTCCGAAACACGATTTTACATTTTGGACAGAGCTCGCTAAGATCGGCTCATTGGAGATGGCATTCCTCCATTAACCAACCGCTGTGCCCGTAGCAGCTGATGATGCCTACAGAAACCTGATCAACCAGGTCTGTAGGCGTTCGCGCCCAGAATCCCCTTTTTGGTCAGGCCCACTTACATTTTTGTGGCTGGCCAAATGTCTAAATTTCGACGACCTGAACAACTCGACTTACTGCCCTATATTGCGAAATGGCTTGCGCTTGCTGGTCTTGTAGCTCTTTTGGCAGGCTCTGCCTCTGCGTTATTCCTCCTTTCTTTGGATCATGCCACCCAGTGGCGAGAAGCCCATCCCTGGGTGCTCTGGCTCCTGCCAGTTGCTGGCTTTGCCGTGGGACTTGCGTATCACCTGATAGGCAAACCAGTTGATGCCGGAAACAACCTGATCATCGATGAGATCCACGATCCTAAAAAGACTATTCCCTTGCGCATGGTGCCGATGGTGCTAATCGGAACCGTGGTTTCCCACCTCTTCGGTGCATCTGTGGGACGTGAGGGAACGGCGGTGCAGATGGGCGGCGCTCTTGCGGATCAATTGACGCATGTCTTTCGGCTACGCCGCGAAGATCGCCGGGTGATTCTCATGGCCGGTATCAGTGCTGGCTTTGCGTCCGTCTTCGGCACCCCTCTTGCCGGGGCTTTGTTCGGACTTGAAGTGTTGGCCATCGGACGCATGCGTTACGACGCGCTTTTCCCTTGCGTGGTTGCGGCAATCGTTGCTGACCAGGTGGGGAAAGCCTGGGGAGTGGTTCATACGCATTACGTCATTGGCGAAGTGGTTCCCGTGCAGCTCTGGAGCGTCATGGCTGTGGTCGCCGCTGGGATTATCTTCGGCCTCACTGGCCTGCTATTCGCGACGACCACCCATAAGCTAGGGGCTTTCGTTAAACGACTTATCTCCTATTCGCCATTACGACCATTCGCCGGCGGCCTTCTGATCGCAGTGGCAGTGTGGGCGCTTGGTAGCAACCATTACACCGATGTCGATAAGTACATCGGACTGGGGATTCCGAGCATCGTCCAATCCTTTCAAATGCCAATGGCTCCTTGGGACTGGCTTGGAAAGATGTTGTTCACCGTTGTCTCCCTGGGGACTGGATTCAAGGGCGGCGAAGTCACTCCGCTGTTTTACATTGGAGCCACCTTGGGGAACGCGCTAGCGCCCCTCTTACATCTTCCCTTCGGCATGCTGGCTGGTATCGGTTTTGTCGCTGTCTTCGCTGGTGCAGCTAATACGCCACTGGCAACCATTGTCATGGCCATGGAGCTCTTCGGGCCTGAAATTGCTCCGCTTGCAGCCATTGCCTGTATCGCAAGTTACCTCGTATCCGGGCATACCGGGATCTATCACGCCCAGCGCGTCGGTCACAGCAAGCATCACCGTCCTCTGCCGAAGGAAATCCGGCTCTCCGATATCAAGCAATTTCATGCTCAAAGTGAATCCGCCAGCGAGCGCAAAGTGACTTTTATTGGGGAAGAGAAATGACCGAACATCGCCAAGATCGCCTGACAGCTTTGCAGCTCTATTTCCCTGGCGCTAGTCGGGCTCGAGTTACAAATTTCTGGCATCACCTGAGTGCGCCCGCACTTGCCCAACACCTTCTTAAAGTCGCGCAGAAAGCCAAGATTGATCAGGTCATGCTCAAACCGATTTCTGCGGGCTATTTGACGGGCCATCGCATTTCCCATCATCACCCGGAGCTTGGTGATATGCGTCATCCGCAGTGTCTGGAATTGCTGGATACAGAGGTCAAGCTGCGCACCTTCCTGCGCGACCACGCTGACGAGTTGCGCAAGGTGCGAGCAGTTCTTCTCTTATGCGAGTTACCGCTCAGTGAAGCCTTGTAATTCAGTTCGAAGAAACAGTTCGCAAATGAAGAGGCATAGCCGACTAACCGTTGGTCGCTCTCGCCACATTAGAGGATGTTGCCATGAATGGCTTTCAACTGACGTTTTTCACTGAACAGAGTACCAACTACCAGCATCTTCCACTCGGGGAGTGGCTGGTTGAGTTCGCCAAACGAGAGGGCATGTTGGGAGCGACGCTGGTGAGCGGTACGGAAGGCCTGGATCATTTAGGACATTTGCATACCGCGCATTTCCTCAGCGGTGCTGATCATCCGGTCACAGTGACGATATCCACTGATGAGCCCGGGTGCGAGAAGTTGCTGGAAGCATTGGCCAAGGAGGCGTTTTCGCTGAGCTTTATCAAATTGCCCATCGAGTACGGTCGAGTGGGCCAGGCGAAAAGCTGAAAACCACGGTTTGTTGGACAACCAGTAAAAAGGATAAACGCCATGTACCGAATTTATAACCTGCGTCCACAGCCAGCCCCCGTCAACTGGGCTCGTGACAACAGGCCGCTCCTCGTAGGACTGGTTTTTTGGGCGCTTTTTTTGGCGGGCATTGCAGGCAGCCAAAAGGTATCGAGCGAGGGTTGGTACATCGTCACCTCGCTCGAAGGCGCCTTGGTCACGATGCGCATGCCCAGTGAGAAATCCTGCAAGGCAGACGTGACCATCACCTGCGTACCTGGCTACGAGCTGAGAGCACAGCAACGTTGAACGTTACGAGCGCGATGGTGGTGGGCAATCCAAAGATGAGATTGCGAAATGGAACTCACCGACGTCGGCTCATCAAAACCACTTTAGAGAAATGGGATACCACATGAGCGCAGTGATGCTGAGCATCGTATTCGGGCTTGTGATGGGCAGGCTTTTTACAGGATCCGTCTATGAATTCGTCGCGCTTTTCATCGTAAGCATTGGAGTGTCGTTGCTGACGTTTCATCTGCTAGATCAAAGGCGGGCCATGCTACAAGCCCAGACTGCGTACTGCTGTTCTGTGATGGTTGCGTCAAACCAAATGCTGGAGCTTTTCCAGATGGCAAAGGGAGGGCAATTCATGCCCTTGGTGGGAGAGATTCCTGAGCTAATTATTGGAGGCTTCTTGGTTCCCGCAATTGCGGTGTCGGCAGTGCAGCTGTTCAGAATACTCATGGAGAGCTGACTTCCGAAATCGAGGCCTCTCGACTTATTCACATGGTTAATGACGTTCCCGAATCGTCCCTTGGAGAAAATCAATGAAAACGCAAATCCAGGCTATTCATGCACGTGAAATTCTCGATTCACGCGGTAACCCTACCGTTGAAGTCGACGTCACCTTGGAGTGCGGAACACTGGGCCGGGCTTCAGTCCCGTCCGGTGCCTCTACAGGCGCTCACGAAGCTGTTGAGTTGCGTGACCATGATCCAAAGAGGTATTCCGGCAGAGGAGTGTTAAAGGCCGTTAGCAATGTGAATACCGAAATACTTGAGTCTCTGAGAGGCCAGGATGCAGTTGACCAGGAACAGATTGATCATCTGATGATTAAGCTGGATGGAACACCTGATAAGTCTAGGCTTGGAGGAAACGCCATCTTGGGCGTCAGCCTCGCCGTAGCCAGAGCGTCGGCTTCTGCGATGAAAGTGCCCTTGTTCCAATATCTGGGCGGCGAGCAAGCAGCAAGAATGCCCGTCCCAATGTTCAATATTCTCAATGGCGGTGTTCACGCAAACTGGCAAGGCCCTGACTTCCAAGAATTTATGATTGCACCTACAGGGGCTGGCAGTTTCAAGGAAGCCTTGCGTTGGGGCGCTGAGGTGTACCACGAGCTGAAAGCGGTGCTTAAGGACGCCGGCTACTCAACAGCGGTCGGAGATGAAGGCGGCTTTGCGCCGACGCTCAAGAAAAACTCAGATGCCATTGAGCTGATCATTAAGGCAATTGAAAGGGCCGGTTATACCCCTGGATCTCAGATCGAGATCGCTATCGACCCAGCATCCAGCGGTTTCTATGAGAACGGTCTTTACCATCTGCGCTCTGAAGGTCGTAAGGTCGATGCTCAAGAGCTGATTAGTCTCTATTCCTCCTGGGTCGACAAGTACCCGATTGCGGTACTGGAAGATGGCCTCGCGGAAGACGATTGGTCGGGCTGGAAGCAATTGAATGCTGCGCTGGGTAACCGGATCGAGTTGGTTGGAGATGACCTGTTTGTCACCAACGTCGAACGGATTCAACGAGGCATCAAAGAAAACGTCGCCAATGCTGTACTGATTAAACCCAATCAAATCGGAACCCTGACTGAGACCAAAGCCGCCATCGTAATGGCTTACGGGGCAAATTGGGGAGCTATGGTTTCTCATCGTAGCGGGGAGACTGTAGACAGCTTCATCGCAGATCTGACTGTTGCCATGGGTACTGGCCATCTCAAGACGGGCGCTCCATGTCGAGGGGAGCGGGTCGAGAAATACAATCAGTTTCTGAGAATAGAAGAGCATCTTGGCAGCCATGCGTTTTATGCAGGACATGATGCATTCGTGCGCTGACGGCCTATAGCCGGTAAACCTGTTGTACTGGTTACCGTAAAAAACGAACCACATATCGCTGTTGGCAAAAACGTCAGTGGCATTGGCCTTTCCTAGACGCTTGGAGATATGAGCATGAGCTACACGGATATTCCAGCTGGTAACGCGATCCCCGATGACTTCTTCACCGTTATCGAGATTCCTGCAAACCACTCGCCGATCAAGTACGAGGTGGACAAGCCGAGTGGACAAATTTTCGTAGACCGCTTCCTCAGCACGCCCATGTTCTATCCGGCCAACTACGGGTTCATTCCAAATACGTTGAGCGATGACGGAGACCCGTTGGACGTCTTGGTGATTTGCCCTTACCCGGTATCGCCTGGCGTTGTCATTCGTAGTCGCCCGGTTGGCGTGATGTACATGACGGACGAAGCTGGAGCGGATGCCAAGGTGATCGCGGTGCCTCATGAAAAACTAAGCTCTGTGTACAGCAACATAAAGGAATTCTCTGACCTCCCTGCATTACTCCTCGCACAGATCCAGCACTTCTTCGAAAGCTACAAGGCATTGGAGCCGGGTAAGTGGGTAAAGATGGGCCGTTGGGGGAGCGCAGATGAGGCCCGAGAAGAGATTCGCAAATCGGTAGCTACGTATAAACCAAAAAAGGGGGACCACTCGCCACATTAAAGGATGTGGCCACCTGTGTACCGAGCTACGCTCCAAGCACTGCAATAATGTCACTGATGGCGAAGTAACCCAAGGACTGCATTCCTGAACGGACTAGAGATTCCCGAGGCATTTAAAGGGTGTCAGTTCACTCAATGATAGCCTGCCTGATCGTTAACCTTTCCTCGGAACACGGAGTAGCTCCAAATGGTGTAGCCCAGAATGATCGGGATAATGAGCAGAGCACCTACAAGCATAAAACCTTGGCTTTGCGGGGGGGCTGCGGCATCCCAGATCGACGTCAACGGTGGGACGATGTTCGGCCACAGGCTGATGCCGAGGCCGCTGTAACCCAGAAAGATCAATACCAGGGTCAAGATAAAAGGCGCGTAGTGAGCACTGCTCGCCACGGCCCTGAACAACCCCCACATAGTCACCAACACTAGGACTGGCACCGGCAGGAACCAGAACAGGTTCGGTAGGCAGAACCAGCGTGCAGCGATATCGCCATGGGCGAGCGGCGTCCATAAGCTGACCACGGCGATCACAGCCAGCAGTGCCAACGTCAAAGGACGGGCCAGGTTATGCATGGCTTTTTGCAGCACGCCTTCAGTTTTCATGATCAGCCAGGTGCAGCCAAGCAAGGCATACGCAACTATCAGCGCAGCGCCGCAGAACAGACTGAACGGCGTCAGCCAGTCTAGGCCGCCCCCGGCGTACTGGCGATCGACCACCGGGAGGCCGTCGATGTAGGCGCCCAACGCCACGCCCTGGAAGAAGGTCGCCACCAGGGAGCCGCCGATAAAGGCCTTGTCCCAGATGTGGCGCTTCTCGTCAGTGGCCTTGAAACGGAACTCGAAGGCCACGCCGCGGAAAATCAGCCCGAACAGCATGAAAATCAGCGGCAGGTACAGGGCCGACAGGACCACCGAATAGGCCAGCGGGAAGGCGCCGAACAACGCCGCGCCGCCAAGCACGAGCCAGGTTTCGTTGCCGTCCCAGACAGGCGCGACCGTGTTCATCATTACGTCGCGATCGCCCGAGCCCTTCATGAAAGGAAAAAGAATGCCAATCCCTAGGTCAAAGCCGTCCATAATTACGTACATCATGATGCCGAAGATGATGATCACGGCCCAAATCAGCGGAAGATCAATGCCCATGAGTCAATGCCCCTTGTGATGGCTATCAGCATCGCCACCGTGGGCGGCAGATAGAGGACGGGCAGGTGTTCGCAGATGGCCAGGCCCACCGTGGCTAAGCGCGTCGCCTTCGTGATTTTGGGGTCCTTTACGTACCAGGCGCATCATGTAGCCCAAGCCGGTTCCGAAAAGCGCGAAATAAACCAGGACAAACAGCACTAAGGTAATGCTCATCTGCGCCACGCTATGGTTCGACGAAGCATCGGCAGTGCGCAGCAGTCCATACACTACCCAAGGCTGACGACCGATTTCAGTGGTAAACCAGCCGGCCAATAGGGCGATCAGCCCTGACGGCCCCATAAGCATCAGGAAGTATAAGAACGAGCGGCACCGGTAGAGCGTGCCGCGCTTTCGCAACCATAGACTCCACAGTCCAGTGAAAATCATCAGCATTCCCAAGCCAACCATGATACGGAACGACCAGAACACGATAGTCGAGTTGGGGCGATCCTCCGGCGCAAAGGATGCCAAGGCAGGAATCTGACGATCCAGGCTGTGGGTAAGGATCAAACTGCCCAAGTAGGGAATCTCGACGGAAAACCGGGTCTTCTCAGCCTTCATATCGGGCCAGCCAAACAGGATCAACGGCGTCGGCTCATTGCCCACGTTTTCCCAGTGGCCCTCTATTGCCGCAATTTTTGCCGGCTGATGCTCCAAAGTGTTCAACCCGTGAGCATCGCCCACCACGGCTTGTATCGGCGCCACAATCAACGCCATCCACATCGCCATTGATAACATTCGACGGACGGCCGGGTTATCGCGACCTCCCAACAGGTGCCAGGCTGCTGAAGCGCCGACAAAGAACGCCGTTGCCACGAAGGCAGCAATCGACATGTGCACCAGGCGGTAAGGAAAAGACGGATTGAAGATAATCTTCAGCCAGTCCATCGGAATCACTTGACCATGATCAATTTTGAAGCCCTGTGGGGTTTGCATCCAGCTATTAGAGGCGAGAATCCAGAACGAGGAAACCAAGGTGCCAACGGCCACCATCACGGTAGAAAAGAAATGTAGGCCACGGCCGACTCTACTCCAACCAAAAAGCATCACACCCAAGAATCCAGCTTCAAGAAAGAAAGCCGTCAGTACCTCGTAGGTCAGTAGGGTCCCCGTTATAGGGCCGGCGAAATACGAAAATCTGCTCCAATTGGTACCGAACTCATACGCCATGACCAATCCTGACACCACACCCATACCGAAGTTGACTGCGAAGATTTTGATCCAAAAGTGGTATAAGGTCCGATAGGTATTGTCATGCGTCCTCAACCAAAGACCTTCCAACACTGCTAGATAAGCAGCCAGCCCGACGGTAACTGCCGGGAACAGGATGTGGAATGAAACGGTGAAAGCGAACTGCATTCGCGCGAGGTCAAGAGCTTGAAGATCGAACATATCGTGGCCTCCTAATGGCAATTTCGTATCAATAGAGGAAGCGTCTTGTCAGTGTCGACTCACCAAGGCACCGCCCCCCTCGGGATTTCGCTTGAAGCGCGAGAAATTTTTCTGCTGATGCCGAACGTTGCGCAACTGACGCGCTGGGTGATTTCCCAGTCCACGGGCGACAAAACCTTGCCGTATTTCGATCCGTTGGATGGCGGCGTCTACGCCAAAATATTGATATTGCTAGAGTCACCCGCGCGAACGGTCAGTCGTGCACGGTATGTCTCACGAGACAATCCGGGGCCTGCACAACGCAACCTCAAAAGTTTCATGGAACAGGTTGGGTTGGAACGCCGAGAGACCGTTATCTGGAATCTATATCCTTGGCTGCCCGATCTTGAAAAGCCCAAGGCGTCGCTCCGCAGGGCGCAAATTGAGGAGGGAATTGAGAAGCTAATCACGCTGCTTCCGCATTTTCCTGATCTCGCGACTGTCGTATTTGCCGGACGTGTCGCTCAGCAGGCGATGCTGCGGGTTCGACACGCCTTTCCCGATATCTCATTGCTCGAGATGCCACACCCCAGCCCGCTTTCTGTTTGCACTCACCCGAGTGTTCGGCAACGCATCCTATCCACGCTGCGTGACGCCAAACAGTCGATTGAGTAGCCAAAGGTTCAGGGTTTGCTCATCTTGTTCAGCGAGGCGATGCAGGGCGAGATGAACAAGTTGCCGCGATACGCGCCTACCAAAGTTTTGGCCGCGACGATGATCCACATGATCGCAAGCAGCAATACCAGTACCACGCCCACAAAATTGAAGAACGCGAGGTGCAACATGGAGCCCAATTTAAGGGTAGTCACCGCATACACGCCTAGCGGAAAGGTGAAACCCCACCAGCCGAGGTTGAAAGGAATACCCTCCCTGAAGTAGCGACCGGTAATCAGCAGCGCCAAAACCATCCACCACAATCCAAGCCCCCAAAACAGCACACCACCGATCAAGCCAATGCCCTCGGCAACGCCTCCGATGCCGGCCATTCCATGAGCGGCGAAGATCGCCGGAGCGTCGCTGCCGAGTACCAGCATCCCCAACGCACCAGTACCAATGGGCCCTAATGAAAGCCAGCTCGATGCCGCCATGCTCTCATGAGGCAATTTATGCAATGCCATGCGCAGCAGCAGAATCACCAGAATACTCAAGGCAACGGGCACTGAGTATGCCCATAGCACGTAGCTGGTGATCAACAGGGTGAACTGTGCACTCGCATCAGCAAGGTGCGGCGCCAGTAGCCCACCACTGGCGGCGGCTACCTCGGCCGCAACCACAGGTAGCAGCCATACTGCTGTCATCTGGTCGATACTGTGCTGCTGGCGGGTAAACATCATGAACGGGATCAGAACCCCGCACGCCAACGCCATGGCGACATCGATCCACCACAGGACTTCAGCTAAAGCGACAACCCCATCCCCCCAGCGTGGCAAGCCATAAAGGAGAAATCCGTTGATGATTGTCGCCAGCCCCATGGGGATGGTTCCAAAAAACATCGACACGGTGGAGTGACCGAAGATCTGTTTGGCTTCATTAAAGAACAGGGCCCAGCGGCTTGCGTACAACACCGTAAAGAGGCAAAACAACGCGATATTGAAAAACCACAAGGCTTCACCTAACACTTTGGGCCACTGCGCGGCAAATGGCAGTTGGCCCAAAGCCAGAGCCAGAATCCCGGTGCCCATCGTGGCGGCGAACCAGTTAGGTGTGAACTGCCGGATCGCTTCTCGTGGATTGGACAATGCTGCCAGTGGATGGCTGCCGCCCATAATCGCTGCGAGTCGTGTATCACTCATTTTCGCGCTCCCGCTTCAGTGTTCATTCAATGTGACTTGCCTGAAGTATAGCTTGATGAGGTTAGCGGCTAAACGGATAGTATAGGTTTACGTTACCTGTTAAAGAGGTAGAAAATTGAAGTTAAGCCTACGTCAATTGCAAATCTTCTGCGCCATTGCGCAACAGGGCAGCACCACCAGCGCGGCCATCGCTGTGTCACTTTCGCAATCGGCCACCAGCGCCGCACTCAACGAGTTGGAAAGCGCCTTGGATATCCGGCTTTTCGATCGCGTAGGCAAACGCTTGGTGTTAAACAATAACGGCCAAGCATTACTGCCCCAGGCCAGAAGCATGCTTGAGAACGCGTTGCAGATAGAAAACAGCTTCCTTCCAGGGCATGCAGAGCTGAAGACTCGCTTGCGGGTAGGCTGTAGTACCACTATAGGCAACTATGTTTTGCCATTGATACTTGGCGAGTTACGCCAATCGGCTCCGCACCTGCGGGTCGATGTTGATATGGCCAACAGCATGGCTATCGCCCGGAAGGTCGCAGATTTCGAGATTGATATGGGACTGATTGAGGGACCGTGCCACTTGCCCGAACTGAGTGCCGAACCTTGGCTTGTAGATGAACTGCTCATTGTAGCGGGCCAACGTCACCCTTTAGCACTCAAGTCGCAGGTCACCCTTGATGACCTGCGTACTGCTGAGTGGCTTCTCCGCGAACCTGGCTCGGGCACTCGGGAGGAAGTCGAACAGTTGCTGTTGCGTCACCTGCACGACCTCGCTGAAACCCGCCAGATCGGCAGCTCAGAAGCCATCAAACACGTCCTTGCACAAGGCATCGGCATCAGTTGCCTGTCGAGCAGGGTCGTTCGGGATCTGCTGACTTCTCAAGACCTGATTGAACTGCCGCATGCGTTGCCTGGGCTGAGCCGGCGCTTTTTTCTGATCCGCCACCGGGAAAAATTCATCTCGTCCGGACTTGAACGGTTCTGGCAAAGTTGCACTCAGTTTGCGAGCCAAAGCTAACGAAATCTATTTGAAAAGTAGGTAACTACTACCACAACAACTTGTTTTCGGAATTTATCCCAAGCGCTTAAGGTCAACTCATTGTCTAGCAGCAATCAGCGAGCTGCATTTGCCAAGGCGCAATCTCACGCCTGGCTGCCCCTTGTGAGGAACCTCTGATGAATGTGATCAAGAAAACAGTGACTGCACTGGCGTTGGGTATCGCGCTCGCCGCATCAATGAGTGCGTCGGCAGCGGAAGATCGCTGGACCTTCGATGGTGATATTCATAACAACTCACTGGCTGTCAGCCCTGACGAATCGACAGCCGTAGTCTCCTACAGTCAGCGTCCTGACGTGGTGGTCTACGACTTGAAAACCGGCAAGGTTCGTCAGGTTCTCACCGGCTATATCACGCCACGCAACATTGTCTTTTCTCCAAACGGCGATGTGTTCTACCTTTCCGACAGCAGCTTAGGGGTCGTTCGTAAGATCGACACCAAAACATTAAAAGTCATCGCAGATCTTCCGTTAGGTGCAGGTGCTTTTGGTACCACGCTCAGCAAGGATGGGAGCCTGCTCTACGTCAACAACGAGGCCGCCAGCACCTTGTCGGTTATTGACCTTGATCACCAACGACCAGTAGCTGTGGTACCTGGCTTCTCCCAACCGCGCCAAGGCATCCGAGTAAGCCCTGACGGCAAAACCGTCTATGTCACCAACTTTCTTGGCGACAAAATCACCCTGGTCGACAGCAAGACCAATAAGATCGAAGGTGAGATCACTGGCTTCAACAAGTTGCGCGCCATCTCCATATCGGCCGACGGCAATACGCTGTACGCGGCTAACAGCGGCAGTAACAGCATCGCAGTTGTCGACACTCAAAAACGCGCTATCACAACCACCGTTATGGTGGGCAAAGACCCCTACGGTGCAGCCCTGACTCCAGACGGACTGCACGTCTACTCGGGTAACCTGGGTGACAACACCCTGTCAGTGATAGACACCAAAACGCTGAAAGTGACGACCACTGTGACCGGTTTGAAGGCACCCCGCCAGGCCATTGTCTTCACCAAAGACAAGTCGAAGGCTTATGTCCTCAACGAGGACCTGAGCATCTCCACCGTCGATCTCGCCAGCAACAAGGTGGTATCGACGCTCAAGGCTGACTGATCGAAACAACGCAGGCCTTCTCGAGGGCCTGCTGATACTCCACGACCTGGTGAATAATAATGAATGGAAGTGATGAGTTCTGGATGATGAATCGCCGTCGTTTACTCGGGTTGGCCACTAGCGCTGGTCTCGCTAGCCTGCTTCCGCGCCAAGCCCTTTCTGGAACGGACTTGGCGCAACTAGATAGGATCGAATCCGCAGAGTCCGAACGACGCCTTGTACGTTTTCCAGAGAAAACGGGACTGATTCTGATTACTGATCGTCCGCCGCAGTTGGAAACGCCGCTGCATTATTTTCGCCAGGACCTGACGCCTAACGAAGCCTATTTTGTTCGGTGGCATCTGTCGGGGTATCCAACTCAGGTCGATACGCGAACCTTTCGACTGCGTCTCGATGGCCAGGTTGCCAATCCTCAGTCTTTTTCTCTTGATGCCTTGGTCAACGAGTTCGAGCCCGTGACACTGGTGGCCATGAACCAATGTTCAGGCAATGCCAGAAGCTTGTTTGGTCCTAAACCTCCTGGTGGGCAATGGCAATTTGGCGCGATGGGAAATGCACAGTGGACAGGCGTTCGCCTCAAGGACCTCCTTGATCGTGCAGGTGTTAAAGCAGGAGCAGTCGAGGTGGCAATTTCTGGGCTGGATGAGTCGCCAATGCCAGGCTTGCCAAAGATCGTGAAGTCATTGAAGTTTGACCATGCCAATGATGGTGATGTGATGGTTGCATACGCAATGAATGGCGCACCACTGCCGATGCTCAATGGCTTTCCATTGCGCTTAGTGGTACCCGGTTGGTACGCGACTTACTGGATTAAATCATTGGCTCACATTGAGGTGCTAGATAAACCTTTAAGCAATATTTGGATGAACCAAGCCTACCGAATTCCTGATAATCCAGAGATCAACGAGGAGCCAGGAAACCTCTCCAAGAAAACGGTACCCATCAACCGCTTTGTCACTCACTCCGTATTCGTACGTCCAGAACCCGAAGAACTATTGCTTGTAAATCATCCATACATGCTAGAGGGCTTAGCCAATGATGGCGGCGATGGTATCGCTCGGGTTGAGGTTTCAGTTGACGGCGGGCGTACTTGGGCAGATGCGACGCTCGACCCCGAGATCGGCCGGTTCTCTTGGCGTCGGTGGCGCTTCGTATGGACCCCCCTTGACAAAGGCCGATACACGTTCAAGGTCCGCGCCACCAACCGCGCCGGGCAAGGTCAACTGACCACCCAGTGGAATCGGGGAGGCTATGCGCGCCGGGTTATCGAACAAACCACTGGAATGGTGGTGTGAGATGACGACATTTCTCCAGCCTAGAATGCTCTTTTTTGCCTTGATGTGTAGCCTACCTATTTGGATACCAAGCGCCTTTGCGGCCGAGGAACCGAAGGTCGATTTTGGTGCTCCCGTGCACTCAATCACTGTTCCCCACGACGAGCCCTACTTGCCGGACGGTCCGGGGCGCAGCGAATTTCTGGCACAATGCGTGATCTGCCATTCTCCTCGTTACGTTACCAACCAACCTGCATTTCCGCGTAAAACCTGGGCGGCTGAGGTCGCCAAAATGCGCGACGAATATGGAGCGCCCATCCCCGACGAAGCCGTACAACCAATCATCGATTATCTGATGTTCTTCAATGGCAAGGAGACACCATGAGTGATCCTGTTCGCGACACATCGGCCCATGGGATTTCCCGAACTGCATTGGCTATGTTGATTGGTGTATTGGCGCTCGGCACGTTGATATCTTGGAAGGTCATCGGCACCCACGGCGCCTCGGATATCACCCGACGAGGAGATGCTCTCCCGTCGCGAGTGGACTCAACAGATAAGGTCGAGTTGACCACTGCATTGGTCGGCGCAGGCGCAATTGTGGTCCAACAGCGTTGCGCAGGGTGTCATGACGCGACTCAACGTTCGGTAGGTCCTAGCTGGAATGCAGTCCTTGCACGATATAAATCTGTAATTGGGACGAAGCCGCTTAATCACGAAGCATTGGCTGTCATGGTCGCTGCCATTTCCCATCCCCAACCAGGATGGGATGGTTATTCTGCAGGGCCTACGGACATAACACTGACGCCGGAGGAGCGATCAGGAACGGCAGCATGGATTCTAAGCCGCTCCAAAACCGTTTCGTTGAAGGAGCTAAGCCATGAGTAGACTGATAGCTGGAACAGAGCATGCTCTAGACGCGAATCAACCCTCGGATATTTTGCCGCGCATTGATTACGATCTTATCAAAGCCCACGGTTATGCAGCAGTGATCACACTGTTTCTATCAGCTCTTGCGGGCCTGCTTGTTGCTCTGAAGCTGACAATGCCCGATCTGCTGAGTAGCCACGCAGCGCTGACCTGGGGTCGCCTGAGGTTCGATCACACACAAGGTATTTTTTTTGGTTGGCTTGCCAATGCTTTCTTTGCGTTCTGTTACCACATGGTCCCGCGCCTGGCTGATCGCCCGGTGTTCAGTCGCAGATTGGGCTGGGTCATTTTCTATATTTGGAATCTTGGTGTCCTTTTGCCCGGATGGTTACTTATTTCCCTCGGGCTCGATAGCCCATGGTTCGCAATACAGTCTTTAGAATGGGCGGAGTTCCCAATGATCGTGGACCTAGTGGTAGTACTCGGTCTGATTTTGGTATGTGCCCAATTCGCGGGGCCTTTCTTGCTTAAGCGGCAACGAGGAGGCTTGTATATTTCGGCTTGGTACCTGATCGGCGGAGCCGTATTTACGCTGCTTGCATATCCAGTAGGAAATTTCGCGCCTGCATTTATCCCCGGCGCGCAAGGTGCTGCATTCAGCGGGCTTTGGATTCACGACGCAGTGGGTTTGTTCGTTACGCCATTTGTACTTGCGATCTCTTACTACATTATTCCGGCCGCCACCAATCGACCTATCTATAGCCACTTTTTGTCAATGATCGGTTTCTGGTTTCTATTCTTTTTTTATCCGCTCAATGGCACTCACCATTACGTCTATTCGGCTATCCCCATGGACGCGCAGAAGGCGGCCATTATCGCCTCCGTGTATTTGGGCATGGACGTGATACTAGTTGTATTCAACCAACTGATGTCACTGCGAGGCCAAGCTTCGACAGTCGCAAGCGATGTCCCTCTGAGGTTTGTCTGGACGGGCACGGTGTTCTATTTAATCGTCAGTTTGCAGGGCGCGTTCCAGGCTCTGATGCCGGTCAACCGATTGACTCACTTTTCCGATTGGGTAATTGGCCATTCGCATCTCGCGATGCTGGGTTTTGCAACCTTCGTTGCCGCTGGCGGGATTGCCCATGCCTGGCAGCGTATACAAAACAACCGCTACAGCGCAGCGGCGATGAATTGGGCTTACTGGCTGATAACTATCGGCCTACTGGCCATGTTCACCACACTAACGGCCGGCGGTTTGGTACAGGCACAAATATGGGAAACCACCGCGCCGTGGATGGACTCTGTACGCGCATCTCTGGCGTACTGGTGGATCAGAGACCTAAGCGGATTGCCGATTCTGGCAGGCTTCATCGCGTTTTTCCTGGGCCTAACTACAGGAGCCCGAAACAACGGTGCTGCCGTAAGTACCTCTCCCGTCATTCACCCTACGTTAGCGGGAGTTTAAGGTATGCAAACGGTTACCAAGCATCGCCTGTTCAATAGCGCCTATCTGATCATATTTGTAGCCGGTATCGGCTTCTTTATCTTGTCGTTTATGCTGCTCGGGATATTGCCTGGGAAGCAACTGCAAAAGGAAATCGAGGCCCGTGCACCTGCCAACATGCAACAGTATTCCGCGAAAGAAGAACGAGGGCGCATTGTATATGCCCGCGAAGGGTGCGGTTATTGTCATACTCAACAAGTACGATTCGTAGCTCAGGACGTCAGTCGCTGGGGGGCGCCCACTGAAGCATGGGAAACGAAATACGACTACCCACAACTCTGGGGGACTCGCCGCATTGGTCCTGATTTAGCTCGGGAAACCGAGGTACGAAGTAATGATTGGCATCTGACCCACCTATTCAATCCTCGATATGTCGTTCGTGACTCTGTAATGCCTGGCTATCCCTGGTTGTTTAAAGGTGATGCCAACAAACCGACATCGGATGGAATTGACCTCGTTGCCTACTTACAGACGCTTGGTAGAGCTAGAAAAGTTTCGGGTTATGACGATCCGCTTCAGGCGCAGGTTGACGCTCAACAATCAACCCAGAAGAGCAGTAACGCGATGTCGCACGACAGCATGGCAGATGAAGAAATGTCGGCGTCACTCAATGTAAGCCAAGATGCAATCGCCGCGCGACCTCGCTTGGATGGGCCAGTGCCTGGCTTTGTGATACCTACTAACGCAAATGACCGCTCGATCGCATTACGTCTGGGACAAGCGGCTTTCGCGGAGAACTGCGCCGGGTGCCATGGTCCGAGTGGAACAGGTGATGGCTTAGCGGCGCCGACGTTGCTGCCACGTCCGGCTAACCTGCGCGATGCACAATTTACAACCCGGCATTTAGCCGATGTTTTGTGGAACGGCAGGCCCGGGACAGCAATGCCCGCTTGGAGAGACCTTGATAACTCAACGCTGGTGGCACTCACGCTTTATGTGCAAAGCCTGCATACAGCGGACGAGCGCGCCTTGCCGTCTAGCGACGTAGCGCTTGGGCAGTCTCTATTTTCCACCAATTGTGCTAGCTGCCACGGTGCCAGTGGCCAGGGCAATGGGCCTGCATCTCGCGGGCTCTCCCCACGCCCCGCGAACTTCTGGGAGAAGAAAGGCAACACGGCGTATCTGGAGAACGTCTTGCGTGAAGGCATACCAGGTACGGCAATGCCTCCCTGGAAAGCAGTGCTCTCGGACGAACAACGAACTGCTGTAGTTACCTATTTGCGTACGCTATACCAACCTACCGAGCAGGAGTGAATCATGTTTGCTTCAATGGTAATTGTGATGACCCTGATCGTTTCTGCATTCGTTGTAGCTTGGTGGGTCAGCCCTGAACTTCGGCTGTGGAGTGAGGCGCCCAAGCTCGTGATGCTTGAGCGTGAACGTCGTTTTGCTCAAATAAGAACGCCATTGGATCAACAGGGGGGGAAAGATCAGGGTTCCGGTAAAACATAATATTGGGAAGTTTTTTACGGAACTGGAATAGAACTGTCTGGCGTTCGTCTACTGTCTGGTCGCGTACTATTTCAAATAGCAGGCGAGCCTACAAAAATTCACAAAAACCAAAGGAATACGTATGTTCAAAAAAATGATCCTCACCGCTGCTGTTGCCGTCTGCTGCATATCTGGTTTTGCGTTCGCCGACGCGCCAGTCAAGGTTGCTGAAACAGACAAGGGAAAAGTACTCGTAGACGCGAAAGGAATGACTCTGTACACGTTCGGTAAGGACACCTCGGGCAAGTCGGTCTGCACTGGGCCATGCGCTGCAAACTGGCCACCTCTGGCAGTGTCGGCAAACGCCAAAGCGGATCATGATTATTCTGTCGTCACTCGAGACGATGGCACAAAACAATGGGCTTACAAAGGCATGCCACTTTACAGCTGGGTCAAAGATACCAAGCCAGGGGATACAACCGGCGACGGTGTCAACCAAGTCTGGCACGTTGCTAAACCGTAACCTCATTAATTAACAGGCTAGCATGCGCCCTGGCTTTGTCAGTGGCGCAAACTAGAAGTTTAACTACCTGATAGTTCCGCCAACGTGCGGCCGCTGCGCCTCACAAAGCATGATGGATCAGATCAACGTAAAATGGGGCCGAGGCACCGTACGCTCTTGAGATGTTCCCATAACGCCATACTGGGGTATGAAGCGCCAGATGCTAAGCCCCATTTGCACAACCCAGCTGGATCACCTCTGGACTGTTAAATTTAAATAGGGCTAGCACTGGGGCTGGGACTTACTAAAGGTTTCAACCCTCAGATCTGATTAAGGTAGGATGATTCAAAGAGCATAGCAAAAATCTTAATCCCGCCAATTATACATTATTGAAAAAACAGGTGATTGCGTTGCATTTGACCAACTGCTTGCATTCAATTTGACCAATTGCATTCGTATTGCCCACCTGGATAAACACCGGATCCTATTGCAACCGTTTGCGACTTTTGATCCTTCGCATTGATTCGCCTTTCAGTTCTATAACGTGGGACTTGTGAACGATACGGTCAAGAATTGCATCGGCAATCGTGGGGTCGGAGAACAGGTCATACCATTTTTCTTTAGGGTACTGACTTGTAATCAACAATGAGCCGTTCTGTGACTGCTCGTCGATAACGTCCAGGAGGAACGGGCCCAACTGGGCGTCAATGCCACCGATGCCCAAATCATCTATGACTAATAATTCTGCGCGGATCAAATGCCGACGTAGTTTAGGCGTGGTGTGGTCAGCGTAAGAAAGTGAGATCTCTTCAAAAAGCTTCGTGGCAGTGCGATACAGCGTCGCTCGCCCAAGGCGGCAGGCTTGGTTTCCGAGTGCGCAAGCGAGCCAGGTTTTGCCAGTGCCCGTAGCGCCCGTGATGATCACATTCTGACGTCGCGCTAACCACTCGCACTCACCAAGGGACATGACCGTATTGCGGTCTATGCCTCGAGACGCCTTGAATTCAATGCTGTCTATTGTGGCTTCATTCTCACGAAGCCTTGCGTTCTTTAGCAAACGTCCAACCTTTCTGCTCTCACGCTCGCTATTTTCGGCATCCATCATTAAACCAAGCCTTGTTTCGAATGGTTCTTTCAGCAGCGCCGGTGTTTCAAGCTGACGCTCGTAGGCTGCTGCCATCCCGTGCAGACCAAGAGACATAAGGTTTTGGGCAGTATCGAGGATTGACTTCATAGCGGCTCATCTCCCTGTGAGGCGTAGTATTCAGCACCACGTATGTTGGCGTGTTCGACCAAGGGGGCGGATCTTCGGTAGTTGGGGCGCAGGTCAGATTCGTTCCGAAGGATCGAACGCAGCCGCTCAGAACTTAGGATGTTCAAGCTATTCGCATAGCCGCACGCGGACTCAAGGCGTGACGGTGTGATTGCCCCTTTGCGAACGTCACGTTTCAGGCCAACAACGACCTTCAAACCGGTCGAGAAATCTTTCCGCAGGTTGAGGTTGTCCTTCACGAAACGGAGCGTTTCCGGCCCAATAGTCTCAGCCCAGACAATCAGAGCTTCCGGCTGGGAGTCCTGGAAATATCTGTGATTCGGGGCCAAGTGCTCTTTGAGAGTGCTAGTGCCCCGCTGACGATTGAGCTTGTGCGAGCCGATGAGACGGCGCTGATGAATGATTTCGAGCCAATCGTCTCGCACGCGCAAATCGACAAGAAGATTCGCGAAGTGGTAAGGAACCGAGTAGCTGTGCTCTTCAAATTGTACGTGGTAGTCGCTGCCTACCCTAACCTGATACACCCACTTGCTGTAGCTGTACTTATGTTCTGGGAGCGGCTTGAGGGCTGGATAGTCAAGCTCAAGGAAGCGGCTGGTTCGGCTCTTAGGGTACGTTCGAGTGATTCGACTGTTTAGCTCATCAACCCAGTAGCTGATTTTCTCGTTGAGCTCTTCTAAGGAAAAAAAGGTGCTCGCTCTCAGCCTTGCGAGAACGAATCTTTGTACCAGTTGAACAGCAATCTCACCTAGCGACTTGTCTTGCGGTTTACGCGGTCTGGCGGGGTAAATTTGAAATCCGTAGTGCTCAGAAAACTCGGCGTAGGCACGATTTAGGGTCACCACATCTCTCGTGTTTTTCGTCACTGCTGACTTCAAATTATCAGGCACAACGAACCGTGGAACCCCGTCGAAGAACTCCAGGGCCAGAATGTTGCATCTGAGCCAGTCTGGGATCGTTTGACTTCTCACGGCGGTGGCAAAAATGTATCCCGAGGCACCTAGCGTTGCCACGAACACCTGAGCTTGGCTGATTGCTCCAGTATCCGGGTTGGTCACAGGCATTGTCCTGCCACAAAAGTCCACGAAGCACTTGTCTCCGGGGAGGTGAGTCTGTCGCATGCTCAGCTTTTGCCTATTGACCCATTCACGATAAATCCGTGTGAACTGAGCATAAGACACGCCTTCTGGCTCGCTTGTACGAAACTCTTGCCATAGGAGTTCCAAGGTGATGTCAGGAAGTTTTAGCTGTTCATGGATGGCAGGCCATGACGGGTAAGCCTTCCTTTGAGATGAGACTTTTGGCTGGGTATGCAGACGCTCCGCCAGCGCTTTGTCGTCAAGGTGCTTCAGTTCTTCCCAGCTTTGTCCACACTGTGCCAACTGATCCCGAATGGTGCGAACAGTGTTATGGGACACTTTGGCTAATAGGCCAATAGCCCTATTCGACAGCTTGGGGTCGCTCGTAAGGCGTAGCACCTCGCGCTGCGTACTTATTGGCAGCCTCATATGTTCTCCTCGCGACAGGTGTGTGAACACCTCACAGGTCGCGCCGTGTGAAAATTGCAGACAAACGGAATGTGATCGACTTGACGCCGAACGCGAGGGAACACAGAATGACGGCGCGTAGGGCTGAAACCTAACACCATCAAAAAAGCCTAGGGCTCCACCCCTGGGCTTTTTTGTGCTCCAAATCCACCGGCTAGCTCCTATCCTGATCTCATTGTGATACTCCTCATATGCTTAGTTCATACGGCCTGCTGCCGTGCGCAGCGCTGCGTAGCAATCCACCAAGCGACCTCTTTGGACAGAGCAAAGAACCCCCGACGATTAGGCACTTCAAATAGCGGCACCTCAATTGTCCCTCGCTGTTTAGCTTTACGAAACGCGTCGTACGATGTGTAACCCAACTCTCTCCACAGCGCGCTGCCACCCACCATCAGGCCATATCGCTGTTTGAGGTCGAGCTCTAATTCGAATGACAGAAATTGGATTTCAAGGGGCTCGCGCATCGCACTTAATGTCCGGTTTGGTCACAGTTGATAGTAATAAACCGCCCCCTTGCGCTCCAGCCGTAAGACTTCTACATTTTTTACGGTACAAAGATCGTTCGGGGATTTTTAAGTGTCTGATTTTAAGAGAATTGCAAACATTTATTCGGAGTTCGCAGGCAGCTTGCGCGAACAAATTCCGGAAAATAGCCGCCCCCGAAGCAACACAGTGGAAATGCTCGCAGTGGGCTACTGGTTCGAAGGACTGAGGCAGCGGACAGGCCTCAAAACTGCCTATGCCCTTGAGCTGTATTTCGAAAAAGAGTCATTTCGAAGAAATACGAATGGCACGATCCGGCATTACCGAAGCAAGTGGTCTAGGTACGAACAGAAAATGATCTCCCCCAAGGCCAAGACCTTGAGTAGGGTGGAACTGCTAGCACCTGGATCGTCCCGCGACCTGAATCATCCCATATGGACTTTGATGAAGCTGATCTCCCGGCAACAGAAAATCAGCTTCGACAGCTACTTCCGTGCGTTAAATACCGATGTCCAACTGGTGCTTTATCGCAGCACCAGCAACATGATTTGGGACAGTGTTCAGCGCGAACCAATCACTCAAGTTCTACTCGAAAAACTCGAACGCAGGGCAAGCTTGGATGCCCTCGCTGCGTTGATCGCGATAGTGGTCGAAGCAGATCTCCTAGGTCGAAAAACCGTTGCTATCAAGGCAGCAGGCACCTTGCACAAAGTACTTCTGATGCTGGCAATGGAGCTTCAAGCGCGCGGTGTTGCCGTTGGCCTAATCGATTGGCTCGTGTTCAACGTCCTACCCCTTGGAGTGCCTGCCCATCTGCATATCTGGATGAGCAGCGCTGACTACATCCACGCGTCGGCGCATTTGAACACCATGGTTTACCAGCATCCGGAAAGGCGCGGAAAAGCCCTACCTTGGAAGCTTCGTAATAAGCTGATGTGCAAGCTGCTTGCCGGGGACATGGGAATTGACGTTTTGCACGCAATGCGCCCTCAGTTCGAGTTGCGGACGGACATAGGGGAAATTGCGGCCGAGCTGGTCGAGGAGTTTAAGAAGACGTCGGCACTGAGAACTTGGGGATGGATGTGCATCATCGATGGCGCGCCACAGACAGTGCCACCAGTACCGCTGCTTTAGCCTTTCAAATGACTCGCTAGGCGAGTGGTCAAGTCCAATGCAAATGCCTGGTCACTTCCGATGCAAACGACTGGTCAAGTCGAATGCAAATGGCTGGTCAAATGGGTTGCAATTTCCCAGTTTGCCACAACTCTGAACTTTTCGTCGCATCCAGGCCTCCACCCAATAACCCGCCTTAACCGGAACGGAGGCCTGCCCCATGAAAACCCTGCTCAAACTCACCCTCGCCGCCACCCTCGCCTGCGCCCTGCCGGTCTGGGCCTGCACACCAGAAGAGGCCACCGCCAAACGCGAACAACTGGCCAAGGAAGTGGCCAAGCTCACCGAACAGAATCCGGCCAAGGCCAAGGAAATCAATGCCGAGTTGCAGAAGATGGACTTGGGCACGGCCAGCGCCGATCTGCCGGACAAGTGCCAGTTGATTGATCAGCGCTTGAAGGAACTGGACTCGGCTGAGAAAAAAACCGACAGCTAAAAGCACAAGATCAAAAGATCGCAGCCTTCGGCAGCTCCTACACCAGACCCTGTAGAAGCTGCCGAAGGCTGCGATCTTTTGATCTTAAAAATGCATTTGTGCATTTATTTTCTTGCATAAACGCATATCCAGACTAAGGTTACATCGAGCAAGGAGATCGGCACCGTTCATCGCAGATGAAAACCGTTACCCACCGATCGCTCGGCAATACCGCAACACAATCACAAGCTGGACGCTTGTTTTCATTCATGAAGGACTGAAAAAATGTTAACCACTCAAGCCACATCATTCACCGGCGAGAGCCTGCCAAGGTGCCTTGTCGGCCATCTGCTCGACCCGCAACTGGTCGAGGTTCAAGCCACTGCACAAACCGCCGCACTGGCCACTGCCAGCCTCAACTTCAGCATGCAGAAACAGACTCAGACCAACTGGTGCTGGGCCGCGGTTTCCGCTTCGGTCGGCAACTATTACGGCACTGGAAACTGGACCCAGTGCGGCGTCGCCAGCACCCAACTGGATCGCAATTGCTGCAGCCAGCCAGGACCGTGCAACGTCTACGGCTATCTGGATTCAGCCCTGCAAACCACCCGCAGCTACAACGGCATGAATCAGGGTTCGCTGCAGATGTCGGCCATTCAGAACCAGATCAACATGGGCCGCCCGGTCGGCCTGCGCTGTGCCTGGTACGGTGGCGGTGCGCACTTCCTGACGATCTACGGCACCAACGGCAACTATGTGCTGGTTGCCGACTCGATCTACGGTTATTCGACCCGCGCGCTGAACTCATTCCCGGGTTCGTACAACGGCGGCGGCAACTGGACTCACACTTACTTCACCGCAAAAAACTAGGAGGGCAACATCATGCAACTGACTTATCCAAAGGCGCCTTCCAACGGCGTACAGACGTTGCGTCCGGTGCTGCAAGCCGCGCTGCAAAACCAGGGCTTCGGTATCAACCGTCAGTTCGCCAACGCGACACCGGCCAAAGTCAGCCTCAGCGAAGCCTATCGCGGCTACTCGCTGACACTCGACGATCTGAGCCAGGGCAAGGGTTTGAAAGACGCACGCGTCGGTGACTGGCATTACTTGGTGTTTGCCGACGACGTGAGCATTGCCGATGCGCAACTGGCCGAGGTGCGTGGCCATGTCGAGTTCGCTTCGCTGAACCACGGCACCCGGGCCGCCGACACCGTGGGCGCGTTGAAACTGGCGGAACAGGCGCCGCAATTGCAAGGCAAAACCGTTGAACTGCGCGTGCTGTTTGTCTCGGCGCTGCACGTCGTGGCGATCTGGCTGCATGCGGACGGTGAGGATGTGCTGATCCCGATTGAGCCGACGCCAAAAGAGCTGGGCGACTCACGGCTGTACAGCGAAGCCGCGCTGCTCGCGCTGCTCAAACCGGCGGCAGATCGCGCCAGACAGCGCTTTGACGCGGACACCAGCGGACAGTTGGGGAACTGACAGACCCAGCGCATAAAAAAACCCGGACACTGTCCGGGTTTTTTATTGGCCTGCGAAACGCCTTACTCAGCCGCTGGCTCAGCCGCTGGCTCAGCCGGCTTGCGACGCTTGAGCGGGGCCATGCCGTCGCTGCTCACCAGCGAATCAGGCTTCGGCCGATTGGCGCTCTTGCGCTTGGTCGGGGTCTTGGCGGCGGTTTTCTTCTTGTCGCCCTTGGCGTCGGTCTTTTTCTTCTTCACGCCGACGGCTTTGCCGGAGGCCTTGACCTTTTTCGGCCCGCCGTAGGTGCCTTTGACTTCCTTGATGGTGCGGCGCTCGAAGCTCTGCTTCAGGTAGCGCTCGATGCTCGACATCAGGTTCCAGTCGCCGTGGCAGATCAGCGAGATCGCCAGACCATCGTTGCCGGCGCGACCGGTACGACCGATGCGGTGCACGTATTCGTCGCCGCTGCGTGGCATGTCGAAGTTGATCACCAGATCCAGACCATCCACGTCCAGACCACGGGCCGCGACGTCGGTGGCAACCAGAATCTTCACGCCACCTTGCTTCAGACGATCGATCGCCAGTTTACGATCCTTCTGGTCTTTCTCGCCGTGCAGCACGAACGCCTTGTATTCCTGAGCCACGAGGCGGCCGTAAATACGGTCGGCCATGGCGCGGGTGTTGGTGAAGACGATGGCCTTCTGGTAGGTCTCATTGGCCAGTAGCCAGTTGACGATCTGCTCTTTGTGCTGGTTGTGGTCGGCAGTGATGATCTGCTGACGAGTCGTCGAGTTCAGCTGGCTGACCGCGTTGAGCTGCAGGTGCTCAGGGTTGTTCAGCACCTTGGCGATCATCTCGCGCAGGCCGGAACCGCCAGTGGTGGCGGAGAACAGCATGGTCTGCTGACGGTTAGGGCATTCGTCGACCAGACGCTGTACGTCTTCGGCGAAGCCCATGTCGAGCATGCGGTCGGCTTCGTCGAGCACCAGCACTTCGACTTCTTTGAGGTCGAGGTTGCCGGCGTTGAGTTGCTCGATCATCCGGCCCGGGGTACCGATCAGGATGTCCGGCACCTTGCGCAGCATCGCCGCTTGCACCTTGAAGTCTTCACCGCCGGTGATCAGGCCGGACTTGATGAAGGTGAACTGCGAGAAGCGTTCAACTTCTTTCAGGGTCTGCTGGGCCAGTTCGCGGGTCGGCAGCAGGATCAGGGTCTTGATGCTGACGCGAATCTTCGCCGGGCCGATCAGGCGGTTGAGGATCGGCAGGACAAAAGCGGCGGTCTTGCCGCTACCGGTTTGCGCCGTCACCCGCAGGTCACGCCCCTGGAGCGCCAGCGGAATGGCCGCTGCTTGCACAGGCGTTGGCTCGACAAATTTCAGCTCGGCCACGGCTTTGAGCAGGCGTTCGTGCAGGGCGAATTGGGAAAACACGGGTGCTACCTCGAAGATATGCAAAAAAACAGCTGCATAGGTTACCGGTTTCGAGCGCTCAGGCCGAGTTTCTTTATACAAACGGGCGTAATCAGTGGCTTTTTTGTTGCTCGATTTGTCTCCAACGGTAATACACAGCGTCTTAAATGCTCTAATCGCCCATCGCGTCTTACAGAAGAATCGTTGCTCACATGGATTTCAAACAGCTCTGGCTCAACGCCCAAGACCTCTGGGGTGCCCTCGAAAAGCACCCGTTCCTGCAATCCGGCCTGGCGCTGATGCTGCTATTGGTGATCGCGCTGATCCTCGGACGAGTGGCGCGCTATCTGATCCTGCACGCCAGCCGCATGCTCGGGCGCCAGCCGGCGCTGCACTGGATCAACGACTTTCGCCACAACAAGGTGTTTCAGCGTCTGGCGCAGATGACGCCATCGCTGGTAATCCAGTTCGGTCTGCACCTGGTGCCGGAACTGAGCAAAACCGCGATGACCTTCCTCGGCAACGTGGCGCTGTCCTTCACCATCCTGTTCCTGCTGCTGTCGGTCAGCGCCCTGCTCAATGCGTTGCTGGACATCTATGCGCGCACCGAACACGCGCGCACCCGCTCGATCAAGGGCTATGTGCAACTGGCGAAAATGGTCTTGTACGTGTTTGGCGCGATCATCATCGTCGCCACCCTGATCGACCGTTCGCCGTTGTTGCTGCTGTCCGGTCTGGGTGCGATGTCGGCGGTGATTCTGTTGGTCTACAAGGACACCCTGCTGTCGTTCGTCGCCAGCGTACAGCTGACCAGCAACGACATGCTGCGGGTCGGCGACTGGATCGAAATGCCGCAAGTCGGCGCCGATGGCGACGTGGTCGACATCACCTTGCACACGGTCAAGGTGCAGAATTTCGACAAGACCATCGTCTCGATCCCGACCTGGCGCCTGATGTCCGAATCGTTCCGCAACTGGCGCGGCATGCAGCAGTCCGGTGGACGACGGATCAAGCGCAGCCTGTTCATCGACGCCAGCGGCGTGCGCTTCATCCGCGACGATGAAGAAGAAAAGCTCTCCCAGGTGCACCTGCTGACCGCCTACATGGGCCGCAAGAAAGCCGAACTCAAAGCGTGGAACGAGGCGCAGGGTAATGTAGCGGCAATGGCGGCCAACCGTCGGCGCATGACCAACATCGGCACCTTCCGCGCTTATGCACTGGCCTACCTGAAAAGCCATCCCGAGATCCAGCCGAACATGACCTGCATGGTGCGCCAGATGCAGACCACGGCGCAGGGCATTCCGCTGGAAATCTACTGCTTCACGACTACCACGGTGTGGGCCGATTACGAGCGGATTCAGGGGGATATTTTCGATTATCTGCTGGCGGTGCTGCCAGAGTTTGGCTTGAGTCTGTATCAGCAGCCGAGCGGCGGGGATTTGCGTTCGGGGTTGTTGCCGGCGGTGCTGGGTTCGGCGCACATTGCGGAACCACAGAAACACCTCATGTAACCCACAATTCATGTAGGAGCTGCCGAAGGCTGCGATCTTTTGATTTTAAAGATTAAAAGATCGCAGCCTTCGGCAGCTCCTACACCGGGTCATGCGGTGCGGCGGATACCCAACCGGCTGATCCATACGGCCGCCAGGATGACACTCCCGCCAAGCAAAAGCCTTCCCAGTTCCTCATGCTGATTCCAGATCAGCAGATTCAGCAGCAGCCCCACCGGCACATGCAGGTTGTTCATCACCGCCAGCGTGCCACCGTTGACCATGCACGCGCCCTTGTTCCACCAGTACATGCCCAGCGCGGTGGAGACCAGGCCGAGGAACACCAGCACGCCCCATTGCAGCGGCGCTTCGGGCAGGAAGTTGGCTTTACCGAACAGCAGAAACGCCGGCAACACCACCGCCAGAGCCCCGAGGTAGAAGAAGCCGAAACGCCGGTAATGCGGCAGGTCACTCGGGTGTTTCGCCACCAGATGCTTGTACAACACCTGGCCGGCGGCATAGGTGAAGTTGGCCAGTTGCAGCAACAGGAAACCCATGAAGAAATCCGGGTTGATCCGATCAAAACGAATCACTGCCGCACCGCCCACCGCTACCAAAGCGGCCACCAGCGCCCATGGATTAAAGCGGCGGTTCAACGCGTCTTCGATCAGCGTCACATGCAGCGGCGTGAGGATGGTGAACAGCAGCACCTCCGGCACCGTCAATACGCGAAAGCTCAGGTACAGGCAGACATAGGTGATGCCGAACTGCAACGCGCCGATCAGCAGCATGCCGCGCATGAACGCCGGTTCCACCGAACGCCAGCGGGTCAACGGAATGAACACCAGCCCGGCCAGCACCACGCGCACCAGCACCGCGAAGTAGCTGTCGACATGCCCGGCGAGGTACTCGCCGATGAGACTGAAGGAAAACGCCTGGATCAGCGTGACAAAAAGTAGATAGCCCATGGTCGCCTCTGTTTCGAATGGCGGCGACGATAGCCGGTTTTACATTCCGCAACCAACACAAAATCCCCTGTAGGAGCTGCCGCAGGCTGCGATCTTTTGATTGTAAAAAACAACATCAAAAGATCGCAGCCTGCGGCAGCTCCTACAGGGAGAGCAGTGAATCAGAGAAATCCCAGGCAAAAAAAAGCCCGATCTCGCTAAAGCGTTCAATCGGGCTACAGCACTCAGGAGCAACAAGTGCAAAGGGAGGTTCGATGCGCGTAGAGCCTTGAAGGGGTTGCGCCAGGTCACTTAAACAAGCGGCGATTATCTGGCGATTAACCCATCAAGCGACTTGGGACAGTTTGGCGTTGGCCTGATTCAAGCCCTTCTCCTGGAAGTCGCCGCCCAGGTTCATGCCTTCGGCGTGAATGAAGGTCACGTCGTGGATGCCGATGAAACCCATGACCTGACGCAGGTACGGTTCCTGGTGGTCGGCCGGGCCGCCGGCGTAGATCCCGCCGCGAGCGGTAAGTACGTAGGCACGTTTGCCGCTGAGCAGGCCTTGCGGGCCGGTTTCGGTGTACTTGAAGGTCACACCGGCACGCAGCACGTGGTCGAGCCAGGCTTTCAGAGTGCTCGGGATCGCGAAGTTGTACATCGGCGCTGCCATCACCAATACGTCGGCGGCCAGCAACTCTTCGGTCAATTCGTTGGAGCGATCCAGCGACGATTGTTCGTCGGCGTTGCGCTGTTCGGCAGACTTCATCCAGCCACCCAGCAGATTGGCGTCCAGGTGGGGTACCGGGTTCACGGCGAGGTCACGCACGGTGATCTGATCGTTGGGGTGCGCGGATTTCCACTGGCTGATGAACGTCTGGGTCAGTTGACGGGAAACCGAGTCTTGCTGGCGGGCGCTGCTTTCGATGATCAGAACGCGGGACATGGTGTGTAGTCTCCATCCGAGAATGTTGTAGGTCGATGGAGTGAAGGTTAAACAGGGTTGTATCGATGAAAAAGCGCAAATAATTGCTGCAAAGCATCGAATAATTCGTTTAGATGCACTTAGCCCCTGTGGGAGCGAGCTTGCTCGCGAAAGCGGTGTGTCATTCAACAATGATGTCGACTGAAACGGCCACTTCGCGAGCAAGCTCGCTCCCACAAGGGATTGACGGTGTTATTTCGGGCTGCAGCTCAGTTCAATGCGCAGCCTGATGATCTCGCGAGAGAACTTGGCCGTGGCGTTCGTATGCTTGCGGGCCGGGACTTCGATGTTGCGCGTACGTGGCGCTTCCGGGCCATTGTTGAAAACGGCTTTGCAGACGGCATCGACATCACCGAAGTTGACCACTTTTATGGAGCCGATGTCCTTGTCGGTGTCATAGGTTTCGTAGTCGATCTTCAAGCCATTGAGATTTTTCTGCACATCGATCGGGTAAGCAAACGCTGACATCGGCAGCAGCGCCAGCAACACACAACAGAATTTTTTCATTTGCCAGTCTCCATGAGGGACGGCCAGCTTAGGACAAGAGGAGCTATTGATGAAAGCGCCCCGCGTGACCCTTGATCAATGGCGAACATTGCAGGCCGTGGTCGATCACGGCGGCTTCGCCCAAGCCGCCGAGGCACTGCACCGTTCGCAATCGTCGGTGAGTTACACCGTCGCCCGCATGCAGGACCAGCTCGGCGTGCCCTTGCTGCGCATTGACGGGCGTAAGGCGGTGCTCACCGAAGCCGGTGGCGTACTGTTGCGCCGCTCGCGGCAACTGGTGAAACAGGCCAGCCAACTGGAAGACCTCGCCCACCACATGGAGCAAGGTTGGGAGGCCGAGGTGCGGCTGGTGGTCGATGCGGCCTACCCGAGCGCACGTATCGTCCGGGCGCTGACCGCGTTCATGCCGCAAAGTCGTGGCTGCCGCGTGCGGCTGCGCGAGGAAGTGTTGTCGGGGGTCGAAGAAGTGCTGCTGGAAGGCGTGGCCGATCTGGCGATCACCGGTCTGAGCATTCCCGGCTATCTCGGTGCGGAATTGAGCGATGTCGAATTTGTTGCCGTCGCCCACCCGGACCACGCCTTGCATCGGCTCAATCGCGAACTGAGCTTCCAGGATCTGGAAACCCAGATGCAGGTGGTGATTCGCGACTCCGGGCGCCAGCAGCCACGCGACGTCGGCTGGCTGGGTGCCGAACAGCGCTGGACGGTCGGCAGCCTTGCCACTGCCGCAACGTTCGTCAGCAGCGGCCTGGGTTTCGCCTGGTTGCCCCGACACATGATCGAACGTGAATTGAAGGAAGGCACGCTCAAGCTGCTACCGTTGGTTCAGGGCGGCAGCCGCAACCCGAGTTTCTATCTGTACTCGAACAAGGACAAACCGCTGGGCCCGGCGACACAAATCCTCATCGAACTGCTGCGTACCTTCGACACCTTGCCGCTGGACGCACCGTTCGCCGCCCCCGAACAAGCCTGACACGGAGTTCACCGATGGCGTATTTCGAGCACGAAGGTTGCAGCCTGCACTACGAGGAATATGGCCACGGTACGCCGTTGCTGCTGGTTCACGGGCTCGGCTCAAGCACCCTGGACTGGGAAATGCAGATTCCGGCACTGTCGGCGCATTACCGGGTGATCGTCCCGGACATACGCGGTCACGGTCGCTCGGACAAACCCCGCGAGCGCTACAGCATCGCCGGTTTCAGCGCTGACCTGCTGGCGTTGCTCGACCACTTGCACCTCGGTCCGGTGCATTACGTCGGCCTGTCGATGGGCGGGATGATCGGCTTTCAATTCGGCGTCGATCAGCCGCAAAGGCTCAAAAGCCTGACCATCGTCAACAGCGCCCCCGAAGTCAAACTCCGCAGCCGCGACGATTACTGGCAGTGGTTCAAACGCTGGAGCCTGATGCGTGTGCTAAGCCTGGCAACCATCGGCAAGGCGCTGGGCGGCAAACTTTTTCCGAAACCGGAACAGGCTGATTTGCGGCAGAAAATGTCCGAACGCTGGGCAAAAAACGACAAACGTGCTTATCTCGCCAGCTTCGATGCGATTGTTGGCTGGGGCGTTCAGGAACGACTTTCCCGGGTGACCTGTCCAACCCTCATCGTCACTGCCGACCGTGACTACACACCGGTGGCGCTGAAAGAAACCTATGTAAAACTGCTGCCCGATGCGCGGCTGGTGGTCATCGCCGATTCGCGCCACGCCACCCCGCTCGATCAACCCGACCGCTTCAATCAAACGCTGCTGGAGTTTCTCGCCGCAGCCGACATTCAATCTCAGGATCACTGACCCATGCTGAAAAAACTCGCCCTCGCCGCCGGCACCGTGCTGTTCGCTGCCAACCTGATGGCTGCCACCCCGGCCAAAGCGCCGCACGTGCTGCTGGACACCACCAACGGCCAGATCGAAATCGAACTGGACCCGGTCAAGGCGCCGATCAGTACCAAAAACTTTCTGGATTACGTCAACAGCGGCTTTTACACCAACACCATTTTCCACCGCGTGATCCCGGGCTTCATGGCTCAGGGCGGCGGTTTCACGCCACAGATGCAGCAGAAAGAAACCAAGGCGCCGATCAAGAACGAACACAAAAACGGTCTGGCCAACGTTCGCGGCACCTTGTCCATGGCGCGCACCTCCGTACCCGATTCGGCGACCAGCCAGTTCTTCATCAACGTCAAGGACAACGACTTCCTCGACCAGGGTGATGGCTACGCCGTATTCGGCAAAGTGGTCAAAGGCATGGACGTGGTCGACATCATCGTCAACTCGCCAACCACCACCAAACAGGGCATGCAGAACGTGCCTTCCGACCCTGTGATCATCAAGTCGGCCAAAGTCATCGACTAAGCTGTACAGGGCGTTTCGAGCGGCGCAGGCCTGACGCCACGCCGCTCACACCGATAAAAGGAGAGCCCGGCCTCCGGGCGGTTATCTGATGCTCTATCGCCGTTTCGAACAACTGATCGACATATTCCGCGACGCTCCGACGGCGGCTCCGCCCAATCGCGTGCTGCCCTTCTATACCTATTACCTGAAACAAGTCTGGCCGAGCTTTGCCGCTCTGTTGGTGGTCGGTCTGTTTGCTGCGTTGATCGAAGTGGCGCTGTTCAGTTACCTGAGCCGCATCATCGACCTGGCCCAGGGCACGCCCAACCCGAATTTCTTCAGCGACCACGCCCTCGAACTGACGTGGATGGTGGTGGTTGCCCTGGTACTGCGGCCAATCTTTTTCGGCCTGCACGACCTGCTGGTGCACCAGACCCTGAGCCCGGGGATGACCAGCATGATCCGCTGGCAGAATCACAGCTATGTGCTCAAACAGAGCCTGAATTTCTTCCAGAACGACTTCGCCGGGCGCATCGCCCAACGCATCATGCAGACCGGCAACTCGCTGCGTGACTCCGCCGTGCAAGCGGTCGACGCGTTGTGGCATGTGGTGATCTACGCGATCAGTTCGCTGGTGCTGTTCGCCGAAGCCGACTGGCGCCTGATGATCCCGCTGCTGACCTGGATCGCCGCCTACATCGGCGCCCTGTATTACTTCGTGCCACGGGTCAAGGATCGCTCGGTGGAGGCCTCCGATGCGCGCTCGAAACTGATGGGGCGGATCGTCGACGGCTACACCAACATCGCCACACTGAAGCTGTTTGCCCACACCAACTTTGAACAGCATTACGCCAGGGAAGCCATTGAGGAACAGACGGTCAAGGCGCAGATGGCCGGCCGCGTGGTGACCAGCATGGACGTGGCAATCACCGCCATGAACGGCCTGCTGATCGTCGGCACCACCGCGCTGGCGCTGTGGCTGTGGACGCAGTCGTTGATCACGGTCGGCGCTATCGCGCTGGCTACAGGTCTGGTGATTCGCATCGTCAACATGTCCGGCTGGATCATGTGGGTGGTCACCGGCATCTTCGAAAACATCGGCATGGTGCAGGACGGTCTGCAGACCATTTCGCAACCGGTCAGCGTCACTGATCGCGAACAGGCCAAACCGCTGGCGGTGGCCCGTGGCGAAGTGCGTTTCGAGCATGTGGATTTTCACTACGGCAAGAAGAAGGGCATCATCGGCGACCTCAACCTGACCATCAAACCGGGCGAGAAAATCGGCTTGATCGGGCCGTCCGGCGCCGGCAAATCGACGTTGGTCAACCTGCTGCTGCGCCTGTACGACGTCGAGGGTGGACGGATCCTGATCGATGGGCAGAACATCGCCGAAGTCGGCCAGGAAAGCCTGCGCGCACGGATCGGCATGATCACGCAGGACACCTCCCTGCTACACCGCTCGATCCGCGACAACTTGCTGTACGGCAAGCCTGACGCCACCGACGCCGAACTCTGGGATGCGGTGCACAAGGCTCGCGCCGACGAGTTCATTCCGTTGCTGTCGGACGCCGAGGGCCGCACCGGTTTCGACGCGCACGTCGGCGAGCGCGGGGTGAAACTGTCCGGCGGCCAGCGCCAGCGCATCGCGATTGCCCGGGTGCTGCTCAAGGACGCGCCGATCCTGATCATGGACGAAGCGACCTCGGCACTCGACTCGGAGGTCGAAGCGGCGATTCAGGAAAGCCTGGAAACCCTGATGCAAGGCAAAACCGTGATCGCCATCGCTCACCGCCTCTCGACCATCGCCCGCATGGATCGGCTGGTGGTGCTGGAAAACGGCAAGATCGCCGAGAGCGGCACCCACGCCGAACTGCTGGCGCATCGCGGTTTGTATGCGCGGTTGTGGGCGCACCAGACCGGAGGATTTGTCGGGATCGATTGATCACAAAAACCCTGACTTTGTGAACTTTTGTGGCGAGGGAGCTTGCTCCCGCTCGACTGCGCAGCAGGCGCAAAGCCCGCCAACTGTGCGAGTCTGACACTACCGGTGCAGATAGTTTTGGGACAGCTTCGCTGTCCAGCGGAGCAAGCTCCCTCGCCACACAATGTTTGTCCGCCAAAAAACCGCCCCAGCCCGCCAACCACGGGCTCTGGCGGTTTTTTCATGCCTGCTGGCAATCCATCCAAAGCCTGCTGTACTCAGCCAAGGCTCCAGCAGGGAGCCTGTCGTAAATCTGCAAGGAAGCACAACTCGATACAGTCTCGATAGCACGCCTATCAAGGACTCTCTCATGTCTCTGTTCAAACGTTCAGTCACTGAGTTGTTGGGTACGTTCTGGCTGGTTCTGGGTGGATGCGGCAGTGCAGTGCTCGCTGCGTCTTCGCCCTTGGGCATTGGAGTGCTGGGGGTGGCCCTGGCGTTTGGTCTGACGGTGCTGACCATGGCGTTCGCCATTGGCCACATCAGCGGATGTCATCTCAACCCGGCCGTCTCGGTCGGTCTGTTCGTTGGCGGCCGGTTTCCGGCCAAAGAGTTGCCCGCCTATATCATCGCGCAGGTGCTCGGCGCGATTCTCGCCGCGGCGCTGATTGCGCACATTGCCAGCGGCAAGGAGGGTTTCGATATTGCCGCAGGTCTGGCCTCCAATGGGTATGGCGAGCACTCGCCGGGCAAATACTCGATGGCCGCAGGCTTTGTCACCGAGTTGGTGATGACCGCCATGTTCGTGATCATCATCCTCGGCGCTACCGACAAACGCGCTCCGGCGGGCCTTGCACCGATCGCCATCGGCCTGGGTCTGACGTTGATTCACCTGATCTCGATCCCGGTCACCAACACCTCGGTCAACCCGGCGCGCAGCACTGGGCCGGCGCTGATGGTCGGCGGCTGGGCGATCGCGCAGTTGTGGATGTTCTGGGTCGCGCCGCTGCTGGGCGCGGTGGTGGGCGGCGGAATCTATCGCTGGCTGGGTAAAGAGGAATCCTGAAACCACCACCTCCCTGTAGGAGCTGCCGGAGGCTGCGATCTTTTGATCTTGAGGTTCAAAAAACCAGATCAAAAGATCGCAGCCTCCGGCAGCTCCTACAGGGGATCTAGGTTTGGCGGTAGGGCAAGGCAGTTTTTGCTTCTTCGGCATAGGCAAGGACGCCGGCGCGCTCTTGCTGCAGAAAATCCTTCACCGCCGCTTTCAACCCGGGATGGCGCAGGTAGTGCCACGAGTGGGTGATGACCGGTTCAAAACCGCGAATCAGTTTATGTTCCCCTTGGGCCCCCGCATCGAAGCGCTGATACCCCTGGGCGATCGCGTAATCCATGCCCTGATAGAAACACGTCTCGAAATGCAGCCGGTCAAACTCGGCCAGACATCCCCAATAGCGTCCATAGAAGCTGTCACCCCCGACCAGACTGAAGGCCATCGCCACCGGCCGTGAACCCTGTCTGGCGAAGACCACCCGAATCGCCTCCGGCATCCGCGCAGCCAGCAGACTGAAGAACTCGCGCGTCAGGTACGGCGCCTGTCGGCGCACGGCATAAGTGTTGGCATAGCAGGCGTAGACAAAATCCCATTGCGCCTCGTCCAGCTCACGCCCTTCCAGCCATTCGAACTCGAAGCCCTGCCCCGCCACTTGCTCGCGCTCCTTGCGCATCTGCTTGCGCTTGCGCGAGCTGAGCACGTCGAGAAAATCCTGAAAGTCCCGGTAACCGCGATTCTGCCAGTGGTACTGACAGCCGATGCGTTGCAGCCAGCCAGGTTGCTCGGCCATGGCGGCGTCGGTGAACGGGTCGGTGAAATTGATGTGTGCGCTGGAAAGTTCTTCGATTTCCAGATAACCCGGCAGGCTCTTGAGCAGTTCGAATCCGTCCTCGACATTCGCCGCCAGCAAGCGCGGGCCACTGACCGGACTGAACGGCACCGCTGTCAGCAGCTTTGGGTAGTAATCGATCCCGGCGCGGGCGCAGGCATCGGCCCAACCGTGATCAAAGACGTACTCGCCGTAGGAATGCCATTTGCGATAACTGGGCAGCGCGGCGATCAACCGATCGCCTTCAACATGCAGCAGATGCTCGGGTTGCCAGCCGGTGTGCGGGCCGACGCTGCCACTGTCTTCCAGTGCGCCGAGGAACGCATGGCGCAGAAACGGCTGGTTCTCGGGCACCAGCGCATCCCAGGTCGCGGGGGCGATTTCTGACAGGTTTTGCACACGTTGCAACGGCATCAACTGGCTCTCCACTTCTTGGCGTCAAAGCCCCGCGAGTATCGCTGATCAGCTTCCATTGCACACGCTCATTCGGGCGGCAGTGCTCTGGCTCGATAGTTCACGAAGACTTTGCATCGTCATCGACATGACATCACTTAGCCACTGCTCTGTCATAAACCATCGCGATACTCGCTCCTGTTTTTAGAGCGCCGGGTTCTACCCGGACACTGTTTTCCGACGTGCGCGTCGGTGTGCCCAGGATGGTTCAGCCATCCCTCTCATCTTCGGAGATTGCTATGCGTCTTGCTTCCACGAAAACTGCGGCGGCCCTGTGCGGTGGCCTGTTGCTGGCCATGAGCGTTCCGGCCAGTGCTGCAGTCGACGCCAAACTGCTCGACATGCTCAAGGCTAACGGTTCCATTTCCCAGGCGCAGTACATTGAACTGCAAACTGAACTGGCCAAGGATCAGAAGGCTCAGCAAATCGCGCAGCAGGCGCAGCAAGAGACCAACGAGCAAATCGCGGCAACCGCGAAGAAAACCAATGAGCTGAGCTCCTTCGACCAGAAACTTGCCTGGGCCGCCAAGACCCAGTTCAAGGGTGATGTGCGTATCCGTCAGGAGACCGTCAAGATCGACGGTGAATCCAACAACGGTGGTCGCGACAAGGATCGCCAGCGTATCCGTGCCCGCCTCGGCGCCTACACCGAGATCAACCCGCAAGTCGACACCGGTATCCGTATTGCCACCGGCGGCGGTGACGATGCCCGTTCGACCAACCAGGACATGGACAACTACTTCGACAAGAAGCAGATCTGGCTCGATCTGGGTTACATCGACTACCACCCCGATGCCATCAAGAACCTGCACGTGATCGGCGGCAAGATGCTGCAACCGTGGGTCAGCATGGGCGATGTGATCTGGGACAGCGACATCAACCCGGAAGGTCTGGCCGTGACCTACAAATACCCGCTGGGCAGCAGCGCCGAACTGTTCGGCAGCCTGGGTAACTACACCCTCAAGGACAACGTCGACGGCGAAGGCGTGCAATTCCGTCACGACCTGCGTCTGACTGCCGGGCAGTTGGGCAGCCGTTTCGCGATCACCGACAACCTGAAACTGACCCTGGGCGGCAGCGTCTACGCCTACCAGAACGACGAGGACAGCCGTTGCACCGGGACGTCCACACCGTGCGCACTGTCGGTCAACGGCAACTCGGCCAACAACGAATTCCGTCTGTACGAGGGTTTCAGCCAGATCGATATCGGTGGTTTGCCAATGCCGCTGTCGTTCTACGGCCAGTACGTCAAGAACAACGATGCGGTGACCGATGCCGACACTGCGTGGCTGGTCGGCGCCAAGTCGAAAGTCTTCGGCCTGAACCTGGACTACAACTATCGTGACGTACAGCGTGACGCCGTGGTCGGCGCGTTCACCGACTCCGACTTCGCCAACGGCACCACCGGTTCGCGCGGCCACAAGTTCAAGGTCGGTTACGACATCGACAAGAACTTCGCCATCGGCGCGACCTACTTCCTGACCAAGGCCGACTTCTCCAGCCGTACCCAGCGTGACGCAGACACCAATACCCTGCAGCTGGATGCGGAAGCGAAGTTCTAAAAAGCGTCACCTGTAGCCTGACGCGGGCGGGACGATCCCCATCATCCGTTCGTTTCGTCCGCGTCGGGCTATTTTTTGCAGGATGCAAAGACACTGTAGGAGCTGCCGAAGGCTGCGATCTTTTGATCCTTGAAAACAAGATCAAAAGATCGCAGCCTCCGGCAGCTCCTACAGGAGATTATCTTTGCGGCGTTGCTCGGCCAGGCGTTCGGCCAAAGCGTCAATACCCGCCTCGGTTTTCTCCGGCATCGCCTTCAACGTGGCCTGCATCAAACGCATCTGGCGAATGAAACGCCGGCAGTTAGGGCAGAACATCAGGTGATGGCGCACCAACAGTCTCTCGCGAAAGCTCAACTGGCCATCGAGGTAATCGCTGGAGCGCGCTACTTGTTCCTTGCAGGTCAGCATTCGCCGGTCTCCTCAAAATGCTCCACCGTGGCGAAGACTTTCAGCCGCGCACGATGCAGCAGCACACGGACATTGGAGAGCGAGATCTCCAGAAGATTACAGATCTCCTCCAGCTCCAGGCCCTGACGCTCGCGCAGCAGCAAAACACTGCTTTGCAGTTCCGACAGGCTGAGCAAGGTGTGCTCCAGGCAGTCGCGCAATTCGCTTTCCGTCAGCAAGGCTTCCGGCGTGTCCTGATGCCAGGCGAACGGCGCCACTAGCCAATGACCGTCACCGGGAGAAAAGCGATCATCGTCGATGGTGCCGTGGGGTGACGGCAGGTCATCCATCAAGACTTCGCGACGATTTTGTTTGTAGCGGCTCTTGGCCGAGTTGGCAGTGATGGTCAGCAGCCAGGTCTTGAGACTGGAACGGCCCTCGAAGCTACCGATGTGGCGCACCACCGAAAGCCAGGCGTCCTGCACCACTTCTTCGACATGGCGCTGGCCGACAATCGCGTAAGCCACGGCGCGCATGGCGCTCTGGTAGGTACTGACCAGTTCCTTGAAAGCTCTTTGCTCACCGGCCAACAGGCGTTCGAGCAGTTGGGTGTCGTCCGTTGCGGCCATGCGCGCCTCGTTTTCAGATGGTCGAAAGCAAAAGATCGCAGCCTGCGGCAGCTCCTACAGAGATCAGTGTAGGAGTTGCCGCAGGCTGCGATCTTTTCAGGCGCACTCAGCGCTTGCGCAGAATCACGCTGCCGATCGAGTAACCGGCGCCGAACGAGCTCAGCACGGCCAGCGAACCGGCGGCCAGATCGTCCTGATATTTGTGGAAGGCAATCACCGAGCCGGCAGAGCTGGTGTTGGCGTAGGTGTCGAGAATCACCGGGGCTTCTTCTTCGGTGGCTTCACGACCCAGCAGCTTGCGCACGATCAGGTGGTTCATGCTCAGGTTGGCCTGGTGCAGCCAGAAGCGCTTGACGTCGCCGACGTTGAGTTTGTTCTCTTCCAGATGCTCACCGATCAGCTCGGCAACCATCGGGCAGACATCCTTGAACACCTTGCGGCCTTCCTGCACGAACAGTTTGTCACGGGCACCGATGCCCTCTTCCGCGGCACGATTGAGGAAACCAAAGTTGTTGCGAATGTTGTTGGAGAACTTGGTCAGCAGTTTGGTGCTGACCACATCGAACTGGTACTTGGAGGTCGCCAGGTCAGCGCGTTCGATGATGACTGCCGTCGCGGCGTCGCCGAAGATGAAGTGGCTGTCGCGGTCGCGGAAGTTCAGGTGACCGGTGCAGACTTCCGGGTTGACCATCAGGATCGCCCGGGCCTGACCCAGTTGCACGCTGTTGGCCGCAGCCTGAATGCCGAAGGTCGCCGAGGAGCAGGCCACGTTCATGTCGAAACCGAAGCCCTGAATGCCCAGTGCTTCCTGGACTTCGATGGCGATGGCCGGGTAGGCGCGCTGCAGATTGGAGCAGGCGACGATCACGCCGTCGATGTCGGCGGCGGTCTTGCCGGCACGTTGCAACGCCTGTTCGGCGGCGCCGATGGCCATCTGGCAGAGGACCGACCATTCGTCGTTGGAACGCTCCGGCAGACGCGGGGCCATGCGTTGCGGATCGAGAATGCCGTCCTTGTCCATGACAAAGCGGCTCTTGATACCGGAGGCCTTTTCGATGAACGCGGCGCTGGATTCGGTCAGCGCCTGGACGTCACCGCGGGCGATGGCATCGGCGTTGTCGGCGTTGAACTGCGCGACGTAGGTATTGAAAGACTGCACCAGCTCTTCGTTGGAAATGCTGTTGGCCGGGGTGTACAGGCCGGTGCCGCTGATGACGACGTTATGCATGGTCGTTTCTCTAATCTGTTCAGGCAGAAAGCGCTGGCACCGACGTACCAACACACAAAGGGTCTGTTCCCGTCCGGGGACGCTGACCTGGCATCGCTTTATTCCGCCACGTGACCCGGCCGAAGGCTCTGGGTCACGAAACCGGCGTTTATGGTCGCGAAGTTTGCCATAAACCCAAGGTTTTGGCGCCTCTCCCGCTAAACGCACTCCCTGTAGGAGCTGCCGAAGGCTGCGATCTTTTGATCTTGATCCTTTAAAAAGCAAAATCTAAAGATCGCAGCCTTCGGCAGCTCCTACAAAGTCCTTGCCAGTCGCGGGATCAGGCCTCGACCTGACTCCATTGCTTGCTCAGCCGCTTGTCCGAGATCGGCACTTTCGTTCCCAACTGCTGGGCGAACAGCGACACCCGGTATTCCTCCAGCCACCAGCGGTACAACTCCAACTGCGGATCGCGTTTGCCTTCCTGGGCATGTTTCGCCGCGCGGGTCTGGTATTGCGCCCAGAGGCCGGCCAGTTCACCGCTCCAGACGCGATCCTTCTGTACTTGCGCACCGAGTTTCTCGAAACGCTGCTCGACCGCCTTCAGATAGCGCGGCAGCTCCTTGAGCCATTGCATCGGTGTTTCCCGGACAAACCCCGGATACACCAGATGGCTGATTTGCTGCTTGATGTCATTCAGCGCCACAGCCTGCGCCAGATCGATCTTGCCCTTGAAGCGTTTTTGCAGGCCGTGCCACAGTTTGAGAATCTCCAGCGTCAGCCGCGCCACGCGCTCGGCGTGTTCGGTCCAGCTGCCGCGTTTGCGTTCAGCCAATGCGGCGAGCCCGGCGCCGTCACGCGGCAACGGGTCTTCGCCTTCCAGAATGCAGCTGTCGAGACTGGCCAGCAGAATGTCTTCGACCAGCGCATCCACTCGGCCCAGCTCGCGATAGAGCAGGCCCAACTCGGTGATACCCGGCAGTTTGCTGCGCAGGAACTTCGCCGGCTCCGCCAGTTGCTGCAGCAGCAGCCGCTGCAAGGCGCGGCGATGCTGGAACTCGGCTTCGGCCGGGGTCGAGAACCGCCCTTCCTTGACCGTGCCGCCCTCTTCCACCAGCGCCGGATAGACCGTCATCGACAATCCGGCAATCTTCTGCTGGGTCTTTTCCGCCACCGGGGCGAAGACCTTGGCCTCCACCGGTTGCTGACTTTTCGCACTCTGCGGCACAGCCAATGCCGCTTGGCTGGCTTCGGCAAAACGCGCGGTCAGCTCGGCCAGATCGCGGCCCTCACCGAGGAACTTACCCTGGCCGTCGACGATTTCCAGGTTCATCCGCAGATGACTTTCGACCTGCTGCGCCGCTTCCGCCCAAGCCTCATCGCTGACTCGGGCGCCGGTCATGCGCAGCAGTTCGCGACCCAGCGATTGCGGCAACGAGCCCTCAGCGAAGGTCATGCGCTGCAACGCCGCTTTGATGAAATCCGGCACCGGCACGAAGTTTTTGCGCAGGGCTTTCGGCAGATTGCGCACCAGTGCAATGCACTTGGCCTCGATCAGCCCCGGCACCAGCCATTCCAGACGCTCCGGCGGCAGCATCGGCAGCAGCGGTGCCGGCACGCGCAGGGTCACGCCGTCGCGCGGGTGATTGGGTTCAAAGTGATAACTGAGCGCCAGTTCGAGATCACCAATGTGCAGCGTGTCCGGGTAGTCGCGCGCGGTGACCTCACTGGCCTCGCGGGCCAGTACATCCTCTTCGCGCATGATCAGCAGCTGCGGGTTCTTCTGGCTGTTGACCCGATACCAACTGTCGAAGGTCGCGGTCTGGTGAATCTCCGCCGGCAACCGCGCATCGTAGAACGCGTACAGGGTTTCTTCGTCAGCGAGAATGTCGCGGCGCCGTGCCTTGGCTTCCAGTTCGTCGAGCTGTTCGAGCAATTGTTTGTTGGCGCTCAGGCATTTGGCTTTCGACTGAATCTCGCCACGCACCAGGCCCTCGCGGATAAACAGCTCACGCGAGACCAGCGGATCCACCGGGCCGTAATGCACAGGACGGCGACCGACCACGATCAGCCCGAACAGAGTGATCTGCTCGTAGGCCACAACCTGGCCGCGCTTCTTCTCCCAGTGCGGTTCGAAGTGGTTTTTCTTGATCAGGTGCCCGGCCAGCGGCTCGATCCAGTCGGCGTCGATCTTGGCGACCATGCGCGCGTAGAGCTTGGTGGTTTCCACCAGTTCGGCGGTCATCAGCCACTGCGGGCGTTTCTTACCGATGCCTGACGACGGATGAATCCAGAAGCGCCGTTGACGGGCGCCAAGGTAATCGCCGTCTTCGGTTTTCTGGCCGATCTGACTGAGCAGGCCGACCAGCACCGCTTTGTGCAGTTTCGGGTAATCCGCCGGTTCCTTGTTGAGGCTCAACTGCATGTCGCGGCAGATCAGGCTCAACTGGCGATGGGAATCGCGCCACTCGCGCAGGCGCAGGTAATTGAGGAAATTCTTCCGGCACCAGTTACGCAGTGGGCTGGCCGTCAGCGCTTGGCGCTGTTCTTCAAAACCACGCCACAGATTGACCAGACCGGCGAAGTCCGAATCGCTGTCCTTCCACTGCGCGTGGGCCTGATCCGCCGCTTGCTGACGCTCCGGCGGACGCTCGCGCGGGTCCTGAATCGACATGGCGCTGGCGACGATCAGCACTTCCTGCAAGCTGCCGAGTTTTGCCGCTTCCAGCAGCATGCGGCCCATGCGAGGGTCCACCGGCAGACGCGCCAGTTGGCGACCGAGCGGGGTCAGCTGGCTGTTGCGATCCACCGCCGAGAGCTCTTGCAGCAGGTTGAAACCGTCGCTGATCGCCTTGCCGTCCGGCGGCTCGATGAACGGGAACGCGGTGATCTCACCGAGGCGCAGGTGCAGCATCTGCAAGATCACGGCAGCAAGGTTGGTACGCAGAATTTCCGGATCGGTAAATTCCGGGCGACCGAGGAAATCTTCCTCGCTGTACAGCCGCACGCAGATCCCCGGCTCGACCCGGCCGCAACGACCCTTACGCTGATTGGCGCTGGCCTGGGAAATCGCTTCGATCGGCAGACGCTGCACCTTGGCGCGGTAGCTGTAGCGACTGATGCGCGCGGTGCCGCTGTCGATCACGTAACGGATGCCCGGCACAGTCAGCGAGGTCTCGGCAACGTTGGTCGCCAGCACTACGCGGCGCCCCGGGTGCGACTGGAAAATCCGCTGCTGCTCCGCCGGCGACAGGCGCGCGTACAGCGGCAGGATTTCCGTGTGTTTGAGCTGGGCCTTGCGCAGCATGTCGGCGGCATCGCGGATCTCGCGCTCGCCGGGCAGGAACACCAGCACATCGCCGGGACTGCGGCGTTCGCTACGCTCGTAGGCGGCGATCTCATCGAGGGTGGCGAGGATTGCTTGATCCACGGTCAGGTCGTCTTCGACGCGGTTGCCTTCTTCATCCTGCTCAAGCGTCAGCGGGCGATACCAGGTTTCAACCGGGAAGGTGCGGCCGGACACCTCGACAATCGGCGCGTCATCGAAATGCTTGGAGAAGCGCTCCAGATCGATGGTCGCCGAGGTGATGATGACTTTCAAGTCCGGACGACGCGGCAGCAGGGTTTTCAGGTAACCGAGCAGGAAGTCGATGTTCAGGCTGCGTTCGTGGGCTTCGTCGACGATGATCGTGTCGTAGCGTTCCAGATAACGGTCGTTCTGGGTTTCCGCCAGCAGGATGCCGTCGGTCATCAGTTTGATCAGGGTGTTGGCATCGCTCTGATCTTCGAAACGCACCTGATAACCGACCAGCGCGCCCAGTGGCGTACCGAGTTCTTCAGCGACCCGACTGGCGACACTGCGTGCCGCGATTCGGCGCGGCTGGGTGTGGCCGATCAAGCCATGCTGACCGCGACCGATTTCCAGGCAGATTTTCGGCAACTGGGTGGTTTTACCCGAACCGGTTTCGCCGGCGATGATCAGAACCTGATGCTTCTCCAGCGCAGCCTTGATCTCATCGCGCTTGGCGGCGATTGGCAGGCTGTCGTCGTAACGAATCACCGGCAGGCTGGCACGGCGCGCCAGCACCTGATCACTGGACGCCTGCAGACGCGTCACCCACTGGGCCAGTTTGGCCTCGTCGGGTTTCTTGCGCAGCTCGAGCAACTGCCGCCGCAGCCGATGACGGTCGGCGAGCATGGCGTGATCAAGGTTTTTCAGCAGTTTGTCGATGGAGGGCGATTCGTCGGTCATCGGGTACGCAATTCGGTCGTCTATATGTGCAGGGGGCGGATTGTCGCAGATTTGCTCTCGATTGACCTGCTTCCCCTGTAGGAGCTGCCGCAGGCTGCGATCTTTTGATCTTGTTTTTAAAAATCAAAGTCAAAAGATCGCAGCCTGCGGCAGCTCCTACAGGATTGAGGTGACAACGGGTTATTCGTTATCCAGTCCTTTGCGGCGGTAAGGGAACACGTCGATGACTTTGCCGGCGCGAATCGCCTCCTGCAGACCCTTCCAGTAATCGGCGTTGTACAACTCGCCGTGCAGTTGATCGAACAGTTTGCGCTGCCTGGCATCGGCGAACAGGAACGGCGGAAACTCTTCAGGGAACACATCCAGCGGCCCGATCGAGTACCACGGCTCGGAAGCCATTTCGTCCTCGGGGGTGCGCGGCGCGGGGATGTGGCGAAAGTTGGCTTCGGTCAGGAAACAAATCTCGTCGTAATCGTAAAACACCACCCGCCCGTGACGGGTGACGCCAAAGTTCTTCAGCAACATGTCGCCGGGGAAGATATTGGCCGCCGCCAGTTGCTTGATCGCCAGCCCGTAATCCTCCAGCGCCTCGCGCACCTGCGCTTCGTTGGCGTTGTCCAGATAGAGGTTGAGCGGGGTCATACGGCGCTCGGTCCAGCAGTGGCGAATCAGCACCGTGTCGCCTTCGACCGAGACCGTCGACGGCGCGACTTCCAGCAGTTCTTCCAGGCACGCCGGATCGAACTTGCTCAGTGGAAAACGGAAGTCGGCAAATTCCTGGGTATCGGCCATGCGCCCGACGCGGTCGACGCTTTTCACCAGACGATATTTTTCGATCACCGTCGCCCGGTCGACGTTTTTCGACGGTGAGAAACGGTCCTTGATGATCTTGAACACGGTGTTGAAGCCCGGCAGGGTGAACACGCTCATGACCATGCCACGCACGCCCGGCGCCATGATGAACTGATCGTCGGTGTTGGCCAGGTGATTGATCAGCGCGCGGTAGAACTCGGACTTGCCGTGTTTGTAGAAGCCGATCGAGGTGTACAGCTCGGCGATGTGCTTGCCCGGCAAAATGCGCCGCAGGAAACCGATGAACTCGGCCGGCACCGGCACATCGACCATGAAATACGAACGGGTGAAAGAGAAGATGATCGACACATCGGCTTCGTCGGTGATCAGCGCGTCGATCTGAATCCCGCGGCCTTCGCGGTGCAGCAGCGGAATCACCAGCGGCCACTGCTCGTCGCGGGTGTAGATGCGCCCGACCAGATAGGCGCCTTTGTTGCGGTACAGCACCGAGGAAAACAGCTCGACGCTCAGCTCCGGATCCTTGCACACCCAGTCCGGCAAATTCTCGCGCAGTTGCGCTTCGAGGCGCTGTAGATCGCCGGGCAGATCGGCGTAATCCTCACTGAAACGGTAGTCGGCAAAGATGCTTGCAAGCATCGACGACAACTGGCCCTGCGGCTTGTAGGTGCGGGTTTGCGCAGCCCGGGCGCGGCGCAGGCTCGGCCGGGTGGTGTGGATGAACATGCAGCCGTCGCTGATCAGGTCGTGGCTGAACAGCCCGCAGAAGATCGAGTTGTACCAGGTCTCGGACAGCTCATCGTCGAAGCGCAGGTCGATCACGCTGATGTAGGCACTTTTCACCAACGGCCAGCTGCCGACATTCATCAACGTCTCGTCGTCGAAATGCTCGCGCAGGCGGGCGATGGTTTCGCCGACCTTTTCCTCGTAGAGATTGATCCGCGCCGCCGAGGCGGTCTGCGTTTCCTGCCAGCGCGCCTGCTCGAAGCGCTCGCGCGCGCCATCGGTAATCCGCCGGAAGTGCTCGCGGTAATCGTCAAAGCCATCGAGGATCATGCGGGCGATGTCGGTGGCTGGCCATTGCTGCGGCATAGATGAGACCTCGGCGTGCAATTGGAAATCTGTGCCTGAGCTTAGCCACGGAACCGGGTGCAGGTGAAGTGCAATTTCTGCCAAAACCGGAACGCCAGCGCACATCGCTGGCATTTTTCACCAGGCAACCCACTGCTGAGAATTAAATGCCCGATTAGCGGTTGCCATCGCCGGGGCGCTCGGCAACACTCTCGTCCCGATCAAGGAAGGAGTGCCATCGTGAGCGCTGTCGATATTTTCCGCATGCTGTCGCTGGCAGCCATCTGGGGCGCGAGTTTCCTGTTCATGCGCATTATTGCGCCGGTCATCGGCACCATTCCGACTGCGTTCTTTCGGGTGTCGATAGCGGCCGTCGGGCTGCTGGTGATTCTCGGGTTGATGCGCATCAGCTGGGACTTCAAAGGCAAGCTTAAAACCGTGATGTTGCTGGGCGTGATCAATTCGGGGATTCCGGCAACGCTGTATTCGGTCGCGGCGCAGGTGTTGCCCGCCGGTTACTCGGCAATCTTTAACGCCACCACGCCGTTGATGGGCGTATTGATTGGCGGGCTGTTTTTCAGTGAAAAACTCACTGCCGCGAAGCTGACTGGGGTGTTTCTCGGCTTGTTCGGTGTCGGTGTGCTGACGCGTGCAGGGCCGGTGGCTTTCGATCTGCCATTGCTCATGGGCGCCCTTGCCTGCCTGCTTGCCACCACCTGCTACGGTTTCGCCGGATTTCTCACGCGACGCTGGCTGGATCACAGCGGTGGACTCGACAGTCGTCTCTCGGCGGTGGGCAGCATGCTCGGCGCTTCGCTGTTTCTGTTGCCGCTGTTCGGCTACAGCGTGATCACCGCCCCTCCGGCAAGCTGGGGTGGGTGGAACGTCTGGCTGTCGCTGCTGGGCCTGGGTCTGGGTTGCACGGCGTTCGCCTACATCATCTATTTCCGCTTGCTCAGTTCCATCGGCCCGGTCAAATCGATGACCGTCACCTTCATGATCCCGGCGTTCGGCGTGTTGTGGGGTGCGTTGCTGCTGGATGAGCCGCTGTCGATGGCTCACTTGTACGGAGGGGTGTTGATTGCGCTGGCGTTGTGGTTGGTGTTGAAGCCGGCGGTAGCAACCGCCCGCTGATTTGCGGCGTCGATAAGTCAGTCTTCGCGAGCAAGCCCGCTCCCACAGGAGGAATGCATTCCAATTGTGGGAGCGGGCTTGCCCGCGAAGAGGCCGGCCCAGACACTGAAAATGCCCGGGGCGGCCTGAAGGTTTTCAAGCAGTTCTACGGAACACAAACGCCAGCCCAACTATGATCAACAGCATCCCCAGCACACTCAGCGCCGCCAGACGATTGCCGAAAATCAGATAGTCCATCAGCGCCGTCACCGCTGGCACCAGATAGAACAGACTGGTGACGTTCACCAGGTTGCCCCGAGCGATCAGGCGGTACAGCAACAGCGTCGCCAGCACCGACACCACCAGCCCCATCCACAACACCGGCACGATGAAACCGGCGCTGTGCTCAAAGTGGAACGGTTGAAACGGCACAAATATCCCGCACAACAACAGTCCGGCCAGGTATTGCACCGGCAGCGTGCCGAGGGGATTGTCGGTGATGCGTTTCTGCATGATCGAACCCAGAGTCATGCTCGCCAGTGCAAGCAGGCCAAACAGCATGCCAGCCCAGGACATCCCCGCCAGACCGATCCCCTGGTAAACCACCATGATCAGCCCCGCCAAGCCCAGCGCCAGACCGAACATCCGGCTCGCCGAGCGCTGCCGCTCCATCAACACCACGGTGAGGATCGGCTGTACACCCATGATGGTCGCCATCACCCCCGGCGTGACTTTGGTGTTGAGCGCCAACAGATAAAAAATCTGATACGCGCCCAACAACACCAGGCCCGTTGCAATCGCAAACAGCATCGGCCTGCCGCCCTTTGGCAGCTTCAACTTGAGCAGCGGCGTCAACAGCAGCAGCCCGCACAGGGCGATCACAAAGCGAATCAATAGAAAAGCAAAGGGCGAGGCATGGGCCAGGCCCCATTTGGAGAAGATCGCACCACTGCTCCACAGCAGAACGAACAGGCTCGTGGACATCGCCGCGAGCGCGGATTGTTTCGAAAGGACAAACATGAATACCACCTGTAGTCAGGCAAATAGCCAACTCAGCCGAGGCTGAAATTCAGTAGGTGTTTCTGGCGGGCGCAGGGGGTCAGCAAAGAATGCCGATCAGCCCGAAACGCCAACGCCCGGCGGTGATACGACGACGCACACCGGCGTGCTACTGACAGGTGGAGGGTAATGACTGATCTGCCCAGGCTGCTGATTCCCGCACGGCACGACGCCAGCGTTGACCGCTGAATCGACTACCGCGTTGATGAGGGATGCAGGCATTGGGGCTGATCTTTTTTGAGGGGTTTGGAAAGTGAATCAGCTGATTCACGAGCGCCGACTATAACCAGCGTGGGACATGGATTGCAACGATTTGGACAAAGGGCCAGCAGGGACAGTTGGCGGCGAGGTGAATAGGCTGATGAGCAACGGATAGGCCCATTGATGGGGAGACAGGGAATGCTCGGGATCACATGCCAAGGGAACGGACATATTTGCGGTATCAGGTCTATCGGTCAGAGGCGCGGAAGCAGGCTGCTATCGTTACCCTTCAACTACAGCTTCAGTTGGAACGCCATGGTCCGACTGCCATCGATTTGTCGAAAGTACGTTTCGAACCTATCGACCAACAAGCACTTCAGGCATCAACCCTCTGGAGAGACCAGCACTTTTGCTGGAATGAGGTCATTGAGTGGAAAGGTCGAGAGCCTTTATCTCTGGACATCGCTATCTGGTTTGAAGAGGAACTGTGCGGGCTGTGTTTCGCAAATCCAAATGCCAGCAAAAACAGAATACGAATTGTGCGCCTGGAGGGACGCCCCTACGAATCCCATCCGTTAAAAAGACGTATCGGGGCACTGGCGATGATTGTGATTGAACAATACGCCCAACTCATAGGCAGCAAGGTTCTCGAGATCCAAGAACCTTTGAAGGGCGCGATTTCACACTATCAAGAGCTTGGCTTCGGCTTCGACACTGGTGGCCGCCTTGTCAAAACCCTGGAGAACCTAGTATCGTGAAAACTGTTCAATTAACGATCAACACAGGAGGAGAAATGAGCAAATCAACAAAGAAGCCGTCCTCCAGAAAAGAGATACCTCCTCTCGGCAAAAAATCCGGTGAGATAACGCTCACTGCGAGTCAGAGGCGTCTGCTGCAGTTACTGATAAAGGGCACTGAAAGCGAAGAGCCGAATGTACTCGCCGCTGGCCGACTGTAGATTTATCAGCAGACGAAAAACCGCTCACTAGGAGCGGTTTTTTTATTTCAACACCCAGCCTCAACCAAACAGCCAATACCCCAGCAACGTCAACACCAGCACCGCCAATACTGGACGCAGGATGCGGTAAGCCTTGGGGTTGCGGCGTTTCCACTGTTTGACCACGCCACTGAACTTGTCGCTGAAGCTCTTGCTCCAGGCATAAGCCTGGTTAATGCCGCCGACACGTTCGTCATCAAGGTTCTGCGGAGCGGTGGCACGTCCCAGCCAGGCGCTGATGGCGCGGTTGATGCGGGTCATCAGACGGTTGCTCAATGGGCGTTCGACGTCGCAGAACAGAATGACGCGAGTCTGTTCGGTTTCGTTCTTCACCCAGTGCACGTAGGTCTCGTCGAACATCACGTCTTCACCGTCGCGCCAGGCGTAGACCTGACCGTCGACGAAGATCCGGCAGTCGTCGGAGTTCGGCGTCGACAGGCCCAAGTGATAACGCAGCGAGCCGGCAAACGGATCACGGTGCGGGTTCAGGTGGCTGCCACCGGGCAACAGCGCGAACATCGCGCCTTTGACGTTAGGGATCGCACTGACCAGCGCCACGGTTTTCGGGCACAGGGTTTCGGCCGACGGCAGCGGTTTGTCGTACCACTTGAGGTAGAAACGCTTCCAGCCCTTCTTGAAGAACGAGCCGAAACCAGCGTCATTGTTTTTCTCGGCCGCGCGGATGTAGCCCTCATCGAACAGATGCATGGCCTCGTCGCGAATGGTTTCCCAGTTATCGCGCAGCACATCCAGTTCCGGAAACTTGCTGCGATCCAGATATGGTTTGGACGGCACGCCGGAGAACAGGTACATCAGCGCGTTGTACGGGGCGAACAGCGCCGAGTGGTTGACGAACTGACGCAGGACCGGCAAACGCGCCTTGCCGCGCAAATGCACATAGAGGATGCTGCCCACAAACAGCAGCAACACCAACACCTTGGCGGCTAACGAAAAGGTCATCAACGACTCCTTGAATAAAGACAACGCTGCGCAATGCCCTTTAGCCGGCATGGCAGCCGGCCATGATAAACACTACCGGCCTCGGGCAAAACCCGCTGAACCCAAGATTCAGTGTTAAGAATTGCGCAACAAAGCATTTATTAGCATAAAGATCCTGAACCCCGGCTGATCTGAGTCAATTCGACTATTGCTGATTCTCCTGCTCGGTGAACAGATCGCTGAACAACATGCTCGACAGATACCGCTCACCGGAGTCCGGCAAAATCACCACGATGGTCTTGCCCTGCATTTCCGGCTTTTCGGCCAGACGCACCGCCACGGCCATGGCCGCGCCGCATGAGATCCCGCACAGGATCCCTTCTTCCTGCATCAGGCGCAGCGCCATGGCCTTGGACTCGTCATCGGTGACCTGCTCCACCCGGTCAACCATCGACAAATCGAGGTTCTTCGGCACGAAACCGGCGCCAATTCCCTGAATCTTGTGCGGGCTTGGCTTGATCTCTTCTCCTGCCAGGGCCTGGCTGATCACCGGCGAAGAGACGGGTTCTACCGCGACCGACAGAATCGGTTTGCCCTGGGTATTCTTGATATACCGCGAAACGCCGGTGATGGTTCCGCCGGTCCCGACACCTGCGACCAGTACATCGACAGCGCCGTCAGTATCGTTCCAGATTTCCGGACCGGTGGTTTTTTCGTGAATCGCGGGGTTGGCCGGATTATCGAACTGCGACGGCATGAAGTATTTGCCGGTATCACTGGCAACGATCTCGGCAGCCTTCTCGATTGCGCCTTTCATGCCCTTGGCCGGTTCGGTCAGGACCAGTTCTGCGCCGAGGGCCTTGAGCACCTTGCGCCGCTCGATGCTCATCGAGGCCGGCATGGTCAGCATCAATTTGTAACCACGGGCGGCGGCAACGAAGGCCAGACCGATGCCGGTATTGCCCGACGTCGGCTCGACGATGGTCATGCCCGGCTTGAGTTTGCCGCTGCTCTCGGCGTCCCAGATCATGTTCGCGCCGATTCGGCATTTGACCGAATAACCGGGGTTGCGTCCCTCGATCTTGGCCAGAATGGTCACGCCACGCGGCGCGATGCGGTTGATCTGCACCAGCGGCGTATTGCCGATGGAATGGGCGTTGTCAGCGAAAATGCGGCTCATGGCTGGGTCCTTATGCAGCGTTGAATTCAGCCTTTCAAGGTATGCCTGTTGCCTGACGCAGTCCAGTCGGGTCGAACGTCTGCGACGCGCAACAGTCAATCGCTTACATCGTTCGGGAACTACCGCCATGAAGCGTCGCTACAGCTGGCCCATCGGAATTTTCGCCATCATCGTCGTGCTGCTGATCGCCCTGCACATCGCCCTGCCTTACGTGGTACGCGATTACTTGAACGGCAAGCTCGCCGACATGGGCGATTACCGCGGTCAGATCACCGATGTCGATCTGGCCCTTTGGCGCGGCGCTTATAAGATCAACGGCCTGAAAATCGTCAAGGTCGACGGCAAGGTGCCGGTGCCGTTCGTCAATGCGCCCGTGATCGATCTGGCGGTCAGCTGGCATTCGCTGTGGTACGACCATGCCGTGGTGGCGCAGGTGCAGTTCTTCAATCCCGAGATCAACTTCGTCGATGGCGGCCCCAACAAGCAGAACTCGCAGACTGGTAAAGGCACCGACTGGCGGGCGCAACTGGGCAAGTTGCTGCCGATCACTCTCGACGAGGTGCAGATCCACGACGGCAAGATCACTTTCCGCAATTTCAACTCCAAACCGCCGGTCAACATGAACGCCAGCAACGTCGAGGCGAGCATCTACAACCTGACCAACGTGGTCGACAAACAGGGCAAACGCGACGCCCGTTTCGAAGGCAAGGCAAAACTGCTCGGCCATGCACCGCTGGAGACCAGCGCCACCTTCGATCCGCTGAGCAACTTCGAAGACTTCCAGTTCCGCCTGCGCGCCCGCGACATCGAACTCAAAAGCATGAACGACTTTGCCTCGGCCTACGGCAAGTTCGATTTCAACGCCGGCCATGGCGACGTCGTCATCGAGGCCCAGGCGAAAAAAGCCCAGGTCAGCGGCTACATCAAACCCTTGCTGCGTGACGTCGAGGTGTTCAACTGGCAGCAGGACGTGGAAAACAAGGACAAGAGCATCTTCCGCTCCGTCTGGGAGGCCATCGTCGGCGGCACGGAAACCGTGCTGAAGAACCAGGCCAAAAACCAGTTCGCCACCAAGGTCGAACTCAGTGGCAACGTGCATCAGCAAAACATCAGTGCGTTCGAAGCGTTTTTGCAGATTTTGCGTAATGGCTTCATTCAGGCTTTCAATGCGCGGTATGAGCGGCCGAAGCCGGATGCGGGCTAATTCTTACGATTAACGACATATCGACCAGACTCTTCAGCCGCCAGCGTGGACTTTTGCTGCAATGAGTCCCAACCAAGACAAGCCAAGGCTAATGACCTTGGCACCGCCTCCCGCCCATTACTGTATCTGCTGATGCTGCGGGCACTGACACCCAGCGCCTCGGCTGCCTGATTCAGTGAGAGTCCGGTACGTGCACGCCAATCGATGAAAATCCGAGTGTTTTCATCGACAGTGTTTTGGGCCAGCGCATCCATATAAAGCGTGTCTGCGCCGATCTGTATATCGGGCTCAAGCCATTCGACCGTCCAGCCATTGTCGTCAAGGGTCGCAGCCGCAAACACTTCGGGATCAAGCAATGGTTGCAGACCTGGATAAGCGTGGATATCTCGGCTCAGGTCAAGGGTCAGATCCTGACCATCAATAAAGGTCAGTTTCAATCGAAAACCTGACAGTGCCTGCACAGCCGTCAGACGAGGCCTTTTCATGGGTAACATCGTTTCCAGTCCTCCAGCAGTTGCACTTGATGAGCCGCAACCCAAGCCAGCGCTTCCTTGATAATCAGCGGCGGTGCCTTGCCCGTCATGACTTCGACGGTTTCAAGGCTCAGCATCACGTCCACACCGCCACCGATCAAGTGGACATGGGGTGGCGGGTGATCCTTCTCACGTAACTGAATGCGGTATTTGTCGCGAAATCGGTATTTAGTCGTCATGCCCGACAGACTATCGCCAAATCGGCGATACCCGAATACTGGCCTCTGGCCGAAACCGAGTCAACATGTGACGCCCCATTCAGAGACTGAATAAGCCGTCTGCGTTCACAGTCGACCGGGCTGCGCGTTATAGTCGGGGCATCCGATTTTTTCGCCCCCGCCCTGCCCGTGCAGGTCGGCGTTACCGTTCGAGGATTAGCAGATGAAGTTCGAAGGCACCCAGGCCTACGTCGCCACCGATGACCTGAAGCTGGCGGTCAACGCCGCCATCACCCTGGAGCGGCCGCTGCTGGTCAAGGGCGAACCGGGCACCGGCAAGACCATGCTCGCCGAGCAACTGGCCGAATCGTTCGGCGCCAAGCTGATCACCTGGCACATCAAGTCCACCACCAAGGCCCATCAGGGCCTGTACGAGTACGACGCGGTCAGCCGTCTGCGCGACTCGCAACTGGGCAACGAAAAAGTCCACGACGTGCGTAACTACCTGAAAAAAGGCAAGCTCTGGGAGGCGTTCGAGTCCGAAGAACGGGTGATCCTGCTGATCGACGAAATCGACAAGGCCGACATCGAGTTCCCGAATGACCTGCTGCAAGAACTCGACAAGATGGAGTTCTACGTTTACGAGATCGACGAGACCATCAAGGCCAAGAAGCGCCCGATCATCATCATTACCTCGAACAACGAGAAAGAGCTGCCGGACGCCTTCCTGCGCCGCTGCTTCTTCCACTACATCGCCTTCCCCGACCGCAGCACCCTGCAGAAAATCGTCGACGTGCACTACCCGGACATCAAGAAAGATCTGGTCAGCGAAGCGCTGGACGTGTTCTTCGACGTGCGCAAGGTGCCGGGCCTGAAGAAGAAGCCGTCGACCTCGGAACTGGTCGACTGGCTGAAGCTGCTGATGGCCGACAACATCGGCGAAGCAGTGCTGCGCGAGCGCGATCCGACCAAAGCCATTCCGCCACTGGCCGGTGCGCTGGTGAAGAACGAGCAGGACGTGCAGTTGCTTGAGCGCCTGGCGTTCATGAGCCGTCGCGGTTCTCGCTAAGAGGCTGATGCCATGTTGCTCAACCTGTTCAATGAAATGCGTGCCGCCAAGGTGCCGGTGTCGGTGCGCGAGTTGCTCGACCTGATCAACGCGCTGAAGCAGCGCGTAACCTTCGCCGACATGGACGAGTTCTACTACTTGTCGCGGGCGATTCTGGTCAAGGACGAACGGCATTTCGACAAGTTCGACCGTGCGTTCGGCGCCTACTTCAATGGCCTGGAAAAGCTCGACGATCACTTGCAGGCGCTGATTCCCGAAGATTGGTTGCGCAAGGAATTCGAGCGTTCGCTGACTGATGAGGAGCGCGCGCAGATCCAGTCCCTCGGCGGTCTGGACAAGCTGATCGAAGAGTTCAAGAAGCGCCTCGAAGAACAAAAGGAACGCCACGCCGGCGGCAACAAATGGATCGGCACCGGCGGCACCAGCCCGTTCGGCTCCGGCGGCTTCAACCCGGAAGGCATTCGGGTCGGCGATGCCGGCAAGCGTCAGGGCAAAGCGGTCAAGGTCTGGGATCAGCGCGAGTACAAGAACCTCGACGATTCGGTGGAGCTGGGCACGCGCAACATCAAGGTCGCCCTGCGTCGTCTGCGTAAATTCGCCCGTCAGGGTGCGGCGGAAGAGCTGGACATCGACGGCACCATCGACCACACCGCCAAGGATGCCGGCCTGCTGAACATCCAGATGCGCCCGGAGCGGCGCAACACGGTGAAGCTGTTGCTGCTATTCGACATCGGCGGCTCGATGGACGCTCACGTGAAGATCTGCGAGGAGCTGTTCTCGGCGTGCAAGACCGAGTTCAAGCATCTGGAGTACTTCTACTTCCACAACTTCATTTATGAGTCGGTGTGGAAGAACAACATGCGCCGCACGTCCGAGCGTTTCTCGACGCAGGATCTGCTGCACAAGTACGGCGCCGACTACAAAGTGATCTTCATCGGTGACGCCGCCATGGCGCCCTACGAAATCACCCAGGCCGGCGGCAGCGTCGAGCACTGGAACGAAGAGCCGGGCTACCTGTGGATGCAGCGCTTCATGGAGAAGTACAAGAAGCTCATCTGGATCAATCCGTATCCGAAGGACACGTGGGGCTATACCTCGTCGACCAATATCGTGCGCGATTTGATCGAGGATCAGATGTATCCGCTGACGTTGCGTGGGCTTGAGGAAGGGATGCGGTTTCTGTCCAAGTAAAAAGCCAAAGATCGCAGCCTGCGGCAGCTCCTACAGGGAAATTCGCGTTTCCATGTAGGAGCTGCCGCAGGCTGCGATCTTTTGATCTTCAACCAAAGCGCTGCAAATACTCGACATGCTCGCAGTGCGCCACCTCCTGCACCACCGGCCTCAATCGCACCTGCGCCCCCGGCAGACATTGCGCCAGTCGCGCCAGCGCCAACGGCGTCAACGCTCCCAACCGTGGATACCCGCCAATCGTCTGCCGATCATTGAGCAAGACAATCGGCTGCCCGTCCGGCGGCACCTGCACCGCGCCCAGCGGAATGCCCTCGGAAATCATCGGCCGGCCCTGATACTGCAACGCCTTGCCCAGCAACCGAATGCCCATGCGGTCGGCGCGACTGTCGAGCGTCCACGGACTGTTGAACACATCGAACAGACTCTGTCCGCTGAACTGACCGATCTGTGCGCCGAGCACCAGATCCAGCGGCGTATCCAGCCGTAAATCAGGTCGATGCGCCAGCGGCACTTCACGCACCTGCAGAACCGCACCGCGATAACTCAACGTCGCGCCCTTGGTCAGCGGTAACCCCATACCATCCAATCCACCGAGTTCTTCGCGCACCACCGTGGCGCTGCTGCCCAGCACCTGCGGCGCGTCGAAACCACCGGGCGCGGCCAGATAAGCCCGCGCGCCGAGCAGCGGTTGGGTGAACCTCAATGTTTGCCCTTGGCCCAGTTTGAAACTGCGCCACGGCGCCAGCGCCTGCCCATCGATCTGCGCACCAAGATCCGCCCCGGCCAGCGCCAGCAGGCAATCCTCCTGTGCCACCACGGCAAACCCGCCGAGGGTAATTTCAATCACCGGCAGATCCAGCGCATTGCCGAGCAACCAATTGCCCCAACTCATCGAACACCAATCTGCCGCGCCGCCCTGAGTCACGCCCAAATGGCGCACGCCAAAACGCCCGGCGTCCTGCAACAAACACAGCGGCGTGCTGGCTTCAATCGTCAGTCGGCTCATGCCAGCGCCTCCAGCGGTGTGTCATCACCGCCCAGGTTGATGAACTCGGCGTGGCTCACCGCTTCGAAACGCACGGTGTCGCCGGGTTGCATCAGGCTGTAGCCGTCGCGATGACGGTCGAACAGTTTCGCCGGGGTACGGCCGATCAGATTCCAGCCGCCGGGGGACACCACCGGATAAGCCGCGGTCTGCCGTTCGGCGATGCCGACGCTGCCGGCCGCGACTTTCTTGCGCGGGGTGTCCAGACGTGGCGCCGCGAGGATTTCTTCCACCAGCCCCATGAAGGCGAATCCCGGTGCGAAGCCGAGGGCGAACACCTGATATTCACGAGCGCTGTGACGGCGAATCACCTCCTCCACCGCCAACCCGCTGCGCTGCGCCAACAGGCTCAGTTCGGGGCCGACACTCAGGTCGTACCAGACCGGCAACACATGGCACTGGCCGCTGGTTCGAGCGTTCGGCGACAGATCGATCAACGCTTCAGCGATCAATTCACGGGCCTGACTCGGGCTCAGCGCGGTCAGGTCGTAATGCACCATCAACGTGGTGTAAGACGGCACCAGATCGATCAACTGCGCGCCAAACACCGCACGCAAGCGCTCACTGGCGGCGAGCATCCACGGCATGTTGGCTTCGGCGATTTCATCGAACAGGCGCAGCATCAGGCAATCCACCGCCACCACTTCAATCCGTGGGTTCATGGCACACTCTGCTGATTCAGGGCCTCGCGAATGCGCTGCACGGCGGCCACCGAACTGGTGTTGTCGCCATGCACGCACAAGGTGTTGGCCTGCAGATGCAGCGCACTGCCGTCGCTGGCGACAAGTTCACCGCCACGGGCGATGGTCAGGGCCTGTTCGATGATTGTTTCTGGTTCGTGATGCACCGCGCCCGGCAGTTGCCGCGACACCAGTCGGCCGGCGCTGTCGTAGGCGCGGTCGGCGAAGGCTTCGAACCACAGGGTCACGCCATATTCGTCGCCGAGCTGTTGCGCCGCCGCGTTGTCGCGGGTGGCCATCAACATCAGCGGCAAACTGCGATCGTAAGCAGCGACGGCCTGAATCACCGCACGCAACTGTGCCGGGTTGGCCATCATGTCGTTGTACATCGCGCCGTGGGGTTTGACGTAACTGACTCGCCCGCCCTGCGCGCGGCAAATGCCGTCGAGCGCGCCGATCTGGTAATGCAGGATGTCTTGCAGCTCTTGCGCGGAATAAGCCATGGAACGCCGGCCGAAGCCAACCAGATCCTGATAGGCCGGATGTGCGCCGATCTGCACGCCGTGGCTCAGGGCCAGACTGACGGTCTTGCGCATGATGCTCGGGTCACCGGCATGGAAGCCGCAGGCCACGTTGGCGCAGTCGATGAAGGGCATGACCTCGGCGTCCAGACCCATGGTCCAGCTGCCGAAACTCTCGCCGATGTCGCAATTCAATAGCAGGCGGCTCACGGTGAACACTCCTGTAGCTTCTTGTCTTTTTATCTGTAGGACGCTTGCCCGGCAGGTTATCAGTTACTGCGCATCCAGTTGCTTGCCACGGGTCTCCGGCAGGCTCAACGCCGCAAGAATCACCACGCCGTAGGACACCGCAGCAAACGCACCGATACCCACGCTCAGCGGCACCTTCTGGCTGAGCAGGCCAATCAGCAGCGGGAACAGAGCCGCCAGCGCCCGGCCGATGTTGTAGCAGAAACCCTGCCCCGAGCCACGAATCCGCGTTGGAAACAGCTCGGTGAGAAACGCGCCCATGCCGCTGAAAATCCCTGAGGCGAAGAAGCCCAGCGGAAAGCCCAGCCACAGCATCACCCCGTTGCTGACCGGCATCTGCGTGTACAGCAAGACGATGGTGAACGAACCGACCGCAAACAGGATGAAGTTCTTTTTACGTCCCAGCAGATCGGTCAGATAAGCGCTGATCACATAGCCGACGTAGGAGCCGACAATCACCATCGCCAGATACCCGCCAGTGCCGAGCACACTCAAGCCGCGTTCATTCTTGAGGAAGGTCGGCAGCCACGAGGTGATCGCGTAGTAACCGCCGAGCGCGCCGGTGGTCAGCAAGGAGGCGCGGAACGTGGTGAACAGCATGCCCGGGGCAAAGATCTCGTAGAACTTCGCCGGGTGTTCCGGAGTTTGCGCCGCCTTGGCTTCGCGATAGATCTCCGGGTCTTTCACCAGCCGCCGCACGAAGATCACGAAAATCGCCGGAACGATGCCGAGGATGAACAGCGCCCGCCAGGCCTCTTCCGGCGGCAACAGCGAAAACAGCAGCGCATACAGAATCGCCGTCAGTCCCCAACCCAACGCCCAACCACTCTGCACCATGCCCACCGCTTTGCCGCGATCTTTGGCGCGGATCACTTCACCGATCAGCACCGCGCCGGCGGTCCATTCACCGCCGAATCCGAAGCCCATCAGGGTGCGGGCGATCAGCAGCTGTTCGTAGTTCTGCGCGAAACCGCAGAGGAAGGTGAAGAAGGCGAACCACAGCACCGTCAGTTGCAGGGTGCGCACGCGGCCAATGCGGTCGGAGAGAATCCCCGCCACCCACCCGCCGATGGCCGAGGCGATCAGGGTGCTGGTGTGAATCAGCCCGGCCTGTCCGGTGGTGATGCCCCACATGGCGATCAGGGTCGGTACCACGAAGCTGAGCATCTGCGTGTCCATGCCGTCCAGGCCATAGCCGATCTTGCAGCTCCAGAAGGTACGACGTTCCTGCTGATTGATGTTGCGATACCAGTCGAACGGTCCGGGGCGGGCCGTGTTCTTGGGGAGGTCGAGGGTGTCGGGCGCACGCATGGCAAGTCTCCGCAGGCTTTTATTGGTCTTGTTCGAAGTTCCGACGACGCCTATCGTGGGAACCGGATGCGCCGATTTTTCGTCGCCCGGCCCTGCTGCGTCCAACGAATAAAAACCCGCCTTAGGCATAAGAAAAATTTGTCACCCGAGCCGTTGCCATGAACCTGAAGTTTCTCGAGACCTTTGTCTGGGTCGCCCGGCTGAAGAGTTTTCGCCTGACCGCCGACAAGCTGTTCACCACCCAGGCGTCGATTTCCAGCCGCATCGCGGTGCTCGAAGGCGAGTTGGGGGTGAAGCTGTTTCTGCGCGACTCACGCGGCGTCAGCCTGACGCCCGAAGGCCTGAAGGTGCTGGATTACGCCGAGCAGATGCTCGATACGATGTCGGCGCTCAAGCAATCAATCGAGACCCGTTCGAGCAAGGTCGGCCGGGTGCGTATCGGGGTGATGGACACGGTGATTCACACCTGGCTCAGCCCGCTGGTGGCGCAGATGACCGAACGGTATCCGCGGGTGGAAATCGAGCTGGTGGCGGATACCTCGCTGAATCTCTGCGATCAGCTGCAAAAAGGCTTTCTCGACATCGTTCTGCAAACCGATCTGGTGCGCCACGAAAGCGTGCGCAGCCTCGAGCTGGCCAGCCATCCGCTGGGCTGGATCGTCGCCAGCAACTCGATCTACAACCGCGAGTACGCCGACCTTGGTGAGCTGGCGCAGGAACGGATCATCACTTATTCGAAAAACTCCCGACCGCACCAGGACCTGCTGGCGCTGATGCAGGCCAACGGCGTGCTCGCGCCACGCCTGAACTGCGTGAATTCAGTGTCGGCGATTACCCGGTTGTTAGGTGATGGATTCGGCATTGGCGTATTGCCGCCGGTGCTGGTGGCCGAGGAACTGGCGCGGGGTGAACTGACTTTGCTCGACATCGACCAACGCCCGCCGAATCTGCAGGTGGTGGTGTCGTGGCGAGTTGGCGTGGAGTGGGTCGAGGAGATGGTGACGTTGTGTCAGCAGGTGCTGGCGGGGTATGCGCGCAAGGTCGGTGAAAACTACGTCACCCTCACTCAGTAATCTCACCTGTGGTGAGGGGATTTATCCCCGATGGACTGCGCAGCAGTCCTGAAACCCGAACAATCAGGTTTATCTGACACACCATTGAGGGCCGCTTCGCGCCCCATCGGGGATAAATCCCCTCGCCACAGGAACCTTGCAAGCTTTAGAGGCCGCGCACGTCGCGATCTTCAATCGGGCGGCTCTGGCGCAAACGCCGGCCACCCAGCACCACCCAGTCAATCAGACGAATCAGGCACTCGATGCCGAACGACAGCAGCAACGCGCCGCTCATGCCCCAGATCATCGCTTCCGGGGTCAGCAGGATCTGGTAGCTGTAGCCGTTCCAGGTTTCCTTGCGAATGTCCGGGTCGGCGGCCAGCACCACTTGCAGGAAGCGGATGTACCACGGCCCCTGCATCGCCTGAAACTGTTTATCCAGCGCTGTCTGGCGGTTGAGCAAAGTGCTCAGGCTGTCGGCATCGCTGCGAAACACCGGGTCGTCACTGGCGCGGTAATGCGCGACCAGCGCCTGCAAATCGCCCTTGAAGAACTGCTCGGCGGTGCCCTGAAAACCGCGCAGACCGGTCTGCGCTTCGATCAGATGGGCTTCGACGCGTTTGGCGTAATCGTTGATGAACCCCGGCACCTGGACACCGATCAACAGGCCCGCCGCAAACAACACCAGCCGTAGATAACTGAGCAACATCGAGGAGAGATCCTTTATTCGGTCGTGCCCTGGCTGACGCATTCGCCGCGTCGCCACAGGCTCCATTGGCCCGGTTGGTAACGGGTCCAGGTTTCGTTTTCGGTCAAAGGCTCGGTGGCGATCACCGTAACCACGTCATTGGGCGTGGTTTCCGCCTGGAAATCGACGATCACATCGACATCCTTGAGCCGCGCCGGGCCGAACGGTGCGCGCCGGGTGATCTGTGCCAGTTTGGTCGAGCAATAGCAGAACAGCCAGTCGCCGTCACTGAGCAGGCAGTTGAACACGCCTTTGCTGCGATATTCAGCACACGCGGCGACCAGATCCGGCAGCAGCACTTCTATATCGACCGGTTCCGGGAAGGCTGCACGCACGCGGTTGAGCAAATCGCAGAACGCCGCTTCGCTGTCGGTGTCGCCCACCGGGCGGTAGAAGCTCTTGATCGGGGTGAAATCGGCGAGCTGGCCGTTGTGCGCGAAACACCAGTTACGGCCCCACAGTTCGCGGACGAACGGGTGGGTGTTGGACAGGCAGACCTTGCCGACGTTGGCCTGACGAATGTGGCCGATGACCACTTCGCTCTTGATCGGATAGCGCTGCACCAGATTGGCGACTTCCGATTCACTGCTGGCGGCCGGGTCCTGAAACAGGCGCAGACCGCGCCCTTCATAGAAGGCAATGCCCCAGCCGTCGCGGTGCGGGCCGGTACGCCCGCCGCGCTGCATCAGGCCGGTGAAGCTGAACACGATATCGGTCGGCACGTTGGCACTCATGCCCAGTAATTCACACATGTGCTGACTCTCGTGGTTACAGACGCGGCTCGACGCGCATGCGCTGCGGGTTGTTCGGCAATGGCGGGCGACCGTAACGGTCATCACCGGCAGCGCCGAACGGCTGATCGTCGTCGCGATCATCGGCACGCGCCGCGGCCTTGGCGGCTTCGGCCTGCTCGCGACGGGCGCGTGAGGCGCGTTCGATCGGGAAGCGGATCAGCACGAAAATCAGGTAGATGCCGAACGCAATCATGCCGTACATGAACAGGTCGGAAATCGCCCGCCAGGCGTTGTTGCCGACCTTGAAGGCCAGATCCAGCGCAGTAATGGCGATCGACGGTGCAACCTTGGCTTTCACCGGATCAATGATGGTCGGGCTGAACAGCAACACCGCCATCAGCACCCGCAGCGGCTCGCGCAGCCAGCGCCACATCCAGCGGGTCAGGCGCATCCATACCAACAGGCAGCCCACAGCGGCGAAGGCGTAGAGGCCCCAGGCGATCAGATAGTCGTTCTCGGTCATGGTGTCCATGGCAAGGCAGGCAAGTCGGGTAGAGACAGACCATTACTGGTCTGCCTCCCCCTAAGAACCGTACGTGCGCCTTTCAACGCATACGGCTCAAGTCTTTAGAAAGCCCCGGTTGGAGCCGGCTTGTTTACTGTCAATCCACGGCTGTGTAGCTGCTGATGACAAACTGGATGCAATAGTACTCGGTTATCCAAGGTGTCTCCACCGCCTTGCGAGCGGTGGATTACGTGATGGTCGTGCCACCCGCTTTCCTTGGTAATCGGTTGCTTGCACAGCGGACATAGACCTTTTTGGCTTTGAAAGAGACTTACGATCTGTTTCCGATACTTCAGCTTTTTAAGCATACGCACCATTCGTAATTTCTCTCCCATTTCCTCCATGGAGGGATCGAAGGGGTTGTATTCCCCGCTCACCTTTCTATGCCGCTCGATCGCAGTGCTCGCTATTGAGTACAGGGGAGCTATTGCTTTCGTCCCGTCCGTCCTCATCGCCATGGTGGCGAACACCCAACTTCTGCCTTCATGGGGTTGGAAATAACCTCTCCTGACCCATTCCAACGATTTATTAGGATGTCGCCTTTTCGCCCAACGCCAGAGAGCATGGAAAACAGAGTTATCCATTCTGCTAAACGCCTTCTTGGCAACTACTGGCTGGTGGTACATCGCCCAGCCACGCAGTATCGGATTCAGCCGTTGGATCAGATCCTCTTGCTTTGCCGTTTTGTTGGTACTGATGACGTCCTTCACCTTGCGATAGAACGCTTTCACGTTTTTCTTGCTTGGCTTGATCAGGAGCTTTCCCTCGTACTTGCGGAAATTCCATCCCAGAAAGTCAAAACCTTTGTCTATGTGAACCACACGGGTTTTCTCGAGTGACAGCTGTAATCCTCGCAAAGCGAGGAATTTCTCCACCCAAGGTCTGATTTCGCTCTCCAGCATCTCTTTCGAGTTTCCGGTAATCACAAAGTCATCCGCATAGCGCACCACATTGATTTTCAGCTTCTTGGCCTTTGTCACGCCCAGATGTTGCTTGAGCTGTGACTCCAATCCATCCAGCACCATATTTGCCAAGGTTGGCGAGATGATCCCGCCCTGTGGCGTACCGGCATCCGTTGCCTGAAGCTGACCTTTATGAATCACTCCAGCCTTTAGCCATTTCCGGAGGATCGTTTTGTCCGTAGGGACATTGACGATCAGCCAGTCATGGTTGATGTGGTCAAAGCAACCTTTGATGTCCGCCTCCAGTACCCATTCGGCCGAAACCTTCTTGGATAAGCAGATGAACAGCTGTCCCATTGCGTCTGCGGTAGAGCGCTCGATCCTGAAGCCGTAGCTGTTCGGATCTCCGGTGGTTTCTGCAATGGGCGCCAGAGCTAGAAGGTATAGAGCCTGCATGGCCCTGTCAGTCATGGTCGGAATGCCCAGTGGGCGCTCCTTTCCGTTTGACTTCGGAATGAACACACGCCTTAAAGGCCGTGGTTTGTATCCGTGGCGCTTCAACCCGTTTGCCGCTTTCCATTTGGCATCGGGTGTATCCCAGAGCACGCGGTCGACTCCCGCCGTGCGCTTGCCCTGGTTTTCAGTGACTCGCCGAACGGCCAAATATCTGGCCGAACTAGAGCGGGTCAGCATTCGTTGCAGGGAATTAACCCTGCGCCAATTGCCTTCCCGACAAGCCTTCGCAATCCGTAACTGCATCGCCCGGACATTCCGCTGAACACGCCACCAATCGATGTCATGCCATTGCTGCGGAGCGCCGGAAGGCGCAGACACGGCCGTAGGGCTGTGTACTTTCATGCTGCCTTCCTCTCAAATTGCCTGAGCTGAAGACGTACGCATTCCCTGACGGGAATGGACGTCCCGTCAGGGCTGGATAAATGGGAAACCTAAACTGCAGGTTTCTGAGATTATTGAGACAGGCTCAGTCAGAGTTCATGCGACGAAAGACCACGCAGAAGTCTGCCCGGTTTCCCGTGGGGTGATGTTCCAACCCCTATTCGATCCATTACAGATCGACTTTCGCTTTCTCTGCGATCCCATACCCGCACAGCCAACAGATCCCCTTGCGGTTCACCTGCCCGAAGGCAGCCATACGGGCTTACCACGTTCCCTGCCTGTCACACGATTGGGTTAGGGCCTGCCTTTTCGCCGGTGATTCTGATGACGACGTATCTCCAGCCTCTACAGAGATATCCGATCACTTTGCCTTTTGGCTCAAGCCTGACAGCTGTTTTGGCTTGTTTATAATTACGACGTTTATCAGCAGTTCACATATGTTGCCCATGCCAACCAGCCTGGCGCCTCAACCCGGTTCAGCTCCGAGCATCTCTACATCCCCTCACGGTGGCTGCAGACCTTTTCAGGGGCTACGTTGTTGGAAAAGCTTCACACCTCATCGTTGCCAATGACGCATGTCTTCCTAGGCTATCGTTGGTCGTACAACGAGTCCGCTGCCAACTTGCAAGCAAGCTGGATGGACAATGACAGACAGAGCTTTCGCTCGAGTCTTCAGAGGGATAAGCAGGAACTGACAGAGTCAGCATGCTCAGAAAAGTGTTTCCTCCTGTTTCGAAGCAGGAGAAAACCCTTGCGGGGATTCTATCCCGCAGGGGTGAGGTTCTGTGAGAACCGAAGATTGAAGATGCATTCTAGAAAGAAAAGATCCTTTCCCAGTCGATTGTGTCGAATGCTGATCGACTGTGGGCATGCCCCGCCGCAACGGTAAGTCCTTGAAGGCAGTGGACTTCTTTGATGGATTTTTATTCCGGAGATTGGGTACTCCAGCCTTGGCTGTAATCGAACAGCCCTTCAAGATGACCATCCACCTCGAAGTCTTGAAGACACGCTACGCGTGTCGCACAGAGGCGCTTATAGTAACGACTTTTCGCCCGTCAGGCTTGTCCCAATGCCAGACGGCCAACAGCAAACCCTGTGGGAGCGAGCTTGCTCGCGAAAGCGTCGGGTCAGTGAAACAAATGTCATCTGACAGGACGCCTTCGCGAGCAAGCTCGCTCCCACAGGAGAGTGCGATGGTTTCACGATCTGCGAAAACCTTTATTCCGAATATTGTCCGAGAGCCTTCCATGCCCGAATCCGCCCACGTCATCCGCGCCCCGATCGCCCGCAAGGCTGCCGGTGCCGACCCGTATGCCTGGCTGCAGGAACGCGACACCGACGCGGTGCTCGACTACCTCAAGGCTGAAAACGCCTATCAGGAAGCACAGACCGCCGATCAGGCCGCCCTGCGCGAAAGCCTGTTCGAAGAGATCAAGGGCCGGATCCTCGAAACCGACCTGTCCCTGCCCTCGCCGTGGGGGCCGTATCTGTATTACACGCGCACCACGGCGGGTGACGAATACGCCCGGCATTACCGCTGCCCGCGTCCGGCCGACGACAGCCTGACCCTCGACGAAAGCCGCGAGCAACTGCTGCTCGACCCGAACGTGCTGGCCAATGGCGGCTTCTTCTCGCTCGGCGCGTTCAGCATCAGCCCGGATCACCAGCGCCTGGCCTACAGCGTCGATGCTTCGGGCGACGAGATCTACACGCTGTTCGTCAAGGAACTGGCCAGCGACAAGGTCAGCGAGCTGGAATTCCAGGACTGCGACGGCAGCATGACCTGGGCCAACGACAGCCTGACCTTGTTCTTCGGCGTGCTCGACGACACCCATCGCCCGCACAAGCTGTTTCGCTATCGCCTCGACGGCACCGCTGCCGAAGAAGTGTTCCATGAGCCGGACGGACGTTTCTTCCTGCATTGCTACCGCTCCAGTTCCGAGCAGCAATTGCTGCTGACCCTGGGCAGCAAGACCACCAGCGAAGTCTGGGCCCTGGACGCGCATCAGCCGCACCTGCCCTTCACCTGCCTGGCGCCCCGGGTCGAGGATCACGAATACGATGTCGACCACGGCGCGCTGGATGGCGCCTGCACCTGGTTCATCCGCACCAACCGCGACGGCATCAACTTCGCCCTGTATCAGGCGCCGGACACCGGTGTGGTGCCGAACGAAGCCGACTGGCAGAACCTGATCCCGCACAGCGACACAGTGATGCTCGACGGCGTGACGCTGAACACCGCGGCCATGACCCTGAGCCTGCGCGAAGGCGGTCTGCCGATCATTGAAGTTCATCCACAGGGCCAGACGCCGTATCGCGTGCAATTACCGGACGCGGCTTACAGCCTCTATGTGCAGAACAGCCTGGAGTTCGAAAGCGACCGCATCCGCCTGCGTTACGAGGCGCTGAACCGTCCGGCGCAGGTGCGGCAGTTACGGCTGGACAGCGGCGAACAAACCGTCCTGAAAGAAACCCCGGTGCTCGGCCCGTTCGACGCCGACGCCTACGTCAGCCAACGCCTGTGGGCCACCGCGCCGGACGGCACGCAGGTGCCGATCAGTCTGGTGATGAAACGCGAAATGGTCGGCAAACCGGTGCCGCTGTATCTGTATGGTTATGGCGCCTACGGCTCCAGCCTCGACCCGTGGTTCTCCCACGCGCGCCTGAGCCTGCTGGATCGCGGCATGGCTTTCGCCATCGCCCACGTGCGTGGCGGCGGCGAGTTGGGCGAAGCGTGGTACCGCGCCGGCAAACAGGAACACAAGCACAACACCTTCAGCGACTTTATTGCCTGCGCCGAATTCCTGATCCTCAACGGCATCACCACCGCCGAGAAACTGGCGATCAGCGGCGGCAGCGCTGGCGGCTTGTTGATTGGCGCAGTGCTGAACCAGCGTCCGGACCTGTTCGGCGTGGCGATTGCCGAAGTGCCGTTCGTTGACGTGCTCAACACCATGCTCGACCCCGATTTGCCGCTGACCGTCACCGAGTACGACGAGTGGGGCAACCCCGCAGAGCCGGACGTCTACGAGCGGATCAAAGCGTACGCGCCGTACGAAAACGTCACCGCGCAAGCTTACCCGGCAATGCTGGTGATCGCCGGCTACAACGACAGCCGCGTGCAGTACTGGGAAGCCGCCAAGTGGGTGGCGAAACTGCGCGCGACCAAGACCGACGACAACGTGCTGCTGCTCAAGACCGAACTCGGCGCCGGGCATGGCGGAATGAGCGGGCGTTATCAGGGATTACGTGACGTAGCGCTCGAATATGCATTTGTGTTCAAGGTTTTGGGCCTGGCCTGAGGAACTCCATCGGTCACTTGGGTCTTAACTCCAGACCCAGGAGGCCGATACTCATGAACCCGTGTAGGAGCTGCCGAAGGCTCGGGCCGCGATCGGACGATCTTTTGATCTTGCCTTTCAAAATCAAAAGATCGCAGCCTTCGGCAGCCCCTACAGGGGATCGTGTAGTGCCTTGAAAATGTGAAAACAATAAAGACCGCAACGACATGTCAGAACCGACCTTACTGAACAACGAAATCCGCGACTGGCTGATGGACTGTGGCCTGTTCGATCAATTGCAACTGGCGGACTTCGCCGCGGCCTCGGGCTACTTCAGCATCAGCACCGTGGCTGAAGGTGAAGCGATTTTCCGTGAGGGCGATGCCGGCAGTTTCATGTGCATCCTCCACACCGGTCAGGTCGCGGTGCAGAAAACTGGCCCTGACGGCCAGGTCATCACCATGGCCACCCTGCGCAGCGGTCGGGCGTTCGGCGAAATGGCCGTGCTCGATGGTGAGCGCCGTTCGGCGACCTGCGTCGCGGCGAGCAACTGCCAACTGCTCAACCTGGGCAAGGACTCACTGGAAAAGATGCTCAACGACGCGCCGAAGATCGCCGCCAAGATCATTCGCGCCCTCGCCGTGTCCCTTTCCAAACGCCTGCGCATGGCCGACGGTCAACTGGCGGCGCAACAGGTTTAACCGCCAGGGGATTTGGCCTTGGTGCTGTTCGGCTCGATGCCCGGCACCGGTTGATCCTTGCTCGGCGGGCTGGGCATTTCGATTGGCACCAGCGGCGGGCTGCCACTGCCGGCGCCGGCCTTCGGTGCGCTGATCGGGGTGATTTGCGGATACGGGGTCGGCGTGGCGGTACCCGGCGAGCCGGGTTGCGGCGTCGGGCTGACCGGAATGGTCTGCTGCGCCTGCACTGCAGTAATCGCGAGCGCGGCCAGGGCAATGGCCGTTAGAATGGTGCGCTTCATCAAGGGCTCCGTTTGGCCTCTAGTCTGCGTTCAGGCTACTCCCAACGGGCCTGCTTGCCTTCCCCCCTTGTAGAGATTTCCATGAAACGTTTCGTTCTGCTCGACACCACGCCGATCCCTGACAGCGGCGGCGCCCTGTGCCTGTTCGAGTATGGCGAGGATTTCGTCATCAAGATTCAGGGCGGCGACGGCGGGCAATTGATGAACACGCGCATGCACGGTTCGGAAGATGCGCTGGCCGAGATTCCTTGCCGCAAGGTGGCCGGACGGCCGAATTCACGGGTGCTGATTGGCGGTCTGGGCATGGGCTTCACCCTCGCCTCGGCACTCAAGCATCTGGGCAAGAGCGCCGAAGTGGTGGTCGCCGAGCTGGTGCCCGGCGTGGTCGAGTGGAACCGCGGCCCGCTCGGGGAAAAGTCCGGGCGCCCACTGCTCGATCCGCGCACGGTGATCCGCCAGGACGACGTCGCCAAGGTCCTGCAAAGCGAGCCGAACGGCTTCGACGCAATCATGCTCGACGTCGACAACGGTCCCGAAGGCCTGACCCAGAAGGCCAACAGCTGGCTGTATTCCGCCGCCGGTCTGAACGCCTGCGCCAAGGCCCTGCGGCCCAAGGGCGTGCTGGCGGTGTGGTCGGCCAGCGCTGACCGGCAGTTTTCCGACAAATTGAAGAAGGCCGGTTTCAAGGCCGAGGAAGTCCAGGTGTTCGCCCACGGCAACAAGGGCACCCGCCACACGATCTGGATTGCCGAGAAGCTCAAGGGCTGAGCTAAACTCTGCACATAACCGTCATTAGTCTTTTTACTAAGGTGAACCCATGAGTTCGTCCACCCCGACCAACACGTCGAAGCTCGATCGCATCCTTGCCGACAACCAGCGCGACAAGGAAATGGGCTACCGCGACAAGGCCCTGAAGATGTACCCGCACGTCTGCGGCCGCTGCGCCCGTGAGTTTTCCGGCAAGCGCCTGAGCGAACTGACCGTACACCACCGCGATCACAACCACGACAACAACCCGCAGGACGGCTCGAACTGGGAACTGTTGTGCCTGTATTGCCACGACAATGAGCACTCGCGCTACACCGACCAGCAGTATTTCGGCGACGGCTCGCTGAGCACACCAAAAATCGCCAAGGCCACGCATAACCCGTTTGCCGCCCTCGCCGGCCTGATGAAAAAAGAAGACTGATCTTCATTGCCATTACTGGCCCCATCGCTGGCAAGCCAGCTCCCACAATGATTTTGGTCGCTCACAAATTTTGTGAACACCCGAGATACCTGTGGGAGCTGGCTTGCCAGCGATGAGGCCAGACCAGACACCACAGATCTCGAATCTGCCCGCCCTCCCCCAATCCCCGTATAATCGCCCTCTTTTTCCCGAAGGCACCCCGCTCGTGGCAGACAAACGTTACAGCTGCATTGGTTTGTACAACCCCAAGTCACCGGAGAACGTCGGTTCGGTGATGCGCGCCGCAGGCTGTTACGGCGTGGCGTCGGTGTTCTACACCGGCAAGCGTTATGAACGCGCCGCCGACTTCGTCACCGACACCAAGCGTGTGCACTACGACATCCCGCTGATCGGCATCGACGACCTGAAAAAGATCCTCCCGCTCAACTGCGTCCCGGTCGCCGTGGAACTGGTCGAGGGCGCCCGCCCGCTGCCGGAATACACCCACCCGGATCGCGCGCTATACATCTTTGGCCCGGAAGACGGCTCGCTGGATAAAGAGATCCGCGACTGGTGCGAAGACGTTGTGTACATCCCGACCACCGGCTGCATGAATCTGGCAGCGACAGTCAACGTGGTGCTCTACGACCGCATGGCCAAAGGCCTGAACACCCGCTCGGGGCCGAAATTCCGCTGAAACGTCGCACATCCGATGGAACGAGCCGGGCGCTGCGGCAGTCAGCTTATCTATCTATTGCACATTGCCTGGGAGACAGATCATGACCGAACTCAAACGCGTCCAACGTATCGATTCCACCCCGTTCCAGAGCCCGACCGAGCAGAACGTCCAGGGCTGGGAGCGCATCGGCTCGCTGGCCGGTGGCGTGATCATGGTCGGCAAGGGCCTGCGCCGTGGCGGCGTGTTCGGTCTGATTCAAGTGGCGATTGGCGGCGTGGCGATGGCCCGTGGCATCACCGGGCACAGCTCGGTGAAGAGCCTGCTGGAAAAAAGCCGTCAGGACATGAACAACGTGCGTGCCAAGATCGAGCGCGCCGGTGAAGAACTGAGCCAGCTCAAGGCCAATGCCGAGGCGGCGACCAAGACCGCCACCGTTACCGGTGATGATTCGGTGAAATCACCGAAAGCCGGGGTTTAAAAGCAAAAGATCGCAGCCTGCGGCAGCTCCTACATGTGGAATGCGTTTCCCCTGTAGGAGCTGCCGCAGGCTGCGATCTTTTGATCTTTACTGGAGTAACACGGTATCGAGGACTTTGGAAGACTCACCCAGAACACTCTCGGCCAGTTGCAAAAACTCCTTGGTACTCACCGCCCCCAGATGCATCGCCCCGCGCAACACATCATCCAGCGAACGCTTGTTGCGCGTCTTCAAGCGAATCTCGCGATCCAGTTCCTGCAAGACAATGACCGCTTTTGCAAGCTGCGCCGCACTGATCTGCTCGCCGCGTAACGTCGTCACCTTCTGACTGTCCCGGGTCAATTTCGCCTGCAACGCCTGATAACGTTCATCGCTCATGCCCCCGGCACGCCGCACCAGTTCGATCGCGTAGTACTCGGCAAAGCCTTCACTGATCCAGTCACTGCGATGTTCATCGTTGATGCGCCCGAACACCTGCGCCAGCTCACGCACCAGCGCACTGCTGCCGCTCTCGCTGACCAGCGGCAAACGCGTATTCAGATAGATCGATTCATGTGCACCGAGGCTGCCGCGCCACATCGGGTCGTTGGCGCCGACAATCAGCAGTTTTTTCGGATGCCGGGGATAGACCGCTTGCACCTGCGGCCAGACGAACGTCAGCAGCGTCAGCACATCCATGCGGCGCATGCCCTGCCCTTGCGGCGAAGCCACGGTGACTTCGGTTTCGCCCAGGCGCGTGCGGCGGCTGCCGAGGTGACCGGCGAGCATCCAGCCGGTCGGGCGGTCGAACAGGCGTGAAGGGTTGTCGATGCGAAATGTGTTTTTGCCGATGCGCGGCCAGGCGGTTTCGACGCTTTGCCAGCCGTTGGGCAGTTCGAATTGCAGACGTGACACCAGCTCGACGCCATCCTGCTGATCGAGCCTGGCGGGCGGCACCAGATCATCACCGCGCAGCAGCGCCCAGGTCGGGGTCATGCGCGTGTCGAAGCTGCCGCTCTTGCGGCCGTGGCTGATGCTGACGCGATAAGTCAGGCTGGGCTTGTCGCCGCTCGGACGCCAGAGGCCCCGAGCATGCTTGCCCGGAGACAATTGCCACTGACCATCGGCCTTGAAGTCGCTGTAGTGGCTGCCATCACCGAGGTCAAAATCGAGGCTGCGTACCGCTTCGCCCTTGGCCACGGTCAGGCGCACTTCGGCCTGATCGCTTTGCGGCAGCAGGCGCACGTGGTAATCCAGATCGACTTTCTTTGCCGCCCACACCGGTGCGCTTAGCGCCAGCGGGGCCATCAGCAATGCCCGCAGCAATCCCCCAGCCATACACACTCCTTGTTGAATCCTGGAAACCCTTGGTGCTTAACCGGCGCGGAAAATCAGGTGATCTTCCCAGTCATCCTCCGGCACGCTGCCTTCGGCGAGCATACGCCCGGACTGGGAAATCCGTTCATGGTGCACAGCGTCACGATCGCCACACACCAAGTGGTGCCACAGCGGCAGGTCCTTGCCTTCGCTGACCAGGCGATAACCGCAGGTCGGCGGCAGCCATTTAAATGATTCGGCCTGGCCCGGAGTGAGCTGAATGCAGTCCGGGACAAACTTGATGCGATTCGGATAGTCGCTGCACTGGCAGGTCTTCAGGTCCAGCAGTTTGCAGGCGATGCGCGTGTAGTAGACGCTGTTGTCTTCTTCATCTTCGAGTTTCTGCAGGCAGCACAGACCGCAGCCGTCGCACAGCGATTCCCATTCCTCGTGATCCAGTTGCTCGAGGGTTTTGCGTTTCCAGAACGGTTCGACTTTGGCGGCCATGGCTCAAGCATCAACATCAGGTGGTGAAAAGGCCGCCAGTCTAGTGCCCAAGGCCCTGCGGGCCAAGCGCTGGCGACTGTCGGTAAATCGCGCTTGTCAGCCGAATCGCCGCCCAGTAGGGTTTTGCCACGAATTCATGACGCAAACACAGCAAGGAATCTTTTGATGAGTGCCAACCCTCGCGTTGCCGATTACGCCATTCACCCGCAGTTCACCGATCGCTGGTCGCCTCGTGCCTTCACCGGCGAAGCGATCCCGGAAGAAACCCTGCTGAGTTTTTTCGAAGCCGCACGCTGGGCGCCTTCGGCGTACAACTCGCAGCCGTGGCGTTTTCTGTATGCGCGCCGTGACACGCCGAACTGGGAACGCTTCCTGGGGCTGCTGAATGAATTCAACCGCAGCTGGGCGCAACACGCTTCGGCGCTGGTGATCGTGATTTCGAAAACCACCTTCACCGCACCCGGTGCCAGCGAAGAGACCCCGGCGCTGTGGCACACCTTCGATACCGGCTCCGCTTGGGGCCACCTGGCGCTGCAGGCGAGCATCAGCGGCTGGCACACCCACGGCATGGCCGGTTTCGATCAGGAGCTGACCCGCAAGGAGCTGAATATTCCGCAAGGTTATGCGCTGCATGCGGCGGTCGCTGTCGGCAAGCTGGGTGACAAGGCGACCCTGGCCGAGTACCTGCAGGCCCGTGAGGAGCCGAGCCCGCGTCGTCCGCTGAGCGAGCTGGCGGCGGAAGGCAACTTCACCCTTTAAACGCAAAAGATCGCAGCCTTCGGCAGCTCCTACTGGGATCAATGCAGGAGCTGCCGAAGGCTGCGATCTTTTGATTACACCTCAGTAACCGCGGTTGAAATCCACTTCCCCGCGCAACGCTTCTCCCGCCTGATACGCCTTCAGGTTCTCGACGAACAACTGCACCATCAACGCCGGCGACGTCGGCGCCGAGCTGTGTCCAGTCAGCAGCAGGCCCCAGGCAGTCCAGAACGGATGGCGTTGCGGCAACGGCTCCTGACGGCAAACGTCGATCACCGCACCGGCCAGATGCCCTTCCTTCAAGGCTTCCACCAGATCCGCATCCACCACCGCCACGCCGCGTCCGACGTTGATGAACAACCCGGTCGGCTTGAACTGCTTGAACAGCGCCGCATCGTAGATATCGTGGGTGTGCGCAGTGTTCGGCAGCAGGTTGACCACGTAATCGACCGCGCCCACCAGCCGTGGCAGATCGGCCATCGAACCGACTTCGATGAACGGCGCCTGCTCACGCGCGCTGCTGGCAATGCCGTACAACTCGACGCCAAACGGCAGCAGGAACTGCGCCACACTCTGACCGATATCGCCGGTCCCGACGATCAGCACCTTGCGCCCGACCAGACTCTGGCCGGTGCGGTTATCCCACTTGCGCTCGACCTGGCTGACCAGGCGCGCCAGCACTTCCCGTTCGTGACCGAGCATGTAGGTCAGTACGTATTCGGCCATCACCTGACCGAAGATCCCCACCGCGCGGGTCAGGCGGTAATCGCGGCGCAGACCATCAGCGAGCAGCGGCGTGATGCCGGCCCAGGTCGATTGCAGCCATTGCGGCTGGTGGCCCTGACGCAGCAGGGTCGCCAACAGGTCCGGCTGCCCCAGCCACACCGGGCAATCGGCAGCCTGACGCGCCAGTTCGGCAGAGTCGCCACTGGTCAGGACTTCAAGTTCGGGGGCCATCTGGCGCAGTAGCCGGGCGTACACCGCGTGGTCGTGTTCAGCAATCAGAACGCGCATCTTCAAACCTTTCGCAAACCGTGCAGGCAACCGCCGAAAGAGCCGTGCTCCTTCGTGGCGGTCGTCGCCGTAAAATCAGTTCCAGGGTGGCAAGAGGCCCAGAACAGGGCCTCGCAGATCAGACCGGGTCGTTGCGTCGCAGCAACTCTTCGGGCAGGTGTTCGATGTACTCGTCCTCGGCCGGTGGCATCTGCAGGTGATAGCCCTGCTTGTCGAGGTTTTCCAGGACCACGGTGATGTCCTCGCGCGCCAGTGTGCGCTCGGGGGTCAGTACCAGGTCAAAGGAATGCTTCGCCTTGCCGAAGGCCGCCATCAGCGCCTCGGGCACGCGCTCAAGCGCATCGCTCTTGAGCACATAAAGATACATCCCGGGTTTCTTCGAACTTTGGTAAATGGAGCAAATACGTTTCAAGGCTGTTCTCCGGCGGTGGCCAGGCTGTCGAGCAGCTTCTGGCCCATGAGTTCGCGGCGCCAGCCACGCAGCGACTCAGGCAATTGATAAGGGCCCTCGGGGAAGCCGCTTTTAACCAGCGCTTCGAGGGTTTTCTTGCGCAGCATCAGTTCCGGCGCGATGCCCAGACGCTCGGCTTCGACCTGGCCGAGGGCGCGCAGTTGCTTGATCAGCGCAGCGGCTTCGACCGGCAACGGCTCCGGCACCGCCGGCGGCCATTGATCAGGCCCCACACTGCCAGAGCGCTTGATCAGATCAAGCAGAAACTGGCCGTCCTGACGCACGGTACGCGGGTGCATGTCTTCGATCTTGCCCAGAGCGGCGAGGTTGTCCGGTTGCGTGCGGGCCAGCGGCCACAGCGAGTGTTCACGGACGATGCGGTTGCGCGGCAGATCACGGGCGCGGGCTTCTTTTTCACGCCAGGCGCACAACTCACGCAGCACCGCCAATTGCGCACGAGACAGTTTCCACGCCAACTTGGCTTCGCGATAGACCTCGTACGGGTCGGTTTCACGGCGCAGGTTGGCCACCAGTTCGGCGCCGTCCTCCAGCACCCAGGCAAACTTATCGTCAGACAGTTTCGGCCGCAGTTGTACGAAAACCTCCGCCAGATGCACCGCGTCTTCGGCGGCGTAACTGATCTGCGTGTCGGACAGCGGACGCTGCAACCAGTCGGAACGGGTTTCGCCCTTCGGCAACTCGATACCGAGCACCTCCTGCACCAGCCGCGAATAGCCCATCGAGAACCCGAGGTTCAGATAGGCCGCGGCCAATTGAGTGTCGAACAACGGCGCCGGCAAGCTGCCGGTCAGACGCAACAGCACTTCGAGGTCTTCGCTGCAGGCGTGCAAGACTTTGAGCACCGCCGGGTTTTCCAGCAGCGCCGCCAGCGGTTGCCAGGCGTCGATGGTCAGCGGATCGATCAGGTAGGCGCGTTTGCCGTCACCGACCTGCAGCAAACCAGCAATCGGGTAGAAGGTGTCGACCCGCATGAATTCGGTGTCGAGGGCAACGAACGGCAGTTGCTGCCACTCGGCGCAAAGCTGCGCGAGGCTTTCGTTGTCGCGAATCCAGTGAATATCGATGGCCACACGGCTCTCCCTTGAAGAATGGCGCGCAGTATATATCGCCGCCGGCGTTTTACGCGCCTGCGCAGGACCAGAGCTGTAACGAAATATCCTGCCAGAGATAAAGAATAGTCTGACAGCGTGATCAACAAGATGAATCCGAACCTCACCCTGCGGCAGCTCCTACACGGGGAGAGTGATATTTAGTTTTTAAATAATGCTCGGGAAATCTGATTTGCCGATAAGTGCGCCGCACCGCCTAATCAGCGGCCTCCGCACTCCAGAGTCTGCCGATGGAAAACGTCCGCACCACCACCCGCCCCGCTGTCTGGCTGATGTTCGGGATCATCCTCGTCGCGCTGAATCTGCGCCCGTCCATGGCCGCCGTCGGTCCCTTGCTGTCGGCCATACGCGGCGACATTGCACTGAGTTTCAGCCTGGCTTCGCTGCTGACCATGCTGCCGGTGATGGCGATGGGACTGGCGATGTTTTTCGGTATTGGCATCAGTCGACGTTTGGGCGAGCAACGCGCGGTGATCCTGTCGCTGCTGATTATCGGACTGGCGACGCTGTCGCGGCTGTGGCTCGATTCGGCGCCGCCGTTGATTGGCAGCGCGGTGCTGGCGGGGATTGGCATTGCTTTGATTCAGGCGTTAATGCCGGCGCTGATCAAGTCACGCTTCCCCGACCATGTGGCGCTGTGCATGGGCCTGTATGTCACGTCGATCATGGGCGGCGCCGCCCTGGCCGCCTCGTTGTCGCCGCTGGTGCTGGTGCAGTCCGGCAGTTGGCGTATCGGGCTAGCGATCTGGGCGGCACTTTCTTTGCTCGCGTTGCTGGTCTGGCGGACACAGTCGCCCTCGTCATCCATCCAGAACACCGCTGCAGGAAAAGAATCCTTCGCACGTAATTCCCGTGCCTGGCTGCTCGCCATCTTCTTCGGCCTCGGCACGGCGTCCTACACCTGCGTACTCGCGTGGCTGGCGCCGTATTACGTGGAACAAGGCTGGAACGAACAGGATGCCGGGCTACTGTTGGGTTTTCTGACCGCCATGGAGGTCATTTCCGGGCTGCTGACGCCGGCCATCGCCAACCGCAGCCGTGATCGTCGCGCGGTCCTGGCAGCTTTACTGCTGCTGATCATTACAGGCTTCTGCGGGCTGGTCCTCAGTCCGCAACACCTCAGCCTGCTGTGGCCGTGCCTGTTGGGGCTGGGCATCGGCGGCTTGTTCCCGATGAGCCTGATCGTCTCACTCGATCACCTCGACAACCCGCAGCGCGCCGGCAGCCTGACCGCATTCGTGCAAGGTATCGGCTACTTGATCGCCGGGCTTTCGCCGCTGCTGGCCGGAATGATCCGCGACCGGCTCGGCAGCTTCGAATGGGCCTGGTGGTCGCTGACTGCGGTAATGATGGTGATGTTGCTGATCGTGCTGCGTTTCGACCCTCGGCAGTTCGCCCGACACATCCGTTGAAGCCAGATACCATCGCCGGGCTAGAGGCTTCTTGCCATCTTTTTGCGGTTTATCTGGCGACGTCGTGTTGCTAAAACTTTCTGTCCCACAACTGACATTGAATCGTCCTACAAGGCTTTGTCCTGGCACCATCGTTCCGTTACGATCATGCGCACACGTTTGCGCGGATTCAGCGCAAGGAGCACAGCGAGACGGAACGGATGCTGAACAGTAACTTGCTTCGAAAGCTCGACATGCAGGACCTCATGGTGTTTATCGCCGTGTATGAGCAAAGCAGCGTCACGGATGTCTCGGAGACGCTCTGCGTCAGCCAGTCCACTGTCAGCTACTGCCTGAAAAAATTGCGCACCAGTTTCGAAGACGATCTGTTCATCAACACCCGCACAGGCATGCGCCCTACCTACAAGGCCGGCACCATGTACGGCCATGTGCAGAAAATTCTCGAAAGCATCAACCTGTGCCACGCCGGTGCCCCGGCCTTCGACCCGACCCACCAAGCGAAAACCTTCAACATCTGTGCGCCGGAATACTTCGAGCAACTGGTGTTGCCGCGCCTGTTGAAGCGTTTCGACTTCGACGATTTGCCGGTGGTGGTCAACATGCACAAGTTCGAGACCGATGTGCCCGCCGACGAACTGCGCGACGGCAGCCTCGATCTGGTGATCTGTTTCGGCCCCAACTTCCACCGCAGCCACACCGACCTCAAGTCGCGAATGCTGCTGGAAGACGATCTGGTCTGCGTCTTCGACAAACGCGCCACACCACTGGAACCGCGTCTGAGCCTGCAGGCCTTCACCGAGCGCCGACACGTGTTTCCGACACCGTGGACATCGACCACCAACATGGTCGACGGCTGGCTGGCGCGCCAGGCGCAGAAACGGCAGATCGTTGCGCGCTCCAACAGCTACAGCGCGGCGCTGAAAATGATCACCGGCACCGACTTCATCCTCACCCTGCCCCGGCGCATCCAGCGTCTGCTGACCAACGACGCGGTGTTCAATCATTGCGAAGCGCCGAACGGCCTGCCGGGGTTCACCCTCGACATGCAATGGAGCCAGAACGCCGATCAGGACAGCGCCAACGTCTGGCTGCGCGAGCAGGTGATCAAGGTCTGCAGTGAGCTGGAAGCGGCCTGAGTCCTACACGCCGATGGCGGTCTTGGTGTAGGAATCGCGGTCGATATCGAGCAACTCCACACAGAGCTGCACTTCAACCCCATCCGGCCACTCGCACAGATCCTGCAACACCGCCAACAGACTTTCCGAGAGCTGCTTCTTGATTTGCGGCGAACGACCGCTGAGCAGCGCCAGCTTCACGTGGACAAAGGCGCGTTCGCCCATGCCGGTGCCCACCTTGAAAGTCTCGACCTTCACCGCCCGGCTTTTGATATCGAACTCCGCCGCGAACTGACCGGAACCCACCAGCGTGTTGTTGAGCCGGATCAACGCCACATCCGCGTTCAATTGCGGCAGGTTGGCGGTGTATTCCATGTGCAGATGTGGCATGGGGTGCTCCAGTCAGTCGGCAGAAAGGTCGTACATATACCACAGCATTGCCCTGCTCCCGTGCGGGTTTTTGCCTGCTCGCGATGAGGACGTCTCAGTCAAATCAATATTGTCTGACACTGCGCTTTCGCGAGCAGGCTCGCTCCCACAGGGGAGATTTGTGGTGGAATTCAGGGCGCGGTCAGTGGCCGTTCGCTCATGAATGCCTCAAGCCGCGAACGCAGCCAGCGTTCGGCCGGATCGCTGTCGACATGGCTGAGCCAGACCATCGACAGATCCAGCATCGGGGTCTTGAACGGGAACGGTTCTTTGAACAATCGACCAGAAGCCGCCATGGCTTCGGCGGTGTAGTCCGGCAGGCTGGCGATCAGATCGGTACCGGCGAGCAACGCCGGCAGCGCACTGTATTGCGGCACCGACAACACCACATGCCGGGTGCGACCGATTTCCGCCAGCCACTCATCGGCATAGCCGCTGATGTTGGCCGTGTGCGACACCAGTACGTGCGGGCGTGAACAGTATTCGTCGAGGGTCAGCGGCGAATCCGAGGCGTCGGCACGCAGGATGCTCGGCTGGATATGCCGCAGCAGCTTGCGTTTGGCATTGGCCGGCAAGCCACGGGTCTGGCTGATGCCGACGGTAATGTCGCCGGCAGCCAGCAGATCGGGAATGCGCCAGTAGTCGACGTGTTGCACCACGAACACCACGCTCGGCGCCTCTTGGCGCAATGCCCGCAACAGCGGCGGCAACAGGCCGAACTCGACATCATCGGACAGGCCGATACGGAACGTCATGTTGCTCACGGCGGGGTCGAAGTCGTGGGTCAGGCTCAGCGCCACCGACAGCGAGTCGAGCGCCGGCGACAGATACCTGAACAACTCTTCGGCGCGGGCGGTCGGTTCCATGCGATGGCCGACGCGGATGAACAGCGGGTCATTGAACATCGCGCGCAAGCGATTGAGCGCCGAACTGATGGTCGGCTGGCCGAGAAACAGCTTCTCCGCCGCCCGGGTCACGTTGCGTTCGAGCATCAAGGTCTCGAACACCACCATCAGGTTGATGTCGGCCTTGCGTAGTTCATTTCGATTCATCCATTGCCCCCGATCCCCAGACTGCTGGCAGTGTATGAAGTCCTTGGGATCGGCGTCTATCAGACGATTGGCGGTTTGTTCGACAATTTCACTGCACCGTCAGGGTTTGCAATCCCAGCCCCATGACTCGCGCATCGTCATTGAAGCCGAGTTTTTTCGGGCTGACCGCATCTGGCAGATGCAGCTGGACATTCAGATACTCCTCGGCGACCTGCGCCGCGCTGAGCGGAATTTCCAGCCGATTACCCTGCACCTGGGTCAGACGCGTCGACAACGCCTCGACGCCATTGATGCTGACGATCAACCGCTGACTGAGGTTCGGCGGCATGGCAAACGCCAGCGCCTCAATCACCAGCGCATGCGACCCGGGGGCCACGCGCAGCAGCAGTTGCGCATCCTGTCCGTCACTCCAGGTGCCCCAGGCTTCCGGTGTGGACCAGCCTTTGACCAGTTGTCGAGTACTGCGGTTGAACGTCTGCACCAGCCCCGGCTGGCTCAAGGGTATCGGCGACAGCGCTCGCCCCTGATCGACCATCGCCAGGCATTGATCACAGTGTTTCCAGCCAGGAGCCAGCACGACAAAGTCGTCGACCCGGGTCAACAGATCGCTGTCGCTGCGAATGCTTTTTACCGCCAGCATCAGCGCATCGTCATCAAGGATGTACAGCGAGTCGGGGTCGTACTGGCCATTGGCAAGTTGGCTTTGCGTCGTGCGCTGCAGCTTTTCCAGGGCTTGGGGGCTCGTACGCCCCAGGTAGGCGGCATCGGTTTTCAGCCCATGGGTGGCGGCGAAATCGGCAATCGCCTGCCACTGGTCCGGTTGATTTTTCGGCATCACGGCACGGATGCTCTTGTAGTGCGCCGCCGCACTGGCCCAGAACGGATCATGCATCGGGCTGGCCCAGGCCGACGCTTCGGGCAGCATTTTCGCTGCTCTCAAACCTGCCCAGGCAATCCGGGTGTCGGTGACTTGCACCATTAACGCCAGCGCCAGCAGCCCCATGGCGACTCGCGTTCGATAGCCGCGCACCACCAGATAAGTCAGCAATATCACAATGACGTAAAACACCGGCCAGAACATCCGACCCGAGGCACGAAAAATATTCGAAAGCTTCACCACAAACTTCGGTAACGGATAACTGAAGGTCTGCAGGCCGACGCCGATATGGTTCGACAGCGCGAACAAGGTCAACCCGATCAACGCCCAGAACAGCAACGGACGACGGCTCACCAGTGCCTTCAGCGAAATGCCGCTGCGGTACCCGCCAATCAAGGCCAAGGGCACCAGCAACAGCACGCCAAGCCCCAGATAATTGAAGCCTTCGTAATCGCCGCCGGCTGTGGGAATGTTAGTCAACATGTAAGACCAACCGTCCGCATCCACCAGCGACAGCAGGTTCATTCGATAAAAGCCGAAACCACCGCTCACCGCGCCACCGGAAATACTGAAATAACCCGCCTGCCAACAGCACACGCTCACCAGTGCGAACAAACTGCCCAGCTCGATCAGGACCTGACGGCGGATCAGCTTGCCGCCCCGCAGCTTGCCAAGCAGATCAGCCACCCAGATCAGCGCCACCATCCCCAACAGGTAGGCATGCACCAGCGCTGTCGCAGCCAGCAACATGCCCCATGCCAGGCGCCGCCGCTGCAGTGCCGGATGCAACGCCAGGTACAGCGCCGCAAGAATCAGAAAGTGCCCGGCCAGCGAAAGATGACCACCGGTGCGCAGAAACATCGGCGGCGAAAATACCAGCAGCCCGGTGCCGAGCAAGCGCAACACGGGATTGTCGGTGATCAGTCCGAGCAGCTTCCAGGCAAACCAGGCCTGCAGAACGAAACACAGCAACAACCACATGCCGAAGTACTGGAATGTTTCCGGCAGCCACGCACTGAACGGCTTGAACAGCAACGCCAGTAACGGATTGGAATCGGAAAAAATGATCGCACTGCCCAACTCCATTCCATAGGACGGATTCAGCCCGAGCAGAAAGGTCCAGGGCGAGTGGCGAAAGAACGCCCAGCCCAGGTAATGCGTCGCCGGGTCGCCGTCCTTGAGCCAGGCAATGTTTTGCGGATCAAGGGCACGCGGGCCGATCACCAGAAAAAACGCCAGCGCTCCCAGCAGGATTGGCAACAGCGCCAAGGCCGGATGCTTGTTCAAGCCTTTCATCGGTACGTCCAGAAATTGTGCAGCACAAAGGTGAACGCCGGAATGATCAGTGCCACGGCACCGATGCCCAGCAAATAGTGCAGTCCAGCCAATTGCGCTGCCCACGCAACGAACATCGCCAGCAAGAACCCGCCGAAGGACACCAGCATGAACCGCACCAATGTTCTGCCATGCAGCCGCGCGGAGAAACTCCAGGTGGTGTTGATCACGTAGGACACCACCGTCGCCACAGCGAATGCCACACCGTTGGCCAACGGCGGATGCGGGGCCACGAAGTTGATGAACAGCACCGCCACCAGCGCATGCAGAGCGGTGACGAACAGCCCGGTCACGGCAAAGCGCAAGCCGCGCTGGATCAACGCCGATCTATCGGCTGAAGTCACGGTTTGCACGCCAGCACAAACACGCTCAGACCGGCCAGACGGTTCATGCCCATCAGCGGCAGTTCAAGGCGGCAGAGGGTCTTGAGCACGCCGTTGACCAACGGATGATGACGTTTGAGTTGAGACTGCGGCGCGGCGGCCTGCGGGCCTTGGGGCAGCAAACGCAAGACCGCCGCGATCGGAAAAACCGCACCGAAAAAGTAGGCACCGCGCTGCACAGTCAAGCCGGCGTCACGGGCCAGGGCTTCAAACTGCGCCAGGGTGTAGCGGCGTTTGTGTTCGAGGAAGTCGTCATGCCCGCTCCACAGAAACTGAAACGCCGGCACGGTCATCAGAAAACGGCTGCCGGACGGCACTTTATCGACGTAAGCCTTGAGCAGGCCGAGGTCGTCGTCGACATGCTCCAGCACGTCCATCAGCAGCACCAGATCCGCGTCGACGGCGTCGATATCGCGGCGATAATGCACCGGTTTGCCGGCAGTGCTCGCATCGGAATCGGCGGGGTAACTGATGTCAACGCACCACGCCTCCTGCGCCGAGGTTTGGGTCAACAGATGATGCGAAAAAAAACCCGATCCGGCGCCCACGTCGAGAATCCGCGTGATCGGTGCCTCACCGAGCAGGCGACGCGTTGCCGCCGCTTTGGAGCAGTAATACCAATGCTCGCCGATGCTGTCGCCGAGGATGTCGGTTTCCTTGAGATCCATGTATCAGTCCTTGGGGTCATAGACGCGACGCACCAGAAAAACCGGCCGGCGTTTGGATTCGATGTAAGTGCGCCCCAGGTACTCGCCGAGTACGCCGATGCCGATCAACTGCAGGCCACCGAGGAACGTCACAGCCACCATCAACGAGGCATAACCGGGCATGTCGACGCCGTGGATCAGCGTGCGCACCACAATAAAAATGGCGAAGGCAAACGAGACCAGCGACACCGCCGCGCCGATGTAAGTCCAGATTCGCAGCGGTTCGGTACTGAAACTGGTGATGCCCTCCAGGGCAAAATTCCACAGCCGCCAGCCGTTGAACTTGCTCTGCCCCGCCACGCGTTCGGGCCGCTCGTAATCCACATGGGTGGTGCGAAACCCGACCCAGGCAAACAGGCCTTTCATGAAGCGCCGAGACTCGGGCAAGGTCAGCAAGGCGTCGACCACGCAACGGTCCATCAGGCGGAAATCACCGACGTTTTCAGGCAGCGGTTGCTCGGCGATCTTGTTGTGCAGGCGATAGAACCAGTGGGCGGAAGTCTGCTTGGCCCAGGTGTCGCTGCGGCGACTGATGCGGTGGCCGAGCACGACTTCATAGCCTTCGCGCCAGCGCTCGATCATTTGCAGAATGACTTCGGGCGGGTCCTGCAGGTCGGCATCGATGGGGACAACGATCTGCCCGGTGGCGATCTGGAGGCCAGCGGACAAGGCGGCCTCTTTGCCGAAGTTACGGCTCAGATCGACGATGCGCAGACGCGAGTCGTGCCGTTGCCGTTCCAGCAGCCCCTCAAGCGTGGCATCGGTACTGCCGTCATTGACGAACACCAGCTCTAGAGCAATCGAGGTCTGCTGCCGGAAGACTTCGTCGATGCGCAGAATGAACGCGTCGAGACTGTCCTCCTCATTAAAAACCGGGATAATCAGCGATAACGTGACCCGTGTGGCCTGTGCTGTTCCATGCTCAGTCAAGGGAATGCTCTTTTTATAGTGTTTGTCGGTCGTCGAAGCATTTTCGACGCCATGAGCCGTCCCGTATTAAGCAGTAGCGCCGTTAACCTTGCAAGGCGCAAATGGCGACATTCCGGCCAATCCAGACGCCATTGCGCACGCTCTAGCCCGCACTCCTCAGAAACATCTGCCAACGATTGGAAACAAATGCCCGATAGCGAAAAAAACTCGCTCCGCTAGGCTTGCGTCGATGCGACACACAGGTTGTCGCAAACACCATCGCAAGGAGCGAACTGAATGTATTTCGAGATCTACAGGCAATCCCGAGGCACCCCGAGCACCGGCAAAGGCCAATGGCGCTGGCGGCTGCGGGCGGGAAACCACGAGACGGTTGCCAGTGGCGAGTCCTATGTGAACAAAGCTGACTGTTTACATGTGATCGAGTTGATCAAGGGTGTGCAGAGCGATACGCCGGTGAAGGAAATCTGAATCAGAAACTCTGCCAGGTGCCCAAGAACAACAAGCCGAATGCAATAGACATGCAATGACAAGGCGGATAATTCCGACTATGACCGCCCGATCATGGGAATGGTCCAGCGCCTGCTGAACAGAAAGCCCCAGCCTTTTGCACTGGGGTTTTCTACAAAAAATGCCTTCAATACAATCAACATGTCGAACTGCTTATAGCCATAACAAGCTGAGTTTTACTGCAACGAAGTCACTTTCCCCACGACCCAACTTGCTTTCCAAATCCACTAGATAGTAGCGCCCCCCAGAGCGAGGCGTGCCCGGCTTCAACGCCCCCCGGGCAGGGTAGGACGACCTGCCCTGCCCGAGGTCGGAGAATGCATTCTGACTGCTCACGCCCTCCCTTCTCCAGCGATGCTCCAGGGAAAAAATCTCGACGAAAAGGGTGACGCCTCCTCCTTCGCGGATTAACATGCCTGCGTCAAGAAGTGGAGAAACAGCACTACCAATAGTTTGTTTTCTATTAACTTGCAAAAAGTCCATTCTTTATTATTTCACATCAGCCGAATCATTCAAGCAAGCCTCATCGAAACCAAGGAATGATACTTTGAAAAAAGTTGCGATACTCCAATCTAACTACATACCTTGGAAAGGGTATTTTGACATGATCGCATCGGTAGATGAATTTATTCTATTTGACGACATGCAATATACGCGTCGTGACTGGCGAAACCGCAATCAGATCAAAACGCCTCAAGGTGTTCAGTGGCTAACAGTGCCCGTTCTGGTGAAAGGAAAATACCACCAGAAAATCAAGGACACTGAAATTGATGGAAACGAATGGGCCGCCATTCACTGGAGATCCCTGCTTCAAAACTACAGTCGTGCGCCCCACTTCCAGGAAATTGCCGAATGGCTTGAGCCACTATATCTGAGCAATTCCTACGCCACTATTTCCGAACTTAACCAGAACTTTATCCAGGCCATCTGCGATTACCTTAAAATAACAACCACGCTCACTCGCTCCTCCGACTACACGTTAATCGAAGGCAAAACCGAGCGTCTTGCCGACCTCTGTGCTCAGGCAGGAGGCACCGAATACATCTCCGGCCCGGCGGCCAGAAATTATATCGATGAACAGATTTTCGACACGCGAAATATAAAGCTCACTTGGTATGACTACGCTGGCTACCCGGAGTACCCACAGTTATGGGGAGAGTTCACCCATGGCGTTACGATTCTCGACTTATTATTTAACTGCGGGGAAAATTCCCATCGCCAGATGAGGCATGTTAATTGATGAAGCTCTCGATCGTCGCCACCCTTTATCAATCTGCGGCCTATATAGAAGAGTTTTATTCACGTGCCAGCGCTGCGGCAATAAGCCTTGTAGGGGAAGACTATGAAATCGTCTTGGTGAATGACGGTTCCCCCGACAACAGCCTTGACATTGCTATCTCTCTTACCGAGCGAGATCACCATGTTGTATTGGTTGACCTGTCACGTAATTTCGGTCATCACAAAGCAATGATGACTGGGTTGGCACACGCCAATGGAGAGAAAGTTTTCCTGATAGACAGCGATCTGGAGGAGGAGCCTGAATACTTGACCAGCTTTTCCGAGCAGCTTCAACAGCAATCCTGTGATGTGGTCTATGGCGTACAGGAGCAACGCAAGGGTGGTTGGTTCGAACGCTGGAGCGGCCGCTGGTTCTATCGCTTCTTTCAAGCGCTGACAGGGTTGGCACTGCCGGAAAACATCATCACCGCCAGACTGATGACTCGTCGCTATGTGGATGCCTTGCTACGCCATGAGGAGCGTGAAGTATTCATGGCAGGACTTTGGCATATCACCGGTTTTAACCAGCAAGCGCAAACGGTAAAAAAAGGCAACACCAGTCAAACGACTTATACCTTCAGACGAAAAATGTCTGTATTGGTTAACTCTGTGACTTCGTTCAGTAATGCCCCGCTGGTTGGCATCTTCTATATTGGCATTTCTATTTCTTTTTTTGCTGTCCTTTATATTGCTTATCTGATCCTTCATTGGCTAGTGCTGGCGACGCCGATGAGTGGCTGGACGTCAGTCATGGCGTCCATCTGGCTAATTGGCGGCATGGTCATCTCGTTTATTGGCGTCGTGGGCATCTATCTTTCGAAGATCTTTTCCGAGTCGAAACAGCGCCCCTACACCATCGTGAGGCAAATTTATGCAAAACGACAAGATTGAATTGCTCGACGAAGTAGCAAGTTACTACTCGAAAAAGCTCGCACTACATGGCGAAACCCCAAATGGAGTTGACTGGAACGGTGAACAGGGCCAGGCGCTTCGATTCGAACAACTGTGCAAAATAATCAATGATCCGCAGGCGTTCTCAATCGGTGATCTTGGCTGCGGATACGGCGCACTTGTTGACTACCTGAATAAACAATGCCACTCATTTTCGTACCTTGGCATCGACGTTTCCAGCGACATGATCAATGTCGCCAAACAACGCTATGCAAAAATGCAGGCAGCGCGATTCATTACCGCATCCGAACCTGACAGCCTGATGGACTATATTGTTGCCAGTGGGATCTTCAATGTTCGCTTGGGACGGTCCGACGCAGAGTGGCGGGCCTACCTTGAAAACACCTTGGATGTAATGGATAAAGCAAGTCGTTACGGCTTCGCCTTCAACTGCCTGACTTCATACTCCGACGAAGATAAAAAGCGCGACGACCTGTACTACTCCGACCCTTGCCTGTTATTTGATTTGTGCAAACGCCGCTATTCCCGACAGGTCGCCTTGCTCCATGACTATGGACTTTATGAATTCACCATTCTGGTAAGGAAGACGTGATGAAAAGAAAACTAGTAATATTTGGATCAGGCGATATTGCTCAACTGGCACATTTTTATTTCAGCACAGACTCCTCCTTTGAAGTAGTCGCCTTCACAGTCGACAGCGAGTATATTCAAGCTCCTACTTTTTGCGGGCTGCCAGTCGTTGCATTTGAAGATATTCTTTCCCGCTACCCAGTAGAAACCCATGACATGTTCATCGCCTTGAGCTACTCCAAACTCAACGCGGTGCGTAAAGAGAAATATCTGGCAGCCAAGGTGCTCGGCTATACTCTCGCCAATTACATCAGCAGTCGTGCAACTGTACTCAACGAGGGGCTTATCGGCGACAACTGTTTTATTCTTGAAGACAACACCCTCCAGCCTTTCGTGTCAATCGGCAATAACATCACGCTCTGGAGTGGCAACCATATCGGCCATCACTCCACGATCCAGGACCATACTTTTATCGCCTCGCATGTAGTAATTTCAGGCGGTGTTCATATTGGCGAGCAGTGTTTTATTGGTGTCAACGCAACACTGCGCGACCATATAAAGGTAGAGGACAAATGCGTGATAGGCGCAGGCACATTGCTCTTGGCAGACGCAGAGGCGGAAGGTGTATATATCGGTCAAGCCACCGAGCGCTCAAGAGTGCCAAGCAGTAAGTTGAGAAAATTATGAAACCGACATGGCGAAAACTCGGACGACTGTTTACCGTCGAAGGCGAAAACCGTCATCCGAAGTTGCTATCTCATGCAGCCAATCCGCTTCCGGTATTTTTGCACGATGATACTTTTAGAGTTTTTTTCAGCGGGAGGGATAGCCAAAATCGCTCCTCCGTCGGTGCCGTTGACATCGATATCGAACAGTTAAAAGTTGTCAAGGAACACCCTCTACCGTTTTTCGAGCATGGTCCAAAGGGAAGTTTCTATGCCGACGGCGTGAGCATCGGCAACTGCTACACGGTCGACGGCGTTCGGTACATGCTTTTCATGGGCTGGCAATCGTCCGGACAGCAACACTGGCGAGGGGATGTCGGCAGACTGATTGTCAACTCAGACGCCACACTGAGCATTGACCGCGATACTCCGTTCATGGGCATCGATGAGACCGATCCCATCAGCCTGTCCTATCCCTGGGTGGTCGAAAATCCCGATGGTGGCTTTGACATGTGGTATGGATCGACCAGAACCTGGGATTCCGGCAATGGTGAAATGATCCACATCATCAACTCGGCTCACTCCAATGACGGTGATAACTGGCACCGTAACGGCCTGGCAATCCCTTTTGAAGTGGGAGTCGCGCAGGCTTTTTCTCGCCCCACCATTGCAAAAAACCCTCTGGGCGGACTGGAAATGTGGTTTTCATATCGCAGTGGAAACGGCGAAAAGTATCGTATCGGATATGCAACTACTGATGCAGGCACTCAATGGCGACTCGCACTGAATGAAGTCAGCATTGACGCATCGTCGGAGGGCTGGGACTCCGAAATGATTGAGTACCCGTTTGTGTTCGATCACAAGGGAAAAAGATACATGTTGTATAACGGCAATGGCTACGGAAAATCCGGATTCGGGCTAGCTATTCTGGAGCGCAATTAATGGCTCGCTTGCTCGACTACCTTTATATATTCGCCACAATTATATTTACTGTGTACGGGCAACTAATGCTGAAATGGAGAATTTCACGCTTTGGCGCCTTGCCGGAAGATCTTTTCGGAAAACTCAAGTTCATGGTCCACTTACTAATGGACCCTGGTGTATTTTCCGGTTTTTTAGCGGGTTTCCTCGCCTCCATCACCTGGATGGCTGCCATGTCGAAATTCGACTTGAGCCACGCCTACCCGTTCATGAGCATTAACTTTGTTGTCGTGCTTATTCTGGGGACATGGATTTTAAGCGAGCCCATGACTCTACAAAAAGTAATAGGGGTTTCTCTTATTGTCATAGGCACAGTGGTGGCTGCTCGTGGATGACACCCCACTGCCCCCTAATCAGGCGGCCTTCCCAGTTTTCATTCAAAGCTGGCCAGTACTGTGCATCTTTGAGATCGGAGCGAATTCAAAATGAGCAAAAACAAGATTCCATTCAACTGGCCACACATGACCGGGAAGGAGCTTTATTACATTGCCGAATCTCACTTCAATGGCCGCTTGGCCGGTGACGGACCGTTTACGAAGCACTGTCACAACTGGCTGGAGCAGCGAACTGGTTGCAGCAAAGCCCTGCTGACCCACTCATGCACCGCTGCCCTGGAAATGGCTGCGCTGCTTCTGGATATTGAGCCAGGGGATGAGATCATCATGCCCTCCTACACATTTGTTTCCACCGCAAACGCCTTTGTCTTGCGAGGGGGCGTCCCAGTCTTTGTCGATATCCGCAAAGACACCCTGAACCTCGACGAAAATCTAATTGAGTCAGCCATCACTGATCGAACCAAAGCCATCGTCCCAGTCCATTACGCTGGCGTCGCTTGCGAGATGGACAGCATCATGACACTCGCCCGGCGACGCGATCTCAAAGTAGTTGAGGATGCAGCTCAAGGTGTAATGGCTACGTACAAGGGGCGCGCATTGGGTGGCATCGGTGACTTGGGCGCCTACAGCTTCCATGAGACCAAAAATGTGATTTCCGGTGAGGGTGGCGCTCTTCTGGTCAACGATCCACAGATGGCGTTGCGCGCCGAGATCATTCGTGAAAAGGGTACAGACCGCAGCCGTTTCTTCAGAGGCGAAGTCGATAAATACACCTGGCAAGAAGTCGGCTCTTCTTTTCTTCCCGGGGAATTGATCGCTGCGTTTCTTTGGGCACAGCTGGAGGAAGCTGATCGCATTACTCAGACGCGCCTTGCCAGCTGGAACCGCTACCACGAATTACTGGCGCCTCTGGAGGCGCGCGGCATTCTGCGACGCCCGATAATTCCTCAAGAATGCCAACATAACGCTCATATGTATTACGTGTTGCTGGCACCCGACATTGATCGCCAAGTTGTCCTTGAGAAATTCAGGAGCCAGGAGATCAGTTCGGTCTTCCACTACGTTCCCCTGCATTCATCTCCTGCGGGCCGGCGATACGGCCGCACACATGGCAGCCTGGAAGTCACCGATGACCAGTCCGAACGCCTGGTTCGCCTGCCACTTTGGGTCGGTATCACTGAAGCCCAGCAAATCAAAGTCGTAGAGATGCTTTCATGCTGAGTCATTGCACCAAATCAAGCCAGCAGGCCCTTTGCTGGTTCGTCGTTATCTTGGCGACAGGGTTGCCGCGACTTAGCGTTCTAGGCTCATTGCCTTCCACAGATGAAGGTGTATTTGCCTATTTCTCGCAGATCATTTTTGCAAGCTTGTCCACCGGACATGGGCTACCCGATTCAGGGACATTGATGCTTTACCCAATGCTCCTATCTTGGGTTTTTGATTTGTCAGTCAATCATCTGATGTTTCTGCGACTCGTCGATTTGATTGTCGCCTTGGTGGCCGGGCTGCTCTTTTACAAAGTAATCGAACAGCAATCACAGAGCCGACTGGGAGCCACGCTGATAGCGGCTATATTCCTCTTTTTGATGAATCAGCCTCTGTTCATTCAATCAGGATTCAAGAACAGCATATTTTCGGCCTATATCCCACTGTTCATCGCACTGCTATGGGCTCGAAACATATCGAAGGACTCGCCGTCCTGGCTCTGGATCGGGGGATTGAGCGCGATCTCGGTTTTGCTTCGAGAAACGTTCATACCGTTCGTGGTCGTCGGGGCAATCAGCATCCTGATCACCCATGGCTGGCGAACACTTACCAGATTCTCCATGGGTGGTGTACTGACAGGTGCCATCATCATTGGCGCGGTACTGATTTCGCGCGGTGGAATGCAGGCGTTCCTTGACGCGTACGTACATGCCGGTGACTTTTATGCCTCAATGAAAGATCAGACGATCCCTCTGCTGATTTCAAATGGCACTGCTTCAGCCAAAGAGGCAGGTATCGCACTCGGCATTACAGGGGCCGCAGCTTTCGGACTGATTGTGCATACCGTGCATCAGCGAAGCTCAGCATCTTTGAATCGCTTATTATTTTGGGTCGCCATTGCAGCCGTCCCCTTGCTGGAACCCATTACAAAAATAGGTTTTCCCTACCACTTCGCTGTCTGCCTTCCAGGCTTGGCGGGTATCTGCGCACTGGCCTGGCATTACCTGATCAGCCCGCAACCTGAAAAAGTGAGAGTCGTAATCTCAGCAGGATTAATTGCGGCGTGCGTGCCTCTGCTTTGGCCCAAATTTGTTCTGCTCTCCAACATCTGGTCAGGCACCAAGGAAAATCTTGCAGGCATAGCCAACACGGCATGGAGACCTGAAGCGGTTGCCCAGTCCAACTATTTACTGGCCGCCGATGCCATCCTGAAAGCCGCTCCACCTGGAAGTACACTAAGCATCAGCGGCTTTATGTTTTCCCTCTACCCTTTGACAGGGCTAATGCCCCCCGCATACAAATCAGATCACCTGAATGCCATGGCAATCAGGTACGGGTTCAATGCACACGCCTTGCAACGCGCTCTGGAGTCCTGTCCGCCCGACATCCTCATGACCACCACCAGAACAGACCTACCGGGCTCAGAAACCATCAAGGAGGCGGTTGAAGGCTCCAGGCTCTACGGAGCCGTTGCGACCATTGCCAATTCGCCAGAAAAGTCCTACGGAACGTTTGGTGGAACGATCTATAAACTGGCCAGCCACGTGGATTCGCAATGCAAGTAACTCACTCGGTAAGCGGTGACTAACGCAAAAAATCGACGAGAATTGTATAACCGTTATCGGAGACAGCAGCCAGAGCCACTCTGGTTGCCCCCCCCCTCGTAAGTGCAAGCTATAGCAGCCCAAGCCCCCCCCCTTCCGGGCTGCTCACCCATGCGTCTTACCAATATTGATACGACCCGGATCGATCCGCTCAGCCCCTGTAGACGCCGCCAGAGCGCCTACAGGCCCATCCCGATCGGCATAAAGTCAAAGCCTGGAGGCATCAGCCCGCACAACACGAATCCTGGCGACCGAAAACGAAAAAGCCCCCGTAATCAGCAATGATTACGGGGGCTTTGTCTTGTTCAATAATGGCGGAGAGATAGGGATTCGAACCCTAGGTACCGGTGAAGGTACAACGGATTTCGAATCCGTCCCATTCGGCCACTCTGGCATCTCTCCAACGGCGCGCATCATAACAACACTTCTGCCGAAAGCAAACCCTCTTTCGAAAATTTTCTCCGTGCTATCAGATGCTTGCGTCGATTAAAGCGGTACACCCAGACGATTGGCGACTTCTTCGTAAGCTTCGATGACGTCACCGAGGCCCTGACGGAAGCGGTCTTTGTCCATCTTCTTCTTGGTGTCCTTGTCCCAGAGACGGCAGCCGTCCGGGCTGAACTCGTCGCCCAGGACGATCGAGCCGTCGCTGAACACGCCGAATTCAAGCTTGAAGTCCACCAGCAAGAGGCCTGCGTCGTCGAACAGTTTGCTCAGGACTTCGTTGACCTTCAGCGACAGTTCTTTCATGCGCGCCAGTTGCTCGGCGGTGCCCCAGCCGAATGCCACGACGTGGGATTCGTTGATGAACGGGTCGCCCTTGGCGTCGTCCTTCAGGAACAGTTCGAAGGTGTACGGGTTGAGCTTCATGCCCTCTTCGACGCCCAGACGTTTTACCAGGCTGCCAGCGGCGTAGTTACGCACGACGCACTCGACCGGGATCATGTCCAGCTTCTTCACCAGGCACTCGTTGTCGCCCAGCAGTTTGTCGAATTGGGTCGGGATGCCGGCCGCTTCGAGTTTTTGCATGATGAAGGCGTTGAACTTGTTGTTCACCATGCCTTTGCGGTCGAGCTGCTCGATGCGCTTGCCGTCGAACGCCGAGGTGTCGTTGCGAAACAGCAGGATCAAGCGGTCAGCGTCATCGGTCTTGTAAACCGATTTGGCTTTGCCGCGGTAGAGTTCTTCACGTTTTTCCATGATGGGCTCCGCTTGCTAAGTAGATGGGCTAGGCGATATGGCGCCAGTCTAGCCCTGAATCTTGATCGGCCAGTTGCAGCCAGTCCGGGTCGCACCCGAGGGTGTCGACAAAACATTGCCGGGCCAGCTGCGGCAGGTTGTTCTTGCTGCTCAGGTGGGCGAGAACCAGATGCTGCAAGCCCTGCCACCCCAACTCGGCCACCAGGAATGCCGCCTGATGGTTGTTCAAATGTCCCAGCTCGCCGCCCACCCGCTGCTTGAGAAAGTACGGGTAATGACCACGTGCCAGCATGTCGCGACAATGGTTGGACTCGATCATCAATGCATCGAGATCCCGATAGCTGTCCAGCACCCGCTCGCAGTAGGAACCCAGGTCGGTCAGCAGGCCGAAGCGCCGCTGCTCGTTGTCACTGAATACATACTGAGTCGGCTCTTGCGCATCATGGGCCACGGCAATGACCCCGATGTTCAGAGCGCCGATCTGCAACTGCTCGCCGCCGGCCAGAAAGCCTGCGGGTTCGATCGGTTTGCGCATCCCGCGCAGTGTGCCGCGACTGAGGTAGACCGGCAGATTGTAGCGCCGAGACAGCAAACCCACGCCATGCACGTGGTCGGCATGTTCGTGGGTTACGAGTATCGCGCTCAATTGCGCCGGGTTCACACCCAGGCGCAACAGGCGTTTTTCGGTTTCCCGCAGGGAAAAACCACAATCCACCAGCACATACGTATCAGCGCTGGCGATCAGCGTGCCGTTCCCTTGGCTACCGCTGCCGAGAACGGCAAAGCGCATGTGATCAGCCCAGGTTGTCCTGAATCACGCTCAACACTTTGCGGGCCACATCGGCCGGCGCAACGGTGTTGATGTTCTTCTCGACGGTTACCTGAACGTTTTCACCGACCTTGCTCAGGCGAACCTGATAACGCTCGGCGCGGGCTTCAACTTCCTCTTTGGTCGGCGCACTGCCGAACAGGCTGCTGAAGAAACCAGGCTTCTCGTCTTTCTTCTCGGCTTTTTCGGCCAGGTTGATGTAGTACAGGCCCAGGCTGCGGTTGATGTCTTCAACGCGCCACTGACCTTGCTCCAGCGCACGACCGACGCTCGACCAGGCACGATCCAGATCCGGACCGACGTTCAACACTGGGTTGCCGCTACCGTCTTCGCTGAGGCTGACACGGCTTGGGGTATCGAAATCACGCGAAGCCAGCATCGACACCGAACCACCCTTTTCGGAGGTCCGGCTCATGCTCGCCAGCATGTCGTCGACCAGCGCGGCGTCCAGGCCAGTGTTGACCGAACGGTTGGTGAAATCGACGTCAGCGGTGCTGCCGGCAGGACGCTCGGCGCTGACCACGTAGATTTCACTGGTGTTGCGCTGCACGCCCGGCTCGATGCGCACCCGCACGCGGGTTTCGCTGTCGGCGCCGACACCCGCTGCGCTCAGGCGCTTGGCCATGGCGGCGGACAGCTCGTCAGAATGCTGCCAGGTGGTGGTGAATTCACCGGTTTGCGGACGCTGTTCATCCAGACGGAAACCGTTGTCCTGGAAGAACTGCACCGCCACTGGCCAGACTTCGGCCGGTGGGTGCTGGGCCACGACCCAACGCGAGTCACCGCTCTTCTGCAGCGAGTAGTCGGTTGCATCGGCAATCGCGGTCAGCGGTTGTGGACGCGGCACCACGTATTCGCCCTTGGCAGTGTCATCGGCCACGTTGCGCGGGATCGGCAACAGCGGGTCGAGGCGCTTGGAGGTGCTGACATTCGGTGGCAGTTGCATCGGTGCAGTCTGTTGCGCTTCCAGGTAATCGCTACCACGGTCACGGAAATAACCTTCCGGGCCCCAGACCCATCCGCAGCCACTGGTGCTGGAGATAATCAAGGCAAGTGCGGAAAGTCCGGCCATTCGCTTCATGCGTTGTACTTCCTCAATTAAACCAGGACGCTGCACTGGCGCAGGGCCGTGCGAAGCGTTTCATGACAAGGAGCGCTCAGCCAGGTCAGCGGCAGGCGGATGCCTTCGTGCATCAAGCCCATTTCAACCAAAGCCCACTTCACCGGAATCGGGTTGGCTTCGATGAACAGGTCCTTGTGCAACGGCATCAGTTTTTCATTGATTGCCCGTGCGGTATCGGCGTCGCCTTTCAACGCGGCCTCGCACAGGTCAGCCATTTCGCGCGGGGCGACGTTGGCTGTTACGGATATGTTGCCTTTGCCACCCAGCAGGATCAGCTCGACCGCAGTCGGATCATCGCCGGACAGCACGATGAAATCCTTGCTCACGCCGTCGATGATGGCTTTGGCGCGTTTCAGGTCGCCGGTGGCTTCCTTGATGCCGATGATGTTCGGCACGGTGGACAGGCGAATCACCGTCTCGGCCTGCATGTCGCAGGAGGTGCGGCCGGGAACGTTGTAGAGAATCTGTGGAATGTCGACGGCTTCGGCAATGTGCTTGAAGTGCTGGTACAGGCCTTCCTGGGTCGGCTTGTTGTAGTACGGCACGACCAGCAGGCAGGCGTCGGCGCCGGCTTCCTTGGCGTTGCGGGTCAGCTCGACGGCTTCGCGGGTCGAATTCGCACCGGTACCGGCGATCACCGGGATGCGGCCTGCGACCTGTTTGACCACGGCTTTGATGACGGCGATGTGTTCTTCTACATCAAGGGTTGCCGACTCGCCGGTAGTACCGACCGCGACAATGGCATGGGTGCCGTTCTTGAGATGGAAGTCCACGAGTTTGCTGAGGCTGTCCCAGTCAAGACGCCCTTGTGCATCCATGGGAGTGACCAGTGCCACCATACTGCCCGCAATCATGAAACCGCTCCTGCCGGAAAAAGAGAGCGGTAATGGTACTGGCGCCAAGATGCTTGCACAAGCGAAGTACTGCGCCGCCATTCCCCTTGGCGTCGGTTTTCGCTACCCTTCAGACTTTGATCGGTACAGATCAGCTTGTACGCCGGGTACCAGCCTCCCCTTTCGGCCTCCCAGGCCCCGTTCCAGTGTCGCAGCTGCACGTTCCGCCTTTATTGGAGCGAATGGCGAGCCAGGGTCCGGGGCTTTCTGAACGGGCACGCGCAGACGCATCCCGACGGCCAACGCCCATCGACCTACCGACCGCTCATCGCTTTAGGAATGCTGCATGTCCACCCCCACAGTTCGCGAACAATTCCTTGTCATCAGTGCCCTTGGCGCCAACCCCATGGAGCTGACTAACGTCCTGTGCCGCGCCAGCCATGAAAATCGCTGCGCCGTCGTCACGTCCCGCCTGACCCGCCACGGCGAGTGCAGTGCCCTGGTGCTGGAAATTTCCGGTAGCTGGGACGCCTTGGCCCGCCTCGAAGGCAGCCTGCCGACCCTGGCCAAGCGCCACGCCTTCACCGTCAACGTGGTACGCAGTGCGGCGCTGGAAAATCGCCCGCAGGCGCTGCCTTATGTAGCTTATGTCAGCTCGGCGTATCGCCCGGACATCATCAATGAGCTGTGCCAGTTTTTCATGGACCACAACGTCGAGCTGGAAAACCTGACCTGCGATACCTATCAGGCCCCGCAGACCGGCGGCACCATGCTCAACGCCACCTTTACCGTGACACTGCCGGCCGGCACCCAGATCAGCTGGCTGCGCGACCAGTTCCTGGATTTCGCCGACGCGATGAACCTGGATGCCCTCATCGAGCCTTGGCGCCCACAAAACCCAATGTAAGGAAGCTTTCATGGCCGTTGTCATCGACCAACCCGTTGCGGATTTCGAAGCACCTGCCACCAGCGGGCAGACCATCAGTCTGTCTGCCTTGAAGGGCAAGCAAGTGGTGATCTACTTCTATCCGAAGGACAGCACCCCGGGCTGCACCACCGAAGGCCAGGGTTTTCGTGACCAGTACGCGGCGTTCCAGGCTGCCAACACGGAAATCTTCGGGATTTCCCGCGACAGCCTGAAGTCCCACGAGAACTTCAAGTGCAAGCAGGAATTTCCGTTCGAGCTGATCAGCGACAAGGACGAAGCCGTCTGCCAGCTGTTCGACGTGATCAAGCTGAAGAAGCTGTACGGCAAGGAATACCTGGGCGTCGATCGCAGCACATTCCTGATCGACAAGGACGGTGTGCTGCGTCAGGAATGGCGCGGTGTGAAAGTGCCGGGGCATGTGGATGCGGTGCTGGCTGCAGCTCAGGCGCTGAATAAAGCCTGAAGATCAAAAGATCAAAAGATCGCAGCCTGCGGCAGCTCCTACATTGGAATGTGTTTCCCTGTAGGAGCTGCCGCAGGCTGCGATCTTTTTACTTTCATAGCAATGGAGCCACCACAGGCTCCTTGCGCGGCCAGGCATCCAGCACGGCCTTGAACAGCGTCGCCAGCGGAATCGCAAAGAACACGCCCCAGAAGCCCCACAACCCGCCAAACAACAGCACCGCGCAGATGATGGCCACCGGGTGCAGGTTGACCGCCTCGGAAAACAGCAAAGGCACCAGCACGTTGCCATCCAGCGTCTGAATGATTCCGTAGACCGCCATCAGATAAATGAACTGATCGCTCCAGCCCCATTGGAATAGCGCGATCAGCAGCACCGGTACGGTCACCACCACCGCACCGACGTACGGCACGACCACCGACACCCCGACCAGCAACGCCAGCAGCGCCGCATAGTTGAGGCCGAGGGCGACGAAGGCGATGTAGGTCACGCCGCCGCAGATCACGATTTCGATGACCTTGCCGCGAATGTAGTTGGCAATCTGCCGATTCATCTCCTGCGCGACCCGGGTAATCAGCGCCCGCTCGCGAGGCAAATAGCCGCGCACCCACTCGCCGATCATGGCCCGGTCCTTGAGAAAGAAAAACACCAGGATCGGCACCAGCACCAGATAGATCATGATGTTGACCAGCAGGGGCAGGCTCGACAGCGAAAAGGTCAGCGCCCACTGCCCGAACTTGCCGATTTCGCCACGCGCGGCTTCGATGGCCTGCAGCACCTGCTCATCGGAGACCAGGTGCGGATAGCGCTCGGGCAGCAACAGCAGCAGCGACTGCCATTTGGCGAGCATGCCCGGCAGCTCGTTGAACAACGTGATCAACTGATGCCAGAGCAGCGGCAACACCACCACGATAAACACCAGCAACACGCCCATGAACAGAGCAAACACCAGGCCCACTGCCGCCGCACCAGGCACGCGCATACGCTCAAGAGCAAGCACCAGCCCCTGCATCAGGTACGCCAGCACCATCCCCGCCAGTACCGGCGCGAGCATGCCACCGAGCGTGAGCACTGCGGTGAAGGCGAGAAACAGCAGCACTGCCAGCACCACCGCTTCTTCGTCGGAAAAGTAGCGCTGAATCCAGTCGCGTAACACTTTGAACATCAATAATCCCTAGGTCTTTTACGCGGTGGATTTCAGGCTTTTTTCAACCAGTAACGGTAAACGCCCGCTTCGTCTTCTTCGCGCAGCAGCGTATGACCGGCCAAACGCGCAAAGGTGCGGAAGTCGCGCTGCGAGCCCGCGTCCGTGGCGATCACCTTGAGTACGGCGCCGCTGGGCAGCTTGTTGAGTTCCATTTTGGCCTTGAGCAACGGCAACGGGCAATTCAGGCCACTGGCGTCCAGTTCACAATCATGGGCTACAGCGTCAGTCATTGCGTCACTCCGGTTCAGATGGTCGAGCGGCCTAGAATATCTGGTCGCGGGCCCGGTGTCCGGCTACAGTAAGGTCTTTGTCTTCTAAGGCTTTGTGCATGACATTTCTGCGCCCTACCCTGTTGACGCTCGCTTGCCTGCTCGCCTCACCGGGCTTTGCCGACGATCTGCCGTCACTTGGCGACGCCAGTTCTGCCATTGTCTCACCGCAACAGGAATATCAGCTGGGCCGCGCCTGGCTGGCGATGTTGCGCAGTCAGGTTGCACAACTCAACGATCCGCAACTCAAGGACTACGTCGAGTCCAGCGTCTACAAGCTGGTGGAAACCAGCCAGGTAACTGACCGCCGCCTCGAATTTATCCTGATCAACAGCCCGCAGCTCAACGCCTTCGCGGCGCCAGGTGGCGTGGTCGGGGTCAACGGCGGGCTGTTCCTCAATGCGCAGACCGAAGGCGAATATGCCTCGGTACTGGCTCACGAACTGGCTCACTTGTCGCAACGTCACTTTGCTCGTGGCGTCGAAGCTTCGCAACGGATGCAGGTACCGATGATGGCGGCGCTGCTGGCTGGCATCGTGATTGCCGCTGCCGGTGGTGGTGATGCCGGGATCGCGACCATTGCCGGCAGTCAAGCAGCAGCCATTCAATCGCAACGTACCTTCTCGCGCCAGAACGAACAGGAAGCCGACCGTATTGGCATCCTCAACCTGGAAAAGGCCGGATACGACCCGCGCTCAATGCCGACCATGTTCGAACGTCTGATGCGCCAATACCGCTTCGACGCCAAGCCGCCAGAATTTCTGCTGACTCACCCGGTGACCGAATCGCGTATCGCCGACACCCGTAACCGCGCAGAACAGGCGCCAGCGGGCGGCATCGAAGACAGCATGCGCTATCAGCTGATCCGCGCCCGCGTACAGCTGATCTACGAAGAAACCCCGGGGCTGGGCGCCAAGCGCTTCCGCGCACAACTGGATGAGAACCCGAAGAATGACGTGGCGCGCTATGGCCTGGCAATCGCGCAGATCAAGGGTGGTCAGCTCAATGAGGCCAGGGAGAACCTCAAACAGTTACTGGCCAAGTCGCCCAACGAGATCATCTACAACCTCGCGCAGATCGACCTGGACATCACCAACAACCGCCTGCCGGATGCGCAAACGCGGGTGGACCGGATGCTCACGCAATATCCGGGCAACTACCCGCTGAATCAGGTTCGCGTCGATCTGTTGCTGAAACAGAATCGCACCGCTGACGCGGAAAAAGCCCTCGACAGCTTGCTCAAATCTCGTCCGAACGATCCGGACGTGTGGTATCAGGTCGCTGAAACTCGTGGCCTGTCCGGCAATATCATCGGTCTACATCAGGCTCGCGCCGAATACTTTGCGCTGGTGGGGGACTATCGTCAGGCGATCCAGCAGCTCGATTTTGCCAAACGCAAGGCGGGCAGCAACTTCCCGCTGTCCTCGCGGATCGATGCGCGCCAGCGCGAGCTGATGGAGCAGGAACGCATGATCAAGGACATGATGGGCTGAGTTCTCATCAGCGACATAAAAATTTCAGGCATAAAAAAACCGCCTCTTTCGAGGCGGTTTTTTATTTCACCGCAACCGGGTTATTCAGCCAGTTTGAAGGTGATGAAGCTCGCGCGACCTTGACGCAGTACGCGCATCGACACCGAACGATTCTTCGGCAGTGCCTTGGCGATCTCGGTGAACTCCTTGGTGGAGCCGATGGCCTGGTTGTTCAGGTGAGTGATCACGTCACCCGGCTGCAGACCGATCAGGGCCGCAGGACCGTCCTGAACTTCCTTGATCACCACTCCGCCCTTGAGGTCGTAGGTTTTCTTCTGCTCGGCGGTCAACTCGACCACCGAAACACCGAGGCGATTGCTGCTGCTTTCCGCGCCGGATTTCGGCAGCGCTGCCAGCTCTTTGTCCTCGTCCGGAATCGCGCCGACAGTCAGCTCGACATTCTTGCGCTTGCCGTCACGAATCACTTCAAGGTTGGCTTTGGCGCCCGCTTTCAGCGCACCAACCAGGTGTGGCAGGTCGGCGGACATGACGATCGGCTGACCATTCATGCTCAGGATCACGTCACCCACTTGCAAGCCACCCTTGGCTGCCGGACCGTCATCCTGAATCTGCGCAACCAGCGCACCGGCCGGCTTATCAAGACCGAACGACTCGGCCAGATCCTTGTTCACTTCCTGGATGACCACACCCAGCCAGCCGCGACTGACCTTACCACCGCTTTTCAACTGATTGGAAACGTCCATCGCCACGTCGATAGGAATGGCGAACGACACACCCATGAAGCCACCGGACCGGGTGTAGATCTGCGAGTTGATCCCGACCACTTCACCGTTCAGGTTGAACAGCGGGCCACCGGAGTTACCCGGGTTGATCGGTACGTCGGTCTGAATGAACGGCACGTAGTTTTCGTTCGGCAGGCTACGGCCGACGGCACTGACAATGCCTTGGGTCACGGTGTGGTCAAAGCCGAACGGCGACCCGATCGCCACCACCCACTGACCAGCTTTCAGGTCCTGGGACTTGCCGAGTTTGAGCACCGGCAGATCCTTGCCGTCGATTTTCAGCAGGGCCACGTCGGAGCGCGGGTCGGTGCCGATCAGCTTGGCTTTCATTTCACTGCGATCTGCAAGACGCACGAGGATTTCGTCGGCATCGGCAATCACATGGTTGTTGGTCAGGATGTAGCCATCCGAAGAAATGATGAAGCCCGAACCCAGCGATTGTGCTTCACGCTGACGGTCGCCGCGCGGCGAACGCTGCTGAGGCGGCATGCCACGCTCGAAGAACTCGCGCAACATCGGCGGCAAGCCTTCCAGGTCAGGCATCTGCTGATTCACCTTACGGTCCGGCAGTTTCTGCGTGGTACTGATGTTCACCACTGCAGGCGAGGCCTGTTCAACCAGTTGGGTGAAATCCGGCAGGTCGGCCGCCTGGACAGCGGGGACAGCCTGACCCAGCACCAGCACGGTGGCGAAAATGGAGAGATAAGACTTCAAGCTAAGTATCGACATACAGCTCCCGTTACGACGAGCAGGGTTAAGCGATATGGAGCAAGGAACACCGGGAACCGCGGGCCGGTATTTTTGTTCCGGGAACAACAGACAAGGCCAGAGCCGTGAGGCTCTGACCTATAAAAAACTTTCGGGTGATTTGCAAATGAAAATGCTGAGCAAACATTTCATCTACGTCTCGACGAAGAGGTGGAAATGACTGAAATCAGCTCACTGCTTGCTGGTTGCAGTGCCATCGTTGCGCATCGACAAAGCAATGCGTTCAGCTGTGCCGATTGGAATTTCTCCGACCACCGTGACCATCATCTCACCCTCGGGCGTGGTGAGGCGGCGAGAAACGGCAACAGTCGGCCCCAACTGCGTGCGGGTATCGGTCACTGTTGCACCGTTCAACGGCTCAAGAAATACCGAAAAACGCGCCAGACCGTCGTCATACATCAGGCTGCTGACTTGAGTCTTGGTTTCCGGATCTTTGTGCGAGGTGCTGCTGGTTAGCACGAAACCCGGAGGGAGCCAGTCGGAATGCCAGACCTGAGCCGTCTTCACGGCAGAGGCCTTGTCACTATCAATAGTAACGGCCTTGCACTCAGTGCCAGCTTGCAGATCTTTATCCGACGGAACATCAGCGGTATCGAGGCTGGTGAACTGGAAACGCTCGAGCAACTGCCCCTTGTCATTGAGCAGCAATGACTTAAGCGGCAGGGCGGTCTGCTTGTCCAGATGAAGCTCGAAACCATAGCGATGCTGGTCTCGCGGCGTCAGCGATACGATGACCGCATCACGCCCGGCCACGCGCGACTTGCCGATGACGGCAAGCTCATACCAATTTTTCAGCTTTTGGGGATCAAACGCACGAGCGGTCGAGTTGGAAGAGTCTCCCAACCCCGCAATCAGAGTGCCACTGACACATTGAGTATGCCCATCAATGCGCACCACTTCCTGCGCCGAGCCGTCCAGTTGAACAAGACGCTCGCGAACCTGACCGTTCTGGACACGATGCCAGATGTTATGGGTAGAAAAACTACCGTTACGCTCGTAAACGAAGGTGCCTTGAAAGCTTTGCTGCTGTTCGGCCTGGCCCAGACGGTTCAACCAGTCCTGGGCCTCATCAGCGTGGGCTGGAACAACGAACCAGCCACTGAGCAGAAGCGAAAGTAAAGGTATGGCGCGCATGATCCTCCTTAACGGTTTTCCATGCTTGCTGCACGCGCATAAGGCAAGGCGCTTTCAGTACCTTTCAGCGCAGCCTGCTGGGCATGCTGGCGCAGATAACCTGGCAGACGCTGATCATGCCAGCCTGGCTGACCTTGCAGAACGCCATTGGCCATCGGACCGGTGGTTTCCGAGCTTTCCTTATAGCCTGCCAGCACTGCCGGGCCTTTGGCTTGTGGCGCTACCAGCGAAGGCTGATTGGACTGCTGAGCCAACTCGACACCCGCGATTTCGTCCTGGTTGTACAGACGAACACCGGCCAGTACGGCAACGGTCACCGAAGCGGCAACGGCCAGACGACCGAGGTTACGCCATGGACCACGGGATACTTTGGCTGGAGCCGTTTCGTCTTCCAGCGCAGCAGAGACTGCCGCAGCGATGTCCAGACGCGGAAGCAGCAGGTCCTTGTGCATGGCTGCCCGGGCGATCTGGTAACGAGCCCAGGTCTCACGGGTTTCAACATCGTCCAGTGCATTGATCACTCGACGCAATTCCAATTCGTCCGCTTCGTTATCCATCACTGCGGACAGCGATTCCTGCAGGGCTTCACGACTCATGGCGTTCCTCTCTTGGCTGTCGCCGCTGTCTCAGTTTTCCTGCAACAACGGCTGCAGGGCTTTATCGATGGCCTCCCGAGCGCGGAAAATCCGGGAGCGCACGGTACCCACCGGACACTGCATGACGCTCGCAATGTCCTCGTAACTCAGACCATCGAATTCACGTAAAGTTAACGCCGTACGCAAATCCTCTGGCAGTTGCTGAATGGTTCGATGGACGGTGCCTTCGATCTCATCCCGCAGCAACGCGCGTTCCGGTGATTCGAGATCCTTGAGGCCATGATCGCCGTCGTAGAACTCTGCGTCTTCAGAACTTACATCGCTATCCGGCGGCCGGCGGCCGCGTGAAACCAGATAGTTTTTTGCCGTGTTGATGGCAATACGGTAAAGCCACGTATAGAACGCGCTGTCTCCGCGAAAGTTTCCTAATGCTCGGTACGCCTTGATAAAGGCTTCCTGAGCCACATCCTGGGCTTCATGGGTGTCGTGCACGAAACGCACGATCAACCCGAGAATTTTGTGCTGATATTTCAGCACCAGCAGATCGAAAGCTCGCTTGTCGCCACGCTGAACGCGCTCGACCAGCTGCTGATCCTCTTCCTGGGTTAGCATGAACACTCCTCGATAAGCATGGAGGAGGCTTGCATAACTAAACGACCAGACTTGCAAACATAGACTCGGGCTTTTCGCAAAAGTTCTCCCCCTCCAGGCAAGTTTCCTGCGGGCTCTGATTTGGCACGCACGAAAAACGCAGCGCGGGATAAACCGGCTGCGCGAATAATCTTGTCATCGGTTCGCCGGCAAAAACCCAATCGCAGGTTCTGCATTGAAGCCGACACTGTCCCGTGTTTCTGGCAACTGTCTATTGATCTTGGGCCTCTGGCAAAAGTTCCAATTATTTATAGCCATGCTGGCGCGACATTGAACGACCGTGCGCTGAAAAAGCCTGTTTCATCCTCGATACAGTCGCCTTTTCCCAAAACGACCGAAAAAAACGTCCGACGAAACGTCAGGCTTTTGTCGTCACAGTAGTTTCACAATGCCATACAAGCCCGGCTATTGTGCCGCTCCACCCCTCTATATACTAGTGGGCTGTGTGGCTGTCTTGACTCGCCGATCCAGCTGTCTTGCGCCAACCCCGATCCGGGTCGCTTTGAGCGGAATCCTGAAATGAGCCAACAGTTTCAACACGATGTTCTGGTGATTGGCAGCGGCGCTGCCGGTTTGAGTCTCGCGCTGACCCTGCCGGGTCATTTGCGCATTGCCGTATTGAGCAAGGGTGATCTGGCCAACGGTTCGACCTATTGGGCCCAGGGCGGCGTCGCTGCCGTGCTGGACGATACCGACACTGTCGAATCCCACGTCGATGACACCCTGAACGCCGGCGGCGGTCTGTGCCATGAAGACGCGGTGCGTTTTACCGTCGAGCACAGCCGCGAAGCCATCCAGTGGCTGATCGACCAGGGCGTGCCGTTCACCCGCGACGAACAGTCCGGCACCGAAGACGGCGGTTTCGAATTCCACCTGACTCGCGAGGGCGGCCACAGCCATCGGCGCATCATCCATGCCGCCGACGCAACCGGCGCAGCGATTTTCACCACCCTGCTCGCCCAAGCCAGAGAGCGCAGCAATATAGAGCTGCTGGAACAACGGGTTGCCGTTGATCTGATCACCGAGCGTCGTCTGGGCCTGGACGGCGAGCGTTGCCTCGGTGCCTACGTGCTGAATCGCGCGACCGGCGAAGTCGATACCTACGGCGCGCGTTTCGTGATCCTCGCGTCCGGCGGCGCCGCCAAGGTATACCTCTATACCAGCAACCCCGATGGCGCCTGCGGTGATGGCATTGCCATGGCCTGGCGCTCGGGCTGCCGGGTGGCAAACCTGGAATTCAACCAGTTCCACCCCACTTGCCTGTATCACCCACAAGCCAAGAGCTTCCTGATCACTGAAGCCTTGCGCGGCGAAGGTGCGCACCTGAAGCTGCCCAATGGCGAACGGTTCATGCCGCGTTTCGACAAACGTGCCGAACTGGCACCACGCGACATCGTCGCCCGTGCCATCGACCATGAAATGAAGCGCCTGGGTGTCGACTGCGTCTATCTCGATATCAGCCACAAGCCTGAAGCCTTCATCAAAAGCCACTTCCCGACAGTTTATGAGCGCTGCCTGGGTTTCGGCATCGACATCACCAGGCAACCGATCCCGGTCGTACCCGCGGCGCACTACACCTGTGGTGGCGTGATGGTCGATCAACACGGTCGCACCGACGTGCCGGGGCTGTACGCCATCGGCGAAACCAGCTTCACGGGTTTGCACGGGGCCAACCGCATGGCCAGCAACTCGCTGCTCGAATGCTTCGTGTATGCCCGCTCGGCGGCAGCGGACATTCTTGCGCAACTGGATGCCGTCACCGCGCCAAACGCCCTGCCCGAGTGGGACGCCAGCCAGGTAACCGATTCCGACGAAGACGTGATCATCGCCCACAACTGGGATGAGCTGCGCCGCTTCATGTGGGACTACGTGGGGATCGTGCGCACCAACAAGCGCCTGCAACGGGCGCAGCACCGCGTGCGTCTGTTGCTGGACGAGATTGACGAGTTCTACAGCAACTATAAAGTCAGCCGCGACCTGATCGAGTTGCGTAATCTGGCGCAAGTCGCCGAACTGATGATCTGCTCAGCCATGGAGCGCAAGGAAAGTCGCGGCCTGCATTACACCCTCGACTATCCGAACCTGCTGCCCGAAGCGCTCGACACTATTCTGGTGCCGCCCACCTACGCCGGCTGAATTTAAGCCGCACTCGCAGGCGTCGGTGCACATCCGCCGCCTGCGAGTCTCGCGGTACGCAGATCGAACGCACTCGCCGTTCCCCACGCAGACGAAAGCGCAACACCACGATCAACGGCAACGCCAGGCTATCGGGCCGCAGCTGCGCCGCTTGCCAGCCGCCCGCCTGATTCCACAACTGCCAGCCATCGGCGTCGCGGCGTAATCGGCTAAAGGCCTGCGGATGCTTCAGCAGAATCTGCCGTGGCAGCACCCACGCGGCGTGCAGCAGACAGGCGAAAGCTCCGAGCAGACTGGCCCAGAGTGGAATCGACAGGAGAAACAACACGCCCAGTGCGAACGCCTGGGCCAACAGATACGCCGCCAGCAACTGCCGTGAGGCATGCCAGCGGCATTCGAAGGTGTTACTTGGGCTGAACACGGTCCAGGATCATCCGGACCATGCGCTGCAGTTCCGGGTCTTCGGATTCGCTGCGCTCCATGAACCAGCCGAACATGTCCTGGTCTTCACAGGTCAGCAGTCGGACATACAAGTCGCGATCGACCTGGTTGAGGTGCGGATAGACCTCCTGCACGAACGGCACCAGCAGCACGTCAAGTTCCAGCATGCCGCGGCGGCTGTGCCAGAAGAGGCGATTGAGTTCAACTTGTTCGACCATGGAGCCCTCCTCAAATAGGCGCGCAGTATACAGCCCCGGCGCGGGTCGCACAGTCGGCTTTGGTCGGGCACCACCGATCCTTTATCAACTACCCATTTCAACAACGCGCCCTTATGATGTGCCCCAGACTTTTTACCCTGCGATGAACCATGGCCGATTCTGCTTTTTTCTGCACCCTGTCTCATGAAGGCGTACTCGCGGTTCGCGGCGCGGATGCCGGCAAATTCCTGCAAGGCCAATTGACCTGCAACATCAATTACCTCAGCGACAGCCAGGCCAGCCTTGGCGCACGCTGCACGCAAAAAGGCCGGATGCAGTCGAGCTTCCGCATTCTGCTCGAAGGTGACGGTGTGCTACTGGCGATGGCCAGCGAACTGCTAGAGCCGCAACTGGCAGATCTGAAAAAGTACGCCGTATTCTCCAAATCCAAGTTGACCGACGAAAGCGCCGCCTGGGTGCGTTTTGGCCTGGAGCACGGCGACGCCGCATTGGCCAGCCTGGGTCTGGACCTGCCGCGCGAAACCGACAGCGTGGTGCGCAACGCAGGCCTGATCGCGATTCGCGTCTCGGCGGATCGCGCCGAGCTCTGGACACCGGCCGATCAAGCCAATGCCATCAAGGCCAAACTCGTCGCCGCCCTGCCGGAAGGCGAGCTGAACCAATGGCTGCTGGGGCAGATTCGCGCCGGTATCGGTCAGGTCATGCCGACCACCCGCGAGCTGTTCATCCCGCAGATGCTCAACCTGCAGGCCGTCGGCGGCGTGAGTTTCAAGAAAGGTTGCTACACCGGACAGGAAATCGTCGCGCGCATGCAGTACCTGGGCAAGCTCAAGCGTCGCCTCTATCGCGTAGAACTTGACGCGACTGAACTGCCAGAGCCGGGCACCCCGCTGTTCGCCCCAAGCCACAGCAGCGCCATCGGCGAAGTGGTGATTGCCGCCCGCGCCGCAGAAAAGATTGAACTGCTGGCGGTGTTGCAGGCCGAAGCTGCCGAAGCGGGTGATCTGCACCTCGGCGCCCTCGAAGGGCCAGCCCTGCATTTGCTCGACCTGCCCTACGAACTGGATCGCGACCGCGAAATCCAGCGCTGATCGCAGCTTTTGTTGCAACACCCTAGAGAATCTACATGAGCGAGCTGGCGGATAAGGTCCAACAGGATTTGGTTGAGGCCATCGATAACGATGACCTGGTTCTGCCAACGTTACCGGAAGTGGCCCTGCAAATTCGCAAGGCCGCCGAAGATCCGGAGATCAGCGTCAGCGATCTGAGCAAAGTCATTGGCCGCGACACGGCGCTGTCGGCGCGCCTGATCAAAGTAGTCAACAGCCCGTTGCTGCGTGCAACCCAGGAAGTCACCGACCTGCACACCGCGATCACCCGGCTGGGGGTGAACTACAGCAGCAACCTGGCGATCGGGCTGGTGATGGAACAGATCTTCCACGCCCGCTCCGACGTGGTCGAACAGAAGATGCGCGAAGTCTGGCGCAAGAGCCTGGAAATCGCCGGCGTCAGCTACGCCCTGTGCCGCCGCCACACCCAACTCAAACCTGATCAGGCAGCGCTGGGCGGACTTGTGCATCAAATCGGCGTGCTGCCGATCCTGACTTACGCCGAAGATCACTACGAACTGCTGTCGGATCCGGTCAGCCTCAATCATGTGATCGACCACATTCACCCGCTGCTGGGCGACAAGCTGTTGCGGGTCTGGGAATTTCCCGAGCAACTGGTGGAGCTGCCTGGGCTGTACCTGGATTTCAAGCGCGACTCGGCACAGATCGATTACGTCGATCTGGTGCAGGTGGCGAGCCTGTATTGCCACAAGGACAGCGATCATCCGATTTCACGGATTGATCCGCTCAGTGTGCCGGCATTCAGAAAGCTTGGGATCGATCCGGAGAACGAACAATTGTGTGCAGATCTGGAAGAGTCGCGGACGATGTTTTACTGATACTCGTGGCGAGGGAGCTTCCTCCCTCGCCACAAAAGCCCTCTCGGCTGCTACCCGGCAATAAAACTCACCCGAACCTTCAAACCGGCCTGCTCGCCATCATGCAAGGTGATCTGCGCCAGATGCGCCCGGCAGATCTCTCCGACAATCGCCAGCCCCAACCCTGAACCCGCCACTTGTTGATTGCGCCGGTAGAAGCGTTCAAACACCCGATCACGCTCCTCCAGCGGAATCCCCGGCCCGTCATCTTCAACCTCAAGCACCGCCGGTGCCGCGACCCGCAGAATCACGTTGCCGCCCGGTGGCGTATGCGCCAGGGCGTTGTCCACCAGATTGCTCAACAGTTCATTGAGCAACGTCGGCTCGCCGCGCAGCCATACCGGTTCATCCGCCTCCAGCGCCAGTGCGACGCCGCGCGCGTGGGCCAGAGGCGCCATGGCCATGCCCAGTTCGCGGGCCAACTGACTCAGATCCAATAATTGCGCGCCGCCCTCGGCGATCGCCCGGGCACCGTTTTCCACCCGTGCCAGCGACAGCAGTTGATTGGCCAGGTGGGTCAGGCGATCGGTGCTTTGCGCGGATGATTCCAGGGTTGTGCGCCAGGTTTCCGGTTCGCTGGAACGCAGCCCCAACTCCAGCCGCGCCTTCAACGCCGCCAGTGGCGTGCGCAGTTCGTGGGCGGCATCGGCGATGAACTGCGCCTGCCGCTCGAACTGCCCACGCAGGCGCTCGGTGAAGTGATTGAGCGCGCGCACCAGCGGCCACAATTCATGTTGCACTTCCACCAGCGGCAGCGGCCGCAAATCATCGGGCTGACGCTCCTCCACCGCCGTGCGCAAACGCTCCAGCGGGCGCAGCGCGGCACTCACCGCAAACCACACCAGCAACAGGGCGCCGATCGCCAGCATGCCCAGACGCAGCAGCGTATCGGCCGCCAGACTGCGGGCCATGCTGACTCGCGCCTCGTCAGTTTCGGCGACACGGATTTCCGCCATGCCATTCATGTTCGGCTCGGTGACCGCTTTGAGCAGGCTGACCACGCGCACGTTCTGCCCGCGATAGGTCGCGTTATAGAATCGCGCCAATGCCGGATAATCGTCGGTTCTCGGCGTACCGGGTGGTGGCCCGGGCAGGTTTTCATAGCCGGAAATCAGCTTCTGATGGATGTCGTTGACCTGGTAGTAAATCCGCCCGGCGCTGTCGTAAGCGAAGGTGTCCAGGGCTACGTAGGGCACGTCGGCGCTGAGCGTGCCGTCGCGCTGCGAGAGGCCGGCGGCGATGGTTCGCGCCGAGGCCAGCAGGGTTCGATCGTAAGCCGTGTCGGCGGCTTCGCGACCATTCCAGTACGCGCTCAGACCACTGGCGAGCATCAACACCACCAGCAGCAACGCGAGGTTCCACAGCAACCGCCAGCGCAGGCTGCTGGGCTTATGCATCGCGGCTTTCCAGCAGGTAACCGAGGCCACGGAAAGTCACGATCGCCACAGGCTGGCCGTCGAGTTTCTTGCGCAGGCGATGCACGTAGATTTCGATGGCGTCGGGGCTGGCTTCTTCGTCGAGACCGAACACTTGCGCGGCGAGTTGCTCCTTGCTCATCACCCGTCCCGGGCGGGCGATCAATGCTTCGAGCACGGCCTGTTCGCGAGAGGTCAGGGTCAGCAATTCTTCGCCAAGGCTGAAACGTCGGGTGTCGAGATCATAGGCCAGCACGCCGCAACGCTGCTGGCGTTCGCCGCCGAGCACACTGCGTCGCAGCAGGGCTTTGACCCGCGCTTCGAGCTCGCTCAGTTCGAACGGTTTGGCGAGGTAATCGTCAGCGCCGAGATTCAAGCCGTGTACGCGATCCTTCACATCGCTGCGCGCCGTCAGCATCAACACCGGCAGGTTCTTGCCGCGTGCGCGCAGGCGCGCCAGCACCTCGAACCCGTCCATGCGCGGCAGGCCGACATCGAGGATCGCCATCGCGTATTCCTCGCTGCCCAGCGCCAGGTCGGCGGCTACGCCATCGTGCAGCACGTCCACGGTCAGACCGGTGCTCTTGAGCGCCTGGGCGACGCTTTCGGCCAACTGCAAATGGTCTTCGACGAGCAGAACACGCATGGATCTTTACCTCATTCAGGGATGGCCGACGCCATTCTTTGCCGCGGAGTTTACAGCCGCAACCGCCACTGTGAAGCCCGAAAACCGCGAAATCCAGCTGAAAGGTTAGCGAAAGGTTGGGCCGTTAGAGTCCGGTCACGGACAGTTTCGACTGCCGTCGCTGCTGCCACACAGCGCTACGAAAAACGCCACGAAGCGTTTTCGACCAATAAGAACAATAAACGGAGTACACCGCGCATGCCGTCCTTGCAGACCAGGGCTTTCACGCCCGCTCGCCCTTCGCGTTTCAGCCACACCGCCCTCGTCAGTGCCGCCGCCCTCGCCGGTTTTTCACCGCTGAGCTACGCCGACTTCATCAAAGACAGTTCCGCCACCTTCGAAACCCGCAACATGTACTTCAACCGCGACTTTCGCGACGGCACCAGTGCCCAGCAAAGCAAGCGGGATGAATGGGCCCAAGGGTTCATGCTCAACCTGCAATCGGGTTACACAGACGGCACCGTGGGGTTCGGTGTCGATGCGCTGGGCATGTTGGGGGTCAAACTTGATTCGAGCCCGGATCGCACCGGCACTGGCCTGCTGCCGACCCACGATGACGGGCGCGCCGCTGACGAATATTCCAAGGTCGGCCTGACCGGCAAAGTGAAAATCTCTGCCACCGAACTGAAAATCGGCAGCCTGATGCCTGAATTGCCGATCCTCAAACCGAACGACGGGCGCATCCTGCCGCAGACCTTCGAGGGCGGTTTGCTGACCTCCAAAGAGATCAAGAACCTGACCTTCACCGGCGGGCGTCTGGAGAAAGCCAAGGATCGCGACAGCACCGATTTCGAGGACATTGCCCTCAACAACAAGAACAGCCGTTTCGCTGGCACCGTGGCCGGCAAGCATTTCGATTTTGCCGGCGTGGACTACAAGTTCACCGACAAGATCACCGGCAGCTACCATTTCGCCCAACTCGACGAAGTCTATAACCAGCACTTCTTCGGTCTGGTCGCCTCGCGGCCGATGGGCCCGGGCACCTTCGCCACCGACCTGCGCTTTGCCGTCAGTGACGATCAGGGCGCGGCCCGTGGTGGCGAGATCGACAACCGCTCGCTCAATGGCCTGGTCAGCTACGCCCTGAGCGGCCACAAGTTCAGCGCCGGTTATCAGCACATGTCCGGCGACAGCGCCTTCCCGTATGTCGATGGCAGCGACCCGTACCTGGTCAACTTCGTGCAGATCAACGACTTCGCCGGCGCCGAGGAACGCTCCTGGCAGGCGCGTTACGACTTCGACTTTGCGCGCCTCGGCATCCCCGGCCTGTCGTTCATGAGTCGTTACCTGAGCGGTGACAACATCAAGCTCAAGAACGGCGATGAAGGCAAAGAGTGGGAGCGCAACACCGAGATCAAATATGTAGTACAAAGCGGCGCCTTGAAGGACGTTGCCGTACGCCTGCGTAATGCCACCTACCGTTCCAACTACTCCGCTCGCGATGCCGATGAAGTGCGTCTGCTGGTGAGCTATAGCGTTGCCCTTTGGTAATTGATTGAAATGCTGCGGGTTGGAAGATCAAAAGATCGCAGCCTGCGGCAGCTCCTGCAAAAAGCCCTACAACAAGAAGACCGTGGAGAAACCAATGAACTTATCACTGCGTAAAGTTGCTCTGGCCGCTGGCGTCATGCTGTTCGCCGGCCAACTGATGGCCGAACCGAAGCGCCCGGAATGCATCGCCCCGGCCTCCCCCGGCGGCGGTTTCGACCTGACCTGCAAACTGGCGCAGAGCGCGCTGGTCAATGAAAAACTGCTGACCAAGCCGATGCGTGTGACCTACATGCCCGGCGGTGTCGGCGCGGTGGCGTACAACGCGGTCGTCGCTCAGCGTCCGGCCGATGCGGGCACGCTGGTGGCGTGGTCCAGCGGTTCGCTGCTGAACCTGGCGCAAGGCAAGTTCGGTCGTTTCGACGAGACCAATGTGCGCTGGCTCGCGGCCGTCGGCACCAGCTACGGCGCCATCGCGGTGAAAAGCGATTCGCCCTACAAGACCCTCGACGATCTAGTCAAAGCCTTGAAGAAAGATCCGAGCTCGGTGGTCATCGGCTCCGGCGGCACCGTCGGCAGCCAGGACTGGATGCAAACCGCCCTGATCGCCAAGGCTGCCGGGATCAACCCGCGTGACCTGCGTTATGTCGCCCTCGAAGGTGGCGGCGAAATTGCCACCGCGCTGCTTGGCGGGCACATCCAGGTCGGCAGCACCGACATTTCCGACTCCATGCCGCACATCCAGAGCGGTGACATGCGCCTGTTGGCAGTATTCGCCGACAAACGCCTCGACGAGCCGGAAATGAAAGACATCCCGACCGCCCGCGAGCAGGGTTACGACATCGTCTGGCCAGTGGTTCGCGGTTTTTACCTCGGGCCAAAAGTCAGCGACGAAGACTACGCCTGGTGGAAAGACGCCTTCGACAAACTGCTGGCCTCGGACGATTTCGCCAAGCTGCGCGATCAGCGTGAACTGTTCCCGTTCGCCATGACCGGCCCGGAGCTGGACACCTACGTGAAGAAGCAGGTGGCGGACTACAAGGTGCTGGCCAAAGAGTTCGGCCTGATTCAGTGATCGCCTCTGTCTAGCGGCTGCGGCCTCGCGCATCGAGGCCTCGGCACAGGAGTTTCCCATGCTCTTACAACGCATTTTCGCCTCGGTGCTGTTGCTGGCCTGCGTCGGCCTGGCGCTCATGGCGTGGCCGTATCAAGCGGCTTTTTCTTATGAACCGGTCGGCCCGCGTGCCTTTCCCTTGCTGATGCTCGGCCTGATGGGCCTGGCGCTGCTGTACATGGTGTTCCGCCCGGCCCCCATCAAACACAGCGCGGACGAACCGCCGCTGGATCGCGAAACCCTGATCAAGATCGGCATCTGCGTCGTCCTGCTGCTGGTGTTCGCCGGCACATTTGAATCGCTGGGTTTCATCATCGCCAGCGTCATCACCGGCATCCCGATGGCACGCCTGTACGGCGGTCGCTGGTTGCCCAGCGTGGCGATCATCAGCCTGATGGCCATCGGTCTTTACCTGCTGTTCGACCGTTTGATGGACGTTCCGCTGCCCCTTGGCCTGCTCAGCGTTCTGGAGAACTGATATGGATACTCTTGGCTATTTGGGTCAGGGTTTTGGCGTTGCGCTGAGCCCCTACAACCTGGTGACCGCGCTGTGCGGCACACTGATCGGCACTGTTGTCGGCCTGTTGCCGGGCCTGGGTCCGATCAACGGTGTGGCACTGCTGATCCCGATCGCATTCGCCCTCGGCCTGCCGCCGGAGTCGGCGCTGATTCTGTTGGCGGCAGTGTATCTGGGCTGCGAATACGGCGGGCGGATCAGCTCGATCCTGCTGAACATTCCAGGCGAAGCCTCCACCGTGATGACCACTCTCGACGGTTACCCGATGGCCCGCAAAGGTCTGGCCGGTGTGGCGCTGTCGCTGTCGGCATGGAGCTCATTCATCGGTGCATTCATTGCCACCTGCGGCATGGTGCTGTTCGCCCCGCTGCTGGCGAAATGGGCGATTGCCTTCGGCCCGGCGGAATACTTCGTGCTGATGGTGTTTGCGATTGTCTGCCTTGGCGGCATGGCCGGTGATCGTCCGCTGAAGACGTTTATTGCAGCGTTGATCGGCCTGTTCCTGTCGACCGTGGGCATCGACGCCAACAGCGGTGTGTACCGTTTCACTGGCGACAACATTCACCTGACCGACGGCATTCAGTTCGTGGTGCTGGTGCTGGGCCTGTTTTCCATCAGCGAAATTCTCCTGCTGCTGGAAAAAACCCACCACGGCCAGGAAGCGGTGAAAGCCACCGGCCGGATGATGTTCAACTTCAAGGAGGCGGCTTCGGTATTCGTGGTCAACGTCCGCTGTGGCGTGCTGGGTTTCATCATGGGCGTGTTGCCGGGTGCCGGCGCGACCCTCGCCAGTGCCGTGGCCTACATGACCGAGAAACGTATCGCCGGCACCAGCGGCAAGTTTGGTGAAGGTGATGCCCGAGGCCTCGCCGCGCCGGAAACGGCTATTGGCGGTGCGGCCTGCGGTGCGCTGGTGCCGATGCTGACCCTCGGTGTTCCCGGATCGGGCACCACGGCGGTGATGATCGGCGCCCTGTCGCTGTACAACATCACTCCGGGGCCGCTGCTGTTCCAACAGCAACCGGACATCGTCTGGGGCCTGATCGCTTCGTTGTTCATCGCCAACGTCATGCTGGTGATCCTCAACATCCCGATGATCCGCATCTTCACCCGCATCCTCGCCGTGCCCAATTGGGCGTTGGTGCCCGTCATCGCCATCATCACCGGGATTGGCGTGTATGCCGTGCATGCCACCACGTTCGACCTGTTCCTGATGATCGGTATCGGCATCTTCGGCTACATCCTGCGCAAGCTGGACTTCCCGCTGTCGCCGCTGTTGCTGGGCTTCATTCTTGGCGAACTGATGGAGCAGAACCTGCGTCGCGCCCTGTCGATCTCCAACGGTGCGCTGGAAATCCTCTGGTCGAGCCCGATCACGCTCGGCGTCTGGGTACTGACAGGGATCATGCTGCTGATGCCGATCATCCGCATCTGGCGCAAACGTGCGGCAGCGCAACGCGCCATCGCCGATGTCTGATCGCACGTCCCTCAGAAGCTGGTGGGCCACCCCGCTGGTCGGTCTGCTTGGCGGTTTTATCGCCAGCCAGATCGGCTGGCCGCTACCGTGGATGGTCGGCTCGTTGCTGGCGATCATCCTGGTGCGCTGCCTGACCCCGTGGCAACTTACTGAAATCCCCGGCGGGCGCAAATGCGGCCAATGGATTGTCGGCATCGGCATCGGCCTGCACTTCACCCCGCTGGTGATGGAGCAGGTGCTGAGTCATTTCGGTTTGATCTTCTTCGGTGCGCTGGTCACCAGCCTGTCGGCGGTGGTCGGCGTGTGGCTGATGCGCCGCACCGGCGAAGATCGCGCCACGGCGTTTTTCTCGAGCATGCCCGGCGGCTCCGGAGAGATGGTCAATCTCGGCGCGCGCAACGGTGCGTTGCTCAGCCATGTCGCGGCCGGGCAGAGTCTGCGGGTGCTGGTGGTAGTGTTGTGTGTACCGGCGGCGTTCAAGTATCTGCTGGGCGACGGCACGCCGATTTCCCACGCCGGCAGCGTCGATTGGCGCTGGCTGGCGATTCTGTTTCCCACAGGCGCCCTGCTCGCCTGGCTCTGGCAGCGTTTGCGTCAACCCAATCCGTGGCTGTTCGGCCCGTTGCTGGTCAGTGCCACGGTGAGCATTGCCTGGGATTTGCACATTGGCCTGCCGGACGGAGGCAGCCAGATTGGCCAGTGGCTGATCGGCAGCGGGCTGGGCTGTCACTTCAATCGGCAGTTCTTCCGGCGCGCGCCGTCATTCATGGGGCGTACGTTGATCGGCACGGCGTTGACCATGTTGATCGCCACCCTGGCGGCACTGGGCTTGAGTGCGCTGACCCATCTGGATCTGCGTTCGCTGACGTTGGGGATGATGCCTGGGGGGATTGCCGAGATGAGTTTGACGGCGGAGACCCTGCAACTGTCGGTGCCGCTGGTGACGGCGATGCAGGTGATGCGGTTGTTGTTTGTGCTGTTTCTGGCGGAGCCGTTGTTCAAGTACTGGAATCGTAATCCCGAGTAATACCGAGTCACTGTGGCGAGGGAGCTTGCTCCCGCTGGGCTGCGCAGCAGACCCGAGAACCTTGAACCGGGTGCTTCTGGCACACCGAAATCACAGGTTTTGCGGCTGCTGCGCAGCCGAGCGGGAGCAAGCTCCCTCGCCACAGATTTACTCAACCGATCAAACCGGCGGCAACCGCCACTCAATTGGCGCTTCGCCATTCTGCTCAAGAAACTTGTTGGTCCGGCTGAAATGCCCACAGCCCAGGAAGCCACGATACGCCGATAACGGCGACGGGTGCACCGAGGTCAGCACCAAGTGCTTGGTCGCATCAATCAGCTTCTGTTTGCTCTGCGCATGCGCGCCCCACAGCATGAACACCAGGTGCGGCTGGCGTTCGCTGACCAGTTCGATGATCCGGTCGGTGAAGAACTGCCAGCCCTTGTCCTTGTGCGCGTTGGCATTGGCGCGCTCGACGGTCATGGTGGTGTTGAGCATCAACACGCCCTGATCGGCCCAGCTCTGCAGGTAGCCGTGATTGGGGATGTCGATGTTCAGGTCGCGCTTCAACTCCTTGTAGATGTTAACCAGCGATGGCGGCGCCGGCACGCCCGGCTGCACCGAGAAGCACAAGCCATGGGCCTGGCCCGGGCCGTGGTACGGGTCCTGGCCGAGGATCACCACTTTGACTTTATCCAGCGGCGTCGAATTCAGCGCGTTGAAAATCAGCGGTCCCGGCGGATAGATCTCCTTGCCGGCCGCCCGCTCCTGCTGCAGAAAATTGCGCAACTCTGCCATGTAAGGCTGGTCGAATTCAGCACGCAGTGCCTCCTTCCAGCTCGGTTCGAGTTTGATACGGTCGTCAGCAGTCATGGTCATACCCGGCAAAAACAATGGGGCGAACCCTAGGAAAGCCGACCACGCTTGTCAATTGATCTGACGCAGATCCGGCACTTTCCCACACAGCGATCATACTGATCGTTCAAATTCCCGATCGAGGTCACGATGAATCTGCACTTCGAAGAACTCACCGGCAGCGACGGCGCCCGCCTCGGGATCGCCAGCCTGGATGCTGAAAAGTCGCTCAACGCGCTGTCCCTGCCGATGATCAACGCCCTGAGCGACAAACTGAACGCCTGGGCCAAGGATCCACAAATCGTCTGCGTGCTATTGCGCGGCAATGGCGTCAAGGCATTCTGCGCTGGCGGCGAAGTACGCAGCCTGGTGGAAGCCTGCCGCGCCCATCCCGGCGAAGTGCCGCCACTGGCCGCGCAGTTTTTCGCCGCCGAATACCGCCTGGACTACAGCCTGCACACCTACCCCAAACCGCTGATCTGCTGGGGCCACGGTTACGTGCTCGGCGGCGGCATGGGCCTGTTGCAAGGCGCCAGTACGCGGATCGTCACGCCGAGCAGTCGCCTGGCGATGCCGGAGATCACCATCGGTCTGTATCCGGACGTCGGGGCCAGTTGGTTTCTCTCCCGGTTGCCGGGCAAGCTCGGCTTGTTCCTCGGTCTGACCGGTGCGCACATGAACGGGCGTGATGCGATCGATCTGGATCTGGCCGACCGCTTTCTGCTTGAAGAGCAGCAACCGCAACTGATCGAAGGCCTGCTGCAACTCAACTGGCAGGAGCAAACCGACATGCAACTCAACAGTCTGCTCAAAGCCCTGCAACAGGAAGCCGTCGGGCAGATGCCCGAGGCACAGTGGTTGCCGCGCCGCCAGCAGATCGACGAACTGCTCGACGTCAGCGACGTCACCTGCGCCTGGAAAGCCATCAGCCTGCAACGCGACAGCAACGACCCGCTGATCGCCCGCGCCGCGAAAACCCTGAGCGAAGGCTCGCCGCTGACCGCGCATCTGGTCTGGGAACAGATCCTCCGCGCCCGCTACCTGTCGCTGGCCGAAGTCTTTCAGATGGAATACACCCTGAGCCTCAACTGCTGCCGGCATCCGGAGTTCAGTGAAGGGGTTCGCGCGCGACTGATCGACAAGGATCAGAAGCCGCACTGGCATTGGCCGGACATCAATAACGTCCCGGAGGCGGTGGTCGAGGCGCATTTTCACAAGGTGTGGGAAGGTCGGCATCCGTTGGCGGATTTGACGGTTTACTGACTGCCCGGCAAATCGCAGGCACAAAAAAAGCGGCGCTCAATGCGCCGCTTTTTTGTTTGCGGATGATTACCAGCGACCGCCTCGCCCGTCGTGGTCGCCCCGGTTACCGTGATGATCACGGCCACCACGATCCCGATCCCAACCCCCGCCGCGGTGCCCGTCCCAGCGCCCGCGATCGTTGTCGTGCCAGCGACGGCTTTCGTAGTAGCGCGGCGCTGGTTGGTAGTAGCGCGGCGCCGAGTAGTAACGTGGCGCTGGCTGGTAGTAACGCGGGGCCGCCTGGTAGTAGCGCGGTGCCGAGTAATACGTGCTGCCACCGCTGTAATACGTGCCGCCAGTGTTGTAGTACGCGGGAGCGGGTGACGTGTAGACCTCCGAGCTGTAGTAACTGTCTGCGTAGGAGTAAGGAGCGCAACCGGCAACGGAAAACATCATCGCAGCAAGTAGAAGAATTCGTCGATACATGGCGGCCTCCTGGACCGCGGGTAGCCACACCAGCGACGCTGGCAGGCATCAGTCGGTTATTCGGTGACTGACGAATTATCTGACAGCGTTTTCCGAATCTGGTGCGCTTTCGTAACAAGTTGAAACATGTGATTGATGAAATCCTGTTCATTTGGAAAACGCTGTCATTCAGCCGCCGATCAGTGGTGCCCACCGTGATAGCCGCCGCCGTGGTAACCGCGTCCATAACCGCCGCGATAGCCGTGACCGCCGTAGTAATAGTGCCCGCCACCGTAATAGCGCGGGCCGTAATAACCGCCGTAGTAATACGGTGAGTAATAGCCGGGATAGTAGTAAGTGGCAGGGTAAGCATCGTAAGGACCGGCGTAGTAATAACACCCGGACAGCCCCAGGCCGAGCACTGCTCCCAGCAGCACCCGGCGCAACAGTTTTGAAGTACTCATGACGGCCTCCTGAAAGACCTGCGGCTGCAGCAAGACAGCGCAGCCGACACAGTTTTGACTGTCAGGTCCGGGGCAAGTGCCGGGCGCGGAAAGGCTTCAGATCAGCGGCGTCAGTCACACTGCCCCCCTGCTCGCGAAGAAGGAGTGTCAGACGACATTTACGTTGGCTGACCCACCGCTTTCGCGAGCAGGCTCGCTTCCACAGTTAGCCTGCGTAATGTCCGGGAATACATCGATGCCACCACCGTACATGCTCATGACACCTTGCATACCCTGCTGTCTCGGGCCGATCATGCGATGTAACGGGCCAAGCAAACCGGCCGTAATCGCACCTGCGCGGAAATGCCTCACTCGTCCTATGCCTGATTCCGACACTAAACCCGACCTCTGCCCGGCCTGCGGCGCACGCAATGATTGCAGCCTTGCCGACCCGCGAACCGCTGACCGAGCCTGCTGGTGCTACGGCGTGAGCATTGATCCTGCAGTCCTCGAGGCGCTGCCAGCGGCGCTGCGCGACAAATCCTGTCTGTGCCCGCGCTGCGCGCAGGTCGAGGCGCAGCTGCAAGCAGCGGCGCGGCCGATCACGTAAGATGCGCGGCCCTTTGTCCGCCGATTTCTGACCATGCGCGTCGACCGTTTCCTCAGCAACCTGCCCCGCTATAACCGTCAGCAGGTTCGCCTGTTGCTGGTGGAAAAGCGCGTGCGGATCGACGGAAAAGTCGTCAGCGACCCGCACAGCGAAGTGCTGGAGTTCAGCCGCGTCGAAGTCGATGAGCAGGTACTGCAAGTCGGTAAACCGGCGCGCTACTTCATGCTGCACAAACCGCCTGGCTGCGTCAGTGCGACCCGCGATCCGCAGCACCCGACCGTGCTCGATCTGATCCATGAACCGGACAAGGACGACCTGCACATCGCCGGGCGCCTGGACTTCAACACCACCGGGCTGATGCTGATCACCAACGATGGCAGTTGGTCACGGCGTCTGACCCAGCCACAGACCAAACTGCCAAAAGTCTATTACGTCGAAACCGAACAAGAGATCGGGCCGCAATACGCGATCACGTTTGCCGAGGGCCTCTACTTCGCCTTCGAAAACCTGACCACGCAACCGGCGCAACTCCAAGTGCTGGGCCCGAAAGCGGCGCGCCTCAGTATCGTCGAAGGTCGCTACCATCAGGTAAAACGCATGTTTGGTCATTTCAACAACAAAGTGTTGCGCCTGCACCGCGAATCCATGGGCGCGCTGTCGCTCGATAACGCGCTAAAACCGGGCGAGTACCGCGCTTTGCGCACCGAAGAGATTCATTTGTTCTAAGCCGGCGACCGCTCAGCAGAAGTTGTCGAACAATTTACCAACGGCACTTGCGCGATCCCCATCCCACTGCTTGAATCAGGACGTCGGCCAAATTGTGACCGATTAGTCACAACATACATCCAAGAAACTTTTTGCCGGTCGTCAGCCCTCCGGGTTGCGCCTCAGCCGGCAGACTGCCCGCCAATAACAACACCCGTCGACCGCAGTCATGGATCGACATGGGCCAAGTAAATTCCAGGCGTATGCCTACCTGTCACAAAGCTCGTGCAATCTCTATTTGCGCGCATACCCGCTTGCTTGCCAGGAGTCTTATGACATGAGGCCAGAAATCGCTGTGCTGGATATACAGGGTCAGTATCGGGTTTACACGGAGTTCTATCGCGCAGACGCCGCAGAAAAGACCATCATCCTGGTCAACGGCTCGATGGCCACGACTGCGTCGTTTGCTCAAACCGTGAAAAATCTGCACCCGCAATTCAACGTGGTTTGCTATGACCAGCCCTACGCGGGCAGGTCGAAAATTCACAACCGTCACGAGAAACATCTGACCAAGGAAGTCGAAGGGCAGCTCCTGCTGGAGCTGATCGATCACTTCAGCGCAGAACATGTGCTGTCGTTTTCCTGGGGCGGCGCGGCGACCCTGGTCGCCTTGGCCCACCAGCCCCGGCGCATTGAAAAAGCTGTGATCAGCTCGTTCTCGCCAGTGATCAACGCACACATGCTTGATTACCTGGAGCGCGGTGTCGACTACCTTGGCCAGCGCGATGGCGATCGGGTCGGGCACCTGGTCAACAACACGATTGGCAAACACCTGCCGTCACTGTTCAAGCGCTTCAACTATCGCCACGTCAGCAGCCTGGCCGAGCACGAATACGGGCAGATGCACTTTCACATCAACGACGTGTTGCACAGCGACCGTCAGTGCTATTTGAATGCGGCGAAGAAGATCAACGTGCCGGTGCTGTTCCTCAACGGCGAATGGGATGAATACACCGCCGCCGAAGACGCCCGGATATTCGGCAACCACGTGGCGCACAGCACCTTCACCACGCTGCAGGCTACTGGGCACTTCCTCGACATGGAGCACAAGGCTGCGTGCCGCGATAGCCAGAACGCCCTGCTTGGCTTCCTGAAACCGTCACAGCAAACGAGCCGAACGCGTTATGCGTTCGTTCAGGATCACCATGCACTGGCCATTTGAAAAAGTGTCGTCGCGAGCGGGTCTGTGGGGCTGAAAAACCAGTATCGATGGCCCTGCGGATTCGCCCGCGAATGACCGTTTTCAATGCTGTAACGCGCTGCGAGGAAAAGAAAAACTTCAAATTCGCGCCCGACTCTGGTACAAAGTCAGCCGCTCTGAGCGGGTATAGTTTAGTGGCAAAACGAAAGCTTCCCAAGCTTTAGTTGAGGGTTCGATTCCCTCTACCCGCTCCACTCAATCAGGTCTCACGTCGTGGTTATGACGGGGGATGCAGGAACAGAAAAAACCGGCCTACAAGGCCGGTTTTTTTGTGTCCGGGATTTGAGGTCGGCTACTTGGTCGGCACCGAACCATTATGCAACGCACCGTTTATTGCAGATGCACCAGCCCTCTTTACGCTTTGATTGTTACTAACGCTTAAGCTAGAGCTTGGCAAAGACCTGCATGTCGATCTGCTCGTGAAGGATAATTCTGGACGCCTCTACAAGGCTGCTGTCGACAAGATTGACTACCATATCCCCGAGAAGCATACACCGACGGTTCTCACCGTCCCCACGACCCGCTAGCATTTCCCCATCACCCACCACCCTCCCCCTGCGCGGCCATCGACGAATACGCGTTCTCACTTTCGAGGGACTCCATGGCGCGGCCACTGTGCCGCTGATGACCGAACTCAAAAGAGCACTTCCCCCATGACGCAAAACATCTACGACGACCCCGAATTTTTCCACAGCTACAGCCAGATGAACCGCTCCATCGGCGGCCTCGATGCCGCGCCGGAGTGGCCGGCGCTCAAAGCGTTGCTGCCATCGATGCATGACTTGAATGTGGTCGACCTCGGCTGCGGCTATGGCTGGTTCAGCCGCTGGGCCAGCGAGCACGGCGCCGCTCAGGTGCTGGGGCTGGATGTCTCGGAAAAAATGCTCGAGCGCGCGCGCGAAACCACTACGGCAGCGAACATCCGCTATGAGCGCGCCGACCTTGAGCATCTCGACCTGCCGCTCTGCCGTTTCGATCTGGCCTACAGTTCGCTGGCACTGCACTACATCAAAGATCTGTCCGGGCTGTTCGCTCATCTGTACGCGGCGTTGAAACCGGGTTCGCATTTTGTGTTTTCCATCGAACATCCGATCTTCATGGCCCCACGCAATCCTGGCTGGCTGGTCGACGGCGATGGCCACAAGCGCTGGCCGCTGGACAGTTATCAGATGGAAGGCGAGCGGGTGACCCACTGGCTGGCGGACGGGGTGATCAAGCAGCACCGCACGATGGGCACGCTGTTGAATGCGTTGATCGCGGCAGGTTTTGCCATCCGCCATGTCAACGAATGGGGGCCGAGCGATGCAGAGGTGGCCGCGCAACCGGCGCTGGCTGAAGAGCGGGAGCGGCCGATGATGATGCTGGTGGCGGTGCAGCGCTGATCTGATCTGAACAAACAATATGCGGCGAGGGGATTTATCCCCGATGGGTGCGCAGCACCCGCTTAAAGGGTCTGCTGCGCGGTCCATCGGGGATAAATCCCCTCACTACAGGTGGCTGAAGGCTGGCTTCAGCGAGTCGCGACGATAAACAACCGCGGAAATGGCAACAGCACCGAGCCATCCGGCAACGCCGGATAGGCCTTGGCCACCGCCGCCAGATACTGCTGCAGGTATTGCGCCCGCTCCTCTTCAGTCAGCGGGTTCAAGAACGGAATCAAGCCGCTGCCCTTGAACCACTCCACCACACCCGCCGCCCCGCCCGGCAGTTGATGGTGATAGGTGGTGCGCCATACATCCACCCGCGAACAGTGTGGACGCAACATCGATAAGTAATCGCTGGCACTCGCCATGTCGGTGCGTTGCCCGGCGGCGCCAGCCAGTTTGGCGGCCCATGGGCCATTGGCGGCGACTTCGCGCATCAGCCGATGGGAAGGCTCGTTGAGGTTGTCCGGCATCTGGATCGCCAGGCTGCCTCCGTCCGACAGCTTACCCGCCAACGCCGGCAGCAACGTCGCGTGATCCGGCACCCATTGCAGCACGGCATTGGCGAAGATCACATCGAACGGCCCTTGATCCGCCCAGCTATCGATTTCCGCGACTTCGAACCGCACGTCAGGCAAGCGCTTGCGCGCCGCGTCAATCATGTCCGCCGAGCTGTCCAGACCACCGACCTGCGCCTGCGCAAAACGCTGCACCAGCAGCTCGGTGGAGTTACCCGGGCCGCAACCGATATCGACCACCGATCGCGCCTGAACCGTGGGAATCGCCGCCAGCAGATCACGGGCCGGGCGGGTGCGTTCATCTTCAAAAGCGACGTATTGTCTGGCGGACCAACTCATTGCGTTCTCCTGTCGTGACATTCCAGCGGTTCGTCACCATACAGGCAGCGCTGCGGGCAGTTCCAGAGAGGCTTATTGCCAAGAGTGTCTGGTTGCTCGCAATGATTGGCAGGTTTCAGTTGTAAGTAGAATTTTCATCGCATCCCGGATGTCTGAATTTCAAGCTCTCCCAATAAGGAACACCGCAATGAAATTCGCCAAAATCTCCCAGACCCTGGCCCTTTGGGCCGGCAGCCCGAAAACGTTCATGGGCGCGTTGATCCTGATTTTTCTGTGGGGGTTGAGTGGGCCGATTTTTGATTTCAATGACACCTGGCAACTGATCATCAACACCTCGACCACGATCATCACGTTTCTGATGGTGTTCCTGATCCAGAACACGCAAAACCGCGATACCGACATCCTGCACCTGAAACTTGATGAGTTGCTGCGGGTGAACAAGGAAGCACAGAACGCGATGCTCGGGTTGGAATCGCTGGATCTCAAACAACTGGAGGCGCTGCGCAGGCATTACCGCAGCCTGGGGGAAAGCGAGGTATTCGATCTTGAAGGGCTGGGGGAGAAGAGCAAGCCGAAGCAGGATTTGAATGACTGCTGAAACCGTTGCTGGCAGGTCAAATTTTGCGGCGAGAGAGTTTCAGTAGCCCTGAAGAGGTCTGCTACGCAGCCCGGCGGGAGCAAGCTCCCTCGCCACAGAAATTGGTTAAATCCGAACTCAGCGGCTGGCTTGCAGCGCCCGGGCCATTTGCAGATGGTGTTGCAGTTTTGGCAGTGTCTCGTCGGCAAACGCCTTGATTTCCGGCACATCGGTCGACTGCGCTTCCTGCTGGATCTGCTGGATGGCCTCTTCGGTCGCTTTCACTTGGCTGGCGGCGTAGGCCTGGTCGAAGGTTTCACCGTCCTTGACCTGCGGGATCATGCTCTTGGCCTTGTCGGCGATTTCTTCACGGGGTGCAACCGGCAGATCGAGTTTCTTGGCGATCTTCGCCAGATGCTGGTTGGCCGTGGTGCGGTCATTGATCACCACGATGGTGTAATCCTTGACCTCTTTGGATTCGGATTTCTGGTGCGCCAGACGGCTGGCTTCGATGTCGGCCATGCCTTTGGCAGAAGCATCGTTGATGAAGTCGGCAGGCGACTGGGCGAATGCCGTGCCAGCGAACAAACCCAACAGGGTGGCAACACTTAAATGACGTATCTGCGTGGCCATCCGGCTCATGGTCGCGCCCTCCTATCTCTGCAAATTCAAGCGGGGGCTTGCGCCCCCGCCTCTCAATCAAAACAACCTCGCCGACTACTTCGACTTCTGAGCTGGCTTGCGGCCCATTTCGGCTTTCGCAGGCTCTTTGTCGACTGTCGTGGTGGTGGTTTTCCCACCTTTGCGACCGGCTTCAGAGGCCTTCGTTCGATCGTTGGCGAAGTTTCCCGAGTTGGAGTTTCTTGAATTAGGCATGATTCTCTTCCTCTTGGTGTTGATCGTTGGCGAGCAGGTGCCCGCCTAGATTGAGAATTGCCAGGCTGCCAAAGGTTTAGAAAAGTTGCCCGCGCCGCGACGAACGGCGCGCACCGGTTCAGATATCAACCAGCCGATGATTGAGGCGTTTGGCGGCGTACATCGCCTGGTCGGCATGCCGGAACAGTTGCTGCTCCTCGCTGCCATGTTCGGGATAACGAGCCACGCCAATGCTAGGCTCGATGTGCAGGTTGTGACCGTCCAGCCGCATGGGTTGCACAAGCACCTGGCGGATTTTTTCGGCCACGCTGTCGGCGTCTTCAGCGGCGTGGATACTGTGCAGCAGCACCACGAATTCGTCGCCACCAATGCGCGCCACGGTATCGGTATCGCGTACGCAGCCCTTGAGCCGACTCGCCACAGTTTGCAACAGCATGTCGCCGACCGCGTGGCCGAAGGTGTCGTTGACCTGTTTGAAGCGATCCAGATCGACGTACAGCAACGCCATGTTTCCCGACGCGTCCCGGGCGCCGGCCAGTGCAGCCTTGAGACGGTCTTTGAGTAATCCGCGATTGGGCAACTGGGTCAATTGATCGTACTGCGCCATGCGCTTGAGCCGCGCGTACAGTTGCTGGCGCTCGATGGCGGTGGCGACCTGGGCGCAGACGTATTGCAGCAGTTCCTTGTCCTGTTCGGTGTAACGTTCGCCGCCGGGCAGGCTTTTGACGATCAACGCACCGATGGTGCCGTTTTTCGAATTCAGCGGCACACCGAGCCAGCACGGTGAATCCTGCCCCGCCACCAGCGCCGCGAAATCGGATGAGGCGTCGGGGCTGTCGGGCGTCAGCAGAATCGGCTGACCGCTGCGGATGACTTGCGCACACAAACGCCAGGTGACGGTGCCCGGTTGCTCGGGCTGCAATTCGTGATCATCAACGTGATAGGGGAAATTCAGCTGCGCACAGTGCTCGTCGTACAGCGCTACGGAAAAATTCAGCGCCGGCAGCCATTCGCCGATGATCAGGTGAATACGTTTGAACAGCGCCAGCAAGTCTTCGGCGACATGCGCCGCTTCGGAGATCGCATACAGCGCAGCCTGACGCGATTCCGCCTGCTTGCGCTCGGTGATGTCGCGGGCCACGGCGATGCGCAGCTGATCGACCTCCGACCAGCGCGCCGACCACAGTATGTTCGCGATGCGCCCGTCCTTGCGCACGTAGCGGTTTTCAAAGTTGTGTTTCGGTTCACCGCCCATGATGTCACTGGCCGCTTCCAACGTGCGCTGGCGGTCGGCCGGATGCACCAGTTCGATCATCGGCCGGCCGATCAACTCGTCAGGCGTATAACCGAAAATGCGCTCGCAGGCGGCACTGACAAAAACGAAACGGCCCTGCCTGTCCACCGCACAGACGGCATCCAGCAACAGGTCCATATAACTCGCCAACGGCGCGGAGTTTCGGCTTTCCATGGTTCAGCGTGGGTGTCCGGACAATGCAGCACTGTTCAACCATCCTTGCCCTTGATCAAGCATCCCTGCACACAATTTCAAGCCTCGTTCGGCAGCAATCCCGGTAGTGCGTGCACCAGTGCGTTTATGGCAAAACCGATGAACATCACGCCACATAAACGCGTGATCATCAGCTCGTGGCGCTGATACAGCGTGCGTACGCGGCGGGCGCCAACCACGCCGATCAGAATAGCGTAGGCCAGCAAACCGCCAAGGAAGCTCAGGGCGATCAGCGCCGGCAGCATCGACCAGTTGAGCAGTTCGGCACGACTCGACAGCAACGCGGTAAACGTCGCCACCGCCACCGGGTAGGCCTTGGGATTGGTCAAACCAAACAGGATTCCGTGCCAGAACGGCTGACGCGCAGCGCCCTGCGGCTGATCATCGCTGCGCCGCTGGGCGCGCACTGCGCGCCAGCCAAGCCAGAACAGGTACACGCCGCTGAGTACGCCGAGCACGTCAAAAGCCGTGCTGCCGATTTCCCGGGCGCCGACGATGGCGATCAGCGCGGTACTGCACCAGACCACATCACCAAGCAAATGCCCGCAAAGAAACCCCGCCCCGGCCCGACGGCCATGTGCCGCGCCGATGCCGAACACCGCCAGAACGCCCGGCCCGGGTGTGATGCCGTAAATGAAACCAGAGGCCAGAACGGCCATTAGCAGCGATGGAGTCATGAAAAACCTGCTGTCGCCAGTACAAATGATGGCCAGTCTATATCAGCCTGCGACGCCTGATCATGACTCGTCGTAAAAACGCATCCCCGAGTACGGTTTCAACCGACAGGCTGCCAGTCGCGAGGCCAAATTGCCGACGTGCGCTTCGAGCTTGTGGCCATCAGGATCAAGGAAGTAGAACGAAGCACCTTCGCTGCGGTTGTCACGCCACTCTCGCACGTTCGCCGCTTTTAGCGTTTGCACGAACAACGAAAAATTCGCCTCAGCCAGGCTGAACGCGTAATGCGTGTAGTCGACGGACGGCTCGCCGCGGCGCTGCGCATCCAGCGCCAGGCACAACCACAGCCCCGGCAGCGACAGATAGGCGCCGGCGTCCCACGTGGCTTCTACACGCAGATTCAGCACGTCACGGTAGAACGCCAGACTGCGCGGCAAGTCGCTGACGGCAAGGGTCAGGTGATTGAGGCCAGTGAGCATCGGGATCAGTAACCTCTGAGGTCTTCGGGGACGGCGTACTGCTGGCCATCGTACGTCAGGGTGACCTGCTTTTTCTTCAACTCGGTGGTTTTCGATACGCACTGATTGCCAGATTGGGTGTTTTTCATTTTGCTGCCACTGGTGGTGACGATCAGATCGGCAAAACCATGGTGAATCGCAGGCCCGATCTCGACGGTGCGGCGGATTTTTCGGTTATAGCCCTCACACTTGCTGGTGAATTCACCATGGTTCTTGTACACCACCAGCCCTTCGAGCACCGGACGCAGTTCGTCCCCCTCACGCACATACAGCGCCAGATCGGTTTTTTCGTAGGGGATGGCGTGGGAACTGTGCGCGAATTTCGCCCGCAGCCCAAAAGCCCGGACGTCCGGGGTCAAACGGTAACGCGCCGTATCGATGCGTACATCCTCCAGACGCACGGCATCGGAGTTGTACGCGCCCGGTTTATGGTAAGTGGCGATGGGTTTGGCGTTGCTCGCATTGAGGAGCGCCAGCTCCAGATCGAACGCCCCGGCATCGTCGCCACCGGAGTCGGCGAGGTAGGTGGATTTGACCGAAATCGCCTGACTCGGATACGCCGGCCATACGTTGCAACGCGACATGGATTTGCCGTCGAAACTCTGGGTGGTGCAGGCGGCGTGGGCCTGGGTGGTGATGGCCAGCAAACCGAGGGCGAGCAGGAGTCTGGTGGGGTTGAGCATGGTTCTTCCTTGATAGCTGTTGTGTATGGCTGGCGGGTTACAGGCCTTGGAAACCGTTTGGCAAAACGTAGGATTTTCCGTCGTAGTGCAATGTTGTCAAAACGGGTTTGTTGTCAGTGGTTTCAGTTTTACATGCGTCTCCCGTCCCCACACTTGTTGTGTCTTTCTCCAAGGTTTTGACAATCAGATCTGCATAGCCGTGAGAGCTCGTTTTAGCGATTTCTACTGTTCTTGAAATCTCATATCGCTCGCCTTCGCAGTCACCATCCCACTCGCCGCCATACCGATAAACCACTAATTTATCCAATACCGGGCGCAATTTTTCGCCCTCTTTCACGTAGAGCGAAAGCAGGTTTTCTTCCATCGGATTGATCCGGGATCCGTTAGTGGATAACGCACGTACGCCAAAGGCACGAAGATCGGTAGTCAGTGTGTAGCGAGCCGTATCGAGCGTTATTTCTCGCAAACTGACGCCATCCAATACAAATGCAGCCGCTTTGTTATAAGTCGCAATGGGCTTCGATTGAGCGGTGTCCAGAACGGACAAGTCGAAATCGTAGGTACTCAGCGCTTCTGGGTCATCAGATGGGGATCCGCGCTTAAACTGTGCAGTGGCGTTGATGGTTAATCCTGGATATGCAGGCCACTCCTTGCAGACAGAAAGATCCAGATCTCCTGCCATCGGTGTTGGCACGCAATCAGCCAACACCTGCCCCGCCATCAACCACCCACTCAGGGCCACCCAGCCGATCCATCCAGACTTCACTGTCACACCCCACTCCTTGATAACGTTTTCAGCTGCGCACTATCCCCTCCTCAATCCGGCGATTCAACCAGTTCAACGCCTGATCCCCACCACGGCGCTTGTGCCACGCCAGCACAAACGTGAACGGCGCAATCTCGAACGGTGGCGGCAGCACAATCAGCTCCTGCTGATCAATCTCGCGCACGCTGCGCGACGACACGGTGAGAATCAGATCCGTACCGCTGATCAACTGTGGCGCGACGTTCCAGTGCGGCAGGCTGATGGCGACGCGGCGGCGTTCGCGCAATGCGGTCAGGGCCCGTTCGATTTCCGGGGTGCCGCTGCCGCGCATTTCCAGCAAGACGTGCGGGCGCGACAGATAGGTTGGCAAATCCAGTACGCCGTCGGCCGGCAAGCTGCAGCGATCCAGCAGGCAGACGTAGCGCTCTTCAAACAGCAACGTGCTGCGCAATTCGTTGGGCATTTCCGGGAACACTCCGGCGGCCACATCGATGTCACCGTTGAGCACCCCCTCCAGCATGCCTTCGCGGCTGGCATGGCTGATCTGCAGGTCGATGCCCGGTGCCTCGCGGCGCAAGGTGCGGATCAGTCCAGGCAGGATGATGGCCGCGCCGTAGTCGGACATCGCCACGCGAAAGGTCCGCCGCGCAGTGGCCGGATCGAACGTGTTCGGCGCCAGCAGTGATTGCACCTGGGCCAGCGCTTCGGCCAGTGGCGCGACCAGTTCCAGCGCCCGCGCCGTGGGCACCAGCGTCGAACCGGCGCGCACCAGCAGCGGATCGCCCAGCACGTCGCGCAGACGCGCCAGCGCATGGCTGACGGCCGGTTGACTCAGGTGTAGCCGCTCGGCGGCGCGGGTGACGTGTTGCTCGCTGAGCAAGGCATCGAGGATCACCAGCAGGTTGAGATCGATACGGCGCAGATCATTCATCTTGTGCATGTTCTGGATGACAAAACGGAATTTAAATCTGCGCGACGAATACTCTAGAGTCCAGCAAAACCTGTTGGAGTGTGATCATGAGTACGTTGCAGTGGGCCGGCCTGTTGCTGCTGGCCGCGTTTGCCGGGGCGGTGGTGCCGTTTCAAAGTGCGATCAACAGCAATCTGGCGCGGAGCCTCGGCCATCCGCTGTGGGCAACCCTGGCCTCGTTGCTGGTGAGTGTGTTGGTGTTGTTGCCGGTGATTCTGGCGCTGCGCCTGCCGCTGCCGTCGTTGGGGTTTATCAGCAAGGCACCGTTGTGGATGTGGGCTGGCGGTGCGTTCGGCGTGTGCTTTGTGGCGCTGGCGGTGATGTTGCTGCCGAAGCTCGGCGCGTCGGGGTTTGTTGCGCTGGCGTTGGCCGGCCAGGTGATTGCGTCGATGCTGCTGGATCACTTCGGGTTGTTTGGGCTGGTGGAGAAACAGCTGACGGCGTCGCGGGTGTTGGGCGCGTTGCTGCTGATTGGCGGGGTGGTGTTGATTCAGTTTGGTGGGGTGTTTGAGCGGAATGTGGCAGCGGTTGGCTGATCTGAGAGCTCATGGTTTTGTGGTGTTGACGAGTCAGTCTTGGCGAGCAGGCTCGCTCTCACAGTGATCGCATTTCAACTGTGGGAGCGAGCCTGCTCGCGAAGGGGCCAGTGAGCTCTGCTGAACATATCAGGACGGCGCCTCTCAAAACGCGTTACGGAAAATCTCCTCGATCTGCCGCTGATCCGCCGCCCGTGGGTTGGTCAGGCCGCACGCGTCTTTCAGTGCGTTGGTGGCAAGCACCGGGATGTCGCTGAGCTTGGCGCCGAGTTCGCGCAGGCCGCCGGGAATATCGACATCCTTGGCCAAACAGCGGATCGCATTGATCGCCGCCTGAGCGCCCTCCTCCGCGCTGAAACCACGAATGTCCGCGCCCATGGCGTGGGCGACGTCAGTCAGGCGCTCGGCACAGACCAGTGCGTTGAACGTCTGCACATGCGGCAGCAGCACGGCGTTGCACACGCCATGAGGCAGATCGTAGAAACCGCCCAACTGGTGGGCCATCGCATGCACGTAGCCGAGCGATGCGTTGTTGAACGCCATCCCGGCGAGGAACTGCGCGTAAGCCATGTTCTCCCGCGCCGCGAGGTCGCTGCCGTCCCGCACGGCCAGGCGCAGGTTGTTGCTGATCAGGGTCATGGCCTTCAGCGCGCAGGCATCGGTGATCGGGTTGGCCGCCGTCGAAACGTAAGCTTCGACGGCGTGGGTCAGCGCGTCCATGCCGGTGGCGGCAGTCAGGCTTTTCGGCATGGCGACCATCAGCGCCGGGTCGTTGACTGACAGCAACGGCGTCACGTTGCGATCGACAATGGCCATTTTCACGTGACGCGATTCGTCGGTGATGATGCAGAAACGGGTCATCTCGCTGGCGGTGCCGGCGGTGGTGTTGATGGCGATCAGCGGCAACTGCGGCTTGCTCGATTGATCGACGCCTTCGTAGTCGCGGATCTGCCCGCCGTTGGTCGCACACAGGGCGATGCCCTTGGCGCAGTCATGGGGCGAGCCGCCGCCCAGCGACACCACAAAATCGCAACGACTGTCCTTGAGCAGCGCCAGCCCGGATTCGACGTTGGCGATGCTCGGGTTCGGTTTGGCGCCATCGAAGATCACCGAGTCGATGTCCTGCATCGCCAGCTTCTCGGCGACCATGGTCGCCACGCCAGCCTTGGCCAGCCCCGCGTCGGTGACGATCAGCGCCTTGCGAAACCCATAGTTGCGGATCGCAACCATGGCCTCATCGAGGCATCCATTGCCCATGATGTTTACGGCTGGAATGAAAAAGGTGCTGCTCATGCGCGTCTCCTGACTGGGGCCGAATCGAATGCTCCGATCCGGCGGATGTGCACAGGATCGACTGATCGGTCACGGCCGATGTTGATCTGGCTCAACGCCCGCTCGTGATAAAGTCGCCGTCCATCCGCCCTTTGTTTTGAGACTGCCCACGCAATGACCGATTATCTGGATGTCGACGCCACCCTCGAAGACTGGAGCGTCCTGCGTACCACCACTGACTTCAGTGGTCTGCTGGTGGGCAATGGCGCCAGCCGCGCGGTGTGGGACGACTTCGGCTACGACTCGCTGTTCGAAAACGCGCGCACGGTGGAAGAGAAACCGCTGAGCCCGTCGGAGCTGAGCGTGTTCGATGCGATGCAGACGCGCAGCTTCGAGCAGGTGCTCGGTGCACTGAAAACCACCAGTCGGGTCAACAAGGCGCTGGCCGTCAGCTCGGCGGCACCGCGCAATCGCTATTACGCGATCAAGGAAGCACTGATCAATACCGTGCACGCCGTACACATTCCGTGGCGGCTGGTACAGGCCTCGACCCTGGTCACGCTCAATGAGGAACTGGCGCGCTACCGCACGGTATTCACCACCAACTACGACCTGCTCAACCACTGGGCGATCCAGCACCGCAGCGAGGCCATCGACGACCTGTTCAACGGCCCCGACGCCCGTTTCGATCTGAGCGCAAGCGCCAGCCCCAAACCGCGTCTGCTGTACCTGCACGGCGGTCTGCATCTGGTGCGCAATCAGGACGGCACCGCGCGCAAACTGACCTCGACCGAGGGCACCCTGCTCGGCAGTTTTGCGATCAACAACACGATCAAGACGCTCGACGACGTGCCGCTGTTCGTCACCGAAGGGCCGAGCGCGGACAAGCTCAAGACCATCCGCAGTTCGGATTATCTGTCGTTCTGTTATGAACAGTTATTGGGGCACGCGGATAACCTGTGCATCTTCGGTCATGCCTTGGGCGAGCAGGATGCGCATATCGTGAGGGCGCTGCGCCTGGCGAAACCGGCAAGCGTGGCGATCTCGATCTATCCGCGCAGTGCGGCGTTCATTCAGCATCAGAAGCGCCATTACGCGAAGGTGTTCGAGGGCACCGGGATCGAGTTGCGTTTTTTTGATGCGAAGACGCATGCGTTGGGGGATCCGAAGCTTTCGGTGCCGGTCGAGGTTTAAAGCAAGATCAAAAGATCGCAGCCTGCGGCAGCTCCTACACAGATCGGCGTAGGAGCTGCCGCAGGCTGCGATCTTTTGATTTTAAGGTTCATTCTTCGCTGCTGTGCACCACCACCAGCAACTGCGCCTGCACCTCGCCCACCGACCTGATCCGGTGCGGCTTCTGCGCGTTGAAGTGCAGCGCATCACCACGCTCCAGCAGCACCCGTTCGTTCATGAAATCCACTTCCACCTGCCCTTCGTGGACGAACAGAAATTCTTCGCCCAAGTGCTCCTTGAAGGTCTTGTCGGTGAATTCGCTCGGCGGGTAGATGATGAATGGCAGCAGGTTGCGTTCGCTCACCTGATGCGCCAGCACCGCATACCCCGGGCTCTGATCGTTGGCCGCCAGTGACTGGCGTTCGTGGCTGCGCACCAGGCTGTAACTGTCGAGGCTGACGTTGTCTTCGGAGAACAATTCCTCGACCTTCACGTTCAGCGCCTTTGCCAGTTTCAGCGCGGCCGCAATCGACGGGGTGTTCAACCCGCGCTCGACTTTCGACAGATAACTCTTGGTCATGCCGGATTTTTCGGCCAGTGCCTCAAGCGTTACCCCAAGTTTTTTTCTCAACAATTTCAAACGGATAGACATGCGCAGCAGTTATTCCATCAAGGAAACGACGATTGATGCTTGCTTATGACACTTTGTGTCATATAGGCTCTTTAGTGTCATTTGCAATCACCCAAAGGACACAGACATGGCCAAGACATTAGCACTACCTAAAGAACAACTGGTCAAGCAAGCGCTGACCCAAATGCAAAAAAGCCTGGCGGATAATACGTGGACTGACCGGCAAAAGCTGGCGCTGACCTGCCGGATCCTGTTCGAGAGCGGTCATGACTCCGGTCTGGCCGGACAGATCACCGCTCGCGGCCCGCAACCGGGGACCTATTACACTCAACAACTGGCCTGGGTTTCGATGAAATCACCGCGAGCAATCTGCTGCTGGTCAACGAAGACCTGGAAGTGCTCGAAGGCCACGGCATGGCCAACCCGGCCAATCGTTTCCACAGCTGGGTCTACCGCGCCCGGCCGGACGTGAAATGCATCATCCACACCCACCCGACCCACATTGCTGCATTGTCGATGCTGGAAGTGCCGCTGCAGATTTCCCACATGGACCTGTGCCCGCTGTACGACGACTGTGCGTTTCTCGAGGGCTGGCCGGGCGTGCCGGTGGGCAACGAAGAAGGCGAACTGATCGCCGGCGCGCTGGGTGACAAGCGCGCCATTCTGCTGTCGCACCACGGCCAGCTGTCGACCGGCGGCACGATCGAAGAGGCCTGTGTCATCGCCCAACTGATCGAGCGCGCCGCCAGACTTCAACTGCTGGCAATGGCCGCCGGTACGATCAAACCGATCATTCCGGCGCTGGGGCGCGAAGCCCATGACTGGGTGTCGAAACCCAAACGCCACGCCGCCGCTTTCAACTACTACGCCCGGCAGAACCTGCGCCAACACGCCGATTGCCTGAACTGATTTCAGCTTTTTCCGGAGACTCATCATGTCCAATATTCACGGCATCATCGGTTACACCATCACCCCGTTCAACGCCAACGGCGAAGGCCTCGATCTGCCGGCCCTCGGCCAATCCATCGATCGCCTGATCGACAGCGGCGTTCACGCCATCGCCCCGCTGGGCAGCACCGGCGAAGGCGCCTATCTGAGCGACGCCGAATGGGATCAAGTCGCCGAGTTCAGCATCCAGCACGTCGCCAAACGGGTGCCGACCATCGTCAGCGTGTCCGACCTGACCACCGCCAAAGCCGTGCGCCGCGCGCGCTTCGCCGAAGCCCACGGCGCCGATGTGGTAATGGTGTTGCCCGCCTCCTACTGGAAGCTCACAGAAGCGGAAATCCTCGCCCATTACCACGCCATCGGCGACAGCATCGGCGTGCCGATCATGCTCTACAACAACCCGGCCACCAGCGGCACCGACATGTCGGTCGAGCTGATTCTGCGCATCGTCAATGGCGTGGAAAACGTGACCATGGTCAAGGAGAGCACTGGCGACATTCAGCGCATGCACAAGCTGCAATTGCTCGGTGAAGGCCAGGTGCCGTTCTACAACGGCTGCAACCCATTGGCGCTGGAGGCGTTTGCCGCCGGGGCCAAAGGCTGGTGCACCGCCGCGCCGAACCTGATCCCGCAGCTGAATCTGGATCTGTATGCGGCTGCGCTGGCCGGTGATCTGGAACGCGCACGCGAGCTGTTCTATCGCCAGTTGCCGCTGCTGGATTTCATCCTCAAGGGCGGTTTGCCAGCGACGGTCAAGGCCGGACTGCGGGAGACGGGGCTGGAGGTTGGTGATCCGCGCTTGCCGGTGTTTCCGTTGAGCGAAGCTGGGCAAGCTCAGCTAAAAGCAATCCTCAAGACCCTGCGTTGATCTCACACACACAATTACCTGTGGGAGCTGGCTTGCCAGCGATAGCGGTGTATCAGTCAACATCAATGCTGAATGATAGGCCCTCATCGCGGGCAAGCCCGCTCCCACAGGAGCTGTGTGAAATTTGAGAGGGAATTCAGAGCACCGGCAGGGTCTTGTCCTTGATCACTTTGCTCGGCCCGTTGGCCTTGACGCTGGCGATGCCTTTGGCGCACGCGGCGTCGTTGGAGTAGGACTCGCTGCTGCCGATGATCTGGTGGTTGGCGGCTTTGAGGTTGAAGTAAGGATGACCATCCTTGGTGGTCTTTTTCTCGTAGCGTTCATCCAGCGGGCTGTTGGTCTGCACCGAAGCAATACCGCTGTCGGCTGCCGCACGAGTGGTGTAGAGCTCGCTGGTGAGAATGGTTTCGGCGTTGGCGGCCTTCAGCACAAACCTGAACTGGCCGTTGCTGCTTTTGCTCACTTCGTACCATCCGGACATGCTCGATTCTCCTTGGCGGTTGAAAGGTTTTGCGCCAATGAGTAAAGACCAGCCCAAGATTTCTGTCGCCTGTACCGGCCCCATCGCGGGCAAGCCCGCTCTCACAGAGTTCGTCAGCGATCACAAAATTTGTGAGCACCAGAGAAACCTGTGGGAGCGGGCTTGCCCGCGATGGGGTCAACTCGGTCAGGACTGTTTCACCACTGCTCGCACCACCGACAACTGCGGCTCCGTCCCCCGCCGCTGACTCAGATAGCGCGTACAACTCACCCGCAGGAACGAAGCAAAATTCACCACCTCGCCGCGATAATCCATCACCTCCTCATACAGCTTGGCGATCAACTGGTTGGTGGTCATGCCATCGACTTCGGCGATTTCGCTGAGGATGTCCCAGAACTGGTTTTCCAGGCGCAACGTCGTCACCACGCCGCAGATACGCAGTGAGCGCGAGCGGGATTCGTAGAGAATCGGGTCGGCCTTGACGTAGAGCTCGCACATCGGCGAATCCTCGTTACAGGGTGATCTGGGTGCCGAGCAGGCCGAGGAAACCGGCCAGCCAGTTCGGATGCGCCGGCCAGGCCGGTGCCGTGGCCAGATTGCCTTGAACGTGGCCGTCGGTCACCGGGATATCGATGAACGTGCCACCGGCCAGCCGTACTTCCGGGGCGCAGGCCGGATAGGCGCTGCACTCGCGTCCTTCGAGAACGCCCGCCGCCGCCAGCAGTTGCGCGCCGTGGCAGACTGCGGCAATCGGCTTGCCGGCCTTGTCGAAGGCACGCACCAGTTCCAGGACTTTATCGTTCAGGCGCAGGTATTCCGGCGCTCGTCCGCCGGGGATCAGCAGCGCGTCGTAATCGGCCTCGGCGACCTTGGCGAAGTCGAAGTTGAGGGCGAACAGGTGCCCGGGTTTCTCGCTGTAGGTCTGGTCGCCTTCGAAGTCATGGATCGCGGTGCGTACGGTCTTGCCGGCGGCCTTGTCCGGGCACACGGCGTGCACGGTGTGGCCGACCATCTGCAGGGCCTGGAACGGCACCATCACTTCGTAGTCTTCGACGTAATCGCCGACCAGCATCAGGATTTTTTTCGCGGCCATGGGGAGGACTCCTCTGGGAATGGGCTTGCAGGAGTCTTCAAGGTAGACCTTATCCGTTGGGGCGGGTAACAACCGGCTACTACGACCTGTCCCCTGTAGGAGCTGCCGAAGGCTGCGATCTTTTGATCTTGCTGTTAAAAGCGAGGATCAAAAGATCGCAGCCTTCGGCAGCTCCTACAGGGGTTACCGCGAACTGTATGGATAACTCTGTGCCTAGCTGTAACAGCCCGGACTCCACGGTTTATGGCTAGATGAAGTCACTTCCCTGTCACCTTCAATTCTGGTCACTCACATGTCCTCGCGCGAAAACACCGGCATGGCCCTCGGCCTGCTCGGGGTTGTGATTTTCAGCCTGACTCTGCCCTTCACCCGGATCGTGGTGCAGGAACTGCATCCGCTGCTCAATGGCTTGGGCCGTGCGCTGTTCGCGGCGATTCCGGCGGCAGCCCTCTTGTTATGGCGACGCGAGAAGTGGCCGAGCTGGCAGCAGATCAAAGGCCTGAGCCTGGTGATCGCCGGGGTGATTCTCGGCTTCCCGGTGCTGTCGGCGTGGGCCATGCAGACCTTGCCGGCGTCCCACGGCGCGCTGGTCAACGGTTTGCAGCCGCTGTGTGTCGCGCTGTATGCGGCGTGGCTGTCCCATGAACGCCCGTCGAAAGCCTTCTGGGCCTGCGCCGCACTGGGCAGTGCGCTGGTGCTCGGTTACGCGTTGTACACCGGGGCCGGCAGCATTCAGGCCGGCGACTTGCTGATGCTCGGCGCGATTGCCGTGGGTGGTCTGGGCTATGCCGAGGGTGGCCGGTTGGCCAAGGAAATGGGCGGCTGGCAGGTGATCTGCTGGGCGCTGGTGCTGTCGACGCCGCTGCTGATCGGCCCGGTGTTGTACCTGGCGCTGCAGCATCATGGCGCGGTGTCAGCCAAGACCTGGTGGGCGTTCGGCTACGTGGCGCTGTTCTCGCAGTTTCTCGGCTTTTTCGCCTGGTACGCCGGGCTGGCGATGGGCGGGATTGCGCGAGTCAGTCAGATCCAGTTGCTGCAGATCTTTTTCACCATCGCGTTTTCGGCGTTGTTCTTTGGGGAACATGTGGAATCGATTACCTGGGTGTTTGCCTGCGGGGTCATCGCGACCGTGATGCTCGGGCGCAAGACCGCTGTGCGTCCTGCCCAACCGGCCACTGCATGACCACCGCCCCTCGAATGACGAGCGCATGCCCCTGTAGGAGCTGCGGCACGCTGCGATCTTTTGATGTTGCCTTTAAGATCAAAAGATCGCAGCGTGCCGCAGCTCCTACAGGGTTTCGTGTCGGATCAGTATCGGGTGTCAGGCGAGGAAGCCGTCGGCGCGCAGCAGGGTTTCCAGACAGTGCTCGCTGATGTTGTAGAAGTCCTTGAGTTCCTGAATCTTCACCAGCAGCTGGGCCGGGTCCACCGGCTCGGCGCGCTTCACCGCGAGAATCATCTTGTTCTTGTTGGTATGTTCCAGCGAGATGAACTCGAACACCTTGGTCTCGTAACCACAGGCTTCGAGGAACAGCGCACGCAGGCTGTCGGTGACCATTTCCGCCTGTTGGCCCAGGTGCAGACCGTATTGCAGCATCGGCTTGAGCAGTGCCGGGCTCTGGATCTGCAGGCGGATCTGTTTGTGGCAGCATGGCGAACACATGATGATCGACGTGCCGGAGCGGATACCGGTGTGGATCGCGTAGTCGGTGGCGATGTCACACGCATGCAAGGCAATCATCACGTCCAGTTCGCTCGGCGCCACGCTGCGCACGTCACCGCACTTGAACACCAGGCCCGGGTGTTCCAGTTTCGCTGCGGCGGCGTTGCACAGGTTGACCATCTCCTCGCGCAGCTCGACGCCGGTGACTTCACCCTCGGCCTTGAGTGTGTTGCGCAGGTAATCGTGAATCGCGAACGTCAGGTAGCCCTTGCCCGAACCGAAATCCGCGACCCGCACCGGTTTGTCCAGCGCCAGCGGTGACGAGGTCAGCGCGTGGCTGAAGACTTCGATGAACTTGTTGATCTGCTTCCACTTGCGCGACATCGCCGGGATCAGCTCATGCTGCGCGTTGGTCACACCCAGGTCCTTGAGGAACGGTCGGCTCAAGTCCAGAAAACGGTTTTTCTCACGGTTGTGCTCGGCGGACGGTGCTTCACGCAATTGCTGAGGTTTGCTCTTGAACAGCGAAGGCTTGCCCTTTTTGCTGTATTCGAGCTGGGCTTCGTCGGTCACAGTCAGCAAATGCGCATTCTTGAACGCCGCCGGCAACAGCTCGGCAATCACCGCCACGCCTTCGCTCAGCGGCAGGTTCTTGGTGATGTCGCGGGTCTTGTAGCGATAAACGAAGGACAGGTTGGGCTGCGCCTTGACCGTCACCGCTTTGATGATGATCCGCTGCAGATCCACCTCTTCGCCCACGTACTTGGCCAGCACCAGCTTGATGAAGCCGTTCTGTTCGAGGCTGGTTTGCAGCAGCTCGATGAACTGGGCGTGGTGATCTGGTGTGGGCTTGAGGGAGGGAGCGGTAACGGACATGGAAAAGCGGCCTCGGACGGGCGAAATCGGGAATGGCGGGTATTTTAGGGTGGACGGTGCTTGGGGACACGCTCTTATTTACCCAACGGCAAAATCCATGACACCCAACCTTGTGGCGAGGGGATTTATCCCCGACAAGGCGCGACGCTGCCCTTTATGTACGGCCAGTCAAATCAGATGCACAGTTTTTGCGACTGCTGCGCAGCCGATCGGGGATAAATCCCCTCGCCACCTGACTGACTCAACCCAGCACAATCAAACGATTGGGCAATTCATTCCTCACCTGCGTCACCGGCACATGCACCTTGAGCAACTCACCGCAGGCCTCGATGCAGGTGATGAACCCCTCAAGCGTGCGTCCCTGCCGCACCTGCTCGGTGAACGCGGCGACAATCGCGTCCCAGCTGTTGTTGTCCAGCCGCCGGGAAATCCCCTCGTCCACCAGAATTTCCACGTAGCGCTCGGCCTCGCAGACAAAGATCAGCATCCCGGTACTGCCGACGGTGTGGTGCAGGTTCTGTTCGAGAAACTGGCGCCGCGCAAGATTCGACGCGCGCCAGTGCCGCACACGGCGCGGGATCAGGTGGGTGGTGACTTTCGGCAGACGAAACAGCAGGCACAGGACGATAAACAGCCCCCATTGCACCAGCAACAGGCTGCGCATCGTCATCCAGCCGCTCAGGTAGTGAACGATGCCCGGCACCAGCAACGCCAGCAGGCTGGCCCACAGCAACGGGATGTATGCGTAGTCATCGGCGCGCGCCGCCAGCACCGTTACCAGTTCGGCGTCGGTGTCGCGCTCGACCCGGGCGATCGCCTCGGCGACTTTGCGTTGTTCGTGTTCGGTCAGTAATGCCATGTCGAAAAGTGCCTGATCATTATTGTTGTGTGTTCACCAGCCGCCGGACGATCCGCCGCCGCCAAAACTGCCCCCGCCGCCGCTGAAGCCCCCGCCTCCACCGCCACCGCCAAATCCACCACCGCCGAAACCGCCCCCGCCTCCGGAGCCGCCACGGCCGGCGGGAAGGATACCGAGCATCTGGCAGACAAACACGGTCAGGATGAACAACACCACCAGAAAAACGAACAACAGCGGATGACGCGAGACAAAATCGTTTTGCGGGTCACCGCTCGACTCGTACACCGTCGATGGTTCGTCCAGCGGATTGCCGCCGAGCACCACCAGCATCGCCGCGACGCCATCGCTGATGCCCTTGCTGAAATTGCCGGCCTTGAACGCCGGGGTGATCACTTGATGAATGATCACCGAACTCTGTGCATCGGTCAGCCGATCTTCCAGCCCGTAACCGACTTCGATGCGCAGCTTGCGCTCGTCCCGGGCGACGATCAGCAGCGCGCCGTTGTTCTTGTCCTTCTGGCCGATGCCCCAGTGCCGGCCCAGTTGTACGCCGTAGTCTTCGATGGTGGTGCCCTGCAGATCGGGCACCGTGACCACCACCAGTTGCTCGCCGGTCGCCTGCTCATGCGCCTGCAACTGCTGGCTCAACTGGGCGCGCACCGAGGGCTCGAGCATCTGCGCCTCGTCCACCACTCGCCCGCTCAGCGCCGGGAACGTCAACTCGGCCCGGGCGCTGACGGCGAACAGCCACAGCATCAGCACCAGGCCTATCTTCAACACACGCATGAATAACCTCGGGTCAGAACTTCACTTCCGGGGCCTTTTCCGCGCCGGGGGTGGTGGCTTCGAAGGTTTCGCGAATTGGCAGATCGCTGTACATCACGCTATGCCAGAGGCGCCCGGGAAACGTGCGGATCTCGGTGTTGTATTTCTGCACCGCCAGAATGAAATCGCGCCGCGCCACGGCAATCCGGTTTTCCGTACCTTCGAGCTGCGACTGCAAGGCGAGGAAGTTCTGGTTGGCTTTCAGGTCGGGATAACGCTCGGACACCACCATCAGCCGGCTCAGGGCACCGCTCAACTGATCCTGTGCCTGCTGGAACTGCTTGAGTTTTTCCGGGTTGTCGAGGGTGCTGGCATCGACTTGGATCGACGTCGCCTTGGCCCGCGCCTCGACCACGGCAGTCAGGGTCGCTTCCTCATGCTTGGCGTAGCCTCTGACGGTTTCCACCAGGTTGGGGATCAGGTCGGCACGGCGCTGGTACTGGTTCTGGACCTGGCCCCAGGCGGCTTTCGCCTGTTCGTCGAGGGTCGGGATATTGTTGATGCCGCACGCGGTCAACAAGGTGGCGAGCACCAGCAACGTGGCGACCTGCAGACGCGAGCGGTAGGTTGGACTGACATTCATCAAAGTGATGCTCCCTGGCGTATTTCATAAAAAACCGACCGTGAAACCTTCTGCATCGGCGGTTGGGGCATAATCGGCCGCGCCACTGGATTGCAACGGGCCGATGGGCTAAAAAGAGGCCCTGCGCAAACGCTGCCGACGGTCGGCGGGCGTTTTTGGCTCGGTCATTTTGAGCCTGCACCCGAACAACAATAGTCGCTCCCTAACTTTTGGCTGGCCGGCATTGCATTGCCGTTTGGGCCCTCGAGAAAAATATTCATGAAGAAGCTGTGTTTGCTGGGCCTGTTCGTCAGCCTGGCCAGTCATCAAGTATTGGCCGCCACGACCCCGGTACCCCTGGAAAACAAGGACGCGTTCATCAGCAATCTGATGAAGCAAATGACCCTCGATGAAAAGATCGGCCAGTTGCGCCTGATCAGCATCGGCCCGGAAATGCCCCGCGAGTTGATCCGCAAAGAGATCGCCGCCGGCAACATCGGCGGTACGTTCAACTCGATCACCCGCCCGGAAAACCGTCCGATGCAGGACGCGGCGATGCGCAGTCGCCTGAAGATTCCGATGTTTTTTGCGTACGACGTGATCCACGGTCATCGTACGATTTTCCCGATTCCGCTGGCCCTGGCGTCGAGCTGGGACATGGACGCCATCGGCCAGTCCGGGCGCGTTGCCGCCAAGGAAGCCGCGGCCGACAGCCTCGACATCACCTTCGCGCCAATGGTCGACATCTCCCGTGACCCGCGCTGGGGCCGCAGCTCCGAGGGCTTTGGTGAAGACACCTATCTGACTTCGCGCATCGCCAAAGTGATGGTCAAGGCCTATCAGGGCGATACCCCGAGCGCCGCCGACAGCATCATGGCCAGCGTCAAGCACTTTGCCCTGTATGGCGCGGTCGAGGGTGGTCGCGACTACAACACCGTCGACATGAGCCCCGTGAAGATGTACCAGGACTACCTGCCACCGTACCGCGCGGCGATCGACGCCGGTGCCGGCGGGGTGATGGTGGCGTTGAACTCGATCAACGGCATTCCGGCCACCGCCAACACCTGGCTGATGAACGACCTGCTGCGCAAGGACTGGGGCTTCAAGGGCCTGGCCGTCAGCGACCACGGAGCGATCTTCGAACTGATCAAGCACGGCGTGGCCGCCGACGGTCGTGAAGCGGCGAAGCTGGCGATCAAGGCCGGCATCGACATGAGCATGAACGACACCCTGTACGGCAAAGAGCTGCCGGGGCTGCTCAAGTCCGGCGAGATCGAACAGAAAGACATCGACAACGCGGTGCGCGAAGTGCTCGCCGCCAAATACGACATGGGCCTGTTCAAGGACCCGTACCTGCGTATCGGCAAGGCCGAGGATGACCCGGCCGACACTTACGCCGAAAGCCGTCTGCACCGCGCGGAAGCCCGTGACGTGGCACGTCGCAGCCTGGTGCTGTTGAAGAACCAGAACGACACCCTGCCGCTGAAGAAAGACGCGAAAGTCATGCTGGTCGGTCCATTGGCCAAGGCACCTATCGACATGATGGGCAGTTGGGCCGCTGCGGGTAAACCGGCGCAGTCGGTCACGCTGTTCGACGGCATGCGCTCGGTGATGGGCGACAAGGCCAACCTGATCTACGCCCGTGGCGCCAACATCACCAGCGACAAAAAAGTGCTGGATTACCTGAATTTCCTCAACTTCGATGCTCCGGAAGTGGTCGATGACCCGCGCCCGGCCAACGTGCTGATCGACGAGGCGGTGAAAGCGGCCAAGGACGCCGACGTGATCGTCGCCGCCGTTGGCGAATCCCGTGGCATGTCCCACGAGTCCTCCAGCCGCACCGACCTGAACATCCCGGAAAACCAGCGCGAGTTGATCCGTGCCCTGAAAGCCACCGGCAAACCGCTGGTACTGGTGCTGATGAACGGCCGGCCGCTGACCATCCTCGAAGAGAACCAGTCGGCTGATGCAATTCTGGAAACCTGGTTCAGCGGCACCGAGGGCGGCAACGCCATCGCCGACGTGCTGTTTGGCGACTACAACCCGTCGGGCAAACTGCCGGTGACCTTCCCGCGCTCCGTGGGCCAGATCCCGACCTACTACAACCACCTGAGCATTGGCCGGCCGTTCACGCCGGGCAAACCGGGCAACTACACCTCGCAGTATTTCGATGACACCACGGGCCCGCTGTTCCCGTTCGGTTACGGCTTGAGCTACACCCAATTCGCCCTGAGCGACATGGCGCTGTCGTCAACCACGCTGAACGCCACCGGCAAGCTCGACGCCAGTGTCACCCTGAAAAACACCGGCAAACGTGACGGCGAAACCGTGGTGCAGCTGTACATTCAGGACGTCACCGGCTCGATGATTCGTCCGGTGAAAGAACTGAAGAACTTCCAGAAAGTCATGCTCAAGGCCGGCGAACAGAAAGTCGTGCACTTCACCATCACCGAGGATGACCTGAAGTTCTACAACGCCCAGCTCAAGTACGCGGCCGAGCCTGGCAAGTTCAACGTGCAGATCGGCCTGGATTCGCAGGATGTGACGCAGCAGAGCTTTGAGTTGCTGTAACCGTTAAAAGCAAAAGATCGCAGCCTTCGGCAGCTCCTACATTGGGAGGGTGTGCACCCTGTAGGAGCTGCCGCAGGCTGCGATCTTTTGATCTTGCTTTTGCCTTATCCGCGTCTGTCGAGAATGTTGACCACCAGCCGATCCACCCAGCCCCAGATCCGCTGCTTCACCCGCCGCCACAGCGGCCGGCGCTGCCACTCCTCCAGACTGACCTGCTGACTCAGGCCGAAGTCCTTCTCGAAACTCTGCACCACCGCTGCCGTCAACGACGGGTCCAGTGCCTCCAGATTCGCCTCCAGATTGAAGCGCAGATTCCAGTGATCGAAGTTGCACGATCCGATGCTCACCCACTCGTCCACCAGCACCATTTTCAGGTGCAGGAAACACGGCTGATACTCGAAGATCTGCACCCCGGCCTTGAGCAGGCGCGGGTAGTAGCGATGCCCGGCGTAACGCACCGACGGGTGATCGGTGCGCGGCCCGGTCAGCAGTAATCGGACGTCGACACCCCGGGCAGCGGCCTTGCGCAGCGAGCGGCGGATTTTCCAGGTCGGCAGGAAGTAAGGCGTGGCCATCCAAATGCGTTTCTGTCCGCTGTTCAAGGCGCGGAACAGCGACTGCAGAATGTCGCGATGCTGGCGGGCATCGGCGTAGGCCACGCGGCCCATGCCCTCGCCCATGTCCGGAACCTTGGGCAAGCGTGGCAGGCCGACATGCGCCGAAGGTTTCCAGGCCCGACGATGGCGATTGGCGATCCATTGACGGTCGAACAGCACTTGCCAGTCGAGCACCAGCGGACCGCTGATTTCCACCATCACTTCATGCCATTCGCTGCTGTCCTGACCCGGCGTCCAGAACTCATCGGTGACACCCGTGCCGCCGACCACCGCCAGACGCTGATCAACCAGCAACAGTTTGCGATGATCGCGATAAAAGTTGCCGACCCAACGCCGCCAGCTCAGGCGATTGTAAAAACGCAGTTCAACCCCGGCCTTGATCAGGCGCTGACGCAGGTGCAGGGTAAACGCGAGGCTGCCGTAGTCATCGAACAGGCAGCGTACCCGCACCCCGCGCTCGGCAGCCTGCACCAGCGCCTGCACCACGGCTTCGGCGCAGGCGCCCGCCTCCACCAGATACAACTCGAGTTCGACCTGTTCTTCGGCGCGGGCAATTTCCACCAGCATGCGCGGGAAGAATTGCGGGCCGTCAATCAACAGTTCGAAGCGGTTGCCGTCCCGCCACGGGAACACCGCGCCGCGCATGTCAGCGCGCCGTGAAAATCAGCACCGCACCCACCGGCACCGACAGACTGATGGCCGACAGGCCAGCGAGGTTACGCAGGGTTTCCAGGCCCGGCACCAGGTCGAAATCCTCGGCGTTGATCACCAGCGGTTCCAGGGTCACCACTTGAAAACGCCGGTCATCGAGGCGGGTTGCCAGCAACTGCGCCGGGTATTCATGTTGCTTGCCGTGCAGGTTGACGGTCAGTGGCAAACGCAATTCCAGCTGCGCGCCGGGGGCCAGATCGTTGATCGGGCGCAGGTCGATCCGGGTGCTGATGGTCGCTTCGGGGAATTGCTCGATCTGGAACAGCTCCTTGCGCATGCGCTCGTCGCGCAGGGGGATGCCGCTGTTGATCGAATCCAGCTCGACTTCGACTTCGGCGCGGCCATCCGGATCGACCTTGCCGTGCAACACCAGGAAGCGCTGCACTTCGGAAATGTGGGCGTTTTTCGTGCTGACGAACGACAGCCGCGACGACTCGCCATCCAGATACCAGTTGGCCTGCGCCGGCAGCGCGGCGGCGGCCAGCAGCAGACTGGCGAAGGCTGTATAGAGGGAGCGGTTGAACATTGAATACTCGTGGGGGCGATAAACCTGCACGAACATTAACCGCCCATAGGTTTATTGCAAACATCAAGATCAAAAGATCGCAGCCTGCGGCAGCTCCTACAAGGAATGCAAAACCTGTAGGAGCTGCCGCAGGCTGCGATCTTTCAAGGCTGTAAACGACAGCCTTGCCGTTCACCCAGCCACTGCGCGCGATTGCTGCGGCCCATGCCACTGACGGTGACGGTTTTGCTCGCGCTGTCATCGGTAAAACCGCTGGTCGGCAGCCACTGTTTCACATAACCCCGACAATATTCAGCCTGGTTGTTCATCACGTAGCGACACGAACAATATTCCTTGGCCGTGTACGCACTGATGATGTCGGGGAACGCCCACAGATTGTCGCGTTCGAGCCAGATCCAGCCGAGCAGCACGATCAGCGCCAGCAGCAACACCCGCTTCAACAGCTTCATGGCTGCACCGCCTGGAGCACGCGTTTGAGCAATTCGTTGTGGCGATAGCTGCCGTCGCGGTCATCGGCGTAACGCACGATCAGCAGGTTCTCGCTGGGAACCACATACAGCGCCTGCCCCCAATGACCGAGGGCGGCGAAGGTGTCGGACGGCGCGTCGGGCCATGGCGCGGCGGCGCCATCCGCCGGGCGATTGAGCCACCACTGGCCGCCGGGCACCGCTTCGTCCTGATGCGCCTTGTAGCCGGTAAAAGCAGTTCGGTTGAAGGCCACCCAATCCTTGGGCAGTAATTGCCGGTCGCGCCAACGTCCGTCGCGCAGCATCAACAGGCCAACCCGCGCCAGATCACGGGCGGTGAGATACGCGTAAGAGGACGCGACAAACGTGCCGCCGGCATCGGTTTCCCACACGGCATGGCGAATGCCCAACGGCTCGAACAGCGCCGTCCACGGATAGTCGGGATAACGCTCGGGGCCGACCATGTTCTTCAGCGCCGCCGCCAGCAGATTGCTGTCGCCACTGGAATAACGGAACGCCTGCCCCGGCGGCGCGTAGGCGTCGTGATCGGCAGTGAACGCGGGCATGTCGCGCTGCCCACGGGTGTAGAGCATCGCCACCACCGAGGATTTCAGCGGGGCGTATTCGTAATCTTCCTGCCAGTCCAGACCGGAAGCCCAGTGCAGCAGGTCCGCCATGGTGATCGCCGGGTGTTTTTCCAACGCCGGATAAAACTTTGAAACGGGATCATCCAGTTTGAACAAGCCTTCGCCATACGCCACGCCAAGCACCGTGGCCATCAGACTCTTGCTGATCGACCAGGTCAGGTGCGGGGTTTCGGCACGGGTCGGACCGGCATAGCGTTCGTAGATAACCTGACCGTCGCGAATGACCAGCAAGGCGTCGGTGCGGATGCCCTGGCGGGTGTCGTCGTCGCGGGGTGGGAAGGCATAGGCCTCTAATGCCTCGACTGCTGCGCCACTGTTTTTTGCGCCCGTTGGCCATTGTTCATCCGGCCATTGCTCGGCCTGGACCGTGAAGCTGATCAGCAGCAGGAACAGGGACAGGCCTTTGATCATGGAAAAATCTCAACGGACGGGTGCAAAGATCATGGCCCAGAAAAATGACAATCTCCCGATCACTGTAGGAGCTGCCGCAGGCTGCGATCTTTTGATTGTGCATTTAAAGATCAAAAGATCGCAGCCTGCGGCAGCTCCTACAGCGGAATGTGCAGGGCTTTGGCCAAGCGCTTGGCCCGCGCGGCGGCCGCCAATTGCATCACCGATTGATCACGCTGCCACATCTGCGCCCACTCCGGGTTGCCCTCGGCCAACGCCTGATCGATCTCGTTCTTCAGCGCATCAAACTGCGCAAACAACCCGCCCAGCAACACGTGTCCGGCCGGATTGTTCGGCGGCTGGCGACTCGCTTCCGCACAGCCGGCCAGCAGCGCCAGCAAACGCAACAGCAGCGGCTGCGACCAGCCACTGTCCTGACCGACGCCATACAGCCACGCGGTCATCGCGCTCAACACATAGACATCTTCCAGGCTGCGGAACGGCTTCACATAAGCATCCCAGCCATCCCCCGCGAGCAACTCGCACAACGCGCCGTCCAGGTGCAGACGACCGTGGCTGATGTCCGGCATCAGCGGCAGCGCCGGGAGCTTTTCCACACGCACGCCGGGCTCGCCGGGATAGACCACCGCCAGACTCAGACGCGGTTTTTCACCGGGCTCTTCACTGCGCGCGGCGATCAACAGCCAGTCCGCCGCGTCCCCGGCGGTGACGAAATCCTTGCGCCCGCTCAAGCGCAAATCGCTGAGCCGGGTCTGCATGTCCGCCGGGCGCAGGCTGCGCTGTTCGGTCGCACACAACGCGCCAAGACTCGGCGGCGCGCTCGGCCAAAGCATGCGCAACGCCGCCTGATACCCCACCAGAAACGCCAGCCCCGGCGTCGCCATGCGCCGCCCTCCGGCCACCGCCAGTTCGAACGGCGTCACGTTGCCCAATTGATGCAGCAAGGTAGCGAAACCTTCCGCCAGATCAGTCACGGCGGGCAGGCGTTCATGGCTTTCGAGCAGGCTGGGCCAGGGCATAAGAGGCTCCTTGAGGGCTGTCATACAAGCATCACCAAACGTTCACGGTGATGACACCGGGGCTACATAGCCTGACTTTGCACAACATGGCTGCATAAAGAAAGTCGATCGGCTGCAACCCACGACGGGTTCAAGGCCCGTACGGAGATTCAAATGACTCAGATCGCCCGCATCAGCGACACCGGCAATGAACGCCGCCTGCAAGCCGAACGCCTGATCGGCGCCGAGGCCTTGCAGCAAGCCCAGGCCTTGCGCTTCAGCGTCTTCAGCGGCGAATTCAACGCCAAGCTGAAAGGCGCGGAACTGGGTCTGGACATGGATGACTATGATGTTCACTGCAGCCACATCGGCGTGCGTGACCTGAACACCGGGCGTCTGGTCGCCACCACCCGCTTGCTCGATCACACCGCCGCCAGCAGCCTGGGCAAGTTCTACAGCGAAGAAGAATTCAGCCTGCATGGCCTGGCGCACCTGCAAGGTCCGATCCTCGAAATCGGCCGTACCTGCGTCGATCCGGCCTACCGCAACGGCGGCACCATCGCCGTGCTCTGGGGTGAACTGGCCGAAGTGCTGAATCAGGGCGGCTACAGCTACCTGATGGGTTGCGCGAGCATCCCGATGCAGGACGGCGGCGTGCAGGCTCACGCGATCATGCAGCGTCTGCGCGAACGCTACCTGTGCACCGAACACCTGCGCGCCGAACCGAAGAATCCGTTGCCGTCGCTGGACATTCCGTCGAACGTGATCGCCGAAATGCCACCGCTGCTCAAGGCCTACATGCGCCTGGGCGCGAAGATCTGCGGCGAGCCGTGCTGGGACGAAGACTTCCAGGTCGCCGACGTGTTCATCCTGCTCAAGCGCGACGAACTCTGCCCGCGTTACGCCAAGCACTTCAAGGCGGCCGTGTGATGAGCCGGCTGCGGGTGTACGCGCGAATCGCGCGAGTGCTGCTGGTGGTGACACTGGGCCTGACCATGGCCAGCGTGTTCGACATATTCGAACGTCTGGGCCTGGCGCACTCGATGCAACGTCGGCAGCGCTGGTCGCGTTTCTTCATGGCACGTTTGAGCAATGCCCTGCCCTTTCGCGTAACGGTGCACGGCGAGTTGCCGCAGCAGCCGATGCTGTGGGTCAGCAATCATGTGTCATGGACTGACATTCCGCTGCTGGGCATGCTCACGCCGCTGTCGTTTCTGTCCAAGGCCGAAGTGCGCACCTGGCCGGTGGCCGGCTGGCTGGCGGCGAAGGCCGGCAGTCTGTTTATCCGTCGCGGCTCGGGCGACAGCCAGTTGATCCGCAAACAGATGACCCGTCACCTGCAAACGCAACATCCGTTGCTGATGTTCCCGGAAGGCACCACCACCGATGGCCGCTCGCTGCGCACCTTTCATGGTCGCCTGCTGTCGGCGGCGATTGATTCGGAGGTGATGCTGCAACCGGTGGCGATCCGTTATCTGCGCAATGGCGAAATCGACGCGTTGGCGCCGTTCATTGGTGACGATGATTTGCTGTCGCACCTGATGCGGCTGTTCAGCAATGATTGCGCCGATGTCGAAGTGCATCTGCTCAAGCCGATCGCCTGTCAGGGCCGCGAGCGTGCGGCACTGGCGTTCGAAGCGCAGCAGGCGGTGCAGAAGGCGTTGTTTGGCGCGATTCCGGAAAAGCAAAAATCCCCGATGCGCCCGGCCATCGCCGCCTGAAATACAACCGCTAAAATCACCCTCGGCCCCTGTGGGAGCTGGCTTGCCAGCGATAGCGGTAGACCAGCCGACACGAATGTTGAATGTGCCGACGCCATCGCTGGCAAGCCAGCTCCCACAGGGATTCAGGGTGTTGTTGAGGATTGTGCGAAGTCTTGCAATTGCGGGTAGAACAACGCGAAATCCTCACTCAGCGGCTCATACAAACACCGCAACTCCTGCATCGCCATCGCCAGTTCCTCCGGCCGGGTCAGGCGCCGGGAGATCCCGCGCAGCACCTGCTCCAGCACTTCAAACGCCTGATACGAACCCAACCAGTCATTGGCAACCATGTGCGGTGCGATCTTCGCCAGGCGTTCGGGCAATTGCCGTTCATTCGACAGCACCCGGTACACGTCGCGGGTGAAGTCCTCCAGCGGCTGATCGGCGTACAGCGTCCAGTCCCGCGCCAGGCAATGGTCGAAAAACACATCGAGGACAATCCCCGCGTAGCGCCGCCGGGTCGCGGTGAAACGCCCGAGGGCGATGTCCACCACGGGGTGGCGATCGGTGAACACATCAATCCGCCGATGCAGCTGAATCGCCGCTTCGATCTGCGGCGCAAATTGCCCTTGCAGGCGTCCTTTGACGAAATCGCCATACAGACTGCCGAGTAATTGCTCGGGGAGCTGGCCTCCGAGGTGTAAATGTGCGAGATAGTTCATGGGCGCAGCTTAGCACTGCGCGCTTTCATCGTTACAACACACGTATCGTTATAACCCGATATACCGATTTATGCGGACGTCAGATCAAATTCATATTGGTATATCGCGAAATACCGATTTAAAGTTCGCCTCATCGCGATATAGCGCTACACATCACGAGCACAAAGCCATGAACCTCGACCTCGACGAAATAATAAAAGCCCTGGCACACCCAGTACGGCGAGACATCCTTATCTGGCTGAAAGACCCCAAAGCCCAGTTTCCTGAGCAGATTCACAACCACGAGTACGGCATCTGCGCCGGGCAGATCGATCAACGCTGCGGCCTGTCGCAGTCGACCGTCTCCGCCCACCTGGCGACCCTGCAACGTGCAGGCCTGATCAGCAGCCAGAAAGCCGGCCAGTGGCACTTCTTCAAACGCAACGAGGACGTGATCCAGGCGTTCCTCGACGCCATCGTCAAAGAGCTCAGCGCTCCCACAAGGAATTGATTCAAATGCCCCTCTCGCTACTCATCCTGGCCTTGAGTGCCTTCGCCATCGGCACCACCGAGTTCGTCATCATGGGTTTGTTGCCCGATGTGGCGGCCGACCTCGGTGTGTCGATTCCCGGCGCCGGCTGGCTGGTGACCGGTTACGCCCTGGGCGTGGCCATCGGTGCGCCGTTCATGGCACTGGCCACCGCCAGACTGCCACGCAAGGCCGCACTGGTAGCGCTGATGGGGATTTTCATCGTCGGTAACCTGCTGTGTGCCATCGCCAGTGACTACAACGTGCTGATGTTTGCCCGTGTCGTCACCGCGCTGTGCCACGGTGCGTTCTTCGGTATCGGTTCTGTGGTAGCTGCCGGGCTGGTCGCGCCAAACAAGCGCGCATCCGCCGTGGCGCTGATGTTCACCGGCCTGACCCTGGCCAACGTGCTTGGCGTGCCACTGGGCACGGCGCTGGGTCAGGAAGCCGGCTGGCGTTCGACCTTCTGGGCGGTGACCGTGATTGGTGTCGTGGCGCTGATCGGTCTGATCCGCTTCCTGCCGGCCAAACGTGACGAGGAAAAACTCGACATGCGCGCCGAACTCGCCGCCCTCAAAGGCGCCGGCATCTGGCTGTCGCTGAGCATGACCGCACTGTTCGCCGCGTCGATGTTCACCCTCTTCACCTACGTCGCGCCGCTGCTCGGTGATGTCACTGGTGTCTCGCCAAAAGGCGTGACCTGGACCCTGCTGCTGATCGGCCTCGGTCTGACGGTGGGCAACATCATTGGCGGCAAACTGGCGGACAAGCGTCTCGGCGCCACCCTGATCGGCGTGTTCGTGGCGATGGCGGTGGTTTCCACCGTGCTGAGCTGGACCAGCGTCGCGCTGATCCCGACGGAGATCACCCTGTTCCTCTGGGCCACCGCTTCGTTTGCCGCCGTCCCGGCGCTGCAAGTCAACGTGGTGACCTTTGGCAAGGCGGCCCCGAATCTGGTGTCCACCCTGAACATCGGCGCTTTCAACATCGGCAACGCCTTGGGCGCCTGGGTCGGCGGCAGCGTTATCGCCCACGGTTTCGGCCTGACCAGCGTGCCCCTGGCCGCCGCCGCGCTGGCCGTGCTCGCGCTGCTGGTGACCCTGATCACTTTCCGTCAGAACGGCGATGCCGGCCTGGCCCCTGCTACCCACTGATTAACCACTTCACTGACGAGGGTTGTACACATGGCAACTATTTTCGATCCGATCAAACTGGGCGACCTCGAGCTGTCCAACCGCATCATCATGGCTCCGCTGACCCGCTGCCGCGCCGACGAAGGCCGCGTGCCGAACGCGCTGATGGCTGAATACTACGTACAGCGCGCGTCGGCTGGCCTGATCCTGTCCGAAGCCACTTCGGTGACGCCGATGGGCGTCGGCTACCCGGACACCCCGGGTATCTGGTCCAACGACCAGGTGCGCGGCTGGACCAACGTGACCAAAGCCGTGCACGCTGCCGGCGGCAAGATCGTTCTGCAACTGTGGCACGTCGGCCGCATCTCGCACCCGTCGTACCTCAACGGTGAAGCTCCGGTCGCGCCGAGCGCCATCCAGCCCAAAGGTCACGTCAGTCTGGTGCGCCCACTGGCCGACTACCCGACCCCGCGCGCGCTGGAAACCGCTGAAATCGCCGAGATTGTCGACGCCTACCGTACCGGCGCCGAGAACGCCAAAGCCGCCGGTTTCGATGGCGTGGAAATCCACGGCGCCAACGGCTACCTGCTCGACCAGTTCCTGCAAAGCAGCACCAACCAGCGTACCGACAACTACGGCGGCTCCCTGGAGAACCGTGCGCGCCTGCTGCTGGAAGTGACTGACGCGGCGATCGACGTCTGGGGCGCCGGCCGTGTCGGCGTGCACCTGGCACCCCGCGCCGACTCCCACGACATGGGCGACGACAATCTGGCCGAGACCTTCACTTATGTGGCTCGCGAGCTGGGCAAACGTGGCATCGCCTTCATCTGCTCCCGCGAGAAAGAAGGCGCCGACAGCCTCGGTCCACAGCTCAAAGAAGCTTTCGGCGGTGCGTACATCGCCAACGAGCGTTTCACCAAAGACAGCGCCAATGCGTGGCTGGCTGAAGGCAAGGCTGACGCCGTGGCGTTCGGCGTACCGTTCATTGCCAACCCGGACCTGCCGGCGCGCCTGAAGGCCGATGCCCCGCTGAACGATCCGCGCCCAGAGCTGTTCTACGGCAAGGGCCCGGTCGGTTACATCGACTACCCGACGCTGTAAACGTTATTCAGTACAAAGCAGCCGAAACGCAAAAGCCCCCGACTCGTGAGAGCCGGGGGCTTTTTCTTGGGCGTCCGGTACGGGGCAGCTAACATTCGTTCACAGGGACGACACAAAATCCCTACAAAATCCGTAGCTCGCTACGTTTAAACTCGCGGTTCGGGCGTCTGTAAAAGCAGGCCAATTGACATAACCTGTGTCAATTACGCATTTTGTTTCATTTGCGCAGGCTGGGGCTCAGGCGCAGCATATCCAACCCTGTATCGACCCAACGCTCGGCCTCGGCATGCAGCTCAAAGCTGTCCGGCGCCAATAGCCATCCATACAGGAGGCCATCGATATACGCATGAATGCTGATGGCCGCGCGGGCAGTGTCGAGATCTTCCGGCAACTGGCCGCGATTGACCGCATTACGCAGGGTCAGTCCGATGCGCAGATTGCAATCGAGACTGGCCGTGCGGCGCTGCTGGCGCAGATCGCACATTTCATCGGTGAATTCGCACTTGTGAAACAGAATCTCGTTAATGCGACGGGTCTTCGGATCCAGGGCAACCTGATGGAACAGATGGATCAACAGCTTGCGCATGCACCCCAGCGGATCGAGTTCATCCTCGCTCTCGCTGGCCTTGGCCAATTCATCCAGCGGTTCGTGCAGGCTGTCGAGCATCGCCTGCACCAGATCGGCCTTGTTGCTGAAGTGCCAATAAATGGCACCGCGCGTAACGCCGGCCATTGTCGCGATATCCGCCAGGGTCGTGCGGGCCACGCCCCTTTCATAAAACGCTTTCTCGGCCGCTTCGAGAATCTGGCTGCGCGTTTCCTGAGCTTCCTCTTTGGTACGACGGACCATGGCAGTAAAACCTCAAACAGGATGTTTCAGGGATGGCTGAATATCCGCTGAATAAAGAGGGGGCCGATTTCTCACGAATCGGCTCCCCGGCCTACAATTTCAAACCTTGCGACGCATTTTGTAACAGGGTGGGTACGACGCCAAGCTATTTACAAACAACCATGAACGTAAGTATATTCCTTAGCAAGCTACTTATCCACCCGACCCGATTTTTTTACCCTTCCACACTTCTTGTGCGCATTTTGCGCGCCTGACCCGAGGATCTTCATGCAATTCAAGCCAGCTGTTACCGCTCTGGTCACTGCCGTCGCCCTGGCATCGCTGCTCAGCGGATGTAAAAAGGAAGAAGCGGCCCCGGCCGCTCCGCCTCCTCAGGTCGGCGTCGTCACCCTGCAACCACAAGCGTTCACCCTCACGTCGGAACTGCCGGGGCGCACCAGTGCGTACCGCATCGCTGAAGTCCGGCCACAGGTCAACGGCATCATTCTCAAGCGCCTGTTCAAGGAAGGCGCCGACGTCAAAGCCGGTCAGCAGCTGTACCAGATCGATCCGGCAGTCTATGAAGCGACCTTGAAAAGCGCCGAAGCCAATCTGCGTTCGACCAAGTCGATCTCCGACCGCTACAAGCAACTGGTCGACGAGCAGGCCGTGAGCCGTCAGGAATACGACACCGCCGTGGCCAACCGCATGGAATCGGAAGCGTCGCTGCAAAGCGCGCAGATCAATGTGAAATACACCAAGGTCTACGCGCCGATCTCCGGTCGTATTGGCCGTTCTGCGGTGACCGAAGGTGCGCTGGTCAGCAATGGTCAGGCCGACGCGATGGCGACGATCCAGCAACTGGACCCGATCTATGTCGACGTCACCCAGTCCTCGGTTGAACTGCTGGAACTGCGCCGCGAGCTGGAAAGCGGTCGCCTGCAGAAGGCTGGCGACAACTCGGCAGCGGTCAAATTGACCCTGGAAGACGGCAGCCAGTACAAGCTCGACGGCAAACTGGAATTCTCCGAAGTGTCGGTTGATCCAACGACCGGTTCCGTGACCCTGCGCGCCGTGTTCCCGAACCCGGATCACACCCTGCTGCCCGGCATGTTCGTCCGCGCCCAGTTGCAGGCCGGCGTCAACGCCGCGGCCATTCTGGCGCCGCAACAAGGCGTGACCCGTGACCTCAAGGGCACCCCGACCGCACTGGTTGTCGGCCCGGACAACAAGGTCGAGCTGCGTCAGCTCAAGGCCAGCCGCACCGTCGGCAGCCAGTGGCTGATCGAAGATGGCCTGAAAGCCGGCGATCGTCTGATCACCGAAGGCCTGCAATACGTTCGCCCAGGTGCCCAGGTCAACCCGACCGAAGCGACCAACGTAGCCAAGAACCCGGCCCCCGCTCAAGCAGCTGACAAAGCCGCCGGCGGCAAAGGGGAGTAACTCATGTCGAAATTTTTTATCGACCGTCCGATTTTCGCCTGGGTAATCGCCCTGGTGATCATGTTGGTCGGGGCACTATCGATCCTGAAATTGCCAATCAACCAGTACCCGAGCATTGCACCGCCGGCCATCGCGATCTCCGTGACCTACCCGGGCGCTTCGGCGCAAACGGTGCAGGACACTGTGGTCCAGGTGATCGAGCAGCAGCTCAACGGTATCGACAACCTGCGTTATGTGTCCTCGGAAAGTAACTCCGACGGCAGCATGACCATCACCGCGACCTTCGAGCAAGGCACCAACTCCGACACCGCGCAGGTTCAGGTCCAGAACAAGCTGAACCTGGCCACCCCGCTGCTGCCGCAGGAAGTGCAGCAACAGGGTATCCGCGTGACCAAGGCAGTGAAGAACTTCCTGCTGGTGATCGGCGTGGTATCGCGTGACGGCAGCATGACCAAGGACGACCTGTCCAACTACATCGTGTCGAACATGCAGGACCCGATCTCGCGGACTGCCGGTGTCGGTGACTTCCAGGTCTTCGGTGCCCAGTACGCGATGCGCATCTGGCTCGATCCGGCCAAGTTGAACAAGTACAACCTGACCCCGGCTGATGTCAGCAGCGCGATCTCGGCGCAGAACGTTCAGGTGTCTTCCGGTCAGCTCGGCGGCTTGCCGGCGCTGCCAGGCCAGCAACTGAACGCCACGATCATCGGCAAGACCCGTCTGCAGACTGCCGAGCAGTTCAAGGCGATTCTGCTGAAGGTCAACCAGGACGGTTCGCAAGTGCACATCGGCGATGTCGCCGACGTCGGCCTGGGTGGTGAAAACTCGACCATCTCGGCGCAGTTCAACGGCAAGCCGTCGTCCGGTCTGGCGGTCAAACTGGCCAACGGCGCCAACGCCCTCGACACCGCCAAGGCGCTGCGCAAGACGATTGACGAACTCAAGCCGTTCTTCCCGCAAGGCATGGAAGTGGTGTTCCCGTACGACACCACGCCAGTGGTGACCGAATCGATCAAGGGTGTGGTTGAAACCCTGGTCGAGGCGATCGCGCTGGTGTTCCTGGTGATGTTCCTGTTCCTGCAGAACTTCCGCGCCACCGTCATCACCACGATGACCGTGCCGGTGGTATTGCTCGGCACGTTCGGCATCCTCGCGGCTGCCGGTTTCAGCATCAACACCCTGACCATGTTCGGTATGGTATTGGCCATCGGCTTGCTGGTGGACGACGCCATCGTCGTGGTGGAAAACGTCGAGCGGGTGATGGCCGAAGAAGGCCTGTCACCGAAAGAAGCGACCAAGAAGTCCATGGGTCAGATCCAGGGCGCTCTGGTCGGTATCGCCCTGGTGCTGTCGGCAGTATTGCTGCCGATGGCGTTCTTCAGCGGTTCCACCGGTGTGATCTACCGTCAGTTCTCGATCACCATCGTCTCGGCTATGGCCCTGTCGGTGCTGGTTGCGCTGATCTTCACCCCGGCGCTCTGCGCGACCATGCTCAAGGCCATCCCGAAAGGCGAGCACGGCACGCCGAAAAAAGGCTTCTTCGGCTGGTTCAACCGCAACTTCGACCGCAGCGTGCGCAGCTACGAGCGCGGCGTCGGCAACATCCTGCAGCGCAAGGCGCCGTATCTGTTGGCCTACCTGTTGATCGTGGTCGGCATGATCTGGCTGTTCACCCGCATTCCGACTGCGTTCCTGCCGGAAGAGGACCAGGGCGTACTGTTCGCCCAAGTGCAAACCCCGGCGGGTTCCAGTGCCGAACGGACCCAGGTCGTGATCGACGAAATGCGTTCGTATCTGCTGGAGAAAGAAGCGGGAGCGGTGTCCTCGGTGTTCACCGTGAACGGCTTCAACTTCGCCGGTCGTGGGCAGAGCTCGGGTCTGGCGTTCATCATGCTCAAGCCGTGGCACGAGCGTGATTCGAACAACAGCGTGTTTGCCCTGGCCCAGCGCGCCCAGCAGCACTTCTTCAGCTTCCGCGACGCGATGGTGTTTGCCTTCGCCCCGCCAGCGGTACTGGAGCTGGGTAACGCGACCGGTTTCGACGTGTTCCTGCAGGACCGCGCCGGTATCGGTCACGAAAAACTGATGGAAGCGCGTAACCAATTCCTCGGCATGGCTGCACAGAGCAAGGTGCTCTACCAGGTGCGTCCGAACGGTCTGAACGATGAGCCGCAATACCACCTGGAAATCGACGATGCGAAGGCCCGCGCCCTGGGCGTGAGCATTTCCGACATCAACAGCACGCTGTCGATCTCCTTCGGTAGTAGCTACGTCAACGACTTCATCGACCGCGGTCGGGTGAAAAAAGTGTACGTGCAAGGTCAGGCTGGCGCTCGCATGAGCCCGGAAGACCTGAAGAAGTGGTACGTGCGCAACAGCGCCGGGACCATGGTGCCGTTCTCCGCATTCGCCAAGGGCGAGTGGATCTACGGTTCGCCGAAACTGGCGCGCTACAACGGTGTGGAAGCGATGGAGATCCTCGGTTCTCCGGCGCCGGGTTACTCCACCGGCGAAGCGATGGCCGAAGTCGAAGCGATTGCCAAGAAGCTGCCGGCCGGTGTCGGTATCTCCTGGACCGGTCTGTCCTATGAGGAACGGCTGTCCGGCTCGCAGGCGCCAGCGCTGTATGCCTTGTCGCTGCTGATGGTGTTCCTGTGTCTGGCGGCGCTGTACGAGAGCTGGTCGATTCCGATCGCCGTGATGCTCGTGGTACCGCTGGGGATCATCGGCGCGCTGATGGCCACCAGCCTGCGCGGGCTGTCCAACGACGTGTACTTCCAGGTGGGTCTGTTGACGACCATCGGTCTTGCGGCTAAAAACGCCATTCTGATCGTCGAGTTCGCCAAAGAGCTGCACGAGCAAGGACGCAGTCTGCGCGATGCGGCGATCGAAGCGTGCCGCATGCGTCTGCGACCGATCATCATGACCTCGCTGGCGTTCGTTCTCGGTGTAGTACCGTTGGCGATCTCCACGGGTGCAGGTTCGGGTAGCCAGCATGCGATCGGTACCGGCGTGATTGGCGGTATGCTCACGGCCACGATCCTGGCGATCTTCTGGGTCCCACTGTTCTTCGTCACGGTTTCGTCCATGGGCCAGCGCAAAATCGCCGATCCGGACGAGACGACTGAAACTCCTAAAGAGGCTGGCCAATGAGCAAGTCGCTACTCTCCATCGCAGTCGCCGCCTTCGTGCTGAGCGGTTGCTCGCTGATCCCCGATTATCAGCAGCCTGAGGCTCCTGTCGCAGGTCAGTACCCGCAAGGGCCGGCCTATTCGCCGGCCCAGGCGCCGGCGCAAGCCGCTGCCGAGCAGGGCTGGAAGCAGTTTTTCCATGATCCGGCCCTGCAGCAGCTGATCCAGGTGGCACTGGAAAACAACCGCGACCTGCGTGTCGCGGCGCTGAACATCGACGCTTATGCGGCTCAATACCGCATCCAGCGAGCGGATCTGTTCCCGGCGGTTTCGGCCAATGCCAGCGGCAGTCGTCAGCGGGTTCCGGCCCGTGCGTCGCAGACCGGTGAAGCGAACATCAGCAGCTCCTACACCGCGACCGTCGGCATCAGCGCCTACGAACTCGACCTGTTCGGTCGGGTGCGCAGCCTGAGCGAACAAGCGCTGCAACAATACTTCGCCACCGAAGAAGCGCGTCGCAGCACCCAGATCAGTCTGGTGGCCAGTGTGGCCAACGCCTACATGACCTGGCAGGCCGACAAGGAACTGCTCAAGCTGACGCAAGACACCCTCGGTGCCTTCGAAGAAAGCTACAAGCTGACCAGCCGCAGCAACGAAGTCGGTGTGGCCTCGGCGCTGGACCTGGCGCAGTCGCGCACCTCGGTGGAAAACGCCCGGGCACAATTGGCCAAGTACACCCGTCAGGTGGCTCAGGACGAGAACAGCCTGACCCTGCTGCTCGGCACCGGCATCCCGGCCAATCTGCAAGCGGCCAAACCGCTGTCGGATGATCTGCTCAGCGACGTACCGGCCGGCCTGCCTTCGGATCTGCTGCAACGTCGTCCGGACATCCTGCAAGCCGAGTACAACCTGAAAGCGGCCAACGCCAACATCGGCGCCGCCCGTGCAGCGTTCTTCCCGAGCATCAGCCTGACCGCCAATGCGGGCAGCCTGAGCCCGGACCTGTCCGGTCTGTTCAAAGGTGGTTCGGGCACATGGCTGTTCCAGCCGCAGATCAACCTGCCGATCTTCAACGCCGGCAGCCTGCGCGCCAGCCTCGACTACGCCAAGATCCAGAAGGACATTGGCGTGGCGAACTACGAGAAGTCGATTCAGACCGCCTTCCAGGAAGTCGCCGACGGCCTGGCCGCACGCCAGACCTACACCGAGCAGTTGCAAGCGCAGCGTGACTTCGTCGCGGCCAACCAGGATTACTACCGCCTGGCCGAGCGTCGTTACCGCATCGGTGTCGACAGCAACCTGACCTTCCTCGACGCCCAGCGTCAGTTGTTCAGCGCGCAACAGGCACTGATCACCGACCGCCTCGCGCAGCTGACCAGTGCAGTCAACCTGTACAAGGCCCTGGGTGGTGGCTGGAATGCGCAGACCGCGCAGAACGAACCGCTGAAAGAAGAAGCACCGAAGATGAAGCTGTTCTGATCATCGGTTGAATACAAGGAGCCCACCGATTGGTGGGCTTTTTGTTGCCTCAGGAAAAGTTTAGGTGCCTGCACTGGCCCCATCGCTGGCAAGCCAGCTCCCACAGGTTTTCAGGGGTCCGCAAAATATGTGTTCACTGAAGATCCTTGTGGGAGCTGGCTTGCCAGCGATGAGGCCTTCACAGGCACCCTGAAATCCAACTGAATCTTGCGTTCGATAATCGCCCAGAACCCGCTTTTACCAATTGAATCAAAACATCCGCCCCCCGCACCATTCGCTCCACAAAACCAATAACAACAGGTTCGATACCATGCTCCCGCGCCCTGCCCCGCCCGGCTGATCGCCGCCGCTCCATTCCTGATCTGCAATGTCGTGCTCGCCCCAAAGTGGCTGCAGCGAACCCGTTCGTCCCCAAAAAAATAACAAGAGACCCTGCGATGACTCATCCCACTGCGCCGTACGCACTCCCCGGCCTGATCGCCCTGGCCCTGACTGGCGCCGCCCTGCCCGCCGCCGCCGAAGAAGCCGGTTTTATCGAGGGCGCCAGCGCTAACCTGAATCTGCGCAATTTCTACATCAACCGTAACTTCACCAACCCGACCAAGGCGCAGGGCAAGGCTGAAGAATGGACGCAGAACTTCATCCTCGACGCCAAATCCGGTTTCACCCAGGGCACCATCGGTTTCGGCATGGACGTGCTCGGTCTGTATTCGGTAAAACTCGATGGCGGTAAAGGCACCGGCGGCACGCAACTGCTGCCGCTGGATCACGACGGGCGTCCGGCGGACAACTTCGGTCGCACCAACGTCGCGTTCAAGGCCAAGCTATCGCAGACCGAAATCAAGGTCGGCGAATGGATGCCAGTGCTGCCGATCCTGCGTTCGGACGACGGTCGTTCGCTGCCGCAAACCTTCCGTGGTGGCCAGATCACCTCGAAGGAGATCAACGGCCTGACCCTCTACGGCGGCCAGTTCCGCGCCAACAGCCCGCGCGACGACAGCAGCATGAGCGACATGTCGATGTTCGGCAAAGCGGCGTTCACCTCTGATCGCTTCAACTTCCAGGGCGGTGAATACCAGTTCAACGAAAAACGCACACAGATCGGTCTGTGGAACGCTGAACTCAAAGACATCTACAGCCAGCAATACGTCAATCTGACTCACAGCCAGCCACTCGGTAACTGGACGCTGGGCGCCAACCTCGGCTTCTTCTACGGCAAGGATGACGGCAGCGCCCGCGCCGGCGAACTCGACAACAAGACCTGGTCGGGGATGTTCTCGGCCCGCTACGGCGGCAACACCTTCTATGTCGGTCTGCAAAAACTCACCGGCGACAGCGCCTGGATGCGCGTCAACGGCACCAGCGGCGGCACCCTGGCCAACGACAGTTACAACTCCAGCTACGACAACGCCCAGGAACGTTCCTGGCAGGTGCGCCACGACTACAACTTCGCCGCCCTGGGCATCCCCGGCCTGACCCTGATGAACCGCTACATCAGCGGCGACAACGTGCACACCGGAACCATCACCGACGGCAAGGAATGGGGCCGCGAATCGGAACTGGGCTACACCGTGCAAAGCGGTACCCTGCGCGACCTCAACGTGCGCTGGCGCAACTCGACCATGCGCCGCGACTTCAGCAACAACGAGTTCGACGAGAACCGCCTGATCATCAGCTATCCGATCAGCCTGCTCTGATTCGAAAATCGCCCCGGATTACCTGTAGGAGCTGCCGCAGGCTGCGATCTTTTGCTTTTTCAAGATCAAAAGATCGCAGCCTGCGGCAGCTCCTGCAGGGAAAGGGATATCAGGGAGCCATCCGTCAGGATCTGTGGCACTTCACTAAGCCTCGGGTAGAGTAGGAAACACCTGAAGGACTCAGGTGCCACACCCTCCCCGCTTCCGCTATCCAAAGTTGTTGGTCCTCAAGATTTGGCCAGATTGTCATCGGAAGACACTGCTGATCATCGGAGGACCACCTCATGATCACTCGTCTCAACGCAACACCCGACTGGGACGCCAAGGCCTACCAGCAGTTTTCTCGTCAACGCCAGCGCCCGGTCAACGAATTGCTCGACCGTATCGATCTGCACGACCCCAAACGCATTTATGACCTGGGCTGCGGCACCGGCATTGCCACGCAGTTGCTGGCCGAGCGCTGGCCGCGAGCGCAGTTGCTGGGCGTCGACAGCTCACGGCAGATGCTTGATCAGGCCCGATGTCTGCCGATCAACGCCCAATGGCAAGAGTGCGACTTGCTCGACTGGCACCCCGAGCAACCCGCCGACCTGCTGCTCGCGGCGGCGGTGCTGCATTTCATTGGCGATCATCAACAACGGCTGCCGCGCCTGCTCGGTCATCTCAAGCCCGGTGGCTGTCTGGCAGCACACATGCCGGACTGGCGCGATGCCTTGTGGTATCGACTGATGCTCGACACCCTCGACGATGCCGGACCGGGACACACCCCCATCGGCACACCGGAGTTGCGCCAGCGCATGGCCGCGCGGCCGTTGTTGGCATTGGAGGATTACTACCGCTTGCTGGCGCCGCTGACCACGTCGCTGGACATCTGGGAAACCGAGCAACTGCAAGTGGTGGACGGCAAGTCGCCGGTGTACGACTGGGTAAAGGTCTCGGCGTTGCGACCGGTGATGCAGGCGCTGACGTCACAGGAGCAGGCGCGGTTTATCTATCACTTCCTGATGCGCGTGCATGAGTATTATCCGCCGGAGAAAAACGGGCAGACGCTGTTTCCGTTCAAGCGGATTTTCATTGTCGTCAGGGTTTGAAGATCAACAGATCGCAGCCTGCGGCAGCTCCTACATTGGAATGCACTCCCCTGTAGGAGCTGCCGCAGGCTGCGATCTGTTGATTCTGATGCCTACTCCCGAGACTCAATCCCAAGCTCATCCCACACCGACTCCGCCAGATGGAACGTCGCATTGGCCGCCGGAATCCCGCAATAAATCGCGCTCTGCATGATCACTTCCTTGATCTCGCCCCGGCTTACGCCATTGTTCGCCGCTGCGCGCAAATGCAGTTTCAGTTCGCCTTCGCGGTTCATCCCGATCAGCATGGCGATGGTGATCAGGCTGCGGGTATGCCGCGGCAGGCCCGGGCGGGTCCAGATGTCGCCCCAGGCGTGACGGGTGATCATCTCCTGAAATTCCGAGTTGAACTCGGTCAGCGTGGTCAGGCTGCGATCGACATGTGCATCGCCCAGCACCGCACGGCGTACTTGCATGCCATCGTCATAACGTTGTTTCTCGTCCACAAAAACTTCCTCACTGAGCGTTCAGAAACGCCAACACACGATCACTGAATGCGGCACCCGCCTGCACGTTGGACAGGTGCGCGGCATGGAACTCGGCGTACTCGGCGCCGCGCACATGCTCTTGAATGAAATGCCCACCGGACGGTGGCGTCACCGCATCTTCGGTGCCGGCAATCACCAGCAGCGGCAGGTTGATCGACGCCAGCTGCTCGCGGAAATCGGCGTCGCGCACCGCCGCGCAATTGGCCGCATAACCTTCAGGCGAAGTGGCCGCGAGCATGTCGGTGATCTTCTTCGCTGCAGCCGGATTGGCCGCGGAAAAGTCCGGGGTGAACCAACGGGCAATCGACGCATCACGCAGGGCGACCATCGCCGCCGGGCCATCACGCAGCACGGTGTCAATGCGTGGATTCCACACCGACGGATCGCCAATCTTCGCCGCGGTGTTGCACACGATCAGTTTGTGCAGACGGTGGCCGGCATTGATCCCCAGCCACTGACCGATCAACCCGCCCATCGACAGTCCGCAGAAATGTGCGCGCTCGATGTGCAGCGCATCGAGCAAGCCGAGCACATCGTGGCCCAATTGCTCGATGCTGTACGGCCCCGGCGTCACCAGGGATTGACCGTGACCACGGGTGTCGAAACGCAGCACTCTGAAGTACTCGGTGAACGCCGGCATCTGCGCGTCCCACATGTGCAGGTCGGTGCCCAGCGAGTTGGACAGCACCAGCACCGGCGCATCGACCGGGCCTTCAATGACGTAATGCAGTTCGCCATCGGCGAGTTGAACGAAAGCCACAGCCCTCTCCTTTCAGACAGACAATGCGTTGTGTTCGGCCACCGCGCGCTCGACCCAGGTTTGCGCCTGGCCGAGGTAATGCGCGGGGTCGAGCAGATGATCCAGTTCGGTGCTGCTCAGTTCGGCGGTCACTTGCGGCTCGTCGCCAAGTACCGCACGCAGGTGGCGCTGTTCGGCGACCGCGCGTTTGCAGCATTGTTCGAGCAAATGGTGCGCGGTGTCGCGGCCGACACGCTGGGCGAGGACGATGCTCACCGCTTCGGCGAGCACCAGGCCTTGGGTCAATTGCAGATTGCGCGCCATGCGTTCGGCGTCGACTTCCAGACCATCGGCCAGCAGGCGCGCCTGTTGCAGCGCACCGGACACCAGGCAGCAGATCTCCGGCAGGGTTTCCCATTCGGCATGCCACAGACCGAGGCTGCGTTCGTGCTCCTGGGGCATGGCGCTGAACAGCGTCGAGACCAGCCCCGGCACCCGCGTCGCCGCGCCGATCAACACCGCCGCGCCGACCGGATTGCGCTTGTGCGGCATGGTCGACGAACCGCCCTTGCCCGGCGCCGACGGCTCGAACACTTCCGCCGCTTCGGTCTGCATCAACAGACTGACGTCGCGCCCCAATTTGCCGAGGCTGCCGGCGATCAAACCAAGCACCGCGCCGAACTCAACGATGCGATCACGCTGGGTGTGCCACGGTTGTTCAGGCAAGGCCAATTGCAGCTCTTCGGCCAGCGCCTGCGCGATCGGCAGCGCTTGCTCGCCGAGCGCCGCGAGGGTGCCGGAAGCACCGCCGAATTGCAGCACCAGCAGCCGCGGCTTGAGTTCGCGCAGACGCTGACGGCTGCGGGTTACCGCGCCGAGCCAACCGGCAATCTTCATCCCGAGGGTCACGGGCGTGGCGTGCTGCAGCCAGGTGCGCCCGGCCAGTGGCGTCGTCGCATGACGTTTGGCTTGGGTGGAGAGCGAATCGGCGAGCGCTGCCAGATCGCTTTCAATCAGCTCCAGCGCCTGCCGCAATTGCAGGACCAGCCCGGAATCCATCACGTCCTGACTGGTGGCGCCCAGATGTACATAGCGCTCGGCCTCGGCACTGCGCGCGGCGATCTGCTTGCCCAAGGCCTTGACCAGTGGAATCGCCGAGTTGCCGGCCGTGGCAATCGCCTCGCCCAGCGCCGCGAAGTCATACAGACCGGCGTCGCAGGCGGCGGCAATCGGCGCGACAGCGGACGCCGGAATCACCCCGACCCGCGCCTCGGCCCGGGCCAGCGCCGCTTCGAAATCGAGCATCGCCTGCACCCGGCCCTGATCGCAGAACACCTCGCGCATATCGCGGGCCGTGAAGTAGGCATCGAACAATTGATTGCCCGGTCGCTGAGTCATAAACAGTCCTTGCCGGCGCGGGCCTATGCGGCCCGCGCACATCGGTTTACAGATCGTGGTGCAAGTACGCCGCCTGTTTCGGCAGGCGCAGGCTGAACAGGAACGCCACCGCCATCATCACCGTGACGTACCAGTAGAAGGCGTTTTCCATGCCCCCGGCTTTCAGGCTCAGGGCCACGTATTCCGCCGAACCGCCGAAGATCGCGTTGGCCACCGCATAGGCCAGACCGACGCCAAGGGCGCGGACTTCCGGCGGGAACATTTCGGCTTTCACCAGGCCGCTGATCGAGGTGTAGAAACTGACGATCGCCAGCGCCACGGTGATCAGCACGAAGGCCAGAATCGGGCTGCTGATGCTTTTCAGGCTCAGCAGGATCGGCACGGTGAACAACGTGCCGAGCGCGCCGAACCAGAGCATCGAATTACGTCGGCCGATCTTGTCGGCAAGCATGCCGAACAGCGGCTGCATGCACATATACAGGAACAGCGCGCCGGTCATGATGTAGCTGGCGGTCTTGGCGTGCATGCCGGCGGTGTTCACCAGGTACTTCTGCATGTACGTGGTGAAGGTGTAGAAAATCAACGAGCCACCGGCGGTGTAACCCAGCACGGTGATGAACGCGGCTTTGTGATCACGGAACAGTGCGCGGATGCTGCCGGCATCTTTGTTCTCGCGCATTTCCTTGCTGGTGGTTTCTTTCAGGGAGCGACGCAGGAACAGCGAAATCACCGCCGCCACCGCACCGACCACAAACGGAATCCGCCAGCCGTAGGCACGCAGCTCATCTTCACTGAGGAACTGTTGCAGGATCACCACCAGCGACACCGCCAGCAGTTGGCCGCCGATCAATGTCACGTACTGGAACGAGGCGAAAAAGCCACGCTGGCCCTTGAGTGCGACTTCACTCATGTAGGTCGCGGTGGTGCCGTACTCGCCGCCTACCGACAGGCCTTGCAGCAGACGCGCGAACAGCAACAGCAGCGGTGCCCAGACGCCGATGCTGGCGTAAGTCGGCAGGCAGGCGATCAGCAGGGAGCCGAAACACATCATCAGCACCGAAATCATCATCGAGGTCTTGCGGCCCTTCTTGTCCGCCAGCCGCCCGAAGATCCAGCCGCCAATCGGGCGCATCAGAAACCCGGCAGCGAACACCCCGGCCGTGTTGACCAGTTGCACCGTGGGGTTGTCGGAGGGGAAAAACGCCGGAGCGAAATAGATCGCGCAGAAGGCGTAGACGTAGAAGTCGAACCATTCGACCAGGTTGCCGGACGAGGCACCGACAATGGCGAAGATGCGCTTGCTGCGCTCCTCGCCGGTGTAATGAGCGGTGGTAGTTGTCATTGTTTTTTACTCTGAAGGGACAGGTGAGAGTCTAGACACACTTCGCAACAGTCCCGTTCCACAGATACATCCACTAGGCATTACACAGCCCCTCTTCTGAAAGAGGGCTTTTGTGGCGAGGGGATTCATCCCCGATCGAGTGCGCAGCACTCGCAAATCCGGCAGACGCGGTGTGTCAGTTTCACCGTGAACTCCGGTCTTGGGGCTGCCTCGCAGCCCATCGGGGATAAATCCCCTCACCACAAACTCACTCCACTGGAATGAGGTGCGATCAATAATCGAAGAACACCGTCTCCGCCTCAGTGCCCTGCAAAATCACATTCCACTGATACACACCCGCCGCATCCGGCTTCGCCAGCAACGTAGCGCGGCGCTCGGCCGGCACACATTCGAGCAGCGGATCATTGACGTTCGCCGGCTCACCTTCAAAGTAGATGCGCGTCAGCAAGTGCTTGACCAAGCCACGGGCAAACACCAGCACCACCAGATGCGGCGCCTGGGTCGTGCCCTTCAGGCCCTCGACCGTGCCTGGTTTGATCGTGGTGAAACGGAAGCGCCCTTCGGCGTCCACCGGCACCCGGCCAAAACCTTCGAAGTGCGGATCCAGCGGTTTGTCCTGCTCGTCTTCCGGGTGCGCGTACTTGCCTGCGGCGTTGGCCTGCCAGACTTCGAGCATCGCGTCGTTGACCACATCGCCGTTGCCGTCAACCACTTGGCCGGTGATCGCCACGCGCTCGCCGAGGGTTTGTTCGACCGCGAGGTTTTCGCGATTCAGCCAGGTCAGGCCGATGTGGTAGTACGGCCCGACGGTGTGGGACGTGGTGGCAGTCAGCGTCATCTTATTTCTCCATCGGCGTGGCGTCGCGGCCGCGCAAGACGATGTCCCAGCGATAGCCGAGGGCGTAGGACGGAATGGTTTTTTCCAGATCGAAAGCGGCGATCAGACGTTCCTTGGCGGAGGTGTCCGGCACGCAGTTGTAGATCGGGTCGTAGGCCAGCAGCGGGTCGCCGGGGAAGTACATCTGCGTCACCAGACGGGTGAGGATGCTCGGCCCGAACAGCGAAAAATGGATGTGCGCCGGACGCCACGCGTTGTGGTGGTTGCCCCACGGATAGGCGCCGGGCTTGATGGTCTGGAACTGATACCAGCCATCGGCGTCGGTCACGGTGCGGCCAGTGCCGGTGAAGTTCGGGTCCAGCGGTGCGTCGTGCAGGTCGCGCTTGTGGTTGTAGCGACCGGCGGCGTTGGCCTGCCAGATCTCCACCAGAATCCCCGGCACCGGCAAACCGTTTTCGTCGAGCACACGGCCGTGAATGATGATGCGCTCGCCCAACGGCTCGCCGTCGTGCTGCGCGGTCAGGTCGTTGTCCTTGTCGGCGACATGTTCGGCACCGATGGTCGGGCCGGTGATCTCCGACAACGAATGCGGCAGAAACACCAACGGCTTGGACGGCGAGCGCAGGTTGGTGGATTGATACGTCGGGTGCAGGTATTCAGGCTGGGTGCCTTCCTGCGGACGACGGTAGCCAGGCTTGTCAGTCATTTCGCTTTCCTCTGTTCTTATCAGTCGACGCGCTGCGTCAGACGCGTTCGATGGCCAGGGCCAGACCCTGCCCGACGCCGACGCACATGGTCGCCAGACCTTTCTGGCCGCCGGTCTTTTCCAGCTGATGCAACGCAGTCAGCACCAGTCGTGCGCCGCTCATGCCCAACGGATGGCCCAAGGCAATCGCGCCACCGTTCGGGTTGACCTGCGGCGCATCGTCGGCCAGACCCAATTCACGCAGCACCGCCAGACCCTGGCTGGCGAAGGCTTCGTTGAGTTCGATCACATCGAAATCGCTGACCGCCACGCCGAGGCGCTCGATCAGTTTGCGCACCGCCGGTACCGGGCCGATTCCCATGACGCGCGGCGCAACGCCGGCGCTGGCCATCCCGAGTACTTTGGCGCGGGCGGTCAGGCCGTGTTTCTTCACCGCTTCGGCAGACGCGAGAATCAGCGCAGCAGCACCGTCGTTGACGCCGGACGCGTTGCCAGCGGTAACCGTCTTGTCCGGGCCGTTGACCGGCTTCAATTTGGCCAACGCTTCAAGCGTGGTGTCGGCGCGTGGATGCTCATCCTGGCTGACCACGGTTTCGCCCTTCTTGTGGGCGATCCGCACTTCGACGATTTCTTCGGCAAAGTAGCCCGCCGCTTGTGCAGCAGCCGTGCGTTGCTGACTGCGCAGGGCGAACGCGTCCTGGTCGGCGCGCGACACCTTATAGTCGTCGGCGACGTTGTCGGCGGTCTGCGGCATCGCATCGACGCCGTACTGGGCCTTCATCAGCGGGTTGATGAAACGCCAGCCGATGGTGGTGTCTTCCAGCTTCATGTTGCGCGAGAACGCTGCGTCCGCCTTGCCCATCACGAACGGCGCGCGGGACATCGACTCGACGCCACCGGCAATCGCCAGCTCCATCTCGCCGCTGGCAATGGCACGGAACGCAGTACCAACCGCGTCCATGCCCGAAGCACACAGACGGTTGAGGGTCACGCCCGGCACGCTCTCCGGCAGACCGGCCAGCAACAGCGCCATGCGCGCCACGTTACGGTTGTCTTCGCCGGCCTGGTTGGCGCAGCCGAGGAACACTTCATCGATTGCATTCCAGTCAACCGACGGATTGCGTTCCATCAGCGCCTTGATCGGCACAGCGGCCAGATCGTCGGCACGGACGGCGGCCAGTCCACCGCCGAAACGGCCGATGGGCGTACGGATTGCGTCGCAGATATACACGTCACGCATCATGCTTCTCCCGGTGCCTGGCCGTGGGCGGCGGCGGTGCGCGCTTCGAGATCGCGCAGCGCGGTCAGTTCGGTCTCGGTCGGTGCCGCCGTGGTTTCCACGTTGTCGGCAAAGCGAATGGCCCAACCGGTGGCGGCGACCACTTGTTCACGGGTCACGCCCGGATGCAGGGCGGTGACCACGAATTCGTGGGTGCCCGCTTCCGGCTCCATGATGCACAGGTCGGTGATGATCCCGACCGGGCCGGCACCCGGCAGGCCCAGACGCCTGCGCGAATCGCCGCCCTCGCCGTGGCCGACCGAGGTAATGAAGTCGAGCTTGTCGACGAACGAACGCGCCGACTGCTTGAGAATGATCAACACGCTCTTCGCCGAACCGGCGATTTCCGGCGCGCCACCGGCACCCGGCAAACGCACTTTCGGCGCGTGGTAATCGCCGACCACAGTGGTGTTGATGTTGCCGAAACGGTCGACCTGCGCCGCGCCGAGAAAACCGACATCGATGCGTCCGCCCTGCAGCCAGTAGCGAAAAATCTCACCGGTCGGCACGACGGTGTCGGCGGTCTCCGCCAACTCGCCATCACCGATCGACAGCGGCAGCACGCTTGGCTTGGCGCCAATCGGGCCCGATTCGTAAATCAGCACCACGTCCGGCGACGACGTCAGGCGCGCGAGGTTGGCAGCTTTCGACGGCAGGCCGATGCCGACGAAGCACACCGAGCCGTTCTTCAGGCGCCGGGCCGCCGCGACGGTCATCATTTCATTGGTGGTGTAAGTCATTACTTGGCCTCCGAAGCAGCGGCCAACTTGGCCTGGAACGCGCTGAAGTCAGCGCAGCCATGGATGTATTCGTTGATCCACGCGGTAAACGTCTCACGGTCGCGGGCGATCGGATCCCACGCCTGATAGAAACGATTGTCGCGTTCGGTGTAACCGTGGGCGTAGGACGGATGCGCGCCGCCGGGTACATGGCAGACCGCGCTCAAGGCCCAGGTTGGCAGCACGCAGGCGTTCATCGGCGCGTTGAGGTTGTCGACGATTTCTTCGACCGTGACGATGCAGCGCTTGGCTGCCAGCGCGGCTTCTTTCTGCACCCCGAGAATGCCCCACAACAGCACGTTGCCTTGGCGGTCGGCTTTCTGCGCGTGGATCACGGTCACGTCCGGACGCACCGACGGCACCGCGGCCAGCACTTCACCGGTGAACGGGCAGGTCACGGATTTGATCAGCGGGTTGACCTTCGGCAGGTCGGAACCGGCGTAGGCTCGCAGCACTGCGAACGGCAGGCCGGAAGCGCCGGCAACGTAGGCGTTGGCCAGGTCGGCGTGGCTGTGTTCTTCGATTTCCAGGGCATGCGGCCATTGCTTCTCGACTGCATCGCGCAGGCGGTGCAGCGAACCCACACCGGGGTTGCCGCCCCAGGAAAAGATCAGCTTGCGTGCACAACCGGCACCGATCAGTTGGTCGTAGATCAGGTCAGGCGTCATCCGCACCAGGGTCAGATCTTTCTTGCCCTGACGAATGATTTCATGACCCGCCGCCGTAGGGATCAGGTGAGTGAAGCCTTCGAGCGCGACGGTGTCGCCGTCGTTGACGAATTGCTTCACCGCGTCGTGCAGCGAAAGGATCTCAGCCATGGAGCAGGCTCCCGTTTTTGTAGTGAATCGCCAGTGAGAAAAAGGCGCGAGGTTCAGCGCCGGAGTCACTGCAGATTAAGCCGCTGAAAATCGCCAAACAATCCGATAATCGACTGAGTGTTCGTTTATCGAACGGATTGTTATCACCCTATCGTTCCGTGTTGACCGCCAAAAGATCGCAGCCTGCGGCAGCTCCTACAGGGTTACGCGTTCACATGTAGGAGCTGCCGAAGGCTGCGAACTTTTCGCTTTACATCGAAATATCAGGTCGCATCCGCATGACTGACCACACCTTTGATCACCACCGCCGTGGTCGCCAACGCCGCCGGAATCACCAGCGCCGTTAGCACCTGTTCGAAGTTCCAGCCCAACCCCAGCAACGTCGCGCCCATCCACGCCCCGAGAATCGCGCCAAAGCGGCCAATCCCGAGCATCCACGAGACTCCGGTCGCGCGTCCCTGCGTCGGATAAAACCGCGCCGCCAGCGAAGGCATCGCCGATTGCGCACCGTTGACGCACATCCCCGCCACCAGCACCAGGGTCGCCAGCAATGTGATATTGCCCAGGCTCTGCCCCACCGCGTAGGCAAACACCCCGGCCAGCAGGTAGAACGTGCCGATGACCTTGTGCGGATTGAAGCGGTCCATCGCCCAGCCGACAGCGACCGCGCTCAACACCCCGCCGAACTGGAACAGCGCGCCGATAAACGCCGCCTGCTCCATGCTCGCGCCGCTGTCACGCATCAGGGTCGGCAGCCAACTGGTCAGCAGATAGACGATGACCAGGCCCATGAAGTAGGTCAGCCACAGCAACAAAGTGCCGACACTGTAAGTGCCGGAGAAAATCACCGCGAAGACGTTGCGCGCCTTGACGGTTTTCTGCTCCGGAACGCTGAAACTCGAGGCTTGGGCCACGGCGACCGGATCGATTGGCGACAGGGTCTTGCGCACTTTGTCGGTGCCGCGATTGCGCACCACCAGATAACGCGCCGACTCAGGCAGCCAGAACAGCAGCACCACCGCGAGGATCAGCGGCAGGATCCCGCCGATCAGCAGCAGGCTGTGCCAGCCGAACGCCGGGATCAATTTGGCGGAGATGAAACCGCCGCCGGCCATGCCGAGGTTGAAGCCGCAGAACATGCTGGTCACCAGCAATGACTTTTTGCGCTCCGGGGTGTATTCCGAGAGCAGCGTGGTGGCGTTGGGCATGCCGGCGCCCAGGCCGAGACCGGTCAGAAAACGTAGCACCAGCAATTGCTCGACGTTGGTGCTGTAGGCCGAGGCCAGGCTGAAAGCGCCGAACAGCAGCACCGCGCCGACCAGTACCACTTTGCGCCCGAAACGGTCCGCCAGAGGGCCCGAACCCAGAGCGCCAAAGACCATGCCGATCAACGCGGCACTCATCACCGGGCCGAGGCTGGCGCGGTCGATGCCCCAATCCTGAGACAGCGCAGGGGCAATAAAGCCCATCGCCGCTGTGTCGAGGCCATCGAGAAACACAATCAGGAAACACAGGATCACCACCCGCCACTGATAGCGCGAGATCGGTTGGGCATTGATGAAGGTCTGCACGTCGAGGCAGTTACCTACAGCGGACTGAGGCTGGTTCATTATTTTTATTCCACGCAAAAAACGCAGTCGAACGGCGGCCGGCCAGAGAGCGGCACGGTCACAAGAATAGAAGGTCGGGATCAGGCGTTGCGGTGAATCCGGCAACAGGGAACGGAGCTGAGACAGTCGGGGAGCATGCGCATGGTGAGTTGCCTCTTGTCATTATTATGGGAGTCGACAATCCGGCAGGCTCATTCATATCGGCGCCGGATGACGCTGCCGCGACATTAATGATCCGAGGGTTTTAGCGTCAATTCGATAAACGCAACACTGTGCGTTTATCGAACAGCTTCATCAGGCGAACAGTTGTGCGCTGAGGTCGCGGCTGGCGCTGAGCAGGCCCGGCAGGAAGCGTTGTTCCAGCTCGGTGCGGCTGACGCGGCCGGCGTGGGTACTGACGTTGAGCGCCGCCACCACTTGGCCCGACGCGTCGTAGACCGGCACCGCAATCGAGCGCAGGCCCTGCTCCAGCTCCTGATCGACGATGCACCAGCCCTGTTGCCGCACTTCCTGCAGGCATGCGAGCAGACTTTCCGGGGTATGCAGGGTGCGGCTGGTCTTGGCCACCAGTTCGGCATGGTCGAGGTATTCGCGCAACGAAGTGTCGTCCAGCGCCGCCAGCAGGATACGGCCCATCGAGGTGCAATAGGCCGGCAGACGCCCGCCCACCGACAGATCCACCGAGATCAGCCGTTGTGTGGTTGCCGAACGGGCGATGTACAGAATGTCGTCACCTTCGAGCGTGGCCATGTTGCAGGCTTCGTGCAGTTGCTCGCTCATGCGGTCGAGGTACGGCTGGGCCGAGACCGCCAGCGGCGTCGACGACAGATATGCGTGGCCGAGGGTCAACACTTTGGGCAACAACGAGTACGTGCGGCCATCGGTGGTGGCGTAACCCAGTTTGATCAAGGTGTGCAGACAACGGCGCACGGCGGCGCGGGGAATTTCCGTGCGATGGCTGATCTGGGCGATGGTCAGGTGCCGCTTGCGCTCCTGAAACGCCTGCACCACCGCAAGGCCACGGGCCAGCGAGGTCATGAAATCCGGATCGCCGGTCAGCGCCTGGATACGCTTGGCTGGCGACGCGACGATCGGCGGCGCCACGGAGGTGAAGGAGTTGCGCATTTGATCGTTCATTTCTTGTCCTTTTTTGCGGCGCGGATCAATGGCTATACAAGCGGCTCGCCGGCAAATGCACAAGGACCGGGACGCCAAGATTGGGCGATTATCGAACCGTCGACCGATTATCGCAATCCGCGGCACAGGCTCTTCATGGTTTGCCTGATCGACCATGGAGCGGGTTAATCCAACTTTCCATCGTGCGTTAGTTGTTCGACTTAATGGCGTCAGAAACACAACACTGAGCGCATAAAGGTTTCAGCGGATTTCAACTAGCGATAAAAATTGTCAGTCACAAAAACAATCACACATCCGGAACCGTTTTTAATTTGGCAAAGATAGTCAATCCCGAATCGACCGCTATAATGCCTCTCAGTGGGGCCGGTTTTATTCACCGAAGCCGCCACCTGCCGAAGCGATGCCAATCGCCGACAGCTCCGGCCAGCGCTGACGCGCATGACTCATGCAACGACAGCGCCCGCTGAACAGGCAACTGATGCTGCGTCAGTTTTAATCTGGTGTCGCAGCCGCCTGCAACATGGAAGTCTTGACCGCCCTGCCGATAACTCCAATGCCTTTACGGGCATGACCTTTCGGTGGACGCGCTCAATCGACTCGTTGCCGTGCGTTTCACCAGACATTCATCTCAACTCAAACAGGTAGCACTGTGACGAAAGACGAACTGCGCGCGGAACTTGAGCGCCAGGAACAACGTTACAAGGAAGTTTACGGCGGGGAAGTCACCACCTACGCCGCTCAACCGGAACCGGAACGCAAAGCATGGCGTAAACGCCCCACTGTTCAGGATCAGGTTTTCCAGCAAGAACTGAAAAAGATGGAAGAAGAACTCAAAACCGAAGAGCCATGAACCGGCGATTGTGAGTTTTTCGAGGGTCTGCGTCGCCACCGGCTACAAGCGCGGTGACCCGACAATGCCTTGCGCGCCCGCTACCCGCGGGCAGCGGCCACCTCCCCCGTGTTGCGCGGGAAAGGAGCGTGTCTGACTCGTTTCAGAGATATTTCACACAAGCGTTTGAGGCCCTCGCGCACTCGACGGAACGCCTGCTGCCTGAAGGTTTTTTCAAGATAATCAAACACTTGAAAAACCCTGCAACACGCTCGGGCTTTGCACCTTGCAACAATTTAATTCGACATTGATTGCTACCGATGAGCAGGTAGGGGATCGATTTCCAGTCTTTTCTGGCATAATCGCGCCCCCTTATGACCGGGTCAGAAAACCTTCATGATCGATTTATTCAGCGGACTGGATGCTTGGGTGCTTGTGAGCCTCTTGCTCGCCCTGACGTTTGTCCTCGCCTTCGAGTTCATCAATGGATTTCATGACACCGCTAACGCGGTAGCCACTGTTATCTACACCAAAGCCATGCCGCCTCACCTGGCGGTGTTCTTCTCCGGTGTGTTCAACTTCCTCGGCGTGTTGCTGGGCGGCGTTGGCGTGGCGTATGCCATTGTTCACCTGCTGCCGGTAGAATTGCTGATCAATGTGAACACCGGCCATGGCCTGGCAATGGTGTTCTCGTTGCTCGCCGCGGCGATCACCTGGAACCTGGGCACCTGGTACTTCGGTATCCCGGCCTCCAGTTCCCACACCCTGATCGGTTCGATCCTTGGCGTTGGCCTGGCCAACGCCCTGATCAACAACATCCCGTTGGCCGACGGTGTGAACTGGCAGAAAGCGATCGATATCGGCGCCTCGCTGGTGTTCTCGCCAATGGCCGGCTTCCTGATCGCCGCGCTGATCCTGATCGGCCTGAAGTGGTGGCGCCCGCTGTCGAAGATGCACAAGACCCCGGAACAGCGCCGCAAGATCGACGACAAGAAACATCCGCCGTTCTGGAACCGCCTGGTCCTGGTGATCTCGGCCATGGCCGTGAGCTTCGTGCACGGCTCCAACGATGGCCAGAAAGGCATCGGCCTGATCATGCTGGTGTTGATCGGTATCGTGCCTGCGCAGTTCGTCCTCGACCTGAGCAGCACCACTTACCAGATCGAACGCACCCGTGATGCGACCCTGCACCTGAGCCAGTTCTACAAGCGCAATGCTGATTCCCTGGGCGAATTCCTGGCCCTGGGCAAAAGCGTTGAAGGCGACCTGCCGGAGAAATTCCGCTGCAACCCGCAGCAGACCGAACCGACCATCAACGCCCTGCTCGATACGCTTAAAGGTGTAGCGGACTACCATTCGCTGTCCTCGGAAAGCCGCATCGAAGTGCGCCGCTACCTGCTGTGCCTGGACGACACTGCGAAGAAAGTCGGCAAGCTGCCAGGCCTGGAAGCGCGTGAAAAGGCTGACCTGGACAAACTGCGCAAAGACCTGACCACCACCACCGAATACGCCCCGTTCTGGGTGATTCTGGCGGTCGCGCTGGCCTTGGGCCTGGGCACCATGGTTGGCTGGAAACGCGTGGTACTGACCATCGGCGAGAAGATCGGCAAGCAAGGCATGACCTATTCCCAGGGCATGTCGGCGCAGATCACCACCGCGAGTCTGATCGGCATGGCCAACATCTTCAGCCTGCCGGTATCGACCACTCACGTGCTGTCCTCGGGCGTGGCCGGCACCATGGTCGCCAACAAGAGCGGCCTGCAAGGCGGGACTGTTCGCACTATCCTGCTGGCGTGGGTTCTGACCTTGCCGGCGACGGTGGCGCTGTCGGCCGGGTTGTTCTGGTTGGCGTCCAAAGCGTTGGGTAGCTGATAGACCGCTGCACATGAGAAAGGCGTGATTCGTAAGGATCGCGCCTTTTTTTTGGGTTTGGATTTGTGAGCATATCCGTTGCTGCGGTAACGGCTGCTGGCGGTTTCGCTCTTACAGCGAGTCACCTTTTCCAGACGCCGAAAAGGTAACCCAAAAGGCTTTGCCCCGGCGAACGGCACTTCGCTTAGGCTCAGTGTTCCCTCGCTACGGTGTCCATCCGGGGGCATCGCCTACGGTTTGCTTCGCTGCACCTCCTCTCGATGCATGCGGCTTCGCCGCATGGCGCTGCGCGCCTCCCCCCCCGGATGGACACCTACGCTCGGCCTGCCGAAGGGGCTGAAGATCAAAAGCCACATCAAAAGCCAAAGCCAAAGCCAAAGCCAAAGCCAAAGCCAGATCAAAAGATCACAGCCTTCGGCAGTTCCTACAGGGGATTGAGTGTTTTCAGTTAGAAATTGGTCGGCTATCAGGCCGCCTTCGCTGGCAAGCCAGCTCCCACAACTTTATTCGTGCACACCCCATGCGGCGAAGCCGCCCCACTCAACACGATGAGCGTTAGCTCGAGTAAAGCTTTTGATCTCAGGGCCCGTCGGCAGGCTGAGTGGAGGGATTTATCCGGGGGTGGGAGCGCAGCGACCGTTTGGCGCAGCCAAACACAGCGAGAGGAGGTGCAGCGAAGCAAACCGTAGGCGCTGCCCCCGGATGAATCCCGCAGCGAAGGAACCCGAGCCTAAGCGAGGGCCGAACGTCAGGGTAAAGCCCTTTGGTTACTTTGGGGCGTTTGCCAAAGTGACCCGCCGTAAGGGCGGAACCGTAATAAGCAACACCCGCAGCAACGGATATTCACACCCAACAACCCACAACATGGTCGGCCCAAAGGCCGCCAAGAACACAAAAAAAAAGGGCAACCGAAGTCGCCCAAAATGCCTTGCGTGCTCATTCAATCCAGAAAGGACTACTTCTTGCGCTTATGCGCGTCCTTCCAGATAAAAAATCCAAACCCTGCAAAAAACAGAACCATGAGACCTACGGTCAGAACCCCGGCAAACACCACGTTATCGAAAAACATGACTGTGGCCTCCTGGCCCCTGCTTTGCTGCGATGGAGCTAAGTTAACCAATCGCGCAGGCGCAGAAATTGACCAGGATCAAGTCCGGTCAACACAGAGGCTAAAGGCGGGAAAATAACTGACCTGCATCAAAGGATGCAGGGGAAGATCAACGCTTTTTCGGTTTCTTTTTCGGCTTTTTCTGGGTTTTTCCCAACGGCATGGCCTGCTCGAAAGCCTTGCGCACTTCGTTCAGGCGCTTTTCGTTGAGATCATGCACACGCTTGGCGCGTTCAGTGCCGAGGTCGATCAGTTTTTCATCTTGGCTCATGGCGTTCAGCGCATCACTTGAAGAAAACACAACTGCCGCATCAGCGGCAGGGCTGCGCCAATCATGCAGCCTGACACCAGCACCCGACAACAATTCGTGTAAATCGGCGGACTCAGATCTCGATATCGACCCACAAGCCCTGGCGCGGCTGGTCTTCCATCAGCGGCACCACCGGCACGGTGTTGTCGGCATTGAGCTCGGTGCCCGGCACGGCCAGATGCTCCTCCGGGTCTTCATCGGCTTCGCGACGGCGCCGATCGCGTTCCTGTTGACGGCGCTGTTCTTCGCGCGCCAGCAGACGGTCCTCTTCCGGGTCGCGCTTTTGCAGGTCGATCGTGCTTTCGTTGGAGCTTTCCTGCACCGGCACCACCGGAGGAATGTCCGGCCGCTGGCGAATCGGATCCTGCTGGGAAGTGATCGGCACAGCGCTCAGGGGGAGCATCGGTGGCAGCATATAAAGGGTCTCCTGTCAGCAGGCTATCGGCTGCGGCAAAGGCGCCTTGAGCCATCCGTCGCAAATCTGTGATCGGGTTGGCACTGCAGGAGCTGCCGCAGGCTGCGATCTTTAATGGAACACCGTAGAACGCAAGCGTTCCCGAAGATCAAAAGATCGCAGCCTTCGGCAGCTCCTACACTCGTAAACCTTTGGTCTGGAGGCCTGCATTCCGTTAAGATAGCCCGCTTTTTCAAGGTGGGAGTCAGGCAGCATGGCGCAGCAGTATCAACCGGGGCAACGCTGGATCAGTGACAGCGAAGCAGAGCTTGGTTTAGGCACCGTTCTGGCACAGGACGGCCGCTTGTTGACCGTGCTTTACCCGGCCACTGGCGAAACCCGCCAGTACGCGCTACGGAATGCGCCCCTCACCCGCGTTCGGTTCTCGCCGGGTGACACCATTACTCACTTCGAAGGCTGGAAGATGACCGTGCGCGAAGTCGACGATGTCGACGGGCTGATGGTCTATCACGGTCTCAACGGGCAGAACGAAGCCGTCACCCTGCCGGAAACCCAGCTGTCGAACTTCATTCAGTTCCGTCTGGCCAGCGACCGTCTGTTCGCCGGACAGATCGACCCGCTGCCATGGTTCTCCCTGCGCTACAACACCCTGGAACACACCAGCCGCCAATTGCAGTCCTCGCTCTGGGGCCTGGGCGGCGTGCGTGCGCAACCGATCGCGCACCAGTTGCACATCGCCCGTGAAGTCGCCGACCGCATCGCGCCACGGGTTCTGCTGGCAGACGAAGTGGGCCTGGGGAAAACCATTGAAGCCGGTCTGGTGATCCATCGCCAACTGCTCTCGGGCCGCGCCAATCGCGTGCTGATTCTGGTGCCGGAAAACCTGCAGCACCAGTGGCTGGTGGAAATGCGCCGCCGCTTCAACCTGCAGGTCGCGCTGTTCGACGAAGAACGCTTCATTGAAAGCGATGCCACCAACCCGTTCGAAGACACCCAGCTGGCATTGGTTGCCCTGGAGTGGCTGGTCGACGACGAGAAGGCGCAGGACGCCTTGTTCGCCGCCGGCTGGGATCTGATGGTGGTCGACGAAGCCCATCACCTGGTGTGGCACGAAGACAAGGTCAGCCCGGAGTACGCGCTGGTCGAGCAACTGGCGGAAGTGATTCCCGGCGTGCTGCTGCTCACCGCGACCCCGGAACAACTCGGTCAGGACAGCCACTTCGCCCGTCTGCGCCTGCTCGACCCGAACCGTTTCCACGACCTGGCCGCCTTCCGCGCCGAGAGCGAGAACTATCGCCCGGTGGCCGAAGCCGTGCAGGAGCTGCTCGACAAGGGACGCCTGTCGCCCGAAGCGCACAAGACCATCCACGGTTTCCTCGGCAACGAAGGCGAAGCCCTGCTGACCGCGGTCAACGATGGCGACAGCGAAGCCAGCGCCCGTCTGGTGCGTGAGCTGCTCGACCGCCACGGCACCGGCCGCGTACTGTTCCGTAACACCCGCGCCGCGGTGCAGGGTTTCCCCGAGCGTAAACTGCACCCTTACCCGCTGCCATGCCCGGACGAATACCTCGAACTGCCGCTGGGCGATCACGCCGAGCTGTACCCGGAAGTCAGCTTCCAGGCCCAGCCGGACGCCAGCGAAGAAGAGCGCTGGTGGAAATTCGACCCGCGCGTCGAGTGGCTGATCGATCAGCTGAAAATGCTCAAGCGCACCAAAGTGCTGGTGATCTGCGCCCACGCCGAAACCGCGATGGACCTGGAAGACGCCCTGCGCGTGCGTTCCGGCATTCCGGCCACGGTGTTCCATGAAGGCATGAACATTCTTGAGCGTGACCGCGCCGCCGCCTACTTCGCCGACGAAGAGTTCGGCGCGCAAGTGCTGATCTGCTCGGAAATCGGCAGTGAAGGTCGCAACTTCCAGTTCGCTCATCACCTGGTGCTGTTCGATCTGCCATCGCACCCGGACCTGCTCGAGCAGCGCATCGGTCGTCTCGACCGGATCGGCCAGAAGCACATCATCGAACTGCACGTGCCGTACCTGGAAACCAGCCCGCAAGAGCGCCTGTTCCAGTGGTACCACGAAGCATTGAACGCGTTCCTCAACACCTGCCCGACCGGCAACGCCTTGCAGCATCAGTTCGGCCCGCGCCTGCTGCCGCTGCTCGAAGAAGCCGATGACGGCGAGTGGCAAGCACTGATTGACGAGGCCCGCACCGAGCGCGAGCGTCTGGAACAAGAGCTGCACACCGGACGCGACCGTTTGCTGGAACTCAACTCCGGCGGTGCTGGCGAAGGGGATGCGCTGGTCGAGGCGATCCTTGAACAGGACGACCAGTTCGCCCTGCCGATCTACATGGAAACCCTGTTCGATGCGTTCGGCATCGACAGCGAAGACCACTCGGAAAACGCCCTGATCCTCAAGCCGAGCGAGAAGATGCTCGACGCCAGCTTCCCGCTGGGCGACGACGAAGGTGTGACCATCACCTACGACCGCAACCAGGCGCTGTCGCGCGAAGACATGCAGTTCATCACCTGGGAACACCCGATGGTGCAGGGCGGCATGGACCTGGTGCTGTCCGGTTCGATGGGCAACACCGCCGTCGCGCTGATCAAGAACAAGGCACTGAAACCGGGCACCGTGCTGCTGGAACTGCTCTATGTCAGCGAAGTGGTTGCCCCACGTTCGCTGCAACTGGGCCGCTACCTGCCGCCGGCCGCCTTGCGCTGCCTGCTCGATGCCAACGGTAACGACCTGTCGCCACGGGTCTCGTTCGCAACCCTCAACGATCAACTGGAAAGCGTACCTCGCGCCAGCGCCAACAAGTTCATCCAGGCCCAGCGCGATCAGCTGACGCCACGGATCAACGCGGGTGAAGACAAGGTCACTCCGCGTCACGCCGAGCGCGTGGCCGAGGCCCGGCGCCGTCTGGCAGCCGACACCGAAGAAGAACTGGCGCGCCTGACCGCGTTGCAAGCGGTCAACCCGACCGTGCGCGACAGCGAACTCGATGCGTTGCGCCAGCAGCGTGAACAGGGTCTGGCGATGCTGGATAAAGCGGCGCTGCGTCTGGAAGCGATTCGGGTGTTGGTGGCGGGTTAAACCACCCTGCCCCACCGCTGTAAATGAAAAGGCCCGCAGTGATGCGGGCCTTTTTGTTTGGCTGGTATTTATCAGCTGATTCTGATGGCCCCATCGCTGGCAAGCCAGCTCCCACAGGGTTTGGAGTGTCTACAAATTATGCGTGTGACTCGGTCACTGCGGGAGCTGGCTTGCCAGCGATAGCAATCATGCAGTCGCCACAGAAACATCAGGCTCAACCACTGCCACCAACCCCTCCTTCATCCGCTGCGCATCCCGCACAAAACACCGCGCGGCCAGAAACAGAAACACCATGGTCAAGAACAGCGCCACCGGAATCAGATACATCGCGTCATGCAGCCCGACAGCCTTGAACGCCTCGGTCATCTGCTCAGCCCCCGCCGAAAGCATCGCCGACTTGGCAAAGTGATCGGACAAGGCCCCCACCACCACCGGCCCCAATCCGCCGCCGAGCAAGTACAGCCCGGCGAAGAACAACGCCATTGCCGTCGCTCGCAGGCGCGGCTCAACCACGTCCTGAATCGCCGTGTACACACAGGTGTAGAAGTTATAGGCAAACAGCCAGCCGACGCTGAACACCGCGACGAACACGCCAATCTCGACCCGTCCGGCGTGCAACGCCCACGCCGTGCACAGGGTCGAGATGATCAGACTGAAGCCGGCAAACAGCAGCCGGCCGTTGGCGACTCGCTGATGAATCTTGTCAGCGATCCAGCCGCCGAGTGTCAGGCCGATCAACCCGGTGATCCCCACAATCACCCCGGTTGCCACCGCCGCGTCCTGCAACGGCATCAGGAAATACCGCTGCAGCATCGGCACCAGAAACGAGTTGCAGGCATAGGTGGCGAAGTTGAAACACAAGCCTGCCATCACCAGCCACAGGAATGTCGGCACGGCGAGGACACGGCGGATCGGTCTGTCGACTTTATCCTGGGACACCTGCACGGTTTCCGCCGCGCCGCGCTTGGGTTCCTTGATGAAGAACATGAATACCGCGAGGATCAGCCCCGGCACCGCCGCGATAAAGAACGGCGCACGCCAGCTGTCGAACGCCTTGACCATCGCACCGATGGTGAAGAACGCCAGCAACAATCCCAAGGGCAGCCCGAGCATGAAAATGCCCATGGCCCGCGCCCGGCGGTGCGCCGGGAACAGGTCGCCGATCAGCGAGTTGGCGGCCGGTGCATAACTGGCTTCGCCAATGCCGATCCCCATGCGCACCAGCAGAAAGCTCCAGAAACTGCCAACCAGACCGTTGACCGCCGTCAGTGCGCTCCAGGTCGCCAGGCCCCAGCCCATCAGTTTGCTGCGCGAGCCAGTGTCGGCCATGCGGCCTAACGGCAGACCGGCAATCGCATAAACCAGGGTAAACGCGGTACCGACGATCCCCAGTTGAAAGTCACTGAGGTGCCACTCCATGCGGATCGGCTCGATAATGATCGCCGGAATGGTGCGGTCGAAGAAGTTGAACAGGTTGGCAAGGAACAACAGGAACAGAATGCGCCAGGCATTCGCCGCTTGGGTCGAGTTCTGCATGGGTCCGTCTCTTTATTGTTATGAGGGCTTCACTGCCGACGCATCCGAGCCCGGAACCTGCAATCTAGACAGGCGGTGCGTAGCTGTCTGTGATCATTCGTCAAGCTGATAATGAGCCATGGCACTGTAAAGAAACGTAAGCCCTTGATAACGCAGCAATCCCCCGTAAACCGGGGGTTTAGCGGCAAAACCCGGCTACAAAAAAATACTTTCGCGCCCCCCTTCCCAAGTTCATGGCGAAGCCTAGAATAGCCGCCGGATCCGTCCGGATTCGCCGATCAACCCCTTTGATGCCCTCCTAATGTCCGAAGTCAGTCCGTGTCTGAATTGCGGTGCCTGCTGTTCCCATTTTCGCGTGTCTTTTTTCTGGGGTGAATGCGCCTCCTCCGGCGGCACAGTGCCCGATGAGCTGGTGACGCAGATCAGCCCCAGCCGGGTGGCGATGAACGGCACCGACTGCAAGTCACCGCGTTGTACGGCGTTGGTCGGCGAGGTGGGCAGTCAGGTGCAGTGCTCGATTTATGAGCAGCGCTCCAGCCCCTGCCGCGAATTCGAATCGTCCTGGGAGAACGGCGAACAGAATGTTGATTGCGACAAGGCCCGCGCCCGCTTCGGCTTGCCGCCCCTTGAGAAGGACTGGAATCAGATCCCCTACGACCAGAGCGCCTGACGCATAGCGCCAATCGCTATGAGGCTCATGCCGAAATGGTTGGCGCCAATATGCCACTATCGCTTGCACGATAAAAACGGCCTCTATACTCCTCTCATTCGCCTGCGTTTCTGACGCAGAAGGGACGACTTCAGAGACGGGGATGCTATGGAGTGGCTTGGTTTGCAGTTTGTTACCGAGCTGCCGGACGGCGGGCAGGTCATTCTCGATTGCACACACAATCCCTTGCTGGTGCTGGTGGCTTATCTGGTCGCCTGCGCCGCGAGTTTTGCCACCCTCGACATGGCCGAGCGGGTCGGCCATGCCGAAGACCCGGGCTCACAACGGGTCTGGCGCTGGATCGGCGCCACTTGCCTGGCCGGCGGTATCTGGGCGATGCACTTCATTGCCATGCTGGCGTTCCAGACACCGGTCGAAATCCATTACGAACTGGCCACCACCCTGTTTTCCCTGGTGATCGCCCTGCTCGCTTCGTGGCTGGCGATGCACACCCTGAGCGTGCCCCATCCCTCACGGGTGCATTACCTGAAAACCGCCATCGTCATTGGCTTGGGCATCGCCGGCATGCATTACGTCGGCATGGCGGCGATGCACTCGGTGGCCACCGCCTATTACGAGCCGCTGTTGTTCTGCCTGTCGATCGTGATTGCGATCAGCGCCAGTTTCGCCGCGCTGTGGGTCGCCGGTTACTTGCGTGAAGGCAGTGGGCGTTTTCATCAACTGTTCAAATACACCGCCGCGATCATCCTCGGCGCCGGCATCATCAGCATGCATTTCACCGGGATGGCCGCGTTGCATCTGGTGTTGCCCGAAGGCGCCACGCCCATCTTGAGTGCCGAAACCAATCACCTGCAACTGGGCCTGACCATCGCGCTGATCACACTGTTGATTCTCGGCAGCGCGATCAGCGCGGCACTTGCCGACAAGAAACTGCAAAGCAAGGAGCAGGATCTGCGCCGAGTCAATGCCCTGCTCAGCCAGCTCGATCAGGCTCGGATGTCGCTGCAACAAGTGGCCAATTACGACGCCCTGACCAACCTGATCAACCGTCGCGGTTTCAACCAGATCTTCGCCGAGAAACTCAGCCAGAAAACCAGCGAAGGCGGCATGCTCGCGGTGATGTTTCTCGACATCGACCACTTCAAGCGGATCAACGACAGCCTCGGCCATGACGCCGGCGACGCCCTGCTCAAAGTCATCGCCAACCACATCAAAGGCTCGGTGCGCAGCCATGAAGACGTGGTCGCACGCTTTGGCGGTGACGAGTTCTGCATCCTGATCGGCCTGCACGACCGCGAGGAAGCGCGCAGCATGGCGCAACGGATCATGCAGAAAATGAAGGAGCCGATCGAATTGGCCGGACGTCGTATGGTGATGACCACCAGCATCGGTATCAGCCTGTTCCCCAACGACGGCACCAGCTGCGAAGAACTGCTCAAGCACGCCGATCTGGCGTTGTATCAGTCCAAGGGTGCCGGGCGTAACGGCCTGCATTTTTTCAGTTCGAACATGAAGACCCGCGCCAGCCTCGAACTGCAACTGGAAGAAGAACTGCGCCAGGCTTTGCGTGAAGACCACGGGCTGACGCTGTATTACCAACCCATCTTCGAACTGAAAACCGGCCGGGTGACCAAACTCGAAGCGTTGATTCGCTGGCAGCATCCGGTGCATGGCCTGCTGGCCCCGGACCGTTTCATCGCGATTGCCGAAACCAACGGCCTGATCGCCGAACTGGACAACTGGGTGCTTCGCCGCGCCTGCACCGACCTCGGCGAACTGACGCGCCACGGCTGCAACGAACTGAAAATCGCCTGGAACTGCTCACCGCTCAACCTCGCCCGGGAAGAACTGGCCAACGAAATCGAAAGTGCACTGCGCAGCGCTGGCGTCGCGCCGGAACGGCTGGAGCTGGAAGTCACCGAAAACGCACTGATGGGCAACATCGCCAACACGCTGGTGCTGTTGCGGCAGATCCGGGCCCTCGGCGTATCGCTGTCGATCGACGACTTCGGCACCGGATACTCATCGTTGGCCTACCTCAAACGTCTGCCGCTCAATACGCTGAAAATCGACCGCTCGTTCATTCTCGACATTCCTGCGGCGACCGCCGACATGGAGATCGTCCAGGCGATCATCGTCATGGCCCACACCCTGCACTTGCAGGTGGTGACCGAAGGCGTGGAAAGCCTGGAGCAATACGAGTTTCTCGAACGTTCGGGCTGCGACTTCATTCAGGGTTATCTGCTCAGCCGCCCGGTGCCACTGGATGAACTCCGTCCGGTGCTCGAGGAAATCAATCAGCGCAAACACGCGCATGCGGTCAATCCACTGAGTCTGGCGCGCGGTACATGTGTACCAGAGTCGCTGGATCCTTCTGCAAAAAACCCTGCGCCCCATGCAAGCGCATCAGTTGTGCGGCCAATCCGCTGATCGGCGTAGCCGAGCCTTGTTCGCGGGAGAATTTCACCGCCGTATCGAGATCCTTGAGCAACGTGCGCACGTGCCATTTCACCGGTTCAAAACGGCTTTCGGCCATTTGCGGGGCGAGGATCTGCAGCGGTTTCGAATCGGCAAAACCACCGGCCAGCGCCTCGGCAATCAGGCGCGCATCGACTCCGGCCTGCTCGGCCAGCGCCACCACTTCGGCAATCACCAACGCGTTGCAGGCAACAATCATCTGGTTGCAGGCCTTGGTCACCTGCCCGGCGCCGATGCCCCCCATGTGCGTGACACGCTGACCGAGGCTGAGCAGCACCGGGCGCACCCGATCCAGATCCGTCACCGCACCACCTACCATGATCGCCAGACTGCCCGCCTCGGCACCGACCACGCCGCCGGACACCGGTGAATCAAGCCAGGCCATGCCGGTTCTGCCTGCCAGGTCGGCGGCCATCTCGCGCGTAGCCGTCGGTTCGAGGCTGGAGAAGTCCACCAGCAACTGGCCGTTTTTCGCACCTTCAACAACGCCGCCAGTGCCAAACACCACCTCGCGCACCACCGCCGTATCGGCCAGACACAGCATCACCACGTCCGCGTGTTCGCACAGCTCGGCTGGAGTCGCCACCTGCCGGGCGCCAGCTTCAACCAGGGGCGCGCACTTGGCCGGGTTGCGGTTCCACACGGTCAACGGGTAGCCCGCCGCCAGCAAACGGTGGCACATCGGCAAGCCCATCAGGCCGATTCCGGCAAAGCCCAACGAAGGTAGCGTTGACATCATTTTGCCTCTTTTCGATTAAAGATCACCGAATAATGGCCGATTCATGAACGATCAGGAAAGGATTCCCCCGCGCGACGATCAGGCCAAGCCCCTGACGCCCGGGCCAAATACGCGCAGTCAAAGACGCGAGATCCTCTTTCCGTGAGGCTCGATGACAACGGTCGCCGAGCCAACCCTGTCCAGGTATATGGCGCACAATGACTTCTAAAAACAATCCGGCCACTGCGGTATCCGATCTGCCCCTGAGCCCTGCGGCGAACAGCCCGGCTCCGATGAAGCCATTGCCTCCTTCGCGCCCGCTGGGCACTCAGCAATATCTGTATTACACCGAAACCAACACCGACCGCATCCTCGACAACCTGGACGGGCTGCGCGATCTAGTGTTCCCGCGCCCGCCGCATCTGGAAGGCGACAACGAACAGCACAACGACCAGGAATTCCCGTCGGTATGCCTGATCGGCCTCGGTCGCTGCGGCTCGAACATCGCCCTCGACGTCGCGGAGCTGGTGTACAACGCGCGCAAGTTCTACCTCAACGAATTCAACAACGAAGACCGCGCCGCTGACCGGCGTCTGGCCGACAAGGGCTACAGCCCGGCCCAGTGGATCAAGCAGAATCTGCGGATCGGCCCGAACAAGTCGAGCAAACCGGTGTTCCTGGTCGAACCGCTGGTGATGCTCGGCGACCTCGACAAGGACATCGCCGGGCGCATCCGGTTCTCGCGCAAGGGCGAGAAAAGCGGCTTTCTGCGTGACTACAGCAAAATGAAGATCATGGATTTGTCCGAAGTCCATGCCGGTGGCGCCGGTAACGCGCCGATCCTCGGTCAATACCTGGCCAAGATCATCCTCAACAAGGACACCCAGCGTTTCTCCAGCCCTGACTGGAAAATGATCCACTCGTACCTGATCGACAGCTGCGGCATCAAGGCCAACCAGTCGCGCCTGTACTTCTCGATCTTCAGTGCCGGCGGCGGTACCGGTTCGGGCATGGCTTCGGAGTTCGGCCTGGCCCAGCAGCACTCGTACATGAACAAGACGTTCGACACCAAGCCGATGGACGAACATGACGGCAAGAGCGGGCATTCGTTCGTGTTCGAGCCGATCTTCACCAGCGGCATCTGCGTGCTGCCGAACATTTCCGATCACCGCAGCGAAATGTCCGAGGCGCTGCACATCAACGCCGGCCGCCTGCTGTGCAAATACCTGTCGGAAGAATGGGATTTCTCCTACAACTTCGCCAATGAAGACAGCAGCGAAGCCAGCGTCATGGGCCGTATTCGTCCTTGGAACGCGATGATGCTGATCTCCAACGACATCATGCGTTACGCCGAAGAGAGCGATGACGGCAACATCCAGAACATTGATGTCAATGCGATGGAGAAGCACGCCAACCAGTACATCTCCCAGCAGATCTTCAACATTCTGACGGCGCAGGCGGTGACCACCGACTACGACCAGAACTACTTCCGTCGCGCCGGCATCGACATCGGCGAAACAATTCGCCTGGATGCCAACGACTTGTTCATGAGCCTGGCCGGCCCGGTGGCGATTGCCTACGCCGAATCGGTGGTGCCGGAAACCCCGCCGCCGAGCAGCGACAAGTTCAAGGTATTCGACAAAGAGCCGCAGCGCCTGAACATCGACGATCTGTTCTTCCGCTCGATCGACCTGCCGCACTTCAACAAGGTCACCCAAGCGATCGAAGGCATCAGCCTGCTGCCAATCGAATCCAAGCGCTATCGCGCGTCGCTGGAGCAGTACAAGAATTCCGGCTACGACGCCGCCGCGCTGCACGACCTGCACTTCTTCAAGAACTGCTCGTCGGTGGTGTCGATCGTTTCGTTGCCGAAAGACTACAAGCTGTCCTACATGGATCTGAACCGGTTGAAGACCCACCTCAACAGCCTGTTCCCCAACACCACACTCAAGCGTTATGCGCTGGTGATCGGTGCGTCGGCCAACCTGTCGCTGACCACCCTGATCGCCAAGAGTCCGTGCCTGTCGGACGACTTCCTGACCCTGATCGTGGCGTTCATCAAGCGTTGCTTCGCCAAGACCCCGTACCGTTTCGACGAGACCCTGGACAACTCGATCCTCGACTTCATCATTAATGAAGAGTTCGACGAAGACCGCATCGACGACCTGCTCAACGAGTTCGAAAACCCGGCGAAGATCCTCGACACCAACTGGTACGCGATCAAGCCGATGTACGAGAAGAAGTACCGCGAGCTGATCAACGACAAGGACAAGTTTGTTTCGATCAACGACATTCGCCTGTCGCGCGATTGCGTGAAGAAGTCGATCAAGTACCTGCGCGAGATCTACCGTCACCGGATCGGCAAGACCAAGGTTATTTCCCTGAATAACCATACCGGGAAGACTTACTCGGTCTGATAGAAGACCGAGTCGCTCCCTTCGCGAGCAGGCTCGCTCCCACATTTGAAATGCGTTCCCCTGTGGGAGCGAGCTTGCTCGCGAAGGGGCCGGCACATTCACTGCAGATTGCAGCCCTTCCAACATCCAGAAACAATTAAGCAGCCCTCCGGCTGCTCAATAAACTGTTCCCGTTACGTTTACGTCACCGTGAGGCCACCCACGCTTGTGGCCTTTCTCTACGGCAACGTGCCATCACGCTACTCGGCTACACACTTTTCGCTGCTGGCCAGGCGCACCATAAAGGTGCCCAGTCTCAAATGGCCGCCCTTTCCTGGATCAGAATCCACGGACTCACCACCACCGCCCACAGCTGTGGATCACGCTCGAAAATATCCAGCGCCCGCGTTTCAGACAGCTTGGCGACCTTGTCTTCGGCCAGCCAGGCGGCGACTTTCTCGCCATCATCCGAGGCCACGGCCTCGGCGGCGGCGATCAAATCCAGAGCCGGGTCGACCCACAATAGGGCACCCTTGGCAAAGAACGGCTCCAGCTCTTTCCAGGTAATAGATGCTGTTTCACCAAGCAGCTTGGCATAGAGGGTGCTAGGTTCTTGATTCATGGGACTGTCCGGAAAAGAAATCGACGCGAATGATAACGTCGGTGGTCCGGCAGAAAAACCCGGTTGCAAATGGCTTCACCGAACGAAAAGAGCAGGAACGCCAAGGAATGCTGGTGTTTGGGATATATGCCCGCGAAAGCCCCGCCGCAATTCTGTCTTTTTCATTCAAAAATGCGACACCCCCAAGTTTTGTCCCTCGGCGCCTGCTTCCCAGGCCAACAACCGGCGCTCTACACTGTACCGGTACAGTTGCCGGGGGCATTTCCGGAGGGTATCGCCAAGATATCTGACCCGGTTCTGCTGCTACGGCGCCAGAACTCAAAAAAATTACAACAGTAAGAGTGGAGCACTATGACTAAGGCTACTAAGCAGATTTCCAAACTGTTTGCCGCTATGGTTCTGGCCGGGGTTGCCAGCCATTCGTTCGCCGCTGACACCATCAAGATCGGTATCGCCGGCCCTAAAACCGGTCCTGTAGCCCAATACGGCGACATGCAGTTCAGTGGCGCGAAAATGGCCATCGAGCAGATCAACGCCAAGGGCGGCGTCGACGGCAAGAAACTCGAAGCCGTTGAATACGATGACGCGTGCGATCCGAAACAAGCCGTAGCGGTCGCGAACAAGGTCGTCAACGACGGCGTCAAGTTCGTGGTTGGTCACCTGTGCTCCAGCTCCACTCAGCCTGCTTCGGACATCTACGAAGACGAAGGCGTGGTGATGATCACCCCGGCTGCCACCAGCCCGGACATCACCGCCCGTGGTTACAAAATGGTCTTCCGCACCATCGGTCTGGACAGCGCCCAGGGCCCTGCCGCCGGTAACTACATTGCCGATCACGTGAAGCCGAAAATCGTTGCCGTACTGCACGACAAACAGCAATACGGTGAAGGCATCGCCACCGCCGTCAAGGCGACTCTTGAGAAGAAAGGCGTGAAAGTCGCCGTGTTCGAAGGCGTCAACGCCGGCGACAAAGACTTCTCCTCGATGATCGCCAAGCTCAAACAAGCCAACGTCGACTTCGTTTACTACGGCGGCTACCACCCGGAACTGGGTCTGATCCTGCGTCAATCCCAGGAAAAAGGCCTGAAAGCCAAGTTCATGGGTCCGGAAGGCGTGGGTAACGACTCCATTTCGCAGATCGCCAAAGAGTCCTCCGAAGGCCTGCTGGTGACCCTGCCGAAATCCTTCGACCAGGATCCGGCCAACGTTGCCCTGGCAGATGCCTTCAAGGCGAAGAAAGAAGACCCGAGCGGCCCGTTCGTGTTCCCTTCCTACTCGGCGGTTGAAGTGATTGCCGAAGGCATCAAGGCAGCCAAATCCGAAGACGCGGCCAAAGTGGCCGAAGCCATTCACGCCGGCACCTTCAAGACCCCTACCGGCGACCTGAGCTTCGACGCCAAGGGCGACCTGAAGGACTTCAAATTTGTGGTTTACGAGTGGCACTTCGGCAAACCGAAAACTGAAGTTTCGCCTCAGTAAGGCGCGCCCTGACTGACTGCCAATAAAGCCCACGGCGTGCCGTGGGCTTTGTTTTACGAATGTATGGGCCGCGCTGGCGTGATCCGCCAGTCTCCCCACCTGAAAATCTCAAAACCGTCATCAGCGGTTCGCTGGCAAAACCCGGATTCGAAGTGGATAAAGATCCACGGGGCCGGGCGGGAAAATGACTCCACCAGTGAAATGCGTATCAGGTTTTTAGGAGCGTTGTAATGCCTGACATCTATCACTTCTTCCAACAGCTGGTTAATGGCCTGACCATTGGCAGCACGTATGCCCTGATCGCCATCGGCTATACGATGGTTTACGGCATCATTGGAATGATCAACTTCGCCCACGGCGAGGTGTACATGATCGGTTCGTACGTGGCGTTCATCGCCATCGCCGGGCTGGCCATGATGGGAATCGACAACGTCCCGCTGTTGATGACCGCCGCGTTCATCGCGAGCATCGTCGTCACCAGTTCCTACGGTTACAGCATCGAACGGATCGCCTACCGCCCTCTGCGCGGCAGCAACCGTCTGATCCCGCTGATTTCCGCGATCGGTATGTCGATCTTCCTGCAGAACACGGTTCTGCTCGCGCAAGACTCCAAGGACAAATCCATCCCCAACCTGATCCCCGGCAACTTCTCCATCGGGCCAGGTGGCGCACATGAAGTGCTGATTTCCTACATGCAAATCGTGGTGTTCGTGGTGACCCTGGTCGCCATGCTCGGCCTCACGCTGTTCATCTCCCGCTCTCGCCTGGGTCGCGCCTGCCGCGCCTGCGCCGAAGACATCAAGATGGCCAACCTGCTGGGCATCAACACCAACAACATCATCGCCCTGACCTTCGTCATCGGTGCTGCGCTGGCGGCCGTTGCGGCTGTGCTGCTGAGCATGCAGTACGGCGTGATCAACCCCAACGCCGGTTTCCTCGTCGGCCTCAAGGCCTTCACCGCTGCGGTACTCGGCGGGATCGGCAGCATCCCCGGCGCCATGCTCGGCGGGCTGGTGCTTGGGGTGGCGGAAGCCTTTGGCGCCGATATCTTTGGCGACCAGTACAAGGACGTCGTGGCTTTCGGCTTGTTGGTTCTGGTGCTGTTGTTCCGTCCGACCGGCATTCTGGGCCGTCCGGAGGTTGAGAAAGTATGACTAGGAATCTTAAACAGGCACTGTTCAGTGCCTTGCTGGTGTGGGCCGTGGCCTACCCGGTACTCGGTCTGAAACTGACCATCGTCGGCATCAACCTCGAAGTGCACGGCACCAGCCCGGCCATTTTGGCGACCATCGCCATCTGCTCGGTGTTGATGTTCCTGCGGGTGCTGTTCAACCAGCAGATCAGCAAGGCGTGGAAATCCTCGCCGGGCCTGCCGTTGATCCCGGCCAAGGCCAGCAACTTCCTGACCCTGCCGACCACGCAACGCTACATCATCATTGCGCTGATTCTGGGTGCGCTGGTGTGGCCGTTCTTCGGCTCGCGTGGCGCGGTGGACATCGCCACGCTGATCCTGATCTACGTGATGCTCGGCCTCGGCCTGAACATCGTGGTGGGCCTGGCCGGCCTGCTCGATCTGGGTTACGTCGGTTTCTACGCCGTCGGCGCCTACAGCTACGCGCTGCTGTCGCACTACTACGGCCTGAGCTTCTGGATCTGCCTGCCGATTGCCGGCCTGATGGCGGCGACGTTCGGCTTCCTGCTGGGCTTCCCCGTGTTGCGTCTGCGCGGTGACTATCTAGCGATCGTGACCCTCGGTTTCGGCGAAATCATTCGTCTGTTCCTGCGTAACCTGACCGATATCACCGGTGGTCCGAACGGCATCAGCAACATCGAGAAACCGACGTTCTTCGGCCTGACCTTCGAACGCAAAGCGGCGGAAGGCCTGCAAACCTTCCATGAGTACTTCGGCCTCGAATACAACTCGATCAACAAGGTGATTTTCCTGTACCTGGTTGCTCTATTGCTGGCACTGGCGGCGCTGTTCATCATCAACCGTCTGCTGCGCATGCCGATCGGCCGTGCGTGGGAAGCGCTGCGTGAAGACGAAATCGCCTGCCGCGCACTTGGCCTCAACCCGACCGTGATCAAACTGTCGGCGTTCACCCTGGGCGCGAGCTTCGCCGGTTTCGCCGGCAGCTTCTTCGCCGCCCGTCAGGGTCTGGTGACACCGGAGTCGTTCACCTTCATCGAGTCGGCGATCATCCTCGCCATCGTTGTGCTGGGTGGCATGGGCTCGCAGCTGGGCGTGATTCTCGCGGCCGTGGTGATGATCCTGTTGCCGGAAATGATGCGTGAATTCAGCGAATACCGGATGTTGATGTTCGGCGCGCTGATGGTGTTGATGATGATCTGGCGTCCACAAGGTCTGCTGCCGATGCAACGCCCACACATGGAGTTGCGAAAATGAGCCGCGAGATCCTGAAAGTCGAAAACCTGAGCATGCGCTTCGGCGGCTTGCTGGCGGTCAATGGCGTGGCCCTGACCGTCAAGGAGAAGCAAGTGGTGGCGCTGATCGGGCCGAACGGCGCGGGCAAGACCACCGTGTTCAACTGCCTGACCGGTTTCTACCAGCCATCGGGCGGCAGCATCCTGCTCGACGGCGAGCCCATCCAGGGTCTGCCGGGGCACAAAATCGCCCTCAAGGGCGTGGTCCGCACCTTCCAGAACGTGCGGCTGTTCAAGGACATGACGGCGGTCGAGAACCTGTTGATCGCGCAGCACCGTCACCTGAACACCAACTTCCTGTCCGGCCTGTTCAAGACCCCGGCGTTCCGCAAGAGCGAACGCGAGGCCATGGAATATGCCGAGTACTGGCTGGAAAAGGTCAACCTGAAAGAGTTCGCCAACCGTACCGCCGGCACCCTGGCCTACGGTCAGCAACGGCGCCTGGAAATCGCCCGCTGCATGATGACCCGTCCGCGGATCCTCATGCTCGACGAACCGGCCGCCGGCCTGAACCCGAAGGAAACCGAAGACCTCAAGGCGCTGATCAGCGTGCTGCGTGAAGAGCACAACGTGACCGTGCTGCTGATCGAACACGACATGAAACTGGTCATGAGCATTTCCGACCACATCGTCGTGATCAACCAGGGCACGCCGCTGGCCGATGGCACGCCGGAACAGATCCGCGACAATCCTGAAGTGATCAAAGCCTACCTGGGGGAAGCGTAAATGCTGCAGTTCGAAAACGTTTCCACCTTCTACGGCAAGATCCAGGCCCTGCACAGCGTCAACGTCGAAGTCCGTCAGGGCGAGATCGTGACCCTGATCGGCGCCAACGGTGCCGGCAAGTCCACGCTGCTGATGACGCTCTGCGGTTCGCCGCAGGCGCACAGCGGCAGCATCCGCTACATGGGTGAGGAACTGGTCGGCCAGGACTCGTCGCAGATCATGCGCAAGAGCATCGCCGTGGTGCCGGAAGGTCGTCGGGTGTTCGCCCGTCTGACCGTTGAAGAGAACCTGTCGATGGGCGGTTTCTTCACCGACAAGGGCGACTATCAGGAGCAGATGGACAAGGTCCTCGGCCTGTTCCCGCGCCTGAAAGAACGCTTCAACCAGCGCGGCGGCACCATGTCCGGCGGCGAACAGCAAATGCTCGCCATCGGCCGCGCGCTGATGAGCAAGCCGAAACTGCTGCTGCTCGACGAGCCATCGCTGGGCCTGGCACCGATCATCATCCAGCAGATCTTCGACATCATCGAACAACTGCGCAAGGACGGTGTAACGGTGTTCCTGGTCGAGCAGAACGCCAACCAGGCGCTGAAAATCGCCGACCGTGCGTATGTTCTGGAGAACGGCCGCGTGGTCATGCAAGGTACCGGTGAAGCGCTGCTCACCGACCCGAAAGTGCGCGAGGCGTACCTCGGCGGTTGAGGCTTTTCGCTGAACAGAAAAACGGCCTTCGGGCCGTTTTTTTATACCTCACACATCCCCCGTGTAGGAGCTGCCGCAGGCTGCGATCTTTTGACTTTGCCTTTTAGAAGCAAGATCAAAAGATCGCAGCCTGCGGCAGCTCCTACAGGGAAGCGATGTCAGTACGGGTTGCAGTACTGCGCCACCGCCGTCGCCTGATCGACATACGGCCGGGCCGGTTCAAGGTTCCACTCAGGCTTGTTGCGCACTGGCTTGCCCTCGTAGGTTGCCGCCAGATGACAAACCATCTGCCGCCGCAACGACCCGCCATTGACGCTGTACTCGCGCCATTGCGCATCGTCCTTGTGCTTGTTGTACAGCTCGGCAAACATCCGGTCGGTCTGGTCGTCCTTGATTGCCCGCCCGCACGCGGTCGGCACTACCGAGAGCGACCAGGTCTTCGGCCCCAGTTTCGGATCGGGACGTTGTACCCAGGTGCTGGACTCGATGTACTTGTCGCAGAATTTCGGTTCTGTCGGGGTCGAGGTCTGGATGCACGAGAAAGAGGCCTTGGCCACCGGCGTTCTCGGGAAGTCGATCTTGATGATGTTGCGATCCTTGCCGGTCTTGGCCTTGTAATCCTTTTGATTGGCCAAGGCATCATTCAAGCCGCGCTGATCGCTGTAGAAAAACGCCAGAATCGGCAGTTCATCGGTTTTCGGATTGCCCAGGCGCAGCTCCGTCTGAGTCTGAAACTCACGGCTGTTGATGACTTTGCGCGCGCCCATGAAATTGCGGAAGGCGTCGACCCGCTCCTTGCTGCTCATCGGATTGCGCATGTTGAAACCGCACTGTAACTGGTCCTGCTGGCGATTGTTGTTGTACTGGGTGAAGTGCGCCACCCAGGCATTCGGACTCGTGATAGGTGGCTTCATGGCCTGGCAGACTGCCTCGGTCGGGGCAGTGTTCTTGTTGTCGCCACAGCCACGATCGTTGCGAAAGTCGGTCCAGGCATCGTTGGGAAACGCGCAATAGACATGCACCGGCGTCTCGGGGTCTTTCACCAGATCCCGGGGCGTAATCAGGTAGCCGTTCTGCGTGCTCATGCCAGGGTCTTCATAACTGATGCCGTCGGCGCGCATGAACGAGGCGGCAAACGTGCCCAGCTCCACGGCTTTCGGACTGGGGTTCCACACGTCCCACTTTTGCCCCTTGGCCGGATCGGCCCGGTGCGTGCCGCGCACCAGCAGCCCCGAGCAGTCCGATGCGGGGTCCTGCCCGCAACTGTCGACGGTATTGTTATAGAGCTTTTCCACCTTCCTCAGCGTCTCGTCGCATGACTCGGCATTGGCCCATGCCGCATGCACCAACAGCGGCAACACGAGCAACGGGGCGATCCTGTTCAAACGTTTCTTCATGGCTTGCATCTCCTTGATTAGCCAACACACTCAACGCGGGACCGGGTTGCAACCCGCGGCGCGAGTCTCGCTGTCCGACAACGCCGGCCGGAACGGTTCCAGGTTCCATGGCGTCTTGTTGCGGTAATTGACCAGCACGCAGCGCAGTTGCTGACGCATGCTGCCAGCGGACTTTTCGTTGTCGCGCCAGTTGCTGTCCGGCCCCTTGAGGGCGAACAACTGATCGTAAAGAGCGTCGACCTGCTCACCGGGCAAGGCGCGCCCCGCTGCCGTGGGCACAACGCTCAGGCTCCATTCATCCTTGCGGGTGCCGGGATCGTAACGTTTGACCCAGTTGGCGGAGGCGATGTATTGCGGCGCCGGGGCGCCACCCACCACCATCTCGGCGATCGCCTGATCGGCGGCGACATAGCTGAAACGCCGCTCCGCAGGCTGGGTGAAATCCAGGCGCAGGATCGGCACGCTGTAGCCCTGGGCCTGAAGTTTTTTCTGGAAATTGCGCGCGCTGTTCAAGCCGTTCTCCGGTTTCGGTGGCGCCTGATCTCCGCGAGTGGCGAAGTTCTGCGTGCTGTTGACGTTGTAGATAAAGGCATCGATGTACTTCATGTTTTCGCTGCCGTCGTTGCTCGCGGTGGCGTTCTTCAACATGAACTCGTTGACCTGGGCACTGAAGGCAAAGGGGTCCCTGTTGGTGGTGTTCGGGCGCGACTCATGCACGCGGATCATCGCGTGCCAGTCGCTGGGTTTTTCCGCGTTCCACGAACATTGGCTGTACTGGATCGGCCCCTTCATCAGCCCGGTGTATTTCTGCGTCCACTGCTCGGCGGTGGTGACACCCGCCTCGGCACAAGTGCCGTAGGCCAGTGCGGCATTGCGGTTGTTCAGCGTGCCTTGCGCCGCACGCGGCGGTTCGCGGCTGTCGAAGAAGCCGCAGCCATACCACTTGCGCTCCGGCCCGGTACCGCCATCAAACGCATAGATGCAGGTGAAGCCTTGCTCCTTGACCGGCAGCTTCAGCGCCGCTGCATCGGTGGGTGTGCGCAGGATGAAACCGGCCGGGTGAATGAGAATGCGCGTGCTCAGATCCTTGCGAATCCACGAGTAGGACGTCGCGCCGATCTTGATTGCATAAGGGCTGTAATCCCACGGATTGAAGGGCCCGTCATTGACCATGCGCAGGGTCACGCCGCTGCAGTAATACAGCCCGCGCGCGGCGCCGGTATCCGGTTCCTGACAGCTGTCCTTGAGGGTGTTGTAGTTGTGATTGATGCGCTTGAGCGTGTCCAGCGGATCAATCTGCGTCTGCGCGCAAACCGTGCCAGACAGCAGGGGCAGCGTGCAGGCGAGCGTAAAAGATGAAGCCGTGCGCAATAGCACAGCGCGGGCTGAGCGATCCTTCGTCATGAGATACCGTCCTGGTAAATCGGCCTGTGACAGGGGCCGTTGCAATGACTATAGACGCGCAACCACAGAAATCCCCTGCGGCAGCTCCTACAGGGTTTTGCATTTTTTTCTGAAAAATTTCGGTGGCGCTGTAACGCATCGCCATGGGCGTTCTCTAGTGGGGTAAGCAAGCGCACTTCGCTTGTAAAACCCAAGCTCAATTCTGGAGAAACATCATGACTGCTACCACTCGCACCCTGTCCGCCGCTGCACTGGTTCTGGCTCTTGGTTCCGCCCTGAGCATGACTGCCGTTTCCAGCGCCAATGCCGCCGACAACAGCAACATGGAAAAATGCTTCGGTGTGGCCATGAAGGGTCACAACGATTGCGCCGCGGGCGCAGGCACCACATGTGCCGGCACCGCGAAAATGGATTACCAGGCCAACTCCTGGAAGTTCGTGCCAAAAGGCACCTGCACCACCACCGAGAGCAAAACCTCGCCGACCGGCTTCGGTCAGATGGAAGCCTTCAAAGCCAAGTCCTGATCCACGACCTGCCCGAGTGACGCTCATGTTCACCCTCAACGAACCTGTCCCACCGCGCACTCGGGCAGCCCTCTGCGGGCTCCCGCCCCGCGCGGGGCTGGGACTCAAGACCGGGCACTTTCGTGAAGTGCTCGGCACCCGACCGGACATCGGTTTCTTCGAAGTCCACGCCGAAAACTACATGGTCGACGGCGGTCCGTTTCATCATTTTCTCGGGTTGATCCGCGAGCAGTATCCGCTGTCGCTGCACGGCGTCGGGCTGTCGATCGGGGCCGAAAGACCACTGGATCTGCAACACCTGCAACGCCTGCAAACACTGATCGAGCGTTATCAACCGCAAGCCTTTTCCGAACACCTGGCCTGGTCGAGCCACGGCCCGGTGTTCCTCAATGACCTGCTGCCGCTGGCGTATGACACGCCGACGCTTGACCGTGTCTGCGCGCATATCGACCAGGTGCAGAACACCCTCAAGCGCCCGATGCTGCTGGAAAATCCAGCGACCTATCTTGGGTTCGAGCGCTCGACCATCGACGAGCCGGCGTTCATCGCCGAGGTGATCCGTCGCAGCGGCTGCGGTCTGCTACTCGACGTCAACAACGTCTACGTCTCGTGCATCAATCATCAACGCGATCCACTGGCGTACCTTGATGCACTGCCCTTACACGCGGTTGGCGAGATTCATCTGGCCGGGTTCGCCGAAGACGCCGACAGCCTCGGCGACCGCTTGCTGATCGATGATCACGGCGCGCCGGTTGATGATGCCGTCTGGGCGTTATACCGACAGGCACTCGAACGTGTTGGCCCGGTGGCAACCTTGATCGAACGGGACAATCACCTCCCGACGTTCAACGTGCTGCTGGCCGAGGCGCAGCAGGCCGAAGCGTTGCTGCGGCACGCAAGGAGTCAGCCATGAGCACTCAAGCCGACTTCAGCGCCGCCCTGCTCGACACTCGCCGGCCCTGCCCCGCTGGCCTGTGCAGCGCCAACGGGGCCGATCCTGCCAGCCGATTCCTGGTGTATCGCAATAACGTGCAAGGTTCGTTGATCAACGCGCTGGCCGACAGTTATCCGGTGGTGCAGCAATTGGTCGGCGAGGAATTCTTTCGCGGCATGGCCAGCATTTTCATCCAGCAGCAGCCGCCGCACAGTCCGTTGATGAGCCGTTATGGTGACGGACTGGCGGACTTCATTGATGCATTCGAACCGGCGGCCGGGGTGCCGTATCTGGCCGATGTCGCACGGCTCGAACGCTTGCGCACCCGCGCTTATCACGCCGCCGATGCCGCGACGGTCAGTGCGCAACAGATCAGTGCAGCACTGGCCGAACCGCAAACGCTGGCCGAACTGCACATCGCCCTGCACCCCTCGCTGCACCTGCTCGACTCCGCCTACGCAGTGGTTTCGATCTGGGCCGCGCATCAGCAAGACACCACCCTGGCGGGTATCGATATCCATCAAGGGCAACACGCACTGGTGCTGCGCAACGGTCTGGAGGTCGAGGTCTTTGCCCTCGATCACGGCGCCAGCGTATTCATCCACCATCTGCTCCATCACCGACCGCTGCTGCAAGCGGCGCAAGACAGCCCGCCCTTCGATCTGCCGCAGACCCTCGCCCTGCTGATCGGCCACCATGCCATCACCGACCTGAACAACAAGGTATCGCCATGAACAACCTCATCACTCGCGCCATCGGGCTAATGGAAAAGATTCCCCACAGCCTGATCGCCTGCATCGCACGGTTCTCGATTGCCGCGGTGTTCTGGAAGTCCGGGCAGACCAAGGTCGAGGGACTGGCCATCGATTTGGTCGATGGCAGCTTTCAACTCGGCTGGCCACGCTTGGCGGACTCGACGATTCCGTTGTTCCAGAGCGAATACCACGTGCCGTTGCTGTCACCGGAAATCGCCGCGCACATGGCAGCGTTCGCCGAACACTTTTTTCCGGTGCTGATATTGATCGGCTTCGCCACGAGGTTTTCGGCGCTGGCGCTGCTGGGCATGACGCTGGTCATCGAGGTGTTCGTCTATCCCGATGCCTACCCGACCCATGGCACTTGGGCGGCGGTGTTGCTGTACCTGATGGCGACCGGGCCGGGCAGATTGTCGATTGATCACCTGATCGCCAAATACTGCAAACGCTGATGTCTCTGATGTCCCTGTCGTCTCTGATGTCTCTGTAGGAGCTGCCGAAGGCTGCGATCTTTTGATTTTCAAGATCAAAAGATCGCAGCCTTCGGCAGCTCCTACACGGGTATCACAGGTATCACGGACATCAGGGACATCAGGGACATCAGGGATATCACAGGCATCGTGGTCAATGCGCCAGGCGATCCAGCGCCTCGCCGCTGCGTTTGAACCAGCCAATCAGATAATCCGCCAACACCTGCGTGCGTTTGGGCAACCCACCTTGGTACGGGTGCACCAGATACATCGGCATCCGGCGCGTCTGAAAATCGCGCAACAGCCAGCGCAACCGGCCGTCAGCGAGTTCCGTTTGCAACAGATACGACGGCAACCGTGCGATACCGGCGCCGGCCAGGGCGGCTTTCTTCAGCAGGTTGTAATGGTTGCTGGCGAACGGCCCCGACACCCGCACCCGGAGCAATTCGTGCTGTTGGTGATACAGCCATTCTTCACGGCCACTGTAATGACTGTTGAGCAGGCAGCGGTGTTCGGCCAGCTCCTGCGGGGTCAGCGGTGCGCCGAATTGTTCAAGGTATATCGGGCTGGCGCAGGTCAACTCCTGCCACGCCAGCAGGGGTTTGGCCACCAACCGCTCGTCATTGGCCACCTCGGAGCGAATCGCCAGATCGAAGCCGTCCCGGGACAGGTCGCGATAGTGGTTGTTCAGCTCCAGCTCGATCTGCACCTCTGGATACTTCTGCGAGAACTCCAGCAGCAAGCCGTCGAAAAACGTTTCCCCCAGCGACACCGGCACTGTCATCCGCACCGGACCGGCCATGTCGTCTTTCAAACGCGCCAGCGCCTGACGTGCCCGCTCCACTTGCACCACCAGCGCCTGGGCTTGCGGCAACAATGCGGCGCCCGCCGCTGTCAGGCTCAAGCGGCGCGTGGTGCGTTGCAGCAACACCACGGAAAACTGAGCTTCCAGCTGACTGATGCGCTTGGACAACTGGCCCTTGCTGCAACCCAACTGTTGCGCTGCCAAGGTAAAACTGCCGGCCTCGATCAACACCGCGAACGCCGCGAGATCATCCATTTCACTCATGGATTGTTTCCATTTGAAAACCAAAGGTTGCCTATTAGTGCGCTTATCCGCAGAAAAAACCACTCTAGACTGAAACCTCGTTCAACCCATTGAGGAACAGTCCCATGAAGATTCTGTTGATCGGTGCCGCCGGCACCATCGGTTCGGCCGTGGATAAAGAGCTGAGCCAGCGTCACGAAGTGATCCGCATTGGTCGCAGCAGCGGCGACTTCCAGGTGGACATCAGCGACAGCGCATCGATTCGCAAACTGTTCGAGCAAACCGGCAAGTTCGACGCGCTGATCTGCGCCGCCGGCAACGTTACCTTCGCCCCACTCGGCGAGATGAACGCTGACAGCTTCGCCCTGGGCCTGAAAGACAAGCTGATGGGCCAAGTCAATCTGCTGCTGATCGGCCGCGAATATGCCAACGACGGCGCCTCGTTCACCTTCACCAGCGGCGTGCTCAGCCACGACCCGATCCGTACCGGCGCCTCGGCGGCATTGGTCAACGGTGCACTGGACAGCTTCGTCAAAGCGGCCGCCATCGAGTTGCCGCGTGGCCTGCGCATCAACTCCATCAGCCCCACCGTGCTGCTGGAAGCCATGGGCAGCTACGCCCCGTACTTCCGTGGCTACAAGCCGGTTCCGGCAGCCGATGTAGCGTTGGCCTACGCCAAGAGTGTCGAAGGCCTGCAAACCGGTCAGACCTTTCACGTGGGCTAAACCCTTGTGATCAACGGTCAGCCTGCGTAACGTGGCGGCACTTGTCTGGAGAGCCGAAGATGCGTGTTGCCCGTTCGTTGATCGTTGTTGCCCTGCTGCCATTGTTCGCCGCCTGCCAATTGCTCGATGGCCCGCGCGAAAGTGCGTCCCATGTCGGGCAATCCCGGATGCAGGGGCAGTTGACCGCAGCCGACGGCAAGCTGGTGTTCCAGCCGTGTGGCGAACAGCGTCAGTACGTGGTCAATGACATCGGCGGCACCAGCGTGCTGCAAGAGGCTGCGACCCTCGCCGATCAGCAGAGCAAGCTGTTTGCCGATGTACGCGGGAAGATCGCCGGCGACCGCCTCGACCTCGGTCAGTTGTATCGCGTCGAACGTTCCGGCACCGCTTGCGATGACCCGAACTTCAAACTGTTGATCCTGCGCGCCGCCGGCCACGGTCCCGAGTGGAACGTCAAAGTCAGTGGCAAGGGCATGGTCATCGACCGTGAAGGCCAACCGGCGCTGGCCGTGCCGTATGTCGAAGAACAACTGGGCGATGGCCGCTTCAACCTCAGCAGCGAAGCCAACAACCAGCGCATTGAGTTATGGGTCGCGCCGCAACGCTGCGTCGACAGCAGCACCGGCAGCGTGCAGCACATGAGCGCCGAACTGCGCATCGACGGCAAGGTCGAGCGTGGTTGCGGGTATTTCGGCGGATCGCGCAACGACTGAGCGTTTTAGCCTCACCGGATCCGGCCTTTGCGGCTTATAATCGCGGCCTTCAAACGCCCTGGCGCAGTTGTGCGCCCCGCGAACCCGGATCCTCGCCATGTTACGAATCACCGAACTCAAGCTGCCAATCGACCATCCCGAAGAGGACCTGCGTGCTGCCATCGTGCAGCGCCTGGGCATCGCCAGCGATGATTTGCTCGATTTCACCTTGTTCAAGCGCAGCTACGACGCGCGCAAAAAGTCCTCCGAACTGTGCTTCATCTACACCATCGATCTCACCGTGCGCGACGAGGCCAAGGTGCTGGGCAAGTTCGCCGACGACCGTAACGTCAACGTGGCGCCGGATGTCAGCTACAAATTCGTCGGTCAGGCGCCGAGCGACCTGAACCAGCGCCCGATCGTGGTCGGTTTCGGCCCGTGCGGGATCTTCGCCGGCCTGTTGCTGGCACAGATGGGCTTCAAGCCGATCATCCTCGAACGCGGCACTGAAGTCCGCCAGCGCACCAAGGACACCTGGGGTCTGTGGCGCAAAAGTGTGCTCAACCCCGAGTCCAACGTGCAGTTCGGCGAAGGCGGCGCGGGCACGTTCTCCGACGGCAAGCTGTACAGCCAGATCAAGGACCCGAAGTTCCTCGGCCGCAAAGTCCTGCACGAATTCGTCAAGGCCGGCGCGCCGGAAGAAATTCTCTATGTCAGCAAACCGCACATCGGTACCTTCCGTCTGACCGGCATGGTCGAGACCATGCGTGAAGAGATCCGCGCCCTGGGCGGCGAAGTACGCTTTCAGGAGCGCGTCACCGATGTGCTGATCGAAGACGGCCAACTGGTCGGCGTCGAGCTGGCGAGCGGTGAAACCCTGCATTCGAAACACGTGATCCTGGCCCTCGGCCACAGTGCCCGCGACACCTTCCGCATGCTCCACAGCCGTGGCGTGTTCATGGAAGCCAAGCCGTTCTCGGTGGGCTTCCGCATCGAACACCCGCAGTCGCTGATCGACCGTGCGCGGCTGGGCAAGTACGCCGGCCACCCGAAGCTGGGCGCTGCCGATTACAAACTGGTGCACCACGCCAAGAACGGCCGTTCGGTCTACAGCTTCTGCATGTGCCCGGGCGGCACCGTGGTCGCGGCGACGTCCGAGCTGAACCGCGTGGTCACCAACGGCATGAGCCAGTACTCGCGTAACGAGCGCAACGCCAACTCCGGGATCGTCGTCGGCATCACCCCGGAAGTCGATTACCCGGGCGGCCCGCTGGCCGGTATCGAGTTGCAGGAGCGCCTGGAATCCCACGCGTTCATCCTCGGCGGCAGCGACTACAAAGCCCCGGCGCAACTGGTCGGCGACTTCATCAACGGCATCCCGTCGACCGAGCTGGGTGAAGTCGAGCCCTCGTACAAACCGGGCGTGGCCCTGGGCGACCTGGCCCTGGCGCTGCCGGACTTTGCCATCGAAGCGATTCGTGAAGCGTTGCCGGCGTTCGAGAAGCAGATTCGTGGCTACTCGCTGCACGATGCCGTACTGACCGGCATCGAAACCCGTACCTCGTCGCCGCTGCGCATTACGCGTAACGAGTCGCTGCAGAGCATGAACGTCAAAGGTCTGTTCCCGGCGGGTGAAGGTGCGGGTTATGCCGGCGGGATTCTGTCGGCGGGTGTAGACGGGATTCGGATTGCCGAGGCCGTGGCGCGGGATATCCTCGGCCTGGAAGCCTGATCAGCCAAATCTGCAAAACGCGCAACCCTGTGGGAGCTGGCTTGCCAGCGATGACGGACTCAGATTCGACATTGATGTTGACTGACAATCCGCTATCGCTGGCAAGCCAGCTCCCAGAGTGGTTTTTGGTGTATCAGATATTCGCGCGCAGTACTGTGGTTGGCAGCGCCTCACCGCGCTCGGCACTCGCCGCCACCGCTGCAATCAATCCCTCCAGCTCATAGCCCTGCGCCTTCAGCCAGGCCTGATCGTAATAGGTGTCGGCATAGCGCTCGCCGCCATCGCACAGAATCGCCACGATCGACCCCGACTCCCCCGCCACATTCATCTGCTGCGCCGCCATCAGCGCGCCGATCAGGTTGGTCCCGCTCGACCCGCCGACATGCCGTCCCAGACGCTGCGCCAGATAATGCATGGCCGCCAGCGACAAGGCGTCCGGCACCTTGACCATCGCATCGATGACCTTGGGCAGGAACGACGCCTCGACCCGGGGCCGACCGATGCCTTCGATCCGCGAACCGCAGTCCAGGCGCAGGCTCGCGTCGCCCGTCTGGTAGTAATCGAAGAACACCGAACGCTCGGCATCGGCGCACAACACCCGGGTGCAATGCTGGCGATAACGCACGTAGCGGCCGAGAGTCGCGGTGGTGCCGCCGGTGCCGGGGCTGGAAATCAGCCAGCTCGGTTCCGGATGTTTCTCGAAACGCATCTGCTGGAAGATCGACTCGGCGATGTTGTTGTTCGCCCGCCAGTCGGTGGCCCGCTCGGCGTAGGTGAACTGGTCGATGAAGTGGCCGCCATGCTCGCGGGCCAGACGTTCGGATTCGGCGTAAATCTGCGTCGGATCTTTCACCAGATGGCTCTGGCCACCGTAGAAAGCGATCTGCGCGATCTTCTCTTTCGAGGTGGTCGCCGGCATCACCGCAATGAACGGCAAACCGAGCATGCGCGCGAAATACGCCTCGGAAATCGCCGTCGAACCGCTGGACGCCTCGATCACCGGCGCGCCGGGTTTGAGCCAGCCGTTACACAATGCATACAGGAACAACGAACGCGCCAGGCGATGCTTGAGGCTGCCGGTGGGATGGCTCGACTCGTCCTTGAAATACAACTCGATGCCTGCAAAACCCGGCAGCGGCAAGGGGATCAGATGGGTGTCGGCGCTGCGCTGGAAGTCCGCTTCGATGATGCGGATGGCTTCGCGGGCCCACTGGCGGTTGTCGCTCATGGTCATGTTCTCGTTGATTCGGGCAGGAATTGCCTCGTCACAGGCTCAGCGCTCAAGCATAGGAAAAAACCTGCAGGCCTCACAGATACAGCTGAGGCTCAATTCATCCACCAACTGCCAGGTTCTGTGCAAATGGGTATCAGGCTTTTTCAGTAACGGCGCAGAACCTTTCCTCCCGTTCTCTGCGCTGAAGCGGCCTGCTCGCCCCCCTGCCTGACCAATAGCGAACAATCCGCACTTAATCAAAGATCCGTCCTACAGCCAGCCTTTGTCCGCTTCGTTAACGTCGTGCAGCCCTTTCGAAGGGTTGTCGATGGATGAACGAAAGGACGCTCAGTGGCTCGCAACAAGGACATTCCCCGGGTTCCCAACCCGCCGGCGGGCGACGGGCATCACGTCACATGGCGCTACATGACGGCCACTGAACTGGCCGAGCGCGAAGCCCGGCAGAACGCTTACGACGCCATGCTGGCGCGGCAGGAGGCCTTCGAGCGCAGTCGAGAGGTTGCGGCGAAAAAGCCGGATCCGGTGCGTGCCGGATGCGTGTTCGCCAAGTCCTGCAAATTGCCGGACGCGATCATCGACTACGCGAATGCTTCGGGGATGGTGCCGACCGACAGCCTGAAAGATTACGGAGATCTGATCCTGCTCGGCGGCCGTGAAGCCGATGACAGCGGCGGCGTTCCACTCAAGAAAATCAGCGGCACTGCCATTCCCGCAGGCCTGGGCACCTTCGCCCTTGCGGGTGAGGCGTTCAAGGCATTGCCCGCCATCGCTTCCGCCGCCGTTGTGACCCCTTTGGTCGGGCTGGTGGCGTTGCTCATGCCATCGAACCTGGGCGACAGCGCCCTCTATACCGAAGACCAGTTGCTCGCCCTCAAACAGGCGCGCACCCGCGTGCGCCTGCGCGTCGAACAACAGGCCGACGGCAGCCTGCGGGGCTACGGCTTCTACACCGGCAGGAATCGCGATTGGGAAATGGTCGATGTCGCACAGTTCACCGCGCGCGGTAACCGTTTCGTCGCCGACCTGGGTGAAGGCATCGAACTGATCTGGACGCCGGCGGTGGATGGCTCGGACGTTCTCGGTATTCCGGCGCTGGAGGCTGCACCGCAACCACCGCACATCTGGGTGTATCCGCCGACGAAAGCGGCGGACGGGATTCTGGTGAATCCGGTTTATCCGCCGGAGTATCGGGATTTCATTCTGGTGTTTCCGGCGGATTCGGGGGTTCGGCCTCTATACATCGTGGTCAACACCTCGCGCAAAGGCTTACCACCAGTAGGACACAGCTATCATAAACCTCCGAAAGCAGAGGAAATTACCGCGTTTCCCGGCCTGAAAAAGGCACAGAAAATGAATCCCGTACAAGGAGGTGGCGGACTTCGGGAACGATGGAAGGATGCAAAAGGCAGGAGAATTTATGAGTGGGACTCGATGCACGGCGAGTTGGAAGTTTACCGTGCAAGTGACGGAACTCACCTAGGCGCTTTTGACCCTTTTACAGGAGAGCGACGAGAAGACCCGAAAGATGAAAGAAGCATCAGAAAAAAATACTTGTGAGGGTGATGATGGGATTAAAACTAAGGCTGGAGTGGTACGACAAGCAAACCCATCTATGCGAGGGCGAAGAATATTCCGAGGATTTAGGCGACGATGAAACCGTTTTGAATGCCTTGGGTATACCGGTGGAAAACAACATTAATAATGGCGGCTTCAACGTACTCGAAAGTTGGAAACCTGTCCTTCAACCTTACTTTCAAAATAATATTTCCCTAACGACTTACGACTATCAAATTTCGTTCGACTACAGCGACGTCTGGTAAGCGGCACCTCAGATCATAAAAAACCCCAACCAGTCACCTGATCGGGGTTTTGTTTTACCGCTCGTTCGCGCTTAGTGCGAAACGCGGCTGGTGCCACCGACGGTGGAGATGCGTACGCGCTCACCGACACGGAACACTTCGTTTTCCTGAACCTGTTGCACGTAGGCGCGCATGCTGCCGTCGTCTTCGCGCACGGTAATTTCCACGCCCTGGGTGCGGGTCAGGCCTTCTTCGGTGGCCGAACCGATCAGGCCGCCGGCCACGGCGCCGATGACCGCCGCAACGATGCTGCCCTTGCCGCCACCGATGGCGCTGCCGCCGACACCGCCGACCACTGCGCCTGCAGCGCCGCCGATCGGGGTCTTGGTGCCTTCGATTTTCACCGGACGCAGGGATTCGATGGTACCCATGCGAATCGTCTGCACACGACGCGCTTCGTCACGGGAGTAGGAGTCACCGGTCAGGCTCGACTGGCAGCCGGTCAGCAACATCGCCATCGTGGAAAAGGAAGCAACCAGCAGAACAGACTTACGCATAGCATCAACTCCAAAAGAACAGGTGTTCATTAAACCCCGCTGCTTGACGCCTGTCACGACGCAGCCCGGATAAACTTGATTTTATTCAGGCCCGGTACAGGCACCTGCAGACCCACCCAACAGTAGCGCCAAATCGCCCAATCCGCCCTGCCAACCCAAGGATTTTCATGGATTACCTGATCATTTTCGTCACCACCGTCGCCGGTCTGTACTTCCATGGGTGGCTGTACGTGCGGATCAAACGCTGGATGGATCGTGACCTGGCCCTGTCGCTGGCGGGCAAGGATGAAGACAAACGCGCCTTCATGCTGCAACGACTGGCCGATGCCCGCGTGCAGAAGATCAAGCGTCGGGACCTGCCGAAGTGGCTTGAGGCCGCTGCGGCAAGCTATCCCGCTCGGTAGACTGCTTAAGGCGCCAGACGTTCAAGAATCCAGTCGGCACCCTGCTGACGGTAGTTCAGGCGATCGTGCAGACGACTTGGACGGCCCTGCCAGAACTCGATGCGCTCAGGCAGCAGGCGATAACCGCCCCAGTGTTCCGGACAGTGCGGTTGCGCATCGCTGAAACGCTGCTCGGTGGCCTTGAGCAACTCTTCCAGTTCGCCGCGCCCGTTGATCACCCGGCTCTGCGGTGAAGCCCAGGCCCCGAGCCGACTGCCCAGCGGACGCACCTGATAATAAGCATCGGACTCAGCAGGCGTGACTTTCACCACACGCCCTTCGATGCGCACCTGGCGCTCCAGGGTCGGCCAGAAAAACGTCATGGCAGCCAACGGGTTGGCCGCCAGATGCTGGCCCTTGGCGCTGTCGTAATTGGTGAAAAAGGTGAAGCCCTGCTCGTCCAGGCCCTTGAGCAGCAGAATGCGGCAGTGCGGGCGACCGTCCGCATCGACCGTGGCCAGGGTCATGGCGTTGGCCTCCACCGGCGCCTGTTCGGTTTTCACCGCATCGGCAAACCACTGGTGGAACAACGCAAAGGGTTCAGCCGGGGCTTGCGCCTCGGTCAGACCATCCCGGGTGTAATCACGACGCATATCTGCCAGAGCCTGGGTCATGGCGCATTCCTTTTCGTTAGCGGATCACTGCTTGGAAGTATCGCTGGCGGCAACTTTCTTGTCAGTCGTCGCGGCTTTGGCCGGAGCGGTTTTCTTGGCTGGGGTTTTCGCCGGAGCCTTGGTCGCCGCCTTCTTCGCTGGTGCCTTGGCAGCGGCTTTCTTCGCCGGAGCCTTTTTGGTTGCAGGTACGGCGGCCTTCGAAGCGGCCGGCGCCGGGGTTACCGGTTTGGCTGCAGGCTTGACGTCCTGTGCGGCAAGCATCGTGGTCGGTGCGGGCGCCGGCATGTTGTATTTGCTCAGCAGGGCCACCATGGTGTTCTGCGGGGTCACCAGCAGTTCGACGCGACGGTTCAGGGCACGGCCTTCGGCGCTGTCGTTGGCCGCACGCGGGGCATCGCCACCCATGCCGCGCAGCATCAGGCGATCACGCTGCAAGCCGCTCAGGCGGAAAATCGCCGCCACGGACTGAGCGCGTTCCTGGCTAAGCTTGACGTTGGCCGGCGCGGCGCCGGTGTTGTCGCTGTGACCGAGCACCAGGACAGCGGTTTTCGGGTCAGCTTCGAGGATTTTCGCGACATTGGTGAACGGGCTGAGGGTCACTGGCAACAGCATCGCTGGACGTTTCGGGTTGAACGAGCCTTCAACCGGCGCGATCACCACCAGAACGTTGTCGCGGCGCTCGAGTTGCAGATTGCTGTCCTTGATCGCTGCACGCAGGCGTGGCTCGTAGTCATCCAGCCAGGCCTGAGTGACTTTCGGGTCAGGCATCGGCACCACTTTGGCCGTGGACTGGTCCTTGCCGCCGAACGGCCACCACCACTTTGTGCCGGTGTCAGCATCGGCCTTGGCCACTACCGCCGGTTTTGCTTCTGGTTTGACTTCGGGTTTCACGTCGGCCTTGGCCGCCGCGTCATCGGAGCTGCCGAACGGCCAGTACCAGTGGCTGCTGCTTTCAGTCTTGGCCACAGGTGCGGTCGCGGCAGGTTTGAGCGGCGCCGGGGCTGCGACAGAAGCCGGGGCTGGGGCCGGCTCTTTGGCCGCCACTTTGTCGGAAGATCCGAACGGCCACCAGCTGCCGCCGTCCGCATCGTTTTTAGGAGTCTGTGCGCAACCGGTGATCGCAACACACAGGGCCAGGGCGAGAGTTTTTTTGGATGACATTGAAAATCCACAAAGTGAAGTAATGAAAGATCAGAGCTCTTTTGCCCGGATAAACAGACGCTTTGAATCAAAAAACCGGATCTGGTTCCAACCCTGGAACCTCATGTAACGCTTTACAGACAAGTGGCAAGTACCCGCGCCAGTTGCTGCGCGCGCGGATCCATCAAGACGTACGGCCCAAGGGTATTTGTCACAAAACCGAACGCGACATCGTGCTCGGGATCAGCAAAACCCACCGAACCGCCCGCCCCCGGATGACCAAACGCCCGCGGGCCGAGGCCATAGGTGGCGTTCGCCATGTCCGGCTGATCGAGCATGCAGCCCAGGCCGAAACGGGTACGGGTCAGCAGGGTCTTGTCTTCGCCGTAACTGTGTTCGCGGGTCAGTTCTTCGAGCATTTCGCTTTCGAGCAGGCTGCCATCGAGCAAGCCAGCGTAGAAACCGGCCAGGCTGCGCGCGTTGCCATGACCATTGGCGGCCGGCTGCTGCATGCGCCGCCATTCCGGTTTGTTGGTGCTGGTGAGCACCGACGGCGGATTGGTGAAGGCACGGGTGGTCATGGCGGTCGGTTCGCGCAGGGTCACCTGCAGCAGACGCTGGGCCGCGGCATCGCCGACGTTGCCCTTGCCGCGAGCAATATGCGCCACGCGGTAGAATTCTTCGTCCGCCAGACCGACCTGGAAATCCAGCCCCAGCGGCCTGGCGACACGAGCGACGATCGACTCGCCCGGCCCACGACCGTCAGCACGGCGCAGCAACTCGCCGACCAGCCAGCCATAAGTGATGGCGGCATAGCCGTGACCGGTGCCCGGCGTCCACCACGGCGCTTCGGCTGCGAGGGCGTCGACCATGGTCTGCCATTCGTAGAGGGCGGCGGGCGCCAGCAACTCGCGCAGCGCTGGCAGACCGGCCTGATGGCAGAGCAATTGGCGCAGCGTGACGGTTTCTTTGCCGGCGGCAGCGAATTCCGGCCAGTAGCGGGCAACCGGTGCATCCAGTTGCAGCTTGCCTTCGGCCACCAGTTGCAGCGCGGTGACCGCAGTGAACGTCTTGGTGCAGGAAAACAGGTTGGCGATGGTGTCGCTGTGCCAGGCCTCGGCGCCGTCCTTATCGGCGGTACCGGACCAGAGGTCGAGGACAGTTTCGCCGCTGACCTTGATGCACAGGGCTGCGCCGCGCTCCTGGGGATCGTCGAACAGTGCCGCGAAAGCCTCGCGCACCGCTTCGAATTGAAGCTCGTAATGACCCTGAATCTGCACCCGCAACTCCCCCGCGAAAACGCTCTACAAAGTGGCCCGCATTGTTCCAGCCCTTGAGGGATTTGGGAACAGCTGCGGGCCGGGTGGTCATTTCAAAGCAAAATCAAAAGATCGCAGCCTGCGGCAGCTCCTACAAAATTCCATTCCCTGTAGGAGCTGCCGAAGGCTGCGATCTTTAAGCCATCAAACCTCAATGACCATTGCCCGAATGCCCACCCGCATGCCCGGCCCCCGGGCCTTTTCCAGCTTCAGCCTTGCGCCCGCCTTCGGCTTCATGACCGGCGACCGCAGCGGCCTTCTCAGCCTCTTTGCCCAATTGATCGATCGCCTGCAGATTGCTCTTGCGCACCGCTTCGACGAAACCCTGATACGGCAGATCGGTAATCCCCACCAGACCAAAGTGCCCGTTCTCGCCATCAAGCAGACGCCCGGTTACCGGTTGGTCCAGATACTGGAACCAGTGCACGCCAACAATCGATGGTTCGCTTAACGCCTGTTTGAGGAAGTTGGCATACGCCGGGCCGCGATCTTCTTCCTTCGCCAGTTGCGTCACGCCACCCCAGAACGGGCCGCGATCACTGGAGCCGAAGTTGAACTCGGTAATCAGCACCGGTTTGTCGAGGGCACGCAGAGCGGCGAAGTCATAGCCGTCCTGCGGTTTCAGCGTATACAGGTTGAAACTCAGCACGTCGCAATACTGCGCGCAGGACGCAACCGCTTCCGGAGTGCTGGTGGCGAAACGGCCGCCGAGCAGCAACTGGTTCGGCGCGTGCCATTTCAGCGAATCCGAGATGGTTTTGAAGTAGGTGTCGGCGAACACCTTCTGGAAGTATTTGAAGTCGTTTTCGATTTCCGGGTGCTCCGGATTCGGCATCGGTGGCACGAAACCCGGGTCTTCCATCAACTCCCACGCCGGCAGATCAATGCCCCAGGCTTTCGACAGGCCCGCCTGGTTGCGGTACTTGTCGCGCAGCTGCTTGAGAAACGCGCGTTTGGCCGGCACGTCGGTGGTCATTTTCAACGTGCCATAGGCCAAGGCATAGCGCGACTGCGGATCATCGCCCGGACCGGCCCAGGCCAATTCGTTGTCGGCGTAGTAACCGATCAGCCACGGATCATCGCGATGATCGCGGGCGGCGATGGCCACGGCACGCTCGGTGGCCATCGCGAAACGCGGGTCGAACGGATCAGGCATGCCGCCCCACCAGTCGCTGCCGGTGCTGATGCTGGTGTAGTCGCCGACGATCGACAGCGGCAAGGTGTACGGCACCCGCTCGGCGTCGGCGAGCGAGTCCGCACTCCAGTTGCCGACGGTGTTGAAGCCCCAGGCCTGCAAGCGGTCGAGGGTGTGGGTGGCCCACTTCTGCTGATCGACCGTGGCCTTGCACGGCGCGGCTGGCGGTTCGGCTTGCGCCGGTGCTGCGCAAGGTTCGCCGTACAGGCGTTGCAGGTTGGCGCCGTAAAAATCGTACCAGCGCCCGTTGCCATAGCCTCGGCCCTGATCGGCACCGTTGCCGCCACGGTTATCGCCTTCGCCGAAATGACTGGCAAGTGGTTCGTCAGGCTTGGGCAGGGATTCGAACATCCACTCACGCCCGGCCACGTAGGTCTGGTTGACCTGCGGGCTGACGGTGTTGACCCCCAGCGAATAGAACGGATGTCCTTCCGGCGTGACGAGATACCAGCGACCGTCACGCTTTTCGGTGCGGAAAAAGCCGCTGGCCTTGAACGCCGGGCCTTTATTCCAGCCACCGAACTTGTCCAGCGAGGACTTTTCGCGCTCGGCCAGCCAGGTTTTCAGCTGTTGCTGTTCCTTGGCGGCGGCGGATTTCAGTTGTTCGTCGTTGCTGATTTTTTCCGGCCATTTGCTGCGGGTCGATTGACCGTAGGCGTCCACCAGATTGCCGTAGACGGCGTGGGTCACAGCATCGCCGTCCTGCACGCCGAATCGCTCGAGCAGCAGGCTCTGCGCGGCCTTCGGCTGATCCATCCACAGGCTCACCGACACCACCTGGCTGCGATCCAGTTCACCGCTGCTGCTGGCCAGCAGAATTCGCTGGCCATCGACAGTCATCGGCATCGGCGGCCCGGCCTTCATGCCCTGGCTCAGCGGCGAAGTTGCCACCAGCGGCACCAGCAGGGTTTGCGCAGGGCCGGCCGGCAGGTCAACGCGGCTGGTCAGGGTCTGGCCGTTGTTGCTCTGGATTTGCACGTAGACCGTCACGGCCCAGTTCATTGCGCTCTGCAGACGCAGGCTCATCATGCCCGACTGCGACCAGTCCCAGGCGCCGGTTTGTGGGGTCAGGCGCAGGGTCGGGCGAGCCACCGGGTTGAACGTCACCCGGCGCAGCACTTCACCTTCCGGGGTTTGCTCGGCGTTGGCTTGTGGCAGGTCAGTGTTTTCGGTGACGACTTTCACCACATCGGCAGGACGGACGAAGTTGAACAGGGTCTGCTGACCGGCAGGCGCCGCCAGTAACGGAGCGGCAAAGATCAAGGCAAAAACGGCAGGCAACGAGCGGCGAATCATAAGAACGGAGTTCTCCCTAACGACCAAAAGGCCAATGGAAAAGCATGGCAGAGAGATAGACAGCGCGGCGGGCAAAACTGCCCACCGTTGTCTCAGGATATTTCACGACGGAATGGCGGTAACGCATTGAGGATCGCCTTGCCATAGCGCTGGGTGACCAGGCGCCGATCGAGCAAGGTGATGGTGCCGCGGTCTTCTTCGGTGCGCAGCAGGCGGCCGCAGGCCTGAACCAGTTTCAAGGAGGCGTCGGGCACCGAGATTTCCATGAACGGATTGCCGCCCCGGGCCTCGATCCACTCCGACAGCGCCGCCTCGACCGGATCGTCCGGCACCGAGAACGGGATCTTGGCGATCACCACGTGTTCGCAATAGGCGCCCGGCAAGTCCACCCCTTCGGCGAAACTGGCGAGGCCGAACAGCACGCTGGAATCGCCGCCATCGACCCGCGCCTTGTGCTTGTTCAGGGTTTCCTGTTTCGACAGGTTGCCTTGAATGAACACTTGCTTGCGCCAGTCGCGGTCGAGGCCGTCGAACACGTCCTGCATCTGTTTGCGCGAAGAGAACAGCACCAGACTGCCGCGCGAGCCTTCCACCAGTTCCGGCAGATCGCGGATGATCGCCGCCGTGTGGGCCGCTGCATCACGCGGATCAGCCTTGAGGTCCGGCACGCGCAACACGCCGGCGTCGGCATGATGAAACGGGCTCGGCACCACAGCGGTGACGGCTTTCTTCGGCAGCCCGGCGCGCATGCGAAAGCGGTCAAAGGTGCCCAGCGCGGTCAGCGTTGCCGACGTTACGAGGCAGCCGTAGGCGACGTTCCACAGGCTGCGGCGCAGGGTTTCTGCGGCGAGAATCGGGCTGGCGTTGACCTCGATGTCGAACAGCGAGCCGCTTTCGGCCAGCGTCAGCCAGCGGGCCATTGGCGGGCTGTCCTCCGGGTCTTCGGCGGTGAACGCGGTCCACAGTTCCCAGTTGCCCGAGGCACGGGACAACAGGCTGCCGAACAGCGGATACCACTCTTCGGCCTGATTGCTGGCGATGCCGATGTTGACCTCGCCGTCCATGCCTTCCTTGAGCAGGTCGGTCAGGCGGGTGAACAGATCGTTGAGCCGCGAATAACCCTTTTTCAGCTCGATGCCCATCTCGCGCATGTGCTCGGGAATTACCCCGCCGACGAAACGATGGCGTGGCCGCTCGCGGCCTTCAACGTCTTCGCCGGGTTTGAAATCGGCAATCTGCTCGCACGCGGTGAACATGAACTGCTGCTGGGTCTTGATTTCCCGCGCCAGCTCCGGCACCTGCTCGATCAGCTTGCCGAGGTCGCCCGGCAACGGATGCTGGGCCAACAGTTTGGTGAGGTTCTTGGCCGTGGTTTCCAGCCAGTCGGCGGTGGAACGCAGGCGCGTGTAATGAGCGAAGTGGCCGATGGCCTTGTCCGGCAGGTGATGGCCTTCGTCGAACACATAAATGGTGTCACGCGGATCCGGCAGCACCGCACCGCCACCGAGGGCCAGGTCAGCCAGCACCATGTCGTGGTTGGTGACGATCACATCGACCTTGCCCATGCCTTCACGCGCCTTGTAAAAGGCGCACTGGCCAAAATTCGGGCAATGGCGATTGGTGCACTGGCTGTGATCGGTGGTCAGCCGTGCCCAGTCGGCATCTTCGAGAGCGTTGGGCCAGCTGTCACGGTCGCCGTCCCATTTATTGCCGGCGAGTTTCTCGATCATGCTGGTGAACAGCTTCTGACTGGCCTCATCGACCTCGATCTTGAAGCCTTCTTCTTCGAACAGCTGCGCGGTGGCGGTTTGCGCGTGGCCTTCCTGCAACAACATGTCGAGCTTGGACAGGCACATGTAGCGGCCACGGCCCTTGGCCAGCGCAAAGCTGAAGTTCAGCCCGCTGTTGCGCATCAGGTCGGGCAAGTCCTTGTAGACGATCTGCTCTTGCAGGGCCACGGTCGCGGTGGCGATCACCAGACGCTTGCCGGCCAGCTTCGCCGTGGGGATTGCCGCCAGGCTGTAGGCCACGGTCTTGCCGGTACCGGTGCCGGCTTCCACCGCGACAATCGCGGGGTCGCCACTGCGCCGGCCTTCGTCGTCGGTGTCGATATCCCCGAGGACTTTGGCGACTTCGGCGATCATCAGGCGCTGGCCGTAACGCGGTTTGAGGCTCTTGGCTTCAAGAAAACGCGAATAGGCGCCCTGGATCGTGGTTTTGAGTTCAGTGCTGATCATTGAATGTCGGGCGTAAAAACGCTGGATAAATTTTCAGTAGTTCGGATCGGCCGCTATCATACCCCGCTAATCAGTCCCGCGCAGAACGGAGTACCCCAATGACACCTTTTAGCCTCGTTTATCCGCTGCATGTCCTGTCCGCCCTGGTCTGGGTCGGCGGCATGTTTTTCGCCTGGATGGTCCTGCGCCCGGCGGCGGTGAAGGCGCTCGACGGCCCCGCCCGCCTGACCTTGTGGGTAGAAGTGTTTCAAGGTTTTTTCCGCTGGGTCTGGGTCGCGGTGATCCTCTTGCCGATCAGCGGCGTGGGCATGTTGCACTTGCAGCAGGTCGGCTTCGAGACCGCGCCGAAATACGTGCAGGTGATGATCGGACTGTATGTGGTGATGACGGCGCTGTTTATCCGGATTCAGGGTTTGATGCTGCCAGAGTTGCGCAAAGCCGTTGAAGCCAAGGAATGGCCGGTGGGTGCGGCAGTGCTGGGGCGGATTCGCCGGGTGGTGGGGATCAACTTGATTGTGGGGTTGGTGCTGGTGGCGATTGCAGCGGCAAGGCCGATGTTCTGACGACCTGCACTTTTTGTGGTGAGGGGATTTATCCCCTCACCACAATCAAGAAGTGCTGTGTTTAGAGGCGCTGCACAGTCACCGCCCCCGCCGCACCCGTCGGCCCCGGCTGACCATCCGCCCCGGGCTTGCCGTTCTTGCCGCCATCGGCGCGATACACCAGGCAGCCCTTGGACTTGCCACCCTGGCCGGCCTTGCCGCCAATACCCGCCGGGCCGCCGGCGCCGCCCGCGACATTGACCTTGATCAGCTCAGCCGGAAACTCGCGCGGCACTTCAAGACGCACCAACGCACCCGGTGCACCCGGCTGGCCGTCACTGCCATTACTACCATCAAAACCGTGACCGGCCGCGCCCCAAGTGCAGCCCGGATCTTCGCCGTTGCCGCCATCGAGGCCAACAAAACCCGGCGCGCCGGTACCGCCGCGAGCATCCACAAACAGTTTTGGCGCGTTCAGTGCCTTGAACTGCAAATTCAGATTACGCCCGGCACGGGCGGCTTTTTCATAGGTGCCCGGCGCGCCGCGTGAGGTGATCAGGCTGCCTTCGGACAGTTCGGCACGGATGACTTTCATGTCCAGTGCCTGTTCACTCGGGACGATCGCAATGCGCGCTTCATGGCCCAGACGCAATTCGCCGACGGTCAGTTCGGTCACGTTGGCAGGAATCAGCAAGGTGCCGTAGTCCGCGACGTCCAGCCGCTCCAACTGCAGGGTGCTGGCCGTGTTGGGCAAACGCATCAGGGAATTGGTTTCGACGCTGACCACCTGGGCGCAGGCCAGAGGACTGATGAGTGCAGCGAGCAGGCAAAGTTTACGCATGGGAAGAAGCCTCCGGAGCGGCCGGGGCCGGGATGGTTTGCAGGTGAAAAACGCCGAACAGCAGGATGCGCAGACGGTCGCGCCACGGGTTGGGACGCCCTTTGAGGCGAGAGAAAAGCAACTCCAGCCCATGCAGCGCCAGCAACAAGGCGCCGGCCAGATTGACCAGCAGATGCAGCGGATGCACAAACGGCAGCAGCAGATTGACCACCACCACGCACCAGAACAGCAGGGTCAGCAAACGCCCCAGCCCCCAGAAAACCTTCATACGCTCCCCCGTCTCGGAATTATTCTTTGGGCGCACAGTAACGGCTTACGCGGGGGATAAGCCAGAGGGGCAAAAGAAAAAACTTTTGTCAGTCGTCGGATCGCTGCCGGTTCGACGATGATCGTCGCCCGGCAGCTCTAGCCTGCGGACTACAGACAAGTCCTAGCGATTGATATGCAACTCTACCCGACGGTTTTTCGCCCGCCCTTCGTCCGTCGCGTTATCGGCCACCGGCTCGCTCTCGCCGCGCCCTTCGCTGGTCAGTTTGGCCGGTTCCAGGCCCTGGCTCAGCAGATACGCCGCCACACTGCTGGCACGCCGCTCCGACAACGCCTGGTTATAGGCGTCCGAACCCTTGCTGTCGGTATGGCCGATGACTTTGATGCTGACCACGTCAGCATTGCGCAGCTTGTCCATCAGCGTATCGAGCTGGGCTTTCGCGGCCGGGGTCAGGTCCGACTTGTCGAAATCGAACAACACATTTCCGGCATCGCTGAGGGTGATGACTTCCGATTGCGGTGCAGGCTCGGGCGCTTTTTCCGTGACCGGGTATTGCGGCAGCGGACAACCACGATGATCGACCGGGGTATTGGCCGGAGTGTCCGGACAACGGTCGCGGCGATCGAACACGCCATCGCCATCTTCATCGCCATCCTGGGCATAACAGATCAGCCCGCCGGTAAGGATCCCCAGCGCGGCACCGCCACCGGCCCAGCCGCCACTTTCAATGGCGCCGAGGCCGCCACCGACCAGCCCGCCGATCAGGCTGCAAATCGGCCACGTACGTTGATTGAGGGGGGCGTCGCCGTCGCTGTGAGTGGCGCAACCGGTGAGCAAGCTGCCCAGCAGCAGCACCGGCAAGACGGACCTTGAGAAAACAGTCATTGTGAAAGCTCCTGTGTCACCGGCCCATACCGGTTACACAGGAGTAAAGACGCGCATCCGCGACTGCACAAGCCGCGGATGCGTGAGGGGCTAGCGGACGATTTTGATTTCGGTACGACGGTTCTGTGCGCGACCGTCAGCGGTTTTGTTATCCGCCACTGGCTGGCTTTCACCCATGCCCGAGACCGAAACGAAGCTGGCACGCGGCACACCTTGCTGGATCAGGTATTCCACCACCGAGTGCGCACGACGATCCGACAGTTTCTTGTTGTAGGCATCACTGCCCACGCTGTCGGTGTGACCGGTCACGGTCAGTTGCGCCGTGGACGACTCTTGTTTCAGGCGCGTGGCAACTTTGTCCAGCACCTGTTTATCGGAGCCGGTCAGGGTGGCTTTGTCGAACTGGAAGTGCACATCGCGGATGACGATGGTTTCTTCCTTGACCACAACCGCCTCTTCTACCACAGGCGCCGGGGCTGGTGGAGGGCAGCCGTCAGCATCGACCTGCACGCCTTTAGGCGTGTGCGGGCACTTGTCGCGGCTGTCCGGCACACCGTCGCCGTCTTCGTCGCCATCACCGTGCACCCAGCAATAGGCCGCTGCCGTACCGCCGACCAACAGTGCGCCGTAGCCGGCCCACGCCGAACTTTCCGTCGCACCGAGACCGGCCCCGACCACACCGCCGACCGCCGCACAGGTCGGCCAATCGGTTTTCTGCAAACCTGCGCAACCAGTCAACACACTGGTTAGCAGAATCAAAGGTAATGCTGTCCGAACTATGCTCATCTGGTTTTCTCCTGAGGGATCGGCTTAGAACCGATTCACGGAGTAAAGACCGGAGTTTTAATCTCCGCCAGCAATAGGCCACTGGCATTTGGGACCGTGTTCACAGGGATTCGGCACTTTTGCCACGCGCGACAAATCGGGGTCTAGGCCGGATCCGTCTGGCGCGCTAGTCTTGGCGATCTGATTGAGGAGCTTCGATGAACGTCGCCATTTCTTCGCGCACGCCGCAACAGGCGCTGGCCGCTTTACTGGATCGCTATGCCCCGGCGCGTTTGCTGCTGATCGGCGCCAGCGAATTTCCGGCGCTCGCCGCTTTTAAACAGGCGCACCCGGATTGCTGCGTGGCCCACGCCGAACCCGGTGCGTTGCCCGCCGAACTCGCGGCGCGGCGCTTCGACCTGGCGCTGGTGGTCGATTGCCTGGAGCACTTGCCCAAGCGTGACGGTCTGAACCTGCTGGGCGGGATTCGCAACCTCAACGCCAGTCGCATTGCGGTGCTGGCGGATCTGCCGGCCAGCGGCTGGCAGGAAACCGATTTCTACTCGCTGGCGCTGCAAGCCAGTGAGCGCTTTCAGCGTGACGAGCAGGTACTGACCCTGTTCACTTACGATCTGCTTGACTACAAGCAAGTCCCCGACTGGCTCAACTCGCGGTTCTGGGCCAATCCGGAAAACTTCGGCAAATACTGGTGGTAATGCAATGAGTACAGCCATTTGCCCATGCGGCAGCGGCAACCTGCTGCTGGCCTGCTGCGGTCCCTACCACGAAGGCCACCCGGCGCCGTGCGCCGAAGCGCTGATGCGGTCGCGCTACAGCGCCTACGTTTTGGGGCTGATCGATTATCTGGTGGCCACTACCCTGCCCGCCCAGCAGGCCGGTCTGGATCGCCAGTCGATCAGTGCCTGGAGCGCGCAAAGCACCTGGCTCGGCCTTGAGGTCGAAAGCTCGGAAGTGTTCGGCGGCCAGCCCGAGCACGCCTTCGTCACCTTCACCGCGCGCTGGCACGACAGCCAGGGCGAACACAGCCACCGCGAGCGCTCTTCATTCGTGCAGAACGCCGGGCGCTGGTACTTCATCGACCCGACCGTGCAGTTGAAGCTGGGGCGCAATGACGCGTGTCCATGTGCCAGCGGGCAGAAGTTCAAGAAATGCTGCTACAACTACCTACAAGGAACGTGAATCAGTAGGTAGTGTGATGTCCAAGGTGTTCAGTTACATTCGCTTCAGTTCAGCGAAGCAGTCAGCGGGCGACAGCGAAGCCCGCCAGATGAGAGCCGCGAAGGAGTTTGCTGTAGAGCGCGGGCTCCAACTCGCAGACCCAACTGAATATCTGTTCTTCGACCGTGGTCGTTCCGCCTACAAGGGTAAGCATCTAGACGACACAGGTGAGTTGGCGCGATTCCTCGCCTTCGTAGACGACGGCACCATTCCGCCCGGTAGCTTCTTGGTGGTTGAGTCACTGGATCGTCTGTCACGTGAAAAGGTGCGGGACGCCCTACCCCGCTTTCTTGATTTGCTTGCCAAGGGAATCAACGTCTACACCAGCACTGACAAGCGTCTGTATACCCGTGAGTACAACGAACTCGATTTGATCATCTCGATCATCTCAATGGCACGTGCTCATGAAGAGTCTTCCATTAAGGGGAATAGGGTTTCATCTGCGTGGCGGAAGAAACAGGCTGATGCCCGTGCCACAGGCAAGCCTCTAGGAAAGCTCAGGCCGCTTTGGCTGGATATCACCCCGGAGGGTTACACCCTCAACCCTGACCACGCTCAAGTGGTGCGACGGATCTTCGATCTCTCAACGCAAGGACACGGGTCGCGCAACATTGCAGCCACGCTGAATCAGGAAGGCATACCGGCGTTCTCTGCGGGGCGAAAGAACTTCTCCGGCCTCTGGGGATTTAGCACCGTCCGCCACATCCTAGATAGCCGAACAACGTTAGGCGAGTATCAGCCCCACATCTTCATTGACGGCGTCAGGACGCCAGATGGCGATCCCATCAAGGACTTTTTCCCGGCTGTCGTGGATGAAGAAACCTTCTACCGGGCACAGGCTGCACGAGGCTCTCGGCGACTACACAAGATCACCAGACAGACGAAAGACTTCAACGTGATGGCGGGCGTCTTCTTTTGCTTCGATTGTGGCGCTGCCATGCACCTGCAAAGCCAGAGAGGCCACAAATATTACAAGTGCAGCTTCAGCATCCGGGGAATGTGCAGCGCGGGAGTTGTCAGCGCCACACGCACCGAGACTGTGTTTCGGGAAATCCTTGCGAAGCTGGACTCCTTGAGTCTTGTTCAAGGGAGTTCAGGGGCCATACGTAAGAAGCTGGACGTTGCGGAGGGTCGTGGTGAAGAACTGCGAGCCAAGCTTGCAGCCGCTGAAGATGCACACAACGAATACCCCAGCAGGACAACGGCAAAACTACTCCACGAGCTGGAAAGCCAACTTGCGGCTGTAGACGCTGAGAGGGATGCACTCCGTCAGCAAATGGCAGTTGACCGGGTAATGAGTAAAGAACACTTCTTTGAAAGGCTCGACCTAACGTCCTTCGAGGGGCGCAACGCTGCGAATAACCTGACTAAACGGCTAGGCACGAAAATCTTTGTTCGGAAGAACGGGCGCTGTAATGAAACATATTTGATCAGCGTGACGTCGGCTGGTGGATCAGAGTCGTCAGTCATCGGGGCCATCACCCATACCAATAAGCGGATTCGGATCGACAGCGCATCGGATGCGTTTGACGAACTGCAAAAGCTCCACGGCGATTCGCCAAAATGGCAGCGGGCGGCGACGCACTGGATGAAGGAAATCAAAGTGCCCGCCCGGCCAGAACTGAAACGTCAGCTCCGCTGAAAGCAAGAATTCTTGTGATAGCGTTCGCGCCCTTAAAAAACATCGCGAACGTTTCTACAGTCGAAAAAACAGTGACAGACGGTCTAGCTCAGCAGGTTCGCGGCCTACACGGGAATTCCGGATTTCTTACACAATTTACGCATAGGTTTATCCACAGGCAGTACATTGCAATCACCACACGATACGCAATATCCTGTACCCGACGGCAAGAGAAACCCTACATATTGGGTTTTTGCCGTAGATGGAAGACCGTAATAGGTCTGTAGAAGGGAAATGCTTGCGAGTGGTCACGCGAAGTTTGGCGACAGAACGTGATCCACCCGCACCACCCCCGACACACACGTTTCAAAAACGCATGAATCTGGGCAGGCGGTTATTAAGCCAACAGCGTGACCGTCACGTCAACAACACTTTGAGTGTACGTTGTCACGCCCAGAGGATTGCATCACTGCAATTTCTCTAGAGGCTCCATTTCTCATGGCTAGACGTCCCCGTCACCGCTCGTCGTCTCAACGCACCAAAAGTGTTTTCGTCCACGACTACCCCCGCTGGCGCTTTGGGCGGTGGGAGCACGTGAGGCAGCATTTCCGTAGCCCGCCTTTCCAATATGTTCTCGACCTGTAATCAATGAGACGAATCACCAACTTGATTCAGGTTGGTGATTCCCTTCAAACGAGATGAGGAGCAAGAATTGTCTACAGAACACGTTAATTGCAGTAAGTGCGGGTCTACCCTCTCCATCCGATGCATCAAGCTTCGAGTGAGAGATAAAGACGAACTGTACTGCCCTGTTTGTGGCGACCAACTCAGAAGCTGGAACGAAGCTAAGATGTGGATAGCAGAGGTAATTGAGCGGGCGGAAAATCATCTACAGAAGCAATCGAGCGACAATCCCAACCATTGAACAATGCGCCACGTGATAGCGCAGTGCCCAATGAGGATCTAAGCTCTTGCAAACACTCACGCCTAAGAGATTTGCCATGAGAACAGGGATAGCGGTAACAATTGCATTACTAGGATTAGCGTTTTCATCACCCACGCTCGCTGAATGGAATACAACGACTCAAGACGACATTTTCTCAGGTGGAAAAAAGGCAATGATGTTCGGCTCCATAAGCCCTGCTCAAGCCATTGCTTTCGATTGCGACGCGGAACAGTTGACCCTTGCACTGCTACAAAAAGAAAAGTGGGCCGATACTAGAGCGAGCACCGACTGGGATCTACTGGTTAAGGTGGACAAAGGCGAGATTCACCGATTCAAGGCTCAAAGCGCTCAACGTAATGATGCATATGTTCAGTTCATCACATACGAGAAGGGAGAAATCCTTAAATTGTTGACAGAACTTCGCAATGCGAAAGCGCCTATTTTGCTAGGATTGCAATCAGAAGAATTTGATTCCAAATGGTCTGGAACAGTGCCTGCGACTGGATCAACTCGCGAGACAGATAAGTTTCTTCAGGCTTGCAATCTGAAATAGCGAATCTCAGTTCCTAGCCCGATAACAACGCAATTATTCTAGGGCGACAACTGTTAACCAATCGAGACACTTTTCAACCAGCCGTCGGAAAAATGGACTTAAATAATATAATTAAACTTAACTGATACCTCCCACGATAGGAGGTATTTGTCATGACCACTGAAAAACCGGTCGTTGTAAAACCCCAAGACCCATCATTGAAAAACTCTAAGATTTTAGAGGGCAAGTCTTCACTCGGTGATATCAAGGGCATGCCGAGCGGCGTAACCTGCTCATGGAATGGTGCGACTTATTCACCCGGCGGCACCGTCTGCGACAACGGGAAAACCATGCACTGCAACGGTGATGGCGTGTGGATATGGGCAGGCGGGCTTTGCTGACTGGTAAGCCGAAGGGCTTGTATTTGCATTCTTGGTACGAGCCTTTTGAACTACACCTTTTTTGAGCTCTTGGTTCCCCCGCCGTTTTCAGACTTTGCAAAGGGTGGGGTTGACTGTGTTCAGAACTGGAAAAATAAGCTAGTGGCCTACTCTCGGTGACTAAGCGAGAGGTGTTGAACGCCACGACACGGATGAACATGCAGAGCGCCGGAATATGGAAATAATGAGCCTATCAGGCACTCTCAGAGCCTCTACAAGCCACGCCATACCAACCTGAATCACATGTGACATCAGAGACGACAAAGCCCGCTCAAGGCGGGCTGATAGGCTGTCTGAACTCCTATTTCATTTCACGCTTGATCCTATACACAGTCGCCACACCACAGTCAGAGAGCTTAGCCACGTCATCGGCTGACAGGGTTGGATTCTTACTGATCAGCGCTTGCACCTTCTTCCAGAGTTCAGCGTTCTTACTCTTCCCCGCTGGCTTCCAGTCAGGTTCAGCAGCACGTTTGTTCTTCAGCCCTTCATTGATCCGCTCAACACGTTTCTCTTGGTCGAGGCGTGCCATGGTAGCCATCAGGTCAAGCAACATTGCGTTGATCACTTCCATGATTTGACCGGTGATGCCCTTGTCCTGAGCCATCATGTGAGTGGTTGGTAGATCAGCGATTACCAAACGTAGACCCTTAGCCTTGATCGCTGCCTTCAAAGTCTCCCAATCAGCATGCGAAAGGCGACTTAGACGGTCTACTGACTCACAGGTGATTATCTCTCCCGGCTTGGCTGCATCTAGTAAACGCATCAACTCAGGACGGTTGAGCTTGGTTCCGCTGATGTTCTCAGCGTATACACCGACAATGGTCAGACCCTTTTCAGCAGCGAACGCTTCCAGCGCTGCCCGAGCACGGTTTGCGTCTTGATCCTTGGTGGATGCTCTCAGGTAGAGATGGGCGTTCATGGCTGGCTATCCTATAGAGTAATAAACCGATAGACCAATGATAGTCTATCAGATAGCAAGCAAACCATAGATATTTGATAGTCAGATCAATCCTCAGACAGACGGTTATCGCACTACCAATAAACTAGACTTCTTTGATAGCGATTATTGCCTGAGCTTGTAAATTTCAGCGCTGATAGCAGCCGCGTTCTTGTCGATGGTTTTCAGTGCGGTCATGACATTCAGATGAACCACAGGCTCGCCCTGTAACCTCACCCACAGGGATAACTCTTCGATGGCAGCGGCTATTGCATGCTGGTTGTGCAACGGGAGCGTGAGTGCGTCTGCTGTGGCGATGTTGGCATCAGGGGTGTTAGGCATGGAGGGTCATCCTTGAAGGGTGCGAGGGAGACTAGCGACTTCCCTCACGGAAACGCTACTTCTTCTTGGGGCCGCTAGGCTTCTTGGGTGGAGGCTTGTCTTTTTCTTTTACCGTCTCCCTAGGCCTTTTCTCCGCCTCTTCCTTGGTGACGTATTCACCAGTGACCGCATCACGATATCTCGTTGCCATGTCAGCTCCTTAATGGCACGTCGCCACGTCGGCGACACCATCAAAGCTAGTAGAGGAAGGCCTTTGTGCAAGAAGGCTGAAAGGAAAGCGTGCTTTCGCACAAAATCCGTGATTCCGGTTCAAAACTACCGTTTTGGTGTGAAAACGTCAGTTTTGAGGTGCCGCCAGCGGATCGAACTTATCCTGAAATATGGGAAGCCCCGGAAATGCTGGCCTATAGACTGAGGATCTAACCAGAAGCTTGGTTATAACCGGCCACAAGGGCATGTTTGGCACGGGTTTTCGGGTGGTTTTCAGAGGTTTTCTCTGAGACTCAACTGGCGACCAGCCATCATGTACAATGGAACTGTCAGGACGCGGCCAGCTTTGGCCAAGGCAAGCGATCACACGAACGAGGTGGTAATGGACTTCTCGCAGCGGATGGGGCTGATACAGGCAAAGGCCGTTCAGGCTGACAATATTGACATCGAATTAAAAAACTCCCTTTGGAACGTATTAACAGCATGCTACTTTTCTAACTACCGAAGGTCTTATAGAGTAAGCTCTGATCTTTTGCGTGGATCGAATTTCCATCAATTTTCCATAGCACTATATTCAGAATTTTTCAAAGCCCCTATAGATCAGCTTCCTCGACACTGGGATGATTTCCTTGCCTCAGTGCGTAAAACCTTCTTTACAATCTCATGGCATAGAATATATAGCCTTTTAGAGTTTGTACCGATACATGCTCCTGAAAATTTAGGTGAAAGTTATTTTTCCCTTTGCAATACTACACTTGAGAAAGAGAACTCAGCCTACCGCTTTGTTGCTGGAAAAATAACGGAGGTAACCTCTCCTGAAGAGATTGATGAGATTGAGCAAGCGATTCTCAATTCAGATAAGTATGGAGGTGTGAAAGTTCACCTTTCTACGTCTCTAGGATTCCTCACCGACAGACAGAATCCTGATTATCGAAACTCGATCAAAGAAAGCATCAGTGCTGTTGAGTCTCTTGCAAAGAAACTTGTGGGCGATGACAAAGCTACGTTAGGACAAGCACTGAAGATTCTTGAGACCAAGCACAATTTGCATGGAAGCTTGAAGTCAGCATTCCTCACACTCTATGGCTACACCAGTGATGCTAGTGGTATTAGGCATGCGCTGTTAGACAATGCCACTGCACCAACTAAAGCTGACGCTCGTTTCATGCTCATCTGTTGTTCAGCCTTCATCAACTTCGCAATTGACAGCGTCGAAGATTGATGTGCGTTGGTGGTCGCACCGAAAGCGTTTAGCTTTCATCTGATTAAGCTATGGCGTGACCGCCGACTACCCTCCGGGTGTACCTCGACATAAATAAAATATAACAAAAATCCAGCTCTTGCTTTTGATCTTGCCTTTTTCTTCGGTGCATAAACGAATGCGTACGCATTCAGTAGTTACCCCGTCAGCCTCCGCTGACAGTCATTGCACGTCACCTTCGGTGTAGCAGATCAAAAGCGAAGAGCTTTGATGTGTGTTGATTTTATGTATTTATTGGTGAGCTGATCCAGAATCGGGACGATGCGGCTATTGTCCATCAACGTGTTATCACCTCAGTGCTTCGCACTAGGCAAATTTTTTATATATAAGAGGACTTTTGACCCCCCCTTGAATACAAAGGCTTGCAGCCCATTTCTTGCGTAATTTTTTTTAAATTCTTACGCAGCAGCTGCAAGAAAATCTCGATCATAAAGCAGGCAACTTTCTCTAGCTTCATCCAAGTACCATTTCTCTACGTATGCTTCGCGGACAGTGTCGAAGCCACGGAAAATCAGGCGAGGGTTTACGAGCAATTTGATTTCACCCTTTCTAATGCCATCGCGGGAGGTATATGTCCTTAAAAGCTTCGCCTTGACCAGAGGTGCAAGTTTCTTCGTCAGGTTGGATTCGGCGACACCCAGGGCCTTCGCCAAGTCCGCCTTGGTCATAATTATAATGTTAGCGTATCTCACAAGACCATGGAGAGTGTAAAGCGTGTTCATCATCGGAAGAGTGATACGACAATCCACCCCGGTTCTTTTCCATTGTCCATGAGCGTGATCTTGTGCATCAACAAGTGGAAACTTGGAAAAGGGAGGCAGTGTGCGAAGGTCTACGTGCTTAAGGAATATGTGTAGATCATCAACGCTTCGGCACTTACCAAGCTCTGGCTTCAGCGCATCCGTTGCTGCTGTGTAATGGGTAACGGTGTATTCGCCATAGATTTCACCAGTTTCTTGATCGACTCTGAATCCATTGATGTTACTGGTATGGCATTGTTGCGAAAGCGGTGTTTGGTTATTCAATTGTGTATCTCCTGTGTCAGTTCATTACATAGGCGTGTGCCTCGTCGTGTATTGGGTTGGGTCGAATTCCAGACGAACGAAAACCAACGCCTGACATCACTCTATGGCGTGTCGAGAACGTTCGGTGCGGACTGCTGGAAAGAGCACCCTTATACGCTTTTTTACCTTATTTTGTCAAGGTCTTTTATGTGCATGGAGTGCAGTTAGTTCTGCGTGAGTATCGCTAATCCGTGCCGACCAAAGATGGCAATGTGTGCCAGCCCTTCAGGCATACCGAATAGGACGCAATCCCACAGAGTTTCAATTACAGCAGGCATTTGATGCACCACAGTTTCTCCGTAAACAGCAGCGACGTATTCACGACATGCTTGCATGTGATTAGCTTCGTTAGGGAGGTCTTCGTATTTCAATGCTTGATCTCCCCTAACGCCTGAGACACCTTCAAATATATACGACGATCAACCCAACTCTTCATATCCTCACGCTCACTGCTCTGCTCACGCTGGAGGCGATTGTATTGATCACGCACTGTTACATCGGTGTAGATATTAGCGTTACGCTCAGCCATTTGGGCATATTGCAGAGCCATATCGCTTGTGTGATTGAACAAATAAACGGTGAGACCAGCTCCCACCGCTATCTGCAACAACGCACCAAGCAGGATTGCCTTGATGATGGACATCATCCTCACTGCACCTCTTGTTGGTTGACGCCTGTCTCACGCAGCATCTTCCCAACCTCTTCCCGAACGACTCTCCCAATTTCGGGAGCATCTGCACCGGCAGGAGCCGTTACATTGACAGTGATTTCGTTACGCACTTCGTTATTGTTGTTCGTGACGTGCTCGTTCGTAGTAGTGATCTGTTGCACTGGGTACTGCACAGATGAACCAGACGCCCTCATCAACTCCCTTGAGGTGATGGGTTGAATCGAGTCCTCACGGAAGCGTTTGTATTCCCCAACGCGCTCAGCGATGTCGGCAAGCTTCTCTTCAAACGCTGACAAATCCAGCTTCGGAAACTGAACGCCTAGAAGATTAGGCTCCCGCACTTTCAGCTCCTTGGCTGGCCCCTCTTCGTAATCCGGTGCATTGGTGAGCCAACGGTAAAACCTGTCGATTGGATCTTTCACTTTCTCGCCGGTTGATGGCTGAGGTGAACTCAATGCACTTGGATCAATGGCTGGCTGATCCGGTGAGAACACATCAATCTTCTTCGCAGACTGCTCCGGCGTATCACCCTTGCCAAAGGCAAATCTGAAGAACGAAGCAGCCATTTTGTTGAGCGCAATATCCGCCTGCATCGCTGCTTCCTTCAGTGGCTTCATGGCCTCTGTCAGCTCCATTTCGCTCTTGATGCGATCATTGATCGACCTAATCAGCTCTGGGTTCTGATCCAGCCCCTGCTGTTGCAGGAACTGCTGGTTGGCAAGGCGAGTGGCGTTGGCATCGATGCTGCCACTCTGACGTTCAATAGCAGCGGCGTTTTCCTTTACGAAAAGCTCGATGCCCTTGGTGAAGTCGATTGCCTTCAAGTTGCCCGTCTTGGTGCTAGCCCTGAAATCCTTTTCAAGATTGGCGTCTAGGGGATGCTTGTTACGTTCAGCCCATGCACGACGAATCGGCTCTACAAGCAAAGGAGCGGCCTCACTGAAGGTATTTAAGTCTTCCTTATCCGCAACCGATTTGGAATTTAGCTGCTGCAACTGCAAATTCGCCCTACGACTTTCATCAGAAGTCATTCCAGCGCCCCGGTATGCAGCTTGTCGTGTTTCGTATGTGCCGGTAGCTTGGCTAATGCTACGACCACGGGCCATCTCTGCCATCAGGAATGTTCTGTATGCCTTGGCTGATTCAAGACTGGCTTCGGTGCCGTATTTGGCATTGATCCGTAGCCACTCCGATTTGGCGAACTCAGCATTAGCGGGATTCTTGCCCCCGGCTTGGGACAAGACGTTTTCAAGTTGCTGGCTCTCAGACACTCGGGTCTGTGTAGCGGCAAGGCGATTCCCTAGGGCGCTCACAGCTCCCACAACTGCGGCAAGTCCAGCAGTAACTCCACCCAAAGCCAAAGCACCTGTACCAAGCCCCATAAAGCCTGTGGATGGCTTCGGCTCGGCCTGTTTTGCAGCCCATACAGCTTGTCTTGTCTGCGCCCATTGGAAGCGCTCCCCTCGTTGGGCATGGCTCACTTCAAGGCGCTTTGCACGAAGCTTTTCAGCTTCTTGCGACGCTGCGAATTTCACCGCTGCACGGTGGGCAGCCACTCTCGATTGCTGTAGGGCAAACTCTGCTTTCTGGGTGGCCGTCATTGCTTGGAATTGCTTCTGCTGAAGGATCGCGGTCTTCTGCTGTTGCTGGCCTAGAAGCGCTTCCCAACGAGCTTGGCGAGCCTTGTGCTGTTCAAGCGATTGAGCCTGCTTCACAGCTACACCTTGCACCTTCAAACGTTCAGCTTCAGCCTTTGCTGATTTGGCATCTAGAACGGCCTGAGCGATCTTGTCGCGGAGGGCCAGGTTCTGAGTTGCTGTCGTCTCTTTCTGGCGAAGGTTGATGAGTTTTTGTCCCTGAAGCTCGGCGGCAAAGGTTGCACGTCTGGTACGTTGCACAGCCTGTTCAAGCTTTAGCTCACGATCCAGATTCGCCCGAACAGACTTAGCCAATTTTGCTTGCCCGGTTGCATCAACCTTGATGCCCATCTTGGCACTAAGTTTTTTGCCTAGAGCGTCCGCTTGTTTGCCCAACTGATTCATTTGGCGCTCAACAGCACGCATCATGCTGTTGAAACGCTGTAGACCGCTCGTGTCTACATTAAATTTCAATACGCCCGTTAAACGAGCAATCTCTTCAGTGATACTCATTTACGAGATCCTCCGAATGATCTCTTATGCCCCACTGTGCGCTTACGTTGCTTGAATAGCTTGGACACAAGAGCATTGAATGTAAGCACGCCACGACTGAGGTGCATCACTTCAAAGGCGTGAGAGGAATTATTTATGTAATTCATGATGACAGTGATAGCAATACGATTACCCGAGACAGCTAGATAGACAGAGTCGTCCTCAGCAATCCACCAAAAATAATCGTATGTGAATAGCCCGCCAGACACATAAGAAACATAAGCGCGACAGTTATCGTTAAATGTGCGGATATCAATATCGGGATTGGTTAGGTGCAGCAGAGTGAAGCAAGGGCCTTTTCTCAGAGCCGTGAACCGTGTAGCAGTATTATTCATTTATTCCTTATCAATGTAGTTTATATAGATCCAGCTCCCAGCGGGAACACCTTCAAATTCTGTTGGTAGCTGGTAGCTATTGCTCATTAGGCTGGGATTGTTCCGATTGAACTCCGCACAAGCCTTGGCGATAATTTCGTCTGGATACTTCGTTGAATCCATCAGGACAGTTATTACACCAGTGCGACCACTTACAGACTTATACAAAGACCCCTGAGAGCTAATATGAGAGGCTTTAGTGGTTATTCCTTCTGATGACACCAGCTCACTCTTAGAAGCGCTTATAGGGGCTTCTAGAGGCTTTTGCAACTTAGGGCTATCAGGCTGGTATTTCTCAAGCAGAATCCGTTCTAGACCGTCAATCATGCTGCACTTCCATCGGGGTTAAGCTTGCCCGCCTCAATCAATTCAGCACGCAGCTTTTCACGTGCAGCTAAAGCCTCAGCACGTTTCTCCTCTTGGCGCTTTTCCAATAGCTCAGCCTCTGCTTTCGCCTTGGCACGATCTTCAGCATCAATCAAACTTTGCACTGTTCGATCAATATGGGCTTCTAACTCACGATCAAGCTCTGCTTGGTATTCGGCACGGACATCAGCGTAAATGGTTTTTAGCTCAGCCTCTTGCAACGCTTCAGGTTTTAGCATGTACAGCACGACCAATGCTCCGGTTACCGGGCTACTAATGACGCTAATTGAAGGTAACGGTGATGCTGAATCAAGAGGCGCATAACCTGCTACTCGGTAATTATGATAGTCCTCAAATGCACTCTCGACAGACGAAGGAGTGAACTCAACGATTGCACCCTGAGCAGCAATAACAGATGTTTCAAGTGTATTTTCGTATCTCACCTTCGCTTCATTGCAGCGAGATTGATATTCGCTTTCTTGAAAGACAAATAGCATTGGGGCTTGTGCTTTTTTACTCATAAGGGTATTGCCTCTCTGTGTGATTTCTTCTGTTTTCATGGATGTATCTATTTCCTGCTCACGCTGCTTGGAGCGATGTAGTTGCATGTAGCATTTATGGCTGCATGTTTGTTTTGATGATCGTTTTGTTTGCATAGGTGCGTTACAGACCACGCACGGTCTTACGACGGATAGCGCCATTAGGCCTCCAGTGAGATTAAGGGTGTTTGTGAGAATAAATAAGCCTAACCAAAAAGAAGCCGAACAAATGTCCGGCTAGAAGTAGGAGGCTTTCTAAAAATAGAATGTATATATGTATATTCGTAGCGAATTCGGATTGAGGGCGGAGGATCTAACTACACGCCCTCGTTAACAGAGTATCGACCCACCGCCCTGTCAGCGGCTAAAGAGGGTTGCTGCCCCGGTCTAGCAATGTACGGCCACTGTCTTGCAATACAGCGTCAGAGGCATTCTGAGGGCCTCGGCCTCACGACACCACCAAACTCTATGGCAACACAGGTTCGGAGCGGGTGATTCTGGAATTCTTAAATGCAGGAACAACAAAACCGAACTCAGAGTTAGCGTCTGGCCCGGTGTAGAGTCCTGCATTAAAGCTGAAGCTTGCGTGAAAAGCTTCCCTATTACGACCTATTGTACCACGACAATGGCAATTTGCATAGTACCATTCGTCAGAATTGTCAATAGCCATTCGTCATCTTAAATGAAAAGCCGATGAGGAGGCGATTCGATTCTACCGCTTCAACCCGCAAGCTACGCTTGCCCTACCCTCTCCAGAGGGCAACAAAGCGAGCATGCATTTATCTGGTAGTGAATTGTTGCATTACATTAAGAAGTGCTGTGCGGGGTATTTCGGCGCATAAAGGGAAGTGCCGACTAGACTGGGGCACAAAGGGAGTTTTTTCGATGCTCGGTCACTGTCGCACACTGCATGGCTTGTTATTGATGCTGATCCTGAACCTCGGCGGTTGCGCCTCATGGTTCAGCGACGACAGCGTCGATCCCGCCGTGCACCTCGTGAAAGTCGAGGTGGTGCGGGCCAAGCTGCTCGAACAGAAATTCATCCTGCACTTTCGCATCGACAACCCCAACGACAGCGACCTGACGGTGCGCGGCATGGAATATCGCATTCATCTGGCAGACCTGTTGCTGGCCGAAGGCGAGCATGAACACTGGATCACCGTGGGGCCCAAAAGCAGCGCGTTCTATCGGATACCGATCCGCACCAACCTGTGGCCGCGGGTCAAGGACGTGGTGAAAATGCTGAAAAGTCAGCACCAGCAGGTGCCCTATCGATTGCAGGGCGAGATGGAAACCGGTTTATTCATCGCCCACTACGTGCACCTGGAGCGCAATGGCGTGATAATCCCCGCCGATTTAATTCCGGAGCACAACCGATGACTCAGCAACCTCATGTCCATGGCCCTGACTGCAACCACGATCATGACCATCATCACGATCACGACCATGGCCATGTCCACGGCCCGAACTGCGGCCACGCCCACCAGGAACCGGTGCGCAACGCCCTGAAAGACGTCGGTCGCAACGACCCTTGCCCTTGCGGCAACGGCAAGAAATTCAAGAAGTGCCACGGCGCTTGATGTTTCGGGTGAAGGTACTCTTCGCCTGACACATTGCCTTCGCGAGCAAGCTCGCTCCCACAGTTGACCGCGTTCCCGCTGGCTGAACGCAGTCGACTGTGGGAGCTGGCTTGCCAGCGATGAGGTCGGCGCATCCAGCATCGATGTAGCCTGACGCTCCGCTATCGCTGGCAAGCCAGCTCCCACAGGTTTCTCAGGCAACTGCCAGAACCTGCGCAGCACTGACCACCGTCGCATACTCCCCGTGCAAATTCCCCAGCGACATCCCGTGCACCTCTTCGGCCGAACGCGGTGTACCGAAATAATCGGCCTTGTCGAAGGTAAAACACGCGTCCTCTGCCACCCAGGCGTCAAATCCCAGATTGCCCGCCGTTCGCGCTGTGGATTCCACCGAGTTGTGGGTCGCCACACCGACAATGATCAATTGCCCGATCCCCGCCTCACGCAACCGTGCCTCCAGCCCCATGGCGCAAAACGCGTCCGGCACCTGTTTCTGGATCAGCCATTCGCCGTCCTGCGGCATGAATCGCTGCTGAATCTCCACCCCTGACTGCCCGGGCCAGAACACCGAATCCGCTTCACGCGACAGATGCTGCACATGAATCACCGGCCTCCCGCTGCTGCGCCACGCCCTCAGCAAATCAAGCATGCGTTCTTCGGCCTGTGGATTATTCCGTCGGCCCAGGCGCGGCTGCAGAATGCCTTGTTGCTGGTCGATGATGATCAGTGCAGCGTTGGCCTTGAGCTCCATGGCGTTTTTTTCTCATGCGGGTCAGTGAATTTCCCGCACTTCAACATCACCTCCAGGTATCAGGCAAGTGCATAAGACCAACCCTCCAAGATCAAAAGATCGCAGCCTTCGGCAGCTCCCACAGGGGGTACTCAATCCAATGCAGGAGCTGCCGAAGGCTGCGATCTTCTCCATTCGACAGAATTACACAAATAACCCCCGCGCCCGCTTGCGCGGCCACCGCCTGCTCACTAACGTAGCGGCTTTATTGCGCCCCCAGCCTCTACCCCCGCAGGAGCTTTGCCATGGCCTCGCCAGCCCTTACACATTTTCTTCCCCGGTTCGGCGTTGCCGCAGCAGTGACCGGTGTCTTGAGCCTGTCCGGTTGCCAGACCTGGAACGCGCAGGACACCCTCCCGCCCACCTCCGGCGTGCAAGCGCTCAAGGGCCTGGCGCAGAACGTTTCGGTGCGTCGCAATGCGATGGGCATGCCGTTGATCGAAAGCAACAGCTTCCACGACGCACTGTTCACCCTCGGTTACGTGCATGCCAGCGACCGCATCAACCAGATGGTGACCCTGCGCCTGCTGGCCCAGGGCCGTCTGGCGGAAATGTCCGGCGCCTCAATGCTCGATGCTGACCGCTACATGCGCGCAGTCAACCTGAAGAAAAGCGCCGACGAGCTGTACAAGGCCTCGTCGCCACGCCTCAAGCGTTTCTTTGAAGTCTATGCGCGAGGCGTCAACGCCTACCTGTTCCGCTACGCCGACAAACTGCCAGGCGACCTCGCGTCCAGCGGCTACAAGCCGGAATACTGGAAACCGGAAGACTCGGCGCTGCTGTTCGCACTGTTGAACTTCAGCCAGTCAGCCAACCTGCCGGAGGAAATTTCCTCGCTGGTGCTGGCGCAAACCGTGACCACCGACAAACTCGCCTGGCTGACCCCGTCTGCACCGGATGAAAACCTGCCGCTGGCCGAGGCCGACAAGCTGCAAGGCCTCAAACTCAACGGACAGATCCCTGGCCTGAGCGAACTGAGCAACGCCAGCCAACAATTGGCGGCGGTGAATCTGCTGGGCGCCAGCACCTCGAACAACTGGGCCATCGCCCCGCAACGCAGCCGCAGCGGCAAGAGCCTTCTTGCCAGCGACAGTCATGGGCCATTGGCCGCGCCGTCGCTGTGGACCTTCGTGCAGATCCGCGCGCCGAAATATCAGGCTGCCGGCGTCACCGTCGCCGGTTTGCCGATGGTCCTCGGTGGCTTCAACGGCAAAGTGGCGTGGAGCGCCACCAGCGTGCTCGGCGACAACCAGGACCTGTTCCTCGAAAAAATCCGCCGTCAGGGCAGCAGCCTGACCTACGAGGTCAACGGCAAATGGCAGCCGCTGGGCGTGCGCAACGAAACCTATTTCGTCAAAGGCCAGCGGCCGATTCGCGAAGTGGTGTACGAAACCCGTCACGGTGCATTGCTCAACAGTGCCCAGGCTGCGGCACAGGGCAACGGTTTCGGCCTGGCCCTGCAAACCCCGAACTTCACCGACGACAAATCGCTGGACGCTTTTTTCGACCTGACCCGCGCGCAAAACGTTGAACGCGCTTCGGACGCCAGTCGCGAAATCCGCGCCATCGCCCTGAACATGGTGTTCGCCGACGCCAGCAATATTGGCTGGCAAGTCACCGGGCGCTTCCCCAACCGTCGCGAAGGCGAAGGCCTGCTGCCATCGCCGGGCTGGGAAGGTCGCTACGACTGGGACGGTTACGCCGACCCGATGCTCCACCCCTACGATCAGGACCCGACCCAGGGCTGGCTCGGCACGGCCAACCAGCGGGTGATTCCTCACGGCTACGGCATGCAGTTGTCCAACTCGTGGGCGGCGCCGGAGCGCGGCGAGCGCTTGGCGGAACTGGCCAACAGCAGCAAACAGGACGGTCGCAGCGTGATCGCCATGCAGTACGACCAGACCACCACCTTCGCCGCCAAGCTGAAGAAAATGTTTGAAGCGCCAGGCATGAAGCAGCCGCTGAAACAGGCGATCGACGCTCTGCCGGAAGCCGATCGCAGCAAGGCGCGCGAGGCCTTCAGCCGCTTGATGGCGTTCGACGGCAAACTCAGCCCGACCTCGGCGGATGCGGCGATTTATGAGCTGTTCCTGCAAGCAAGCATGAAGCAGATCTTCCTCGATGAGCTCGGCCCCGAGTCGAGCCCGGCGTGGAAAGCCTTTATCGCCAACGGTGACTTATCTTACTCGGCGCAGGCCGATCACCTGCTCGGTCGCGAAGACAGCCCGTTCTGGGATGACATCCACACCCCGCAGAAAGAAGACAAGGCGCAGATTCTGGCGCGCAGTCTGGCGGCCGCGATCAACGCCGGCGACAGTCAGTTGGGTGGCGATCACAAGGCCTGGCAGTGGGGCAAACTGCACAGCTACACATGGAAAAACGCCAACGGCCAGACCGTTCGCGGCCCACTGGCAGCCGGCGGCGATCACACCACGCTCAATACCTCGGCATTTGCCTGGGGTCAGGACTTCAACACCACGCGGGCGCCGTCGATGCGTTTCATTGTCGACTTCAGCCAGACCGAACCCTTGATGGGGCAGAACGGTACCGGCCAGTCCGGCAACCCGGCCAGCCCGAATTACCTCAATGGCGTTGATGCGTGGCTCAAGGGTCAGTACATCGGTCTGCCGATGCAGCCGCAGAACTTTGACCGGGTGTATGGCAAGACGCGTTTGACCCTCACCCCGGGCAAATAAACGCTAGAGCAAGATCAAAAGATCGCAGCCTTCGGCAGCTCCTACATGGGAATGGTGAACATCCTGTAGGAGCTGCCGAAGGCTGCGATCTTTTGCTTTTCGCCCCACATAAAAACCCGATAGAACTTCCGGACTCGCGCCCACCTCATAGCTAACAAGCCCTCCATTCTGGTAACGACATGGACCTTGTTATCGCCCGCCCTGAAGGTTTGTACTGCCCTGCCGGGGATTTCTATATTGATCCGTGGCGCCCGGTCGAGCGTTCGGTAATCACCCATGCCCACGGCGATCACGCCCGTAACGGCAATCAGCACTACCTTGCCAGCAGCGCCAGCGAAGGGATTTTGCGCGCGCGCCTGGGTCAGGACATCAACCTGCAAACCCTCGCCTACGGCCAGCGGCTGACCCACCACGGCGTGACCTTGAGTTTCCATCCCGCCGGGCATGTGCTCGGTTCGGCCCAGGTGCGTCTGGAATACGGCGGTGAAGTCTGGGTCGCGTCCGGCGACTACAAGATCGAACCCGATGGCACCTGCGCGCCGTTCGAACCGGTGCGCTGCCACACCTTTATCACCGAATCGACCTTCGGCCTGCCGATCTACCGCTGGCAGCCACAGGCGCAGGTGTTCAGCGAGATCAACCAGTGGTGGCAGGCAAACATCGCGGCGGGCAAGGCCAGCGTGCTGTTCTGTTATTCATTCGGCAAGGCTCAGCGGATCCTGCATGGCATCGACGCCAGCCTCGGTCCGATCCTCAGTCACGGTGCCGTCGAGCCGCTGAACCGGGTCTACCGCGAGGCTGGCGTGTACCTACCGCCGACGATCTACGCCGGCGACATCAAAAAGTCCGACCCGATCATGCGTCAGGCGCTGGTCATCGCCCCGCCCTCGGCCGGCGGCAGCACCTGGATGCGCCGGTTCGGTGATTTCAGCGACGCCTTCGCCAGCGGCTGGATGCGCCTGCGCGGCACCCGCCGGCGGCGCGGCGTGGATCGTGGTTTTGTGCTGTCGGATCACGCCGACTGGCCGGGCCTGCTCTGGGCCATCGAACAGACCGGCGCCGAACGGGTGATGGTCACCCACGGCTCGATCGGCGTGCTGGTCCGGCATCTGCGTGAACAAGGCCTGGATGCGCAAGGCTTCAACACCGAATACGGCGACGATGAAGAGGAAAACATTGACGCCGAACCTGCCATCGCCGAGGTGCAAGCATGAAAGCCTTCGCCGGGTTGTATGCCGAACTCGACGCCACCACGTCCAGCAACGCCAAACTGGCCGCCATGCAAGCCTACTTCGCCCAGGCTGCACCGCAAGACGCGGCATGGGCGGTGTACTTTCTGTCGGGCGGGCGCCCGCGACAACTGGTGCCGGTGCGCATCCTGCGCGAACTGGCGGTGGAGGTCTCGGGGTTGCAGCCGTGGCTGTTCGAGGAAAGCTATCAATCCGTCGGCGATCTGGCGGAAACCATTTCGCTGGTGCTGCCAGAAAACCTGCACAGCTCCGAGGCCGGTCTTGCCGAATGGATTGAAGACAAGCTGCTGCCGCTGCGCGGTGAAACCCCGGAGTACCTCGCCCGCCACCTGCCCGCGCTGTGGGCGCAACTGGATCGGCCGAGCCTGATGCTGTGCATCAAGCTGATCACCGGCAGTTTCCGCGTCGGCGTGTCGAAACTGCTGGTCACCCGCGCTCTGGCGTCGATGGCCGGCCTCGACAGCAAACGCGTGGCGCAGCGACTGGTGGGTTACACCGACCTGTCGAACCGGCCGAATGCGGCCAGCTACCTGAAACTGATCGCCCCGGAATCCGCCGACGAACACGCTCAGCGTGGCGGTCAGCCCTACCCGTTTTTCCTCGCCCATGCCTTGTCGCAATCGGTGGAGGAGTTCGAAACATTGCTGGGCCCGGCGAGCGACTGGCAGGTGGAATGGAAGTGGGATGGGATCCGCGCGCAGGTGGTCAAACGTGAGGGGCGGTTGTGGGTCTGGTCGCGCGGTGAAGAACTGGTGACCGAACGCTTTCCCGAATTCGATACGTTGATCCACGCGTTACCCGACGGCACGGTGATCGACGGCGAAATCGTGGTCTGGAAAAGTACCCATCCGAGCACCGAAGACGCCTTCGATCCGCAATCGAGCGCGCCACCAGCGGTGCAACCTTTCGCCCTGCTGCAGCAACGCATCGGGCGCAAAACCCTCGACAAGAAAATCCTCGAAGAAGTGCCGGTGGTGGTCCTCGCCTACGACTTGCTGGAGTGGCAGGGCGAAGACTGGCGCAACCGTCCGCAGGCCGAACGGCGTGCGCAACTGGAGCAGGTCATCGCCCACGGTAACAACCCGGTGTTACTGGCCTCGCCGATGCTCACCGGCAGTGACTGGTTGGATCTGGCCCGGCAGCGTGAAGCCTCACGGCGACTGGGGGTCGAGGGCATGATGCTCAAGGCCCGCGACGCCCTGTATGGCGTGGGCCGGACCAAGGACATGGGCGTGTGGTGGAAGTGGAAGGTCGATCCGTTCAGCGTCGATGCGGTATTGATCTACGCCCAACGCGGCCATGGCCGGCGCGCCAGTCTGTACAGCGATTACACCTTCGCCGTGTGGGACGGACCGCCCGAATCCAGCCAACGGGCGCTGGTGCCGTTTGCCAAGGCCTATTCGGGGCTGACCGACGAGGAAATGCGTCAGGTCGACAGCATCGTACGCAAGACCACCGTGGAAAAATTCGGCCCGGTGAGCAGCGTCAAACCGAGTCTGGTGTTCGAACTGGGTTTCGAAGGGATCGCCCTGTCGCGACGGCACAAGAGCGGCATTGCCGTGCGTTTTCCGCGCATGCTGCGCTGGCGGCAGGACAAGACGGTGGATGAGGCCGACAGCCTGGCGACGTTGCAGGATTTGCTGGTCTGACCCGGTTTCCCGGGACATACCTCCAATCGTGCTGAATGAACATCCTGTAGTGAGTGGATTTTCTGGTGAGGAGATCTTGTGGTGAGGGGATTTATCCCCGATGGGCGCGAAGCGGCTCCCCATCATTCTTTCAGTAAACCGCGTGTACCGGATTTGCGACTGCTGCGCAGCCGATCGGGGATAAATCCCCTCGCTACAAGTATTCTGAATCACTAAAAAATGCGTGCCTCGACCCAACTTGGTGCAACCTTCAACAGCCGCCCGGTTCCGTGCACCAATCCCTTTCTCTCTCCCCTCCCCCAACCTTTTAAAACACTTGTTCGGGACTCTGGTTCGGAAATTGCTACTTTCTATAGGTCGTACGCGTTCCAGTAACAATAATTCTGCGCCACAAGCGCTCATATTGGTTCTTAGGGATTGAATAATGAAAAAAGCATTGCTGACCCTTTCTGCACTGGCGTTGTGCATGGCTGCCGGCTCCGCGCTGGCCAAGGAATACAAAGAGCTGCGTTTTGGCGTTGATCCTTCCTACGCACCGTTCGAGTCGAAAGCGGCCGACGGCAGCCTGGTGGGCTTCGACATCGACCTGGGCAACGCGATCTGCGCCGAGCTGAAGGTCAAGTGCAAATGGGTTGAAAGCGACTTCGACGGCATGATTCCGGGCCTCAACGCCAACAAATTCGACGGTGTGATTTCGTCGATGACCGTGACCCCGGCCCGTGAAAAGGCGATCGATTTCTCCAACGAACTGTTCTCCGGCCCGACTTCCTACGTGTTCAAGAAGGGTTCCGGCCTGAGCGATGACGTCGCTTCCCTCAAGGGCAAATCCGTCGGTTACGAGCAAGGCACCATCCAGGAAGCCTACGCCAAGGCCGTACTGGAGAAGGCCGGGGTGAAAATCCAGGCTTACGCCAACCAGGACCAGGTCTACGCCGACCTGAAAAACGGCCGTCTCGACGCCTCGATCCAGGACATGCTGCAAGCCGAACTGGGCTTTTTGAAGTCGCCGGATGGCGCCAACTACGAAGTCAGCAAGCCGGTCGACAGCGAATTGCTGCCAGCCAAAACCGCTGTCGGTATTAAGAAAGGTAACAAAGAGCTGAAGGCGCTTTTAGATAAAGGTATCAAAGCGTTACACGATGACGGCAAATACGCCGAGATTCAAAAGAAACACTTTGGCGATCTGAATCTGTACAGCGGTAAATAATGCCCTGGCGCCCATCACTTGATGGGCGCCTTTTCCATCCGCTCAGGTTGCTGATTTATGTTCGAAAACCTCTTACAAAATCTGGGGCTCTCCGCCTTCAGCCTCAAGGGCTTCGGTCCGTTGCTGTTGGAAGGCACCTGGATGACCATCAAATTGTCGGCGTTGTCGCTGCTGGTGGCCGTGTTGCTCGGTCTCTTGGGCGCCAGTGCCAAACTGTCGAAATCCAAACTGCTGCGCCTGCCTGCCCAACTCTACACCACGCTGATTCGCGGCGTGCCGGATCTGGTGCTGATGCTGCTGATTTTCTACAGCCTGCAAACCTGGCTGACCGCCCTGACCGACGTCATGGAGTGGGACTACATCGAAATCGACTCCTTCACCGCCGGGGTGATCACGCTGGGCTTCATTTATGGCGCGTATTTCACCGAAACCTTCCGTGGGGCGATCCTCGCCGTACCACGCGGTCAGGTCGAAGCGGCCACTGCCTACGGCCTCAAACGCGGTCAACGCTTTCGCTTCGTGGTGTTCCCGCAAATGATGCGTTTTGCCCTGCCGGGCATCGGCAACAACTGGATGGTGATGCTCAAGGCCACCGCGCTGGTGTCGATCATCGGTCTGGCGGATCTGGTCAAAGCCGCGCAGGACGCCGGTAAAAGCACCTATCAACTGTTCTACTTCCTGGTACTCGCCGCCTTGATCTATCTGCTGATCACCAGTGCATCCAACGTCATCCTGCGCTGGCTCGAGCGTCGCTACGCCGCCGGTGCCCGGGAGGCCGTACGATGATCGAACTCCTGCAGGAATACTGGAAACCCTTCCTTTATACCGACGGCACCAACATCACCGGGCTGGCGATGACCATGTGGCTGCTCAGCGCCTCGATCTTCATCGGGTTCCTGGTGTCGATACCGCTGTCGATTGCCCGGGTCTCGTCGCACTTCTATGTGCGCTGGCCGGTGCAGTTTTACACCTACCTGTTCCGTGGCACGCCGCTCTACATCCAGTTGCTGATCTGCTACACCGGGATCTACAGCCTGGCCGCCGTGCGCGCGCAACCGTTGCTCGACAGTTTCTTTCGCGATGCGATGAACTGCACGATCCTCGCGTTCGCCCTGAACACCTGCGCTTACACCACGGAGATTTTTGCCGGGGCGATCCGCAGCATGAACCACGGTGAAGTCGAAGCGGCCAAGGCCTACGGTCTGACCGGCTGGAAGCTGTATGCCTACGTGATCATGCCCTCGGCGCTGCGCCGGTCGTTGCCGTATTACAGCAACGAAGTGATCCTGATGCTGCACTCGACCACCGTGGCCTTCACCGCGACCATCCCCGACATCCTGAAAGTGGCACGGGACGCCAACTCGGCGACCTACCTGACCTTTCAGTCGTTCGGCATCGCCGCGCTGATCTACCTGACCATCACTTTCGCGCTGGTCGGCCTGTTCCGCCTCGCCGAACGCCGATGGCTGGCATTCCTCGGGCCGACCCACTAGGAAAACCTGTAATGCGACACCAGATCCATGACCTGTTGGCCCCGGTGCCGGGGACCGCACGACAGATCCACAGCTTCCACTTCGGCCCGGAGCAGGCCCAAGGCAAGATCTACATCCAGTCCTCGCTGCATGCCGACGAAATGCCCGGCATGCTCGTGGCCTGGCACCTCAAGCAGCGCTTGGCGGAGCTGGAAGCTGCCGGGCGCCTGCGCAGCCAGATCGTGCTGGTGCCGGTGGCCAATCCGGTCGGTCTTGAACAAGTGCTGATGGACGTGCCGCTGGGCCGCTACGAACTGGAGAGCGGGCAGAATTTCAATCGCTGGTTCGTCGACCTCAGCGAAGAAATCGGCAACGCCATCGAGGGCAAGCTGGGCGGCGACCCGCAACGCAATCTTGAGCTGATCCGCGCCAGCCTGCGCAACGCCCTCGCCCGCCAGACGCCCGCCACACAACTGCAATCCCAGCGCCTGACCCTGCAACGGCTGGCGTGTGATGCCGACATGGTGCTGGACCTGCATTGCGATTTCGAATCGGTGGTTCACCTCTACACCACGCCCGAGGCGTGGCCGCAGGTCGAGCCGCTGGCGCGTTATATCGAAGCCCAGGCCAGTCTGCTGGCCACCGATTCCGGCGGCCAGTCGTTCGACGAATGCTTCACCCTGCTGTGGTGGCAACTGCAGGAACGCTTTGGCGAGCACTTCGAGATTCCGCTGGGCAGTTTTTCGGTGACCGTGGAGTTGCGCGGCCAGGGTGACGTCAATCACCCAATGGCCAGTCGTGACTGCCAGGCCTTGATCGATTACCTGATCCAGTTCGATGCGATCGTCGGCGAGACCCGGCCGCAACCGCCCTTGCCCTTCCCCGCAACACCGCTGGCCGGTGTCGAGCCGGTCACGACAGCGGTCGGCGGGCTGCTGGTGTACACCGCGCAAGCCGGCCAGTACCTGCAAGCCGGGCAACAGATTGCCGAAATCATCGACCCGATCAGTGATCGGGTTATCCCCATTTGCTGCACCGCTGCCGGCGTGATGTACGCCCGATCGCTGCGGCGCATGGCCACTGCCGGCATGGTGATCGCCCACGTGGCGGGTGCCGAAGCCTATCGCAGCGGCTATCTACTTTCGCCTTGAGGATGTCTGTCCCATGTACAAATTGACGGTTGAAGGTCTGCACAAAAGCTATGGCGACCATCAGGTACTCAAAGGCGTTTCGCTCAAGGCCAAAACCGGCGACGTGATCAGCCTGATCGGCGCCAGTGGCTCGGGCAAAAGCACCTTTTTGCGCTGCATCAACTTCCTCGAACAACCCAACGATGGCGCCATGAGCCTCGACGGCCAGGCGATCCGCATGGTCACCGACCGCCACGGCATGCACGTCGCCGACCCGAATGAACTGCAACGCCTGCGCACGCGACTGGCCATGGTGTTCCAGCATTTCAACCTGTGGAGCCACATGACCGTGCTGGAAAACATCACCATGGCCCCGCGCCGGGTGCTGGGTTGCAGCAAGCAGGAAGCGGAAGACCGCGCCCGCCGTTACCTGGACAAGGTTGGCCTGCCGGCGCGCGTCGCCGATCAATACCCGGCGTTTCTCTCCGGCGGCCAGCAACAGCGGGTGGCGATTGCCCGGGCGCTGGCGATGGAGCCGGAAGTGATGCTGTTCGACGAACCGACCTCGGCACTCGACCCGGAGCTGGTGGGCGAAGTGCTGCGGGTGATTCAGGGGCTGGCCGAGGAAGGCCGGACGATGATCATGGTGACCCATGAAATGAGCTTCGCCCGCAAAGTCTCCAGCCAGGTATTGTTCCTGCATCAAGGGCTGGTGGAAGAAGAAGGCGCGCCGGAAGACGTGCTGGGCAACCCGCGCAGCGAGCGGCTGAAGCAGTTCCTGAGCGGTAACCTCAAGTAACCCGAATCTCCAATGTAGGAGCTGCCGCAGGCTGCGATCTTTTGATTTGCCTTTCAAGATCAAAAGATCGCAGCCTGCGGCAGCTCCTACATTGAGATTGCGGTGTTTTTAAACCTTTCGTATGTCGGCGTGGTCACTGGAAGAACACTTCCAGAGCGCGCACAACCGGCATGGCGAAATCCACCGACCTCGCAAAAACCTGGTTCAACGCACGCAACTGGAAGCCGTTCGCCTTTCAAAAGCAGGTGTGGGCCGCCGTTAAAAAAGGTCAGTCCGGGTTGCTCCACGCCAGCACCGGCGCCGGTAAAACCTATGCGGTGTGGTTCGCCGCGCTCAACCGCTTCGCCCGGTCAGCCGCGCCCGCAGCCACGACCAGCAAACGCAAACCCCAGAGCGAACCGCTGACCGTGTTGTGGATCACGCCGATGCGCGCCCTCGCTGCCGACACCGCGCGTGCCCTGCAAGCGCCGGTCAGCGATTTGCAGATTCCGTGGAGCATCGGTCTGCGCACCGGCGACACCAGCAGCGCTGAACGCGCACGTCAGGGCCGACGCCTGCCGACCACGCTGATCACCACCCCGGAAAGCCTGACCCTGCTGCTCGCCCGCGCCGACGCACAAACCGCACTGTCGAGCCTGCGCATGATCGTCGTCGATGAATGGCACGAATTGCTCGGCAACAAACGCGGCGTACAGCTGCAACTGGCCCTCGCCCGCCTGCGCCACTGGCAACCGGAGCTGATCGTCTGGGGCGTGTCCGCGACCCTCGGTAATCAAGCCCACGCCGAACAGGTGCTGATCCCACAGGGCGGCGGGATCAGCGTGCAGGGCCAGAGCGAAAAATCACTCAAGGTCGACACCTTGATCCCGCCCGCCATCGAACGTTTTCCGTGGGCCGGGCACATTGGTCTGAAGATGCTGCCGCAGGTTGTCGCCGAACTCGACGCCTGCGCCAGCAGCCTGGTGTTCACCAACACCCGCGCGCAGTCGGAAATCTGGTATCAGGCGTTGCTCGAAGCGCGGCCGGACTGGGCCGGACTGATCGCGCTGCACCACAGTTCACTGTCTCGCGAGACCCGCGACTGGGTCGAGCAAGCGTTGAAGGACGGGCAGTTGAAAGCCGTGGTCTGTACGTCAAGCCTGGATCTGGGCGTGGATTTTTTACCGGTGGAACGGGTGCTGCAAATCGGCTCGGCCAAGGGCGTGGCGCGGCTGATGCAGCGTGCAGGGCGCTCCGGTCACGCGCCGGGGCGCACCTCGCGAGTGACGCTGGTGCCGACCCACAGCCTGGAGCTGATCGAAGCCGTCGCCGCACGTGATGCCGTGGCGCAACGCCACATTGAACCGCGCCTGTCGCCGCACCAACCGCTGGATGTGCTGGTGCAGCATCTGGTCAGCATGGCGCTGGGTGGTGGCTTTATTCCCGAGGAGCTGTACGAAGAAGTCCGTGGTGCCTGGGCTTATCGAGACCTAACGCTGGCGAACTGGGCCTGGGCGCTGGCGTTCGTACGTCACGGCGGGCTTTCTCTGACGGCCTATCCGGATTACCGCCGGGTCGAACCGGACGAAAACGGCGTCTGGCGCGTCCCCGATGCACGGCTCGCCCGCCGTCATCGCATGAGCATCGGCACCATCGTCAGCGACGCGAGCATTAATCTGAAATTCTGGAGCAAGGGTGGCGGCGGCAAGCAATTGGGCAGCGTCGAGGAAGGGTTTATCGCGCGGCTGAAACCGGGTGACGGCTTTCTGTTCGCCGGGCGTTTGCTGGAGTTGGTGCGGGTGGAAAACATGACCGCGTACGTCAAACGCAGCACCGCAAAGAAAGCCGCCGTGCCGCGCTGGAATGGCGGGCGGATGCCGCTTTCCAACGAATTGGCCGCCGCCGTGGTCAGTCGCTTCACAGCGGCCGCGCGCGGTGAGTTCGCCGGCCCGGAAATGCACGCGCTGCAACCGTTGCTGCAGACCCAGGCGCGCTGGTCGGGTCTGCCCACTTCCGACAGTCTGTTGGCGGAGGTGCTGAAATCCCGCGAAGGCTGGCACCTTTTCCTCTACCCGTTTGCCGGGCGCCAGGTGCATTTGGGGCTCGCCAGCCTGCTGGCATGGCGCATGAGCCAGCGTCAGCCGCTGACGTTCTCGATTGCGGTCAATGATTACGGGCTGGAGTTGCTCAGCGCCACACCGGTCGATTGGTCCGGGCAATTCGATGCAGCGCTGCTCAGCCCCGAGCATCTGCTGCGCGACGTGCTCGCCAGCCTGAATGCCGGGGAGCTGGCGCTGCGGCGCTTTCGCGAAATTGCGCGGATCGCCGGGCTGGTGTTCGCCGGCTATCCCGGCGCACCGAAAAGTACCCGTCAGGTGCAGGCCTCCAGCGGATTGTTCTTCGAGGTGTTCAAGCAATACGACGCCGACAACCTGCTGCTGGCCCAGGCCGGGGAAGAAGTCCTGCGTGAAGAGCTGGATATTCGTCGACTGGAACAGACATTGGAGCGGATCAACCGGATGAAACTGGACATGCACCTGATCAAACGTCCTACACCGCTAGGCTTTCCGTTACTGGTGGAGCGGATGCGCGAAAGCATGAGTTCGGAAAAACTCGCTGACCGCATCCGGCGCATGGTCGGCGATCTGGAGAAATCCGCCGACAAGGGTCAAGCCTCATGAGCGCAGCGTATCCAGTGCGCCTGGCCGGTGAAGAACTCTGGCTGCTGCCGGAAAAGGCCCTGTACTGGCCGGCGCAGCAAGCACTGCTGATCGCCGATGTGCATTTCGGCAAGGCCGCGGCCTATCGCAGCCTCGGCCAGCCGGTGCCACAGGGCACCACGACGGCGAACATCGAAGTGCTCGACCGCTTGCTGGCGAGGCTGCCCTGCCGGCAGCTGATTTTCCTCGGTGACTTTCTGCACGGTCCCGGTTCGCATGCGGCGGGCACGCTCAATGCCTTGGCCGAATGGCGCGCACGTCACGCGGATCTGCCGATGACACTGATTCGCGGCAACCACGACAAGCGCGCCGGGGACCCGCCGGCGGCACTGAATATTCGCGTGGTTCCGGAACCGATGCTGCTCGGACCGTTTGCCTTGCAACATGAACCCGACCCGCACCCGGAACGGCATGTGCTGGCCGGGCACGTGCATCCCGTCTATCGGCTTAACGGCAAAGGGCGGCAGCGTTTGCGTCTGGCGTGTTTCCGGCTGGGCGAGGGTTTGAGCCTGCTGCCAGCGTTTGGCGCGTTTACCGGCGGCGTTGCGGTGGAGAAGGATGACACCTGCAGGATTTTCGTCGTCGGCGACAACGAAATATGGCCGGTCAGCTGAGGTATAGGGCACACCTCGGCCAACTGGCCATTATCGGGCAGCGGCTCAAGCCACTGGCGCGGGTGGCGGCTCGTCCGGCAGCGTCGGCTCGCCCGGTTCGGTCGGTTGTTCGTTGGGCGTATCGGGATCAGGCTGACCGGGAATGCCGCCAGCCATATGGAAAGCCGGGTGTGCCAACAATGACCAGGCCAAAACGCCAACCTGATTGGGCTCAAGCCTTGCCAGTTCGGCGGTGATATGCGGATCGATCTTCATGCAACCTCCTCGGCGAAGGCCCGTTTTGCCAGAAGCAAAAACGGGCAGTACACCCCATAGAGTGTCTGCCCGCCAAAGAATTCCCGCGAACTGCCGGACGGATCAGGTACGCGGCAGGGTCACGCCACGCTGGCCTTGATACTTGCCGCCGCGATCCTTATAGGAAACTTCGCATTGTTCGTCGGATTCGAGGAACAGCATTTGCGCCACGCCTTCGTTGGCGTAAATCTTCGCCGGCAGGTTGGTGGTGTTGGAAAACTCCAGGGTCACATGACCTTCCCACTCAGGCTCGAGCGGGGTGACGTTGACGATGATGCCGCAACGCGCATAGGTGCTTTTACCCAGGCAGATGGTCAATACGTTGCGCGGAATGCGGAAGTATTCGACGGTGCTGGCCAGGGCGAAGGAGTTCGGCGGAATGATGCAGACATCGCTGTGAATGTCGACAAAGCTGCCGGCGTCGAAGTTTTTCGGGTCGACGATCGCCGAGTTGATGTTGGTGAACACCTTGAAATGATTGGTGCAGCGCACATCGTAGCCGTAGCTCGACACACCGTAGGAGATCACACGGCTGTCGTCGCTGCCGCGCACCTGGCGCTCGACGAAAGGCTCGATCATGCCGTGTTCCTGCGCCATGCGGCGAATCCACTTGTCCGATTTGATGCTCATGGCGGGTGTCCTGAATAGCGAGGTGGAAAAAATCTGTCCGGCATCTTACCGGGCGCGCCGCCGGGTTCAAAGTGTGCGCTGCAATTCTCGGCGAACACGCTGGAAATACGCGCCCTGGCGACGAAGCGTCACACCGCCGATCCTTAAAACAGAGAAACCTTCGCAAGAAGCATTGGCACGTTCCGGAAAAAGGGTTAAGGTGGCGCCACTGTGCTGCTTGTGTCACTGAGAATCTCTACACGATATGTTGAATTTCGATCCAACCATCTACAAGAATTTTTCCTGCTCTTTGCACTCAGTCTCGGCCAGGGTTCTTCCTGAGTCGCAGTTATCTTTGTTCAAGGAGTTACACCATGTCTAATCGCCAAACCGGTACCGTTAAGTGGTTCAACGATGAAAAAGGCTTCGGCTTCATCACTCCACAATCCGGTGACGACCTGTTCGTTCACTTCAAAGCTATCCAATCCGACGGCTTCAAAAGCCTGAAAGAAGGCCAACAGGTTTCTTTCATCGCTACCCGCGGTCAGAAAGGCATGCAAGCTGAAGAAGTACAAGTTATCTAACTTGTAGCTTCTTTAGAAAAGAGCCCCGCCCTCAAAAGCGGGGCTTTTTTGTGGGTGTCTGTTTTCCAGACGCAAAAAAAGATCGCAGCCTGCGGCAGCGCCTATAGGATAAATACCATTCCCCTGTAGGCGCTGCCGCAGGCTGCGATCTTTTGCTTGTGCCTTACCAGGCCACGCCAAACCCTGCGGTGTAGCGGGTCTTGTTCAAATCCGCGTCCTTGGTACCACTGATGATGTCGCGCTCGGCCTTGAGATTGAGCGACGCCCAGTCAGTGACCTTGTAACGCAGGCCCATCTCGGCATCCAGCGCGTAGTTGGCCACGTCCGACAGCGGCTTGCCCAGTTCGCCGTTGGTGAAGAACTCGACTTTCTTGCCGATCAGGTAGCGGTTGTAATCCCACTTCATGGCGACCGAATAGAAATTGTCCTTGCCGCCATCGCTGTACTCGTAATCGGTGCGGTTGAGCAGCGAGCCGAGCGAGAACGCCCCCAGCTCGTCGTCCCAGAACTGGTAGCCCGGACCGGTACCGACCACGCGCTGACGTGACAGCTCTTCAACGTAATCACGCTTGTAGTTCAGGCGCCCCTGCCAGAACCACTTGTCGGTGAGGAAACGGTCGAGCGCGTATTCAGCGCGCCAGTTATTGGTGGTGACTGCGTCGTCCTGCACTTCGCGGTTGTATTCGCCCTCGGCAGTGTGCCGCCAGCGACCATGACGTGCGGTGGTCTTGAAGTCGATGTCGTAATCGTCGGTGTCCTTTTCCGCCCGCTGATAGTCCATCGCCAGGCCGATATTGCCTTTCCACACCAGATCTTCGACCACCGGTTTCGGTTTGAGAATCTGCTGGATACTCGCCAGCTCGACGGTTTTCGGCGCCTCGCCGTTGGCCAGAGTGACCTTGCCATCATCGGCGGCGGTCAGCGACTTGGCCTTTTCACCGTTGTAGGCGTCCTGTTTGACCAGCAGTTCCTGATCGCTCTGCAGAGTCTTGACCTCTTTCCAGTCAATGGTGACCGCACCCGCATACTGGGTCTGAATCAGCAATTTGCCGCCATCGAAAACGGAAATCTTGCCGCTCAATTTGTCACCGTTCTTCAACCAGACGGTGTCGGCAAGCAGGGGCGTAGACGCACTGAAAACAGCAAGGCACAGCAGGGTTCTGGACAGCATAAGCAGTTCAAGGGCTCAAGTTTGCGAAAAAAGGTCGGCATTATCCGTAGGAATAAGACCCTGACAAGGACTGACCGGACGATTTCCATTGAGTTCATTTCTCATCTGGCCGACAAGCGATTACGCTTAAGCCCATCCACACGACCGATGTTCAGGAACCGCACCGGTGAAAGAGCCGAACCCTCCCGATGAAAGCGAAGCGCAAATCCGACGCACGGCGCTTTATTCCACCCTTGCCCAAGTACCTGAAGGCAAAGTGGTCAGCTATGGTCAGCTGGCCGAACTCGCGGGTCTGGGGCGCGCCGCCCGCTGGGTCGGCCGGACCCTCAGCCAACTACCCGGCGATACCAGACTGCCGTGGCACCGGGTATTGGGTGCCGGCGGTCGGATCAGCCTGCCGCTGGGCAGCCCCTCGGGGGACGAACAACGGGCACGATTACGTTCTGAAGGCGTCACCATCCTGAACAATCGTGTGGATATTCAGCGCCATGGCTGGCGTCCGATAGAGCACAGCGGTTAGAGTGCGCGCTTTGTTTTCGCAATCTTGAGGCAGACTTCAGCCCATGCCCCGTAAAACCTGGCGCGCCGCGCTAGCCGCCTATGCCAGTCCTTCGACGCTCGTGCTGTTGTTGCTCGGTTTTGCTGCCGGCCTGCCGTACATGCTGGTGTTTTCGACGCTGTCCGTGTGGCTGCGTGAAGCCGGCGTTGCCCGTGAAACCATCGGCTACGCCAGCCTGATCGGCCTGGCCTACGCCTTCAAATGGGTCTGGTCACCGCTGCTCGACCAATGGCGCCTGCCTTTATTGGGCAAGCTGGGCCGCCGCCGTTCGTGGCTGGTGCTCTCGCAGTCGTTAGTGATTCTGGGTCTGATTGGCATGGGCTTCTGTGATCCGCAGAAACACCTGTCCTGGCTGATCGCCATTGCCGTCATCGTCGCCTTTGCCTCCGCCACCCAGGATATCGCGGTCGACGCCTATCGCCTGGAAATCGCCGACGACAGCCGTCAGGCCGCACTGGCCGCCAGTTACATGTCCGGCTATCGCGTCGCCGCCCTGCTGGCCACGGCAGGCGCGCTGTTCTTCGCCGAAGGTTTCGGGTCCACCGGCTTCAACTACCAACATTCAGCCTGGACCGGCACCTACGCCCTGTTCGGGGTGTTGATGGTCCCTGCCCTGTTGACCTCGCTGCTGATGCGCGAACCGCCCGTGCCATTGCGCACGCAGTTGCAGGCCGGCCGCTATAGCTTCGCGCATCAACTGGCCTCGGTATTCGTGCTGATCGTGTTGCTGGTGTCGGTTCCGGCGATGTTCACCCAGCTCTACAACACCGATTTTGCTAGTGTGCTGTTCGGCAGCATGAGTCCGCTCGACCTGCTGCTCGAAGATCGCGCCTTCCTGCGTGCCATCCTCTATACCCTGCTCACCGGCCTGTGCCTGTCAACCATGGGCCGTCGCGGCCTGGCGCCAGTACTGACGCCGGTCAACGACTTCATCCTGCGTTACCGCTGGCAGGCGTTGCTGCTGCTCGGACTGATCGCCACGTATCGGATGTCCGACACGGTAATGGGCGTGATGGCCAACGTGTTCTACATCGACCAAGGCTTCACCAAGGATCAGATCGCCAGCGTGAGCAAGATCTTTGGCCTGATCATGACCCTGGTCGGCGCCGGCATGGGCGGCCTGCTGATCGTGCGTTTCGGCATCCTGCCGATCCTGTTCATCGGTGGCGCGGCTTCGGCGGCGACCAACCTGTTGTTTGTGATGCTGGCCGACATGGGGCCGAACCTGCAGATGCTGGTAGTGACCATCTCCCTCGACAATTTCAGTTCCGGGCTCGCCACCTCGGCGTTCGTCGCCTACCTGTCGAGCCTGACCAACCTCAAGTTCTCGGCGACCCAGTACGCCCTGCTCAGTTCGATCATGCTGTTGCTACCGCGCCTGATGGGCGGTTACTCCGGTGTCATGGTCGAGAAGTTCGGCTACCACAACTTCTTCATGATCACCGCGCTGCTCGGTGTGCCGACGCTGGTGTTGATTGCCCTGCACTGGTTCCAGGAAAATCGCCGCGCGGGCCCGACGCCAACGCCCGAGCCTGCACCGACCTCCGTCGTCGAAGAGTCGTAGGACATTTCAGATACGGTGGGAGGATTCCCGCCGTCGAGCCTCACCGCCAAGCGCAATCCTGTACGTCGGCAAATCTCGCCGGTACACTGCTCAGTCATTTCCAGTCATAGCAACCGACAACGGCCAACCATGCGCACCAGTCAATTTTTGCTCGCCACACAGAAAGAAACGCCTTCCGATGCGGTCGTCGTCAGCCACCAGCTGATGCTGCGCGCCGGCATGATCCGCAAACTCGCTTCGGGCCTGTACACCTGGCTGCCGATGGGCTTGCGGGTAATGCGCAAGGTTGAAGCCATCGTTCGCGAAGAAATGAACGCTGCCGGTTCTCTTGAAGTGTTGATGCCGAGCACCCAACCGGCCGAGCTGTGGCAGGAATCGGGGCGCTGGGAAGAATACGGCCCTGAGCTGCTGCGCATCAAAGACCGCCACGGTCGCGACTTCTGCGCGGGCCCTACCCACGAAGAAGTGATCACCGATCTGATGCGCAACGAGTTGAGCAGCTACAAGCAGCTGCCGATCAACCTGTACCAGATCCAGACCAAATTCCGTGACGAAATCCGCCCACGCTTCGGCTTGATGCGTGGCCGTGAATTCATCATGAAGGACGCCTACTCGTTCCACGCCGATCAGGCTTCGCTGCAGGTCACCTACGACCGCATGCATCAGGCGTATTGCAACGTGTTCACCCGCCTGGGCCTGAAATTCCGTCCGGTTGAGGCCGACAACGGTTCGATCGGTGGCGCTGGCTCCCACGAGTTCCACGTACTGGCCGAGTCCGGCGAAGACGACATCGTCTTCAGCAACGGCTCCGACTACGCGGCGAACATCGAGAAAGCTGAAGCCGTGCCACGCGAAACCTCGCGTCCGGCACCGGCCGAAGAGCTGCGCCTGGTCGACACCCCGGACACCAAGACCATTGCCGCGCTGGTGGAAAAATTCAATCTGCCGATTGAAAAGACCATCAAGACCCTGATCGTCCACGCCGAAGAGCCAGGCAAGCTGATTGCGCTGATCATCCGTGGCGACCACGAGCTCAACGAAATCAAGGCTGCCAACCAGCCAGGCGTTGCCAGCCCGCTGGTCATGGCTTCCGATGCCGAACTGCGTGACGCCATTGGCGCCGGCGCCGGTTCCCTCGGCCCGCTGAACCTGCCACTGCCGATCATCATCGATCGCTCGGTCGAACTGATGAGCGACTTCGGCATCGGCGCGAACATCGACGACAAGCACTACTTCGGCGTGAACTGGGAGCGCGATCTGCCGGTTCCAACCGTTGCCGACCTGCGTAACGTCGTCGCCGGTGACCCAAGCCCGGACGGCAAAGGCACGCTGGAAATCAAGCGCGGCATCGAAGTCGGGCACATCTTCCAGCTGGGCAACAAGTACAGCAAGGCGATGAAGTGCGAAGTGCTGGGCGAGAACGGCAAGCCGGTCACGCTGGAGATGGGTTGCTACGGTATCGGCGTATCCCGCGTGGTCGCTGCCGCCATCGAGCAGAACAACGACGACAAAGGCATCATCTGGAGCGACACCCTGGCGCCGTTCCAGATCGCCCTGGTACCGCTGCGCTATGAAACCGAGCAGGTGCGCGAAGCCACTGACAAGCTGTACGCAGAACTGACGGCGGCCGGTTTCGAAGTGCTGCTGGACGATCGCGACAAGAAAACCAGCCCGGGCATCAAGTTCGCGGACATGGAGCTGATCGGCATTCCTCACCGGATCGTGGTCAGTGACCGCGGCCTCGCCGAAGGCAACCTGGAATACAAGAGCCGCACCGAGGCCGAAGCGCAAGCGCTGCCGGTCGCCGATGTGCTGTCCTTCCTTCAGGCCCGTATCCGCCGCTGAATCCAGATAGAGACCTCATGTTCAAGCGAAACACCTTGGGCCTCGGTGGCGCCGCCTTGTGCGGCGCCCTGCTGGTCAGCGGCTGCGCCAATCAGATGTCACAGCGCAGCGAGCACGAAGAGCGGGTCGAGCGCAAACTGCTCGACCACAGCCTGCAGATCGATGTCGGTGAGCCTAAGGTGCTCGAGCTGCCGCAACGACGTGTGAAGATCAACGAACAGAAGACCTTCGAAGTCACCGAGTTCGAAGTCACACGCCGTTACGACCGCTACACGCCTTACCAGCCCTGGCGCGAAATCTATGAGATTCCGTTGGGTGCAGTGGCGGTGGTCGCTGGTATCGGTGCCAATGTGGTCAACGTGTTCGCTTTGGGCAATCTGCCGGACAGCGTGACCAAGGACTGGCTGAACTACGGCATTGCCGGGGTCAACCCGTTCATGAACGTGCAGTCTCACGGTCGTGCACAACAGAACCTGGCCGGTATCGATGAAGTCCAGCGCGACAAGCGCACGGAATATTCGAGCCTGCCGTGGAGCGAACGCCCGGTGCAGGTCAAGGCCGGCAAGCAGACCTTCGACATGACCACTGACCGCAACGGCGTGCTGCGCCTGAACCTGCTGGACAGTCCGTTCGCCGAAAATGACCTGAATCACATCGGCAAACTGCAGATCAGCGTCGAAGACGGCAAGGATGACGTGCACAGCGATTCGTCCCTGGCGATCAGCAGTCATTTGCGCAGCAAGTTGCTCGAAGCCCACGGGTTGATTTACGACGATCTGGAAGACGACGAAGTGAGCCAGTGGGTCCACCGAGTCAAGCGCCTGTCGGAGCTGGGCCTGGAAGAAGAAGCCAGCGAACTGGAGCAAAGTCTGATCGAGCTGACGCGTAACGATCCTGAGTTGCAGGCCGAGTTTCTCAAGTCGCTGACCAAGGATGCCGGGCGCCTGGTGGCTGATCCAGGACCGAATTAAGCCTTAAAAGATCGCAGCCTGCGGCTGCTCCTACAGGGAACGCATTCCAATGTAGGAGCTGCCGCAGGCTGCGATCTTTTGACTTTTAACGCTCAAACAACTCCATCTGCTCAAACCCGCCGCGCAAATCCTCCAGCCGGACCCCCACCCCCAACAACCGCACCGGTTTCCCGCCACGATTGAATGCCTGCGTCAGCATCAACTGATAACTGCCCAGATCGCGCCCTGCCCCGGCCTGCTCCAATGTGGTCTGGGTAAAGTCATGAAACTTCACTTTGACGAACGGCTTGCCCGGCCGATAACTGCTGTCGATCCGTTCCATGCGGGTTTTCAGGGTGTCCAGCAGCTCCGGCAGCTTGTCGAGGCAACTGCGCAGATCCGGCAGATCGACGTCGTAGGTGTTTTCCACGCTGATTGACTGACGGCGACTGTCGTTATGCACCAGCCGGTCATCAATCCCACGGGCCAGACTCCAGAGTCGCTCACCGAAACTGCCGAATTCGCGCACCAGCGCCAACTTGTCCCACTCGCGCAATTGCAGGCAATCGACGATGCCGAACTTGCCCAGTTTGTCCGCGGTGACTTTGCCGACGCCGTGCAACTTGCTCACCGGCAAACCGCTGACGAAATCTTCCACCTGATCCGGAGTAATGACGAACAGCCCGTTGGGCTTCTTCCAGTCACTGGCGATCTTGGCCAGAAACTTGTTCGGCGCCACACCCGCAGACACGGTGATGTGCAACTGATTGGAAACGCGCCGGCGAATATCCTGAGCGATACGCGTGGCGCTGCCGCCAAAATGCGCGCTGTCGGAGACGTCGAGATAGGCTTCGTCCAGCGACAGCGGTTCGATCAGGTCGGTGTAATCGCGAAAGATCGTGTGGATTTCCTTCGAGGCTTCGCGATAGGCATCCATGCGTGGCTTGACGATGGTCAGGTCGGGGCACAGCTTCAAGGCATGCCCGGACGACATTGCCGAACGCACGCCGTACGCCCGCGCTTCATAGTTGCAGGTGGCGATCACCCCACGCCGATCCGCCGACCCGCCCACCGCCAGCGGTTTGCCGGCCAGGTTCGGGTCGTCGCGCATCTCGATGGCGGCGTAGAAACAGTCGCAGTCGACGTGGATGATTTTTCGCTGGGTCATGACAGAAAAAGCAACATGGTGAGCCGGAAACGCAGTATCTCACTGACACCTGTATATAGCACCAGTGGTCCGAATGTTCTTTTCAGTCTGTAGGACAACGACAATGAATTTATTTTCTCAATCGAAAATCATTGGCCGATAGAGCTGAAAGCCTTGTCCCACCTGCCCTGCGTCCCTTCTCCCGCCCTGCAAAAAGCGCTAAGCGATTGAACAGGAACAGATTTATCCAGATTCAAGGTTGACACTCCGGTGATCCTCTGTAGAATGCCGCCACACAGACGCGGGATGGAGCAGTCTGGTAGCTCGTCGGGCTCATAACCCGAAGGTCGTCGGTTCAAATCCGGCTCCCGCAACCAAACATCAAAAAAGGCTACTCGAAAGAGTGGCCTTTTTTGTGCGCGTCTGTTTTTCAATCAACGCGCAGTCGAGCAAACAGGAATTCGTTGCATTTCCGAAACTTACCGTTGCGCTGCGACCGTTTGACGTAAATTCACACTTATTTGACCCTTTACGGGATTAGCGGTTGACACCTCGCCGTTCGCCTGTAGAATGCCGCCACACAGACGCGGGATGGAGCAGTCTGGTAGCTCGTCGGGCTCATAACCCGAAGGTCGTCGGTTCAAATCCGGCTCCCGCAACCAAACATCAAAAAAGGCTGCTCGAAAGAGTGGCCTTTTTTGTATCTGTGGAAAAAGTCCTTTCGCAACAATGATCTGTCACGCTGCAGTGAAACGCTCAGGATCATCAGACCCGCCCAGTTGCGACTATGCTTGAGTCGCAGGCAAGACGTCTGCAATCCATGACCCGCCCTCGCCGATCCCGGATGAGAGGCGTAGTATTTTGTGATTATTTTTTTCTACAGGGATTGGTAACTTGGCTGGATACCTCCATCCTGTCGCGCACAATCCAAGAGGTGATTGATGCGCGCCAACTCGTCTGATTCACAAGACACCGTCACAGCAGAACATCCGATCAAACCCGAGCGCCTGCGCTTGCTGGATCGGTTGAGCAAATATCGCCAGCCGATCGGTCTGGCGGTCACGTTGCTGCTGTTTGCCATTGCGCTGATTGCCTGCCGCCATCTGCTGAGCGAACTCGATCTCTACGCCCTGCATGACTCGATCCTGGCCGTGCCGAAACCGGCCCTGCTGGGAGCCGTGAGTGCGACGGTGGTCGGCTTCATCATATTGCTCGGCTATGAATGGTCGGCCAGCCGCTATGCCGGCGTGACACTGCCGCCGCGCACTCTGGCGCTGGGTGGCTTCACCGCATTTGCGATTGGCAACGCCATCGGCCTGTCGCTGCTGTCCGGCGGCTCGGTGCGCTACCGTTTATATGCACGACATGGTCTGGGGGCATCGGAAGTCGCGCACATGACGCTGTTCGCCAGCCTGTCGCTGGGTTGCGCCCTGCCTCCGCTGGCCGCCCTCGCGACCCTGAGCGATCTGCCCGCCGCCTCCACTGCATTGGGTTTGTCAGAAGGCCTGCTCGGCACGATCGCCGCGGTGGTGCTGGGGCTTGGCGCGATTCTGGCCGTCGGCATCTATCGCCGCCGTCTGCCGGAGCAACCATACCGCGACAACCTGCTGGTCAGGGTCGGTCGCCGCACATTGCGCCTGCCGGGCCGGCGCCTGACCTTCCTGCAACTGATCATCACCGCTCTCGACGTCGCCGCCGCCGCCACCGTGCTTTATCTGCTGCTGCCGGAAGCCCCGCCGTTCGGCGCCTTCCTGCTGGTGTACCTGTTGGCCCTGGCCGCTGGCGTCCTCAGCCATGTGCCGGGCGGGGTCGGGGTCTTCGAAGCGATCCTGCTGGCCGCTTTCGCTGACACCCTCGGCGCCGCGCCACTCGCCGCCGCGCTGCTGCTGTATCGCCTGATCTATGTGGTGCTGCCGCTGCTGGTGGCCTGCCTGTTTTTGCTAATCAACGAAGGCCAGCGCCTGTTCCAGACCCAGACCATGCGCGCAGCGTCCGGTCTGGCCGCGCCGATTCTGGCGGTGCTGGTGTTCCTGTCCGGCGTGGTACTGCTGTTTTCCGGCGCCACCCCGGAGATCGACACGCGTCTTGAACACATCGGGTTTCTGATCCCGCATCGCCTGGTCGACGCCTCGCACTTCGGCGCCAGCCTGATTGGCGTGTTGTGTCTGTTGCTCGCTCAGGGCCTGCGCCGTCGCCTGTCGGCCGCGTGGATGCTGACCACCATTCTGTTGCTGGTCGGCGCCCTGCTTTCGCTGCTCAAAGGCTTCGACTGGGAAGAAGCCACGCTGATGACGCTCACCGCGGCGCTGCTCGGGGTGTTCCGCCGTTCGTTCTATCGTCCGAGTCGCCTGACCGAACTGCCGTTCTCGCCGCTGTATCTGGTGGCCAGCCTGTGTGTATTGGGCGCTTCGACCTGGCTGCTGCTGTTCGCCTATCAGGACGTGCCGTACAGCCATCAACTGTGGTGGCAGTTCACCCTCGACGCTGACGCCCCGCGCGGCCTGCGCTCGCTGCTCGGCGCGGCGGTGCTGTTGCTGGTGATCGCCCTGACCTGGCTGCTGCGCACCGCACGCCCGGTGATTCATCTGCCCACCCCGGACGAACTGGATCGCGCCGCGAAAATCCTGATGGCCTCGTCGCAACCCGATGGCGGCCTCGCCCTGACCGGTGACAAGGCGCTGCTGTTTCACCCCAACGACGAGGCGTTCCTGATGTACGCCCGTCGCGGCCGCAGCCTGGTGGCGCTGTACGACCCGATCGGCCCCGGCCAGCAGCGTGCCGAGATGATCTGGCAGTTCCGCGACCTGTGCGACATCCATCACACCCGTCCGGTGTTCTATCAGGTGCGCGCCGAGAACCTGCCGTACTACATGGACATCGGCCTGACCGCGATCAAGCTCGGCGAAGAAGCCCGGGTCGATCTGCATCGCTTTGACCTGGAAGCCAAGGGCAAGGAGATGAAAGACCTGCGCTACACCTGGAACCGTGGCACCCGCGACGGTCTGTCGCTGGAAATCCATGAGCCGGGCCAGGCGCCGATGGATGAGTTGAAAGTGATTTCCGATGCGTGGCTGACCGGCAAGAACGTGCGCGAGAAAGGCTTCTCCCTCGGCCGTTTCAGCGACGATTATCTGAAGCATTTCCGCATTGCGGTGATTCGCTTCGAAGGCCGCCCGGTGGCGTTCGCCAACCTGCTTGAGACTTACAGCCATGACCTGGCCAGCCTCGATCTGATGCGCTCGCACCCGGACGCCCCCAAGCTGACCATGGAGTTCCTCATGGTCGGCCTGATTCAACACTATAAGAGTCACGGATACGCGCGCTTCAGCCTGGGCATGGTGCCGTTGTCGGGGTTGCAACCCCGGCGAGGTGCACCGCTGACCCAGCGTCTGGGCTCGATGGTCTTCCGCCGTGGTGAGCAGCTGTACAACTTCCAAGGCTTGCGCCGCTTCAAAGACAAGTTCCAGCCTGACTGGGAACCCCGTTATATGGCAGTGCCCGCCGGACTCGATCCGCTGGTGGCGCTGGCCGATACTGCTGCCCTGATCGCGGGCGGCTTGACTGGATTGGTGAAACGCTGATGATTCAACGCTCCCTGAAGTACATCCTGGCCGCACTGATCGTGCTGGCCGTGATTGCCGGCGGCGGTTACTGGTACCTCAAACGCCCGGCACCGCAACCGACACTGCAACCACTGACGGCTGCCGACGGCACGGTCATGACCCGCGTCATTCCCGGCACCCAGCCCAAAGCTCAGGTGCTGGTTGCGGTCAATGACGACCAGAAGCTGACCGACAACCAATTGAGCACCCTGAGCCGCAGCGCCTCGGCGCAGATCGTTCAGGTGATTCTGCCCAAGGACTGCCTGCAACAGAGCCGCGCCCTGCAAACCGGCCTGCGCGAACTGAATGGCCCGGCCACGCTGGTCAGCGGTATCGGCCCTGGCGCGGTGCTGGCCTGGCGCTGGTTGTCCGAGCAGAAGGACGACGAGGCCCAGGCGATCTCGGTCGACCTGGCCCTGGAAAAACCTGGCTGCACCCACCTGCTGCCGAAATCTGCCGCCCACGGCCACTGGCTGGTGGCGTGGAACGACAACCCGGACGACACCAGCGCCGGTTTCGTGCGCGATCAACCGAACGCCGAAACCAGCATCAGCGACTACGACATCAATCTGCCGCAAGTGCTGAACAATGAGCTGCGCAAGATCCTCGTCGGCGGCGACAAGGCCAACGGTGGTCTGGCGATCCCGGTGGTTGAAGTGCCGGCCGGTCAGGCCAAGGACACCGTGACCCTGTTCCTTTCCGGTGATGGCGGCTGGCGCGACCTCGACCGCGACGTGGCCGGCGAGATGGCCAAGATCGGTTACCCGGTGGTCGGCATCGACACCCTGCGCTACTACTGGCAGCACAAGAGCCCGGAGCAAAGCGCGCTGGACCTGACCGAGCTGATGCAGCACTACCGCCAGAAATGGGGCACCAAGCGCTTCATCCTCACCGGTTACTCGTTCGGTGCCGACGTCCTGCCGGCGATCTACAACCGCCTGCCGGACACCGAGCAGCAACGCGTCGACGCCATCATCCTGCTGGCCTTCGCACGCACCGGCAGCTTCGAAATCGAAGTCGAAGGCTGGCTCGGCAACGCCGGCAAAGAAGCCGCCACCGGCCCGGAAATGGCCAAGCTGCCAGCGGCCAAAGTGGTGTGCATCTACGGCGCTGAAGAGACCGACGAGAGCGGCTGCACCGACAAGACTGCCGTCGGCGAAGCGGTAAAACTGCCTGGTGGCCACCACTTCGACGAGAACTACCCGGCGCTGGCCAAACGTCTGGTGGACTTGATCGAGAAGCGTCAGAGCAAGGATCAGCCGGCAGAGTGATCTGAGCCGGCCAAACAAAAAGCCCCCGCAATCTCATGGTTGCGGGGGCTTTTTACATTCCAGCCGCCACCAAAATCCCCTGTGGGAGCGAGCCTGCTCGCGAAAGCGGTTAGTCAGTTAACATATTCGTCGACTGACACTACGCCTTCGCGAGCAGGCTCGCTCCCACAGGGGAATTGCGCTGGACTCAAGTAATCATTAGCCCCGGCGGGCGTATCTTGCCCGCATATCGTAATGGCTGATCGCTTGAGCCGGATCGAAGTTGATCAATCGCTCCATAGCTTGCGCTTCAATCCGAAGGTTCTCGAGATCATCCTGCATTTCTTGTTTCGATGATTCCGTCATACGCGTCTCGCTCATTTGCACACGCCAGTTCGTGTCAGACGTTTAGTATCGTTTACTTCCAGTTTCGCAATATCAGATGACGCCCACAGACCTTGTAGGCAAACTCCGAAACTCGTGTTCGGGCGCTTTGCGGCTCTATTGCGATGTTTTTTGACGAGATACTCTCCGGACGTCGCTGACCCATTCAGCGATCGGGTGTGGTAACCCGGAGAAACCAGCGCAAGAGCCCGCTCATCGAGTAATGGCGGCTGTGCGTGGGACGCTTTCGAGCGTGCCGGTTTCCTTGGTTCCCGGTTTACCACCCCGCGTACAGTTGCCTCCCTTTCGTGTGGTAACGAAAGTCGCGGCACTTCGAACCAAGGAGTAACACGATGACCGAAACTGATCTGCACGGACACGCAAACGTTAAAACCATCGGCTGCACCCCCTTCCTCTACCACTCGGATCAAGCGCTCTTCAATGTCCGCTCTGGCATCCCGATTCTCGATGCATTGTCCCAATCTTCCGACCTGTTATCCCTCGCCAAATCCTTCACCGAAGACGCTGCCTTCACCAGAGACACTGACCGCCACGCCTGGGCTGCGCATTACCTGACCGTGATGGGCAAAGCCTTGATTGATGACGTGATACAGACACTGATGCCGCGAACTGCGCGCACGAAGACCGAGTCTGAAGCAGAGATACCTGAATGCTCGTAGAGGTTTAAAGATCAAAAGATCGCAGCCTTCGGCAGCTCCTACATGGAATGCGAAACCTGTAGGAGCTGCCGAAGGCTGCGATCTTTTGATCTGAAGTTGCCGCCCACAAAAAAGCCCCCGCCAGCCACAAGGCTGACGGGGGCTTTTCAGTGGATGCAGGACTACATCTCCACCTGCGTCCCCAACTCAATCACCCGGTTCAGCGGCAGATTGAAGAACCGCAAATTGCCGTTGGCATTCTTCAACATGAACGCAAACAGCGCCTCACGCCAGCGGGCCATGCCTTCGAGTTTCGAGGCGATCACCGTTTCGCGGCTGAGGAAGTAGGTGGTGCGCATCGGGCTGAAGTCCAGATCATCCAGATGGCATAGCTTCAGTGCCTGCGGCACGTCCGGTTCGTCGGTGAAGCCGAAGTGCAGGATCACCCGGAAGAAGCCTTCGCCGTGGGCCTCGACTTCGAAGCGGCGCGATGGCGGCACGCGCGGGATGTCTTCGTAGACCACGGTCAGCAGCACCACTTGCTCGTGCAATACCTGGTTGTGCAGCAGGTTGTGCAACAACGCGTGGGGTACGGCGTCGGAGCGGGCGGTGAGGAACACCGCGGTGCCCTGCACGCGGTGCGGTGGTTGCACGCGGATGCTGCTGATGAAGATCGGCAGCGGCAACGCGCCTTCGTCCAGCCGATCGACCAACAGCTCTTTGCCGCGTTTCCAGGTGGTCATCAGGATGAACAGCACGATCCCCGCCAGTACCGGGAAGGCACCGCCCTGAATGATTTTCGGCACGTTGGCCGCGAAGAACATGCCATCGACCAGCAGGAAGCCGACCAGAATCGGCACGGCCAGCAGTGGTGGCCATTTCCATAGCAGCAAGATCACCGCCGCCACCAGAATACTGGTGATCAGCATGGTGCCCGTCACCGCCACGCCATAGGCAGACGCCAATGCGCCGGAGGACTCGAAACCGATCACCAGCAGGATGACGCCCACCATCAGCGCCCAGTTCACCGCACCAATATAGATCTGCCCCTGTTCGGCACTGGAGGTGTGCTGAATGTGCATGCGCGGAATGTAGCCAAGCTGAATCGCTTGACGGGTCAGCGAAAACGCACCGGAAATCACCGCTTGCGAAGCGATCACCGTGGCCAGGGTTGCCAGCACCACCAAAGGCACCAGTGCCCAGTTCGGCGCCAGCAGGTAGAACGGGTTACGCGCCGCTTCCGGGTTCTCCAGGAGCAATGCGCCCTGACCGAAGTAATTCAGCACCAGTGCCGGAAGTACCAGCGCCAGCCAGGCGCGGGCAATCGGCTTGCGCCCGAAGTGGCCCATGTCGGCGTACAGTGCTTCGGCGCCGGTCAATGCCAGCACTACCGCGCCGAGAATCGCCACGCCCATGCCCGGATGCACAATGAAGAATCGCACGCCCCAGATCGGGTTCAGCGCGCTCAATACTTCAGGGTGTCGAACGATCCCGCTGACACCCAGACCGCCCAGCACCAGGAACCACGCCACCATCACCGGACCAAACAGCTTGCCAATGCGATCGGTGCCATGCTTCTGGATCAGGAACAGTCCGACCAGGACCACCAGCGCCATCGGCACCACCCAGCGCTCCAGGCCATCGAATGCCAGCTCCAGACCTTCCACCGCCGACAATACGGAAATCGCCGGGGTGATCATGCTGTCGCCGTAAAACAGTGCGGCACCGATCAATCCCAGGATCACCAGCACCGCCTGCAATTTGGGATAGCGGCTGGATGCGCGTCGCGCCAGGGCGGTCAGCGCCATGATCCCCCCTTCGCCCTGGTTGTCGGCCCGCAAGACGAACAACACGTACTTGATCGTAACGACCCAGATCAGCGACCAGAATATCAATGCCAGAATCCCGAAGACGCCGTCGTGATTGACCGGCACCCCATAATGACCGGCGAATACTTCTTTGAGGGTGTACAACGGGCTCGTGCCGATGTCGCCGTAAACTACCCCGACTGCCGCGACCAGCATGCTCAGCGGTTTTGCAGCCGAATGCTCGGCGCCCGCCGCCTGACTACTTGCCTGACCCATCCAACACTCCTGATTCTCAAACCGGCTTCTTTGAATGAAGCACTATGCTTTGTGGTGCAGCATGCGCTGTTTTACCTGTTGTTACAGTCGTTTTGTTGACTGTAAAAAAACGGTAAAGCTCAACGGCGCGAAGCATAGCGCAGCACTCGTCGTATTTCCCTGCATAAAGCTGGTCAAGTGCGTTGCTCATCGCTAGAATTGCGCACTTTTTGATCAGAGGCGCACCCTGAGCGCCCGTCCGTCGACTTTCCCACAGGGCAAGCGACGTCACAAAACACCGAGGTTAGACATGTCCACCACTCCTGCGCCGGCCAATCCAAAGGTTGGCTTCGTATCTCTGGGTTGCCCGAATGATACTGAAATTATACCTAGGTAAGAACTAACATCCAAAGGGGGCGAACGACCTTCTAGGCATGTCGTATTGTTCGACTGTCCGAGATCGGTTGAGTCCCAATTGTGCTTTCTGGGAGCGTGTGAACCGCCTCATTGGCTCGCCAGGCAATCACACCAAGCCTTTTTCCTAAATAAGCGAGTCGAATTTCTAAGCTCCCCCCTTTCTAGACCAGCCCTAACGTTGAACACTTTGCTCATGAATGTCATTGCTATGCTTTGACAGAGGAGCGGGGGCGACGCCTCCATGGCGATGTTCGTCTATGATCCAATGCGATCTCAAAAAACACTCTGAGAATAATGTCAGCCGGAGGCTAATTATGCCCTTCACCCCAGAAGCTCTTTACGCTCAAATCGGGCAGTTAATTACGGATATGCCTGACCTCAGAAATCACGAATGGAATACACCCGCAGGTCAGCGCTGGCTCGGCAGAGCAATAGCTTTAGTGGAGGAGAGTGGAAATACCGTTGACGCAATTGCCTTCAAGGTGACTGCTCAGAGTCTCACCGCCAGTACTTATTCACTCGGCCACGACGCATCCGTTCAAAAAATGACCTCCATCCTTTATCACGCCTTAGCGGTAGCTGAGCTTCGTGCACCTGCCATCGCGCAGAATGGATTCATCCCTGTAGGCGAACCGTTCACGGCTCTAGCTGCGGTGGCTGGAGTTATCTCCGGAGCGGTTGACTCAATACTTTTTATAGATCCGTACGCAGACAGCAATTTACTCACAGACTTCGCCATTCAAGCTCACGAACAAATAGCGATAAACATCCTGACTGACAGCCAGTATTTGAAACCCGGGCTCATCCCAGCAGTAAGAGCGTGGGAGCGTCAATACGGAACTGGCCGGCCAATCAATGTTCGACTAACCTCCCCACGAAGCTTGCATGACCGACTCATAATTGTGGACAGGCGCACAGCTTGGAGTTTAGGACAATCCTTCAATTCACTTGCCACACGATCCCCAACAGCACTTGTTCGTTTAAACGAGGAGACGGCATTGCTGAAGGTTCAAGCTTATGAATTAATCTGGTCAACTGCCAATTCGCCGTCTTGAGCGGTCAGAAAGAAACATACTGAATGGCCAATTTAACCGCCGACTCGTCACACTATATAGGACGTGCAATTGGACGCTAAACCCTACATTAAGCGAAAACATTTAGCTCGCGCAAAAATACTATTACAAAGGAGTGATATCCAATCTTTACGACACGCATGCCTAGAGATGAGATATTTTCTGGAGGCTCATGTATATGAGCGGTTATTGAAGGATGCAGATCAACTGCCAAAGTCGGTCATAGAAAAATGGGAACCGAACAAAGCAATGAAAATGCTTTCAATGTTCGACAGGCTTGCCGATATGGATTTAAGGTTAACAATCTCTGAGCAAGACGGTAGCAATCCTATCATAATTCAATATAACAACATAAAAAATTCTGACCTTTCAAAAATATATAATATCTTAGGCAGCTACCTGCACCTCCCACAGCCCGCTAAAGCAACTTCGTATCAAATCAAAAGAGACAAACTTCTTGAGATATTCAAGACAATAAAGAAACTCATCATAGGTAACTTAATAATCTTAAAGTTGGACTATGACACGTTTGAATGTGAAGCCTGCAACCAGCAAATACTATATACAAACTGGTATGTCACCAACCATGACAAGATCACATGCCAAAACGATCAGTGCAAGATAGAATATTTCATCGAACGCGACGATGAACACATACGATTCGGCTCAAAAATTCATTGTCCTTGTCCTTGTGGTCAGGAGTTAGAACTTTTTCATTCAAAGCTTAAAATAGGAGAAACTATAAAATGTGCTTCGTGCCTTGCGACGTACGTGATTGAACCCTATTTAAAACTCAAAGATTAACGGCGTTCGGCAGTACCGCTGTTCAAACGACGAGTGCGACGACATCAGCTAAGTACACCTGATCTCCCATAGTTGATCCAAACGCGTCGTATAACTCTGGCTCATCATCTCCCGCCGCATGCCCCAATCTGGATTGCTCGGCACACTCGCTGGCCGGAGCGTACCTCTACCCCAACGGCCATTGATTTCATCCAGCACCGCCATCACCCTGGACGCCTCAGTAGACTGAGAAATGGCGAAAAGATCGTCCGTGTACTCACCAGGCTGGCATAGATTCAGCAGCATGACTTCCGCTTTGCTGTAACTGAAACCAGCACGGTACACGCGATCTAGTGCGTCGACGGCCGCCGTCGTTAGCAGCCGAACGTCATCCGTTGGATAAGGTAGATCGATCACGACGCCGTTTGCGTACTTAGCCTCATCGGGGTTGAACATGCCGGTACGGATGCTGACTCGAATCTTCTTGCACAGCGACCGCTGTGCCCGAAGCTTTTCCGATGCCCGCATCATGTAGGTCGCCACCGCCTCCCTAATTGGCGCCAGCTCCTTCAGCCTTTTACCGAACATCCGGCTGCAGCAGATCTCCTGCTTGGGCGGATCTGGCTCGTCCAGTTCAAGGCACGGTGTGCCGGCCAATTCCCGGGCAGTTTTCTCGATCACCACACTGAAGTTTTTTCTCAACGACCACGCGTCTGCTTTGGCTAGATCCATGGCGGTCTTGATCCCCATGCCGTCGAGGTGCGCTTTCATGCGGCGTCCTACTCCCCAAACCTCCGCCACGTCCGTGTTACGCAGCACCCAGTCGCGCTTGATGGGGTCGCAGATGTTCACGACGCCACCGGTTTGCGCCTGCAGGCGCTTGGCGGTGTGGTTGGCCAGCTTGGCCAAGGTCTTGGTGTGCGCGATACCAACGCCGACAGGTATGCCCGTGCAGCGCAGTACTTGGCTGCGGATCTTGCGGCCGAGGCCGTCCAAGTCACTGATGCCGGTGAGGTCGGCGAAGGCTTCGTCGATGCTGTACACCTCAACGGCCGGCACCAGCGATTCGATCAAGGTCATGACGCGCTCGCTCATGTCGCCGTACAGCGCGTAGTTCGAGGAGAACGGGACGATGCCGTGCTGCTTGAGCTTGTGCTTGATCTGGAAGTACGGCTCGCCCATTTTCACGTAGGGCTTGGCATCGTAGCTTCGGGCGATGACGCAGCCGTCGTTGTTGGACAGCACCACGATGGGTACCCTGGCCAGGTCAGGACGGAACACCCGCTCGCAACTGGCGTAGAAGCTGTTGCAATCGATCAGGCCAAATACCGGCGCCACCTTAGACATGGCTGCGCACGCTGCCGATGATTACGCCCCAGATGGCTAGCTCATCACCCTCCAGCACATAGCGAGGCGGATACTTGGGGTTTTCAGACAAAAGGATCACGTCCTTTCCCCGAATGCATAGTCGTTTGCAGAGCGGATCGTTGTTCAGCAGCGCAACGACGATGTGACCGTGGGCCGGCTCCAGCGAACGATCTACTACCGCCAGATCCCCATCAAAGATGCCTGCGCCCTGCATGCTTTCCCCGGTGATTTTCACCAGATAGACATGCGGGGCACGGATGTTGAGCACCTCATCTAAGGAGATGTGTGCCTCAATGTGATCCGCCGCCGGCGAAGGAAACCCAGCAGGCACCTGGAACAAACATAGAGGCAGCTTTAGGCCGACCTCGGCAATTGGGCCTAAAATTGAATAGCTCATGACGCACGACTTCCAACACTGTACGAACATACAGTTAACTTTCAGAAGCGCTCGCGGTCAATTTCTGTAGGAATTATCTGATAGGCGGCGACATATGTGCGGACGACTTTCACAATACGACGGCATCCACGACTTTGTAGCGGCGCTAAGCATGCCCAACGCGCTGATCAATCACACCGGCGACCTACCTTTCGAGCGGTACAACGCGGCTCCTACCACCCAACTGGCGATTTTCCATCAGGAGGGTCAGTACCTGCGTGCCGACATGGTTCGCTGGGGTTGGCGTCCACACTGGGCGAAGGACCGCGCCGCGCCGATCAACGCCCGGGTAGAGAAAGTCGCCCATGGCCCCTTCTTCCGTGCGATCTGGCCACACCGGGCGATAATTGCAATCAACAACTGGTTTGAATGGGTCGACGAAGGCGGCCCCAAGAAGCAGCCTTACTTGATTCGCCGGCGAGACCGAGCGCCGATCCTGTGCGCCGCGATTGGGCAGTACCCCAGTACCGAACACCCACCAGGGGAGCACGACGGCTTTGTGATCATCACGTCTGACAGTGAAGGCGGCATGGTGGACATTCACGACCGTCGGCCTGTGACGCTATCGCCGGAATTGGCTCGCGAATGGCTGGACCCGGCTACGCCAAAAGACCGCGCCGAGCAGATGGCGCTGCTGCAGGGTGAGCACACCGAGGCGTTCGAGTGGTTCAAGGTGGACCCAGCAATCGGCAATGTACGAAATCACGGGCCTGAATTGATCAACCGAATAGATTAACTTAGTCAGCTTTAATTTGGCTTCTACTGCTTTACAGTGTTTAACAGTCAGGCACTCCCAGTGGAGCTCACCGAGTAGCAGGTCCACCAAATCAACAGGATCTCTCAATGAAATTTAGCACGCTGCACCTCGGTTACCTTGACGAGCTATCATCTTTAATATTGAAAAGCACAGACCCTGTATTCATTCGTGAAAAACTTAACCTGATACTTGATCATTATCAAGTCATTAATTACGAATCCCATTACAGCCATGCATTCTGGCGTGCGAGAAAATGCATTGATGAAAATGGATTCGACAATATATCAGAGCTCGGCCCCCCTCCTAAGGAGCTGACGCGAGAAGGGAGACTCAACGAAGTCAATGACCCCATTCTGTATACTTCAATCAATCAGTATTCAACTCTAGACGAGATCAAAGCAGAAGAAGGTGACCATATACACATTGTCGCCTATGAACAACTAACAGACCGCCCCATCCGCTGCGGGACCATTGGCGAAATAACCCACATGAACAGATGGGGCACCGGCTTAACGTCTGAAACTGTAGGAAACCTACTAAACAAATTCATGAGCAGCATGCCTCACGAATTCGGCAAAAGCTTTGTATTCACAGATTCCTTTCTCTCTTCATTATTAAAAGACAAAAATGCAAAAAACACGAACTATATCCACTCAAGAATTCTTGCTAATTTAATTTTTAGTCGAAACCCCGGATTAGATGCAATTGCCTATAGCGGCGTAGCTCTGGAATCTTCTCGAAACTATGCAATAAAACCTAGCTCCGCTGAACACTCATTACAGATGCAAGCGAGTTTTGTGTTGAAAATTATAAAAAAGTACAAATACGGAATGTATGATTTTCAAATCATTAAAAACGCAAAAGGCGAAGAGCATGATGGCAGGTTTATATGGTGAGCTTTTAAGTGTCATCAAGCGTAGCGAGCGAGATTTACGAATCTCGCGCTACACATAGCGCTAGAACAATCCACCAAGCGCCGCCGGCTCCCAGTTCATGATCACCAGCTCACCACTGACTTCGGCGCTGCCCTGTCGCTGGTTGGTTGTGGTGTAACGAATGTCCAAGGTCTCAAAGTGGAAGCCTTCGAATACACGGCGAATATCCGGATGGTCGTTGATGCTGACCATCACTTTGCCTTTGCAGCGGCGCATGAAATCGGCCATTCGTCCGTAGTTCTCGAACGAGAAGTCCACTCCATAGCCGGCGGTCTGCCAGTAAGGTGGATCCATGTAATGGAAAGTATGGGCACGGTCGTAGCGTTCAGCGCATTCAAGCCAGGGGAGATTTTCGACGTAGGTGCCGGACAGGCGCTGCCACGCGGCCGAGAGATTCTCCTCGATGCGTAGCAGGTTGATGGCCGGTGCGGTGGTCGCCGTCCCGAACGTCTGACCCGAGACCTTGCCGGCGAAGGCGTGGTGCTGCAGGTAGAAGAATCGGGCGGCGCGCTGGATGTCGGTGAGAGTTTCGGGGCGGGTCATTTTCTGCCATTCGAACACCTGCCGCGAACTGAGCGCCCATTTAAACTGGCGCACGAATTCTTCGAGGTGGTTCTGCACGACGCGGTAAAGCGTGACCAGGTCGCCGTTGATGTCGTTGAGGACTTCGACCGGCGATGGCTGAGGCTTCATGAAGTAGAGCGCGGCACCGCCGGCAAAGACTTCGACGTAGCATTCGTGTGGCGGAAAAAGCGGAATGAGACGGTCGGCCAGGCGGCGTTTGCCGCCCATCCAAGGGATGATGGGTGTAGACATAAAAAGCAAGACCTTTACTGTATGGATAAACAGGTGCTAGGCTCGCCGCGCTTTGTGCACGGAGCAAGAGCCTTGGCTGGACTTGCAGGGACCATCTGCAGGGACGGCGGTCGATCTGGATGTTGACGCATCCAGACCGGCCGCTCTTTTTTCACTTCGGTGTTGAGACTTCTTTGGCGTATGCCTGACAGGCCGCGAGGGCAATCAGCCCCCGGTCGCCGTCATCGGTGACGCCGATAATTCGTTGAGCATGCGCTGGGTCAAGTTCGGCTCTTGTGGGGCCATGAACCACGCCGCCGGTGCCGGTGGTGGCTGACACCGATCCGTTGCCGGCGCCGGTGGTGGCGTCGAGTAGGACTGACAGGCGCAGATCAGCAGTGGCAAGACGGTCGCGCAGGCGACCTTGATCACGTTGGGCATCACTCAAGACTCGGTAATGGGTTTGTTCACTGGTTGCCAGGCGCTGCTCGAGCGCGAGGCGTTTATCCTGTTCGGCACGCTGCTGCGCAACCGAGGCCAGGGCCAACTGGTTGAGTGTTTCGGTGTGGAGTCGGGCCTGCTCGGCGAGTTGTTTGCCGTACCGCCAATCCTGTAAGTGCCAGGCGATGGCGGCGGAAGCACCGGCCAAGACAACCAGCAGCACACCTTTTGCCAGCAGCCGATACGGCGCCGGGATCAGTTCGCCGAGACGCATAGCACCGCCCTCGCCCGCCCCCACAACTCCAGCCGGTCCTGCAGACCATTGAGGCCGCCGTTGATCCTGCGGGTGATCGTGTTGAATTCGTTTTGATCGGCCAGCGCGTTCAGCCCATTCACGAACCAGAACCATGCGGCGGACTCGGCGGCCCACTGCGGCAGCTCCAGCAATTCAGGCGTGCGCAGCAATCGCTCATCACTGAACAGCGCCAAGCTGCAGCGCAGGTAGTTGTCGTGGCCAGTGACCTGGATCAGGCCGCGACCGCGATATCGCTGGCCATCACCATCTGCTGCCGGCGTGTTGCCCAGTTTCCCAGCCAGGCTGCCGGTGTCGTATTTGCTCAGGTACTGGTCGCCGCCCAGTTCCCGGACGTACTGCAGCTGACCCGACTCGTGACCGACTTGCGCCAGGAACGCGGCTTGGCGTTTCGGCGTGTTGATCTGTCGATGGGCCATGGCTGCGTTGAGGGCGGATACAAAAACGCCCGCTTGGCGGCGGGCGTTGGGCATGATGCTTTGCAGCTGTTGTTCAGTGATGGACATACAAACTCCAGACGTAAAAAAACCGCACTCAGGCGGCGATGGGATGCGGCTATTGCTTCTCGATGTTCACAACCTTGAGGGGTGGTTTCGGCCCTTTCTTTTTCTTGCCCTTGGATTTACCGGCTTTGCCGGCATTGCATTCGACCGTAGTGGACCAGCCGGACTGGGTGAACACTTGCTCGACCGAATCCGCCAGGTATTCGCCATCAAGCCCGACCTTGAAACCCTGAGCGATGATGGGACGCTCAGCGAAGATGTCCGTCCGGCCGGGCATTTCAAGCCGCACATCGGCGGTCGAGCGGTTGAACGCCGACAGACGGGCCTTGGCCGCCGCTTCTGCAGCCGTTTTGTTGGGGTAGATATGGCGGTCGGTATGTACTGCCGGCAACCCGTCCGGAGCATCATCGTTGTCGATGGTGACCACTGCCAGCTTGCCGTCCTTCTTGTTCTGATGCTTGGTGGCGACTGCCTTGTGTGAGTTGCGATCACCGAGACTGAATTGCCATCGGCTGAGGTCGCGTCGAGTCAGGGTGATGGCGCCAAACGTCTTGCCGCTGGCTGTCTGGCCACCTTGACGCGGCATCACCAACAGCTTGCCGTCGGCCACCTTGGCCGTGCAGTCGTATTGCTTGGCCAGACGGGTGATGAAATTAAAATCGGACTCGTTGAGCTGGTCGACCCGGGCGACCTTGGTCGACACTGGACACACCGGCGTCCAGCCATTGCGCGCGGAGACGTCAGCCACGATCTTCGACAGCGGCACGTCTTCCCAGCTCCCGCTTCGGATGGTCTTGCCACTGCCCCGCATGTCGCTGGCCTTACCCCTGATCACGATGGTATCGGGTGGACCTGACACTTCGACCGTGTCGACGGTGTAACTCCCCATGCGCGCCAACGTCGTTTCGGCATACCCCAGGTAAATCTCGATTGAGCTGCCACGCCGTGGCAATTGCACTTGCCCATCACGGTCGTCGATACGCAACTCAAACTCGTCGGACTCCATACCCGGCTTGTCAGAAGTACGCAGCAACAACAGCCGATCATTGATCTTGGCCGTGACATCGGCCCCATCGGCGACGATGCGAAACATCGGAGTCATGGATTTTTTCCAATAAAAAACCCGCACCGGGCGGGTTAGAAAAACAACGCGTCACTGGGCATCGGCCAAAATCAATCCCACAAGCTGACGCCCTCACTGGTCGGACTCGGCAGATCCGGCAGGACGATAATCACGCCAGATCGGAACGGCTGAGGCTCATCGGCCAGCCCCTGATTGGCATCGAGTACGGCCTCGACGCTGCCATTCAGATGGCCGTAAACGTTGTTGCAAATGACATCGAGCATGTCGCCATCAGACGTCCTGCATGTCGTCGCCATAGCGTTCAAACTCCAAAGTGAAACCCTGTTTGCGAGCAATCCCGCCGTGCAGCAGCGCGGACTGTTCCTCGTTGATATTTTTCAGGCACCACGTCCCAATCACCTCGCCATAGCCCGTGGTCAGGGTCAGCGGCTGCAGCCTGGCCCCAATCGAACGCAGGGTGTCGAGCTGCTTCAATCCACCCTTGAAGCCTGGGTAGATTGTGCCCTTGAGCGTCAACTTTTCATCGCCCATACCCACGGCCTGCTTCGCCGGCCTGCGCGTCAGTCGCTCCTGCGAGGCCCAGCGGAATTCGGTTGAACGGCTCAATTCATCAAAGGCTGCCGTGTCGAGGTTGAAGTAATACGGCTCAATTTTCGGATCGCGCGGCTGAATGATCATCAGGTGCGGGAACGGCTTCACCGCCTCCGGGGCCGGCGTGGCTTCCCCAGCAAAGGAACTGGTGGGCACGATGTTGGCCAGCGACGGACTGACCTTGCCGGCGACGTTGTTGATCGTCGTGGCCGCTTTGCCCGCCTGTTCCTTCAACGTGCCCAGCCGATCCTGCACTTCAGCCGCCGCGCGGGTGGCGCGGCCATACACCGCTACCACCTGACCGACCTTGGCCTGAGCCGCGTCGACGCTGCGCATCACCCGCTGAAGTTTGGCGCCAATGGCCGGGCCGACAAACGGGATGTTTTCCAGCTCGGACGCGGCGCCAGTCAGTTCGCGAATCGCGCCGTTGACCGGGGTCAGCATGCCGTCAGCACTGCGCCGCCCGGTTTCCGCTGCCTCGACCAAATACTTCAGGCTCGATTGCATGTTCTCCATATAAGCCATGAGGCCTCCTTACACATGGGGTTCGTCGTACAGCTTGGCGGCGTTCTGCTTCGCAGCGCCTTCCATCATTCGCTGCATGTGCGGCAGCAAATCCTGCGCCAAGGTTTGCGGGTCTTTGACATCCCCCTGCACCGTTACAGGCATGCTCAGCGAATACTGAAACTGCTGATCCACCTTGGCCGGTACCGGTTTGTCTGGCTCCCTGGGTTGAATGACGAGCGCCGCCGACTTGAGCGGCGCCGTCACCGCCATCGAGCGCGCGACATCCCCCAGCGCCGGTCCTTGCTGGCCCGCTGACGCCATCATGAGCGGCGTGGTCGGCACCGGCGCCTTTGCCGTTTGTTCGGGCTTTTCATCCTCGCCACCGAACAGCGACTTACCCAAAGATCCGCCCAGCGCCGCACCGCCCTGACTGCCGAGGTAGGCGCCGATCAAGCCGCCGATGGCCGTGCCGATGATAGGCACCACCGAACCAATGGCGGCGCCTGCTGCTGCACCGGCCATGGTGCCGGCCAGGTTGCCAGCGGCCGCACCGTAGCCCTCGGCTTTTTCGTCCTTGGTCTTGGCGTTTTCAAACGTCTCATAAGCCATGGCCCCGGACTCCAGCAGCGTACCGCCCGGGATCATCTTGGCAACTTTGCCGGCCTTACCAAAGGCCTGCACAACCCCGCCCAGCTTGGCCATCGTGCCAGCCGGAACGGCCGGTACCGGTGGGATGGGTGGCCGGGACACGGGAACAGGTGGGCGCGTAACCGGCGGACGCGACGACCCAGGGCGAGGTAGCGGCCGACGCCGTGAAGCATTGCGCCGCGAGCCGCGACCACGCCTGCGAGATTCCCCTTGAAAATCCGCGCCGCCCAAAGCGTTGGCATTGACGACGAAAACCTTCTTAACAGCATCGTCTCCCCCACCCGGCCCGCCCTCATCATCCGAGGCCGCTTCCTTGGCAAGTGACACGACTTTTAGGCCAGTGGCGACCAGATCGAATTTCCCGGGCTTCTTGTCGCCGGCATCGGCGCCATCTGCCGGCGTGCCCTTGAACGCAGCCACTGCCTTGAGGCCGGTTTCAACCAACGACAGCGCTTTACCGGCCTTGCCCTTGGGTTCGGCAATACCGCCGCCGTCGACATCCTCGGCGTTGGTCACAAAGACCTTTTGCACTTCACCTGACTTGCCTTTACCCAAGGCTCCGCGCGCCAGGTTGAGCATCCCTTTGCCCATTTTGAAGGAGCTATACAGACCGGACAGTCCAACCAATGCGGCACTGACCAATCCGATTCCCGTCACGACACCGGGCGAGCTGTCAGACAGCGAAGTGATGCCCTTCGCAACCTTGGTCAACGATTCCGCGACGACATCCGTCACCGGCCGCAAGGCATCGCCAATGCTGCGCATGGCGTCATCCATCGACTGGGCCATTTCCGCCCATTTCTGCGATGACGACTCACGCCGCTCGGCAAGGTTTTTGTCGAGGATCCCGGTGGCGTCACGCGAATCGTTTTTGAGCTGGCTGTACAGCGCCTTGTTCTGCATGTAGGCCGACAGTGCGGCCTTGACCTGCATGTCGGCGAACAGGTCGCCGGTGCGCAGGGACTCTTCCAGCGAGGCCATCATGGCCTTGGCCTTCTCCGGGTCGGCTTCCTTGCTGATTTTTGACGTGGCTTCGGCCATGGCCGCCGCACGCTTCGGATCGGTCGCCTGAATGTATTTCTGAGCCAGCGACATACTGGTTTCGAGCGTCGACATGCCGTTTTGCAAACCGGTCTGCATCGATCCCTTGTAATCAATCCCGGCTTTTTCGTAGGCCTTGACCGTGTCGGTCGAGCCGATTTTGCCCATCCAGTTTTTCAGGTTGTTGGCCGCCTCGTCCGAACTGCCGGCCTGCTTCATCTGGACCTGCAACATGGCACCCAGTTGCGTCACCGCATCCAAGCCGGTGATGCCGTTGCTGGCCATGTTGGCCAACAGCTCGGGAAACCACTTGGCCATGTCGGCCGCTTCAAAGCTGCCTGCCTGCCCTTGGTAGGCGATCGCCTCCAGCGCCTGCTGCATCTGCTTGGGGTCGGTGATCTTGGCGTTCTGCCCCAAGGCGTTGATCATCTTCGCCGTGTCGACGCCGCTGGATCCCTGCCCCACGACAAACTTGGCCGCGACAGGCGCGTACTCCAGCGCCTTGCTCAGATCCATACCGGCGCCGACCAACTGATTGACCACGTCGGCCACATCGTTGCGCGCCATGCCGGTATCGCGTGAAGTGTCGATGATCTTGCGCGACATCTCCTGCTCTTGCGGCTTGTTGGCAATGCCGGCCTTGATCGCGATGTCACGGACAATCGCGCCAAAATCAGCGCTGACCTTGGCCGGCACCGCCATGGCACCGACACCGACCACCGCCGCACCGACGGCGCCCTTCATGCCCTTTACGCCAGAATCAATCTGCTGATGACCCTTGGCTTTCAGCTCGGCTTTATTGGCCGTCTGCCCCATCGAGCGATAGGCTTTTTCCAGCCGGCCGACCTCGACCCCCTGCTTTTTCAAGCTGTCGAGGTTCGAGTTCAAACGGCTGAGTAATTTGGACGCACCGGCAGCGCCGGTGTCGTGAGCCTTTTTCCATTCTTCACGCAGGCGGATGGTGTCGCCAATCGTGCGCTGCAGCACGCGCGCTTTGTTGCCTTCTGCCTCAAGGCGCTTGATGCGCCCGGTCACATCCTTGAACGCGGCGCCGACCGTTGAACTGACGGCACCGCCGATCACCAGCCCGAGGGCGAGTTTGTTTGCCATGTCATGGCCCTCATGTGCCCAGCACTACCGATGGCGGCTCAATCCGTGAGCCACCACACCATATCCGCGAACGGCATCGACTGGATCTCAGCGGCGGAAAATCCGGTTTCCGCCGCCAGACGTTTCGCCGCCGACTTGATAACGCTGGGGTTAAAGCCCGTCGTCGTTGTCCATGCGAAAATAGCCGGCCTGCAAGCGGTTAAAATCCACCAGCTTCAGCCCCTCCAGATCCGCCACCGAAGCGCCGGACAACGCCGCAAACAACACCAGCTCGCGCTGCTCATCGTCGCCACCCACCTCACGGTTGGCCGCTCGCACGTCGCCCACAGTCGGCGAACGCAAGGCCAGCTTGTCGACCGTCACGCCGTTGATTTCGCTCGGACACGACAGCGTTACCACTACCTGATCGGTCGTCAGCGACAACCACGCCGGCATCGAGTCCGAATAATCGGTTTTCGGTACCAGGTGCGAATACGCCGTCTGCACGCGGCGATAATCCGTCAGCTTGAGGCCTTCCAGATCTTTCAGTCCGACCTCGGCCAGACCTGCGAACAGCATCAGTTCGCGCTGTTCATCATCGCCGTTGGCAGCACGGTCAGCCGCCCGCACTTCACGCACGGTCGGGTTACGCAGGTTAAGCGTCTCGACGTCGATGCTGTTGGCCTGGCTTGGGCGGGTCAGCGTTACGACGGCACCGACTGCACTGAGCGACAGCCAGGTCGGCAGGTTTTTAGCGATTGCTTGAGTCATCTGAATCTATTCCTTACAGGCCCAGCGCCTGACGCACTTCGAGCAGTTGGTCTTTGCCGTCGATCACCTGAATGCCGGCGACCATGTCGATTTCGTACATCAGGCGCCCGTCAATTTCGAGCTTGTAGTACGTGACCGAAACGGCGTGTTTGATCTCGGCCGCATCACCGGCTTTCCAGTCACCGAGATCGACCTCTTTGAGCCGGCCGCGCAGGGTGGCAACGCCCGCTGTTACCGCGCCCTTCTGGCCCTTGAAGGCACCTCGGAACGTGGCGTTAAACGCCGTGCCGTCGGCCAGGCCGAAGTACTTCAGCGACTCGCGGCGCACGCCCTTGGTGACAAACGAGGCTTCCATTTTCTCAAGCCCCTGATCCATCTCGATGGGGCCGGCCATGCCGCCGCCACGATATTCGTCGGTCTTGGTGGTCAGCTTGGGCAGCGTCAGGCTGGGCACGTCGCCGGAGAAGTTCACGCCGTCGACGAACAGGTTGGTGTTGTACAAAGTCTGAGGAATCATTTGCTACGCCCCCTTAGGCTGCTTCAAGCACTTCGGTCATCCACTGATCGGTGACTTCGAAAAGGAAATTCGGGTTTTCTGCCGGCGGCACGTCGGTGAAACGGATGCGCCAATACACCTTGCCCTGGGCGATCTGGCTGGCCGTGTTCCGTTCAGTGTCGGCGAACACTTCAAAGTTGATGATCGCGCCCTGGGCTTTGAGGTCGCGCAGGAATGCATCCAGACCGTTGGTGACATCGGCCACATAGGTCTTGGTGATCGAGCGGTCGACCGCCCATTTGTGCCCGGCCTGCACAGCGTCCATGAGGATGAACAGCGTGCGAACGCGAGTAACAAAGGCCCACTTCGGATCGCTCGACAGCGTGCGGTTACCCCACAGGCGATAACCGTCATCTCGAATGATCGTGGTGATATTGGCGTTGTTGAGCAGGTTGGCCCGGCAGGTCTCGTCGCCGTCCAGGTACTCGACCGCGCGGCCGGTGCCGGTGATGCCGGTCAGCTCCTTGTTCGATGGTGAGGCCCAGAAACCGTATTCAGCATCCGTCCACGCAAACAGGCCTGCAGCCCAAGCCGAGCCGGGCGCGTCGACCGTAGCGCTGGTGACGGTGTCCCAATACTTGACGCCCGGGTCGACCATGAACAGGTTGCGACTGCCGAAGTTATCGGCGTAGGCCATGGCAGCCTCGTCTGTAGTACCCGGCCCGTCGATGATGCCGATGGCACGCAGTTTCTGCGCCACGCTATCGATGGCCGTGGCCACCGCCTGAGTCGCCGTGTGGCCCGGTGCGATCAGCAATCGCGGTTGGGCGTTGAACAGGCTTTTGCCGTCGAGCAACGCCTGTAGGCCGGTACGCTGACCCGAGGCCAGCACGCCGCCGATGATCGCCGAGGTTTGCAGCGCGGCGTCTTCCAGTTTGGGCACGCCGATAGCGACGATCACGGCCTTGGCTTTGACGTAGATCGCCTGACAGGCCTTGGTGATGGCCGAGTCGGCACCGAACGCGGCAATGGCTTCGCGCTCGGTAGTGATCAACTTCAGTTCGCCGGCTTTCGCCGTACCGCCGCCGAGTTGGCCCGGGGTAAAGGTGTCGCACAGGCCGATAATCGACGACGACGGCAGCGAGATGGTGCGCGCGCCGGTGTCCACCACCGTGGTCGTAATGCCGTGAAATAAACCACTCATAAGGGTCAGTCTCCAGAAACGAAAAAGCCCCGCATAAGCGAGGCTGTGAGGGTGTTCGTGTTACGCGTAACGGAAAAGAAAAACGCCCCGTCAGTGAGGGGCGTTTAGGTGGATTGTTCTGACAGCCAGGTCGGCGTCTGCGGCCGGTGTTCGGCGAGCGGGAAGTGATCCCCTTGCGGCCAGTCGCGCAACTGCCGGCGGTAAGCCTGCAGCTCTGCGTATTGCTCAGCGGTGATCGAGGTCGCGCCGCCCTCCTCGATCTCGTCGCGATGCCGGGATACCAACGGATCAGTCAGCGCCAATTGCCCATCACGCCAAGCCCGCTCAACAGCGGCCAGCGCCTCGGCATCCAATGCCGGCGGATCAATCAACACCGGCTGACCGTCAGGCCGGGACGACATTTTTTTTGGACTTACCGACAACTCATTGAGCAGCGACAGCCAAACACTTTCCGACACCTCGACCACGTCCGAGGGCATGTCCGCGCCATGAATTTCAGGGCGATAAGCCCCACACATGGACGGACTGAAAAACACAATTTTGCTCATCTTCAATACCCTATCGCTCGCCACCAAACCGTCCAGTTCACTTGGGAAGCACCCGACTGATTTTGCACTCGTACCGTGCAACCCGTTGTAGTCACGCTCCCCCCCATGAGCGCATGCATCAGGCACAACGAGCCGACGTGCACCGGCGCGATGTTTCGCAACCCGTTGGGGAATGGGATCGGAAATGTGATGTAAACGTACCCGTTCGCATCCGTCTGGCCTGAACCCCACTGTTCGATGGCTCCCGATGGCAATCGCTGGTAACCATTGCCCCCCATTCCCGACGCGGTGTAGCAGGCGAACTCGGGCGCATATTTCAGGGCAGACATGCCGTCTTCAACGACCCACTGACCATTGCCAGCAGTGATCACGATGGTAGACAGGGACTGAAGGGGTACAGAAGTCAGGGAATTAACGGACATCGCACTAATTACATCTGTGCCCTGCCGAACAATATTGACCACGCCCGGCGTGGTGTTGAACATGAAAAAATTGGTGCCGGTGGGCACCGAATTAACAGGTGGTAGGGTCAACGTCCCTGACGCTGCGAGAACGATGCGATGGCCAGCGGCCGCAACACTCAATGTCGCCGGCAACGCCGCGATATCGAAACGCCCGGCAAAATTCCCCTGCGCGCGCTGCGCAAACTCCGTCGTAGCCAGCGCCTTGCCGCTATCGAATTGGGGCTGCGTGCTGAAGTGCGCGCCGCTCATCGTTCCCGCAAAGCGTAACGCCACCGTGCCGCCGATAAGCCGCCACTGGTCTTGCAGGCGGATGAATTCAGCCGTATCGCCCAAGGCCAACACCAACGGGCCGGCCACACCGGTCGAGGTGTACACCACGTCAGCGCCGGCCGGGACGATTTTCAGCCCGCCAATGCCGGCGCAAACAAGCGTAATGGTCGCAGCCTGTGCGACACCTGCCGTCGGCGGCAAAGTGGCCTGAAGTTGCGCAGCACCGGAAAAGCTGTGAAGGCCACCGACGTGCGCGGCCGTCAAAGCCAAGTTTGCAGCGTTCGTGGAGAAGCCCGAGAACTCGACACCACTACGCTTGACAAACTCCGCCGTAGCGAGCGACTTGCTGCTGTCAAATTGCGCCGGCGTCGGGGCCGTGGGATTGCCGGCAAAGCTTGGCGACAGCAGCCGGGCAAAGCCGTCTGTAATGTCCTTGAACGTGAGCGCCGTGGTGCCCACGACAATCGGGCCATCAGTCACCAGTTGCCAGATCGTGTCGGCCTGCGTTGCACCCACTTCGACCGCAACCGTCAGATTCGGCGTGACCTTCGCGTTGTTATCGGCATCCTTGGCCCGCGCCCAGGCACCCACAGCCACCACATACGGGCCGTTATCCTTGGCGGCTGCCTGATTCTTCACCAGCACGCGATCGCCGGCATTCAGCGAAACGCCGTCCACGACCTGCAAACCGACCAGAGCGATATTGGCCGTGGTCGCCGCGCGCACCGACTGCTTAATGTCGAGCTTGCTCAGCTCTTCCAGAATGCGCGAATCGACATACTCACGCGTCGCCAGCACCACCGACGGGTCAATTTTGAGACTGATCTGCGCCGTGCTGGAAACAATCAGGTTCATCCGCACCACTTGCGTGCGGCCCGATCCCTGCGACAGCACCGGCTTGAAGCTCGGCGCACAGTTGGCCACCGCCACCAGATCGCCGTCCGCGTCGTACAGACCGACCTCACGAATCCAGCGCCCGCCCTCGTCGGCCGGAATGACTTGCTCGGCAATGATCACCGCCGGGTTGACCGGATCGATGCGCAACTGATTCAGCGGCCGGCGGCGCCATTCGTTGATCAGTTTGGTTTGCTTGGCATTGGGCTGCGGATCGGTTTCGTTGGCATCGCCCAAGCCCATTTCCGTGATGTTCCAGGGCACGCCCAGCACATTGGCATTCGCCAGCTTGGCCGCCCCCACGTCCGTCAGGATCGCGAAAAACTTTGAGTTCGCATCAATCATTTAATAAATATCCATGATGTCTATGGAGTGTTCACGGCCGACCACGCCGAAGCTGCCGGTTATCTCGATGTCCTGCATTTCCGGCGGGTAGATATCAAGCTCGTCGCCGTCGTAGAGGGTCACGCCCACATTCAAATCACCCTGTGTTTCCAGGCTGATCGCCAGCCCGGTCATGTGCCGGGTGACGGGCTTGGCGTCGTCAATCAGGCGTTCAAGCTCCTGATACATTTCCTCGGTGATGCCGGTATCGAGAACGCCAATCTTCAGCGCGAAGGTGCCCGGCACGCCCTCGGGCACGGTCTTGAACCACTCGACAATCTCAATCAGATAGCCCAGCGGCTCGACCACACGACGTATCGCGCCGATCGTGCCCTTGTGCTTGTGGATGTAGAAAGACGCCTTGATGGCCGCGCGCTTGGTCGCCTCAGACCATCGGTAGTCCCAGCGATCGACCGACCACGCCCACGCCAGATGCGGCAGCAGATGCACCGGACAGGTGTCGGGGTTGTAGAGGTCGCGCAGTGGGACAATCGTCTTTTCGAAAAACGCGGCCTCCATGGCCCGTTCCAGTTGCGTGCTGTTGAGTGGCAGTAGACTTTTCATATCAGCCCGCCAGCCTCACGCTGTAGCGCGTACAGAACGCCGCCTGAGCCTTGGTCGGGGCCAAGTCCTGCCAACCGACCAACTCAACCCGGGCAACGCCGGCAACGTGCAACTGAGCGTCAACAGCGGAGCGTGCGACCTCGACGCCCAGTCGCTTGCGGGGATTGATCCAACCGGCCAATCGGCTTTTCGCTTCGGCCAAACTGGCATCCGCTTCGGGGCCGGCGCCGGCCATGTGCAGGATGGCGTCAATCTCGTAGCGGATCACCTCCGCGCTCTGTACGGTCACACGATCACCGACCGGGCGGACGTCATCGTCATCCAACGCAGCGGCCACCGTCGCCAGCAGCTCCGGCGGCGCTTCACCCTCCCCATCAAACCCCAGCACCGTTACCGTAACGTAGCAAGGCGCCGGGCTTTCAGCCGTGGCATCTGCCACCAACCCCGAGGCATTACGCGCGTGCAGGATGTAGCTGTTACGCGGGCCGGCCGTGGTCAAACCCTCATAGGCCAACTGGATGCGTTCGCGAAACGGGTCGTCGTCTTCCATGACCTTGGGTACCGGCGGCACCGCCAGCAGATCCTCGGCCTGAATGACCAGGCGCTGCAGATTGACGTTGGCCCCCAAGTGATCGAGGTCGCCGCGAATGGCGTGCGCCAGCAATAGCGCCTTGCCGGCGTCATTGACCCGGGCGCGGTTGCCGACCTTGTTGTAGGCCCCGACCTCAAGCACTTTGACCACTGGATCGCTTTCCAGCGCGGCCGTCCAGTTGCCGCCCATGTACCCGCGAAACACGCCCAGCCCGTCCTGATAAACCTCTTCAAAGTCCAGAGGCTCCAACACGGTCGGTGCCGGCAACGACGACAGATCAACGGTACTCATGCGGCCACCTCCAACGTGACGCTGTCGCCCAGGTACTTCCCGACGATTTGTAGATTGATTTGCCCGCCAATGACGGAAATGACGCGCACCTGATCCAACTTCAAACGCGGCTCCCAGCGCTCTAGAGCGCGGGCGACTTCAGCCTGTACGGCGCTTTTCCAGCCCTCGTTAACGGGCAGATCGACAAACCGGCGCAGCTTGCTGCCGTACTCCATACGGTGCCGGCGACTGCCCAGCGGCGTGCCCAAGATGTCTGCGATGGATTGGCGCAAATGCTCGATGCCGGAAATGGGCTGGCCGGTGTGGCGATCCATTCCGATCATCTATGTCACTCCTTGAACGGCTCGTATTCTTCGCTGGCTTTCAGGAACTTGACCGCTTCGATGTCGGAGGCCGGCACAACGACCGTCGCCTTCTCTACCGGGTAGGAACGGTCAGTACCTGGCACGATCAACAGTCGCGAGGTGTAAACCTTGTCGCGGAATTTCAAGAACTCCGGCGATGAGAACATTGAGGATGCAATTACTGGTTCAGTGGACGCTTGCGCCTCAGTGACGGTCGTATCGATCTTGGCCATGTCTTTCTCCAGGCATGAAAAAGCCCGACCTTGGCGGGCTGGATGAATGTTTGGGTTAATGTTTGTGATGGTTGTCGCTGTCACCGACGGCCATGATGTTGCCGGCGCCGTCGATGTTGCCCGTTACGCGTAACGCGCCATCAATGTTGACCGGGCCTTTGATGTTCACAGTGGCCTCAAGATCGATCGTTCCCGACTTCACTGTCACCGCGTTATCCGTTACAACGACGTCCGTGCCGCCGACCTTGATCGCCACCGTGCCACTCGGCAGGGTGATGGTGTAAGACTTCGCCTGCCAGTCGTAGATCAGCGAGCCGCCATCATCGAAACGCCAGACCTCGACATGGTCACGGTTATCCGGCGGCGGTCCGGCATTGCCATACAGGCCCGGCACAAACGTGCCTTGTGACACGTCACCGCTGGGACTGATCAAACTGCCCTGCTCGCCCATGGACGGCGCCCGCCAGTGTCTGGCCTTGCCCGCCGCGATGCTGTGCCACCGCACCCAGGCGCTGACCCATTCACTGCCATCCGAGACGCGACACACCGGCGGCGAAGCGGACAGATCCAGCGCGACCACATAGCAAGCCTTGACCACGCCGGCGAGCATCCGGTCGTGCTGGGCGCTCGCGTAGCCACTCACACATCCTCCGCAGGGACAAAGTCCTCTTTGGCGTCGTTGTTGAATCCAATGAGCAACGTGCCCGGCGGCTCGTCAGGCCAGAGCCATTCCTCTGGGCCGAGATAGACTTGCTGAGTCCACTCCACCAGCCACACGGTGTATCCATCTAGGTGCGGCTGGGTCCAGTCCTGCAGCGATTGCACAAACTCGGCGGGTTCAACTGGCAACCCCCACGTCTGCGAACGCAGCAGCACCGCCAACTGCGTCGCCAATTGCACGGCCTGTTGATGATGGTGCGCCTTGATCGGGTCAACAATGATCCGAGCCTCGAACTTGCACACCAGCGAGGTTTCGCCGGTGCCGATATCTTTACCCGGCTCGATCTCGGCCACCTCCAGAAACACCGCTGGCAGCAACACGCGATCCTTAATGTCTGGCCAGGCTGTGACGGTTTGCACGCCAGGCAAGTGGGTACGCAGATGCTGTTCTACCGCCCGATAAAACTGGTCCAGGCTGAACGGTTCTTCAGACATTGCCGATCCTCTTAAGGTATTTCTGCAGCTCAAAGTTGAGTTCTTGTTTGAGAATCTCCAGCAGGCGCTCATCCGCTTTTTTTACCCAGCTTTCGAAGTGCGGTCGGGCTTGCTCCAGCGACACCTTGGCCTTGGCCAGCGGGAAACGACTACCGTTTTCAGCGACCCAACCCGAACTCGGCCCGCGACCGGGTGACACCGTACTGTCGGGATAATCGTCCGCGTTGAAATGCTTGCTGGCTGTACGGATCCAGATATCGGGTTTGTTGCCGTAGACCTTCTTGAGGAAAGCCCCTTGGTAACGCCGCCCGGCCACTGACACCCCACTGCCGCTTTGCCGCGCCCGGCCGATCCGGCTGGATTCAATGGCATTCAAACCGAACCACAACTTGCCGCTCGCAGCACCACCGGAAACCGGATAGCTGCGCAATCGCTGACGCACCGCCGCAACAGCGATGCGCTCTGACCGGCTGACCGCTCGGGCGATGTGCGTGCGCAACCAGCCCAACGTCTTGTTGATCGCACGCCGATGGGCCGCAGCAGCGGCTTTCGGTACCACCTTGGCAAAGTCCTGGAACGCCTGAAAGTCTGCGGCCGATGACTGGATGGAGATCATCCCGCCCCCGGCCGAGGGTTTGAAATAGCTGCCGACACTCATGGGCGCAACCTCAGAATCAGGGCGACCAGGCCGTCACCGCTCGGTTCGAGCTGAATCAAGTCGTAGTCACCGCCGCCATCCAAGGCAGGCAGGTCAACGCTGACCAGCATGCCCTGCTCCAGACCTTGCGAATCGCTGACGCGGATCTCGAAGCGAGGCTCGCGCAACCCGGTGTTGAGCTTGCCGAACTTAGGTTGCAGCCAGGGTGCGGCGAACATGCCGAACACTGGCTCGTCGCGACCCTCGATCCGCGCCGTATCGCCCAGCGTTTCGAACACCACCGCGTCGACGTCGGCGATCAGATCGCGAAAGCCCACGGTCAGAGTTCCAGCAGGACCTGCGCACGCGGCCGGGTGCACAGGTGCAGCGGGTTGGACTGTGCTTCACCGGCCATGCCTTTGTTGAAAGGCAGCGGCTCGATCATGCTGTAGTACGGGATACCTTGAGTGTTGACCGTTTCCATGTAGTCGGCCGGCGCGAACACCGAGATGTACAGATCCGGCACGCCTTCCGGAACCAAAAGCGCCTTGTCGTCATGCACGAATGACACGCCGGCCACCTTGCCACGGTAGCGCTCCCAGATGATGCCGCCGAACTCGAAGCTTTCACGAGCATCACCGCGCAGAGCCGCTGCCTGCTGGCTGTTGAGGTAGGTCTCTTTGACCGACTTGTGAACGATCAGCTTGTTCCAGAAGTTCTTGCCGCAGAAGGCGCGAGAGCCGGTGCTGGTCACACTGCCGAGCGCGTCTTCCTGCATATCCAGCGCTTCACCGCATTTGACCCGCAGCTCCGTTCCCGCATCAGCCAGCCCCATGGGCAACTTCTGACGGTCCACACCGAAACGATCGTAGAGGTCGAGCAATACGGTTTTGCCATCGGCATCGAGGATCTGGCCATTCAGTGCGCCCATACGCTGGAACTCGTGCGTGGCGTCCAACTGCCGCCGCGCCTTAGCCAGGCGCGCATTCACCACGTCCTGTACCGCCTGCAGTTCAGTACGAGTGCCGAAGGCACGGATGCCTTGGATCTCATCCGCCTTGATGGTGAAGCGCTCAGGCAGGTGCACGGTGTTGAACGGGATCAGGTTGCGCTTGCTGGCCGCGACCACCAGGCCAGAACCACCACGCTCGCCAGCAGGCACCAGTGCCAGGGTGTCGCCGTCCTTTTCAATCTGCACGGTCAGGGTGGTAATGCCTTCCTCGCGAAACAGACCCAGTGCGCTGATGCGCCCTGGCAGGTAGGGTTGATCATTGAGTGCAGCGGTCAGCGAGGTAACGGTAAACGCTTCGTCGTCAAAAATGGCGATATCGGCCATGGGTACTCTCCAGAAACGAAAAATCCCGCACGCGGCGGGATGCATATAAAAGAAAGATCGACTTAGCGGACGATCACGAAATGAGTGGCGAGTGCTTTCTCGGCCGCCAAATCGAGGCCGGTCAAGTGCGCTTCGCTGACCTCGGCCAACCGCACCACGGCACGACCGCGACGCACTACGTCGGATTCACCGAGCGGGCCGTACAGAATGGCGACCGCGTTTTCAGTGCCGTCCTCTGCCGTCGGTTCGTACGGTGCGAATTCGCCGGTAGCGGTCACCAGCCCGAGAATTTGCCCCGGCCACAATGCTGGACCCGCCGCGACATTGATCGCTTCGCGCGAGATCGTGCCGGCGCCCTCAGACAGCAGGAATTCACCTGCATGGATCGGTTCCTGTTTGATGGTCATGCTCGTGCTCCTTTCGCGCCGCGCGCGGTTCCAGTTTGTGCCGCTTGGCGAGCAGCCCAAATCGAGTTGGGGTCAGGTTGTTTGGCCAGCACCTTGGGTGCCGGATCGTCCGCCAACGGCAGACTGCTGTCGATTTCAAAGCCCTTGCCGCTGGTGACGATCTTGTCGAACAGACGCGCCCGAACCGCCGCCGCATCCAGACCGGCCGAGACATACTCGGCGCTGAATTCCGGCAGACGCGCGGCGACGCAGAGGTCGTTCACCGCCTTGGCGCGAGCCAGACCGGCGAGAACGATTTCCTCGCTTTCGAGCTGGGTAGAATTGAGCAGCGGCTCGACCAGATTGCTGATGCCCGCCGCCGTGCAACGCTGAGTAATCATCAATGCCAACTTGGCCGAGTCCACTACAGGCGGCACCAGCGGCGGATCGACAGGTTCAAGTTCGGGATCCGATTCAGGCGGCTCGTCGAGCTGGGCCACCAACTCAACCGGAGCGTGCTGGAACCGTTGCAACACCGCGCCTTGACCGAGGCATGCTTTGACTTTGATGCCGTCGCCGACTTCGTCTGCAAGGCCAAGAGCCACCGCTTCGTTAGCAGTCAGCCAGGTTTCAGCATCAACCATTCGCCGCAGTTCAGCGTCATCGATGTCGGGCGCCTTGGCCTTATAGGCAGCGATGATGGCCTCCAAGGTTTGATCCAATACATCAGCGACACGGCGGAAGTCCTCAGCGCCACCGCCTGCATAGGTGTATGGGTTGTGGATCATCAACATGGCGTTCGCCGCAATTACTACGCGGTGTGCACCGCACACGGCGACACTGGCGGCACTGGCTGCGAGCGCATCGATACGTCCGGTGCAACGCTCGCCCAGACGCGACAGCGCGTTGTGCATGGCCAGACCGTCAAACAGGTCGCCACCAATACTGTTGAACGCGGCGATCACGGGTGAAACACCGTCATCCATGGCGCGCAGGTCCTGCACGAACTGGTTGGCAGTGATGCCCCACGCGCCGATCTCGCCATAGACGAAAACCTCGATCACCCGCTCGGTGGCTTCTCCGCTGGCCTGCAGGGCGTACCAAGTCTTGTCCTGAACCTCGACGCGTTTGCCTGCGCGGTTGTAAATGCGCGGTCGCGCTTGTTTGCTCATGGTTGCTCCTTGTCGTCGGTGTCTTCGACGGCATCAAGGGTGTTGTAGTTGAGGCCAAGTTTTGTGGCCCTTGCCAGATCGGCAGCGTTTTCCAGATCGACCGTTTCGGCGTCGTAGCCGGTGCGCAGGACCATCTCGCTGCGGGAAGAAAACCCGGCTTGCACTTCCATACGGCGTGCCTGCACGTCCTGCACTGGCTGGATATAGGCCCAGCCTTGAGGCACCCAGCGAGTGCGCAGGTACTGACGGCGTTTCTGTGCGTAATCGTCCAGCACCAGGACGCCAGACAGCACCGCCATATCCATCCACGCAGCCCGTACTGGACGGCAGAGCTGATGCACGTACACGCTGAATTGCAGTTGTTCCAGACGGCGCCGAAACTCGTTGAGCACCACCCGAAGCGCTCGGTCGTTGATGCCGCGCATGTCGCCCGTGAGGATCTCGTAAGGCGTTCCCGACCCTGCTGCAGCAGCCATCAGTTGCTGCCGCATGAAGTCCGGGTAGTTGTTGCCGGCGTCTGGCGGTTTGGAGAACTCAACCTCCTCGCCTGCCCCCAGTTCCTGCATGGTGCCGGGTTCGAGCGCAACCATCGGCGTGAAGCCATCGCGGTCCAGATCCAGCAAGGCGCCGGTAACTGGATCGCGTGGCGCTTGCCCCGACTCCGGTGCTGGACGCTTGATGAAACCGGCAAACAGGTTGGCTACTTCCTGACGGAACAGCACCGCGTCGTCGTAGTTGTCCAGACTGCGCAGGCGTTTAAGCACCGGCGACAATCGGGGCACACCGCGCAACTGACCAGGCTCCACCGGTTCGAAAATGTGCAGCACCTGAGCCGCCGGCACGCGCACCAGCTGGTTGTAGCCGGCGTTCAGCGAGGCCGCATCACGCGGATGTGACAGGTACATCCAGTACGCCACCCGCTTGCCACCGGGTGTGAACTCGATACCGGCGCGGATGACGTTGCCGGTCTTGGTGCTCTCGAACTTGTCGTGCGGCACAAACTCCGGTGCGAGGATCTGCAGCTGCAGCGGAACCGCCAAACCCTCATCCAGGCTGCGAGGACGCAACCGGACGAAACATTCGCCTGAGGTTTCCACCGTGCGCGCCACCAACGCCTGCTGGCCGTAGAAGTCGGTGCGATCATCCGCGTCCGCCTCATCAACCCAATCCCCCCACAGCTCCTGCAGCAGCTTGCGCAGAGCATCGTCGTCGGTTGTGGGTCGAGGAGTGATGCCCGTGCCGATCAGGTTGCTGACACGCTTGTCGATGACGTTGAAGGCGTAAGGGTCGTTGCGAACCGCCGCCCGCGAGCGCGACCGCAGATTGCGCAGGGCCGGAGTGTTGATGCTGTTGATCCCGTTGTCGGGAGCGTCCCAGCCAGTGGAGCGACGCCCTTCTCCAGCGCCTTCGTAACTGGCCTTGATATTGGACGGCAGCACAAATCCGTTACGGGTCAGCGTTGGGAAGTGTCGAGCCATCAGACCCCCTTCCCAGCATGGTACAGCCGGACCACGCGCGAACGTGGCCCTGCTGCACTTGCCAACGACGAGCGTATTTCCTCGCGCGCCTTGAGCAGCTCATCGACCGTGCGGTATTCCACAGCACGGTCGGTATAGCGCACCGTTTTTTCACCGCGAGCAATGGCCGCCTCAACCGCGTCGAGGTGCTTTTTTGTAAAGGACATATCAGCGTCTCTTCAGATAGCCGCTGGCAGAGCTGCGGCGTTGGGGGGGGGCTGCCGGTCGCGATTGTGTAACCGGTGCAGCGGGTGGTGGTGCGGGTTGGGCTTGGCGTACAGCAGCGGGCGCCGGTGTTTGCTCAGCATCAAGGCGCTCGCCTTGAACAGGCTTGATACTCAAGGCGTCATCGAACAAACCGGACTGGGCCAGGGCTTGTCGCACCCTGTCCCAATCGTGTTCCTGGTAGCGGTTGATGCCGAGGTAATGCGCCATAGCGAGGCAGTACACCATCAGGTCGAGCGCTTCGTTGCGCTCGGCCTTGCCCTTCACCCACTCGATGCGCTTATGTCCGCGCACGTAGCGCACGACCTTGCGTTCGGCGACGCACTGGGCGAAAAACTCGTCCGGCAGGTCGTTGGCAAAGTGCAGCGATCCCGGACCGTCCGGGAATGGATAGCGGTTGTAGATCCAGTCTTTCGCGGTGTCGGTACCGACAAACCACAACTCGGCGCCGTTGCGTTCGGTCTGCCCCTTCCATGTCACGTCGACCATGGATGGACGCTGTGCAATCACGGGCCTGCCAGGCTTGCTCGCGCCCTTGATGGCGAAGATGTTGCGCCAGCGACGGACGCGGCAGAACTGGTAGACCTCATCGGTGTGATGTCCACCGGAGTCGACACCCACGGCGAGGATCGCCAGACCCACACCGCAAGGATGCCGGTAACGGGCTTTGAGTTTCTCGTCCAGCACTGCCCAGGTGCGTTCGTCTGCCGGGTCACCCCAGATGATCTGGTGGTCGACCACCCAGCGCTCCATGCCGACGCCGAAGCCCATCACCATCAGTTCCAGACGATTGGCCTGGACGTCGACGGCACCGGTCAGCATCAGCACACCGACCGGCATCGCGCCGAGGGTGTAATTCTCCAGCCGTGCCCGAGCGATCAGCACTTCCGCTTTGGTCTGTTCGAGTGCGCTGTCCCAGACCTTCGCCAGACGAGTGTTGTAGAAAACCTGCATCAGGCTCGTGTCGCCTTGGGCCTGAGCTTTCTTTGCGTCTTCAAACTCCTCGGCAAGGCCGGCCCAATCCATCCAGCCGGTCGGCGAATACAGCGCGTTGAGATGAAAGCCAACGGTTTTGCCGTCGCCACCCGCGTGGGCGCGCCACTCGCCTCGGGCGAGCATGTCGCTCTTGTGGTGTTCCTCGATCAGCACGTCGCATTCAGGTGCTGCGCACTCGTAATGCACAGTGCTGAGATCCTTGCTGTAGTGCAGTCGCTCCCATTCCAACACCTGCATATGACCGCAGGTAGGGCATGGCACGTAGTAGTAGCGCTGGTCGCTGGACTCGAACAGGTCGGCGATCCGCGAGGCGCCTTTGATCGTCGGCGAGCTGGAGAAGTAGATCTTGGCGTTGCGACCGAAGTTGGTCGCCCGCGTCTCTGCCAGCTTGATGGGGTCACCCTCCTGGCCGACGTCATTCTCCCAGCGGTCGACTTCGTCGCCGTAGATATAACGCGCCGACAGCTCCGAAAGGTTGGCCGCAGAACCGGCGGTGGTGACGTACAGCGAGCCACCCTCGAACTCCTTGGTGTCCATCGTGTTGCGTGCGTCCCGCGAGCGGGTGGCCGCGACCCGCTCGCGCAGAACGGGAGTGGCCTTGATTGTCTTGCTGATCCGTCCGGAAACCCGCTTGGACAGGCCAAGGCTGGGGAGCAGCGCCAGGATGTTTGACGGCGCCATGTGGATCAGGCCACCCATCCAGTTCAGTGCGATCTGCGTTTTCATCAACTGCGAGGCCACCATGGTGATCACGCGTCTGCAAGGGTGAGCCGGCGACAGGCAGCGCATTGGCTCGCGGGCGTAAGGTGTCCGTGAGGTGCGGTACTGGCCCGGCTCAGGGGCACCGGTGTCACGCGGGATTCGCATGTACTCGTCGGCCCATTCATCGATCCAGAGATCGGGGTCTGGGCGCAGTCCACGGAAATAAGCCTCACGGTACACCTCTGCACCGTCAGGAAATTCCGTGTGCATAGGTTCAGTCCGTTGTCATGGCGTGCTCAAGATCTGCTGAAGAGAGCCGCTCGGCTTCCTCCAGCGTTCGACGAAAGGTGGCGGTCAGGTGTTTTTCGATCAGCCAAGGATCGGTCATGGCGGCGAGATCGTGGGACAGCTGTGGTAGCGGCCCGAACAGCTGATCGCGCAGCAAGCGGCCGGCGTTGTATGCACCGGTTTCGACCGCCTCCTTGGAGACCAACGAGCCTTGGGCTTTGCCCAGCTCGATCTCCGCCAACTTGGCCATGTTGTGCTCGCGCAGGGCGCGGGCCTTCTGGAAGTCGGGGAGTTTGCCGTCGACGGTAAGCACCTGCGGCGGCGCAGCCGTGGAAGTCGGCTCGGTCTGGGTGGACAGTTGGCTGTAAACGTCACGCTGAATCCGGTCCTGCTGGTGTCGTTCAGCGACGGCGACCTTGCTAGGATCTGCGGTGTCGCGAATCAGCGCTTCGGTGGCATGTACATCAACCTGTTTACCGTTGGGCGAAAGCACCAAACGGTTGTTGTCTTTTAGCCAGGTGATGTAACTCGGCGACCTGCCGAGCCGGGCCGCGAAGGCACTCTTCGACAGGTAGGTTGGTTCTGTCATGAGCCCTCCTTTTTCAACGTTTTTCAATGAATCCTTTCAAGATTTCAATGATTGAAATTTCAGTAAGCTGGGGGCGCTCCCGCTAACACTTTCCCGCGGGTTTCCGACCCCGTACCCACCGAATAACCCCAGGGTCCCCGGCGGTTTCAGGCTGGCCCGCCGCCATTCGGCGGAACTTCGCACACGCCCAGTCGCTTGGCGGCCCATCGTTCGTACAACCCAATGGCTACGTCCGCGCCGGCCATTGCCGTCAGGCAACCCAAGGCGCCCGCCGTCCAGATCGTCATGCCGGCGGCGATCATCAACATCATCGCTGACACCCCGCAGACAATGCAGGCGCCGGACCGAAGTGCCAGCCTGCGCAACAATGCCCAGCCTCGCGCCCCGTCCTTGTCGGCCCGCCACATTTCCCCCGATACGCCACCGACCAGGGCCAGGACGATCACTAACCAGATCGGCATTTCTGCCAGTGCTTGTTGCTCGCTTGTCATCGCCAACCCCTAAACGCAAAAACCCGGCGCAATGGCCGGGTTTGGTGGTTGGTGCGTGCCGCTCTCTGCGGTCGCACCTATCGAAGATGACTACTTTTTACAGGTCGATTCCGGTGGCAGCAACCCCGGTTTAATGCCACCCGGTGAATAAGTGGTCAATGTGGTGTGAACGTCTAGCGAATGTAAGCGAATAACTCACCACGGCATTCTGTTGTTTCGGCGGCGTCCCATCTGTCCCACCTTTCGGAATTAAGGTGGGACGCCTGAGAGCGCCTAAATTCGGGGCTTAGCCCCACCGTCCTACTTATTTATCTATTTTCTCGTGTAAAGAGAGAAATTTATAAACACGCTTGCGCGTGAAGCGCGCGTGCATTGTGCCTGCTACGCATATGCGGGCAGGTGACGTTACAAGGTGGGACGGTGGGACAGCCCAGCAAAGACAAGGCCCGCACCTGTCCCACTACGCCAAAACATAGTGGGACAAGGCGGGCCGGTGGGACAGCAACTGCCGGAGCCATGCCTGGGGTCAAGCAGCCACCCCCATCAACACGCCCCAGATAACCAAATGCGCCTCATGAAGACGCTGATAATAGGTGTCACGCCCGCAGCCGCAGTGCGCATAACGCAAACGCATATCCACATCCAGGGTGCAGTAGTGCTCTCGCACTACCGTCACCAGCTCGGGCGCGAGGTGCTTGTTCACGATAAGCTCGATATCCAACGAGCTCTCTAACGGCGCACGGAATGCACGCCGCCCGCGGATTAACTGGCCGTTACTCTCCATCATCATCGCGACCATGTTTCCACCGGCCAGACCGCCTTTCGAATGGTCGGAGTGAAGCTCCCGAGCCCATAACTGAAGCAACGAATCGATCTCCTTAATCATCGAAACAAAGCTCCTCGGCAACTTCTACCTCCAGTTCAGGCGCCTTACCCCAGTCCGCTGGCTTCTTGTAGCCCCACAACCGCTGCCGACTCTTGGTCATAGCACCGAGCCTGTAACGTCTCCAGCCCAACCGATGAAGGATGGCACCGACACGCATCTGCTCCGGCTTACCCCAATGTCCCGGGTCGAGCTTGAGAGCCTGCGTCAGCACCTCGCTGCCGGTCGTGGTCTCACCGATCTGTGACTCTTCCAACCAGGTCAAGATTGGTGTTTCCCATTCGTCCACTACGAACCGCTCGTCCTGCTCTTCCGCGAACAATGCTGCTTCGTCCAACGTTACCCACCAAAGGTCGCCCGCGTCGTAACAGAACACCGCCTCGGCCCACAGCTGATCGCGGATTGAACGCAGCAGTTCCAGATCCACCTTGGTACATGCCACCGGCCAATAACGCCGGTTACCGGTAGCGTCCTTGAGGTATTCGTCCTGGTTCGTCGTACCCACGAACACGCACTGACGCGGCACGTCCATCGTGCGACGGCCATAACTCTCTCGGTAGGTGTCAGTGGACGCAGAGAAAAACTGCTTGGCCTTGGTGCTCTCGGCCTTGTTGAAGCTATCCAGCTCGCCCAGTTCGACGATCCACTTGCCCCGGATCGCCTGAAAGCCGTCTTTGTCGCCTAGGGCGAACGGCGTATCCATGAACCACTCGCCGCCGAGAATGCTCATCGCCGTCGACTTACCAGCGCCCTGCGCACCCTCAAGGATCATCACCGAGTCTGCCTTGCAGCCAGGCTTCATCACTCGCGCCACGGCCGACAACATCCAGCGCTTGCCAACCTTGGACGAGTAGTCGGTGGCCTTCACACCCATGACATCGGTGAGCCAGCTTTCCAGACGAGGCACGCGATCCCATTCGAGCTTGCGCAGGTACTGCCGCACCGGATGAAACGCATGATCATGTGCGACCACACTGACCGCCTCGATCACATGGGACGCCTTGACCCGAAGGTTGTACTGCTGCGCGAGCCACTTCATCACCCGCACGTCATCGATGTCCGCCCAGTCACCCGTGCCGCCGCCATAAGGCGCCGCACGCAGCTTGACGAGCTTCGAACTGAAGGCGCTGTAGCTGATGACCCCAGCCCAACGTGGATCATTGGCCAAGATCAATTCAACGTTCTGCATGTGAGCGATCAGAGCGCCGCTATCGCTGCGAGCTAGTAGATCTTTCCAACCACCTGCAGCCGGCGGCTTGACCACGGCCAGCACCTGACGGCGCACCGCCTCCAAACCCTCGGCGACATGCAGATCGTTGAAGTCGGTCCACTTCACTTCCCGATCACTGGAGAAGATCGGCGCAACCACCTGGCCACCGACGATCAGTGCCGCGTTATTCGCCTTCTCTTCACCGGGATTCCAGGCGTCACCGTTTGGCTTCGTGGTCTTCCAGTCATCGTCCCTGCAAATGATCAGAGGGCAACCGGCAAACCGCTCGCGCATGGCCTTACACACGGCCAGCAGGTTACCCGCGTCGAATGCCACCGCCACAGTCAGCGAAGTCGCCATATGCAGGCTGGCGCCTGTTGCGTAGCCCTCACATACCAGCACTGGATCACCCGGATCGGCATCCGGACCGATGAGGTGGAAAGCACCCTCTTTTGACATCCCGTAGGGCCAGTAAGACTTGTCTCGACCGGTATCTTCCTGTTTGCTCGGGTAAATCACCTGAAGCCCGACAATATCGTCCCGCGCATTGCTCATGGGAACCAGGACTGCCCCGGAACGCGGCGCGTAGCGTACCCGGAAACCGACAATCTGCTTGCGGTCCAGATACTCGCTACGACCTTTCTCCGGCATGCGCTGGAACAAGCTGTCCGCTCGCTTTGCCGCTCGACGCGCCGCATTAGCTGCCACCTCTGCAGCACGACGCTTGCCTTCTTCCTGACGGGCGCGCATGACCTCGCGCTCTTCGGGTGACATCCGACCAGCCTTGACCTTGATCTTCTGCGTCTCGCCCGAACGCCAATCGCCGAATGAACCAAAAATAAGCGTCTCGCCTTTCTCGGTGCGATGTTCATGGGCGACGTACCAGCCGTTCTTTTCGGTGCCCTTATCCTGCGCCGTCTTGCAACGAGTAAGCTTACCGAACACCAGCGGCTGCGCAGGTACAAGGCCGTAGTCTGCGAACTGAGCCAGCACTTCATCGAGCATGACGAGCTCCCTTCAATTCCGCGAGGGAAAGGCAATCCACACAATGCGTGCAGCCAGGCTGCGCCACACGGCGCGCCTCCGGAATTGCCTCATCGCACTCTTCGCAGAACAGAAACGAATGCACCGCCAAAGCAGGTTTGGCGGCGATGCGACGTGCTGCGAGCGCCTGGTCGACGCGCTCTAGCACCAGATCATTAGCGAAGTCTGCGATGTCAGCCATGGTCAGCACCTCGCGTCGTCTGGTTGACGTAGGTGGCGCGATTGAATAATCCGAGCAGGCCCTGAATCCCCCTGAACACCTGCAGGCGAATCGCTGCTAACTCTTGATCGGAGACGACGCCGTCACCGATGCTTTTGGCCCAGGTGTCGGCAAGATCCGCCACCTGCCGGAAATACTCAGCGATGCCGGTCGTCAATGTCTCGGGCATGTCGTTGGTATAGGCCTCAGCCAGTTCCTGCCAGATCGTGTCGCCCACCAGCGCATGCACCGCATCCAGAATGCGGCGATCCTTAGTCAGTTCCAGGATCTCGCCAAACTCTTGGATGTTCACGGTGTGGCTTGGATGGGTTGGGGAAAGCTTGTGCTGCAACGTGGTGGCGTTGCGGCCAGTGGTAGCGGCGATAGCTGCGGCGCCACCAGGGTAGTCGCGTGCCGCGTGGTAAAGCGCGAGGTCAAGCGGCAGGACTTCCCGCTGCGCTCGATCAACAGAACTCAGAGCGATTCGGCTCATGGCATTAATCCTTGAATGTTGCCAGTGCCGCACGACAGGCAGTAGTGATACATTTGTCGTGTGGCGTGTAAGTGCCCAAACGCCGGCGAGATCCCTAAGACCAACACCGGCACCGTGCCGGGGCGAACAATCCGTTGTTCACCCCAGGCGCAACAGCTGCCAGCTCTGTGGTGGAAAAGGCAGCAACACCAAAGCTTCCGAGCCTTGGAAAACGCGATAGGAGTGGGCGGTTTTGCATTTGGTTTGCCCGCCCCCCCTATCGCGGCCCGACAGCGCTGTGGTGGTGCGTGTCGGGAGGAACTGGGCGACCCTTGGGTCGCCTTTTTTCTAACTACTATGCGGCTGCTTCAAGAGTCGGAATTGGAAATAGATCAGGCAAATCCGGGCGCAGCTCATGAGGCTTGACTTTGCCCCCTGAAGCACGAGCAACGGAATGGACACGCTCAGTAGGAACACGGCCCGATTTCAGCCATTTCCAGACGTGAGGCTGCTTAACATTACAACGCCGTGCGAGCTCGGATTGGTTTCCGCCACAAGCCTCTAGGACGCGTAGCAGTGCTCTATTTCCCGCTGCGTGTTCGTTCTGCTCGATTTGGTTGATGGTCATGATTAGGTCTCAACATGAGTAACTCGGCGTAGATTATAACCTAAAGATTAATCAGTCAACAACATAGGCTGTTAGACTTTCTATAACCAGAGTCATACCCTCTCATCCATGAACTATTTAGACAAAAATCAGCTTCCCACCCTTGCTGACCGCCTGAATCATGCGATGACAGAGCGCGGCCTGAAACAGGAGCAGCTAGCTATAGCTGCCGGCTGTACACAGGCAAGCATCCAGAAGATCAGCTCTGGAAAATCCCAAAAGAGCCGGTTCCTTGCAGCAATAGCGAGAGCGCTGCAGGTTGATGTCGACTGGCTTGAACTTGGAACCCCTCCAAAAGACCAGCTCAATGATCAGCCCGTTACCAAGTTGCGCCCCAAAGATGGAACGCCATTTGTTCTGGGCGAGCTGTCTCCTTGGGATGATGAAACCCCATTAGACGATGACGAGGTCGCATTGCCGCTTTACAAGGAAGTCGAGATTTCTTCAGGAATGGGCAGATCTTCAGTCCAGATTGATGAGGGCAGGAAAGTTCGTTTTTCCAGCTACACCCTTAGAAAGGCGGGAATCGACCCTTCCAATGCAGCCTGCGCGACCAACACAGGCAACTCAAACCACCCACTGATTCTCGACAAGGCAACGCTTGGAATCGATAAAGGAATGAGGAGCATCATCGATGGTCAGGTTTACGCGCTAGAGCACGACGGGCTTCTGAGGATCAAGTTTCTTTACCGTATACCAGGCGGTATACGACTCCGCAGCTTCAACCGTGATGAATATGCAGATGAGGATTACACGTTCGAACAAGTGATGGATCAACACATCCAGATCATCGGACGTGTTTTCTGGTGGTCAACCCTAAATCCGACAAATGTTTCATTGATCAGATAAAAAAATAATCGCTAGGTTATTGTCGAATATTAAAACCTAGGTTATTTTTGCCTCACTCTATCACCACAGAGCGAGGCGTAACCTATGCAAACCAACGCAACCCTCCACGTCCATCCGGCGTGCGTCAGTAACAAGAAGATGATCGAGCAGCTGCAGTCCTTCAGCGGCTGCCTGGTCATCATTCACAACAACAAACCAAAGCTTATTGCCAAGCCCCAATCCTCTCCATTTGATCCAAATGGCGGAGGGCACGCAGCATGAGCAAATACCGAATCGACAACCGCACCCTGCAGTTGCTCAAAGCTCAGGTCAACCTGACCGAGACCTTCAATCATGTCCTACGAACCGCTCCCACGCGCGAGTGCCTTGCGTTCCGCCTTAAAGTAGAACGGGGCGCAACTGAGACCGCATTCAGCGTCGAGCTGGGGACTGAGCGCCACACACTGACCCTTCCAAGCGACAAGAAAACTCACCTCAAGCTGGCCGACTTCATTGAAGAGATCGCTAACGGACCGCTCGATCCGAGCAATAACAGCGACCCGGTTCATCTCCCGCATGCCAGCCGCGTATACGGCCGCTTTGAAGCGCAAGACAAGCAGCGCGTGCTTGAGCTGGTGCGCACCGGCGGCGTGCTGAGCCTCGACATGGGATTTGATCTCCCCCTGCACGTTGCCATTCACCGCACCCACACACGCCGGGGGGCAAGCGTCATCCTGAGCATCGGCAACAAAAGCCCCAACACCCGATGCTTCACCGTGAGCGACACCGATGCCGAGATTTATCGAATGGTTATCGAGTCCATCAACCATCTCGCGGCCGCAGCAACGCCTGCCGCACATGCGGCATGAGGTGGACGACATGGAACGCACCCTCGCCCAAGCAGCCTCGCAACTCGGCCTCACACGTCCAAAACTAATTGCACTCATGCGGGAGAAAGACCTGCTCAAGGGCAACCTACCGGCCTACCCAAAACGGGACAAAGAGTATCTGCGGGTCAAGGACGGCAGCTGGTATGACGAAAAGTACGGCTTGCAATACAGCCAGTCGACGCGGGTTAAGCAAGCCGGCATTCGTTGGCTGGCTGAAAAACTAGGCATCGACCTACCTGAAATTCCGGCAGACCGCCGTGACGTGGCCTAGGGAATACGCCCGACAGATCATCGCAATGCGGACACGAGAGGAGCGCAATGCCGCGCTCCTTGAGGTGCCCGAGCATCTGCGGGAATTGACCAAACGCCATTGCCTGAACGCCTGGAACCATCCAGCAAGAAGCAAACGCAAGGAGGCCATACAAAGCCATGAGTAATGCAGCCCAAGCCCCACTGCGGCTACGCCCCGCTCCTGAATCAACGACCATCGAGCTGCTGTACCGCACCTTCGGTGATGTGCTGATTCCGTTGGAGGCCGTGCGCGAGAAGTATTTCCGCAACCTCAACGAGCAAAAGTTCGTGATTGAAATCAACAGCGGTCGGATCCAGCTTCCGATCACAACTCTGGACTCAAGTCGGAAAGCGCCCAAGTACGCCCACATTCGACACGTTGCATCGCTTATCGATATTCGCGCCTACCAGGCCGATGAAGACATGCAGAGCCAGCAAGACGAGCCAACCGAGTAAGCCTTATCCCAAGGACTGCCACCACCAGTCCGACACTGAACCAGGAGCAAACCAAATGACTGCAATTCAAATCTGCGCACTCATCGCCCTAATCATTTTTGCCGGACTATTAGTCTGGGCTGGCTACATCATGGGCCGTACCGACGGCATGTCCGCTGGCATGAAACAAAGCGACGACATCCTGCGCGCCGAAAGCGCCAAGACCATTCGCGAGTTGAGAGCCTCCCTAGAATTCATCAAGGCCGACCACGGACACTTGGCGCAATTCAGCAAACGCCTTCAGCAAGCGTTGACGCTCGGCAATCCCGAACGCCAGACGCTGCTCGATATCGGCGAAAAGCTCCGCATTGCCGCTGATACGTTCGCCGCCTTCCGTACGGGGAAAAAACTCGAACGCGAAACCCGCGCCCTGCGCGAAGAGGCGCTCGCCATGGCCGAATTACTGAAGCCCGCCGAAATAACTGGCCATGCAAAGGTTGAGATAGTGCCTCTCCGTGTTCCTCTCAGCACGGAGGATGCAGAGAAAGCTGCCGTTTTTTTCCAACAAGACCACCTGGCCATTGCCACCACCGCGCAATCGAGAGGTGCAGCATGAGCTGGATCCTCACCCATACCGGCAAACGCTTTGATTTGCTTGAGCCGGACGCCGAAATGATCGATCCGCGAGATATTGCACACTCGCTGGCTCATTTGTGCCGCTTCAACGGCCACACCCGCGAGTTCTACAGCGTGGCTCAGCACAGCTGCATCGTCGCCGACCTGGTGCCAGAAGAACACAAACTTATGGCCTTGCTCCATGACGCTCCCGAGGCGTACCTGGGCGATATGACACGGCCACTCAAGCAGTGGATTAGTGCCTACCAACACTTCGAGGACTGCATTTGGTGGCGCGTTTGCGACCGGTTCGACATCGCCCCAGAACTCCCTACCTGCATCCATCAGGCCGACCTGATAGCGCTGGCCACCGAACGTCGCGACCTCATGCCAACCGATCCGGCTATCTGGGATTGCTTGGTCGGCATCGAACCCATGGTTGAAACCATCCGTCCGTGGTCTGCCGCAGAGGCGCGCAACACTTACCACCAGCGCCTGATGGATCAACTTGCTATCGAACATCGGAGGAAAGCGGCATGACGCACTCACAGGACAACACGCAGGTGCAGGCCGCTTTGCTTCGCGACGACAGCGGGATCGACACGCCTGTAAAAAACAGTCTCTGCTGCGCAGCAGCAGGCATTATTGCTTCGTCCAGAGCCACTGCCGAGGCACTTATACCCCACGAAAAGCTGCGCGGGGCAGCGCTCGCTGATGCAACGCTAAACGCTCAGAAACGCCCGCCCGCGCAGCCTGTTGTGGGGTATAAGACCCCTACGGCGCAGCCGAATGATCTAGACGTTCTGCGCAGCTACACAGAAGCCAGTGAGAGCCAAGCGCAAGCGGTCATTGTCGAGGAGAACGCCAATGCTTAAGCGCGTTCTCAGACACTTCCATATGTGCTGCGGTCTCGGCGGCGGCGCTAAGGGTTTCAACCGGGCCAAGCCCATCGTTGGGCATATCCAAGCCGAATGGCAATGCATCGGCGGCGTTGACGTGGACCCCGCCGGCCTGCGCGACTTTCAACGTCTTTCCGGTGTTCCGGGAACGCTGATGGATCTATTCACCCGCGACCAGTACATCCGCTTCCACGGTAAAGAGCCGCCTTCCGGCTGGACTGAGGCGAGCGCTGACGACCTGCGCCGCGCTGCCAGCAACGAACGTCCGGACGCTGTGTTCATTTCCAGCCCTTGCAAAGGCGCCTCGGGCTTGCTGTCCGAAACAATGAGCCTGACGCCGAAGTACCAGGCTCTGAACGAGCTCACGTTGCGCTGCATCTGGCTGATGTGTGAGGCGTGGAAGGACGACCCGGTATCGCTGATCGTCTTCGAAAACGTACCCCGCCTAGCCACCCGTGGCCGCCACCTGCTGGACCAGATCAACAAGCTGCTGAACCACTACGGATACGCAGTCGCCGAAACCACGCACGATTGCGGCGTCATCGGCGGCCTGGCTCAGAGCCGCAAGCGCTTCTTGCTGGTGGCCCGCCACATCGAGAAGGTGCCGCCGTTCCTGTACGAGCCGGAAAAGAAAACGCTCCAGTCTGTCGGCTCGATCCTCGGACGTATGCCGCTCGCCGGCAATATTGAAGCCGCCGGCCCGATGCACCGGGTTCCAGCACTCCAGTGGAAAACGTGGGTTCGTCTCGCCCTGGTCACCGCCGGCAAGGACTGGCGCAGCCTGAACGACTTGGCGATAGAGGACGGTTACCTGCGTGACTTGGTGATCGTTCCTGAGTATCGCGCCGGATACCTCGGCGTGCATGAATGGCAAGACACCGCCGGCACCGTTGCAGGTCGGAGCAGCCCAACAAACGGAGCGTTCTCTGTTGCCGATCCGCGCGCCAAAGCCGGCGCCCTGCAATACCAGCAGTACGGCGTCCGCAAATGGGACGAAACCAGCGGCGCGGTAATCGGTGTCAAGTCGCCCGGGCAAGGGACCTTCAGCGTTGCTGATCCTCGCCGGCCTGGTGATGGCTTCGGCAAGTATCTGGTAACGCCATTCGACAACGCCGCCGGAACGGTGATCGCCGGCAGTACCACTGGGCAAGGCGCCTATGCCGTGCAGGATCCCCGGTATCACAACTGGCACCTGGGAGCGAGCAGCCGGAAGCTGGGTGTTTGTCCATGGGATAAAACTGCTGGGACTGTCACCGGATCGCAGCAGGTTGCCAGTGGTGCGTTGTCGATCGCAGATCCCCGCCCCGGCATGAAGCGTGTCAAGGGTGACGCCTACCTGACTGGTGGCCACTACGGCGTTGTCGGCTGGAAAGAGCAGTGCGGCGCCGTATCGGCCAGTGCCAAGCAGGATAACGGACGCTGGTCAGTCGCTGATCCCCGCATGCCGGAAGCTAATGACCGGTTGACCTGCGTGATTGAAAGTCTCGACGGCACCTGGCACCGACCATTCACAACGCTGGAGCTGGCCGCGCTGCAAAGTCTGGTCGAACCAGAAGAACAGTTCGAGCTGGACGGCTTGAGCGATCAGGCATGGCGCGAGCGCATCGGCAACGCGGTACCGCCGGCCGCAGCCGAAGCAATCGCCCATGTGATGGGCACCACCCTACTGCTGGCAGCTGCCGGCGAAACCTTCATGCTCAACAGCATGCCGATCTGGGTGCGCCCGGTCGCAGTAGGACTGAGCGTGGCACAGCAGGAGGCTCATGCATGAGAACTCACAATGTCAACGAGTCGAGCTGGGAGCCGATCATGAAACTGGAGGCAGCATAATGATTTTCGACGCCAAAACCGACACGCTGCCTACCGCAACCATCAGCGGCGTTACTCACGAAGGGTTCACCTGCATCACCCACGACGGAAAAAAACTCCGCATGGCCTTGGTCGACGACCAGGGAAACATTGTCGACGCCGGAAACCACGTCGCCCAGGAAGCCTGGAACGTGTGCATCCAAGTGCAACACAACTTCTGGATTGGCCAAGGCCATCTTCGGGTACTAAGCAAACCTGTACCGCTAGCCCAAGAAAAAGCCGCATAGCCGCAGCCCGATCCAGAGCGAAAACATGACGAAAAGTAGAGGGATCAAACGCGCGACTTGGGTATGGACTCAGGCCCAAGTCGTGCTGATAACGGAGAAATATGCATCCACGGTGAACAAAAATTTAGCCCAAGAAGTTGGATGCACTGTTCCACAATTAACTCGAAAGGCATTAGCCCTAGGCCTAAAAAAATCTGGAATATCCATGTTGACTGGACGGGCGCTTTCTCCAGCTCACCGAGAAAGCATCAAACGAGGACTATTGAAAGCACACGAAGAAGGGAGATTGAAACCCCCTCCAGAAGCAACTATCCACGCCATGCGGGAGGGAGCAAAGCGCCCCGAGGTCGTTGCTAAGCGGGCAGCACTTGCAAGCAAGAAAATGAAGGGAAGACCTCAACGCATGGATGGACTTAGTGCAGCAGCAGAACATAACGCACGGTCCAAAACCTATACGGTTTTGACACCCAGCAGGGTAACCATGACATTCAAAAATCTCAGCAACTTTGTACGCGAGAATAGTCACTTATTTGCTGATGATGACGTGATATGGCGCCCCCCTGAAAACCATCCATGGTGCAGAGCTCAAAGAGGGCTCTATTCATTATTCAAGGAAACCAAACCTGTCGAACAATGGAAAGGATGGCGAGCAGTTAGAAAAACCTAAACTTCCCTGCCCGTCCCATTAAGCAATATCAATACTTTACCAAGCAGGATGGGGATTTAGACTAAGCCCCCATCCCTGCTCGCCATTCCCCTGTTTTTCGATCAATACGAAGCAAACGGGGCTGGCCACCTTTCCCGACCAACAATAAGTCGATCACATTTCCATCTCTTGCAGTTGCTTGCATCCCGTGATGGTAGACAACTATTCGCTCGAAAGTATCTCTTACCAAGTGCCGCACTTTCATTCGTGCATCGAAGTCCATCATCTCAACACCTGAGGACAACTCTGCCCACGCCTCAGAAAGTCCAGGTTGGTCACGGTTTGATACCGCCACCAATTCGCGCTCGGCCTGAGCTATATCTTTTTGCTTTGCTGACAGTATCTCCTCAAGTTCGCGAGCCTTACGGACGAATACCAGCGGCGCCGCACCACCTTCTGCCGCCAGCAAAGCCTCACTCACCCGCTCCAGTTGCTGCTCGATAAGTGCCGCTTCGCTCTTTGCAGCCACCAGCCGTGCTTGTATCAATTGCGACTGGTCATTGCCTTCCAACAGGCTGCTGAGGTTCATGCGGTCGGTGCAATAGCTCATTAACGCTTTCTCTATAGGCACGACACTGCAACTACCACCGACAGAACAACCCTTGTTATGTGAATACCCCACGCAGATCAAACGCCGATGACCATCAGATAAGCTGCCGTCAGCTTTGGCCCTGTGCATAACGTTCTGCCCAACAACGGCCGTACCGCAGTATCCGCAATAAGTGATCCCCAGACCGGTAACGAGGCCGGGGATTTCCCCCTTACCCTTGCGCCTGACCCGGCTCTCAACGAGTAGTGAAAGATCAGCGAATTCATCGGCGGTCAATATCGACGGGTAATATCCTTCCAGCCGATACGTTTCACCATCCAGCTCTAGCACCTTCACGCCCATCAATGCCGGCAGCCGGACAAGCCGGTGCACCTGCAATGCTGTGATGCCTTTCGTGGTGACGGACAGGCCGCGTTCAGTCAATTCTCGAATAATACGAACAGAACCATAGCCCTGCCGGAACAGATCGATCACCAGGCGTACACCCTCGACACGCTCTGGTAGCAGCTCGAATACCTGGCCATCCCAATGCAACCACTGCGGATCTTTGCCGTTTCGAATAATGCCCCGGTAAGTTCCAGCAATCCACCCTTCGCACTGCCGGCGGATTGCGGCTTTCACACGCTTTGATTTGGTGTCTGATTCTTCGTGCGCACGGATCATCACCAGGAGCGAATACACCAGGTCCATCGGCTGAGCCTTCAAGCCGGCTCGGTTGTACTCCCGGCCGTCACTAGCAGTAACCACAGTGATGCCAGCATTGATGATTTGAGCCAATTGGGCTTGAGCTTGAATCGGCTCGGCACGACTCAGCCGATCCAGCCCTTCAACGACTAGGACAGAACCGTCCGCAATGAGACCGTCCTCGACAGCCTGCAGGAAGACGCCCAACGCCCCCTGCTTGACGTGACGCTGGTGATAGGCGGATAACCCTTCATCTCTCAGGGATAGTGACTCATCCAGATCAAGCCCCTTCTCACTTGCCCAGCGCTGTGCGTACTGGAGCTGACGGTCGGCACTGCTGCCGGTCGCCTGTCTAGGATCAGAGAATCGTAAATAGCTGTATACTCGCGCGCCACTTTTAGCCATTAGAAAAAACAAGCCCTGATGAGGATCTACCTATAATGATGACAGAGAAAGCCCCACGTGTAGGTATGATATCGTTAGGGTGCCCGAAAGCACTGGTCGACTCCGAGCGCATCCTGACCCAGCTGCGTATGGAAGGCTATGACGTGGTGTCCACCTACCAGGACGCCGACGTGGTGGTGGTCAATACCTGCGGTTTCATCGACTCGGCCAAGGCTGAGTCGCTGGAAGTGATCGGTGAAGCGATCAAGGAAAACGGCAAGGTCATCGTCACCGGTTGCATGGGCGTGGAAGAAGGCAACATCCGCGACGTACACCCGAGCGTGCTGGCCGTAACCGGACCGCAGCAGTACGAGCAAGTGGTCAACGCGGTGCACGAAGTGGTGCCACCGAAACAGGACCACAACCCGCTGATCGACCTGGTGCCGCCGCAAGGCATCAAGCTGACCCCGCGCCACTACGCGTACCTGAAGATTTCCGAAGGCTGCAACCACAGCTGCAGCTTCTGCATCATCCCGTCGATGCGCGGCAAACTGGTCAGCCGTCCGGTGGGTGATGTGCTCGACGAAGCCCAGCGCCTGGTCAAGTCCGGCGTCAAAGAGCTGTTGGTGATTTCGCAAGACACCAGCGCCTACGGTGTCGACGTGAAATACCGCACCGGTTTCTGGAACGGCGCGCCGGTGAAAACCCGCATGACCGAACTCTGCGAAGCGCTGAGCACCTTGGGCGTGTGGGTGCGTCTGCACTACGTTTACCCGTACCCGCACGTTGACGAGCTGATCCCGCTGATGGCCGCCGGCAAGATCCTGCCGTACCTGGACATCCCGTTCCAGCACGCCAGCCCGAAAGTCCTGAAGTCCATGAAACGCCCGGCGTTCGAAGACAAGACTCTGGCGCGGATCAAGAACTGGCGCGAAATCTGCCCGGACCTGATCATCCGTTCGACCTTCATCGTCGGCTTCCCGGGCGAAACCGAAGAAGATTTCCAGTACCTGCTCAACTGGCTGACCGAAGCCCAGCTCGACCGCGTCGGTTGCTTCCAGTACTCGCCAGTCGATGGCGCGCCGGCCAATGACCTGGACCTGGAAGTGGTCCCGGACGACGTCAAGCAAGACCGTTGGGAGCGCTTCATGGCGCACCAGCAGGCGATCAGCTCGGCACGCCTGCAAATGCGCATCGGCCGCGAGATCGAAGTGCTGGTGGACGAAGTCGACGAGCAAGGCGCCGTCGGCCGCTGCTTCTTCGATGCCCCGGAAATCGACGGCAACGTGTTCATCGACAACGGCAGCAACCTCAAGCCGGGCGACAAGGTCTGGTGCAAGGTGACTGACGCTGACGAATACGACCTGTGGGCTGAGCAGATCTGATCTGAAGATCAAAAGCCCCTCCCCCTAACCCTCTCCCTGAGGGAGAGGGGACTGATTGAGTTGCTCTTTCGAATGACGGCGACTTGAAATATCGAGTCGACCTCAGATTTTGAACAGCATGAAGATCAGCTCCCTTCCCCCCTCGCCCCCCTTGGGGGGAGAGGGTTGGGGTGAGGGGGAAGCTCTTGCAGGCAACATTAACAGCCAGCCAGACACCGAAATAAATACAAAAAAGCCCCGCTCTTTTTACGAGATGCGGGGCTTTTTTACGGCTATTGTTTGCTGTGGGAAGGAATCCCGCTTATCCACTGGAAAGAGGCGACGGGCATGCGTCAGCATTCGGTCATTCATACACCGAAACTCAGCGATTATCAGGAACTGACCCGGGTCTGGGAGGCCTCGGTCCGCGCGACCCATGACTTTCTGCCGGACAGCTACATCGAATTGCTGCGTAATCTGGTGCTCACCCGTTACCTGGATGCGGTGATGCTGATCTGCACCAAGGACGCCAACCAGCGCATCACCGGGTTTGCCGGCGTGGCGGCGGGCAAGATCGAAATGCTGTTCATCGATCCCGAGCATCGCGGCCAGGGTTTGGGCAAGAAACTGCTCAACTACGCCATGCAACATCTGAATGCCGATGAACTGGACGTCAACGAACAGAACCCGCAGGCGCTGGGGTTTTACTTCAAACAGGGTTTTGAAGTGATCGGCCGCTCGGAAGTCGACGGTATGGGCCAGCCATATCCGCTGCTGCATATGCGCTTGCGCCAGAACCAGCAGCGCTCCAGCAACGGCTGACATATCGTAGAACCCTGTGGGAGCTGGCTTGCCAGCGATGCCGGCGACTCGGTCTGACAGACACACCGAGGTGACGCCATCGCTGGCAAGCCAGCTCCCACAGGAATTGCGAACACCCTGCAAATGGAACCGGGCTTAACCGGCGCCAGGCAGGTACAATGCCCACCCCTTTTTTGTTACGGCCCTGTCATGACTGACCCGATTCGCCTCTCCAAACGCCTCATCGAACTGGTCGGTTGCTCCCGCCGGGAGGCCGAGCTGTTCATCGAGGGCGGCTGGGTCACCGTGGACGGCGAAGTGATCGACGAACCGCAGTTCAAGGTCGGCGACCAGAAGGTCGAACTCGACAAGGACGCCAAGGCCACCGCGCCGGAGCCGGTCACGATTCTGCTCAACGTGCCGGCCGGTATGGACGTCGACACCGCCATGCAATCGCTCAGCGCCGACACCCTCAGCGAAGAGCACCGCTACGGCAAACGTCCGTTGCGCGGACACTTCCTGCGGCTGACCGCCAGCGCCGACCTGCAGCCCAAGGCCAGCGGCCTGCTGGTATTCACTCAGGACTGGAAAGTGCTGCGCAAACTGACTGCCGATGCGGCCAAGATCGAGCAGGAATACGTGGTCGAGGTCGAAGGCGACATGGTTGCCCACGGCCTCAATCGCCTGCAGCACGGCCTCACCCACAAGGGCAAGGAGCTGCCGCCGGTCAAGGCCAGCTGGCAGAACGAAAACCGCCTGCGCTTCGCCATGAAGAACCCGCAGCCGGGGATCATCGCGCAGTTCTGCGAAGCGGTTGGCCTGAAGGTCGTCGGCATCCGCCGCATCCGCATCGGCGGCGTGTCGATCGGCAAGGTTCCGGTGGGCCAATGGCGCTACCTGTCCGGCAAAGAGAAGTTCTGACACCTCTGTTGCCGCCACACATTCCGGCAGCGTGCCTGCGCGTTGCCCACAACGATTATCAGGATGACCCACATGATTCATAACGACGTATTGCGCAGCGTGCGCTACATGCTCGACATCAGCGACAAGAAAGTCATCGAGATCATCAAGCTCGGCGGCATGGACGTGGAGCTGAAAGACGTCGTCGCGTACCTCGACAAGAAAGAAGAAGACGAAGAAGGCTTCGTGCGCTGCCCGGACGAGGTCATGGCGCACTTCCTCGATGGCCTGGTGATCTTCAAGCGTGGCAAGGACGAAAGTCGTCCACCGCAGCCGATCGAAGTGCCGGTGACCAACAACATCATTCTGAAGAAGCTGCGCGTGGCATTCGAACTGAAGGAAGACGACATGCACGCGATCCTCAAGGCTGCCGAGTTCCCGGTGTCCAAGCCTGAGCTGAGCGCGCTGTTCCGCAAGGTCGGCCACACCAACTACCGCCCGTGCGGCGATCAGTTGCTGCGCAATTTCCTCAAGGGCCTGACCCTGCGCGTTCGTGGCTGATCACGCAACATGACTTACAGCGTCTCCCCCATTGGTTTTGTGCGCTCCTGCTTCAAGGAGAAGTTCGCCATTCCGCGCCAGCCACAACTGGCCCCCGCCGCTCGTGGTGTGCTGGAGCTGGTGGCGCCATTCAATCAGGGTGACGCGGTGCAAGGGCTGGAGCAGGTCAGCCATGTCTGGCTGCTGTTCCTGTTTCATCAGGCGCTGGAAGAAAAGCCGCGCCTGAAAGTGCGCCCACCACGTCTGGGTGGCAACAAGTCCATGGGCGTGTTCGCCACCCGCGCCACTCACCGTCCCAATGGCATCGGCCAGTCGGTGGTAAAGCTGGACAAGGTCGAGGCGCATCGGCTGTTCATCTCGGGCATCGACCTGCTCGACGGCACGCCGATCCTCGACATCAAACCCTATGTGCCTTACGCCGACATCATCCCCGAAGCCTCCAACAGCATCGCCAGCGCCGCGCCACAGCTGATTGACGTGCAGTGGACGGACGCCGCGCTGCAACAGGCGCACGGCCATGCTCAGCGCCTTGGCGAGCCACTGGTCGAGTTGATCGAGCAGTGTCTGGCCCAAGATCCGCGCCCGGCGTATCAGACGCCGGCGCCGGAGCGCGAGTACGGTGCACAGTTCTGGGATCTGGACGTGCGCTGGCATTACCCGACGCCGGAGCAGATTTGCGTGCTGGAAGTCATCCCGGCCAACACCTGAGACCTCGCTCAATGTAGGAGCTGCCGCAGGCTGCGATCTTTTGATTTTGCCTTTTCAAGATCAAAAGATCGCAGCCTTCGGCAGCTCCTACATGGATTGTGGCAGGCAGGAATGAAATATTTCGGGTATGAAAAAGCCCCCATTGCCTTCGCCGGCAATGGGGGCTTTTTCGTGGGGCTTACTTCTCGACGAACGCACGCTCGATCAAGTAATCACCCGGCTCGCGCATCCGCGCCGAGATCTTCAGGCCGAAGCTGTCGAGCACTTCGCTGGTCTCGTCGAGCATGCTCGGGCTGCCGCAGATCATCGCGCGGTCGTCCTGCGGGTTGATCGGTGGCAGGCCGATGTCGCTGAACAGCTTGCCGCTGCGCATCAGATCGGTCAGACGGCCCTGGTTCTCGAACGGCTCGCGGGTCACGGTCGGGTAGTAGATCAGCTTGTCACGCAGCGCTTCACCGAAGAACTCGTTCTGCGGCAGGTGCTCGGTGATGAACTCGCGATAGGCGACTTCGTTGACGTAGCGCACGCCGTGCACCAGGATCACTTTTTCAAAGCGCTCGTAGGTTTCCGGGTCCTGAATCACGCTCATGAACGGCGCCAGACCCGTGCCGGTGCTCAGCAGATACAGGTGCTTGCCCGGGTTCAAGTCGTCCAGTACCAGGGTGCCGGTAGGCTTCTTCGAGATGATGATCTCGTCGCCTTCCTTGAGGTGCTGCAGCTGCGAAGTCAGCGGACCATCAGGCACTTTGATGCTGAAGAACTCGAGATGCTCTTCCCAGTTCGGGCTGGCGATCGAGTAAGCGCGCATAAGCGGGCGGCCATTTGGCTGTTGCAGGCCGATCATCACGAACTGACCGTTCTCGAAGCGCAGGCCCGGATCGCGGGTGCACTTGAAGCTGAACAGAGTGTCGTTCCAGTGATGAACACTGAGGACACGCTCGTGGTTCATGTTGCTCATGTACGTGGGACTCCTGGATATTGGGTCTGCGCTCGCCTTTGCGGCCGACAGTGCGCAATTGCAACGCATTCTAATAGCGACGACAATATCTGTTAACTGGATTATTAAGATAAGGGTTATCGGTTATATCGATATGCGATTTACTCTTCGTCAACTGCAAGTCTTCGTCGCCGTCGCCCAGCAGGAAAGCGTATCCCGTGCTGCGGGCCTGCTCAACCTCTCGCAATCGGCGGCAAGCACCTCCATTACCGAACTGGAGCGCCAGTCCAGCTGCCAGCTGTTCGACCGCGCTGGCAAACGACTGAGCCTCAACGCGCTGGGCAAACAGCTGCTGCCGCAAGCCGTGGCCCTGCTTGATCAGTCCAAGGAAATCGAAGACCTGCTCAATGGCAAATCCGGTTTCGGCTCACTGTCGGTGGGTGCCACCCTGACCATCGGCAATTACCTGGCGACCCTGTTGATCGGCGGCTTCATGCAGCGTCATCCCGAAAGCCAGGTAAAGCTGCATGTGCAGAACACGGCCAATATCGTGCATCAAGTCGCTCACTACGAAATTGATCTGGGTCTAATCGAAGGTGACTGCAGCCATCCGGACATCGAAGTGCAGAGCTGGGTCGAAGATGAGCTGGTGGTGTTCTGCGCACCGCAACATCCGTTGGCCAAACGCGGCAGCGCGACCATGGAAGAGCTGACGCACGAAGCGTGGATTCTGCGCGAACAAGGCTCTGGCACACGACTGACGTTCGATCAGGCCATGCGTCACCATCGCAGTGCGCTGAATATCCGCCTGGAGCTGGAACACACTGAAGCGATCAAACGCGCGGTGGAATCAGGATTGGGGATTGGCTGTATTTCGCGGCTGGCGCTGCGCGATGCGTTTCGGCGCGGCAGCCTGGTGGCGGTGGAAACGCCTGATCTGGATCTGGCGCGACAGTTTTACTTCATCTGGCACAAGCAGAAATATCAGACGTCGGCCATGCGCGAATTTCTCGATCTGTGCCGCGCTTTCACCGCTGGGGTGCAGCGCAGCGACGAGATCGTCTTGCCAAGTATCGCTTAAAGCAGAATCACCGCCCACACCAGGGCAATCATGCTCAGGGCTACGAATTGCGCAGCGCTGCCCATGTCCTTGGCATTCTTGGACAGTGGGTGAAGTTCCAGGGAAATGCGGTCAATCGCCGCTTCTACTGCGGAGTTCAACAACTCGACGATCAACGCCAACAGGCAGACGGCGATCAGCACTGCCTGTTCGACGCGGCTGACATTCAGGAAGAACGTCAGCGGAATCAGCACCACATTGAGCAGCACCAGTTGGCGAAATGCCGCTTCGCCGGTGAAGGCTGCGCGCAGGCCGTCCAGCGAGTAACCGGAAGCGTTGAGGATGCGTTTCAGGCCGGTCTGGCCCTTGAAAGGTGACATAAGGTAAAAACCAACCAGAAAGGAGTGGGAAAGCTAGAGCAACAAAAGTCAAAAAAGCGTGAAGACGCCAGCCTTTATTGGCTCGGAATTGACTCAAGTTGTTGCAGAAGTAATGCCGCCTGTGTCCGGGTGCGTACGTTCAACTTGCGAAAGATCGCTGTAACGTGAGCCTTGATGGTCGCTTCGGACACGTTCAGCTCATAGGCAATCTGCTTGTTCAGCAGGCCCTCACAGACCATGGTCAATACGCGGAACTGTTGCGGGGTCAGGCTGGCAAGGCCGTCGCTGGCAGCTTTGGCTTCGGCGGAGACGCTGACCGCTTCGAACGCCTGCGGTGGCCAGAATACGTCGCCATCAAGCACCTTGCGCACGGCTTGCTGGATCACGCTCAGGTCGCTGGACTTGGGAATAAAGCCACTGGCACCGAACTCGCGGGACTTGACCATGACCGAGGCTTCTTCCTGCGCCGAGACCATCACCACCGGAATCTGCGGATATTGACCGCGCAGCATGACCAGACCGGAAAACCCGAACGCGCCGGGCATGTTCAGGTCCAGCAGGACCAGATCCCAGTCGGACTTCTCGGTCAGGCGCGTTTCCAGCTCGGCGATGCTCGCCACCTCCACCAGTCGTACATCCGGGCCAAGGCCCAGGGTCACCGCTTGATGCAGTGCGCTACGAAACAGAGGGTGATCATCGGCAATCAGGATGTCGTATGTGGCCATTATTCAAATGATCCTGTTTTTGATGGCAGACCCGACGCATTCGGGCCTCGCCAAAGCAACTCAAGAGAGCGCTGCACAGCGCTATCCACAGGGGCACGTTCAACGCCAATCACAAGCAAACACGGCGTTTCAAACCTTGGCCGCACCCTAATCGGCGCCAAGCATGCCCAGCGAAGCCGGGGTGGTCAAGCAGCACGGCCGCCGCTGCGTGAAGTATGGGCCACTATGGCGCCAACACTGCCTGCGGCTTTCGTATATAAGGCAACAACTCGGCATGCGCCGGGGTCGACTCGTTCATATCCAGCTGTTGTTTGGCGCCCAGGTAATGCTGGCTGAACACATCGAAATACGCGTCCAGTGCCGAAGCCGCATCGCTGTCCCCTGCCAACTCCAGACACAACGCCGCGACTTCGGCGGTGCACAGATGTTCGCTACGGGTGGAGCGACGCAGGCGATAACGCGAGAGTCTGTCGGGCAACAGGCTGAGAATCGGCAAGCGATCGAAATACGGACTCTTGCGGAAGATCTTGCGCGCCTCGGTCCAGGTCGCATCCAGCAGAATGAACAATGGACGCTTGCTGCTATCGACGGCGACGGTGTTGGTCACCCGTGACGGTTCTACGTATTCGCCAGGAAATACCAGGTACGGCTGCCATTGCGGGTCGTTGAGCAGCGCGAGCATCTGCGGGTCTGGCTCGGTGCGCGACCAGATGAACGCGTGGTTGTCGCGTACTACATCGGCAATCAGCCAGCCGGTGTTGCTCGGTTTGAACACTTCCTTGCCGGTCATGATCAGGCACACGCCGGAACGGGACTCGACCGTTGGTCGCCAGGCGCACAGGCAATGGCTGATGATCACCCGGCAGTCGCGGCAACGTTCGGAGCGAAAACCTCGGGCCTGAATCGGCTTGATGCCCTCGTCCTCGCGCTGGTCGCGCAAACGGGCTACAGCGTTGGGGGCATGTTTGATCACAGGCAACGCACCACAGCAGGAAAACTCGACACGCACAGCACTCGGCAAGGTAATAAAGGCTGGCAGTTTACCAGAGCGGCGAGCGCAAACCTGTACCGTCCCGACCGGCTCCCCTATAATCCGGCGCCACTGAACGCACAGCCACAGGACTGGTCGAACCACCAGTCACTGAATCAGGAGAGTTTCATGCTGCGCCTAATCGTTCCCACCGCCGCCATCGCGCTGGCGTTGTCCTTCAGCGCACAAGCGGCGTCGTTGAAAGAGCAGAATCTGAACAAAGAACTGCGCAACATCGCCGAACAAAGCAGCGTTGGTACGCCACGGGCGATCAACGAAGACATTCTCGATCAGGGCTACACCGTTGAAGGCATCACCCTGATCAACCACCTGAGCGTGCAGGCCAGCCACGCCGAAAAGATGCGCGCTGATCCAAAAGCGGTGTATTTCCAGCTGGGTGCTTCGGTGTGCAATAACCCGTCGTACCGCAAGCTGATGGCCAAAGGCGCGGTCATGCGTTACGACTTCACTGAATATAAAACCAACAAAGCCATCGGCTCGGCCAGCTATCAGGATTCCGATTGCCCGAAAGCAGCCCCGGCGAAGAAGAAGTAATCACCGGGTATTGGCGCGCCGCTGTTCATCCTCGGCGCGCAATTCGGCCACCAGTGCCTGTAAATAGCGTGAACGCCGTTCACCACCTGCCAGACGTCGGCAGCACTCCTCTTCGAGACTGACTTGATTGGCCTCGGCTGACGCTTTCAACATCCGATACAGCTGCGTATCGATTTCCAGAACCACTCTGGCCATCTATCCCGCCTCCTTGCCTGCTACCCGCGAATCCCTGAAAAGCGCGCACCCTGCGTACGGCGGCTGACTCCAAGCTGTCGTACAGTGCCTGTAAGTTAGTAAATCAGAGCGATTGCTCTACGGCGTACGTTCGGACGAGCGGTGAACATTCTTTGCCAATGACACCCAACGGCTGCCAGAAAAAGACTGCGCGGCGTAATGATCAACTCAGCGCAATGGCTCGCGAGGGTCTAGATTCAAAGTATTCCCGATCATCTGTTCACGGCAGGACAAGGAGCTGCCGAGTGTGTGTTTTTTTGCAGCGCGGCACTGACGCCGCACGTCAGGGCCACAAGCTCTGTGCAGAAGGAGACGTTGAATGCCTTACCAACCGAATGACCTGCTCAGCCGGCATTTTCAGGAACAACTTCCCGACCTCATCAACAAGGTCGAAGAACAACTCAACCAGGTTTCTCCCAACAGCCCGAACCTGCCGATCTATCGCGACATGATCCTGACCGTGCTGCGCATGGCCCAGGAAGATCACAACCGCTGGAACGCCAAGATCACCCTGCAGGCCCTGCGCGAACTGGAGCAGGCGTTCCGGGTGCTGGAACAATTCAAGGGGCGACGCAAAGTCACCGTGTTCGGCTCGGCACGCACGCCGGTCGAGCATCCACTGTATGCAATGGCCCGGGAACTCGGCGCGGCCCTGACACGTTCAGACATGATGGTCATCACCGGCGCTGGTGGCGGAATCATGGCAGCCGCGCACGAAGGTGCCGGACGTGACCACAGCCTCGGGTTCAATATCACCCTGCCTTTCGAACAGCATGCCAATCCGACTGTGGACGGCACAGGCAATCTGCTGCCGTTCCATTTTTTCTTCACCCGCAAACTGTTCTTCGTCAAGGAAGCCGATGCGCTGGTGCTGTGCCCTGGCGGGTTTGGAACACTGGACGAAGCACTGGAAGTCCTGACATTGATCCAGACCGGCAAAAGTCCTCTGGTGCCTGTGGTATTGCTGGATACACTGGGTGGAACGTTCTGGCAGGGAGCACTGGATTTCATTCGCCAGCAACTTGAAGAAAACCGCTACATCCTGCCCACCGACCTGAAACTGATGCGACTGGTCTATAACGTCGATGAGGCGGTGCAGCAAATCAACCAGTTCTACAGCAACTTCCACTCCAGCCGCTGGCTCAAACGTCAGTTCGTTATTCGTATGCACCACAAGCTCAGCGACCAGGCATTGGCGCATATGCAGACGGCTTTCGCCGATCTGTGTCTGAGCGACCAGTTCCATCAACACGCCTACAGCGGTGAAGAACACGACGAAGCGCAGTACAGCCATCTGGTGCGGCTGGCGTTCGCCTTCAACGCCCGGGACCACGGGCGACTCAGGGAACTGGTGGATTACATCAACCTTCCGGAAAATTGGGCCCATAGCAAACCGCAGACCACACATCGCACACGCGAACCTTCGAAGGTTATTTGAAGGCAAAAAAAAACGGCCCGCTATTTCCATAGCGGGCCGTTTCTATTTAAACCGACTTAGTCGTCCATCCCTCTGCCGCTGAACAAGCGGTTGATCATCTCCATCGAAAAGCCCCGATAGGCGAGGAATCGACCTTGTTTGGCACGTTCCTTGGCATCAATCGGCAAGTGTCCGGAGAACTTGCGCTGCCATGTATCCCGAAGCTGCTCCTGCCAGTCGATACCGCTCTCACGCAGTGCGAGTTCGATGTCGGCGCGTTGCAAACCACGCTGACCCAGCTCTTCGCGAATGCGCAAGGGGCCATAACCGGAGCGGGCACGGTAGGAAACAAAGCTTTCAAGGTAACGGGCTTCAGAAAGCAGCCCCTCTTCCGTCAACCGGTCGAGGGCTGTTTCGATCATTTCCGCCTCAGCGCCGCGCTGACGCAGTTTACGCGTCAGCTCAACTCGACCGTGCTCGCGTCGAGCAAGCAGGTCCATGGCGGTTCGCCGCACCGCGACGAGGGTATCCAGTACAGCGGTGGTCATCGCTGCGATCAGATATCAGCGTCAGCCAGGTCGTCTTCGGTCTCTTTGACCGCAGAAGCCTTGGAGTCGGCGATCACCGCTGGCGACAGCAGTTTGTCACGCAGCTGCTTCTCGAGCTTGGCAGCGACTTCCGGGTTATCTGCCAGGAACTTGGCCGAGTTGGCCTTGCCCTGACCGATCTTGGTGCCTTCATAGGCATACCAGGCGCCGGATTTCTCGACGAAACCGTGCAGCACGCCCAGGTCGATCATCTCGCCATTGAGGTAGATGCCTTTGCCGTAAAGAATCTGGAACTCGGCCTGACGGAACGGCGACGCCACCTTGTTCTTCACAACCTTGACGCGGGTTTCGCTGCCGACCACTTCGTCGCCTTCCTTCACCGCGCCGGTACGGCGGATGTCGAGACGGACCGAAGCGTAGAACTTCAGCGCGTTACCACCGGTGGTGGTTTCCGGGCTGCCGAACATCACGCCGATCTTCATGCGGATCTGGTTGATGAAGATCACCAGGCAGTTGGCGTTCTTGATGTTACCGGTGATTTTACGCAGCGCCTGGGACATCAGACGGGCTTGCAGGCCCACGTGCATGTCACCCATTTCACCTTCGATTTCAGCCTTCGGTACCAGTGCCGCCACGGAGTCGACGATGATCACGTCAACCGCGTTGGAACGCACCAGCATGTCGGTGATTTCCAGTGCCTGTTCGCCGGTGTCCGGCTGAGAAACCAGCAGGTCGTCGACGTTGACGCCCAGCTTGCCGGCGTACTCAGGGTCGAGGGCGTGTTCGGCGTCGACGAAAGCGCAGGTCGCGCCGGCTTTTTGCGCCTGGGCGATCACGGACAGCGTCAGTGTGGTTTTACCGGAAGATTCAGGACCGTAGATTTCAACGATACGGCCTTTTGGCAGACCGCCAATGCCGAGTGCGATGTCCAGACCCAGAGAGCCGGTGGAGATGGCCGGAATCGCCTGACGGTCCTGATCGCCCATACGCATTACGGCACCCTTGCCGAATTGACGTTCGATCTGACCCAGGGCCGCAGCCAAGGCTTTCTTCTTGTTGTCGTCCATTAAAGTCCTCACGTAATCAATAAGGCCTGACGGCCAACACCTGTATAAGTAGCCAGTATTATTCCACAGCGTTCGCGGATCGCCTACCCCTGATTTTCGATTTCTCGTGCCGCTAGTCGCAACAGCCCCTCTAGCGCGGCCTTCACCGTTTGTCGGCGCACTTCGTCGCGGCCGCCGGGGAAGTGCTGAACCTCGCTGGAAACCGCATCGCCCACGCCCCACGCCAGCCACACGGTGCCCACCGGTTTGTTCGGTGTACCGCCATCGGGCCCGGCCACGCCGCTGACGGCGACAGCAAACCGCGCCAGGCTGTTTTTCTGTGCGCCGCGCACCATCGACTCGACGACTTCGCGACTGACCGCACCCACCGTGCCGAACAAGTCGGCGGGCACATGCAGTTGCTGGGTCTTCTGCCGGTTGGAGTAGGTCACGTAACCGGCCTCGAACCACGCCGAACTCCCGGGAATCCGCGTGATCGCCTCAGCAATCCCGCCACCGGTACACGACTCGGCCGTGGTGACGTGGGCGTTGAGCAACTGCAAACGTCGGCCAAGCTCGGCAGCCAGTTGAGTGATCTCTTTCACGGTGCGCTCCGGATCGGGTGGAATGACTACCACCGTACACGACCCGGTTGCGCTTTCAATACACAGACTCATTCAAAATGTTCGGGCGCCAGCGCTCTGACATAGGCCTGACAGGCCTGCAGGGCAATCAGTCCGCGGTCGCCGGCGTCGGTGATGGCGATAATTCGTTGAGCATGCGCCGGGTCAAGTCGGGCGCGTACGGCTGCATGATCCACGCCGCCGGCGCCGGCGGTGGCTGGCATCCCGCAGCCTTGGGCAGCGTCGCCGGCGTCGATGAGGACTGACAGGCGCAAATCAGCAGTGGCAAGACGATCGCGCAGGCGATCTTGATCACGTTGGGCATCGCTCATGGCTCGATAGTGGGTTTTTTCACTGGCCGCCAGGCGTCGCTCGAGGGCCAGACGTTTATCCTGCTCGATCTGCTGCGCGCTGGCTGCCGCCACATTCAGCTGATTGAGAGTGTCGGCGTTTAACCGCGCCTGCTCCGCGAGTTGTCGACCGTAGCGCCAGTCCTGAAACTGCCAAGCCAGCGCAGCGGCCACCGCAGCCAGCAGCAAAATGCCGATCAGGCGCCAGGAGATGGACATAGCACCGCCCTCGCCCGCGCCCAGATGTCGAGCCGATCCTGCAGGCCATTCAACCCGCCGTTGATTCGGCGAGTGATGCTGTTGAACTGGTCGCGGTCGGCCAGATCGTTCAGGCCGTTCTGTTCCCAGAACCATGCCGCCGATTCCGCTGCCCATTGCGGTTGCTCAAGCAACTCAGGCAAGGACAGCAGACGCTCATCGCCGAACAGGCCGAGGCTGCACTGGCGATAGTTGCTGCGCCCGGTGATCTGGATCAGCCCGCGACCGCGGTACTTCTGCCCGTCGCCGTCGGCCTCGGGCGTGTTACCCAGACGCAAGGCCAGCGTGCCGGTGTCGTATTTGCTCAGGTACTGGTTGTTGCCCAGCTCGCGCACGTATTGCAGCTGCCCCGACTCATGACCAACTTGTGCCAGGAACGCGGCGATGCGTTTCGGCGAGTCGATATGGCGGCGAGTCATTGCTTTGTTCAGTGCAGAAACAAAAACGCCCGCTTGGGAGCGGGCGTTGGGCATGATGGTTTTAAGGTTGTCTTCAGTTATTTGCATAATGCGTAATCCTCCCTGGATGCTCCGATTGAATCATGGTTGGCGAGCAACGGCCCCCAGCCATTTTTTTGCCAGAGTTGTCAGGGTGTTGTTGGGTACAGACTCTTCGAGTGCGTCATTCGATGGCAGCACCTGTCCGCCGGTTAACAGCCATTGCTGATACTCAAGCCAGTCGCGATTGGTCGTGTCCTGTGGAATAAACGCGGCATCTTCAACGCGCAATACACCACAGGCGGTCAGTTGATATGTCATGAGCTACCCCTAGATTTCAGCGTCCGCTGTCCATTCAATCTGCAATCCGTTACCGGGCTGACTGCTCACAGGCGTCACGGTGCCGATGGCGAAACTTCGCTGTGTCACACTTTGCACCGTGGTCCCCGTGCATGCCACACCCTGCGAGTAGTTCCAGACCTGACTGCTTTCATTTCCGGGGCAATACAGGACGACGGTGGGTTGCACTCTCTTCTGAACCTGCATGTCTATAACCATGCCGTATTGACCGGTATTCCCGGCCGCAGCCTGAGTGAACGTAACGATGCAGGTTACGACACCATTGTTTGCACGAATCGGTAAACGACTGGCAAACGACTTCTCGAAGTAGCGCTGACACAACATCAGCTCTTCACCAACAGGACGATATTCGAACGGCGTGGAAACCGGTCCCTCCTCGAGTTGAACCCGTGCAAGATCCACGGTTTGCAAAACGTTAAGTGGCAGATCAAAAGCCAACCGCAAGTAATCATTGGTGCCGAGCATTTTTCCCGCGATCACTGGCACCTGAAACGTCGCGCTGTATTTGGTCCATGCAGTGTTCAATGCAAAGACATCGACCACTTTAACGACGGCTTCCGAACCACCGTTGCCGAAGTACTGACCGATGGTTACCTTCAACGGGCGCGCGGCGTCGGAGCGCGCCCAAAATGTCACGGTGGCGGTTTTTCCAGCCAGAGTCCTGACCGATTCAACGCCTTGGGAAATCTTGTGCTCGGTAGCGCCAACGCCCGCCGTGGTTTGCTGCCAGCGCAAGAAATAGCTCGGCTCACCTGCCACGTCTGTCTGGCCAGGGGCAAAATCCTGGCGGGAAATGGCCACGGCAGCATTCCCATTCCAGTCACAGCGAAAACGATCGGCTACATACCCACCGATATTGGGACCTTGGTTGGTTGTTCCGCGCTGCCAGATATCGAAGCCGCCATTGATCAGCACATTCCGGCGATAGACCTGCACCGGAAACTGCTGCAGTGGGTCAGGCTTCGATAATTGCCGGATCGCCTGCGCCAACTGATCGGTCTGTGCTTCATCCGGTTTCAAACCGGCCGCGGTAATTGCGTTGAGTATTTCCTGAGTAACACTGTTGCCCCAACTGGCCGGGATCAGCGATCCCGGTGTTCCGGCGATGGCGTCTTCGTCGACAAATTTGCCGTCGACCAGGCCGGAGCCCGGGACACTTTTTGGGTAATCCATGTTTATTTATCCTCGGTTGCTCAGCAAACCGCTCAACCATTGGCCTGCAGCAAGCCTTCCAGCCAGTCAGGTTCAACCGGCCGCGAACGTACGTTCGGGAAATCCGGATTGTCAGGCCAGTCGCGCAGTGCCTGACGGTACGTCAGGAGTTGTTTGAATTCTTCGCTGCGCAGGGTGGTGCCCTCGCCCATTTCCAGTTCTTCGGCATCGCGAAGAACCAGCCATTGAGTGCTCTGCAGAACGTTATTGCGCCAGCCGCGCTCCAGGGCAATCAGCGCCACTGGGGAGACTTGCGGCTCGCCAAGGACTGGCTGACCTGTGGCAGTGGCGCTGATGACTTTGCCTGCGGCCTGCCCGGCGAATAGCTCAATGTATTGGGCCTGAGTGATTTCCACTGCGCCTGCTGGAGGTTCCGCTCCAGGATTTTCAACCCGGTCAAATCCAAGCGTTTGTGCGTAAAAGTAAATAGCCATGGTCAAACTCCCCAAACCAGAATGCGCCCCGAAATTCCCGTCGATGGCTTGATCCCTGTGGAGTCAATGTTGCGAACCCGCGCCACCACCTGAGTGGTGGTCGATAACCCCAGATCGAACGCCCAGACGGTCGCATTTGCGGCACTCCAGCCTGTCGGATTTGCCTCATTGGCGACGCCACCCAAAATGGCCGACGGAAACTTGATCGGCAGTGAAAGCGTCATGTTGCCGTTGGCGTCAGAGCCACCGACGACCCATTGCAGGATCAATCCGCTGGGGAATTTCTGATAACCCGGCGTGGTGAACTGAGCGCCGTAGGAGGCGCAGTGCTTCAACGCAGCCGTGCCATAAACCACCCAAGTACCAGACTCCCTGACGAAGTTCGCACTCTCACCGGCGTTCATCACGATCGACGCCACGTAAGCCCCTTGAGGGCTGATTTGTGAGCCGGTTTTGCTGGCTACCATGACCGAGCCTGCGTTGCGGCAATGCAGACTGATCGTCGCGCCATCCGGCGCCGAGGCTGCGTCCGGAAGCGTCACGGTATAAGTCACTGTGCCGCCCAGACCAATCGAGGAACCGACATCGGCCAGCGTCAACTGAGTCGCTGCGGATATTCCGCGAGCACTCGCATGACTGCCCAACGCTCGTTGTACAAATTGCGCAGTTGCCGCCGAGCGTCCGCTATCAAACTGCGGTGCTGTGTTGAACAGCGTCGGGCTGCGCAGCGCAGCGAGCAACTGATTATTGGCTGACTCATTCGGCGTCATGCCGGCCGCTTGCACCACATTAAGAATTTCCTGCGTAACGCCATTGCCCCATGTCGCCGGAATCAGCGAACCAGGTTTGCCGGCAACCGGGTCCTCATCAGCAAATTGTCCATTCACCAGTCCGACACTGGGCACACTCTTGGGATAGTCCAAGGGTTGTCTCCTTAATCTGAAATATTTGGGGCTGGTCTCAGCCTATGAGTGCGGCTAACCGCGTGGGGACCGAAGGCCGGGAAACAGCGGAAGGAAATTGACTTGTTTCAGGCCAGTCGCGCAGCGCCTGACGGTACTCCAGCAATTCCAGATATTGCGCAGCCTTGAGCGTCGTCCCGCGCCCCAGCTCTTGCTCATCGCGATGACGCGTCACCCACCATTCGGTGGCCGACAGGCTGGACTGGCGCCAGGTGCGTGCTGCCGCCAGAGGCTCTTGCTCATCGGGGACTGTTTCAGGGGTAATGACCGGGCTGCTCGTTACAGGCAACGGCGCAATTTCCTGACGCAATTCGCCGACGGGCGCGCCAATTTCGATCTGCATACCCTCCGGCACCTGCACCATCGTCTCGACGAAAGCGGGGGCAAACAGTTGGGTGATCGCGTAGTCACCGGTGTCGATCAATTCGACCGCGACACCGTTTTCCACTCGTACATAACGGGCCATTATTCGTACTCCCAGATTTCACAGAAGGCGTTTCCGCCGACGCCGCTGAGGACTGACGCGGAGGCACTGGTCGAACATGAACCACTGCCACCTGACCCTCGGTTTCCTGAAGTTCCAGCGCCACTGAGGCCCATCAACGGGCCACCGCCATCAAACGGACTCGCGCCTCCGCCACCGGCCAATACACCCCAATTGGCGTTGTACATGGCATAGCCACCGCCTATTCCACGTGCGTTAGCGAGATTGCCACCCGTCACGGTTTGTCCTCCAGCGCCCCCCTGAACGAAGCCGACTGCCGTGGCTGTCACAGGAAAAGTCAGTATTTGCCCGCCCAGGCCACCGGACGCGCTCAGGTAACTGCCGAAAGAAGCGCCTCCGCCAGCCTGCCCCATCGAGTTACGTGAGGCGCCACCAGCCCCCAGAGAAACAGGAACGCCGGTCATCATTTCTGCGGTCACGTCATACAAGCTCTCGGCGTAGGCGCCACCACCACCGCCACCTCCAATACTGTGATAACCCGCTGCCACCGGCGCACAGCCGCCTCCCGAACCACCAGCGCCAACCAGACGCACGCGAATCCGTTTGGCCCTGGGATTGGGCTTGTAAACCGTGATCCCGACCGTCTCGATCTGCCGCACCGCCAGCAACCGCCCCACCGCATCGGTGATGCCGTAACCGGCCAACGTGGTCGGGGTATTTTTCAGTTTGTTGAAGTCGACCAACGCGCCGATAGCCGTTGCCAACTGATCGGTTTTCGCTTCATCAGGCGTCAGGCCGGCAGCCTTGATCGCGTTGAGAATTTCTTGCGTGACACTGTTGCCCCACGCGGCCGGGATCAACGAGCCCGGTGAACCGGCGAGCGGGTTTTCATCGACGAAGCCGCCGTTGACCAGGCCCACGCCGGGAATACTTTTTGGATAATCCATTGCACTGCTCCCTGTGCTGAAAATCAGTTGGTTATGGCTGCGCCGGGAGCGACTGGCCAGGTAATTTCGTCAGGAAAACCAGCCTGTTTTTCGATCCGGTTCAGCTCGACGCTGTAAAGCTTCCACTCGATCAGCAGCAGTTGTTCGTCATGGCTGGCATCGCCAATATCCTCGGCGTATTGCAGCGGGGCGATGCGCAGGACGGCGTCGCGCAGCAGTGCGTCGCGCTGGCCGAGAGATTGCTGTCTGGCGCTCGCCAAACGAGCCTGCTCATCCAGCACCCAGGCGTTGTCGCGCCAGGTGTGGAACTCACCTGGCCATGGTTGCGCGGTCAGGGTGTCCGGTAACTCACCCAGCTCGGTCCAGATCTGTTGGGCGCCGCCATCCTTGCGATAAACCATGCCCCGGCGGTCGATCACCTCACGCGGTACTCCGTTGATCAGTGCCCAGCTACGACCGGTTTCCGGCTCAGGCAACTCGTACGCCAGCTCAACAGCATTACCGGGTAACTGGATGCCAATGCCCGGCGTGACAATGAACTCGACAGGCCCGGACAGAGCGCCCGAGCCATCAAATAGATAATTGAACATGAAGTGCCTCAGATGAGTTTGATGCGGCCGGGATAGGCGATGTTGCGCGGGCGGGATTTGAAGGCGTAGAGCAATGTTGCTGCGGTATCCCTCTGGTAACTGGTATTCACCGGAAAAGTCGGACCACCATTGATCAATCCCGTCACGTATTGCGGTTCTTCCCGGGTATCCGCGCCAAAATTGGTCAAGCTATCTGACCAGTACGCGCCCACAGCGCCTGCGCCATTGGCACCTTGTGCATAGGAATGCGTCGATCCAGTCTGAAAAGTGCCCATGGCACGCCCGGCATCCACGCCACGACCTTCATCCAGAACCCGCAGAAATTCCCCTCGCCCTTCGGGACCACGAAAGGTCGTCGCACCGTCACCCGTGGTCCATTTCCCCTCGGAGCCCACGCGTAAGGCTTCAGTCCCCAGCATTCCCGATTGCTGTGCGTGATCCCACAGCCACGGCCATTCCGCGCGTTTCATCACGGTGCCGTTCAATGCACCGTATCCGCCGGGACTGAGCATCAGGGTCGTCTCGAAAAACGGCCGCCCCAATGGCGTATTGTCGAAACGACCGACCGGCCACCAACTCCCCGCCCCATCACTGCGCAAATGCCACCAGTCACCGCCGCCCATCAATACGAAGAACGGATAACCGCTGGCCGACAGATGGGTGTGAAAACGAATCCCGTCGGTACCGGACGCCTGGATGACCATGCGATTACCGCTGTTGTCCACCCGCCGAACAATCACGTCGCGCACACCGAGGGCGGCGTTGGCCGGTGGCAGCAGCAAGGTCACTGGCCCCGGGCTGCCGTCGATCAGCACCAGGCCAAGCTCGGCTTCGGTCAGGGTTTTCGATGCGGCCAGTCGGGTGATGACCGAACGCATCGGGCTCGCTTTGCCGATGATCGACTGAATCGCCTTGTACAACTGCCCGGTATCGGCTTCAGAAGCCACCAACCCGCCGCCGTTAATCACACTCAGGATCTCCTGAGTCACGCTGTTACCCCACACCGCCGGAATCAACGAACCCGGGGTTCCCGCCACCGGGTTTTCATCGACAAAGCGGCCATCGACCAGGCCGACGCTGGGGACGCTTTTTGGATAATCCATAGTTAACTTTCCTTTACCTGGAACATTGATGGGCGATGCCGACAATGCAGCATCCATTCACTCGGCAGTCATCCAGGCAGGCTTTTTCGGTCGAGAGCGTTTGGAGGGGAATTTCTTCGCCTGGGGCCACTTGCGTAGCGCCTGCAGGTAATTCAGCAGCGTCAGATATTCAGAGTCGGATAGCGTGGTGGCTTTCATCAATTCCACTTCGTCCCGATGGCGGTCACGCAACCAGACCACGCGATCAAATTCCTTGTCGCGCCACGCCTTTGCTTCGATCAGCGCTTGCTCGCCTGAAAGCGGCGTCGACTCGATCAGTATCGGCAGGCCGAGCTCGTCATGGGACCGCTCGGTTCCGGCTGCAGGGTTAGCAATAACCGACTCGTAACGCTCGTCGTCAATTTCAACGGCATCGTCCGGGAAGCTCGTGTGATAGCCCGACAAATAAGTGTTGCCAGTGGTGCGGCTATAGAAACGTTTCATTTCAGTTCCCCACTCCCAGCACAGTGACAAAACCGGTGCCACCGGAATTACTCAAAACCTGCACCTGGCTAGAATCAAAATAGGTCACCAAGGGTGGAGTGGTGATATCGAAATAGGGTGCGTTTCCGCCGTGCGAATAACTTGCCCAAGTAGCGGCACACTGGGTCTTGAAAGCCACCGGCCAAGGTTGGGCAGCATAGGTTTTATCTGCAGCAATGGTGATCAGGACCCACTGGATCATGAAGCCCCCCAACCAACTCGGAAAGGCGATATAGCCGTTCGCGCCAATGCTGTAGGAAACACCAAACCGGAGCTTTTTCGGTGTGACGATGGCGGTGTCGTCAGTCCCCGCATTGACTTGGCTTTGGGTCGCGATCCGCGCCCAGCCTAAAACCGTTTCAGTGGCTTGAACCACTTTCTTTTCGATCGCTTGGAAAACGCGCTGCGGCGTCATCAGACGGCTGCTGCTGGTACCTGCTTCGGCCTCATCCTTGCTCGCCAAAGAATCATTTTTGTTCTTCTCGACAATCGTCGAAATCGCCAATCTCAGTTGCGTGCTGTTACCCTCGTCAGGCACAAGTCCGGCGGCAGTGATCGCGTTGATGATTTCATCGGTAACGCTGTTGCCCCATCGCGCCGGAATCAGCGACCCCGGCGTCCCGGTCAGCGGGTTTTCATCGACAAATTTCCCATTCACCAGACCGGCGCTGGGCACACTCTTCGGATAGTCCATCCCGTCATTCCTCCCTAGTCATAGTTGATGTGCACCTTGGTATGCGCCGGCGCACTGCGGTGGATCAGGCATTCAAGCGCCGAGCCCGGATTCACGCCAAAGCGCTCGCCCCAGTAACTCGCGCCGTAGCGCCGACCCAGCAGCAGGCGGCCGCCGGTGTTGAGGGTCCACATGAACTGCGCTTCCCAGGTGCCCCAGTGCGCTGCGCCGAAACGCGAGCGGCCCATGCGTGGGGCTTCGTGTTCGGTGATGCTGGCGTTGGGGTAGCCCTGGCTTTTGGCGATGTCGAGGTAGTAACCGACAGCCTGGCTGCCCACCGCGAGCAAGCGCCGGCGTACGGCGAGGCGGCGGTCGTCGAACAGCGGCGTGGCGCCCAGGCACGGGTCGGGCAGTTCCATCACCCGCTCCCAGTCCGGCACCAGTTCGCTGACGCCTGCCGGGTCCATCTCGTTGAGCAGGTCGGCGGCACGGGCATCGAGACGGGCCAGCTCGACGGCGACGCCTTGCAGCACGTCCTCGAGTTCCGGGACGCGTTCCGGATCCCATGCCGGGCCGCTCGGCAGCAAGGCGCGCAGTTGCGCCTGGTATTGCGCGGCGGTTCTTATGCCCCCCATACGCAACCTCCGAAGGTGAGCAGTTCGCTTTGCCCGGCAGGCACGTCAGCGGCCGGCGCGGTCAGCGAGTGATCGTATTCACCGCCGGAGCTACTGATGGCTTCGCGGATATGGCTGATCAGCAGCGGCACGCCGAGGTCGGCCTCGCGGTTGTGCAAGTCGCGCAGCTGCGCTTCCACGGCGGCGCGCACAGCGGTGGTGTCCGGATTGACGCTCTTGAAGCGATACACCACCGGCACCTGAATCGGTCGCTGCACGTGTACTTCCGCGGTCACCGGACGCAGCGGTTCGATGTACGCCTGAACCTCCGCCAGTTGTTCATCGTTGGGCACCGGTTGCGGGTCTTCGTCGCGCATGATGAACACCGTCACCGTGCCCGGCCCCAGGAAGCCACCGCGGCACCAGGCTCGCGTCACACCCGGCACTTCCAGCGCCCAGGTCTCGTAGTCGCTGGCCGAACCGCCGTGCGGAATGACCCGATAGGAACGGATCACCCGCGAACGCAGCGACTCCAGGCTTTCCCGCGCCACGCCGCCACTGAGGCCGGGCGCCAGCACGACGAAGCTATTGCCGACCACACCGGCTATCGGCTGTACCGGGTTCAGCGCCAGACCAGCGTCAGCATTGCCCAGGCTGCCGGCATCGAGCGCAGCAATCGTGGTGGTGTTGCTGCCATTGACGGTAGTGCGCGCGGTGGTGACTTTGTAAGTACGGCCATCGCTTGCTTGCAGCAGCGTGTCAACGTCGAGCACCGCGCCGGCAGTGGCGGTAAAACTGACGCTGCCGGTGGCGACTTGCGCCGGTTTGCGCGGCTGGTTCAGGCGCAGCGCGGCGATGCGTTCCAGGGTCGATTCGTCGGCCTTGTCCGGCAGGATCTGCTCGGCAATCCAGTCGAGATAACCGTACAGGCCATAAGCGGCACCGCCGAGGGTGCGGGCCAGCACTTGCGCATCGGACTGGCGCAGCGAATCGCCGGCCAGGTCGCTTTGGGTGCGCTTGATCAGCACCGGCAGCGAAGGGGTTTCAAACGGCATAGATCACCTGCCAACTGTTATCGGGGTTGATGTCCAGACGTTCGCCGTCGGCCAGGGTCAGGACCGTGCGCAGGTTCAGGCGCTGGGCGTCGAGGCGTTCGCTGATGATGTCGATGGCGCTGCAGTGGCCGTCGTCGATCAGCCATTGCAGGGCTTCGCGGGCATAGAACTCGGCGTCCATCTGGGTCTGTCGGGTCAGCTTGACCCGACGCAAAAGCCACAGCCGCGAACCGATGCGATCGTCGGCGACGGTGGGAAAGCTGTCGCCCCACCAGCCGAAGCGCTCCTCGTCGTCGAGGGCGTCGTCATCGGCGGCGCGGCGCCAGGTGAACAGGCTGATGAGCACGGCGCGGGTCAGTGCGGCGTGGAGGTTCTGGCTGACAAGCATTATTTGCCTCCTGCCGGCGCACCGGTCTGGCCGCTGCCGGCCTGCACGCCGACGTGCACGTGTTTGATCTGGCTAATGCCACCGGCGAGCTGATCACCAGTGGAAACGATCTTGCCGGTCTGGTTGATCACCGGCGTGTCGAAGTTCACCGCGCTGCTGGCGCGGATGTTCAGGGTGGCGGTTTCGATGTCGATGATGCGCCCGCGCTTGAAGTGGATCTTGTCGCCCTCGTCGGTGTAGATCGCCACTTCGCCAGAGGCCAGCGACTGCAGGCGATAGCGGCGGTCGGCGACCACCAGGGCGATGGCGTGGGAACGGTCACCGCCAAGAAACGTGACGATGCCTTCGGCGCCGGCCAGCGGATTGCTGGTGAAACCGTAGGGTTCGAAATGCTCCAGGTCGTCGTTCACTTCACCGGCGGTGAGGCGCATTTGCAGCGATTGCAGCTTGGATGCCGAGTTGGCGAGCACGACAGTGCCGCGCGCCAGCAGGCGTGTCAGTAGGCTCATGCTTGGTTCCTGTACGAAACGGGCCGAGGTCAAAAGATCGCAGCCTTCGGCAGCTCCTACCTATGATCGGCGTACACCTGTAGGAGCTGCCGAAGGCTGCGATCTTTTCCGGGCCTATGAGGTTTTTTTCGGGGGCGTGGGATCAGGATCGAAGGTATGCGGTGGCGCCACCTGCAACGTGGTCACCGAGCCTTGCGCCGACAGCGAATACGTCACTTTGGAGATCAGCATGTCGCCGTCAAAACCGAGCACCGGATCCTTGACCTTCACCAGCGTGTTGTGGCGCCACAGATCGCCATTGGACTGACGCCAGCCCTGCACCTGATAGGTGGTGGTCTGCGCCCGACCCATGCGGGTGGCGCTTTCCCAGAGCGCGCGTTTGAGCGACAGATCAGGGTTGATCTGCAGGCCCTCGTTGATCACGGTGACGCGGCGGCGCTTGTAGCCCAGATCCGTGGCGATCGATTCAATCTCGCTGACCGCCGCGCCGCTTTTCTGATCGTTGCCCTTCTGCTGGCCGATGACCCGGTATTCAGAGAACACCTGGCTGTAATCCATCGGCGCGTTAGCCGAAAGGATATTCTTGCCCAGCTCCAGCGCATCACTGGCGCGGCCCGCGCTGCCAGGCCTGGCCAGCACCAGCCGTCCCGATGCATCGTCGGTGGAGAACACCCGAAACAGCGACAGCAGACGATCGATCGATTGAAAAACCGTTTCCCCCGGCACCAGGGTGTAGCTGCCCAATCGGGTGGTTTCGGCAATCTCGCTGACCACCTTGACCTTGTACGACGACGCCAATGCCTCGACGATGCCCAGCATGGGCTGGTCTTTCCACTGGTTCGGGCGGTTGATCGCGGCACAGTCCACCAGATCCTGAGTGCAGGAACTGCCCTCGATACTCAGGCTGATCTGGCGCCCGTCGTAGCGGATCGGCGCCTTGAACACGTAGCCGGTGAGCACCAGGTCCTGGCCGATTTTCACTTCACACGGGTCGCCCGGCTTGATCGGTTTGTCCACCGTCTGCCCCGGCCATTGCCAGGTGATGTCGAGTTTGAAGGTGCGAAACTGGCGCTCAAGATCGGCGGTAATTTCCACGCTTTTCCAGCCGCCGTATTCCATGTTGTTGACGGTCAGCGTGACGCGGTTGTCTATCTCGCTCATGACTACTCCCGGGAGACTTTCACGTCATTGGGCGGCAGGTACAACGGGTTGGTTACCGCGTTACGCTGGATCACTTCGGTAACGCGCGTCGCATCTCCGAACTGTTTGTACGCCACCACCAGCGCCGGAAAACTCTCCTGAAACGACTTGGTGACCAGACGCACACCCGAAGACGCTACCGCTTTGAGGTGCGCGACCAAAGCATCCTGTACATCGCTGATCGCTTGATAGTGCGCCGGGCCGGCTTTGTTTTTGGCCATCTGGAGCGCCTCGACCAGGTTGTTCTGCAGCGCCTGCAAATCATCCGTGGCCGGCACGTCCTGACGCGTGACCTGCTGCTTCGATTGCTGATCAAGCGAAGGTGTCGACGCCAGCTTCACTGGCTTCGACGCCACCGGCATCGAGGCGACCCATTGCGCCACTTTGACGATCAGGGTGTCTTGCACCAGATCGGCCATGGCTTGGGCCGCCGCGTTGGTGTCCTTGCCGGTGGTGATCTTCGGCGCATCGGCCTTGCGAATGGCTTCGAGTTGTTGGGACACGTCGGCAATCACGCCACGGTAGCCCTCCTTCGCGAATGCCTTGAGTTCCTTGATATCGCCGAGCAAGCCCTTGAACTCCGCCGCCACTTCCTTGGGCAATTCCTTGACGGCTCTGACCAGTTCAGTGATTTCCTTGTATTGCGCGATCAGCGGTTTCAGCTGTTCCTTGATGACATCGAACACCCCGGTCAGGCTGTTTCGCAGATTATTGATGCCGATCCGCGCCGCTTGAATCCGGACAATCACCTCCTCGAAACGCGACACGGCTGACCCCAGCAACGTGTCAGCCTTGGCCAACAGGATTTTTTGCGTACTGACCGTGGCGGTCGGAAACGGCAACGGCCGGTCGGGGTAAAACTTCAGACTGAACGTCACCAGCCCGCCATCCTGGCGGGTGTGGGTCATGTCGCATTCGCCGACCTTGACTTGCAAACGTCCGAGCCACGGATGCACCAGTTCACCACTGCCCGCCTCCAAGGCCTTGAGCAGCTTGTCGCGCTGCTCCAGGCAATCGGCGCCGATGATGAACGCCGTCAGGTCGTGGGTCTTGGCCTGCTGGCCGAGATCCTCGAAATACGGCAGGTCGCGTTGCGGATACTCATGCAACTGACCTTTGCGACCGACCGGGGTTTTCGCCTGATCAATCCAGAACCCGACACCGCGAAACGATGCCGGCAACAAGCGGTCACGCCAATTCATTGGAACCTCCTGCCGACAGCGAGCGATAGCCGATGCGCGAAGACAGCGCCAGGCCAGGTTGATTGGTTTGCGGTTGATCGGTGCGCAGCCCCGCCGGCGCATTTTCGAAGCGCACGGTCAGGCCGCCTTCGAGTTGCGTGCGGTTGTTGGCAGCGCTTTGCTGGATCAGGGCGCTGGAGGATTGTGGCAGCGAACCGCTTTGCAACGTCCCGTTTCCTGCAGGCGCTGGATTCGCGCCAAAGAACGCCGGCGCCAGTTCACCCTTGCCTTCGGCATTGGTCTGGCGTTGCGCCTCAGTCAGCGTTTCGACCTTGCCGGTGACCTTGGCGATCAACCCGGCAAAACCACCGTCGAACAGTTCCTTGATCGGCGCGATGACGGTTTGCAGCTTTTGCCACAACTCGCCGAACCACCCGACGATCGGCCCCCAGCTCTCGATGAGCTGATCCAGAGGTTTCCATTCGAACAGCGTGTGCAGAAAGTCCACGACCGGCGCAGACACCGCCAGCACAACATCCCACAGCGCTGAAAAAACCTCGCCGACCGGCTGCCAGTACTGCGCAATCTGCTCCAGCGGCGACCACTCGAACAGGCTGGTGAAAAAGCCCTGGACCCGCTGCACTGATGTTTGCAGGGCCGTCCAGATCGGTTCGAAGTACCCGACGACACCACTCCAGGCGCTGGTGATCATTTCCATCGGGAAATAATCGAACAACGTCCGCAATGTTTCCCGGGTGCTTTGCACAGCCGATTGCAGCGTCGTCCACAGCGGCTGGAAGTACGCAACAACACCGCCCCAGGCGCTGGTGATCATCTGCATCGGCGAGAAGTCGAACAACGAAGCCAGGAACGCCTTGGCCGGCTGCGCGGCTTTTCGCAGACCATCGAACATCGGCTCGAAGAACCTGACAACACCGCCCCACGCACTGTTGATCATCTGCATCGGCGAGAAATCGAACAGATTTCTGAGGAACGCCATCACCGGCACACTCAAGGCCTTGAGCAGTTCCCAGATCGCCGAAAACAGTCCCGTCAGCGGCCCCCAGTTGTCCAGGATCATGCCGTAAGGCGTCCAGGAGAAAACTGTTTTAAAGAAGTCGATCACCGGGCGGGTGACCGCCTTGACCTTGTCCCAGATCCCCGAGAAAAATCCCGTGACCGGTTGCCAGAGCGCCGCCAGCGCATCGAGCGGGCGCCAGTCGAGCACCGAACGCAAGATCGCCATGGCATTCGCCCCGACGTTTTTGACACCTTCCCACATCCCGGTGAAGAACGCGCTGATCGGTGTCCAGTTGGCATAGATCAAACCGGCCGCCACCGCGATACCCATGGCAATCAGCATGATCGGGTTGGTCTTGAGCACCATGCTCATGACATCGAACACTTGCGTCGCGCCAGTGACTGCGGTTTGCATCGCCGAAAAGGCGATGGCTCCCGCCGCCAGCCCCTCAACCAGTTTCGGATTGTCGGCAAGCAGGCTGCCGACCTGAGTCATCATCGGCTCAAGCCCGATCACCAACGCCCCCACCGCCGGCACCAGCGCTGCGTCGACAGCGGAGGAAACCTTTTCCATCGACGCACTGAACACGTTCATGTTCTGCGCGGCGGTTTGCGGTGCGGCGGGCAGATCAACGGTTTTCGCCGTCTCGCTGACTTCAGTCAGTTTGCCCTGAAACGCCGCCGCCGATTTGATCCCGTCCACGAACGGCGTGATCACACTGCCGCCCTTGAACAGACCGCTGATGTCCAGTTTGCCGAGGCCGGTCTGTTCGAGATTTTTCTTGAAGCTCTCGACCTTTACTCGAAGGGCGCCGAGTTTGGGCGACAGTTCATCGATGCCCGTGATCAGCACCGGTGTTTTGACTTGCTTTTCTTCGTCTGCCATCACTGCACCTGCTGCATCGCATTGATCCGTTGCGCGTGCTCCAGCGACTCGCGGAGCACATCCAGTGGCCTGGCCATCATCTGTTCGGGGTCAACCTTCCAGAACCAGGCCAGGTCATAGGCGACTGCGATCAGGTCGGTGATGGCTCCGACGCCGCACTCATGAAAAAACTCGCAACGGCCCAGCTCAACGCATTGAGGTCAGCCAGATCGAGCTGGTTGACCGACGACGGCGGGATGCCGGCGCACACGGCGATGTATTTGGCCGCCACGTCCATGTCGAGGCTGACTTCTTCGCTCTTGTCGATCTTGTACGGCAGCGCCTTGATCGCTCGCACTTCCTGCACCGTCGGACGGCGCAGGACGAGTTCGGTCAGGGGCTCGCCGTGAGCTTCGATCGCAACCTGAAGCTTCACGGCGCCGCTCATTGCCAGGTCCCCTTGATGCCTTCGAATTTCAGTTCGATGGTGGCGTCATCGCCTTTGGAAACCGGCTCTTCGACCAGGTAGGCACCGGCCAGCACGTAGACTTTGCCGTTGCTGAATTCGCAAGTGACGGTGATGTCAGTGCCTTCGATCAGCTTCTTCAGCGGGAAGTCGGCGGTGTGCAGCGCGGTCACTTTGAACGACGGCGCGACGTCGGTTTCCTTGTAGAAACCCGGTACGACGGTTTCGCGTTTGACGGCCATCAGCGGGGCTTCGCAGCCGCCGTTGATAGTCAGTTGTGCACCGTCGACTTTGACGTAGCAGGTGCCTGCAATCACTTGACCCATGGTGTTACTCCCTTCAAATAAAAAAGCCCACCGAGGTGGGCTGAATGCTTACGGCCAAACGCGGCGATCAGGCCGCGTCGTCGTATTGCAGACGGAATTGGTTGAGCAGTGCGAACACGCGCAGACCGTTGATGTAATCCGGCGGGAACAGCACGTTCACGCGGCTCGGGTCCTGCACGTCACGCTCGACGATCAGGTGCTCGGCGAACAGCTCGGCGTTCTCCACGTGGCCTTCCAGTTCCAGCTTGGCGTACTGCGCGATCAACTCGCCGCGAATGGTCGCCGGAGTGACGATCGGCTGGCCGGCGCCGAAACGGGTGCCGTCGGAAGCCAGTTTGTGGCGCCCGTATTTGCTGGTGATCACGCTTTGCAGACGACGCACGATGAACGCCGACTGGTGCATGGTTTCGCTGTCCAGGTAGGAGTTGTCGGCCTGACCGTAAGCGTTTTTCTGGTAGGTGGTGATCGAACGCTGGATGCGCACGTAACCGCCTTCGTAGTAAGCGGTCGCGATGCCGTAGTTGAGCAGCGACTGACGCTCGGTCAGGGTGAAACGCTCGCTGGCCGGCGCCGGATCAACGCCCGGCAGGCTGCCGCTTTGCGTCGGACGGCTGGCATCGGCGGAGATGAACACTGCGGTGCGCGCAGCCAGTGCTGCTGCTTGTACCCAGAACGGTTGCGGTACGCCCGGTTCCAGCGCCTGAATGGTCATGTGCTGGTCGTTGCGTGCCTGGCCAGCAGCAACCAGGGTGCCGACGGTGCCGCGTTTGGCGCTGTAGACGTGACCGAACAGTTGCTTGGCCCAGGACCAGCGACCGGTGCTGTCATCCATCACTGCTTGCCAGGTGTTGAGGGTCGACAGATCCGACCACGGCAGTGCGATGAACTCGAACGGCTCGTCGCCCAGTGCAGCCACGGCTGCGACCTGGTCCGGCACACCGGCGCCGCCGGTCATGGCGGTGATCGCAGTGGTCAGGCCGGCCGGGGTTTCTTCGCCGTTGCTCTTGCCCAGACGATTGAACTGCAGGCTGATGTCGTTACCGCTGTCGCCGGTCCATTTGGCGCTCAGAGTGACCACACCTTCAGCAGCCGCAGCGCTGACTGGCAGATCGGCGGTGGCGTTGATTTTCTGTGCCAGTGCGGTAGCTGCCTGAGCAGCGGTGGCACCGTTGACCACGGTGGCCTGCACCCGCACACCGGCGACGTACAGGTTGAGCACGCCAGCCTGAGTGGCGGTGCCGGTCAGGGTCAGCACGCCTTTGGCGATGGCGCCTTCGGTGTTGTGCAGCGGCAGGCACCAGATCTCGCCGATCGGGTCGGCCTTGCGGAAGGTCTCGTACATCGAGGCGAGCATCGAGCCCTGACCGCCGATGCTTTTTGCCAGCGCGACGCTGGAGACCAGCACCAGTTTGCCGACTTCGGTCGGGGCGATGTTGTCGTTGACCTGAGCGACGATCAGACGGCGCATGGCCGAAGTCGCGCTATTGGCGGCCGAGTTGTCCATTTCGGCATAGAACAGCGGTACACGAATGTCCGCGGGGATGTTGCTGAATCCGATCGCCATTATTTGGCTCCCTGTGGTTTAGCCGCTTTTGCGGTTTTGAGTGTGATATCGCCGTCGGCCAGACGCCGGCGCCACCAGGCGCTGTCCAGCACTTCACGGCCTTCCTTGGGCAGCAGATCGCCCGCTTCCGGGTCAGGCACGGCACGGCCAGCGGCCGGCAGTACGGTGATGCGATTGCTCATGGGGTTACGTCTCCAGAGAAAGTCAGTTCCACGCGCCCGTCAGGGCCCGGGTGTTTCAGATTGGGGTCGGCCGGGTCGATCGCATCGACCCGCACGGTGACCCCGGTAAAGGACGATAAACCGTCCAGTTCACGTTCGTGCCAACTCTCCGCAGGCTGACTGGGCAGATTGCGGCCGAGCTGGAACTCGGTAAAAAAGCGCAGCCGATAGAAGGTGCGGCTGTTGTTGATCGAGGCCATCTCGCCGCCGTCGTAGACGATGGCGCTGTAGTCGGTGCCCGGTTTGAATCCCACCAGCGCGCGCCACAGTTCGGCGCGCAGGTCGTGCAACAGATCCAGCGCTTTTGTAGCGTCCGTGGCGTCGAGCGCCAGGACGATTTCGAAGCGGTCGCGGATCGGTTGCGCGGTGAGGTTTTGTGCGGTGCTGGTGCTGGCGAGATCCGCCAGGGGCAGAACATGAGCCGAGGGTGTCGGCAGATCAGCATTGCCTTGCAGCAAGGCCAGATCGACACCCACCGCAATGTGGTTGGCAAGGCTTGGGCATTGCCCACGCAGCTGCGTGAGGATCGGGGTGATCTTCATGGTGGTGTTCCAGAGTTGAATGAAAAGCGGTCTGCAGAACACTGCAAAACCTGTGGGAGCTGGCTTGCCAGCGATGGCGGTGGATCAACCGGCATCTCTTTTGAATGGGCTGGCCTCTTCGCGGGCAAGCCCGCTCCCACAGGGATCTTCATCGCAGTGACAAAGCGGGGAATCAGTCCTTGGCTGCGGCCTTGGGATCAAGGCCGCTGGCATCGATCACGCAGCGATAGCTGTTCTCGCGATTGCCACTGGCGGTGACTTTTTCGATCGACCAGCGCCCACGCATGAAGTCCGGCCAGGTCTCATCGAGCAGCACCAGCCCTTCGGCCGCCAGCAGCGGATTGCCGGGACAAGTGATTTTCACCTTGTACTTCTGCCGGAGCATCTTGCGCACTTCGCCTTCGCCAACGGCAATCGCATCGGCTTCGCTGGGTTGCTTCTGGCGGATGATCTTGAACGGCGCAAGCCCCGTTTCGACCCACTGCAACAAACCTGTGGCAGCCTCCACGAAACAGGTCTTGCAACCCTTGGTTTGCTCGCGGGCGGACTCCTCCAGCGTGGCGCTGATGAATGCGTGATCGCCGGGACGGTTGTTGCTGGTCACCGACAAGGTCACGTCCGCCAGCACCTGGCCCGACAACGATTTGGTCTGGCCGGGACGGGCCAGCACGTACACGTCGTTGTAGGGTTTGGTCACCGCGTTGTACTTTTTCGCCAGGCGCGTCAGAAAGCTCATATCGGTTTCGTTGGACTGGTCGACGTGCTCGATCCTGATCATCGCCACCTCGGGCGCGACGCGCGGTGAAAAGTCATGGCTCGACACCAGTTTTTCAAATAGCGCACCCAAGGTGGTCGGGCCATGACTGGCCGTGCGACGTTGCTTGAAGCCTGTCTCATCATCCTTGCTGAACGGCGCCGCCGTGGCCACCAGCGTCAGGCGAAACGGGAACAGCGTCGGCGTCAGGCGTGTCACTTTGAACTGGCCCTTGTCGACCATTCCCGATTCCAGATAACCGACCTCAAGGCCGATTTTCCCGCCCAGATCCGGCAGCCCTTCGAGGCCTTCAAGATCGATGGTCAACGTCAGCTGATCGGACTCGAAACCGGCTGCATCAATGTGTTCCCAACTGATCAGGCGTTGATTGAGCAGGGCCGAGTGGGCCCCGTAGAGTCTTACCGCCGGGGTGAAACCCAGTGCCATGCAACCTCCTTAATCCCAGGCCGTGAGCGGTTTGATCGTGGCCGGTTTCGAATCGAGTTCCGGCAACGTGACCCAAACGCCCGCAGGCAGGATCGAGCCGTGTTCGGCCAGGGTCGGGTTGAGTGTCCACAGGGCCTCTTCGGCGGTGTCATCACTGCGCCCGGTTTCGCGGTACAGCAATATATTCACCGAGTCACCGGCCACGCTTCGGACTTTACGCATTGTTGAACTCCGTCAATCCGACCACCCACTTGATCACCATCGCGGTGCCGTCATCGATGACCTCGCTCTGGTTTTCGTCGATGCTGTTGATCCGCCACAGACCCCAGTTGCGCCCGATACCGTCAATCAACGGCAGCGGCACACGCAATGCCTGAAGTGCGCGCAATTCATCGAGTCGATCCATGGCCACGGCATACATCGAGGTGCCGCTGATGGTCAGCGATTCCGCTTTCTGCCCGGTCTGACTGGACTTGGGTTTGCTGGTCAGGATCTGGATGTCGCTCCAGCCACCGTCGGACTTTCGCGCCAGCGTGCTGTAGGCGAAGTTGCGCGACAGGCCGAAGATGAAACTGCCCAGCGCCATTTGTTGTTTCATCAGGCGACTCCATCGGTCAGGGCTGCGTCACGGCGGGTGGCGAGGCTGTTGGTGTTCATCAGTGGAATGAATTCGTTGTTGAATTGGGATCTCAGGTGAAAGTCGACCAATTGACCGATCTTTTCCACACTGCCCGGGTCGCTGCAATACACCTGAACGGTGGGCGCGTAGGGGGCTGGCACCGTGGGCGCCTGGGCGCTGGCCAGCGCCTGACTGACCTGAGCCGGTGCTGCCAGTTTGTCTGGTGCGGCATTGCCGAGTTTTTCGCCAAGAAGGGAACCGCCCTCACTGCCAAGCCACCCGCCAAGCAATCCACCGAGAAGGCCACCTATGGCCATGCCGGGTGGGCCACCCACGGCTCCGAGTGACGCACCGAAAGCAGAGCCTGCAAGAGCGCCGGCCATTCCACCGCCCGCTGCGCCGACGCTTTTAGCTATCTGGGTTTCGTCACCGCTGGCCACCCCGGCCGCCAGGCCTGTGAGGGCAGCGACGGTTTTTACAGGCCAGGGCATTGCGCGCGACAGAGGGCGCATGGCAGCAGCGGTCGACTCCAGAAGCGGGGCCCGCACCCGTGAAGTTTGCTCGAGGATCTTCAAACCGCTGCCAGCAGCGGCGGCCCCCGCTGTGCCGGTGGCGGCGCCGGTGAAAACGGACAGGCCCTTATCCACGACTTTCTTGCCAACCCGTTCTTTGATATCGCTGCCAATGGCATCGAGCGCTTGATCGAACAACGGTTTGAGAAACGCGCTCACCGTCAACACCACGCCAGCAGTTTTCGGATAGGCTTCAGTCAGTTCACTGAGCTTGTCGACCCCGGCAGAGGCCAGCGAATCGCTGGAGGGTGCCAACGCGTTGCCTTTGGCGACGGCCAATCGTTCGCTACGGGCATTCAGAATATTCAGCTGTCCTTGCTGAGTACCGGAAAGCGTCAGGGCAGCCTGTTTTATCGACCCCTTCTCGCCCAGCTCCGACGTCGCGTATCGCTGCTTGTCCTTGACCTGCCAGAACGTCTCATTAACCTCGCCGAGGTTTTGCGAGAGTTTCTGCGCAGCATCACCGCCATCGGAGAACAACGTCCTGGCCAACACTGCGCGTTGTTCTGGCGGTCTGGCGTTCAATGCGGCCAACACTGTCAGCAACGCACCTTGCGCATTGTCCTTGTTCGGATCACGCATCGCCGCAGACACGGCCTTGGGATCGAGCCCCAGTTGTTTCCACGCCCCCTGTTCGGCAACAGAGACCTGGTCTCCCTTGCTCAAGGCTGTGGAAATGCTCTTCAACGCGACGCTTGCTTCACCTTCTTTCGTTCCGGTGTTCAGCAAGGCTGCCGACAGCGCTGCGGCTTGCTCGGGTTGCAACCCCGCAGCAATCGCCGCGTCGCCGGAACGCTGCAACACCGAGCCGATGTCTGCCGCGTTTACATCCCCAGGCATTTTGCCCAAGTGGTGAGCCGCATCTGCCAGATCGATGGCCTGATCACGGGTCAGTTTCATCGAGGTACGCCAGGCCGCCATCATCTCGGCGACTTGTAGCGCAGGCACCTTGAATGCTGACGCGGTGAGCGCAGCGTCATCGGCAAACTTCAGCAGTTCGAACTGCTTGTCCGAGGCATTGGGCAAGTCGATGCCAATCCCCGCCTTGGCACCCAATGCCGCGGCATTGAGCAATTCAACCCCGGTGGTTCCTCCGGCAGCCACCAACGGGGCGCTGGCCATGATCAGGCTTGCCTGAGCCATTTCCTTGCCCTGAACCGGAGTCAGTCGAGCGACTTCGCTCAGGTTCGCAGCGGCTGTGTCCATCGCGACAGCGGCTTTGAGCAGTTCGGGAGGGACGGCGCCGGCTACCTTGTCTGCAGCCTTCTGCGCGGAAGATCCGCCGTCGCCATTGACCGCGCTCTTGAACAAAGAACGTTGGGTCGCCAAGGTGAGGATCAGCGAATCGATGGCTGCAGTCAGCGAAACGATTCGGTCACTTGCCGTTCTCAACGCTTGCCTCAGGTCGGCGACCTTATCCCGATCCAGGCCTGCTGTAGTCGTGCTCGTTGCTGCGGTGGTCAAACCAATATTGCGGCTCGCGGAACCTGTGCTCTCACCGGCGTACATGAGCGCATTTTTACTCTCTGCCATGCCGCTCTACTCCTGTTTCACGCCAAGGCGAGTGATCGCTATGTCGTAGCGGCGCAACGCCTTTTCGGCGTCCCATTCCAGAATCTCCGCCTCACTTACCGGGTAAATGAGCGGGACGATATCGAGGATTACTTCGATGTCGCGTTCCGAAAGTAGGCCGCCGGCTGGTTTAAAAAATCGTCGATGCGCACCTGCAATTGCGTCCAGTCAGGGACGCTCATGTGGGCCAGATCGGGGATCATCAGCCCGGTGCAATGGGCAGTGATGAACTCGGCGCGTTCCTTGGCCGTTTTCAGTTTCTTCATCACTTTGGTGGCGCGCAGTGCGGGCATTTCCAGCGACAGCGAGGTCACGGTGCGGCCAGTCACGGCGAGCGGTTGCAGCAGTTGCACTTCGTCAGGGTCGGCGGACTTTTCTGCATCCTCGACCTGCTCCAGAAAGTACGACGCCGGACGGGTCGACATCTCGTGCACGTACTGGGCGATGCTCACGTAGTCCGGGCGTTTGAGCTGGTCGAGCTCCTTGACCGACAGGCCGGTGGCGAGCAGCGCCAGTTCGAAGAACTGATCGTCTTCATCATCGCCGGCGCGCTCCAGCGCTTCTTTTTGCGCGGCGTAGAACAGTGGCTTGAGCTGGATCTGCTCGATCTGCGCGCCGTCGTCACCGGTGATTGGCGACAGCAGGTCATGCTGGGGTGGCATCCACGACATGTATGAATTCCTTGGTGATTCTTGAGGGGGTGTTGCAGCACTTGGGAGAAGAAACCTTTGTGGCGAGGGGATTCATCCCCGATGGGCTGCGCAGCAGCCCCGCTTATGGATGGGTGCGGTATCGGCTAAATCGCCAACTCAATGTTGGGGCCGCTTCGCGCCCCATCGGGGATGAATCCCCTCACCACAAAAGCTCCTTCCCACAAGTTTTGGTGCAGGGCTTGCTTACGGGGTTACGGCATCAGCACCGCACGACGCGCATCACCGAGGATGTCAACGCCGTTAAGCACGAACTTCTGGGTGCGCACGTCGATGTCGATCACCGGAATGCCGTTTTCCAGGCGGTTGTAGGTGCGGCAGGAGAAGTCCAGCGTCGTCAGGGCTTTGCCGCCCATTTTGATCGCGTCCTCACCCATGGTTTTGAGCTTGCCGCCGATGGTGTGATAGGTGAACCAGGTGTTGCCGTCCTGATCCTGACCGGCTTCACGCACATTCAGCAGGATGTCGTCGCCCAGTTTCACGCCCATTGCCAGCAACACTTCTGCACCGGTGCCTTGCAGCTTGATCTGAGCATTCAGCGGCTTGGCGCTCTTGGCCATTTCCTCAACGATGAAGCGCCCGCCCGTCATGTTTTCCATGTCGAAGTCGATCTTCGGTGGCGTGAATTCCTCAACGGTCGCCGACAACGGCAGGCCTTGCAGGGTGGCCGCGATGGCCTGTCTTACGCGGTTGGTAAACATTAGAGAACGTCCTCCAGGAACTGCTCGATGATTTCATCGCGGGCGTTGAGTTGATAAACCATGTGTTCGTTCGGCGCGTAGCGGCCGTAGTCGATGACCACGTACCAGGTACCGTTCTTGTACTTCTCGACGCTGTTGAGTTCCGGGTGCAGGTAAACGCTGCCGCCAGGAATGGTTTCGTCGGCGACCAGGGTTTGCAGCCAGTCGTTGATGCGCTTGACCTCCTGATCCATGAACGACTTGGTCAGGTTCTTGGCCATGGCTTTCTGGCCGGCCTTGACCAGCTTGCGGCTGATCGCATCTTCGAGGCCGACGTAGCTGATGAACTTGCCGGTGATCGAGCGGTTACCCAGCAGCGAGAAGCCGCCGAGCACGGTGCGGGCGTAGTAGCTGACGCCGTAACGGTTGAGCAGATCGCCTTCGGTGGAGGTGTCGAGGATGTTGTATTCAACGACGCGGGACACGTCTTCGGCGTAGGTCACCTGGTTGCCCGGGCTTTCCCACTGCTTGACCTTGGCCAGCGCGGCAATCGCCAGGCTCGACGGTGCGAGGAACACGTTTTTCTTCGCCGCTTTCGAGTACACCGCCGGCATGTTGTGCACCACCAGGCAGCGGTCGAAACCGAGGTCGGCGCCGCCCAGTTCCTGGCTGTAAGTCACTTGATCAGCGACCGAGGCGTCCTTGCCGTCCAGCACCACACGGGCCTTGATGCGCTTGCCGAACGAGGCGAACTCGCTGGCTACCGCTTTGGTGCCGGTGAAGCCCGGCGCGCCGATGATGGTCAGGTCTTCCGGGACACTGCCCAGTGCCGCCAGACCGAGCTTGCGGCCGGTGGCTGGCTCGACACCGCCGATCACTGCGTTGACGGTGTCGGCCGGGGTCGCGCCCGCCTCGACGATCACTACGTAGACCGGCACCTTGACCACTTTGAGGATCTGGTAAACCGCGTGATACAGCGTGCCCTCTTCAGCGCCGGTCGGATCGAGCAACGCGTGAGTGGTGAAGCTGTTGATGCGGAACGGGGCGTTACGCGGAATCAGCGGATCGGCTTTCGGCGCGGTGCCGACCAGACCGATGACGTTGTCACCCAGGCCACCCATGGCCTCGGGGGATTCGGTGGCATTGACGGTAATGCCGTTGTGCTCGAAGTTCAAAACCTCAGCCATGGTTAGTCAGCCTTCTTGGCAGCGGCCTTTTTGGCCTGGGTGGAGGGTGTTTTCAGTTCCAGTCGACCGGCGCTGTGCAACGCACTGGCCTCGACGTCGAGCAGATCCAGGTCTTGACCGACGCTCGACCAGTGCCCACCGCCGGTGGGGAATGGGACGAGCACGGTGTAGGTTTGGCGGGTTGCCATTTTTCGTTTCTCCATAAACGGGAAAGCCCCTCTTGGGGAGGGGCTTGGCGGGTGTTTAACCGGTAAGAAAACGCCCCGACGGTGCGGGGCGCCAATTGAAATTCAAAGGAACGTTATGGCGTCGGGCTTGAATCCGGCCAGCCTTGCAGAACCATTTCCTCTGTGCACTCTCCAGCTTCAACGGCTGACAAAAGGACTCGCTCGCGATCAAAACAATCTTGAACATGGGTGCGAACCAATGTCGCCAGCGCAATGAGCCTCGCAGCCTCCAATTCGACAAATCCCTGAGCAAACTTCCAGGCGCACTTGTAGGCCGGGTCGAGTAACGCCGCTATGACTGCACTGGCAATCAACGCTTGGCCGTCTCGTGTGGTATCGGCTGTATAGCCTTCAAAAAGCACACCAGAACTTTCGCGACGATAACGCTCAGCGGCTATCCGCTGTGCAAAATCAACTTTGACCTCAGCAGAAACCCGGGTAAGGACTCCGTCGATCAGGCACCAACGTCCAGTCGTGTCGGTCGCCGACTGAATCCAGAGTTCTTCACTGATGCGCAACGCCCCTTCAGGAATGTCGCAAACGCCCTGAATCAGGCGTTCCTTGATATGCCCGGACGCATCGAATGTCATGTATTTGTTAGTCATGTTTTCCCCTTAGCAACCCACTGCCAGCCATCGAGTGGACGTACCCATAGAAGACCGAACCGTAAAACCAGCCTTGTTCAGAGCCCCCATCGCAACGAATCCGACTGCCCCGGAACCGGGGGTGTAGTCACTGAGCGCGACGGCTGATAGCGCCGCAGAGGGAAACGTGAGAGGAAAAGCGATTGTTTGGTCAGTCGTACTGGAAACGATGCTGTACACCCCCCACTGAATAATGAATCCACCCAGCCAGGACGGAAAAACGCAGTAACCGATGCCGCTTTTCTGAAACTGAAAGCCCCACGTCAATTTTTTCGGCGTGACAATAACACTGTCATCGGCACCGGCGTTGGTTTGTGCCTGGGTGGCAACTTTCGCTGTGCCTTGATTGGTTTCAGAAGCTTGCTGTGCGAGCACGGCAAGCGCTGCGATATCAATATTTCCCTGATTGATCGGCGCGTTCCAGGCCTTGATGCACCACATGACAGCCAGGTTGCGTGGGCGAGTTTCCGTCGCATTGCCGTAGTTATAGGTTCTCACGCTACCTATAGACAACTCCGCGTTATCGCCCCCGAATGTCGACCTTAGAGCCCAATCGGCTGCTGTGTCCTTCAGCACAACAGAAGGAGTTTCTCCATTGGGATCTATTGCCTGTCCACCTCCGGATCCTGTCGGAAGGTAATGACTATGCGCCTTGAGCGTATCCGTCTGATAGCTTCCGGCAGCTCGCCCTGTATCCACCCCTCGCCCATGGTCCCAGCCACGCAGAAACTCTCCACGAGACTCCGGCAAGCGGAAATTGCCGGTGCCCTCATCGCCCTTGTTGAACGTAGTGCCCAGGTACGCGGAGAGATCGGGATAGGCCGAAGTGCTCTGCACACTGCCATTGAGCTCAAGAAAGCCAGGTGGAACGATCCCCGTCGGGAACGCCATGACGGCGCCCACCGGAACGGCAGATCCGAGCCGGGACACTTCCTTGACCAGTGCCGCTACGTCAATGTTTCCCTGATTGATCGGAGCGTTCCAGGCCTTGATGCACCACATGACGGCAATATTGCGGGGGCGGGTTTCCGTGGAAGTACGAGCCACCTTTGAAGCATCAAAGATCACACTGTGATAAGCGTCTTTCTGGGTGGTCTGCGTTAAAGACTTGCTCATGTTGCCCAAGCCGAACACACCATTTGCGGTGGTGATATCGAGATAGCCATCAAAGATGCCGTAGAGGTTCTGCAGGGTGTCAGTCTGAGAACTGCCGATTGCCCGACCGCCATCGATGCCACGTCCATGATCCCAACCGCGCAAGAACTCCCCACGCGCCTCAGGCAACCGAAAATTCCCGACACCCTCATCACCCTTGTTGAACTTGCCACCCAGATAGGCGCTCAAGTCAGGGTAGGTCGCGCTGCTCTTGACGCTGTTGTCCAGCTCCAGGAAACCCGGTGGCGGCGTATCGACAGGGAACGCGACAATCGAACCCACCGGCAAAGCGGAGGCCTTGGCAATCAGCGCTTCGACTTCAGCCTTGGTGTAGGAGTCCTTGATGCCGAAACCGGCCAGCGTGTCGGGATTCGAGCCGGCCGTCGCACGGCCATATTCGTCGACGCTCAGACTTTTGTAGGTGCCGGCGGCAATCCCGGTGCGCCCTGCCAGCATCTTGAATGTCAGCGCGGTTGTGCCAAGAGTGATCGGCGCATTGGTGGTCAGGTGCCACAGCGAATCGCCGTTGAGCGTACCCTCCTCCACCATCACCGTCAGGCCCGGTGTGACCTTGGCGCTGACGTTGGCATCGTTGGCCCGAATCCAGTCACCGTTGGCGACGATCCACAGGCCGTTGTCCTTGGCCAGGGTCTGGTTCGCCAGCAGCACGCGGTCACCGGCAATCACGGCCACGCCGTCAATCTGCTGGGCACCGTTCAACACGATGTTGGTAGAGGCCGCGACGCGCACCGATTGCTTGCCATCGAGTTTGCCGAGTTCCTCGGCGAGGTAACTCATGACCCAGGCACGGGTGGCCTTAACCACGGTGTCATCGATCAGCAGCGTTACCAGCGATGCATTGCTGGTCTCGAAAATCGAGCGAATGTAGAACTCTTTGCCCGAGCCCGAAGTCGCCAGAACCGGTTTGAATGACTCCGGATATTTGACGATGGCGTAGAGAATGCCGGTGTCGGTCCATAGCCCCGCTTCACGCACGTACCAACCGCCAACGTCCGGCGGAATGGTGACTTCGGCGAGAAGCCAGCTCGGATTCTTCTCGTCCTGGAACAGGGCATTGAGCGGCCCGCGCCAGACTTCGCGTTTCAGCGCGGTGGCGGTCGCGGCCGGGTTGTAGACCGCGCCGCCGCCGTCGCCGACAGAAATCTGCGTCAACTTGATCGGCACGCCCGCAGCCTTGCACGCCGTTTCGTAGGCAATCCCTGCGTTGGTGAGCAGGGTGTAATAGTCAGCCATTCAGGCCCCCTGAGGATAAATAGTGGATGTTTCGACGGTGTACATCGCGGCGGCCATGAACGCCTCGCCAGAGGTTTCGAGCCCTTCGATGAACACCGGATAAACCGTCGTCAGCTCACCGCAGAAAGTCGCGGCGGCGATGGAGTGGCTGCCGAACGCGCTCAAGCCAACCGTCACCGAGAGAATGTCCCGTTCGCTCTTGGCATCAGCCAGGCGTCGGTCGAGACGGGCGTCGATTTCTGCGCTGTAGGGTTGCTCGCTGAAGGCCCGCACGGAGAAGCTGTAAGGCACGCCGGGCGGCGTCTGTTCGTACCAGGCGCGGACTTCGGGGCGCAGTTGCAAACCCTTGGCCGCGTTCTCCAGCGCCTTGCGGGTGCCCGCCTGGCGCGCAGTGGGCCAGGCCAGTTCGACGGTCAGGCGCTTTTCCGCTTCCGGTGCGCTGGTGCTCCATTCGGCGACACCGCGATCCGCTGCCAGATACGGCAGGAATGCGACCGGTGTTTCGCTCGGGTTCATCAGTTCGGGGAACGGCGGCGCGATGCGATCAAGCAGTGCGCCGAAGCCCAGATCCAGTCCACGTTCGAGTGGAGAGCTGTTGGCCGACAGCAACGTCGGGCTATGCGTTGGCTCACTCATAGTGTCAGCACCTCGACCTCGACCGCCGTGCAGTACGGCGCCTCGAAGGCGCTGGTGATGATCGGCTCCAGCGGTTCAAGAATCTGCAGTTGCACGGCGCCAGCGCTGTGCAACGTGTAGTCGATCCAGCTCGGATCGACCCGCCCTTCGAGGCGATGGCAACTGTCGGCGTAGGCCTGCAATTGCTGCTGTGCGGCGACTTTGGTCAGGCCCGAGTCGGGACCGGAATTGATCTTGGCCACCACACGAATCTTGTAGCGTTGAATGTCGGCAGCCTTGACCGTGACGAGGTCGGTTTCCGGCCGCACATCAGGGCGGGCGAAGTGCTGACGCACGCCATCCAGCAACGCTGCAGACGGAGTGCCATCGCCGTCGCGGGACAACACTGTGACCTGCACCTCACCCGGCGCCGTGCGGCGACCGTTGCCGTCCTTGACCTGTGCAGCGAGGCCGTCCGGGTTGAAGGTGTAGGTGACGTTCACCACACCGCCATCGCTGGATTCGACCTTCACCGTTGGCCGTTCACCGAGGGTGAATACCTCGCGGCGATACTGCATTCGCGAGCCCGCTGCCGGGGCATGCGGCGCCAGGTAATAGCGCAACCGGGCGTCGTCGTCACTTTCATAAATCGGCGGTACCGGCGGAAATGCCGCCGGGTCGCCGGGGTCGAGCAACTGCCGCTCCAGGCCCATGTCCGCCAGCCGTGCGTCGAGATTGCTGCCAGTCGCCCACCACGCCAGCATCTGCTTGATGCGGGCGTTGTATTTGCGCTCGTGGGTTTGCAGGCGTACGCAGAAGGCTTCCAGCGCGAGGGTCAGCAGTTCGCTTTCGTTGTCGAGGCTGGTCTTGAGTTTCGCCGCGCTGTCCGGCGCTCGGGCGCCGACGTATTCGACGACGAAGGTCTTGAACTCGGCGAGCAGGTCTTCGAAGGCGTCGACGGTGATCAGCGCCGGTTCGGCCAATTGATTCTGGCCGGGGATCAACATGCTCATGTCACGACCTCGAATGTCTGTAGACGGTTTTTCCAGGTGCCGGCGAAGCGCAGCAGCAGGCCCGCGCCCTGACGGCTGGCGACGATCACGCTCGGCTGAAAATCGCTGATCCCGTTCTGCGCGTTGTAGAACGCCTGAGCCGCGTGGCTCTGGGCCAGAAGCAGAACGTCGTCACCGAGGTTCTGCCCCAGCAGCGTCGGGATCAGCGAGCCATAAAGGGGCCTTTTTTGCCGGGTGCCCAGCGGCGTGGTCAGGGCTCGTGTCGCGCGCTGCACAAACTGCAGCCAGTCGTCGACCGTGGCCCCGGAGTCTCTATCGATTCCGATCATGGGAAGCTCTTGATTCAGGGGCTGATGACGCGGCCCTGGTGATCCACCAACGGGCCGCTGAAGTGCACGCCCGAGGCGTCGATGCTCAGGCCGACGCCGCCCAGTTGCAGGCTGATCAGCTGCGGCGTCATCGTCAGTTGCGCCGGGCCGATGCTCAGTACAAGCGACTCGCGAGAGCCACTGAATGCGGCAGGGCCGTTTTGCCAATGCAGGGTATGCGTGGCGTCGTCGTAGCCGCTTTCAGTGCCGTCGACATAAACGCGGCGCGTCAGCGTCGGTACCGTTGCCGTCGGTGGAAAGCGCTCACTGTTCAAGCCGAACAACGCCACGCTTTGCGCGCCGCTTTCACCGCTGCCGTAGTTGAGCAACAGACACTGCTCGCCCACGCTCGGAATCCGCGATTCGCTCTGCGCTCCGGCGCTCGGGTTGAAGAACTTGATCGCCGGTGTGAGCAGTCCACCGTGGCTGACCTGGCAAGTGTTGCTCTCAGCATCGACTGCCTGACACACGCCGATGCGACAGAAACTCTCGGCACGGCGGTGCAGGTCGTCGATCTCCGCTTCCATCTCCGCCAGCCGCTCGATGATCGGCCCCAGTTGCATGCGCAGTAATGCGTCGAACATCGGTCAGGCCTCCAGCGCGGTGTATTGGTCGGGGTCGTCGATGTTGCTGACTTCCCAGGTACGGGCGAATTTAGGCGTACCAAGCGGGTCGTCGAGCAGCGTCGGGCCAAGGTAGAGGGTCTGCGTGAAAGTCAGGGTCCACGCCTTGTATGGCTGGTCGGCGCGTGTGAGCACTGACGGCAAACCATCAATGTTCATCGGCAAATCGCATTGATCGCCGGGCAGGTTCCAACGGTTGTCGGTGATCAGGTTTTTCAGTACGGCGATCAGATCGCACGCGGCAAATGCACTCGCAGAAAGTGCCGGAATGACTTGCAGCGATACGGTCATGACGTGGGCGATACGTCCGTCGGCGCCACGCACTCCGGGCGCATTACGGTCGAAGTCGATCAACGCCCAGGCCTGAGCGCCGGGAGCGGTGAAGTCGTCGTGATTGCCAACCTGCAGATTCAGGCCGGCGCTGTTGCGCAAGGTTGTCGCCATCGCCATGAACAGCTGCGAAGGCTGCTGGATCGGTGCGGGCATGCATGACCTCCTTTTCAAATGTCCACGCGCAGCCCCGCCGCATCAGTTGCAGCGAGGCAGGAAAGTTTTGAGTTACTGGGGATCGCGCGGTGGGGGAACTTCGCAGACGCCGATGCGCTTGGCGGCCCAGCGTTCGTAGAGACCGATGGCGACGTCGGCACCGGCCATGGCGGTCAGGCAACCGAAGGCACCCGCGGCCCAGATGGATAATCCGGCGGCATACAGCAGCATGATCGCCGAGACGCCGCAGATCATGCAGGCACCGGAGCGCAGGGCCAGACGCCGCAGCAATGACCAGCCACGAGCGCCCTCCTTGTCGGCGCGCCACATTTCGCCGGACACCCCGCCCACCACGGCAAGGAGGATGACCAGCCAGATAGGCATGTCCGCCAACGCTTGTTGCTCGTTTGTCATGTCACGCCTCCGGGGGGATGAGTTACTCGCTTTTTATGTCCGTTCAAACGATATCTCTGAAAGCGGGCATGCCAGGGATGCCCGGAGGAGTACACATTGAGTTGTGACGACACCAGTCTTGCCGCTGAAAGCAAAAAGGGCTTTAGTATTGGCTCGTTCTTTGATCGTCTGAGTGAACACAGGCACTTTGAAGACGAGGCTAAAAAGTCGCGCCATTGCACAATGCAATCCCGATGCTGGATTTTTTCAAAGTGGTCAATTAGAAGGGAGCAACTGGCCAGTTAATTGTGTAGGGATAACCAGTTTGGTTTTTTATCTCACTGATTGCGACGCAATACTGCTTATATGCAAGCAGCTGCTCGGTCTCGGAAGTGCTGGCAACACCTAAGTCGAGTTTGTATTGCAGAGGATTGACCGTCAGCCAGTTAGCTGCCTGAGTTAATAGCTCGCGCGCTCGGACATCAAGGACATCGACGTTATCTTGATAGGTCAGCTCAGTGAACACCCAGCCATTACCAACGTAATTCCCCTTCCACCCCACTTGCACTGGAGTATCGATAGATACTTCTACCCAATAACCGGACGGCCCCGGTGGCGTAAACTGTGGGAACTCATCTGCATCCACAATTTGTACAGCGCGGATAAATGGCCGGCTGTACGCGTCAATAAACACGTAGCGATTCATCATCTTTCCTTATTATCTGGTTTAAATAACATTGTTTTCATTATGTAAATCATGCACTGATTAAAATTTGAGCAAACAGCAATTACGACACGTCGACATTCCAAAAAGCCCGGCAATGCACCGGGCTTTTCAGTAATGCGTTCCTTCGCGTTCCTTCGCCTTCCTTCAAATCCGGTATCCGAGAAGGAAGCTGACTTTTCGGCGCTACTGGCGCGGTACGAGTCCATTCAAATTGTTTTTCCGACCGCGGTCCCTGCCCGCCGGATAACTGCTCTTGGTGCTTTACGCTGCACACCCGGGTCAGTTGCCAACCCTCTGAACCGTTGAGGCCGGTTCATCGCTGCCTGTTCTTGTGGAACTAAAGAGCTGTTGTTGCCAGCCGCTTTGTCGAGCGGCTTGGTGGCAAGAATATGCATGGATGCATATACAGTCAATGCATAAATGCATTTATTTATGCGCAAGAAATGCACAGCCGCATGAATCCCGCATGAATCCCGCATAAATCAAGGGTTCGAGGGATTCGTCCAGGCGAAAAAAAACCCGTCATGAGACGGGTTTTCAAGAAAGGGGAGGGCCTATCGGGCGTACATGCCCCACCAGAAGACATGACCGAGGATGACGATCTGCTCGTCCTGCATATCCTGGAAGCTGTAGTCCTCGTCCGGATGCTCATCGCGGTTGAAGCTGCGCAGACGGATGCCGGTCGGCAGGCGGTAGAGCTGCTTCACGCGCAACTGACCATTGTGATTAATCGCGTAAAGGTCACCATCGATGATATCGCCGATGCCGCACTTGCCCGCATTCACACCAACAGTGGCGCCGTCACGCAACACCGGCATCATGCTGTTACCGCGCACCGTCACGCATTTGGCCTGGTCGAACTGCACACCGTTATGGCGCAGGCTGCGTTTGCCGAAGCGCAGGCTAGAGCGTTCGCTCTCTTCGATGACGAATCTTCCTGATCCAGCAGCCAATTCAACCTCACGAAGAAAGGGCACCGACACCTCGTCGTCATCGACAGGGGTATCGTCGTCCCACAGGCTTATGTCCTTGAGTTCCGCATGCACGTCATCGCGCGCGCCACCGGTCGCGGTCGCGACATCGGCGCGACCGCGCAATTGATCAGTGCTTACATTGAAGTATTCGGCGATCTTCGAGATGTGTTTATCCGAAGGATCGACGATCTTCCCGCTGAGAATCCGCGAGAGCGTTGATTGAGGCACGCCGGTGCGACGGTGGAGCTCCGTGGGGGAGATCCCGTGCTGGTCGAGCAGTGCTCTTAAGACGGAGGATACGTTGCGTTTTTGCATAACGCGCATAGTGCTTGAAGTTTTTTCCGAAGACAAATGCTGATTTGCATAAATCGTGCATAAATCACAATTAAACGCAGAAAGTGTCAGCGGGCCGTCGTGCCTGCGTCGAGCCGACCGCCCATGGTAACCTTGCGTCCATCGCGGAAAAGCCCGGCGGTTGCCCTCGCTTTTGCCCTACATCATTTAACGAGTTACCTGACAATCCGATGAATAAAGCCGTCTCCGACCTGTCCTCCCACACCCCGATGATGCAGCAGTACTGGCGCCTGAAGAATCAGCACCCGGATCAGCTGATGTTCTATCGCATGGGCGACTTCTACGAGATCTTCTATGAAGATGCGAAGAAGGCTGCCAAGTTGCTCGACATTACCCTGACTGCGCGCGGCCAGTCGGCGGGGCAAGCGATTCCGATGTGCGGGATTCCTTACCACGCGGCGGAAGGTTACCTGGCGAAACTGGTCAAGCTCGGCGAGTCGGTGGTGATCTGCGAGCAGGTCGGCGACCCGGCCACCAGCAAGGGCCCGGTGGAACGTCAGGTGGTGCGGATCATCACCCCGGGTACGGTCAGCGATGAGGCGTTGCTGGATGAGCGGCGCGACAACCTGATCGCAGCGGTGCTGGGCGATGAGCGCCTGTTCGGTCTGGCAGTGCTGGACATCACCAGCGGCAACTTCACTGTGCTGGAGATCAAGGGCTGGGAGAACCTGCTGGCGGAACTGGAGCGAGTCAACCCGGTGGAACTGCTGATCCCGGACGATTGGCCGAAAGACCTGCCGGCGGAAAAACGCCGTGGTGTGCGTCGTCGCGCGCCGTGGGATTTCGAGCGCGATTCGGCGTTGAAAAGTCTCTGCCAGCAGTTTTCCACACAAGACCTGAAAGGCTTCGGTTGCGAAACCCTGACCCTGGCCATCGGCGCCGCTGGTTGCTTGCTGGCCTATGCCAAGGAAACCCAGCGCACCGCCCTGCCCCATCTGCGCAGCCTGCGTCATGAGCGTCTGGACGACACCGTGGTGCTCGACGGCGCGAGCCGCCGCAACCTCGAACTCGATACCAACCTGGCTGGCGGTCGCGACAACACGTTGCAATCGGTGGTCGATCGTTGCCAGACCGCGATGGGCAGCCGCCTGCTGACCCGTTGGCTGAACCGTCCGCTGCGTGATTTGACTGTGCTGCTGGCGCGGCAGACCTCGATCACTTGCCTGCTCGACGGCTACCGCTTCGAAAAGCTGCAGCCGCAGCTCAAGGAAATCGGCGACATCGAGCGGATTCTGGCGCGGATCGGCCTGCGCAACGCGCGCCCCCGTGACCTCGCTCGCCTGCGCGATGCCCTCGGTGCCCTGCCGCAACTGCAAGTGGCGATGACCGACCTGGAAGCGCCGCACCTGCAGCGCCTGGCAGCCACCACCAGCACCTACCCGGAACTGGCGGCGCTGCTGGAAAAAGCCATTATCGACAACCCGCCTGCGGTGATCCGCGACGGCGGCGTGCTGAAAACCGGTTACGACAGCGAACTCGACGAGCTGCAGTCGTTGAGCGAAAACGCCGGCCAGTTCCTCATCGATCTGGAAGCCCGGGAAAAGGCCCGTACCGGTCTGGCCAACCTGAAAGTCGGCTACAACCGCATTCACGGCTACTTCATCGAACTGCCGAGCAAGCAAGCCGAATCGGCTCCAGCCGATTACATCCGGCGCCAGACGCTCAAGGGCGCCGAGCGTTTCATCACGCCCGAGCTGAAAGAATTCGAGGACAAGGCGCTGTCAGCCAAGAGCCGTGCCCTCGCCCGTGAGAAAATGCTCTACGAGGCGTTGCTGGAAGATCTGATCAGCCAACTGCCACCGCTGCAGGACACGGCCGGCGCGCTGGCCGAACTGGACGTGCTGAGCAACCTTGCCGAACGTGCGCTGAACCTTGACCTGAACTGCCCGCGTTTCGTCAGCGAGCCGTGCATGCGCATCACCCAGGGGCGTCACCCGGTGGTTGAGCAGGTGCTGACCACGCCGTTCGTGGCCAACGACCTGAGCCTGGATGACAACACCCGGATGCTGGTAATCACCGGCCCGAACATGGGTGGTAAATCCACCTACATGCGCCAAACCGCATTGATCGTGCTGCTGGCGCATATCGGCAGTTTTGTCCCGGCGGCCAGTTGCGAGTTGTCGCTGGTGGACCGGATCTTCACCCGGATCGGCTCCAGCGACGACCTGGCCGGCGGCCGTTCGACCTTCATGGTCGAGATGAGCGAAACCGCCAACATCCTGCACAACGCCACCGAACGCAGTCTGGTGCTGATGGACGAAGTCGGTCGCGGCACCAGCACCTTCGACGGTCTGTCGCTGGCATGGGCCGCTGCCGAGCGCCTGGCACATCTGCGTGCCTATACTTTATTTGCCACACACTATTTCGAACTGACCGTGTTGCCGGAAGCCGAGCCGCTGGTGGCCAACGTGCACCTCAACGCGACCGAGCACAACGAGCGCATCGTGTTCCTGCACCACGTCTTGCCGGGACCTGCCAGCCAAAGCTACGGCCTGGCCGTGGCGCAACTGGCCGGCGTACCGAGCGAAGTCATCGTGCGTGCCCGTGAGCATCTGAGCCGACTGGAAGACACCGCATTGCCGCACGAAGCGCCGAAGCCTGCCATCAAAGGCAAACCGGCGGCCCCTCAGCAAAGCGACATGTTTGCCAGCCTGCCGCATCCGGTACTGGACGAATTGGCGAAAGTGGATCTCGATGACCTGACCCCGCGTCGAGCACTCGAATTGTTATATGCACTTAAGAACCGGATCTAAGCAGCAAAGAACCGGATATAACGCAAACGGCTTCAAGCTGTTAGAATCTCGCGCGGTTCGGGATGCTGCCGGTTAATAGCCTGGCTGGCAGACATCGCTCCCGAACCTGGCGACCCCAACCGTGAAGGGGCTACGCTGCCGCCGCCTGAGGAGAAAATTAGAAATGACCTTCGTCGTCACCGACAACTGCATCAAGTGCAAGTACACCGACTGCGTAGAAGTCTGTCCGGTGGACTGCTTTTACGAAGGCCCGAACTTCCTGGTGATTCACCCGGACGAGTGCATCGACTGCGCCCTGTGCGAACCGGAATGCCCGGCCGTCGCGATTTTCTCCGAGGACGAAGTTCCGGAAGAGATGCAGGAGTTCATTCAGCTGAACGTTGAATTGGCTGAAATCTGGCCGAACATCACCGAGAAGAAAGAATCGCTGCCGGATGCCGAAGAGTGGGATGGCGTCAAAGGCAAGATCAAAGACCTCGAACGCTGATCTGTCGCGCGTTACGAAAAGGCCCCTTGCGGGCCTTTTTGCTTTTGCGGGTTTCACTTTTCTACAGGCAAAAAAAGGGGCGGTTTGACCCGCCCACATTTTTTCCCTATTCCCTGTATTCCTTTTCATCGTCCTGATGAATCGCGTCCTGCGATGTCCGTTCCCCTCTTCCTTGAAGGGCGTGTCTGTCCGTCGACACAGTGCCGATATTAGAGAGTTCCCTGCCGAGAGCAATCGGCCCCAAAGGCTGAAGATCGCTGTCATAAGCACTTCATATTATTAAATAAGCTTTAAAATCAATTACTTAAATACGTTAACCGTGAGCAATCGACGTCTACCGTCCTGCAAAAATAGGGAACGCTTACGAGAGAGTAAGCCAAGGCTTACGTCGCGAGACTACAAACGATGGAAATGCTGACCATTTGTCCGGCAATGAACGATGTGGCGAGGGAGCTTGCTCCCGCCGGGTTGCGCAGCCACCCCTGAGATTCATGAGCGCTGCGCACTCAAGCGGGAGCAAGCTCCCTCGCCACAGACCGTCTTCAGCCGATATCCGAGCAATAAAAAAGCCCCGAACCAGTCGGGGCTTTTTATGGGCGGTTGTCAGAGACGCTTACTGAAACAGCGACTCGCTCGACAGGCCATTCTTCTCGAGGATTTCGCGAAGGCGCTTGAGGCCCTCCACCTGGATCTGCCGCACCCGTTCCCGGGTCAGGCCGATCTCCAGGCCTACGTCTTCCAGCGTGCTGCTCTCATGGCCGCGCAAACCGAAGCGGCGTACGACCACCTCGCGCTGTTTGTCGGTCAGTTCCGAGAGCCATTGATCGATGCTCTGCGACAGGTCGTCATCCTGCAGCAGTTCGCATGGATCGGTCGGACGGTCATCCGTCAGGGTGTCCAGCAGGGTTTTATCCGAATCCGGACCCAGCGAGACATCGACCGAAGAAACCCGCTCGTTCAGGCCGAGCATGCGCTTGACCTCGCCCACCGGTTTTTCCAGCAGGTTGGCGATTTCTTCGGGTGAAGGTTCGTGATCGAGCTTTTGCGTCAGCTCGCGTGCGGCCCGCAGGTACACGTTGAGCTCCTTGACCACATGGATCGGCAGCCGGATGGTCCGGGTCTGATTCATGATCGCACGCTCGATGGTCTGACGAATCCACCAGGTGGCGTAGGTCGAGAAGCGGAAGCCGCGCTCGGGATCGAACTTTTCCACCGCGCGGATCAAACCGAGGTTGCCCTCTTCGATCAGATCCAGCAGCGACAGCCCCCGATTGACATAACGCCGGGCGATCTTCACGACCAGCCGCAGGTTACTTTCAATCATGCGCTTGCGCCCGGCAGGGTCGCCACTTTGCGACAGACGCGCAAAATGAACTTCTTCCTCCGGGGAGAGCAGTGGTGAAAAGCCGATTTCGTTGAGATACAGCTGCGTGGCATCGAGTGCCCGAGTGTAGTCGATGTACTTGTGTTGTTTAAGTGAAGCGGAGTGTTTGGATTTGGAACGAACGGAAGGTGGAGCAGCCCCTTCATCATTCGACATCGAAGATTCCGAATCGATGCCGGCCTCCATAAGGAGAACCTCATCGTCGATGTCAAACTCCGGCACTTCTTTACTGAGAGCCATTGTTATAGTCCTTTGGTGAGTTCGACCCCAAGCTCAAGCGACGCCTTTATCCTTGGCAGCGCTGGAGCCTGTCCCCTCTACGCGACGGAACAGGCTGGCCTCAAATCAACGTCTGGGCAGGAACTGCAGCGGATCTACAGGTTTACCTTGTCGGCGAATCTCAAAATGCAGTTTCACCCGGTCTGTACCCGTTGACCCCATTTCGGCAATTGTCTGTCCGACTTTGACCTGCTGCCCCTCCCGTACCAACAGCCTGCGGTTATGTCCGTAAGCACTGACGTAGGTTTCGCTGTGTTTGATGATGACTAATTCGCCGTAGCCCCTTAAGCCACTCCCGGCGTAAACCACCGTCCCATCAGACGCAGCTAAAACAGGCTGTCCCAAATCTCCGGCGATATCAATTCCTTTATTCAAACTACCGTTTGAAGAGAATTTTCCAATCAGAATGCCATTAGATGGCCATCCCCAGCCGGTCGGGGCTGGCCCCGGTGGAGGCAGCGGAGCCGGGGCCGGTTTGCTGGCGACGGACGGTGCAGCCCCCGCAGAGCCGGCGCCGGAACCGGTCACCGTCGTGGTTGTCGTGCCATTCGCCTGACGCCGGATTACCGTGGTTTTGCTCGACGAAGACGGCGAAGAGCTGCTGTTGCTGACCACCGCCGTCGGCGTTGAGCCGGTGCGGCCATCAAAGCGAATTGTCTGACCCGGGTGGATCGTATACGGCGTAGGAATATTGTTCCGGGCCGCGAGGGCTTTGTAGTCCCAGCCGTAGCGAAAAGCGATGGAAAACAGCGTATCGCCCGGACGGACTACGTACTGCCCGGTCGTTACCGCAGGGCGTTGAGCCGCCGCACTGTTGCGATCGACCACCCGCACATTGCTCGATTTGGTGCTGGAGCAACCGACCAGCAAGGTGCTCAATACAAGGCCAGTCACCAGGCGCTGAAAGCTCGTGTTACCCATACGCTGCGCAATGACTGTGAGACTCACCCGCCGCTCCCTTTGTGGTGGCTGAAATATGTGGAATGCCGAATCGCGGCAAGTAGTGTCGCAAGTATAACGGGCCGAATGGGCTTTACCGTTAAAGATGCGAAAACGCTTCACGCACACGTTTGCCCTTGGGCAATTGGTGGCGTTTAAACCTTCGCTGCCGGTGTAAGACACAGGCCAGCGCAAGGAATTCAGCGCGCGCAAATAAATGCTCAGGCCAACGGACCATTGAGCAATGGCACGAAACGCACCGCCCCCAGCACGTGACGGGAAAAGCCGTGTTCTTCACGCACGATCAGCATCAGTTGCTGCACTTCTCCGGAGCCGACCGGAATCACCATCCGCCCGCCCGGTGCCAGTTGATCGAGCAACGCCTGCGGAACGTCAGTCGCGACTGCGGTGACGATGATGCCGTTGTACGGCGCCAGCGCCGGCCAGCCTTCCCAGCCATCGCCCCAGCGGAACACCACGTTGCGCAGGTTCAGCTCGACCAGGCGTTCCTTTGCCCGGTCCTGCAGGACCTTGATGCGCTCGACCGAGAACACCCGCTCAACCAGTTGCGACAGCACCGCCGTCTGATAGCCCGAACCGGTACCGATTTCCAGCACCTTGTCCAAAGGCCCGGCCTCCAGCAGCAGCTCGCTCATGCGCGCCACCATATAAGGCTGGGAGATGGTCTGGTTGTGGCCAATCGGCAGCGCGGTATCTTCATAGGCACGGTGCGCCAGCGCTTCATCGACAAACAGATGACGCGGCGTACGGCGGATCACTTCCAGCACCTTGGCGTTGGACAGGCCTTCTTCATAGAGGCGCTGGATCAGACGTTCGCGCGTACGCTGCGACGTCATGCCGATGCCGCTGCGCAGTCTGTCTTCGTGTTCACGAGCCATTAGCGCAGTCCCTCCAGCCAGCCGTCGAGATGCCTGAAGGCATCGTTGAAGGTGCGATCGAGCTGCAGCGGGGTAATGGAAACGTAGCCCTGCATCACTGCATGAAAGTCGGTGCCTGGCCCGCCGTCTTCGGCATCGCCGGCAGCGGCAATCCAGTAACCGGCCTTGCCACGCGGGTCGACCACTTTCATGGGTGCTGCGGCGCGGGCGCGATGGCCCAGACGGGTCAGTTGAATGCCACGAATATGGTCGATCGGCAGATTGGGAATGTTCACGTTCAGCACCGTGCGCGGTGGCAGGTCCAGCCCGGCATGGGCCTCGACCAGTTTGCGCGCGAAATGTGCAGCTGTCGCCAGGTTGTCCACCTGGCGCGAACACAGCGAAAACGCAAACGAAGGGCGCTCAAGAAAGCGCCCTTCGAGGGCTGCTGCCACCGTGCCGGAATACAGCACGTCATCGCCCAGATTGGCACCGAGATTGATCCCGGAAACCACCATGTCCGGCTCGCGCTCCAGCAGGCCGTTGAGGCCCAGATGCACGCAGTCGGTCGGTGTTCCGTTGAGGCTGATGAAACCATTGGCCAGGTATTGCGGGTGCAGCGGACGGTCGAGCGTCAGCGAACTGCTGGCGCCGCTTTTGTCCTGCTCCGGGGCGATAACCACGCATTCGGTGTAATCCGCCAGCGCAGCATAAAGCGCGGCGAGACCGGGTGCGGTTACCCCATCGTCGTTAGAAATCAGAATACGCATGGGCTGTCCGTCTGCCCCACCGGCACCAGATCAACGAGTTCGCGCACCAATACGGTGGCGAAGCATCCGGCCGGGAGGACGAATTCCAGTTGCAGAATGTCAGGCTGGGGATAATGCCACGACAACCCGCCAATGGGCAGCCGCAGAATGCGACGTTCGTGGCTCATTCCGGCATTGATCAGCCAATCGCGCAGATCCGCCTCACGCTCGGCAATCCCCTGCTCCAGATCATGGACAGCGCCGGCGGCCGGTGAGTCACCTTCGCCCCACTGCGGGCCCGTCGGGTGCAGGTCGAGAATCGCCAGGCGCGGATCGCTGCATTCGGCCTCACCGGCCGGGAAAAAACTGCGGCTGTCGGTGAACGCCAGCAGATCGCCGACTTGCGCCTGCTGCCAGGTGCCATCGGCCACCCGCGCCGCCAGCACTTGATTGAACAGAAAACTGCGCGCCGTCGACAGCAGCCGCGAGCGCACATTGCGCTGCTCCGGCAATGCCTTGCGCGCCGCCCACGCACGCGCATCGACGACGTTGCCGCCATCATGGCCGAAACGCTGGGCACCGAAATAATTGGGAATGCCTTGCCTGGCGATCAGTTGCAGACGCTGCTCGATTGCGTCCTTGTCGCCGGCGAACTGGGTCAGGCGCAAGGTGAAACCGTTGGCCGAATGCGCGCCGCGTTGCAGCTTGCGTTTGTGGCGCGTGGTCTTGAGGATCTTCAGCGTGTCGTTTTCCGCCGCCGACAGATCCGGGTCGGCCTTGCCCGGCAGTTGCACGCTGAACCACTGACGGGTCAGCGCCTGACGATCCTTGAGCCCGGCATAACTGACGGTGCGCAACGGCACGCCAGCCGCCTTGGCAATCCGCCGCGCTGCCTCTTCGGTGTTCAGACCGCGTTTTTCCACCCAGATCCACAGGTGTTCGCCATCGCCGCTGAACGGGATGTCGAGCACTTCATCGACCTGAAAATCTTCGGCGATGGCTTTCAGAACCGCAGTGCCGAGGGGTTCGCCATAGGCGCGCGGGCCGAGCAGTTGCAGTTCGTTCATGCGCGCAGCAACAAGGCAACGGAATGCACGGCGATGCCTTCTTCGCGACCGACAAAGCCGAGCTTTTCGGTGGTGGTAGCTTTCACGTTCACTTGATCCAGTTCAACTTGCAGATCGGCGGCGATCAACGCTCGCATCGCTTCGATATGCGGGGCCATTTTCGGTGCCTGGGCGACGATGGTGTTGTCGACGTTGCCGACTTTCCAGCCCTTGGCGTGGATCAGCGCGACCACATGACGCAGCAGCACGCGGCTGTCGGCGCCCTTGAATTGCGGGTCAGTGTCCGGAAAGTGTTTGCCGATATCACCCAGCGCGGCCGCGCCGAGCAAGGCATCGCTCAAGGCGTGCAGCAGGACGTCACCGTCGGAGTGAGCGAGCAGCCCGAAGCTGTGAGCAATGCGCACGCCGCCCAGAGTAATGAAATCGCCTTCAGCGAAACGGTGCACATCGTAGCCGTGGCCAATACGCATAAAAAAACGCCCCGATTTTTGTCAGGGCGTGATTCTACCTGCATTAACCGCGCAGGGCGCGTGCGTGATGCTGCAAGTGGTCATCTATGAAGCTTGAGATGAAGAAATAGCTGTGGTCGTAGCCCGGTTGCAGGCGCAACGTCAGCGGATGACCCGCTTGTTTTGCCGCTTGTTGCAGGGCTTCGGGCTTGAGCTGGTTTTCGAGGAAGTCGTCGCGATCACCCTGATCGACCAGTAACGGCAGTTTTTCGCCGGCCTCGGCAATCAGCGCGCAGGCATCCCATTCTTTCCACTTCGAACGGTCTTCACCCAGATAACGCGAGAACGCCTTCTGTCCCCATGGGCAATCCATCGGATTGTTGATCGGCGAAAACGCCGAGACCGACTGGTAACGCCCCGGATTGCGCAGCGCACAAACCAAAGCGCCGTGGCCGCCCATGGAATGGCCGCTGATGCTGCGTTTGTCCGACGCCGGGAAATGCGCTTCAACCAATGAAGGCAATTCCTGCACGACATAGTCATGCATCCGATAGTGCCGCGACCACGGTTCCTGCGTGGCATTCAGGTAGAACCCGGCGCCGAGGCCGAAATCCCAGGCGCCATCCGGATCACCCGGCACATCCGGGCCGCGCGGACTGGTGTCCGGCGCGACGATGATCAGGCCGAGTTCGGCGGCCATGCGCATCGCACCGGCCTTTTGCATGAAGTTCTCGTCGGTGCAGGTCAGACCGGACAGCCAGTAAAGCACTGGCAACTTGCCGCCCTGCTCCGCTTGCGGCGGCAGGTACACGGCAAACACCATGTCGCAACCAAGCACATCGGAACGATGGCGATAGCGCTTGTGCCAGCCGCCGAAACTTTTCTGACAGGAGATGTTTTCCAGACTCATGTAAAGACTCCTACGCGGCCCCGGTTACAAACCCTTCAAGATCTGTAGCCGGGACGTCGCGATTGATCAGAAATGAATGACGGTGCGGATGCTCTTGCCTTCGTGCATCAGATCGAAGGCCTTGTTGATGTCTTCCAGACCCATGGTGTGGGTAATGAAGGTATCCAGCGGGATCTCGCCGCTCTGTGCCATGTCGACGTAGCTTGGCAACTCGGTACGGCCACGTACGCCGCCAAATGCCGAACCGCGCCAGACGCGCCCGGTCACCAATTGGAATGGACGGGTCGAAATCTCCTGACCGGCACCGGCCACGCCGATGATCACCGACTCGCCCCAGCCCTTGTGGCAGCACTCCAGCGCAGCGCGCATCAGTTGCACGTTGCCGATGCACTCGAAGGAGAAGTCGACGCCGCCGTCGGTCATGTCGACGATCACTTCCTGGATCGGACGATCGAAATCTTTCGGATTGACGCAATCGGTGGCACCCAATTGCTTGGCGATTTCGAACTTGGCCGGGTTGATGTCGATGGCAATGATCCGCCCAGCCTTGGCTTTCACCGCACCAATGACGGCCGACAGACCGATGCCGCCCAGACCGAAAATCGCCACGGTGTCACCCGGCTTGACCTTGGCGGTGTTGATCACCGCACCGATACCGGTGGTCACGCCGCAACCGAGCAGGCAGACCTTTTCCAGCGGCGCGTCCTTGGCGATTTTCGCCACGGAGATTTCCGGCAGTACGGTGTATTCCGAGAAGGTCGAAGTACCCATGTAGTGGAAAATCGTTTGGCCCTTGTAGGAAAAGCGCGAAGTGCCGTCCGGCATCAGACCTTTGCCCTGAGTAGCGCGAATCGCCTGACACAGGTTGGTCTTGCCCGACTTACAGAATTTGCACTGGCCGCATTCCGGGGTGTACAGCGGAATCACGTGGTCACCGACGGCGACCGAGGTGACGCCCTCGCCGATCGCTTCAACGATTGCGCCACCTTCGTGGCCAAGGATCGACGGGAAGATGCCTTCCGGATCTGCGCCGGACAGGGTGTAGGCGTCAGTGTGGCAAACCCCGGAAGCCACCACGCGCAGCAACACTTCACCGGCCTTGGGCATGGCCACATCGACTTCTACGATTTCCAGCGGCTTCTTGGCCTCGAAGGCAACGGCGGCGCGCGACTTGATCATGCTGACTCTCCAGTGAATCCATTGATTAAAAAAACCAGACCGGCAGTGTAGTACAGCGCGATCTGATGAATAATCCGGACCAAAGCAAAACATTATTGCCATACAGGGATAATCCCGATGTCGGAAAATCGTTGGGAAGGCATCGACGAGTTCGTCGCCGTTGCCGAATGCAGCCAATTCACCGCCGCAGCAGAGCGTCTTGGGGTTTCGTCCTCGCACATCAGTCGACAAATCGTACGACTGGAAGAGCGCTTGCAGACGCGTCTGCTCTATCGCAGTACCCGCCGCGTGACGTTGACCGAAGCCGGACAAACTTTTCTGCAGCATTGCCAACGCCTGCAGGACGGTCGCGAAGAAGCCCTGCGCGCGGTTGGCGACCTGACCAGCGAGCCCAAAGGCATGCTGCGCATGACCTGTGCCGTGGCCTATGGCGAGCGGTTCATCGTGCCGCTGGTGACACGTTTCATGGGGCAATATCCGCAATTGCGCGTCGACATCGAGTTAACCAACCGCCAGCTCGACCTGGTGCATGAGGGGCTGGATCTGGCGATCCGATTGGGCCGGTTACAGGATTCGCGATTGGTCGCCACTCGCCTGGCGCCGCGCCGGATGTATCTGTGCGCGTCTCCGTCCTACGTGGAACGGTATGGCCGCCCACACAGTTTGTCGGAACTGAGCCGCCACAATTGCCTGATCGGCAGCTCGGATCTGTGGCAACTGGAACAGAACGGGCGGGAATTTTCCCAACGTGTTCAGGGAAACTGGCGCTGCAACAGTGGGCAGGCGGTACTGGATGCGGCGCTGCAAGGGGTCGGCCTGTGTCAGTTGCCGGACTACTACGTGCTCGAGCATTTGCACAGCGGGGCACTGATTTCGTTGCTGGAGGCGCATCAGCCGCCGAATACGGCGGTGTGGGCGTTATATCCGCAGCAGCGGCATCTGTCGCCGAAGGTGCGCAAGCTGGTGGATTTCTTGAAGGAAGGGTTGGCCGAGCGGCCGGAGTATCGAATTTAAAAGCAAAAGATCGCAGCCTGCGGCAGCTCCTACAGGGAAACCGCGAACTCCCTGTAGGAGCTGCCGCAGGCTGCGATCCTTTGATCTTTCAGCGGCGGTTAGCCCAACGCTGACGCAACCACTCCAGATCTTCCGGCCGGGTGACTTTAAGGTTGTCCGCCCGCCCTTCGATCAAACGCGGTGCCAGACCAGCCCACTCCATCGCCGAGGCTTCATCGGTAATCACCGCATCCGCCACCAGACTGTCAGCCAACGCCCGATGCAAGGCACCGAGGCGGAACATCTGCGGTGTGTAGGCTTGCCAGATCACGCTGCGATCCACGGTTTCCACCACACGACCGTGCTTGTCGACCCGCTTCAAGGTGTCGCGCGCCGGCACGGCCAGCAGACCACCGACGGCATCGTCCGCCAGCTCAGCCAGCAATTTGTCGAGATCGTCACGGCTCAGATTCGGGCGCGCGGCATCGTGCACCAGCACCCAGTCTTCATCGTCGGCACCTTGCGCATGCAAATGCAGCAAGGCATTGAGCACCGACCCGGAACGCTCCGCGCCGCCCTCGACCCGCTGAATCCGCGAGTCGTTGGCGCACGCAAGGTGCGGCCAATAAGGATCATCAACAGCCAGACTGACCACCAGCCCCTTGAGGCTTGGGTGATCAAGGAAACAGCCGAGGCTGTGTTCGAGAATTGTCCGTCCGCCCAGTTGCAGGTATTGCTTGGGACGGTCCGCAGCCATTCGGGCACCGACGCCCGCGGCAGGAATCACGGCCCAGAAGGCCGGCAGGGAATCGATCATTGCGCGAGCTGGTAAAGGGTTTCACCGTCCTTGACCATGCCCAGCTCATGGCGAGCCCGCTCTTCAACGGTCTCCATGCCTTTTTTCAACTCGCTGACTTCAGCATCCATCACCCGATTGCGCTCCAGCAGGCCTTCGTTCTCGGCGTGCTGATCAGCAATCTGCTGCTTCAGCTCGGCGACCTGCGCCAGACTGCCATTGCCCACCCACAGGCGGTACTGCAGACCGGCCAGCAGCAAGAGCAAAACGAGAAACAACCAGTAAGGACTGCGCATCGAATATCAGGTATCCAGTGAAAAAAGACAGCCACGCGAAAACTTTGAAACGTCTGATAGCACGAAGCCTGGAAGATCCAGGCTTGTGCATATAAGGCATCAGATTAGTGGCAAATCCATCGCTGTCACGACTTTTCCGACACAATCCGGTGTCTTTTTACCATCTACAGCTTAACCGCGGAACTCGGCGCGACCGTTGTACTTGGCTTTGCCATTCAACTGCTCTTCGATACGCAGCAGTTGGTTGTACTTGGAAACGCGGTCGGAACGGCACAGCGAACCGGTCTTGATCTGGCCAGCCGAGGTGCCCACGGCCAGGTCGGCAATCGTCGAATCTTCGGTTTCGCCCGAACGGTGCGAGATCACGGCGGTGTAACCGGCGGCCTTGGCCATCTGGATGGCTTCCAGGGTTTCGGTCAGGGTGCCGATCTGGTTGAACTTGATCAGGATCGAGTTGGCGATCTTTTTATCGATGCCTTCTTTCAGGATCTTGGTGTTGGTCACGAACAGGTCGTCGCCGACCAGTTGGGTTTTCTCGCCAATCTTGTCGGTGAGGATTTTCCAGCCAGCCCAGTCGGACTCGTCCAGACCGTCTTCGATCGAGATGATCGGATAACGTTCGGTCAGGCCTTTCAGATAATCGGCGAAACCTTCAGCGGTAAACACCTGGCCTTCGCCGGACAGGTTGTACTTGCCGTCTTCGAAGAACTCGCTCGCGGCGCAGTCCAGCGCCAGGGTCACGTCGGTGCCCAGTTTGTAACCGGCGTTGGCCACGGCTTCGGAGATCACTTTCAACGCGTCTTCGTTGGACGCCAGGTTCGGTGCGAAACCGCCTTCGTCGCCAACGGCGGTGCTCAGGCCACGGGCCTTCAGCACGGCTTTGAGGTGATGGAAAATCTCGGTGCCCATGCGCAGACCTTCCGAGAAGGTCTTGGCGCCAACCGGCTGCACCATGAATTCCTGGATGTCGACGTTGTTATCGGCATGCTCGCCACCGTTGATGATGTTCATCATCGGCACCGGCATCGAGTACACACCCGGGGTGCCGTTCAGGTTGGCGATGTGTGCGTACAGCGGCAGGTCCTGGTCCTGTGCAGCCGCCTTGGCCGCAGCCAGGGACACGGCGAGGATGGCGTTGGCGCCCAGAGTTGCCTTGTTTTCGGTACCGTCGAGCTTGATCATCGCGTGGTCGAGGGCTTTCTGGTCGCTTGGGTCAGTGCCCAGCAGCAGATCGCGGATCGGACCGTTGATGTTGGCTACCGCCTTGAGCACACCTTTGCCCAGGTAACGGCTCTTGTCGCCATCACGCAGCTCGAGCGCTTCACGCGAGCCAGTGGATGCACCGGACGGCGCGCAAGCGCTGCCGATGATGCCGTTGTCGAGAAGCACGTCCGCTTCCACGGTGGGATTGCCACGGGAGTCGAGGACTTCACGACCTTTGATGTCGACGATTTTTGCCATTGTTGTAAACACTCCAAAGTTGACGAAAACGACGCAGCTAGAGGAAATCTTTTTACCGTCGGCAAGTGGTGTGCAGCGGGCAGCTTGCAGACGACAACGCACATGCCCGAGGGCATGTGCGACAAATCGTGCGGTACTTTACCGGAGAAATGAGCGTTACGCGGTTTCTACCGTCGGAAAACTCTTCACCAGTTCGTCCAGGGCTTTGAGCTGGGCCAGGAATGGCTCCAGTTTGTCCAGACGCAAGGCGCAAGGGCCGTCGCATTTGGCGTTGTCCGGATCCGGATGCGCTTCGAGGAACAGACCGGCCAGCGACTGGCTCATGCCCGCCTTGGCCAGATCGGTGACCTGGGCGCGGCGACCGCCGGCGGAGTCGGAACGACCGCCAGGCATTTGCAGCGAGTGGGTCACGTCGAAGAATACCGGGTACTCGAACTGCTTCATGATGCCGAAGCCGAGCATGTCGACCACGAGGTTGTTGTAGCCGAAGCTCGAACCACGCTCGCAGAGGATCAATTGATCGTTACCCGCTTCCACACACTTGTTCAGGATGTGTTTCATTTCCTGAGGCGCGAGGAACTGGGCTTTCTTGATGTTGATCACCGCGTTGGTCTTGGCCATCGCGACGACCAGATCGGTCTGACGCGACAGGAAGGCCGGCAGCTGGATGATGTCGCAGACTTCAGCGACGACCGCGGCCTGATCAGGCTCGTGGACGTCGGTGATGATCGGCACGCCGAAGGCTTGCTTGATGTCCTGGAAGATGCGCATGCCTTCTTCCAGGCCAGGGCCGCGATACGAGGTCACAGAAGAGCGGTTGGCCTTGTCGAAGCTGGCCTTGAACACGTAGGGGATACCGAGTTTCTCGGTGACCTTCACGTACTCCTCGCAAACCTGCATGGCCATGTCGCGGCTTTCCAGCACGTTCATGCCGCCGAACAGCACCATGGGTTTGTCGTTGGCAATCTCGATGTCGCCGACGCGGATGATCTTCTGTGCCATCGGGTTACGCCTTCTTCTGGTGTTGAGCCAACGCTGCTTTTACGAAACCGCTGAACAGCGGGTGACCGTCACGAGGCGTCGAGGTGAACTCCGGGTGGAACTGGCAAGCGACGAACCATGGATGATCCGGCGCTTCGACCACTTCAACCAGCGCGGCGTCAGCGGAGCGACCGGAGATTTTCAGGCCGGCTTCGATGATCTGTGGCAGCAGGTTGGTGTTCACTTCGTAGCGGTGACGGTGACGTTCAACAATCACGTCCTTGCCATAGCAGTCGTGCACCTTGGAGCCGGCTTCGAGCAGGCATTCCTGAGCGCCGAGGCGCATGGTGCCGCCCAGATCGGACGCTTCGGTACGCACTTCAACCGCGCCGGTGGCATCTTCCCACTCGGTGATCAGGCCCACGACCGGATGGCCGCTGGCGCGATCGAACTCGGTGGAGTTGGCGTCTTTCCAGCCCAGCACGTTACGGGCGAACTCGATGACCGCCACTTGCATGCCCAGGCAGATACCCAGGTAAGGAACCTTGTTTTCACGAGCGTACTGAACGGCCGTGATCTTGCCTTCCACGCCGCGCAGACCGAAGCCGCCCGGAACGAGGATCGCGTCAACGCCTTCGAGCAGCGCAGTGCCCTGGTTCTCGATGTCTTCGGAATCGATGTAACGCAGGTTGACCTTGGTACGGTTGGTGATGCCGGCGTGACTCATCGCTTCGATCAGCGACTTGTAGGCGTCCAGCAGCTCCATGTACTTGCCGACCATCGCGATGGTCACTTCGTGCTCTGGATTGAGCTTGGCATCGACGACCTTTTCCCACTCGGACAGGTCGGCGCCATTGCATTGCAGGCCGAAACGCTCGACGACGAAATCGTCCAGACCCTGGGCGTGCAGCACGGCCGGGATCTTGTAGATGGTATCGACGTCTTCCAGGGAGATCACCGCACGCTCTTCAACGTTGGTGAACAGCGCGATCTTGCGACGCGACGACACATCCACCGGATGGTCGGAGCGGCAGATCAGCACGTCAGGCTGCAGGCCGATCGAACGCAGCTCTTTAACCGAGTGCTGGGTTGGCTTGGTCTTGGTCTCGCCAGCGGTGGCGATGTACGGAACCAGGGTCAGGTGCATCAGCATCGCGCGCTTGGAACCGACTTCCACACGCAGTTGACGGATGGCTTCGAGGAACGGTTGCGATTCGATGTCGCCAACGGTACCGCCGATTTCCACCAGGGCCACGTCGGCATCACCGGCACCCTTGATGATGCGACGCTTGATTTCGTCGGTGATGTGCGGAATCACCTGGATGGTTGCACCCAGGTAATCACCACGGCGCTCTTTGCGCAGCACGTGCTCGTAGACACGGCCGGTGGTGAAGTTGTTGTTCTGGGTCATGGTCGTGCGGATGAACCGCTCGTAGTGGCCCAGGTCCAGGTCGGTCTCGGCGCCGTCGTGGGTGACGAACACTTCACCGTGCTGGAACGGGCTCATGGTGCCCGGGTCGACGTTGATGTACGGATCCAGCTTAAGCATGGTGACCTTAAGCCCCCGCGCCTCCAGGATGGCCGCCAATGAAGCCGAGGCAATGCCTTTCCCCAATGAAGAAACAACACCGCCCGTGACGAATATGTAGCGCGTCATGAAAAACCCTAGAAGTCTGCGTTAAAGCGGTACGAGCCGCCGGGGAAAGCGAAGGAAGGCCGAAGCCCCCGATCACCTGCATTAATCACAGTGCACCTTTCAAAAAAACCGCCGCGTTGGGACAGACCGGCAGATGAAACACCGGTACGTTGCTCGCTACACATTTTTTGGAATCGCCCAGCAAAGACTGCTTGGTAATCGGCAACTCCTGCAATTCAGGCGAATCCACAGAAGTTGTATCAAGAAGGGAGCGTAGTCTACCGGAATGCCCCTTTCATCTCAAACCTTGATCTTCGTCTGTTGGCTGCCAATGCAATTTCCAGCCGTCCGCCCCCTGCCCGTCAAGGCCCGGCAGGTTCGCCACGGCGAGCAATTCTGCGCCGCGAAACAGCAGCGGCAATCTGCCACGGACGAAGCCCGGCACCGCGCGCTCATTGAGCAGGCGCTTGAGATCGCGGTGCCCACGATCGGCCAGGTCCATCACTTCGCCGCCCTGTCGATAGCCAATCCGCAACGGCCCGATGGGAGTCTGCCCGCTGAACATGACACGCCCGTTATTCGCCAAGGGTAGCGGCATCGATGGGTCATGCCAGTCAACGCTGACCGCGGGCGCGCGCAGCCAGTCGCCGTTCAACCACCATATCCGACCTGCGCTGCGATGCAGTTCGCCATCGGCCAGACGCCAGACCGGGGATGCATCGCTGGCAGCGCCGCACAGGTCATTCCAACCCGACCAATGGTCAGTGTCGGGCAGGCGGGTCAGCGGTGCGAGCCAGTGGCTGAGTGCATTGCGCTGACGAGCGGCGGACAACTTCGCCAGCGGCGCCAGCTCCAGCGACGGCAGAGCCAGCCATGGAAACCCGCTCGGCGTGGCGGCGTGTGCCAGATCGAGCTGCGCCAGCTCATCGAGCAGGCCTTGCGCCTCACGCAGGTGCGCCGCGCTGCGCGCCATGTTCGCCTGCGCTTGCGGCCAGCGCGCGGTGAGCAGCGGCAGCACCTGATGACGCAAGTAGTTGCGGGAGAACTGCCGGTCTTCGTTCGACGGATCTTCGATCCAGTGCAACTGATGCGCACGGGCGTACGCCTCAAGCTCGGCACGCGTGACATCGAGAAGAGGCCGCAACAGCGTGCCCTGCCCCAACGGCCGCTGCGCCGGCATTGCCGAAAGTCCGCGAACGCCGGCACCGCGCATCAGGCGAAACAACAGGGTTTCGGCCTGATCATCACGGTGTTGCCCGGTCAGCAGCACCTCATCCGCCTCGGTCAGCGAGGTGAACGCCGCATAACGCGCCTCCCGCGCTGCCCGCTCCAGACTGGCGCCGGGTTGTACTGACACCCGAATCACTTGCAAAGAAACGCCCAGCGCATCACAGACCGACTGACAATGTTCCGGCCACGCATCGGCCGCAGCCTGAAGGCCGTGATGGATATGGATGGCGCTGAGCGCCGGCAGGGAATGGTGTCTGGCGAGATGGGCCAGCAGATGCAGCAGGACGGTGGAATCGAGACCACCGGAGAAGGCGATACGCCAGTGAGCGGCATTGCGCCAAGGCTCAAGGCTCGACATAAGTCGCGACGGCAAATCACTCTTCGAAGAATTCATAGAGAGGGTCGCTTAATAAAGAACCCTGTAGGAGCTGCCGCAGGCTGCGATCTTTTGATCTTGATACAGCAAAATCAAAAGATCGCAGCCTGCGGCAGCTCCTACAGGGGTACTGCGCAGTCGAGTTAGAGACCGTAGCTCATCAGACGATCGTAACGACGCTTGAGCAGCGCTTCGTTGTCGAACTTCTTCAGCATCGCCAGCTGCGAGCTCAGCTCGGCGCGGATCGACGCAGCGGCAGCCGCCGGATCACGATGGGCGCCGCCCAGTGGCTCGCCGATCACCTTGTCGACGATACCCAGACCTTTCAGGCGCTCGGCGGTGATGCCCATCGCCTCGGCAGCGTCCGGCGCTTTTTCGGCGGTTTTCCACAGGATCGAAGCACAACCTTCCGGCGAGATCACCGCGTAGGTCGAGTACTGCAGCATGTTCAACTGATCGCAAACACCGATCGCCAACGCACCGCCGGAACCACCTTCACCGATCACGGTGGCGATGATCGGGGTTTTCAGGCGCGCCATCACGCGCAGGTTCCAGGCGATGGCCTCGCTCTGGTTGCGCTCTTCGGCGTCAATACCCGGGTAGGCGCCCGGGGTGTCGATGAAGGTCAGGATCGGCATCTTGAAACGCTCGGCCATTTCCATCAGACGGCAAGCCTTGCGGTAGCCTTCCGGACGCGGCATACCGAAGTTGCGGCGCACCTTCTCGCGCACTTCGCGACCCTTCTGGTGACCGATGACCATCACTGGCTGGTCTTCCAGACGGGCCACGCCACCCACAATGGCGGCGTCGTCGGAGAAGTGACGGTCACCGTGCAGTTCGTCGAACTCGGTGAAGATGTGCTCGATGTAATCAAGGGTGTACGGGCGTTTCGGGTGGCGCGCCAGGCGAGCGATCTGCCAGCTGGTCAGCTTGCCAAAGATGTCTTCGGTCAGCGTGCGGCTCTTGTCCTGCAGGCGGGAGATCTCATCGCCGATATTCAGCGAATTGTCATTACCGACCAAGCGCAACTCTTCGATCTTGGCTTGCAGGTCGGCGATCGGCTGTTCGAAATCTAGAAAATTCGGGTTCATAGGCGTCCGTCTTGGGTCGTGTCCCAAATGAGCTTGGGCCGGCCGGTTGTCTATTCGCGCCCTACCTTAAGGGAGAGGCGCGCTGAGGTCGAGATTAAAAATTCAGGTTGTGGGCAAGCGCAATGATGGCACTTGCCGGTCAACGGTATTGGAGGAAGACGTTGTCTCGCCCGAACTGGTCACGCAGGGCTTGAATCAACGCATCTGCCGGGTCGATTCGCCAGGTCTCGCCGAACTGCAGCAAGGTCTTCGCATCGGGACTGGTGTACTCCATGGTGATCGGGCACGCCCCGCGGTGACGCTTGAGCAGTTCACCCAACCAGCGTAGCTGATCGCCTTTCAAATCCTGAGTGTGCAGCTTCAAGCGCAGGCTTTCGGCCAGATTGGTCCGTGCATCCTCCATGCTCATCACCCGCTTCACCCGCAGGCGCAGGCCGCCGGAGAAGTCGTCGTTGCTGACTTCGCCTTCGACCACCACCATCGCGTCGGTCTGCAACAGCGACTGCGCAGAATGGAACGCATCGGCAAACAGCGAGGCCTCGATCCGTCCCGAGCGGTCATCGAGGGTGATGAAGCCCATCTTGTCGCCCTTTTTGTTCTTCATCACGCGCAGGGCAATGATCATCCCGGCCACGGTTTGCGTGTCGCGAGCCGGTTTCAGGTCGATGATGCGCTGCCGGGCGAAACGGCGAATCTCGCCTTCGTACTCGTCGATCGGATGACCGGTCAGGTACAGGCCCAGAGTGTCTTTCTCACCTTTAAGGCGTTCCTTGAGGGTCAGCTCCTTGGCCTTGCGGTGCGTCGCGTAGACGTCGGCATCTTCCTCGACGAACAGCCCGCCGAACAGGTCGGCATGACCGCTGTCGCGGGTGCGCGCGGTCTGCTCGGCCGACTTGATTGCCTCTTCCATCGCCGCCAGCAGGACGGCGCGGTTGCGGTCGATGTTGGCCTGATAGGCCTTTTGCTCATCGTGGAAGTACGGGCCGAGACGATCCAGCGCACCGCTGCGGATCAAACCGTCCAGCGTGCGTTTGTTGATGCGCTTGAGGTCGACCCGGGCACAGAAGTCGAACAGATCCTTGAATGGACCGGCCTGACGGGCCTCGGTGATCGCTTCCACCGGGCCTTCACCGACACCTTTGATCGCGCCCAGACCGTATACGATGCGGCCTTCGTCGTTCACCGTGAACTTGAACTCCGAAGTGTTCACGTCCGGCGCGTCGAGGCGCAGCTTCATCGTGCGCACTTCCTCGATCAAGGTCACGACCTTGTCGGTGTTGTGCATATCCGCCGAAAGCACCGCCGCCATGAACGGCGCCGGGTAATGGGCTTTCAGCCAAGCGGTCTGGTACGACACCAGGCCGTAAGCGGCGGAGTGGGACTTGTTGAAGCCGTAACCGGCGAATTTCTCCACCAGGTCAAAAATGTTACCGGCCAGATCCGCATCGATATTGTTCGACGCACAACCTTCAATGAAACCGCCGCGCTGCTTGGCCATTTCTTCGGGTTTCTTCTTACCCATCGCCCGACGCAGCATGTCCGCACCACCGAGGGTGTAACCGGCCATGACCTGGGCGATCTGCATCACCTGTTCCTGATACAGGATGATGCCGTACGTCGGCGCCAGTACCGGTTGCAGGCCTTCATACTGGTAATCCGGGTGCGGATAAGCCAATTCGGCGCGACCGTGCTTACGGTTGATGAAGTCATCCACCATGCCCGATTGCAGTGGGCCCGGACGGAACAGGGCCACCAGTGCGATCAAGTCTTCGAGGCAGTCAGGCTTGAGCTTTTTGATCAGCTCTTTCATGCCCCGGGATTCGAGCTGGAACACCGCGGTGGTTTCAGCTTTTTGCAGCAGCTGATAAGTCGGTTTGTCATCCAGCGGGATGAACGCGATGTCCAGCGGCGGCTCGTTGACCTTGGCGCGGTCGCGGTTGATGGTTTTCAGCGCCCAGTCGATGATCGTCAGGGTCCGCAAGCCGAGGAAGTCGAACTTCACCAGACCGGCCGCCTCAACGTCGTCCTTGTCGAACTGGGTCACCAGGCCATCGCCGGCCTCGTCGCAATAGATCGGCGAGAAATCGGTCAGCTTGGTCGGGGCGATTACCACACCACCGGCGTGCTTGCCGACGTTACGCACCACGCCCTCGAGCTTGCGCGCCATCTCCCAGATTTCCGCCGCTTCCTCATCGACCTTGATGAAGTCGCGCAGGATCTCCTCCTGCTCGTAGGCTTTTTCCAGGGTCATGCCGACTTCGAACGGAATCATCTTCGACAGACGATCCGCCAGGCCGAATGACTTGCCCTGGGCTCGCGCCACGTCGCGCACCACCGCCTTGGCGGCCATGGAGCCGAAGGTGATGATCTGGCTTACCGCGTTGCGACCGTATTTCTCGGCCACGTAGTCGATCACCCGGTCACGACCGTCCATGCAGAAGTCGACGTCGAAGTCGGGCATCGAGACCCGTTCCGGGTTAAGGAAACGTTCGAACAGCAGATCGTATTCCAGCGGGTCGAGGTCAGTAATCTTCTGCACATAGGCCACCAGCGATCCGGCACCCGACCCACGGCCCGGGCCCACCGGCACGCCGTTGTTCTTGGCCCACTGGATAAAGTCCATCACGATCAGGAAGTAACCGGGGAAGCCCATCTGGATGATGATATCCAGCTCGAAATTCAGCCGGTCGACGTAGACCTGACGCTTGGCCTCATAGTCTTCGGTGGTGTCCTTGGGCAGCAGTACGCTGAGGCGGTCTTCCAGACCGTCGAACGACACCTTGCGGAAGTATTCGTCGATGGTCATGCCATCGGGAATCGGGTAGTCGGGCAGGAAGTGCTTGCCCAGCTTCACGTCGATATTGCAACGCTTGGCAATCTCGACGGTGTTTTCGATCGCGTCGGGAATGTCACTGAACAGCTCGGCCATTTCCTCGGCGCTTTTCAGGTACTGCTGATCGCTGTAATTCTTCGAGCGCCGCGGATCGTCGAGGGCGCGGCCCTCACCGATGCACACGCGGGTTTCGTGGGCAGCAAAGTCTTCCTGCTTGATGAAGCGCACATCGTTGGTCGCCACCAGCGGCGCGCCGAGCTTGTCGGCCAGGGCCACGGCGCCGTGCAATTGCTCTTCGTCGTTGGGGCGATTGGTGCGCTGGATTTCCAGATAGAAACGGTCAGGGAACACCGCCATCCACTCGCGCGCCAAGGTCTCGGCTTCGGCCGGGTTACCGCCAATCATGGCCATGCCGATCTCGCCTTCCTTCGCGGCGGACAGCATGATCAGGCCTTCGTTGGCCTCGGCGACCCATTCGCGCTCGATGATGATCATGCCGTTACGCTGGCCGTCGATGAAGCCGCGCGAGATCAGCTCGGTGAGATTGCGATAACCCTTGGCGTTCATCACCAACAGACTGATCCGGCTCAATGGCCCGTCCGGATCCTTGTTCGACAGCCACAGGTCGGCGCCGCAGATCGGTTTGATGCCGGCGCCCATGGCGTTTTTATAGAATTTGACCAGGGAACACATGTTGTTCTGATCGGTGACCGCCACGGCCGGCATGTTCATGCCGGTCAGCGCCTTGACCAGTGGCTTGATCCGCACCAGCCCGTCGACCAGGGAGTATTCAGTGTGCAGGCGTAGATGAACGAATGAAGCCGGCATAGTGATCCTGTCCAGTTACATAGAGACAACAAGGCCCGGATTGTACCGGGCCTCGAACAAAACATCAGCCTTGCGCCTAAACCTGCGTCAGACCTTCCAGCGCCTCGTAAGCCTGTCGCACCGGGGCGAACGAGCGCCGGTGAATCGGTGTAGGCCCCAGCCGTGCCAACGCTTCCAGATGAACGGGCGTCGGGTAGCCTTTATGGCCGCCGATGCCGTACCCCGGGTAGATCAATTCGAATGCCGCCATTTCCCGGTCGCGGCTGACTTTGGCCAGAATCGACGCGGCAGCGATGGCCGGCACCTTGCCGTCGCCCTGCACCACCGCTTCGGCGCGCATCGGCAGTTTCGGACAACGATTACCGTCGATCATCGCCAGTTTCGGCTGCACATGCAGCCCGGCCACCGCGCGCTGCATGGCGAGCATGGTCGCGTGCAGAATGTTCAGCTCGTCGATTTCCTCGACTTCGGCGCGGGCGATGCACCAGCTCAGGGATTTCTCGATGATCTCGTCGTAAAGCTTCTCGCGCCGGGCCTCGGTGAGCTTCTTCGAGTCGTTGAGACCAAGGATCGGCCGGTTTGGATCGAGGATCACCGCCGCCGTCACCACCGCGCCGCACAACGGACCACGACCGACTTCGTCGACACCGGCCACCAGTTCTTCGACTTCAGCGACCAATGTGAAATCCAGGCCCATTTGCATCGTCTTGCTCATTGTTTCCGACCGATCAGGTTGAGGACGGCATCCGCCGCCTGATTGGAAGCGTCCCGCCGCAACGTGCGGTGAATCTCGTCGAAGCCCCGGGTCTGCTCTTCGCCGCCGTCGATCAACGGCGACAGGGTCTGGGCCAGCGCCTCGACCGTCGCATCATCCTGCAACAACTCTGGCACCAACAGACGCTGGGCCAACAGGTTGGGCAAGGACACGTACGGGCTCTTGACCATGCGCTTGAGAATCCAGAACGTCAGCGGTGCCAGGCGATACGCAACGACCATCGGCCGCTTGTACAGCAACGCCTCGAGCGTCGCCGTGCCGGAGGCGATCAGCACCGCGTTGCACGCCGCGAGCGCCAGATGGGATTTGCCATCGAGCAGGGTCACCGGCAAGTCTCGGCCCACCAGCAACGCTTCGAGTTGCGCGCGACGCTCGGCATTGGCGCACGGGATGACGAAGCGCAGCCCCGGGCGCATGGCCCGGAGACGCTCGGCCGTATCAAGGAACAGTGCCCCGAGACGGCCGACTTCACCACCGCGACTGCCGGGCATCAACGCCACCAGCGGACCGTCGGACAAACCGAGTTCGGCACGCGCTGCGGTGCGATCGGCCTGCAGCGGAATGGTATCGGCCAGCGTATGACCGACGAACCGCACCGGCACGCCCTTCTCTTCGTAGAATTTTGCTTCAAATGGCAACAGGGTGAGCATCAGATCGCAGCCTTCGCGAATCTTCAGCACACGCTTCTGACGCCATGCCCACACCGACGGGCTGACGTAGTGCACGGTCTTGATCCCGGCCTGACGCAGCTTGAGTTCGATATTGAGGTTGAAATCCGGGGCATCGATGCCGATGAACACGTCCGGCTTCTCGGCGATCAGCGTAGCGATCAGGTCCTTGCGGCGCTTGAGCAACTCGCGCAGCCGACCGAGCACCTCCACGAGCCCCATGACCGACAGGCGCTCCATGGGGAAATACGACGTCAGGCCTTCGGCCTGCATCAACGGACCGCCGACACCGATGAACTCGACTGCCGGATGTTGCGCCTTGAGGGCGCGCATCAGACCGGCGCCCAAAATATCCCCGGAAGCTTCGCCCGCCACCAGCGCAATACGCAGATTGGCCATGATCAGCGGGTGATGCCGCGAGTCGAGGACTGGATCGAATCACGGAACAGCGCGACTTCCGGGAATTGCGCAGCAGGTTCGACCAGTTCGGCCAGCGCTTGCTCCACGGTCAGCCCCTGGCGATACACCGTTTTATAGGCGCGGCGCAGCGCATGAATCGCGTCTTCACTGAAACCGCGGCGGCGCATGCCTTCGAAATTCATGCTGCGCGCTTCGGCGGGGTTGCCGAATACGGTGACGAACGCCGGAACGTCCTTGCCGATGGCAGTGCCCATGCCGGAGAAGCTGTGCGCGCCAATATGGCAATACTGATGAACCAGGGTGAACCCGGACAGGATCGCCCAGTCGTCAACGTGCACATGCCCGGCCAACGCGGTGTTGTTGACCAGAATGCAGTGGTTGCCGATGACGCTGTCATGCCCGATGTGGGCGTAGGCCATGATCAGGTTGTGATCGCCCAGCGTGGTTTCCGAACGGTCCTGCACGGTGCCACGGTGAATGGTCACGCCTTCGCGGATGACGTTGTGGTCACCGATCACCAGACGGGTTTCTTCACCTTTGTACTTCAGATCGGGCGTGTCTTCGCCTACCGAGGAAAACTGGTAGATGCGGTTGTGCTTGCCGATGCGGGTCGGGCCTTTGAGGACCACATGCGGCCCGATCACGGTACCCTCGCCGATTTCCACACCTGCGCCGATGATCGACCACGGGCCGACCTCGACGCCGTCAGCCAGAATGGCCGACGGATCGATGATTGCACGAGGGTCAATCAAACTCATAGCTTGCGTTCCGCACAGATGATTTCAGCCGAGCAGACTGGCTTGCCGTCGACCGAAGCCTGGCATTCGAATTTCCAGATCTGACGCTTGCAGCTGATGAACTTGGCTTCAAGGATCAACTGGTCGCCCGGCAGCACTGGCTGGCGGAAACGCAGTTTGTCGGAACCGACGAAGTAGTACAGGGTGCCGTCGGCCGGTTTTACGTCAAGCATTTTGAAACCGAGGATCCCGGCAGCCTGGGCCATCGCTTCGATGATCAGTACGCCCGGCATGATCGGGTGCGCCGGGAAGTGGCCGTTGAAGAATGGCTCATTGATGCTGACATTCTTGTAGGCGCGAATGCGCTTGCCTTCAGTGTCCAGTTCCACCACCCGGTCCACCAGCAGGAACGGGTAACGGTGAGGCAGGTATTCGCGAATCTCGTTGATGTCCATCATTTCGGGGGGAAGCCTATGTAAAGATTGGGAGCGCGACTGACGCGCACTCCTCTAGCAAATCAAGGAGGCAGTCTAGAGGCTGTGCACACTTGATATGGAAATGGTATCAGCCATCAGATGAAGCATTGCTGCCGGGGGTCACTTCCCCGACGCGCTTTTCCAGCTGCTTCAAACGTCGCGCGAGGTCATCGAGCTGACGGATGCGGGCCGCGCTTTTGCGCCATTCGGCCGCCGGTTGCATGGCTGTGCCGGACGAATAAGCACCCGGCTCGGTAATCGAGTGGGTCACCATGGTCATCCCGGTCAGGAAAACGTTGTCGCAAATATCGATGTGCCCAACCAGGCCGACACCACCGGCGAGCATGCAATGCTTGCCGATTTTGGTGCTGCCGGAGATACCGACACACGCCGCCATGGCGGTGTGATCACCGACCTGGACGTTGTGCGCGATCTGGATCTGGTTGTCGAGTTTCACGCCGTTGCCGATCACGGTATCTGCCAGCGCACCACGGTCGATGGCGGTGTTCACGCCGATCTCGACATCGTCGCCGATGGTCACGCCACCGATCTGGGCGATCTTCTGCCAGATACCTTTCTCGTTGGCAAAACCGAAACCTTCACCACCGAGCACGGCACCGGACTGGATCACTACGCGCTTGCCGATGCGCACGTCGTGGTACAGCGTCACCCGCGGAGCGAGCCAGCCGCCCTCACCGATTTCACTGCGTGCACCGATGACGCAATGGGCGCTCAACGTGACCTGCGCACCGATGCGCGCACCCGCCTCGATCACCACGAACGGACCAATGCTGGCGCTTGGATCAACCACTGCATCCGGCGCAATCACCGCTGTGGGATGAACACCCGCAGTGGCTTTCGGTTTCGGATCGAACAGGTGCGAGATGCGTGCATAAGCCAGGTAAGGATCCGGCACCACCAGTGCGTGACCGGCAAAACCGTCGGCATCAGCCTCCTTGAGCAATAGCGCAGCCGCCTGGGAACTTGCCAGGTATTTGCGATATTGAGGATTTGCCAGAAAGCTCAACTGAGCTGGGCCAGCCTCCTGCAAGGTGGCTAGCCCAGTAATTTGCGTCTCGGGGTCGCCACGCAGGGTGGCGCCGAGGAACTCGGCCAACTGGCCGAGCTTGATAGTCACGGTCATGGGTTACTTCAGCTGATTCATGCGCTCGATAACCTGGCGCGTGATGTCGTACTGAGGTTTGACATCAATCACTGCGCCACGCTCGAACACCAGGTCAAAACCACCTTTCTTGATGACTTCTTCCACTGCGCTATCCAGTTTCGGCTTCAGTTGCTTGAGCATTTCGCGGTCGGCAACTGCCTTGGCTTCGTTCAGTTCCTTGGACTGGAACTGGAAGTCACGGGCCTTTTGCTTGAACTCAAGCTCCAGACGCTCACGCTCGCCCTGCTGCATCTTGTCGCCACCGGCCATCAGACGGTCCTGAATGCCTTTGGCGCTGCTTTCCAGCGTCTTGAGCTTGGTCAGTTGCGGACCGAACTTCTTCTCGGCATCCACCGCGTATTTCTTGGCCGCATCGGATTCCAGCAATGCCATCTGATAGTTCAGAACGGCGATTTTCATGTCGGCGAACGCCGGGCCTGCCACCAGTACGGAGGCCAGGAGAACCAATTGAGTCAACTTACGCACGATGCACTCCTACAAAATCCATTGTCGTTATCTTGGGTCAGACGCTTAGAACGTCTGGCCGAGGGAGAATTGGAACACTTGAGTTTCAGCGTTATCCGGTTTCTTGACCGGCATCGCCAGAGCAAAACTCAGAGGACCCAGTGCGGTGACCCAGGTCACACCCACACCAACGGAACTGGCCATATTGCTCAGGCTGATGTCGTTGCACTTGGTGTTGGACGTCGAGCCATTTGCGTTGGTGGTGTCCTTGCACTGCGAATCGAAAACGTTACCCACGTCCCAGAATACCGAGGTACGCAAGGAGCGTTGATCCTTGACGAACGGCAGCGGGAACAGAACCTCGGCACCGCCCTGGATCAGGACGTTACCACCGAACGGCAGCGGATCCTGGTCAGGGTCAATCGAAGTGCCCGGGTTGGTACCACGACTCGGCGTACTACGAGGACCCAGCGTGCTGTCCTTGAAACCGCGAACCGAGTTGAAACCACCAGCATAGTAGTTTTCATAGAACGGCAAGCCATCGGTCGAACCATAGCCGTCGCCATAACCCAGCTCGGTGTGCAGACGCAGGGTGTAGTTCTCGGTGATCGGCTGGAACAGCTGACCACGGTAGTCGAGTTTGTAGAACGACAGGTCGCTGCCTGGGATCGTGGTTTCCAGTGTCAGGCTCTGGGAACGGCCACGGGTCGGCAATACACCCTTGTTCAGGGTCGACTCGGACCAGCCGGCCGACGCCTTGAAGTTCAGGTACTGATCGCCTTCCTTGTTCACGAAGTCGAAGATCTCGTCAACGGTATACTGACCGGTCTTGATCTTGTCCTGCTGTGCGGACAGACCGAAGGTCAGACGCGAAGTCTCGCTGATCGGATAGCCAACGTTGACGCCGGCACCCAGGCTGTCTACCGCATAGCTGGCTACATCGATGTTGAGATCTTTGTAGTCGGTGGTGCGATAGAACGCGTTGTAACCCAGGCTCACGCCATCGGCGGTCCAGTAGGGGTCAACGTAGCCGAAGTTGTAGCGGCTCTGGTATTCGCTGCGAGTCAGGCCCACGCTCACACGGTTACCGGTACCCAGGAAGTTGTTCTGGGTGATCGAACCACCGAGGATCAGACCGGCGCTCTGGGCGAAACCAACGCTGGCGGTGATCGAACCGGAAGCTTGTTCTTCAACGGCGTAGTTCACGTCCACCTGGTCGTCGACACCCGGTACAGCCGGCGTCTCGACGTTCACTTCCTTGAAGAAGCCCAGACGTTCAAGACGGGTCTTGGACTGGTCGATCAGGTAGGTCGAAGCCCAGCCACCTTCCATCTGACGCATTTCACGACGCAGCACTTCGTCTTCGGACTTGGTGTTGCCACGGAAATTGATACGGTTGACGTAGGCACGCTTGCCCGGATCGACGGCGAACAGGATGTCCACGGTGTGATCGTCGTCATGCGGCTGAGGAACGCCATTGACGTTGGCGAAGGTGTAGCCCTCGTTACCCAGGCGACGAGTGATCAGTTCGGAAGTGGTGGTCATCAGCTTGCGCGAGAACACCTGGCCTTTCTGCACCAGCAACAGCGACTTGACCTGGTCTTCAGGGACTTTCAGGTCACCGCTGAGCTTGACGTCACGTACGGTGTACTTCTCGCCTTCGGTGATGTTGACGGTGATGTAGACGTGCTTCTTGTCCGGGGTGATGGACACCTGGGTCGAAGCGATATCCATGTTGATGTAACCACGGTCCAGGTAGTAGGAACGCAGACGCTCCAGGTCACCGGACAGCTTTTCACGGGCGTACTTGTCATCGTTCTTGAAGAACGACAGCCAGTTGGTGGTTTTCAGCTCGAACAGGTCGATCAGGTCGTCATCAGGGAAGACCGTGTTACCCACCACGTTGATGTGCTGGATCGCGGCCACGGTGCCTTCGTTGATCTTCACTTTCAGCGCCACGCGGTTGCGCGGCTGCGAGACCACTTCGGTATCGACGGTCGCCGAGTAACGGCCCTGGGCAACGTACTGACGCTGCAGCTCGTTACGGACACCTTCGAGGGTGGCGCGCTGGAAGATTTCACCTTCGGACAGACCGGACTGCTTCAGGCCTTTCATCAGGTCTTCGGTAGAGATCGCCTTGTTGCCCTCGATCTCGATACTGGCAACCGACGGACGTTCGACGACCGTGATCACCAGAACGTTGCCTTCGCGGCCCAGCTGGATATCTTGAAAGAAACCGGTTTTGAACAACGCACGAGTGGATTCCACCAGGCGACGATCATCCGCCTGCTCGCCGACGTTCAACGGCAAGGCACCAAAGACGCTACCCGCGGAGACCCGCTGGAGGCCATTGACGCGAATATCAGAGATAGTGAAGGACTCGGCGTGAACTTCGGCGATCATCAATACGGTGAGAACCGCAGTTAGCAGCAGACGTTTCATGAAGTCCTTTCTTATTCCAACTGGCAATAAACAAACTGCCGCAAAATGCGGCAGATTCGCAATTCAGCGAAGCTTTACAGTCGACCCAGATCATTGACCAGAGCAAGCAACATCACTCCGACCACCAAACTGATACCGATCTGCACCCCCCAACCTTGCACCCGATCCGACAAGGGGCGACCACGCACCCACTCAATCAGATAAAACAACAAATGCCCCCCATCCAGTACTGGAATGGGCAGCAAATTCAGAACCCCCAGGCTAATACTCAGATAAGCAAGGAAATTCAGGAAATCAGCAACGCCCGACTGGGCAGAAGCGCCCGCCACTTTAGCAATGGTTATCGGCCCACTCAAGTTTTTTACCGAGAGCTCGCCAAACAGCATTTTCTTCAACGAGTCCAGCGTCAGCACGCTCATGGTCCAGGTACGACGGGCACCCTCGCCAATCGCGGCCAGCGGACCATAACTGACCTCGCGAATCATTTCCGGCGGCCAGTCTACGGCTTTTACGCCTGCACCGAGATAACCGCTCGGCGACTTGCTTTCTCCGCGTGCCGCCAAGGTCACCGGGATGTCGATTTGAGCACCGTCACGCTCAATTTTCAGCATGATTTTGGTATCAGGACGCGTACGAACGGTATCTACCACCTGCTGCCAGTCATTCAACGCCTGACCATCAAGCGCCAGTAGACGATCGCCGGTTTTCAGACCAGCAGCCTGCGCCGGACCTTTTGGATCGAGTTCCGCCAGCACCGGCGGCAAGGCCGGACGCCATGGGCGAATGCCCAGCGAGCGGATTGGATCGGGTTCATCAGCCCCTTTGAGCCAGTGATCCAGCGCCAGTTCGCGCGGCGTATCTGCCGTTGAGCCTTGCTCGCGCACGAGCAATTGCAGGGAACCGCTTTCCCCCAGACGACGGACCAACTGCAAATTGACCGCCGCCCAACCAGACGTCGGCTCGCCATCGATGGCAACGATTTCCTGACCGGCACTCAAACCGGCCCTGGCCGCAATGCTGCCGGACTCGACGGCACCGATCACCGGGCGGATCTGCTCGCTGCCGAGCATGGCCAGCACCCAGAAAAACACCAGGGCCAGCAGGAAGTTGGCAATCGGCCCCGCCGCGACAATGGCGATGCGCTGGCGCACCGATTTACGATTGAAGGATTGATGAAGCTGATCGGCCGGGACTTCGCCTTCACGCTCATCGAGCATCTTGACGTAGCCGCCCAGCGGAATCGCGGCGACGACAAATTCAGTGCCCTGCTTGTCGTGCCAGCGCAACAGGGGCATGCCGAAGCCCACGGAAAAACGCAGAACCTTGACGCCACAGCGACGCGCGACCCAGAAGTGGCCGAATTCGTGAAAGGTGACCAGCACACCCAAAGCGATCAGGGTGCCGGCAATCATATAGAGCGCGCTCATCTACTTTCTCCGCAATCCTGTTCAGTGCCGCGTGACGCCATGGTACTGCAACGGCTATCGGCCGTGACGATTCAGCCACTGCCCGGCCAGAGCCCGCGCTTTCGCGTCTGCGGTAAACACCGCATCCAGATCCCCCAGCGAAACCACTGGTTCGAGGTTCAGCACGTCCTCGATGATACTCGCGATTTCCAGATAACCCACCCGTCCGTCGAGAAACGCGGCGACTGCCACTTCGTTGGCCGCATTGAGCATGGCAGGCGCACTGTTACCCACCTCGGCCGCCTGTCGCGCCAGACGCAAACAAGGGAAACGTTCTTCATCCGGCGCTTCGAAATCCAGGCGCGCAACAGCAAACAGATCCAGCGGCGCCACGCCTGAGTCGATACGCTCGGGCCAGGCCAGTGCATTGGCAATCGGTGTGCGCATGTCAGGGTTGCCCAACTGCGCCAACACTGAGCCATCCACATAGTCGACCAGCGAGTGAATCACACTCTGCGGATGGATCACCACCTCGACCTGCGACGGCTTGGCGTCGAACAGCCAGCAGGCCTCGATCAACTCCAGGCCCTTGTTCATCATGCTGGCCGAGTCCACCGAGATCTTGCGACCCATCGACCAGTTCGGGTGCGCACACGCCTGATCAGGCGAAACGTGCGCCAGCTCGCTCAACGGCGTCTGGCGGAAAGGCCCGCCCGAAGCCGTGAGCAAAATCCGTCGCACGCCGACTGTACTCAGGCCGCGGGCAAAATCCTGCGGCATGCACTGGAAGATCGCGTTGTGCTCGCTGTCGATCGGCAGCAGCACCGAGCCGCTCTTGTGCACGGCTTGCATGAACAGCGCGCCGGACATCACCAACGCCTCTTTATTGGCCAGCAGGATCTTCTTGCCAGCCTCCACCGCCGCCAGCGTCGGGCGCAGGCCCGCGGCGCCGACGATGGCGGCCATCACGGCATCCACTTCAGGCGCGGAAGCGACCTGACACAGGCCCTCCTCCCCCACCAGCACGCGAGTGGACAGACCGGCAGCCCGCAGGTCATCCTGCAAACCGCGCGCCGCTGCCGCTTCCGGCACGACTGCGAATTGCGGCACATGGCGCACGCACAAGGCCAGCAACTCGCTCAGGCGCGTGAAACCGCTCAGGGCGAACACCTGATAACGCTCGGGATGACGCGCGATGACGTCGAGGGTGCTCAGGCCAATCGAACCGGTAGCCCCCAGAACAGTGATCTGTTGAGGACGGCTCACGGTGCAGCCATCCACAGCAATACAGCGAAAATCGGGATCGCAGCGGTCAGGCTGTCGATGCGATCAAGCACGCCGCCATGACCGGGCAGCAGGTTACTGCTGTCCTTGATGCCGGACTGGCGCTTGAACATGCTTTCGGTGAGGTCGCCCACCACCGAAATAAAGACGATCAGCGCAGCACCGACCAGCCCCTTGAGCAGCTCAGCCACCGTCCAGTCGCGAACCAGACCGACGATCGCGGTGATCACCAGACTCAGCGCCAGGCCACCGTAAACGCCTTCCCAGCTTTTGCCCGGACTGACTTGCGGCGCCAGTTTGCGCTTGCCGAAAGCACGACCGGAGAAGTAAGCACCGATGTCGGCACCCCAGACCAACACCATCACCGCCATGATCAGCCAGTTACCCAGTGGGTATTGTTTGATCTGCACCAGCCCCTGCCAGGCCGGCAGCAAGATCAGCAAGCCGATCACCAGTTTGGTGGCTGCGGTGGACCAATGCTCGCTCGAGCGTGGATACGTCAGCACCAGGTAAGTCGCCACCGCCCACCACAATACCGAAGCGCCCAACACCCAAGGGGCAAGACCCGGCAGGACGTACATGACGAACAGCATCAGCGCGACGACAGCGGCAAAGCCGACACGGAACGACTGCGCGGTAAAGCCAGCCAGACGCGCCCATTCCCAGGCACCCAGGCTCACGACCAGACCGATGAACAGCGCAAAACCGGAACCCTCGAGCAGGAAAAAACCGCACAGAGCGATCGGCAGCAGGATCAGCGCAGTGATGATTCGTTGTTTAAGCATTAAACCCGGGCTCCAGCTTCGACCTGTTCGCTCGTTTTACCGAAGCGACGCTGGCGCGAAGCGAAATCGGCCAGCGCAGTGCGCATGGCTTCGTGTTTGAAGTCCGGCCAGAACAGGTCGGAGAAGTACAACTCGGCATACGCCAGTTGCCACAGCAGGAAGTTGCTGATGCGGTGCTCGCCACCGGTACGGATGCACAAGTCCGGCAGCGGCAGGTCGCCGGTCGCCAGACAGGTTTGCAACAGCTCCGGAGTGATGTCTTCCGGACGCAGATGCCCGGCCTGAACCTCACGCGCCAGACGTTGCGCTGCCTGAGCAATATCCCACTGACCGCCGTAGTTGGCGGCGATCTGCAGAATAAAGCGGTTGGCACCCGCGGTCATGGCCTCGGCTTCGCGCATCGCCGCCTGAAGCTCAGGGTGGAAGCGCGAGCGATCACCGATGATGCGCAAGCTGATGTTGTTGTCGTTGAGGCGCTTGGCCTCACGACGCAGGGCCTTGAAGAACAGGTCCATCAAGGCACTGACCTCATCGGCCGGGCGCTGCCAGTTTTCACTGGAAAAGGCGAACAGGGTGAGCACTTCGACCTTGGCCTCGGCGCACACCTCGATTACCGCCCGCACAGCATCCACGCCGGCTTTATGCCCGGCGACACCCGGCATAAAGCGTTTTTTCGCCCAGCGATTATTGCCATCCATGATGATCGCGACATGGCGCGGCACCGCGGACGGCGCAGACTGCTTGGTCTTTTCCATTGAAACGCGACCCTTATACGGCCATCAGGTCTTTTTCTTTCTCTGCCAGCTTCGCGTCGATTTCAGCCACGAATTTCTTGGTCAGATCGTCGATCTCGCCAGTCGCGCGACGCTCTTCGTCTTCACTGATCTCTTTTTCCTTGACCAGATCCTTCAGCGAGCTGTTCGCGTCACGACGAATGTTGCGCACGGCAACACGCGCGTCCTCAGCAACGTCACGCGCTTGCTTGGTGAAGCCACGACGGGTTTCTTCGGTCAGGGCCGGCATGCTGATGAGCAGCAACTCGCCGAGGTTGGTCGGGTTCAGGTTCAGACCTGCACTGCCGATCGCCTTGTCGACGGCGCCCAGCATGTTGCGTTCGAACGCAACGACTTGCAGGGTACGGGCGTCTTTGACGGTGATGTTGGCCACTTGCTTGATCGGGGTGTCAGCGCCGTAGTACGGCACCATCACGCCTTCCAGGATGCTTGGGTGCGCCTGACCGGTACGGATGCGACCGAAGTTGTGGGACAGCGATTCCACCGACTTCTGCATGCGCTCTTTGGCGTCTTTCTTGATTTCGTTGATCATTGTTGAACTTCCTCGATCAGGGTTCCTTCAGCGCCGCCATGTACGATGTTCAGCAGGGCGCCAGGCTTGTTCATGTTGAATACGCGCAGCGGCATCTTGTGATCGCGGCACAGGCAAATAGCTGTCAGATCCATTACACCCAGCTTGCGATCCAGCACTTCATCATATGTCAGATGATCGAACTTCTCGGCATGCGGATCCTTGAATGGGTCGGCAGTGTAGACGCCATCGACCTTGGTCGCTTTCAGCACGACGTCGGCATCGATTTCGATGGCTCGCAGGCAGGCTGCCGAATCCGTGGTAAAGAACGGATTGCCGGTACCGGCCGCGAAAATTACCACGTCCTTGGAGTTCAGGTGGCGCATGGCTTTGCGGCGATCATAGTGATCGGTCACGCCAACCATGGAAATGGCAGACATCACGATGGCCGAGATATTGGCACGTTCCAGCGCGTCGCGCATGGCCAGGGCGTTCATCACAGTGGCCAGCATGCCCATGTGGTCGCCTGTCACCCGATCCATGCCGGCCTTGCTCAAGGCCTCGCCACGAAACAGGTTGCCACCGCCGATCACCAGACCGACCTGCACGCCGATGCCGACCAGCTGGCCGACTTCCAGCGCCATCCGATCCAGCACTTTTGGATCGATCCCGAACTCTTCCGAGCCCATCAGGGCCTCGCCGCTAAGCTTGAGTAGAATGCGTTTATAGCGAGCCTGATAACCACTGCCCTGCTGAGCCATTGCGAATCTCTCCTGCGGCGTATTTAAAAAATTCTGTGCAAGCTGTTTTACAGCTGCCGTTCACTCTAGCTTGGCGCTGCTTCAGCGCCATCGGAACCTGGCTTTGTAAGTCAGTTCCCAGTGGAAACCAATTAAAAATTGGTAACCCATCTGAAAAGAGGCTGCGCGCGTGAGCGGGCAGCCTCTTTCGGGCGACAGTTGAAAAACCGTCTTATTGCTTGGCGGCAGCCAGCTGGGCAGCAACTTCTTCAGCGAAGTTGTCGACCGGCTTCTCGATGCCTTCGCCTACTTTGAAGTAAGTGAAGGAAACGATTTCTGCGCCGCCTTTCTTGGCCAGCTCGCCAACCTTGATTTCAGGGTTCTTGACGAACGCCTGCTCAACCAGGCTCGCTTCCGCCAGGAACTTGCTGATACGGCCTTTGACCATGTTCTCAACAATGTTTTCCGGCTTGCCTTTGATCTTCTCTTCGTTCAGCTGCAGGAACACAGCTTTTTCACGCTCGATCGCTTCAGCCGAAACCTGCGAAGGCAGCAGGAACTCAGGGTTGCTTGCAGCTACGTGCATCGCGATGTCTTTGGCCAGCTCGACGTCGCCGCCTTTCAGAGCCACAACAACACCGATCTTGTTGCCGTGCAGGTAGGAACCTACAACGTCACCTTCGATACGGGTCAGACGACGGATGTTGACGTTTTCGCCTACTTTGGCAACCAGTGCTTCGCGAGCGGCTTCTTGAGCAGCGATCAGCGGAGCAGCGTCGGTCAGCTTGTCAGCGAAGGCTTTTTCTACGCTGGCAGCAACAAAGTTTTTGAAGTCGTCTTGCAGAGCCAGGAAGTCGGTCTGCGAGTTCACTTCCAGGATAACGGCAGCTTTACCGTCGTCCTTGATTGCGATTGCGCCTTCAGCGGCAACGTTGCCAGCCTTTTTCGCAGCCTTGATCGCGCCCGAAGCACGCATGTCATCAATGGCTTTTTCGATGTCGCCGTCAGCCTTTTCCAGGGCTTTCTTGCAGTCCATCATGCCTTCGCCGGTACGCTCGCGCAGTTCTTTAACCAACGCTGCAGTAATTGCTGCCATTTTCAAATTCCTCTTGGATAGGTTTTCAACCATTCCACCCGATCGAACGGGCGTTCAATTCTTCCCGAAACACCTTGTAGCTGCTGCACGTTACAAATGCAGGAGGTGCGCTGCCACACGTGGGCGCCAACAAACGGTTTTCGAGGTGGCAAAAAGGGGGCCAAGCCCCCTTTTTGCTTACTGAGCCAACGCCAGGGCGTCGATTACTCAGCTGCAGCCTGAGTTTCTTCAGCTGCGAATTCAACAGTGCCGCCAGCAACATTGTTGCGACCACGGATCACTGCGTCAGCCATCGAACCCATGTACAGCTGGATAGCGCGGATTGCGTCATCGTTGCCTGGGATGATGTAGTCAACGCCTTCCGGGCTGCTGTTGGTATCGACAACGCCGATGACCGGGATGCCCAGCTTGTTGGCTTCGGTGATCGCGATGCGCTCGTGGTCAACGTCGATCACGAACAGTGCGTCTGGCAGACCGCCCATGTCCTTGATGCCGCCCAGGGAGCGATCCAGCTTTTCCAGGTCACGGGAGCGCATCAGCGCTTCTTTCTTGGTCAGCTTGGCGAAAGTACCGTCTTCGGCTTGAACTTCAAGGTCACGCAGACGCTTGATGGAAGCACGAATGGTTTTGAAGTTGGTCAGCATGCCGCCCAACCAGCGGTGGTCGACGTACGGCGAACCGCAACGTGCTGCTTCTTCAGCAACGATCTTGCCAGCGGAACGCTTGGTGCCGACGAACAGAATCTTGTTTTTGCCCTGGGCCAGACGCTCTACGAAAGTCAGAGCTTCGTTGAACATTGGCAGGGTTTTTTCAAGGTTGATGATGTGAATCTTGTTACGCGCGCCGAAAATGTACTTACCCATTTTCGGATTCCAGTAACGGGTTTGGTGACCGAAGTGCACACCGGCCTTCAGCATATCGCGCATGTTGACTTGGGACATGATAGTTCCTTAATAAGTCGGGTTTGGCCTCCACGTATCCCAATGACCAACCAGTGGCATAAAGCCAAAAGCACCCAGGTCATCGTGTCGACACGTGTGTGGATTTAAGCTTCTCGGGGCATCCCCGGAAAGCGGCGCATTTTATACCACAAGGTGCACAGAAACGGAACCCGGAATCTGTATTCGCACCAGAGACATGGGCGCAGCCCCCTTGGAATCGCCGTCAGGCACACCATTGTATAGAGAGAGACGATGTACGCAGGCGCGGATTTGCGCCTTTCGTCTGTTAGAATCGGGTTTTTCAGGGTCGCGAAACGTACACCTGCCACCCTATCCGTATCAGCAAGCGCCGCCGAGCGCAGAGAGAGCCTGTATGACTGTCAACCTCAAAACCCCCGAGGACATCGCTGGCATGCGTGTCGCCGGCAAACTGGCCGCCGATGTGCTGGAAATGATTGCCGAACACGTCAAACCGGGCGTGACCACAGATCAACTGAACCAGATCTGCCACGACTACATCGTCAACGTGCAGCAGGCCATCCCGGCCCCGCTCAACTACAAGGGTTTTCCGAAGTCGATCTGCACCTCGATCAACCATGTGGTCTGCCACGGCATCCCGAACGATAAGCCGCTGAAAAACGGTGACACCCTGAACATCGACGTCACCGTGATCAAGGATGGTTACCACGGCGACACCAGCCGCATGTTCCACGTTGGCGAAGTGCCCGTCTGGGCCGAGCGCCTGTCGCAGGTCACTCAGGAATGCATGTACAAGGCAATCGAAATCGTCAAGCCCGGCTGCCGCCTCGGCGACATCGGTGAAGTCATCCAGAAGCACGCGGAAAAGAACGGTTTCTCGGTGGTTCGCGAGTTCTGCGGCCACGGCATCGGCAAGGTGTTCCACGAAGAACCGCAGATCCTGCACTACGGCCGCGCCGGCACCGGTATGGAACTGAAGGCCGGCATGACCTTCACCATCGAGCCGATGATCAACCAGGGCAAAGCCGACACCAAGGTGCTGGGCGACGGCTGGACCGCGATCACCAAGGACCGCAAGCTCTCGGCGCAGTGGGAACACACCCTGCTGGTGACCGACACCGGCTACGAGATCTTCACCCTGCGCGCCGACGACACGATCCCGCGCGTCTCGGCCTGACCCCTAGAACGCTCCCACCTTTATAGAAGGAAAGCCAATCGATGCCGCAGGTGGATCCCGAACTCTTCGACCGCGGCCAGTTCCAGGCTGAACTGGCCCTGAAAGCGAGTCCTATCGCGGCGTTCAAAAAGGCGATCCGCCAGGCGCGCGAGGTCCTCGACACGCGTTTTCGCAATGGCCGCGACATCCGCCGCCTGATCGAAGACCGCGCATGGTTCGTCGACAACATCCTGCAAAAGGCCTGGGAGCAGTTCAACTGGAGCGAAGACGCCGACATCGCGCTGGTCGCGGTCGGTGGCTATGGCCGGGGCGAGTTGCATCCCTACTCTGACATCGACTTGCTGATCCTGCTGGACAGCGCCGATCACGAAGTTTTCCGCGACTCCATTGAGCGTTTTCTGACGCTGCTGTGGGACATCGGCCTGGAAGTGGGCCAGAGCGTACGCTCGGTCGATGAATGCGCCGAGGAAGCCCGTGCCGACCTGACCGTGGTCACCAACCTGATGGAAAGCCGCACCATCTGCGGCCCCGAGCGCCTGCGTCAGCGCATGCTTGATGTCACCAGCACGGCCCACATGTGGCCGGCCAAGGAGTTTTTCCTGGCCAAACGCGCCGAACAGAAGGCCCGTCACCACAAGTACAACGACACCGAATACAACCTGGAACCCAACGTCAAAGGCTCGCCCGGCGGCCTGCGGGATATCCAGACGATTCTGTGGGTGGCCCGGCGTCAGTACGGCACCCTGAACCTGCGCGCCCTCGCCGGCGAAGGTTTTCTGGTCGAGAGCGAAAACGCCCTGCTGGCGTCGTCCCAGGAATTTCTGTGGAAAGTGCGCTATGCCCTGCACATGCTCGCCGGTCGCTCCGAAGACCGTCTGCTGTTCGATCATCAACGGACCATTGCCGGCCTGCTCGGCTTTGAAGGCGACGACGCCAAACAGGCGGTCGAAAACTTCATGCAGCAATATTTCCGCGTGGTAATGAGCATTGCCCAGCTCAGCGACCTGATCATCCAGCATTTCGAGGAAGTCATCCTCGCCCCGGAAGACGAAGCGCCGCCACAGCCGATCAACTCGCGCTTCCAGTTGCACGACGGCTACATCGAAGCGCGCAACGACAACGTGTTCCGTCGCACGCCGTTCGCCATGCTCGAGATTTTCGTGTTGATGGCCCAGCAGCCGGAAATCAAAGGTGTGCGCGCCGACACCATTCGTCTGCTGCGCGAGAACCGGCACCTGATCGACGACAATTTCCGCAACGATATCCGCAATACCAGCCTGTTCATCGAGCTGTTCAAGTGCAAGATCGGCGTGCACCGCAACCTGCGCCGGATGAACCGCTACGGCATCCTCGGGCGTTATCTGCCGGAGTTCGGCTTTATCGTCGGGCAAATGCAGCACGACCTGTTCCACATCTATACGGTCGATGCGCACACGCTGAATCTGATCAAACACCTGCGTAAGTTGCAGTACACCCAGGTGTCGGAAAAATTCCCGCTGGCCGCCAAGCTCATGGCCAAACTGCCCAAGCCTGAGCTCATTTACATGGCCGGCCTGTACCATGACATCGGCAAGGGCCGGCATGGCGATCACTCGGACATCGGCGCGGTCGATGCCGAAGCGTTCTGCCAGCGCCATCAGCTGCCCCTGTGGGACAGCCGCCTGATCGTCTGGCTGGTGCAGAACCACCTGGTGATGTCGACCACCGCACAGCGCAAGGATCTGTCCGATCCGCAGGTGATCCATGATTTCGCCCAGATCGTCGGCGACGAAACCCGTCTGGATTACCTGTACGTGCTGACCGTGGCCGACATCAACGCGACCAACCCTACCCTGTGGAATTCGTGGCGCGCCAGCCTGCTGCGCCAGCTCTACACCGAGACCAAACGCGCTCTGCGCCGTGGCCTGGAAAACCCGGTGGATCGCGAAGAGCAGATCCGCCAGACCCAGAGCGCCGCACTGGACATCCTCGTGCGTGGCGGCACCGATCCGGACGACGTCGAGCAGTTGTGGGCACAACTGGGCGATGACTATTTCCTGCGTCACACCGCTGGCGACGTGGCCTGGCACAGTGACGCGATCCTGCAGCAACCGGCCGATGGCGGCCCGCTGGTGCTGATCAAGGAAACCACCCAGCGCGAGTTCGAGGGCGGCACGCAGATCTTCATCTATGCACCGGATCAACACGACTTCTTCGCCGTGACCGTGGCCGCGATGGATCAGCTCAACCTGAACATTCATGACGCCAGGGTCATCACCTCAAGCAGCCAGTTCACCCTCGACACCTATATCGTGCTCGACAACGACGGTGAATCCATCGGCGACAACCCGACACGGATCAAACAGATTCGCGACGGTTTGACCGAAGCGTTGCGCAACCCGGACGACTACCCGACGATCATCCAGCGTCGGGTGCCGCGCCAGCTCAAGCACTTCGCCTTCGCGCCGCAGGTAACGATCCACAACGACGCTCAGCGTCCGGTCACGGTGCTGGAACTCACCGCCCCTGATCGCCCGGGCCTGCTGGCGCGGGTCGGCGGGATCTTCCTCGAGTTCGACCTGTCGCTGCAGAACGCCAAGATTGCGACCCTGGGCGAACGCGTGGAAGACGTGTTCTTCATCACCGACGCCCACAACCAGCCGCTCTCCGACCCGCTGCTGTGCAGCCGCCTGCAGGACGCAATCGTCGAGCAACTGAGCGTCAATCAGGAACCGGATATCAAGCTTTCGCGCATCAGTATTTGAATCAGCAAACTACCCCTGTGGAGGCAGATATAGCTGCCGGGGCTTTTGTGGTGAGGGGATTCATCCCCGATGGGTTGCGAAGCAGCCCCGAACCGGCAATCGCGGAGTATCCGTTACACCGCACGCGATGGTTTTGCGGCTGCTGCGCAGCCGATCGGGGATAAATCCCCTCGCCACGGAGTTCTCTCCACATTGAACGAGGCCCCCATGAACAACGCTCTGAACCAGCTCCAGCCTTACCCGTTCGAAAAGCTCCGCGCCTTGCTCGGCAGCGTGACGCCGAACCCGGACAAACGCCCGATCGCCCTGTCGATCGGCGAGCCGAAACACCGTTCGCCAAGCTTTGTCGCCGAAGCGCTGGCGAACAATCTGGATCAGATGGCGGTGTACCCGACCACCCTCGGCATCCCGGCCCTGCGCGAAGCCATCGCCGGCTGGTGCGAACGTCGCTTCGGCGTACCAAGCGGCTGGATTGATCCGGCGCGCAACGTGCTGCCGGTCAACGGCACCCGCGAAGCGCTGTTCGCCTTCACCCAGACCGTGGTCAATCGCGGTGACGATGCACTGGTGGTCAGCCCGAACCCGTTCTATCAGATCTACGAAGGGGCAGCGTTCCTCGCCGGCGCCAAGCCGCACTACCTGCCGTGTCTGGACGAAAACGGCTTCAACCCGGATTTCGACGCAGTCTCACCAGACATCTGGAAACGCTGCCAGATCCTGTTCCTGTGTTCGCCGGGCAATCCGACCGGCGCGCTGATCCCGGTCGATGTGCTGAAAAAACTCATCGCCCTGGCCGACGAACACGACTTCGTGATCGCCGCCGACGAGTGCTACAGCGAACTGTACTTCGACGAACAGACCCCACCGCCGGGCCTGCTCAGCGCGTGTGTCGAACTGGGCCGCAAGGACTTCAAACGTTGCGTGGTGTTCCACAGCTTGTCCAAACGCTCCAACCTGCCGGGGCTGCGTTCCGGTTTCGTCGCGGGCGACGCCGATGTCCTCAAAGGTTTCCTGCTCTACCGCACCTACCACGGCTGCGCGATGCCGGTGCAAACCCAACTGGCCAGCGTTGCTGCGTGGAATGACGAAGTGCATGTGCGCGCCAACCGTGCGCTGTACCGCGAGAAATTCGACGCTGTCTTGGCGATCCTCAGCCCGGTGATGGACGTGCAGCGTCCGGACGGCAGTTTCTATCTGTGGCCGAACGTACAAGGTGACGACGCGGCGTTCTGTCGCGACCTGTTCGAGCAGGAACACGTGACCGTGGTGCCAGGCTCGTATCTGTCCCGCGAGGTAGACGGTGTGAATCCGGGCGCCGGTCGAGTGCGCATGGCGCTGGTTGCGCCACTGGCTGAATGCGTCGAGGCCGCAGAGCGGATTCGCGCGTTTGTCTCTCGCCAGTCGTAAGTGTCTTTACCGTGCCAGTTCCGCTGGCACGGTAACCGGTCATAAAACCGTACATATATTCAATTTACCGACTCCAGCTCAGTCACTAGCATCCCTCATTCAAAGCAACTTTCCGGGAACAATAAGCGACCGGATAAGTTAAACCTGAAGAATGAAAACATGGATGTTCCGTAATGCAATCAACCTGGCTTCAGCCAAACAAACAATTCGAACACACACGCATCTCCCGCAACATTAAATGTACTTGGGAGATTCAAAAACATGTGGGCTAAAAACAATCCGGCAAAATTCTGGACTCCCGGCAGCACACTTCGCATCGCCTTCCTCAACGGTACGCAGGCATTCAAGGACGAAACGATCGCCGCCGCCAGCAACTGGTTGCCGCACATCAACTTGAGTTTCGATTTCGTCGAAGGTGAAGAAGGCGATATCCGCATACTCAGTCAACCGGGAACGTTTTCCTCTCTGATCGGTACCGATGCTCTCTTACATCCCGATGAGCCGACCATGAGACTCTGGCCACACCCACCGAGCCAGGCACGTTATTTCGCAGCCAATGTCATGCATGAGTTCGGTCACATGCTCGGTGCAGAACATGAACAGACCAACCCCACGGCAAACATTCCCTGGGACAAACCGGCCATTTATAAACAACACGGAATAACTGCCGACCCGGAAGAAGACAACTACCAGGCCAGCGTGACGCGCAAACGACTGCACGATTGGTACTTTGACGTCGGCAATCCCGACGAAAGCATTTATTCAGAGTACGACCAGAAGTCGATCATGCACTACCCCGTCAGCCAGTCCTGGACACTCGGTGACTTCCAGATCTTCATCAATCTGGGTCTCAGCGAACAGGATAAAACCTTCATGTCGAACATTTATCCCTACCCCGCAAGTCAGTGAGCGCGCCAGATCCATATCGGGTTATTTGACCTGCCCCAGATTTGCCTCGCTCAAATCAAGCTCGCTCAATACTTCTCTGAGCACATCATCACCAATCTGGTGATGACGGCTCAGGCTATACAACTCAAGGCGTTGCGCCCGCAACGCCTTGAGTCGCAAACGGCGCTCCAGCAGATCCATCTGGAACGCCAGCGCCTGGGCTTCCGCCGAATCGTTGAACACCTCAAGCTGATGCCGGTACTCGGACATGATCCGCGCCTTGAGTTCGGCCGAGAGTGCTGCCTGCGCAGCGTCCTGCGGCGCGACCTCTTCGGTTTCCAGCGCATGGATCGCCGCCTCGGCGGTTTTGCGCCAGGCGTCGCGCACTTCCTGACGGCGCTTGTCGTCCGGGCTTTTCTCGATGCCGCGCAGCAGCAATGGCAAAGCGATGCAGGCGCAAATCAGCGACAACAGAATCACCCCGGCGGCGATGAAGATCAGCAGATCGCGCTCGGGGAACGCCTCGGCCCCCATCAACATCGGCACCGACATCACACCGGCCAGCGTCACCGCACCGCGCACACCGCCGACGGTCAGCAGCCAGCAGGATCGCGCGGTCGGCACTTGCGTCAGGTCGCCCTTGCCGCGCAAACGGCGCAGCAGCACCGACAGGCGCCAGATGCTCTGCACCCAGATAAAGCGCAACAGCACCAGCGCGAGGAAAATCGCCACCACATCGAGGCCACGGTACAGCAGCGTCGGCCACAACGTCGGTTCGTGGCTGACCACCGCTTTGATAATGTCCGGCAACTGCAGGCCCAGCAGCAGAAAGATCAGACCGTTGAAGGCAAATTCGAGCAGCGACCAGACGCTACGGTTGAGCAAACGAGTGCTGGTCTGTCGTGGCAACAGATCGAGCCAGCTCTGCATCATCCCCGCCGCCACCGCCGACAGGATGCCGGAAGCGCCCAACCGCTCGGCCAGCACATAAGCCGCGAATGGCAGCAGCAACATGAACACCACGTGGGTGGCCGGATCGTCCCAGCCCCGGGCGATCATCCACGCGCGCAAACGCCCGACCAGCCAGCTCAGCACCACGCCGACGGCCAAGCCTCCGACCGCCACCAGCACGAAGGTCAGGCTGGCATTGGCCAGTGAGAACACTCCGGTCACTGCCGCAACCAGGGCAAACTTGAACGTCACCAGACCCGAAGCGTCGTTCATCAAGGCTTCGCCTTGCAGGATATGCATCAGCGGCGTCGGCAAACGGTTCTGCGAGATCGCCGACACCGCCACGGCGTCGGTCGGCGACAGCACAGCGGCGAGCGCGAAGGCCACCGGTAGTGGAATTGTCGGCAACAGCCAGTGAATGAAGTACCCGGCACCGACCACGGTAAACAGCACCAGGCCGACCGCCAGCGTCAGGATCGGCCCACGCAAATGCCAGAACTCGCGTTTGGGCATCCGCCAGCCGTCGGAAAACAGCAGCGGCGGCAGGAACAGAAACAGGAACAGCTCCGGATCCAGCGCTACGTGCAGGCCCAATGTCGGCCAGGCCAGCAAGGCACCGGCGGCGATTTGCACCAGGGGCAGCGGCAGCGGGATGACCCGTCCGACCAGCCGCGAGACGCTGACCAGCATCAGCAGGATCAGGACGGTATAAGCGGTTTGCATAAAGCGGAAATCTCAGACAATCGACAGCGTTGAACTGCCATATTAGCCGCTTAGGATGCGTCTGGCGTTTGCACCTATGTCGCACGTCCACACTGATCCCCGTGTAGGGGCTGCGGCACGCTGTGATCTTTTGATGTTTAAAAACAAAATCAAAAGATCGCAGCCTCGTTTCACTCGACAGCTCCTACAGGGATTTGTGCAGCGTAATGAAGCCGGGCGCCGCGAAACCGTTTGGTCATGGCATAATCCGACACCATTTTTTTCCAGCACCTGTAAAGGGGGCGATTCCTTGACCGTTTCAAGTAAAACGTTGCACCTTTTCGGCATCAAAGCCTGCGACACCATGAAGAAGGCGCGCACCTGGCTCGATGAACACGCTGTCAGCTACGACTTTCACGACTACAAAACCGCCGGTATCGACCGTGAGCACCTGACTCAATGGTGCAACGAGCACGGCTGGCAAACGGTGTTGAACCGTGCCGGCACGACCTTTCGCAAACTCGACGACGAACGTAAAGCCGATCTCGACCAGTCGAAAGCCATCGAACTGATGCTCGCGCAGCCCTCGATGATCAAGCGCCCGGTGCTTGATCTCGGTGATCGAACCCTGATTGGCTTCAAGCCAGACATCTACGCGGCCGCACTCAAGTAAGCAGCCCGTCACTTATTGCTAGAGGTATTCACATGTCCAACTCTCTGTTCAGCATCGCCTTTGGTGTCGGCACGCAAAACCGTCAAGGTGCCTGGCTGGAAGTGTTCTACGCCCAGCCACTGCTCAACCCGTCGGCCGAACTGGTCGCTGCCGTTGCGCCGATCCTCGGCTACACCGAAGGCAACCAGGCCATCACCTTCACCACCGCGCAGGCGGCGCAACTGGCTGAAGCGGTCAAAAGCATCGACGCCGTTCAAGGCAAACTGCTGACCCGTCTGGCCGAGAGCCACAAGCCGCTGGTCGCCACCCTGCTGGCCGAAGACGCACAGCTGACCTCGACGCCAGAGGCGTACCTGAAGCTGCACCTGCTGTCCCATCGCCTGGTCAAACCGCACGGCGTGAGCCTGGCCGGGATCTTCCCGCTGCTGCCGAACGTGGCCTGGACCAGCCAGGGCGCGATCGACCTGAGCGAACTGGCCGAAATGCAACTGGAAGCCCGTCTGCGCGGCGAGCTGCTGGAAGTGTTCTCGGTGGACAAGTTCCCGAAAATGACCGACTACGTGGTGCCGGCCGGCGTGCGTATCGCTGACGCCGCACGTCTGCGTCTGGGTGCGTACGTGGGCGAAGGCACCACCGTGATGCACGAAGGCTTCATCAACTTCAACGCCGGCACCGAAGGCCCGGGCATGATCGAAGGCCGCGTTTCCGCTGGCGTATTCGTCGGCAAGGGTTCGGACCTGGGCGGCGGCTGCTCGACCATGGGCACCCTGTCGGGCGGCGGCAACATCGTGATCAAGGTTGGCGAAGGCTGCCTGATCGGCGCCAACGCCGGTATCGGTATTCCGTTGGGCGACCGCAACACCGTCGAGTCGGGCCTGTACGTGACCGCCGGCACCAAGGTCGCGCTGCTGGACGAGCACAACAACCTGGTCAAAGTGGTGAAGGCGCGTGAACTGGCTGGTCAGACCGACCTGCTGTTCCGTCGCAACTCGGAAACCGGTGCCGTGGAATGCAAGACCCACAAATCGGCGATCGAGCTGAACGAAGCGCTGCACGCGCACAACTAAGCAGCCGTACGATCCCCCTGTGGGAGCGAGCTTGCTCGCGAAGGCGTCCGGTCAGTCAACAACAGTGCTGAATGACACGACGCTTTCGCGAGCAAGCTCGCTCCCACAAGGTTCGATGTACCCCCGCCCAAGTTCACAGGGCTGAACCTATGATGATTCCCTCCCCGTGGCGCGCTGACTTTCCGGCCATCGCCGCCCTGCAACGGCAAGACCAGACCTATCTGGACAACGCCGCCACCACGCAAAAACCCCAGGCTCTGCTTGACGCACTGACGCATTACTACGCCAACGGCGCGGCCAATGTGCATCGCGCGCAGCATCTGCCCGGCGCCCACGCCACGCAGGCGTTCGAAGACAGTCGCCTGAAGGTTGCCCAGTGGCTGAATGCCGGTGACAGCGGGCAGATCATCTTCACCCACGGCGCCACCAGCGCGCTGAATCTCCTGGCCTATGGCCTGGAACCTCTTTTCCACCCGGGCGATGAAATTGTCATCAGCGCCCTGGAGCATCACGCCAACCTGCTGCCGTGGCAGCAACTGGCGCAGCGTCGCGAACTGAAACTGGTGATCCTGCCACTGGACGAAGACGGGGTGATCGACCTCGATGCTGCCGTTCACCTGATCGGTCCACGCACCCGCTTGCTGGCGGTCAGTCAGCTGTCCAACGTGCTCGGTGCCTGGCAACCGCTGCCGGCGCTGCTGGCGATGGCCAAGGCGCACAACGCGCTGACCGTGGTCGATGGCGCCCAGGGTGTGGTGCACGGTCGGCACGACGTGCAGGCGCTGGGTTGCGACTTCTATGTGTTTTCCAGCCACAAGCTGTACGGCCCCGATGGCCTCGGCGTCCTGTTCGGGCGCAACAAGGCGCTTGAGCAACTGCAGCCGTGGCAGTTCGGCGGCGAAATGGTGCTGGAAGCCAATTATCACGATTCACGCTTCCGCCCTGCCCCGCTGGGTTTCGAGGCGGGCACACCGCCGATCGCCAGCGTGATTGGCCTCGGTGCCACGCTCGATTATCTGGCCGGGCTGGATCAGGACGCGGTGTCCACTCACGAAGCGGCACTGCACTCCTATCTGCTGCAAGGCCTGGCCGCGCGTAACGGCATTCGTCTGCTGGGCAAGCCGCAACTGGCGCTGGCCAGTTTTGTCGTCGAGGGTGTGCACAACGCCGATCTGGCGCACCTGCTCACCGAGCAAGGCATCGCCGTGCGCGCCGGGCATCACTGCGCCATGCCGTTGCTGAAAAGCTTCGAACTGGCCGGGGCGATCCGCGTGTCGCTGGCGCTGTACAACGATTCGGAGGATCTGGAGCGTTTCTTCGACGCGCTGGATCAGGCTCTGGAGTTGCTGCGATGAACCTGCCGCTCGCCGCCGCCGAAGCGCTGCTGACCTTTCACAATGCCGCCGGTTGGGAACAACGCGCGCGGTTGCTGATGCAGTTTGGCGATCGTCTGCCGCCGCTGAACGACGCGGACAAATGCGAAGCCAATCGGGTGCATGGCTGTGAGAGTCAAATGTGGCTGGTGGGGGAATTGCAGGACGGCCACTGGCAGTTCAGCGCTGCCAGCGATGCGCGAATGATTCGTGGGTTGGTGGCGTTGTTGCTGTTGCGGGTTAACGGTTTGAGCGCTGTCGAGTTGCAGCAAGTGGATCTGCCGGACTGGTTCAATCAGTTGGGACTGTCGCGGCAGATGTCGCCTTCGCGCAGTAATGGCTTGAATGCCGTGCTCAAACGCATGAATGAATTGGCCACCACCCCGTAGGAGCTGCCGCAGGCTGCGATCTTTTGATCTTGTTTTTTAAAATCAGGATCAAAAGATCGCAGCCTTCGGCAGCTCCTACAAGGGAGGTGTGGGAGCTGGCTTGCCAGCGATGAGGTCATCAGCCTCACAGATCAAACCTGAGGTTTTACTCGGTCAGCCGGCCGCCGCACACCCGCCACAATCTTGTCCACCGCCTTGGTCGCCGCGACCATGCCGAACGTCGCCGTGACCATCATTACCGCGCCAAACCCGCCGGCGCAGTCGAGCTTCACCCCGTCGCCGACAAAACTCTTCTGCAAGCAGATGCTGCCGTCCGGTTTCGGATAGCGCAGTTGTTCGGTGGAGAACACACACGGCACGCTGTAATGGCGAGTCACGGTACGCGAGAAGCCATAGTCGCGACGCAACGTCGAACGCACTTTCGAGGCCAGTGGATCGTTGAATGTGCGGTTGAGGTCGCAGACCTGAATCAGCGTCGGATCGATCTGCCCACCCGCACCGCCGGTGGTGATGATCTGGATCTTGCGGCGTTTGCACCAGGCGATCAGCGCAGCCTTGGCGTTGACCGCGTCGATGCAGTCGATCACGCAATCGATGTTCGGCGTGATGTATTCGGCCATGGTGTCGCGGGTGACGAAATCCGCCACCGCGTGCACGGTGCAGTCCGGGTTGATCCCGCGCAGACGCTCGGCCATCACCTCGACCTTGGGTTTGCCGACGGTGCTGTCCAGCGCGTGCAACTGGCGGTTGGCGTTGCTGACGCAGACGTCATCGAGGTCGAACAGCGAAATCTCGCCGACGCCACAGCGGGCCATGGCTTCCGCCGCCCAGGAACCGACGCCACCGACGCCGACAATCGCCACATGGGCCGCACGCAGGCGCTCGAGGCCCTCGATGCCATACAAACGGGCGATGCCTGCAAACCGCGGATCTTCTGTACTCATGACCATTACCCCAAAAACCGGCGCGCATTATAGGGCCGTCGGCGGCCAAGAGCATCTTTGACGCTATGAACGGTGAACGCCGCCGATTTGCACAAGCCTTGTGGCGAGGGAGCTTGCTCCCGCCGGGTCGCGAAGCGGCCTTTTGAAAGCGGCCTGCTTCGCAGTCCAGCGGGAGCAAGCTCCCTCGCCACCGGGAATTGCTATAACTGAATAACAAAGTTTTCTCTTACAAGCTGTTACTAAAGAACTTAAATCAGGTTGGACTGCCCAATGTCGGGCATTTCCCTGTCCGGTGTACGAGCAGTGAACTGCCGGTGTAGGATTCGCGCCCTTTTGGCGCTTGCCAACCGTTCCTTCGTTCCACAGCCTTTGGAACCCGAAATAGCTATGTCATCGCGTAAATTTGGTCTCAACCTGGTGGTGGTTCTGGCAATCGCCGCCCTGTTCACCGGTTTCTGGGCGCTGATCAACCGCCCGGTCTCCGCGCCCAACTGGCCGGAGCAGATCTCCGGTTTCTCCTATTCGCCATTCCAGCAGGGCCAATTCCCGCAGAAGGATCAGTATCCGACTGACGATGAAATGCGCCGTGACCTGGAGATCATGAGCAAGCTGACGGACAACATCCGCATCTATTCGGTTGACGGTTCGCTGCAGGACATCCCGAAACTGGCGGAAGAGTTTGGTCTGCGTGTGACCCTCGGGATCTGGATCAGCCCCGATCAGGAACGCAACGAGCGCGAGATCCAGCGCGCCATCGAACTGGCCAACACCTCGCGCAGCGTGGTGCGGGTGGTGGTCGGTAACGAGGCGATCTTCCGTAAGGAAATCACCGCCGAACAACTCAGCGTGCTGCTGGATCGCGTGCGCGCTGCGGTGAAAGTGCCGGTGACCACCTCCGAGCAATGGCACGTCTGGGAAGAACACCCGGAACTGGCCAAACACGTCGACCTGATCGCCGCCCACGTGCTGCCTTACTGGGAATTCATTCCGGTGGACAAGGCCGGGCAGTTCGTCTTCGACCGCGCCCGCGACTTGAAAAAACTGTTCCCGAAAAAACCGTTGCTGCTGTCCGAAGTCGGCTGGCCGAGCAACGGGCGCATGCGCGGTGGCGCCGATGCGTCGCCGGCGGATCAGGCGATTTACCTGCGCACGCTGGTCAACAAACTTAACCGTCAGGGCTTCAACTACTTCGTGATCGAAGCCTTCGACCAGCCGTGGAAGGCCAGTGACGAAGGTTCGGTGGGCGCCTACTGGGGCGTGTTCAACGCCGCGCGCCAGCAGAAATTCAACTTCGAAGGCCCGGTGGTCGCCATCCCGCAATGGCGCGTGCTGGCCATCGGTTCGGTGGTGCTGGCGTTGCTGTCGCTGACCCTGCTGATGATCGACGGTTCGGCCCTGCGTCAGCGCGGCCGTACCTTCCTGACCTTTATCGCGTTCCTTTGCGGTTCGGTGCTGGTGTGGATCGGCTACGACTACAGCCAGCAATACAGCACGTGGTTCAGCCTGACGGTGGGTTTCCTCCTGGCGTTGGGTGCGCTCGGGGTATTCATCGTGTTGCTGACCGAGGCGCATGAACTGGCCGAAGCCGTGTGGATTCACAAGCGTCGTCGGGAATTCCTGCCGGTGATCGGTGATTCGGACTACCGGCCGAAAGTCTCGATCCACGTGCCTTGCTACAACGAGCCGCCAGACATGGTCAAACAGACCCTCGACGCTTTGGCCGCCCTCGATTACCCGGACTATGAAGTCCTGATCATCGACAACAACACCAAGGACCCGGCGGTCTGGGAGCCGGTGCGCGACTACTGCGCAACCCTCGGCCCGCGCTTCAAGTTCTTCCACGTTTCGCCCCTGGCCGGTTTCAAGGGCGGCGCGCTGAACTACCTGATTCCGCACACCGCCAAGGACGCCGAAGTGATCGCGGTGATCGACTCCGACTACTGCGTACACCCGAACTGGCTCAAGCACATGGTGCCGCACTTCGCCGACCCGAAAATCGCCGTGGTGCAGTCGCCGCAGGATTACCGCGACCAGAATGAAAGCACCTTCAAGAAGCTCTGCTACGCCGAATACAAAGGCTTCTTCCACATCGGCATGGTCACCCGTAACGACCGCGACGCGATCATTCAGCACGGCACCATGACCATGACCCGGCGTTCGGTTCTGGAAGAGCTGGGCTGGGCCGACTGGTGCATTTGTGAAGACGCCGAACTCGGTCTGCGCGTGTTCGAGAAAGGCCTGTCGGCGGCGTATTACCACGACAGCTACGGCAAGGGCCTGATGCCGGATACCTTCATCGACTTCAAGAAGCAGCGTTTCCGCTGGGCCTACGGCGCGATCCAGATCATCAAGCGCCACACCCGCAGCCTGCTGCGCGGCAAGGACACCGAGCTGACCCGTGGCCAGCGTTACCACTTCCTCGCGGGCTGGTTGCCGTGGGTGGCGGACGGCATGAACATTTTCTTCACCGTCGGCGCACTGTTGTGGTCGGCGGCGATGATCATCGTGCCGCAACGGGTCGATCCGCCGCTGCTGATTTTCGCCATCCCGCCGCTGGCGCTGTTCGTGTTCAAGGTCGGCAAGATCATCTTCCTCTACCGTCGCGCCGTCGGCGTGAACCTCAAGGATGCGTTCTGCGCGGCACTGGCCGGACTGGCGTTGTCGCACACCATCGCCAAAGCGGTGCTGTATGGCTTCTTCACCAGCAGCATTCCGTTCTTCCGCACGCCGAAAAACGCCGACAACCACGGCTTCTGGGTGGCGATTTCCGAAGCACGGGAAGAGCTGTTCATCATGCTGCTGTTGTGGGGCGCGGCGCTGGGGATTTACCTGGTGCAAGGCATTCCGAGCAACGACATGCGCTTCTGGGTGGCGATGCTGCTGGTGCAGTCGTTGCCGTACGTCGCGGCGCTGATCATGGCGTTCCTGTCGTCGCTGCCAAAACCGGCGGCGGAGCCTGAACCGGCCGCCGCTTGATCAGTTATTGTTGAACGTCAAACGGCGGCCTTCGGGCCGCCGTTTTGCATTAGAATAGTCGCCTTTTTCAATGCCAACACATCCTGTAGGAGCTGCCGCAGGCTGCAATCCTTTGATCTTGCTGTAGATTTGAAAAAACAAAATCAAAAGATCGCAGCCTGCGGCAGCTCCTACAGGTTTACCGTGCGCACCCCGGAGTTATTACATGACGGCCCACGCCGACCTTTCGCCGACCCTCCAACTCGCCATCGACCTGATCCGCCGTCCGTCCGTGACGCCGGTCGACGCCGATTGCCAGAAGCAGATGATGCAGCGCCTGGGCGATGCCGGTTTCACCCTCGAGCCGATGCGCATCGAAGATGTGGACAACTTCTGGGCCACCCACGGCAACGACGACGGCCCGGTGCTGTGCTTCGCCGGTCACACCGACGTGGTGCCGACCGGTCCGGTGACTGCCTGGCAGATCGACCCGTTCAACGCGGTGATCGATGAACACGGCATGCTCTGTGGCCGTGGCGCAGCGGACATGAAAGGCAGCCTGGCGTCGATGACCGTCGCCGCCGAGCGTTTCGTTGCCGACTACCCGAATCACAAGGGCAAGGTCGCGTTCCTCATCACCAGCGACGAAGAAGGCCCGGCGCACCACGGCACCAAAGCGGTGGTTGAACGTCTGGTGGCGCGCAAGGAGCGTCTGGACTGGTGCATCGTCGGCGAACCGTCGAGCACCACGCTGGTCGGTGACGTGGTGAAAAACGGTCGTCGCGGCTCGCTGGGCGCCAAGCTGACCGTGCGCGGCGTGCAGGGTCACGTGGCCTACCCGCATCTGGCGAAGAACCCGATCCACCTCGCCGCCCCCGCGCTGGCCGAACTGGCCGCCGAGCACTGGGATCATGGCAACGATTTCTTCCCGCCGACCAGTTTCCAGATTTCCAACCTCAACTCCGGCACCGGCGCGACCAACGTGATTCCGGGTGATCTGGTGGCGGTGTTCAATTTCCGCTTCTCCACCGAATCCACCGTCGAAGGCCTGCAGAAACGCGTGGCCGACATCCTCGACAAACACAACCTGGACTGGCACATCGACTGGGCGCTGTCCGGCCTGCCGTTCCTCACCGAGCCGGGCGCGCTGCTCGACGCGGTGTCGTCGAGCATCAAGGACATCACCGGCCGCGAGACCCACGCGTCGACCAGTGGCGGTACCTCCGACGGTCGTTTCATCGCCACCATGGGTACGCAAGTGGTTGAGCTGGGGCCGGTCAACGCGACCATTCACCAGGTCAACGAGCGTGTGCTGGCGGCCGATCTCGACGTGTTGACCGAGATCTACTACCAGACCCTGATCAAGTTGCTCGCCTGATGCTCGCGTGCCCGATCTGCAGTGAACCGCTCAGCCGCGTGGACAACGGCGTGGTCTGCCCCGCCGGCCACCGCTTCGACCGCGCGCGTCAGGGCTACCTGAACCTGTTGCCGGTGCAGCACAAGAACAGCCGTGACCCTGGCGACAATCAGGCGATGGTCGAGGCGCGCCGCGACTTCCTGAATGCCGGGCATTACGCGCCGGTGGCCAAGCGTCTGGCCGAGCTGGCGGCGAGTTATGCCCCGGCACGCTGGGTCGATATCGGTTGCGGCGAGGGTTACTACACCGCACAGATCGCCGATGCCCTGCCGGACGCCGATGGCTACGCACTGGACATCTCCCGCGAGGCGGTGAAACGCGCCTGCAAGCGCAACCCGGCGCTCACCTGGTTGATCGCCAGCATGGCCCGCGTGCCATTGGCGTCGGGCAGTTGCCAATTTCTCGCCAGCGTTTTCAGTCCGCTGGACTGGGCAGAAGCCAAACGCCTGCTCAGCGTCGGTGGCGGCTTGATGAAAGTCGGCCCGACCAGCGGCCACCTGATGGAACTGCGCGAACGCCTGTACGACGAAGTACGCGAGTACACCGACGACAAGCATCTGGCATTAGTGCCCGAAGGCATGACGCTGGCGCACAGCGAAACCCTGGAATTCCAACTGACACTGGACAAGCCCGAGGACCGCGCCAACCTGTTGGCGATGACACCCCACGGCTGGCGCGCCAGTGCCGAACGCCGCGCCGCAGTGATCGAACAGCCCGAGCCGTTCGTGACCACCGTGTCGATGCGCTACGATTATTTCGTTCTTCAATAACTTTTGGTCTCGGGCGAGTGCCCGGGGCCGGCTAAATCCGCGAATGGATTTTTCAGACCCGCAGTGAGGACATCCATGCGCCAACCGGATATCGAGATTTACCTGAAAGACGCCGACGTCGACCACAAGGCGATTTCCGCCTGGCTCGGTGAGGCTCTGGGCCCGTGCAGCGACTGGGTACAGAAAGGCCAGACCTACAAGTGCAAGGCCGGCAACATCCCGGTGACCTGGCTGCCGAAGGCCGTGGGCAAATGGAACAGCCTGTACCTGGAAAGCGACGCGACGCCGTGGGACGACGACATCGCCTGCGCCCGTGCAGCCTTTGCCGCGCTGAACGTGGAAGTACGTTGCGCACCGGGCACGTGGGTAGAGGAAGAAGGTGAGGAAACGGCGGATCGCTGGATTCGCATCAGCGCCGACGGTGAAGAAGAAATCACCTGGAAGACTGCCTGAAAGCAAAAGATCGCAGCCTTCGGCAGCTCCTACAGGGGAATGCATTCCAAACTGTAGGAGCTGCCGCAGGCTGCGATCTTTTGATCTTGAAAGTTACAGGCCTACAACATCCTCAGCCTGCAAACCCTTCTCGCCAGTAATCACCGCATACTCAACCTGCTGACCTTCAGTCAGCGAGCGATGCCCTTCGCCGCGAATCGCGCGGTAGTGCACGAACACGTCCACCCCGTCGTCGCGCTGAATGAAGCCGTAGCCCTTGGCGTCGTTGAACCACTTCACATTGCCGGTTTCACGTGTTGCCATCTGTTCATACTCCTTTTTTATTATTGAACAGGCTTTTCGCAGGAAAGCCTTTGCGGAACGTCAGCCTGCGCCCGACGTCCATAAAGGGCCCCGGCGACAGATTGCCGAGTATATGACAGGCGCAAAAACTCTCAACAGGAGATTACTTCGCCGCTTTTTTGCCGATTTTCGACTAATACGGCAAACTGTCGACCGCCCGAGCAAACGCTCGGTTTTATTCACTCACGCAGAAGCCGTATGACCCGTTCCCCGTTCCGCCGTCTTGTGTTTGGCACCTTGCGCCGACTGTTGTACCTCTGGGTTCGCTCCGAGACGATCAACCAGTCGTCGCTCACCCTCAACCTCGACCGCAGTCGTCCGGTGTTCTACGTCCTGCAAAACCCCTCGCTCACCGATCTGGCGGTGGTCGACACCGAGTGCACCAAGGCCGGTCTGCCGCGTCCGGTGCTGCCGGTGTCGGTGGGACCGTTGATCGAACCGGCGGCGTTTTTCTACCTGACGCCGGACCCGGACTGGCTCGGCCGTCAGGACAAGCGCGGTGCACCGCCGACCCTGACCCGTCTGGTCAGCGCCCTGACGCAGAACGCCGCCGAAGATGCGCAGATCATTCCGGTCAGCGTGTTCTGGGGCCAGTCGCCGGACAGCGAAAACAGTCCGTGGAAGTTGCTGTTCGCCGACAGCTGGGCCGTCACCGGGCGTCTGCGCCGACTGCTGAGCATCATCGTTCTGGGACGCAAGACCCGTGTGCAGTTCTCCGCGCCGATCCACCTGCGCGAACTGATTGAACACAACAAGGGCCACGAACGCACCGTACGCATGGCCCAGCGCATCCTGCGCGTGCACTTCCGCAACCTGAAGGCGGCAGTGATCGGCCCGGACATTTCCCACCGGCGCAATCTGGTCAAGGGTCTGCTCAATCAGCCACTGGTCAAGCAAGCGATCGTCGACGAAGCCGAACGCGAGAACATTTCCCTGGAAAAAGCCAAGGCCCAGGCCCTGCGCTACGGCAACGAGATCGCTTCGGACTACACCTACACCGCGATCCGTTTCCTCGAAGTGGTGCTGAGCTGGTTCTGGAACAAGATCTACGACGGGATCAAGGTCAACCACATCGAAGGCGTGCAGAAGGTCGCCCAGGGTCACGAAGTGATCTACGTGCCGTGCCACCGCAGCCACATCGACTACCTGCTGCTGTCGTACCTGCTGTTTCGCAACGGCCTGACCCCGCCGCACATTGCCGCCGGGATCAACCTGAACATGCCGGTGATCGGCAGCCTGCTGCGCCGTGGCGGCGCGTTCTTCATGCGCCGCACGTTCAAGGGCAATCCGCTGTATACCTCGGTGTTCAACGAATACCTGCACACCCTGTTTACCAAAGGTTTCCCGGTCGAATACTTCGTCGAGGGCGGCCGATCGCGCACCGGGCGCATGCTGCAACCGAAAACCGGCATGCTCGCGATCACGATGCGCAGCTTCCTGCGTTCATCGCGGATGCCGATCGTCTTCGTGCCGGTGTACATCGGTTACGAGCGCGTGCTGGAAGGTCGCACCTACCTTGGCGAATTGCGTGGCGCGAGCAAGAAGAAAGAGTCGATCTTTGACATCTTCAAAGTCATCGGCGCGCTCAAGCAGCGCTTCGGTCAGGTCGCGGTGAATTTCGGCGAACCGATCAAACTTGCAGAGTTCCTCGACAGCGAACAGCCAGACTGGCGCCAGCAGGAACTCGGCCCGCAGTACAAACCGGCCTGGCTCAACGAAACCACCAACCGCCTCGGCGAGAAAGTCGCGCAGCACCTGAACGAAGCGGCGGCAATTAACCCGGTCAATCTGGTGGCGCTGGCGCTGCTCTCGACCACCCGCCTGGCGCTGGACGATCGGGCCATGGCGCGGGTGCTGGATCTGTATCTGGCGCTGCTGCGCAAAGTCCCTTACTCGCCGCACACCACGTTGCCCGAAGGCGACGGTCGCGCACTGATCGAGCATGTGAAGGACATGGACCTGCTGTCCGAGCAGAACGATGCGCTGGGCAAGATTCTGTATCTGGACGAGCAGAACGCCGTCCTGATGACCTACTACCGCAACAACGTGCTGCACATCTTCGCCTTGCCAGCGCTGCTGGCGAGCTTCTTCCAGAGCACTTCGCGCATGAGCCGCGAGCAGATCCTGCGCTACACCCGCGCGCTGTATCCGTACTTGCAGTCGGAGCTGTTCATCCGCTGGAGCCTGGAGGAACTGGACGCGGTAATCGATCAATGGCTGGAAGCGTTCGTCGAGCAAGGCCTGCTGCGTTTCGAAAAGGACGTGTACCTGCGCCCCGCTCCAAGTTCGCGGCACTTTGTGCTGCTGACCCTGCTGTCGAAAAGCATCGCGCAGACCCTGCAGCGCTTCTACATGACCGTCTCGCTGCTGCTCAACGCCGGGCAGAACAGCATCAGTGCCGAAGAGCTGGAAGACCTGTGCACGGTCATGGCCCAGCGCCTGTCGATCCTGCACGGCCTGAATGCCCCGGAGTTCTTCGACAAGAGCCTGTTCCGTCATTTCATCCAGACGATGCTCGACCTCGACGTCCTGCGCCGCGACGAAGCCGGCAAGTTGAGCTACCACGAACTGCTCGGCGAACTGGCGGAGGGCGCGGCCAAACGCGTGTTGCCGGCGGAGATTCGTCTGTCGATTCGTCAAGTGGCCCTGCATCGCAGTGAAGATGCCGCGGAAACGGCAGTGACACCGCAAGTCTGAAACTTGCCGACAACTAACGGGGTGCCACTCGGGTTCCCCCGTTAGTTGATCCGTGAATTAATAGGCTCTTTAAAACAATCACGATAAGGATATCGAGATGAGCCTGTTACAAGATCCCGCTTCGGCAGTGACTTTAAACTTCAGCTTGCCTGCAGCCTTTCAAATCCCCTTCGACGGTGAACATGAAACCATTGTCAGTATCGAGGTGGTTAATCCGAAGTTGGCGACGCCCGCCAGGGAACAGCGCTTCGCGAGACTGTTCGAAGGCGACTGGAAGTTCGAGTTTGCCCATTCCGATACCAATATCGGCGTGAACTACCGGATTACTGTGCGGATGTTCCACAACCGCCAACCCCTGCTGCTTGATCAGGAACACTTTGTTATCGTCAACACGCTGCCTCATCGCCAGACTGTGCACTTGAGCCCGATCGGGCTGTTGTATGTTGAAGCTCAAGAGCCGGAAAGTTTCCCGACCGAAGAAGCGGTCACTATCAGCCTGCATGAAGCCGACAGCCCTGAAGTTGAACTGGTGCGCGTCAGCTATGACGAACAGACCGCGACTTCGTTCTATCTGCGATACGACCCGGCCAGCGTTACTCCCGGCAAACGTTATGCACTCAGCGGCATCGAAAATCGCTACCACCAGCGTATTGCGGTCAGTCCCGGTCGAATAGAACTGTGCCCGCCGCCACGCGAACAACGCGGGTGGTTCATGCAGACACTGGCGCAGTGGCTGGAAAAACCCTTACGTTTGTTCACTGACGCTGAAAGCAAAATCCGCTAGATTTCCATCGGCGCCGGGATTCTTCCGGCGCACCTGCCTCAGAGGTCCCGATGAAAAAACTCACCCTTCTCGCCGCAGCCACCCTGTTGAGCGCCTGCCAGTCGACCACCCCCGCCGGCAAAGTCGGCCTCGACGGTGAAGTGTTCTACCTGCAACGCATCGCCCTGCCACCGAGCGCGACGTTGAGCGTGAGCCTGCAGGACGTGTCGCTGGCCGACGCCCCGGCGGTGGTCCTCGACGAGCAGAAAGGCCCGGTCAAAGGCCAGGTGCCGCTGCCGTTCCACTTGAGTTACGATCCGGCCCAGGTCAAACCCGGCCACCGCTACTCGGTCAGCGCGCGCATCGAAGTCAACGGCGAGCTGATGTTCATCACCACCGAGAACCACGCCGTGCAACTGGACGGCAACGATCCGCAGCCGCTGAAAATCCGCGTCGACGCCATTCGCTAACTGTCTTTCAAGGAAGCTGCCATGCTCCGCCCTACCCTTCGCTTCGCCGGCCTGTGCGCGGGCCTGATGATCTCTGCCAGCGCCTTGGCGCTGTCGCTCAGCGACCTCTCACAACAAGACGCCACCGGCGGTCTCAAGGATGCCTTGACCCAAGGCGCGCAAATCGCCGTCAAACAACTCGGCAGCCCAGGCGGCTTCAGCAACAACCCGGAAGTGAAAATCGAACTGCCGGGCAAACTCGGCAAAGTCGCCGGCAAGATGAAAGCCTTCGGCATGGGCGCCCAGGTCGACGAACTCGAAACCGCCATGAACAAGGCCGCCGAAAGCGCCGTGACCCAGGCCCAGCCGATCCTCGTCGACGCCGTGAAGAAAATGACCGTGGCCGACGCCAAAGGCATCCTCAGCGGCGGCACCGACTCGGCCACCCAATACCTGGACAAAACCAGCCGCGAACAGATCCGCGCCAAGTTCCTGCCCATCGTCAAACAAGCCACCGACAAAGTCGGCGTAGCGCAAAAGTACAACGCCTTCGCCGGCCAGGCCGCGACCTTGGGCGTGGTGGATGCGAAAAGCGCCAACGTCGAAAACTACGTCACCGAACAAGCGCTCAATGGCCTGTTCGAAATGATCGGCAAACAGGAAGAAACCATCCGCAAGAATCCGGCGGCTGCAGCGACCGGTCTGGCGAAGAAAGTGTTCGGCACTTTGTAATTTTTGCCGTTGCACGCAAAAGCCCGCTGAACCGGTGAAGGTCAGCGGGCTTTTTGTTGCGTGTCAGCCTTGCGGATCGACTTGATCGAGGAGGCGTTTGACCGAGGGCGTCGTGGAGCTTGCGCGAATCGAGGAAGGCGTAAGGTGCAGGGTCGCTTGGACATTCTGGTTCGGATTCGGGGGGATTCGGGGTGTGTTTGAAGATGATGGGCGGGCTTGCAGATCCGGTCGGTGAATTGGCAGCGACAGACTCAGGCTAGGGATCGCGCTTGCGACGGGCAACCTGAAAACCTTATGGGAAAGTTCTGGATATCTGGAACATCTTTAAAAAGACCAAAGATGTTGGGTGGCTGGGCGGGCCTCTTCGCGAGCAAGCTCGCTCCCACATTTGGATTGGGTGCAGGCAGTTGGAGATTGGTCGGCTCATAGGCCGTCTTCGCGAGCAGGCTCGCTCCCACAGTGGGAATGGGTGTTGGCAGCTGGAGACTGGTCGGCTGTCAGGCCGCCATCGCTGGCAAGCCAGCCCCCACAGGTGGATTGGGTGCGGTCTGTTGGAAATTGGTCGGCCCATAGGCCGCCTTCGCGAGCAAGCTCGCTCCCACAAAAAAGCAAAGCAGCCCAGGCAGACCGCATGCTTTTCACCACTCAACAGGATGAGCGTTAGCTCGGCTGCAGCTTTTGATCTTGCCGTGCCGGCCCCTTCGGCAGGCTGAGTGGCGGGGGTTATCCGGGGGTGGGAGCGCAGCGACCGTTTGGCGTAGCCAAACACATCGAAAGGAGGTGCAGCGAAGCAAACCGGAGGCGATGCCCCCGGATGAACCTCGTAACGAAGGAACCCGAGCCTAGGCGAGGGCCGTACGCCGGGGCCAAGACCTTTGGTTACTTTGGGGCGTTTGCCAAAGTGACTCGCCGTAAGGGCGAAACCGCCAGCCGCAACCTCCGAAGCAACGGATAAACACCCAAAACCCCAAGAACCTGGTCGGCCCAAAGGCCGCCAAGTCCAAAAAAGCCTCATCCCTCCCGACGCACTCGGAACCAAGCCGCATACAAAGCAGGCAAAAACAAAAGCGTCAAAGCCGTAGCCACAATCAACCCCCCCATGATCGCCACCGCCATCGGCCCGAAAAACACACTGCGCGACAACGGAATCATCGCCAGCACCGCCGCCAAAGCCGTCAAGACAATAGGCCGAAACCGCCGCACCGTCGCCTCGATAATCGCCTGCCAAGGCTTGAGACCAGAGGCTATATCCTGCTCGATCTGATCCACCAGAATCACCGAGTTACGCATGATCATCCCCGACAGCGCGATCGTCCCCAGCATCGCCACAAACCCGAACGGCTGACGGAACACCATCAGAAACAACACCACCCCGATCAACCCCAACGGCGCCGTCAGAAACACCATCGCCGTGCGCGAGAAGCTACGCAATTGCACCATCAGCAACGTCAGCACCACCACGATAAACATCGGCACCCCGGCATTCACCGACTTCTGCCCACGCTCCGAATCCTCCACCGTCCCGCCGACATCCAACAGATACCCGTCAGGCAATTCGGCACGGATCGGATCCAGCGTCGGAGCGATCTGCTTCACCAGCGTCGCCGGCTGCTCCTTGCCATAGATGTCGGCACGCACCGTCACGGTGGGCAGACGATTACGGTGCCAGATGATCCCTTCCTCAAACCCGTATTCCAGCGTGGCAATCTGCGACAACGCCACACTGCGACCGTTATCGGTCGGTACCGCCAGACTCGGCAGCAACGACAACTCGGTACGCTCATGCACCGTGCCGCGCAACAGGATCTCGATCAGTTCGTTGTCCTCGCGATACTGACTGACACTCGAACCGGTCAGCGAGCTCTGGAGGAATTTCGCCAGATTGGCCGTGCTCACACCGAGTGCCCGGGCGCGGTCCTGATCGATGTTCAGGTACACCACTTTGCTCGGTTCTTCCCAGTCCAGGTGCACGTTGACCACATGCGGGTTCTCGCGCACCTTGGCCGCCACTTTGCGCGCCAGCGCACGGACTTCCTCGATGTGCTCACCGGTGACGCGGAACTGCACCGGGTAGCCCACCGGCGGACCGTTTTCCAGACGCGTGACCCGCGAGCGCAGGGCCGGGAATTGCTCGTTGAGGGTCTCGATCAACCAGGTGCGCAGGGTCTCGCGCTCCTCGATGTTTTTCGCCAATACCACGAACTGGGCGAAGCTCGCCGCCGGCAGTTGCTGATCCAGCGGCAGGTAGAAACGCGGCGAACCGGTGCCGACATACGCCACGTAGTTATCGATGCCGGCGTGATCCTTGAGCAGCGCTTCCAGGCGTTTGACCTCGGCCGTGGTGTTGGCCAGCGACGCCCCTTCGGCCAATTTCAGATCGACCATCAACTCCAGTCGATTGGAGGCCGGGAAGAACTGCTGCGGGACGAAACGGAACAGCATCACCGACGCGATGAACAGCCCCACCGTCAGCACGATCACGGTTTTGCGATGCGCCACGCACCACTCCACCAGACGCCGCACCCGTTGATAGAACGGCGTGCCATACGGGTCGGCTTGCCCGTCAGTCGTGCCGTGTTTGGCCGCATGAATCTTCGCCAGATCCGGCAGGAGTTTTTCCCCCAGATACGGCACGAACATCACCGCCGCCACCCATGACGCGAGCAAGGCGATGGTCACCACCTGGAAGATCGAACGGGTGTATTCGCCAGTGCCGGACTGCGCGGTGGCAATCGGCAGAAACCCGGCGGCGGTGATCAGCGTACCGGTGAGCATCGGGAACGCGGTGCTGGTCCAGGCGTAGCTCGCGGCCTTGATCCGGTCGAAGCCCTGCTCCATTTTGATCGCCATCATTTCCACGGCGATGATCGCGTCGTCCACCAGCAAGCCCAGCGCCAGCACCAGCGCGCCGAGCGAGATTTTGTGCAGGCCGATACCCAGGTAATACATGCAGGCGAAGGTCATCGCCAGCACCAGCGGAATGGTCAGCGCGACCACCATGCCGGTGCGCACGCCGAGGGAGAAGAAGCTCACCAGCAACACAATCGCCAGCGCCTCGACCAGCACCTGGACGAACTCGCCGACACCGGTCTTCACCGCCGCCGGTTGGTCAGAGACTTTGCGCAGTTGCATGCCGGCCGGGAGGTTTTTCTGCAGGCGCGAGAACTCGCCTTCCAGCGCTTTGCCCAGCACCAGAATGTCGCCGCCGTCCTTCATCGCGACAGCGAGGCCAATGGCGTCTTCGCCCATGAAGCGCATGCGTGGCGCCGGAGGGTCGTTGAAACCGCGATGCACATCGGCGACATCGGAGATACGGAACGTCCGGTCACCGACGCGGATCGGGAAGTTCTTGATCTCCTCGACCGTTTGAAAATTCCCCGAAACCCGCAGTTGCACACGTTCACTGCCGGTTTCAAAGAACCCCGCGGTGGACACCGCGTTCTGCTCTTCCAGCGCTTGCTGCACCGCGGCCAGTGGCAAACCGAGGGTGGCGAGTTTGACGTTGGACAGCTCGACCCAGATTTTCTCGTCCTGCAAACCGAGCAGATCGACCTTGCCGACATCCTTGACCCGCTGCAGCTGGATCTGGATGCGGTCGGCGTAATCCTTGAGCACTGCGTAATCGAAACCGTCGCCGGTCAGCGCGTAAATATTGCCGAACGTGGTGCCGAATTCATCGTTGAAAAACGGTCCCTGAATTCCCGGCGGCAAGGTCTGGCGAATGTCGCTGACCTTCTTGCGCACCTGGTACCAGAGGTCGGGGATTTCCTTGGAGTGCATCGAGTCACGGGCAATGAAGGTGACCTGCGACTCACCGGGGCGAGAGAACGACACGATGCGCTCGTACTCGCCGGTTTCCATCAATTTCTTTTCGATGCGTTCGGTGACCTGCCGCGAGACTTCCTGCGCGGTCGCCCCCGGCCAGCGGGTCTGGATGACCATGGCCTTGAAGGTGAACGGTGGGTCTTCGCTCTGGCCGAGTTTGGTGTAGGACAAGGCCCCGACGATGGCCAGCAAAAGCATCAGGAACAGGACGATCTGGCGATTACGCAACGCCCATTCGGAAAGGTTGAAGCGCATCGGGACTTACTCCTTGTCCGCCAGATTGACTACTCGGTTGGAGCGATCCACGGGACGCACCTGCTGACCATCGAGCAACACATGGACGCCGGCTGCCACCACCCAGTCGCTGGCGTTGAGGCCTTCGAGCACCGGCACACTTTTCTCGCCGAACGGGCCGATGCGCACCGGGGTCTTCTTCAGGGTGTTGTTGGCGCTGACGACCCAGACATAGGTCGCACCGTTCTCGGCACTCAGGGCCGAAAGCGGTACTGACAGCGGCACACTGTCTGCCGATTGCACGAACACCCGGGCGCTCTGCCCGAGTTCAGCCGGGACTTTGCCGCTGGTGAACGAGATGCGCGCGGCGAAGGTACGGGATTTCGGATCGGCCGCCGGCGACAGCTCACGAATCTGCCCGGCGAAGCGCTGGTTCTGCTGGGTCCACAGTTCAACGGTGACTGGCTGGCCGACCTTGAACCGCCCGAAGCTCTGCTCCGGGAGGCTGATCGACACTTCGCGCTCGCCGTCGGTGGCGAGGGTAAACACGGTTTGCCCGGCGGCGACCACCTGCCCGACTTCCACCGAACGCTTGGCCACCACACCGTCCTGCGGCGCGCGCAGCACGGCGTAACTGGCCTGGTTGGTCGAGACGTTGAATTCGGCTTTGATCTGCTTGAGGCGGGCTTCGCCGGAGCGGTAGAGGTTTTCCGCGTTGTCATAGGCGGAACGGCTGACCATCTGCCGCTCCATCAAGGTTTTGTAGCGGTCACGCTCGGCGCGCACCAGGTTCAGATTGGCTTCAGCGGCGGCGACCTGGGCGCGGGTGGCTTCCAGTTGCAGGCGCACATCCTGCGGATCGAGTTCGGCCAATGGTTGATCAGCCTTCACGCGCTGACCTTCCTCGACCAGTCGTCGGCTGACTTTGCCGCCAATGCGGAACGCCAGATCCGGTTCGTAACGGGCGCGCACCTCGCCCGGATAACTTTCCATCGCCTGCGCTGAAGGCTCTGGCTGCACCACCATGGCCGGTCGAATGCTGACTGGCGTCGCCTCTTCCTGACCGCATGCGGACAATAAAACAGCCAGGCTGACTGGCACGGCAAAGGACAACGCATAGCGGAACATGGTGACGGACCTTTCGCTTATGGTGCTTGGAATATTTATACTGGCCGGTATGGTATTAATAGCAAACTCACCAGTCCAGTATTAAAAGCGAAGAATGTCGAACAATCTTTCAGCTCCAAACGGCCCGGGCCGTCCGAAGGATCCGGCCAAGCGCCGGGCGATCCTCGATGCGGCGAAAACCCTGTTTCTGAGTCACGGCTACGCCAACACCAGCATGGACGCGGTCGCCGCCGAGGCGGGCGTGTCGAAACTGACGGTTTACAGCCACTTCAACGACAAGGAGACGTTGTTCTCCTCCGCGGTAATGGCCAAATGCGAGGAGCAGTTACCGCCGCTGTTCTTCGAATTGCCCGCCGGCATCCCCGTGGAAAATGTGTTGCTGAACATTGCCCGGGGCTTTCATCAGCTGATCAACAGCGACGAGTCGGTGAATTTGCATCGCTTGATGATGGCGCTGGGCACGCAGGATCCGAAGCTGTCGCAGATCTTCTTCGACGCTGGCCCTGAGCGCATGGTGCAAGGCATGGAGCGGCTACTCAAACGCATCGACGAGACCGGCGTGCTGAGCATCGACCTGCCGCGCAATGCCGCCGAGCACTTTTTCTGCCTGCTCAAGGGTGCGGGGAATTTTCGTTTGCTGTATTGCTGCGGTGAGCCGCTGAGCGAAGAAGCGGCAGAGAGTCATGTGCAAGAAGTGGTGGGGTTGTTCATGCGGGCGTATCGGCCCTGATTTTTTAGCGCCTGATCTGACGTCATCGCTGGCAAGCCAGCTCCCACATTGATCGTGCTGAACACAAATTGTGCGAACGACACAAAAACTTGTGGGAGCTGGCTTGCCAGCGATTGAGGCGACTCGGTATCAAGCCTTGAGTGCTTTCTTCGGGTAGATGTCATACCGGCTCGACTTGCCATCCAGCGCATGGCTCGGCTTCGGTCCCTCAATACACGGCGCCTTGCGCGGGCGCTTGACCACCACACGATGTGTCGCCAGGGCCAGCGCCGCTTCTAGCAATGCCGGCGCATCGGGATCATCGCCGACCAGCGGCCGGAACAGGCGCATCTCTTTCTTCACCAACGCGGTTTTCTCGCGGTGCGGAAACATCGGGTCGAGGTAGATCACCTGCGGCGGCTCGCCTTGCCAATTGCACATGACCTCAATGGAGTTGCCCTTGAGCAACTTCATCCGCGCGACAATCGGCGCCACGTCGAAATCTTCCGCCGCCCGCGCCAGACCATCCTCCAGCAACGCCCCGATCAACGGCTGACGCTCGATCAGGCTCATCTCGCAGCCCAGACTGGCCAGCACGAACGCATCCTTGCCCAACCCCGCCGTAGCGTCCAGCACCCGAGGGCGCACGCCCTGGGCGATGCCAACCGCCTTGGCAATCATCTGCCCGCTGCCGCCGCCGTACAGACGCCGATGCGCCGCGCCACCCTCGACAAAGTCCACCCGCACCGGTCCCGGCGCATCCGGGCCGAGCTGTTGCAGCTGCAAACCCTGCTCGCCGACCTGCAAGGCGAACTCGCCGTCGTCCTCCTGCAGCGGCAGGCCCAGGCGCTCGGCCCATTGCTCGGCTTGCGCTTCAAACGTCGGGCCGAGGGCCTGGACATGGATGCGGCAGGCCGCGGGTTGCTCAATCATGAAAACACGCTCAAAAAAGTTAAGGATCGGCAAAAAGTGGCCGATAAACCAATCAACGCGCATTTTGCCAGAGCTGAGCGTCAACCGAAAAAAATGTCAGGCATTCTTTCCACATCGATTGGCTACATTTCGCCCAAGGGCGACTTCAGCCGTCATAACACTCAAGCATTGGGCGGCGTCAGTCACCTGTGGCAGGATTTCTTTGCCCAGGCGATGGCCGAACAAACGAGTGATGTGGTGCCGGCCTGTGGCACCTTTCCACCGGTTGACCTGAACAGCCCGGAAGAACCGACCCTGGGCAGCGAGCTGCACGCGCACATCGTCGAGCAGCGTCAGTGCGATGTGGTCGAGACCGAAGTGCGCCCGCCGGAGCCGCTGTTCCTGCCGATCGCCGAGTTCGAAACCGATCTGCTGGACAAGCCGTTCCCACCGTTCCCGCCAGAAGAACTCAAGGCTCAGCAAGAGCAGCAGGACTTCGACAGCAGCTGGGTTCGCCCGATCGTAATCAACAACGGTCAGCCTGTGCCAGAGCCTGGCCCGGCGCCACAGAAGAAGCCGCTGTACCTGCCGATTGCCGAATTCGACCTCGACCTGCTGCAAAAACCTTATCCGCCGTTCCCGCCGGAAGAAATCGTCGAGCAGCAGAAAGCGCTGGACTTCGATAACGGCTGGGCGCGCCCGATCGTGTTGCAGAACCTGCGCCTCGCCGCCTGATCCCTCAGCGACACACGCTCCAGCGCCCGACATCGACATGAAAGTGATTGCGGTGGGCGGCGTTGTAATCCGGACTCAACACCACACTGAACGCCTCGCAGGCGCCATTGCGCACCTGGCGCAGAAACTGCGCGTCCTGATTTTGCTTCGGCCAGTCTTTGAGCACACTGACGCTGCGCCCGTCCGCCAGCCGAAAACCGCTGATGTCCAGCGCATCGGCACTGGCATGGCGGCTGAGCGCCCCGCTCTCGCGGTTGTAGACATTACGGCAGGCAAAGCTGCCAAGGTGATCGAGCCGCGCCACAGGCTGTCCGTAAAGCGCTTGCGCGACGGGTTGCAGGGTGTGCCGTTCAAACATCGCGTAAGCCACCGCCAACGGACAACTGGCGAGGAAGCTGCTGCTCAGCGCCACCTCGCCGCCCTGCACGCGCACGGCGCCGATCAGCGGGCACTTGGCGTCGGGGCTGTCGGCTTGCGCGGTGATGCGCAGACCCGAGTTGCTGAGCACTTGTGCGCATAACTCGGGATTGCCGCGCAGGCGCATCAGCTTGAAACCGGTCAGCCAGTTCGGCGCAGACTTTACGTCCAGCGGCGCCCACGGGTTCCACTCGGCCGGCACGTCGAGCCAGCCGCGCCAGACGCTGACCATGGCGCCAGCAATCATCAACAGTACCGACAGCGCGATCCAGCGGCCCATGCTCAGCCTTTGAAGAACTGATTGGCCTGGGCGTACGGCATCGACTGCGCAGTGAAGCCGAAGGTGCCGCGCTGCTGGATCTCTTCAGCCGCGCGGAAGAACTCGCCGAACGCTGCCAAGGCCAGCGCGGAGCCGGTGCTGATCCTGCGCACACCCATTTCTTCCAACTCCTGTACGGTCAGTTTCAAACCGCCGGACATGAGCACGTTGACCGGTTTTGGCGCCACCGCGCGCACCACCGCCAACACCTCTTCGGCGCTGCGCAGACCCGGCGCATACAGCACGTCGGCGCCCGCCTCGGCAAAGGCTTGCAGGCGGCGAATGGTGTCGTTGAGATCGGGATTGCCGTGCAGGTAGTTTTCCGCGCGGGCGGTCAAGATGAAGGGAAATGGCAGCGTGCGCACCGCAGCGACGGCGGCTTCGATGCGTGCCACGGCGTGTTCGAAGCAGTAGATCGGTGCGTCGGCACGGCCCGTGGCGTCCTCGATCGAACCACCGACCGCGCCGGCCTCGGCCGCACGCAGCAAGCTTTTGGCGCACTCGGCCGGGTCATCGGCGAAACCGTTTTCCAGGTCCACCGCCACCGGCAGATCGGTCGCTGCGACAATTGCCCGGACATTGGCCAAGGTGTCATCGAGACTCAGGGCGCCATCGGCTTTGCCTTGGGAAAACGCATAACCGGCACTGGTGGTCGCCAACGCCTGATAGCCCAGACTGGCGAGCATTTTCGCCGAGCCGGCATCCCACGGATTGGGGATGACGAAAATCCCCGCACCTTCATGCAGAGCCTTGAAGGCCTGGGCTTTGCGGGCTTGTTCTTGAAGGGCGTGGGCGTCCATCGGCAGGCTCCTGGGCAGGGGAAAAATCCGCCTTCAGAGCAAGCCGAGTTGCTCGGCGGCGGGTTCTCTGTATAGCTCAGGCAGGGACGGCAGGCCAGGCAAACGTTGCATCAATTGTGCGTGAAAACGTTGCGCCAGCTTCGCCGCCATCACGTTGTCGGCGGTGTGCAGGAAGATGTACGGCGTGCGGCCCTCTTCGATCCACTCGGCGATTTTCGCCACCCATGGCACGAGGAACGGATCGTTGGCTTCCAGCTCCGGGTGGCCGATGAAGCGCACCTGCGGACATTGAGTGAACGCCGCCGGACGGGTCGGCACCCGAGGCTTTTTCGATTGCGCGTGGATCACCGAAGACTCGGTCGACAGGCAACTGAACAGCGCCCGTGGATCGAGGCAGATGCGCTCCACGCCACGTTCAAGCAGCAGACGATTGAGCAGGCGCTCGCTCTCGCCCTTGGCGAAAAACTGTTCGTGACGGACTTCCACTGCCAGTGGCCGGTCCAGCGCGTCGATGAACGCCGTCAGCTCGGGCAATCGATGCGGGGTGAAGCTTTTCGACAATTGCAGCCACAGCGGCGAAACCCGTTCGCCGAGCGGGCTGAGAAGATTTACGAACGTTTCGGCGGCGGTCAGCTGATCGCGCAGGTCACCGCTGTGGCTGATATCGCCGGGAAACTTGGCGGTGAAGCGAAAATGTTCGGGCATGGTCTCGGCCCAACGCTGCACGGTGGCCGGCGAGGGGCTGGCGTAGAAGGTCGTGTTGCCTTCGACGGCATTGAATACTTGGGAGTAGAGAGCGAGGAAGTCGGAGGTCTTGGCGTCTTCGGGATACAGATACTCGCGCCAGGCGTTTTCACTCCAGGACGGACAACCGAGGTAGTAAGGCAGATCCATCAGATGTACAGGTCGAGGCCCAGCACATCCGCATCCCAATCGACAAAACCGGCGGTGCTCAGGTAGCTGGCCAGGGCCATCGCTACGCTTTTGCTCATGGCGCGGTGATAAATCATGTCTTGCTGACGGGCAGGCAGATTGGCCAGGCGTTGTGCGGAGGCTTTGGCAGCGCGGGCGGCCAGTTGCTCTTCAGTCGGGAATTCCAGCTCGCCATCGATATCGTCGACGGACTCATCCAGCACCACATTGCCTTTGCGAGGCTTGCGCTTGATGGGGTAGGACTGAGAGGAAAGGCCGTCTATACGCATAATTTCATGCTCGGTATCGATGATGGCAATTTAGCGGCACTTGACCGACTTAGCAAACCGCCGAGTGATAACTAGAACACATAAAGCGTAAAAGGTTTAAAGCGAGGGGATGGAAACTGATGATTGGCAGCTGTAGAAGCAAAAGATCGCAGCCTTCGGCAGCTCCTACAAAAGCATGCAATCCCTGTAGGAGCTGCCGCAGGCTGCGATCTTTTAAGGGCTCAGCGAGCCTTTGGAGTAGCGACTTTATCGCGCAGGTAAACCGGTTGCGCCTCGTCGGCCGGGATCGACTCGCCGCGTTCCCAGGCAAATCGCGCCAGGGTCAGCAGGTCTTCGGCGTGAGGCAGCATGCCGGCATCCGAGCCGCTCAGGCTGAGCGCGATCCGCTCGCCATAGCCCCAACCGGTGCCCGCACCGAACCACTCACCGCTGGCATCGCCCGGCAGCGCCGCGGCTTCCGGTGGCAGCACCGCTTCGGCACCGACCAGACGCATCTCGCCGGCGGTCTCGCGGTAGCAGCCCCAATACACTTCATCCATCCGCGCATCGATAGCCGCCGCGACCTGACTCACGCCGTGTTCGCGATATGCACGTTGCGCCAGGACGGCGAGGTTGGACACCGGCAGCACCGGACGATCCAGCGCAAACGCCAGACCTTGCACCACACCAATGGCGATCCGCACACCGGTGAACGCACCCGGCCCACGACCGAACGCGATGGCGTCCACCGCTTGCAGCGTGGTGCCGGCGTCGGCCAGCAGTTGCTGGATCATCGGCAGCAGCTTCTGCGCGTGCAGACGCGGGATCACCTCGTAATGGCTCGTGACCTTGCCGTCATGCAGCAAGGCAACGGAGCAAGCTTCGGTCGCGGTGTCCAGGGCCAGCAAGGTGCTCATCGATGTTTCCAAAACAGGTGGGAGAAAAAGGGCGTCAGTATAAACAACTACGGCCCGCAAGCGGGCCGTAGATGATGCAGCGGATCAGCTTTTTCAGCTCAGCGCTTCGAGCACCTTGGCGGTGATCGCTTCAACCGAACCAACGCCCGGGATGTGGCTGTACTTCGGCTTGCCGTTGGCAGCGGAGAGCTTCTGGTAGAAATCCACCAGCGGCTTGGTCTGCGAATGGTAGACCGACAGGCGATGACGCACGGTTTCTTCGGTGTCGTCCTTGCGCTGCACCAGATCGTCGCCAGTAACGTCGTCTTTGCCAGCCACTTTCGGCGGGTTGTAGACGATGTGGTAAACGCGGCCGCTGGCCTCGTGAACGCGACGACCGGCGATACGCTGAACAATTTCTTCGTCTTCAACAGCGATTTCAACCACGGCGTCCAGTTCGACACCGGCAGTCACCAGGGCTTCGGCCTGGGGAATGGTGCGCGGGAAGCCGTCGAACAGGAAGCCATTGACGCAGTCGGGTTGAGCGATGCGATCCTGCACCAGCGCGATGATCAGGTCATCCGACACCAGGCCGCCGGCATCCATGATGCTCTTGGCTTGAACGCCCAGCGGAGTGCCGGCCTTGACCGCAGCACGCAGCATGTCGCCGGTGGAGATTTGCGGAATGCCGAATTTCTCGGTGATGAACTTAGCCTGAGTACCTTTACCGGCCCCGGGAGCTCCCAGCAGAATGACGCGCATCGATGTGCTCCTCAATTTTTTATATAGAAAACAACGGGATTCGCCTCTTTGGGCCAATCTCAAAAAAACGGGTCGTGGCCGCACAAACGGCCAAAGGCTGATCAAGATACACAGCAGGCTGCGCCCACACAAGACGCCAAAAGTCGGAGAAACCGGCGCCCGCCGCGACCTTGCGACGCGGTAACCCAAGTCGCAACCCCATCATTAACTGTCGCCTGCCCGCACTTTCTGCCTGTGCACAAAGCGGCACCCGGCCTGTGCACCGGGCGCCTGATACCACCGCAAAAACCTTAGCCGGTATTGCGCAAACCGGCGGCAATTCCCGCCACAGACACCAGCAGCGCCTGCTCCACCGGGCTGCCCTGTTCGACATTCTGCTGCCGTGAACGGGCCAACAGCTCGGCCTGCAATAGATGAAGCGGGTCGAGGTAAGTGTTGCGCAGACGGATGAATTCCAGCGTCTCTGGGCTATGTGCCAGCAGTTGCGACTGACCGGTCAGGCCGAGCACCACCGTGCACGCCTGCGACAATAGGTCGCGTAACTGCGCGCCCAACGGCAGCAAGTCCGGCTCGACCAGACGCTGGTCGTACGACAGCGCGATGTCGGCGTCGGCCTTGGCCAGGACCATTTCCAGCATGTCGATACGGGTGCGGAAGAACGGCCACTGTTCACGCATCTGCCCAAGCAGTTCGCCCTCGCCGCGCTCCAGCGCCTTGCTCAACGCGCTTTCCCAACCGAGCCAGGCCGGCAGCATCAGGCGGGTCTGGGTCCAGCCGAAGATCCACGGGATCGCCCGCAGACTCTCGATCCCACCGGCACGGCGCTTGGCCGGACGGCTGCCGAGGGGCAAGCGTCCCAGCTCCTGCTCCGGTGTCGACTGGCGGAAATACTCGACGAACTGCGGATTCTCCCGCACCACGGCGCGATACGCGGCGACGCCGTCGGCGGCCAGTTCATCCATCAGGTGCCGCCATTCGGGCGTCGGCGGCGGTGGTGGCAGCAGCGTCGCTTCGAGCACCGCGGCCAGATACAGATTGAGGTTCTGCTCGGCGATGTCCGGCAGGCCGAATTTGAATCGAATCATTTCGCCCTGCTCGGTGGTGCGGAAGCGCCCCGCCACCGACCCCGGCGGCTGCGACAGAATCGCCGCGTGCGCCGGACCGCCGCCACGGCCCACGGTGCCACCGCGACCGTGGAACAACAGCAGTTCGACTTGCTGCTCGCGGCAGATCTCCACCAGCCGCTCCTGCGCGCGATATTGCGCCCAGGCCGCAGCGGTGGTGCCGGCGTCCTTGGCCGAGTCGGAATAACCGATCATCACTTCCTGCGGGCCTTGCAGCCTCGCGCGGTAGCCCGGCAGCAGCAACAGACGCTCCATCACCGGCCCGGCGTTGTCGAGGTCGGCGAGGGTTTCGAACAGCGGCACCACGCGCATCGGCCGCAGCACGCCGGACTCTTTCAGCAGCAGTTGCACCGCCAGCACGTCGGAGGCGGCGCCCGCCATCGAGATCACGTAGGAACCCAGCGAGGCGCCCGGTGCGGCAGCGATTTCCTTGCAAGTGGCGAGCACTTCAGCGGTGTCGGCGGACGGTTTGAAATGCGCCGGGAGCAGTGGCCGACGATTGCTCAATTCGCGGGTGAGGAAGCTGATGCGCTGCTCTTCGTCCCAGTCTTCGTAGCGACCGAGGCCGAGGTAATCGGTGATTTCGGTCATTGCCGAACTGTGCCGCGTCGAATCCTGGCGCACGTCGAGGCGCACCAGGAACAGGCCGAAGGTCACCGCCCGGCGCAGGCAATCGAGCAACGGCCCGTCGGCAATCACGCCCATGCCGCATTCGTGCAGGGAGTTGAAACACAGTTCCAGCGGATCGAGCAGATCGCGGTTGTTGTGCAACACGTCGGCCGGCGCCGGTGTGCTGGCGCTGAGCGAGGCATGCGCCCAATTGCGCGTGGCACGCAGGCGTTCGCGCAACTGCTTGAGCACCGCCCGGTAAGGTTCGGCGCTGTCACCGGCCTTGGCCTTGAGCGCATCACTGGCCTGCTGCATCGACAGTTCCGCAGCCAGATGATCGACATCGCGCAGGTACAGGTCGGCAGCCATCCAGCGCGCCAGCAACAGCACTTCGCGGGTCACCGCTGCCGTGACATTCGGGTTGCCGTCACGGTCGCCGCCCATCCATGAAGCAAAGCGGATCGGCGCCGCTTCCAGCGGCAAGTGCAGGCCCGTCGCTTCATACAGCGCCTTGTCGGCCTTGCGCATATGGTTGGGAATCGCCTGCCACAGCGAATGTTCGATCACCGCAAAGCCCCATTTCGCTTCGTCGACCGGGGTCGGCCGGGTACGGCGGATTTCTTCGGTGTGCCAGGCTTCGGCGATCAAACGTTGCAGGGTGTTCTGGATCTGTTCGCGTTCGGCGCTGGTCAGGTCGCGATGATCCTGCGCGGCCAGTTGCGCGGCGATCGCGTCGTACTTCTGGATCAGCGTGCGCCGCGCCACTTCGGTCGGGTGCGCAGTCAGCACCAGTTCGATTTCCAGGCGCGCCAGTTGCCGGGCCAGGGATTCGGCGCTGTGGCCTTCGTTGCGCAGGCGGGCGAGCAGTTCCGGCAGTACGCGGGACTCGAACGGTGCCGGCTGCGACTCTTCGCGGCGATGAATCAGCTGATACTGCTCGGCGATGTTCGCCAGGTTGAGAAACTGGTTGAACGCCCGCGCCACCGGCAGCAGTTCGTCTTCGCTCAGCTGATTGAGGCTGGCGCTGAGTTCGGCGTCCATCGAGCCACGGCGATCTGCCTTGGCGCCCTTGCGGATCTGCTCGATCTTGTCGAGAAATTCCTCGCCGTACTGGTCGCGGATGGTATTGCCTAACAGCTCACCCAACAGGTGAACGTCCTCGCGCAAGCGTGCATCGATATCGGTCATCAGCAGTTCTCCAGCGGTAATCGGGACGGCTCAGAAACGAATGCTTTGCCCAGAGAGTGCCGCTCTGTGGCGCTTCTTACAAGCAGACGACGAAGGGACTTTAAACCTTGCGGCCTGAAGCTAGTCTCAACAGTAAGCCGCACAACGGCTTGCCGGCCGCGCCGGACACTCACCCGATCCTGCCATGAGCAGGTACGACATGAGGTCATCATGAAAATCCGTGAACTCGCCCAGCATTGGGAAGAAAACGCCAAGGGTCGCCTGACCGACACTGGCTACACGATTCATCTGGACGTCGAGGCCGCTGCGCGCCTGGCGGCGATTGCCGAGATGTACCCCAAACGCCACCCGGAAGAACTGCTCGGCGAACTGATCGGCGCCGCGCTCGAAGAGTTCGAGGCGAGCCTGCCGTATGTGAAAGGTTCGACGGTGGTGGCGACGGATGAAGAAGGTGATCCGCTGTATGAGGACGTCGGTCCGACGCCACGGTTTCTGGCGCTTTCACGCCGGCATTTGCAGGATTTGTCCGCCGCTGCCGGCAAGCAAAAACACTGATCAGACAACACAAAAACCTGTGGGAGCGGGCTTGCCCGCGATGGCGTCAGTTCAGTCACATCAGTGTTGAATTTGATGGCCTCATCGCTGGCAAGCCAGCTCCCACAGGGATCGTATCCTTCTCCGCTTCTGCACGATTTTTTCCCCGCGCGTACCTCTCCCCGCCTCTAAAGTTCCCGGTTTAGAGCCTTGTCGACTTGGTCAAAAAAACTTTTGGCGATAGGCCATCTTTTCTGAACTTTTGAAAAACGCCTTCGGTCGGAAGCTGTAACCACGCCTGGAACGAGCGTTTCAAAAACGCGCTTTTACACGACGCTTGCGGCTCCTCGACCAGGATGGATTTTCGGTTTTATCAGGAGTTAAACAATGGAGTTGAAGACCATGAAGACCCAAACCTCGTTCTCCCACCTGCGCGGTCTGAAACTGGCTGCTCTGGCCATCGGTACCAGCTTCGTACTGGCCGGTTGCGCCGGTAACCCGCCGACCGAGCAGTACGCCGTGACCCAATCGGCGGTCAACAGTGCGGTCAGCGCCGGTGGTACCGAGTTCGCTGCTGTGGAAATGAAGCAGGCGCAGGACAAGCTCAAGCAAGCCGAAATCGCCATGCACGACAAGAAGTATGAACAGGCTCGCACCCTCGCCGAGCAAGCCGAATGGGACGCTCGCGTAGCAGAACGCAAGGCTCAGGCTGCCAAGGCCGAACAGGCTGTGAAGGATTCCCAGAAAGGTGTTCAGGAACTGCGTCAGGAAAGTCAGCGCACCGTGCAGTAAGCGCGCATCCCGAATCGCAAAGCTGAAACTTTTATCGATAGAAAGGACGACAAATTATGCGTAAGCAACTGATGATCCCCGCTCTCCTGGCCGCAAGCGTTGCCCTGGCTGCCTGCTCCACCCCGCCTAACCCGAACCTGGAGCAGGCACGTACCAACTACGCCGGCCTGCAGGCCAACCCACAGGCAAGCAAAGTCGCTGCCCTGGAAACCAAGGACGCCAGCGATTACCTGGACAAGGCCGACAAGGCTTATCTGGACAAGCAAGACGCAGCCAAAGTTGACCAACTGGCCTACCTGACCAACCAGCGCGTGGAAGTGGCCAAGCAGACCATCGCCCTGCGCACCGCTGAGAACAACCTGAAAAACGCTGCCGCGCAACGTGCCCAAGCGCGTCTGGACGCTCGTGATCAGCAGATCAAACAACTGCAGCAGAGCCTGAACGCCAAGCAGACCGATCGCGGTACGCTGGTGACTTTCGGTGACGTGCTGTTCGCCACCAACAAGGCTGACCTGAAATCCAGCGGTCTGGTGAACATCAACAAACTGGCGCAGTTCCTCCAGGAAAACCCTGATCGCAAAGTGATCGTCGAGGGTTACACCGACAGCACCGGCGCGGCTTCGTACAACCAGTCGCTGTCCGAGCGTCGTGCCACCTCGGTACAAGTCGCGCTGATCAAGATGGGCGTAGATCCTTCGCGCATCGTTGTTCAGGGTTACGGCAAGGAATACCCGGTTGCCGACAACGGCAGCGTTTCCGGTCGTGCGATGAACCGTCGTGTGGAAGTGACCATTTCCAACGACAACCAGCCAGTGATGCCACGTTCGGCGGTCAGCTCGAACTAAGCAACACGCAGTGACGTAAAAGCCCCGCCTGACTGAATCAGGCGGGGCTTTTTGTTGAAGATCAAAAGATCGCAGCCTGCGGCAGCTCCTACAGGGATCGCGTTCCAATGTAGGAGCTGCCGAAGGCTGCGATCTTTTGCGTTTAAGGCTCGAGTTTCTGCGGGGTTTCCTGGCCCATGCAACGCACGGCTTTTTTCTGCGCATTGATCAGCACCCCGGTCAGGCCTTTCTGCTCGGTGTCAAACAGCACCAGGACGCCATCGATGCACTGCGCCACCTGCGGCGCCGGGTCCAGCGAGACTTTGTAGTCTTCGCCCGGCACGGTCTTGAGCATGGTGAATTCGTTGAGCAGCAGCGCATCCTCGGGTTTGGCGAAGTGCAGGTAGCCGTAATACCACAGGGCACCAACGGTGCCGAGGATGCTGCAGATACCGGTGATGATCAGCGGGATGGCGTTACGTTCTTCAGTCATTGCGGACTCTCATCTTCAGAATTCGGGGGTTGCGGATAATTGGGAATCTCGCCGAGGCGGCGCAGGCCGTTGAAGTGCTCGGGATCTTCCAGATAACGCAGCATCACCTGGCGCCAGACCGGGTCACCGAAAGTCTGTACGTGGCCGCCGCGGGTCAACTGCAACACCCGTGGCGGCGGCGCTGCCTGGTACAGGCGGATGGCGTTGGACATTGGCACCAGTGGGTCGTCGATGCTGTGAAAGATCAGTTTCGGCACGCCGTTAAGCTGCGGCATCGAGTTGATCGCGCTGTCGCCGTCCGGCACCAGCCACGACAACGGCACCTGGAACGGCCAGGTCAGCCACGACGTGCTGAGGGCGTACTGACCGACGCTGCGGTAACTGGCGGGTACACCGTCGAGCACGAAGGCTTTCAGCTGTTTCTGCCGCTCGGGGTGCTGCACCAGCCAATGCACGGCCATTGAGCCGCCGAGGCTCTGGCCGAGGAGGATCAGCGGCTTGCCTTTGACCTCTGGCGCCTGATCCAGCCAGGCGAACGCGGCGTCGATGTCCTGATAGATCGCCGGCAAACTCGGCTCGCCCTCGGACAAGCCATACCCGCGATAATCCACCAGCAGCACCTGATAGCCGTTTTTCGGCAACCACCAACTGCCACCCAAGTGCATCGGCAGATTGCCGCCGTTGCCGTGCAGGTGCAGGACTGTGCCTTTGACCTCGACACCGGGCTTGGCCGGCAGCCACCAGGCGTTGAGCTTGAGGCCGTCGGCCGTGGTCAGGGTGACGGTGCGGTATTCGAGCTTGGCTCTTTCCGGGGTAAAGACCTGGCCCGGCTCGGGGTAAAACAACAGCGAACTGCAACCGCCGAGGGTCAGGAGCAGGCAAAGGATGCCGAGGATTCTCATCCGGTGAAACCTCGCAGAATTCGGGTTGAAAACAATAATTGTGTCAACAAATAACCCTGTGGGAGCTGGCTTGCCAGCGATAGCGGTGGGTCAGCCAACATCAATATTGACTGTCAGACTGCAATCGCTGGCAAGCCAGCTCCCACAGGGTTTGAATGTGGTCAGAGGATATTGGAGTAATCCGCCTCGATCCGGTCCAGGCTCAAGTGATTGAGGAAGTTGGAGAAGCACATCCACGCCGACAGCGCGTTCATGTCGCGGAACTGTTCCGGCAGGTATTTCGGCGGCACCACCAGACCTTCATCGACCAGTTGACGCAGGGTACGCATGTCTTCCAGCGTGGTCTTGCCGCAGAACAGCAGCGGTACCTGCTCAAGCTTGCCTTTACGCACGGCCAACTGAATGTAGTTGTAAACCATGATAAAGCCCTTGAGGTAGGACAAGTCTTTGGTGAATGGCAGACCGTTCGGCGTCGAGCCTCGGAACACCCGGCTGGCGTTGCCGTAGCTTTCGGCCATTTCGAAACCCTGTTCGCGGAAGAACTCGAACACCTGCAAAAAGTCCGCGCCCTCCTCGACCATGTGAATCGCGCGGGTGCGGTTGGTCAGTTTGCGCAGGCGGCTCGGGTAGGAGGCGAAGGTGATGATTTCCATCAGGATCGCCAGGCCTTCCTGGGTCACCGTCGACGAGGGCGGGCCCTTGGACAGGAAGGTGCAGATCGGCTGGTTCAAGCCATTGAGCGTGGTGCCGACGTGCACCAGACCTTCATGGACTTCCAGTGCACGCACGTCGCGGTCGTTGAACAGCGCGTCGGTGCGGATCTTGATGTAATCGGCGCCCGCGGCCGCGTCAGCGACGATGCCGTCGGACTCGAACACGCGGATGGTTTCCTCGGCCTCGCCAAACACCTTGTTCAAGCGGGTTTGCAGCAGGTGCACGGCATCCTTGGCGGTGAGGATCTTCGGTTCGTCCTTCAGGTCGCCACGGCCATCGATGTTGTTCAGGTAGTCGGACATCATCAGGCCGAGGTCGGCCAGGGTCGGGTCGCCGGCGTGGAACGCATCGGAGGCGGCGCCGTAGAGTTCCTGGGAGATCAGGCCGAAATCCTCGGTGCCGCGCGCTTCGAGCATGCGCACCACCATGCGGTATTCCTTGCACATGCGCCGCATGATCTGCCCGACCGGATTGAACTGGCCGAGCTGGCGGGTGATGTCGCGCTCGATGTTCTGGAATTCCAGTTTGACCTTGCTCGAATCGAAGGACAGCGGCCGATTGAGGTAGTAGTCGCGATCCACCGCCGGCATTTCCTTGCCTTTGGCCTTGAGAAAGCCCTTGCGGATGTTCTCGTCCCACTTCACCGCATCGAGCACGCGGATCGGCGTCTGCGCCAGCACAATGCGATCGGACAGCGTGCGTATCGTCTGCTGGTAATCGTCCACCCGAAACTCCTGTAGAAAACTGAATTATTTGGCGCGGGCCTGGCGCTGATAGCGCGCGGCCTCGACGAAGACATCGGAATTGGCCGGATCGTCGAGGTAAGCAAAGACCTTGTCGAGACGGCTGTCGACCTGCACGCCGTCGCCATCGTCATCGGTCTGGAAAGCCTTGCCGTCGAGGGCTTGCTGTTTGATCGCCTGATTGATCTGCTCGAGGTCGAGGTTGTACACCACCAATTCGTGTTTGTCGGTAAGTTCGAAACCGGCGATGGCGTATTGGCCACCGTAACGCGCCGGCACTTTCGCCGACAGGTACCAGCGGCTGCCGTGGCGCGACACCGTGAACGGGTAAGCCTCGCGCTCGTGGGGCCGGGCCTTGAACCAGGTGACGGCCTGATAGCGATCATGGCCGACGCGGGTCAACTCAAGGTTCATCGGCTCGCCCCAGGCATTGGTGCTCGACCACGTGCCCAGCAGGCCCTTGGGCGCCGACTCACTGGCGGGCAACGGATCCTTGAAAGTCACCAGACAGCCACTGAGCAGCAGGAACGACAAGGCGATCAGCACGCCACGCCAGGCTTTCATTCAATACTCCCTATGAACACATAGCCCTGAACACCGCCACATTCCCCCTGTGGGAGCGAGCTTGCTCGCGAAAGCGGTGGTACCGCCAACATTAATGTTGAATGTCAGTCCGCCTTCGCGAGCAAGCTCGCTCCCACAGGGTAAATCAACAGTGGCTTACACCGAGGCCAGGACCAGATGCATGTACCGCGTCAGAATCCCGAGCATGTCCTGTTCGGCCAAAGGCTCGGCGTCGTTGAGCAGGCCCTGATATTCCATCCGTCCGATAATCGCCGTCAACACCTTGGCATCCTGTTGCGGTTCACGCGAGCCCAGGACTTGGAACAACTGGCAGGTGCCCTGCAGCAGAATCTGCTGATGCGAGCGCACCAGATCCGCCAGGCGCGGGTTGAGCAGCGCTTCCTGGCGGAACGCCTGCTCGGCCATCAGATGCTCGCGACGGTTGACCAGTTGCCGGTGCACATAGTCCGCCATCAGCCGCGCGATGTCGTCGGCCAGTTGCGAGCGCGACTCGGGGCTGCCGTCGCCACTGACGACCATCTCGCGCAGCAAGCCTTCGTTGTTGATCCACAGCTTGGCCATGTAGGCCGCGCTGCGTTCGACGTATTGGGCGAAGGTATCGGTGAGCAGGTCATCGATGTCCTTGAAGTAATAGGTGGTGGCCGACAGTGGCACACCGGCCTCGGCCGCCACGGCCCGGTGGCGCACGGCACGCACGCCGTCGCGCACGACAATGCGCATCGCCGCGTCGAGAATGTCCTGTCGACGCTGCTCACTGCCCTGTCGGCTGGCCTTGCGGCCCTGGTACTGAACACTTTCAGCGACCGCAGTGGCGATACCCGCTGCACCTTCTTGAGCGATTGCAACCATCACGACTGGACTTCCTCTGCTATTGCAAAATTAACCAATTGATACATTTGTACCAGACAGGCAATAAAAAGCCGCCTGTTTTAGGCGGCTTTTTAACTGAAACGTTTACGCTTGCGGTCGCATGTGCGGGAACAGGATCACATCGCGGATCGATGGCGAGTTGGTCAGCAACATCACCAGACGGTCGATGCCGATGCCTTCACCGGCCGTTGGCGGCATGCCGTACTCCAGCGCACGCACGAAGTCGGCGTCGTAGTGCATGGCTTCGTCGTCGCCAGCGTCCTTGTCGGCCACCTGCGCCATGAAACGCTCGGCCTGGTCTTCCGCGTCGTTCAACTCGGAGTAGGCGTTGGCGATTTCACGTCCGCCGATGAACAGCTCGAAACGGTCGGTGACGTTCGGGTTCTCGTCGTTACGACGGGCCAGCGGCGACACTTCGAACGGGTACTGAGTGATGAAGTGCGGCTGCTCCAGCTTGTGCTCGACCAGTTCTTCGAAAATCATCACCTGCAGCTTGCCCAGACCTTCGAAGCCCAGCACCTTGGCGCCGGCCTTCTTGGCAATGGCGCGCGCCTTGTCGATGTCGTTCAGGTCATCGGCAGTCAGCTCAGGGTTGTACTTGAGGATCGAGTCGAACACCGAGAGACGGGCAAACGGCTCGCCGAAGTGGAACACCTTGTCGCCGTACGGCACGTCGGTGCTGCCCAGCACCAGTTGCGCCAGTTCACGGAACAGCTCTTCGGTCAGGTCCATGTTGTCTTCGTAGTCGGCGTAAGCCTGGTAGAACTCCAACATGGTGAATTCAGGGTTGTGACGGGTCGAAACGCCTTCGTTACGGAAGTTGCGGTTGATCTCGAACACTTTCTCGAAACCGCCAACCACCAGACGCTTGAGGTACAGCTCAGGCGCGATACGCAGGAACATTTCCATGTCCAGCGCGTTGTGGTGGGTTTCGAACGGCTTGGCCGCTGCGCCGCCAGGAATGGTCTGCAGCATCGGCGTTTCGACTTCGAGGAAGTCGCGCTTCATCAGGAAGCTGCGGATGTGCGCGATCACTTGCGAACGCACGCGGAAGGTCTGGCGCACTTCTTCGTTGACGATCAGGTCAACGTAACGCTGACGGTAGCGCTGTTCGGTGTCGGTCAGGCCGTGGTGCTTGTCCGGCAGCGGGCGCAGCGACTTGGTCAGCAGGCGCACGTTGGTCATTTCGACGTACAGGTCGCCCTTGCCGGAACGCGCCAGGGTACCTTCGGCGGCGATGATGTCGCCCATGTCCCAGGTCTTGACGGCGGCCAGGGTGTCTTCGGACAGTGTCTTGCGGTTGACGTAGACCTGGATGCGACCGGTCATGTCCTGGATCACCATGAACGAGCCACGGTTGAGCATGATGCGACCGGCAACCTTGACCGGGATTGCAGCCTCGGCCAGCTCTTCCTTGGTCTTGTCCGCGTATTTCTTCTGCAGATCTTCGCAGTAGTTTTCACGGCGGAAGTCGTTCGGGAAGGCGTTGCCCTTGGCGCGCTCGGCAGCCAGCTTTTCCTTGCGCAGGGCGATCAGGGAGTTTTCTTCCTGTTGCAGGGCTTGCGGGTCGAGTTGTTGGTCGCTCATGTCTTCAGATATTCCATCAGGTTCGTTGCCCCCGGGCCTGGCGGCCCGGGAATCGCCAGCAGGGCTGGCTCCTACAGGGATCGCGTTGCATCAGCGACCCTGTGTGCGTCTGTTACAGCCCCGATTTCAGGCTGGCTTCCAGGTATTCGTCGATATCGCCGTCGAGTACCTTGTCGCAGTCGCTGCGTTCGATGTTGGTGCGCAAGTCCTTGATCCGCGACGCGTCGAGCACGTACGAACGGATCTGATGACCCCAGCCGATGTCCGACTTGGTGTCTTCCAGCGCCTGGGAAGCGGCGTTGCGCTTCTGCATTTCCTGCTCGTACAACTTGGCCCGCAACATTTTCATCGCGGTGTCCTTGTTGGCGTGCTGGGAACGTTCGTTCTGGCAGCTGACCACGGTGTTGGTCGGTACGTGGGTGATACGTACGGCCGAGTCGGTGGTGTTTACGTGCTGACCACCGGCACCGGAGGAACGATAGGTGTCAATCCGCAAGTCTGCCGGGTTGATTTCGATTTCGACCTTGTCGTCGATCTCTGGCGAGACGAAAACGGCAGAAAACGAAGTGTGGCGACGGTTGCCGGAGTCGAACGGGCTCTTGCGCACCAGACGGTGCACGCCGATCTCGGTGCGCAGCCAGCCAAAGGCGTATTCGCCCTTGATGTGCACGGTCGCACCTTTGATACCGGCGACTTCACCGGCTGACAGCTCCATGATGGTCGCGTCGAAACCGCGTTTGTCCGCCCAGCGCAGGTACATGCGCAGCAGGATGTTGGCCCAGTCCTGGGCTTCGGTGCCGCCGGAACCGGCCTGAATGTCCAGGTAGGCGTTGTTCGGATCCATCTCGTGGCTGAACATGCGGCGGAATTCAAGCTTGGCCAGTGACTCTTCAAGCCCTTGAAGCAGTTCAACGACGTCGTTTACCGCGCCTTCGTCGTTTTCTTCAACGGCCATGTCGAGCAGCTCGCGGGAATCGGCGAGACCGCTGGACAGCTCATCCAGGGTGTCGACGATCTGCGCCAGCGATGCTCGCTCGCGGCCCAGTTCCTGGGCGTATTCAGGTTTGTTCCAGACTGCAGGATCTTCAAGCTCGCGATTGACTTCGATCAGACGCTCATGCTTTTGATCGTAGTCAAAGATACCCCCGAATAGTTTCGGAGCGCTCGGACAGGTCCTTGATGGTGTTCAGGATCGGGTTGATTTCCATGACGGGCAGCACTCGTTGGCGAACTTTTGAAAGCCGGCGAGTATAACGTAATCACGCGGTCACGGCAGCCCGTCTGGCGGCTGTCGGGGTGAATCACTTGACACATTGCCCCTGTAGGAGCTGCCGCAGGCTGCGATCTTTTGATTTTGCTTTTAAAGATCAAAAGATCGCAGCCTGCGGCAGCTCCTACAGCAATTGATGGGTTACTCGATACCTACCTGGTTACGGCCATTGTTTTTCGCCTGATACAACCCACGATCCGCCGCCGAAATCAGCAGGCGGCAATCGCTGCCCGCCTGCGGCACCATGGTCGCCAGGCCGATGCTGATGGTCAGGCTCGACCCTTCGCTCGGGGTGTTGTGCGGAATCTTCAGCGCCGCCACGGTCTGGCGCAGTTTCTCTGCCACCAGCCGGGCACCGCCCGGCGAGGTGTTCGGCAGTACCAGCGCGAACTCTTCACCGCCGTAGCGTGCCGGCAGATCCGACGGTCGCGCGCTGGCATCGCGGATCGCCGTGGCGACCTTGCGCAGCGCCTCATCGCCTTCGACATGGCCAAAGCTGTCGTTGTAGGACTTGAAGTAATCGACGTCGATCATCAGCAACGACAACTGGCTCTGATCGCGCAACGAGCGGCGCCACTCCAGCTCCAGGTACTCGTCGAAGTGCCGGCGGTTGGACAGCCCGGTCAGGCCGTCGGAGTTCATCAGCCGTTGCAGCACCAGGTTGGTGTCGAGCAACTGCTGCTGGCTGACGCGCAGCGCACGGTACGCCGCATCCCGCTGCAGCAGGGTCATGTAGGAGCGCGAGTGATAGCGAATGCGCGCCACCAGCTCGATGGTGTCCGGCAGTTTCACCAGATAATCGTTGGCCCCGGCGGAGAACGCCGCGCTCTTGATCAGCGGATCTTCCTTGGTCGACAGCACAATGATCGGGATGTCCTTGGTCGCCGGGTGATTGCGGTATTCGCGCACCAGGCTCAGGCCGTCGAGGCCGGGCATCACCAGGTCCTGCAAAATCACCGTCGGCTTGATCCGTACCGCCTGGGCGATGGCCTGGTGCGGGTCGGAACAGAAGTGGAAGTCGATGTTCTCTTCGTTCGACAGCCCACGGCGCACGGCTTCGCCGATCATCGCCTGATCGTCCACCAACAACACCATGGCGGCGTTTTCGTCGGTTTTAATGTCGTCGATCTGTAAATCATTCATGGGCGGTCACCTGAGTACTGCGGGGGCCAGGATTGCGGAAAACGCTGTTCATTTGGGGAAAACCTCCAGCAATCGTGGCGCTATCTTTTCCAGTGGACGGATTTCGACGGCTGCATCGATCGCCGCTGCGGCCTTGGGCATGCCGTACACCGCACTGCTTTGCTGATCCTGCGCGATGGTCAGGTATCCCTGCTGGCGCATGAGCTTAAGCCCTTGCGCCCCGTCGCGTCCCATTCCGGTCAATAAAACCCCGATGGCATCGCCGTTCCAATAGTTGGCGACACTTTCGAAGAAGACGTCGATCGAGGGTCGGTAGATCTCGTTGACCGGCTCGGCGGTGTAGGCCAGCGTGCCGTTTTTCAATAAGCGAATATGGTGATTGGTGCCAGCCAGCAGCACGGCGCCGGCCTGTGGTGGCTCGCCTTCGCGGGCCAGGCGCACGTCCAGGCCACTGGCGCTGGCCAGCCATTCGGCCATGCCCGCCGCAAACACCTGATCGACGTGCTGCACCAGCACAATCGCCGCCGAAAAATTGCGTGGCAGGCCCTTGAGCAATACTTCCAGCGCGGCCGGCCCGCCGGCAGAGGAGCCGATCGCCACCAGCCGCTTGCACGACGCCGAACTGCGGTGCGGTGTCGGCACCGGACGCGAACGCGGGGTTTTCTCGCCGATCAGCCAGCCGATATTGAGGATCTTGCGCAGCAACGGCGCCGCCGCTTCCTGCGCGTTACCGGCCCCCAGAGCCGGGGTATCGACCACATCCAGCGCACCGTGGCCCATGGCTTCGAACACCCGATGCACGTTCTGCTGGCGGTCGACTGTGACGATGACGATCGCGCACGGGGTTTCAGCCATGATCCGTCGCGTGGCCTCGACACCGTCCATGACCGGCATGATCAGGTCCATCAGGATCAGATCCGGGGTGTTTTCGGCACACAGACGCACGGCCTCGGCGCCGTTGCCGGCCACCCAGACCACTTGATGCGCCGGCTCGAAGGCCAGCGCACGGCGCAAAGCCTCCACCGCCAGTGGCATGTCGTTGACGATTGCGATTTTCATGCCCGCGCTCCTCCAATGAGCTCAACCACTGCATCGAGCAGGGCGTCGTCATGAAAACTGGCCTTGGCTAAATAATAGTCGGCGCCCGCATCCAGTCCACGACGGCGGTCCTCTTCACGGTCCTTGTACGAGACCACCATCACCGGTAGCGATTGCAGACGGGTATCACGGCGCAGCAACGTAACCAGTTCGATGCCGTCCATGCGCGGCATGTCGATGTCGGTGATCAGCAAATCGAAGTCCTCCGAACGCAGCGCGTTCCAGCCGTCCATGCCATCCACCGCGACCGCCACGTCGTAGCCGCGATTGAGTAGCAGCTTGCGCTGCAGCTCGCGCACCGTGAGCGAATCGTCGACCACCAGAATCCGTTTGCGCGCCACTTCGGCGGCCTGGTTGCCGTGCCGCGCAATACGCTCCAGACGCCCGGTGTTGAGCAGCTTGTCCACCGAGCGCAACATGTCTTCGACATCGACGATCAGCACCACCGAGCCATCGTCAAGCAGCGCCCCGGCGGAGATGTCCTGCACCTTGCCCAGTCGTTCATCCAGCGGCAGCACCACCAGAGTGCGCTCGCCGACAAATCGTTCGACCGCCACGCCATAGACCGCATCGCGCTCGCGGATCACCACGACCTTGAGGGTTTCGTCGCTGCTCTGACTGGCCGGACGATTCAGCAACTGGCTGGCGGCGACCAACCCGACATGTCGGCCTTCGTGCCAGAAATGCTGGCGACCTTCGATCTGCACGATGTCCTGTGGCTCCAGGTCGCACATGCGCTCGATGTGCGCCAGCGGAAACGCATAGGCTTCCTCGCCGACCTCCACCACCAGACTGCGCACCACCGACAGGGTCAGCGGCACTTCCAGATGAAAGCGGCTGCCCTCGCCCGCCGTCTGCTCCAGCACCACTGCGCCGCGCAGTTGCCGGACCATGTGCTGCACCGCGTCGAGGCCGACGCCACGCCCCGACACTTCGGTGACGGTGTCGCGCAGGCTGAAACCCGGCAGGAACAGGAACGTCAGCAACTCTTCTTCGCTCAATTGTGCGGCGGTTTCGGCCGGTGACAATTGGCGTTCGACGATACTGCGGCGGACCTTTTCCAGGTCGACACCATTGCCGTCGTCACTCAGTTCGAGCACCAGCAAACCGGCCTGATGCGAAGCACGCAGGCGGATCAGGCCCTCTTCGGACTTGCCCTTGAGCAGGCGTTGTTCCGGGGTTTCGATGCCGTGGTCGACCGCGTTGCGCAGCAGATGAGTCAGCGGCGCTTCGAGTTTTTCCAGTACGTCGCGGTCGACCTGCGTCTTCTCGCCTTCGATTTCCAGCCGCACCTGTTTGCCGAGACTGCGCCCCAGATCCCGAACCATGCGCACCTGACCGGTGAGCACGTCGGCAAACGGGCGCATGCGGCAGGCCAGCGCGGTGTCGTAGAGCACTTGTGCGCGCTGGCTGGCCTGCCAGGCGAATTCGTCGAGCTCGGCGTTCTTTTCCGCGAGCAATTGCTGAGACTCGGCCAGCAAGCGCCGCGCATCTTCAAGGGCTTCCTGGGCTTCGAGGCTCAGCGTCTGTTCCTTGAGATGCACATTGAGGCTTTCCAGCGCCCGCAGACCATTGTTCTGCATGCGCCTGAGGCGCTGCATGGTAGCCAGATGCGGCTTGAGTCGCTGGGTTTCGACCAGTGATTTACTCGACAGGTCGAGCAGGCTGTTCAGACGCTCGGCAGTGACCCGCAGCACGCGCTCGCCACCTTCGGTGGTGCGTTTGTTCTTGCGCGGCGCCGGATCGGAGGTTTCCAGCGGTGCATCAACCGCCGGCGGCGCTGGCGGTGGCGTTTCAATCGGCGCAGACGGTGCCTGCATCTGCAATTCGGCCATGGGCGGCGACGCCACGGCGGGCGGTGTCGAAGGGTCGAGCAGGCGGCCCATCAACGCCACATACGCCTCAATGTCCGGCGCTTGCGGGGCATTGGCCGGTGTGGCGATACGCATCAACAGATCGGTGCCCTGCAACAACGCATCGATGTGCTCGGGGCGCAGCAACAGCCGCTTTTCCTGAGCGCTGACCAGACAATCTTCCATCACGTGGGCGACGCTGACACCGTTGTCGATGCCGACGATCCGCGCCGCGCCCTTGAGCGAGTGCGCCGCACGCATGCACGATTCCAGATAGTCGGCCTGGGTCGGATTACGCTCCAGCGCCAGCAGCCCGCTGCTCAGCACCTGGGTCTGGGCCTCGGCTTCGAGGCTGAACAGTTCCAGCAGCGAGGCGTCGCGCATTTGCTCGGGGGTCATGTGAGGCTCCGGGTCACGGCGGACAGCAACTGTTCTTCATCCAGCCAACGCAGGCTGCGCCCCCGGAATTGCAGGACACCACGGGTGTATTTGGCGCTGGCAGTGCTGTTGTGCTCACTGCCGGCACGCGACGCGGCGTCGAGAATTTTTTCATCGATGGCGTGGATGCCGTCGACCTCATCCACTGGCACCACCACCGGCCCACCGTGGGCGGCGATGATCAACATGCGCGGCATGATCCGCGCGCCTGTGGCCGGTGCGGCGTTGCCGTCCAGGTCGAGCAACTCGACCAGCGACAGGCACGCGACCAGCGCGCCGCGCACGTTCGCCACGCCGAGCAGGGCCCGCGAGCGCTGGTGTGGCAACGAGTGGATCGCCTGCAGCGGAGCGACTTCCACCAGACTGCGAGTGGCCAGGCCGAGCCACTCTTCGCCGAGGCGGAACATCAGCAGCGAACGGGTTTTCACATCGCTTTCGACCGCCACGGCGACCGGGTCGCGCTCATCCTGCTGCAACGCATAGCGGTCGAGCAGACGCGTGGCGGCAGCGGAATACACCGCGCAGTTTCGGCAGTGAATATGCTCGGTCAGCAACGGGCAGGACTTGTCGCCGTGAATGCCGATGCGGTTCCAGCAGTCATCGATGGCCCGGGCGTCTTCGTGGGTGACGTTCAAGGTGTCGGACGGGATCATCGTTTACGCTCACTGTCGGCGGTACGACCGCTGCGCGCGGCGCGTTCCTGCAATCGTCTGGCACCGGCACTGTCGCCCTGGGCCTGCAGCAACGCAGCCAGGTGCATCAATGCTTCGGGGTGTTGCGGCTCAAGGTACAAGGCCTTGCGGTAATGGCTCTGGGCTTCGAGGGTGGCGCCGGCCACGTCACTGAGCAGGCCGAGCCAGTAGAACACCTGCGCCACCGGTTCGTGACTGCGCAGGTACTGCTCGCACGCCGAACGGGCCTCGGCGCTTTTGCCTTCGTTGGCCAGCGCAGCGATGTTGGCGAGCAAGGTCGCCGCGTCCGGGTTGACGCTTTTGCTGCTGACGGGCAACGGTGCAACGTTGGCAAACGGACGCGGGCGCACGGGTGGCGGCGGCGTGCGCAGCGGTTGGCGCACGGGCAATGGTGGCGGAGTCGGCAGCGACAGCGGTTGCGGTACCGGATCGTTTTGTCGACTGAAGGCAAACGACTGCGGGATGCCAATCGAGCGCATGCCCAGACGCCCGAGCAGACTGCCCTCGGCCGGGCCGATGAACAGCACGCCATCCACGTGAGTCAGACGCTTGAGCACTTCGAACACCTGCTTCTGGGTCGGCTGGTCGAAATAGATCAACAGGTTGCGGCAGAACACGAAATCGAACGGCGGCTCACCCGCCAGCAGCGTCGGATCCAGCACATTGCCGGCCTGCAGGCGCACCTGTTCGCGCACGGCGTCGCTGACTCGATGGCCGTCCTGTTCGGCGGTGAAATGACGCTCGCGAAAGTCCAGCTCCTGACCGCGAAACGAGTTCTTGCCGTACAGCCCGCGTCGCGCCTTGTCCACCGACAGCGGGCTGACATCCATGCCATCGACCTTGAACTGATGGGGCTTGAGCCCGGCATCGAGCAAGGCCATGGCAATCGAATAGGGTTCCTCGCCGGTCGAACACGGCAGGCTGAGGATGCGCAGCGCGCGCATGTTGTTCAATTCGTCCAGACGCTTGCGCGCCAGCTTGCCGAGGGTGGCGAAGGATTCCGGGTAACGGAAAAACCAGGTTTCGGGGACGATCACCGCCTCGATCAACGCCTGCTGTTCGTCCCGCGAACCTTGCAGCAGTTGCCAGTATTCATCGCTGTGCGCCGCTTGCGAGAGCGTGGTGCGTTGGCGCACCGCGCGCTCGATGATCGCAGGCCCCACCGACGTGACATCCAGACCGATGCGTTCCTTGAGAAAATCGAAAAAACGCTGATCGCTGCTCATGACTGCGCCTCATGCGGCGCGGGAAAGAGCAGGCTGCGCACGGCGTCATCCAGCAAGTCGTTGACCCGCACCCACTGCACCAGGCCCTGGGCATCTTCGCGCACCGGGCCGAGGTACGGCGCCTGACGATTGTCCAGGCCATATGGCTGAAAATCCTCGGGATTGCAGCGCAGGGTGTCGGTCGCCTGCTCAAGGATCAGCCCGAGCCAGTGCGACTGCTGCAGTGCATCCGGGCGGTAATGCACCAGCACCAACCGGGTGCTGGTGCGCGCCTCGGCCGGTTGACCGAAGGTCAGCGCACTGAGGTCGATAGCCGGCACCACCGCACCGCGATAGGCGAACACCCCGGCCACCCACTTCGGCGCCTGGGCAATTGGCTTCAACGGTACGCGCGGCAGAACCTCCGCCACTTCAGTGGCGCGCAATGCATAGCGTTCGTTGCCGATGCGAAACAGCAGAAACAGCGCCTGTCTGGCCACTGGCGCAGCGCTGCGTTTGGCAGTGATCTCGCTCATCAGACTTTGAATCGCGAAACGCCACTGCGCAGCCCGACGGCCACCTGGCTCAGTTCGTCGATGGCGAAACTGGCCTGACGCAACGACTCGACGGTCTGGCTGCTGGCGTCGCCCAACTGCACCAGCGCATGGTTGATCTGTTCGGCACCGGTGGCCTGGGCCTGCATGCCTTCGTTGACCATCAACACCCGCGGCGCCAGCGCCTGCACCTGATGGATGATCTGCGACAGTTGCTCGCCGACCTGCTGCACTTCGGCCATGCCCCGGCGCACTTCTTCGGAGAACTTGTCCATGCCCATCACGCCAGCAGACACCGCCGACTGGATCTCGCGGACCATCTGCTCAATGTCGTAAGTGGCGACGGCGGTCTGATCCGCCAGACGCCGTACTTCGGTGGCGACCACGGCAAAACCACGGCCGTACTCACCGGCCTTCTCGGCCTCGATGGCGGCGTTGAGCGACAGCAGGTTGGTCTGATCGGCGACCTTGACGATGGTCACCACCACCTGATTGATGTTGCCGGCCTTCTCGTTGAGGATCGCCAGTTTGGCATTGACCAGATCGGCTGCGCCCATCACCGAGTGCATGGTGTCTTCCATGCGCGCCAGGCCTTGCTGGCCGGAACCGGCGAGTACCGAGGCCTGATCGGCGGCGGTGGACACTTCGGTCATGGTGCGCACCAGATCCCGCGAGGTGGCGGCGATTTCCCGCGAGGTCGCGCCAATTTCGGTGGTGGTGGCGGCGGTTTCGGTGGCGGTGGCCTGTTGCTGCTTCGACGTGGCGGCAATCTCGGTCACCGAGGTGGTCACCTGTACCGACGAACGTTGGGCCTGGGACACCAGCGAAGTCAGCTCGGTCATCATGTCGTTGAAGCCGGTTTCCACCGCGCCGAACTCGTCCTTGCGATCCAGATTCAGACGGCTGCTCAGATCGCCGGTGCGCATGATTTCGAGGATCTTCACGATGCGGTTCATCGGCGCCATGATCGCGCGCATCAGCAACAGACCGCAGGCACCGGCTGCGAGCACGGCCACCAGCAGCGAGACGAACATGCTGACCTTGGCCGCCGCCACGGCTTCGTCGATGTTGGCCATGGCCTGATCGGCGACCCGTTTGTTCTCGCCGATGATGTCGTTGAGTTTCATGCGACCGGTGTACCAGGCCGGGGTCAGCTTCTCGGTGAACAGCTTGACCGCGTCGGCTTCCAGGTTGCGCTTGTGCAAGTCGAGCACCTGATCCTGGATCTGCATGTAGGTGTCGTGATCCTTCTCGAACGCAGCGAACTCGACCCGGTCTTCGTCGGTTGTGACAGTGCTGCGGTAGTTGGCCATCTGCTCTTGCAGGCGCGTCTCGAACGCCTTGTAGTCCGCCGCATCTTCACTGCTGATACCCTGCCCTTCCTTGAGGCCGAGCAGTTCCTGGGTCTGCAGATAACTGTCGACCCACGCACCGCGGATCATCGAGCTGTAATAGACGCCGGGAACGGCGTCATCACGCACGCTGCTTTCACTGGCTTCGATTTTCAGCAGGCGGGAATACGAAACGACGACCATCAGCAACATGATGGCGATAATCACCGCAAAGCTCGCCAAAATGCGTTGGCGCAACGTCCAGTTCTTCACAGTGATTCCTCGTGCCTAAGTCGAAATGCGGGGAGTATAGCCGAGGGCGGTGTCTCATTTATAAGACGCTTTTTAACCCTCGGGCCGACCCGAGGTGGTTGGCGGGAAGGCTCTGGGGTGGGACTGTCCGACAATCGGGGGCTGACGTGCCAGTGATGGAACGGCAAAAAGGGGCGATGGATCGGCCATTGCTGTGGATGCGCTGCTGAAAACGCAATCGTGAGCAGGCTCGCGCCTACTAATTTCGGCGTCCAGTCCAAAACCCTGTAGGAGCTGCGGCACGCTGCGATCTTTTGATTTTTAAAGCCAACATAAAAAGATCGCAGCGTGCCGCAGCTCCTACATAAGTACCGTGTTCAGGCAGTTCTATAGCGATACCTGGCGCACCTGATTCTCCAGTTCTACCTTCAACCCCGGCTCCAGCTTCAGTTGCTTGGCCAGTTCCTCCAGATACGCCTTTTCCATAAAGCTCTCCTCATCCACCAGCATCACGCTGGCGATGTACATTTCCGCCGCCATCTCCGGCGTACTCGCGGCGCGGGCGACGTCGCTTGGGTCGAGGGGTTTGTTGAGTTCGGCGTGCAGCCAGTGTTGCAGTTCCTGATCGTTGTCGAGTTTGGTGAATTCGCCTTCGATCAATTGGCGCTCGCGATCATCGATATGGCCATCAGCCTTTGCGGCGGCGACCAGTGCTTTGAGAATGGCCTGGCTGTGTTGCTCGGCCTGCGCCGGTGGCAAGCGGTCGAGGGTTTGCGGTTCGGTTTGCGGTGCGGTGCCTTTCTGGGCGTTGTAGTTGCCGTAGGCTTTGTAGGCCAGCACGCCAAGCGCTGCGAGCCCGCCGTAAATCGCAACTTTGCCGCCGACCTTGCGCACTTTCTTGTTACCCAGCAGCAAGCCCATTGCGCCCGCCGCCAATGCGCCGCCGCCAGCACCTGACAGCAGACCGCCGAGGCCACTGCCACCAGAAGACCCACCAAGCAAACCGCCCAGGCCGCCAGCCGCCGGTTTGTTCTGCGCGCCACCGGCCTTGTTCTGCAACAGATCCTGGCCGGACTTGAGCAGTTGATCGAGCAATCCACGGGTGTTCATGTTCGCCTCCAAAACAGGGGTTATCCGGATCTATCAGGCCCTCAGCCTAGTTCGAAAGTGCCCTGGGCCTGCCCGCAAGTGTGCTTCCAGATGTTGCTCAACAGGCGCAGGCCCTTCGTGAAAATCGATATACACTCAGGCCAATCGATAAAAACCGCCCACTGGGTACCCTTCTCATGATGACCCTGCGTCAGATCCGTCACTTCATCGCGGTGGCCGAGACCGGCTCGATCTCCGCCGCCGCGCAAACCGCGTTCATATCCCAGTCGACCCTGACGCTGGCGATCCAGCAACTGGAAGAGGAAATCGGCGTCAGCCTGTTCAACCGTCACGCCAAGGGCATGACCTTGACTCATCAGGGTCATCAATTCCTGCGCCAGGCGCATCTGATTCTGGCAACGGTGGATAACGCCAAGCGCAGCCTGCAACAAAGCACCGACCAAGTGGCCGGGCAGTTGATTGTCGGCGTGACCAGTCTGGTGGCCGGTTATTACCTCGCCGATTTGCTCACCCGTTTTCAGCGCGCCTATCCCAATGTCGAGATCCGGGTGATGGAGGACGAGCGGCCGTACATCGAACATTTGCTGGTCAGCGGCGAGATCGATGTCGGCGTGCTGATCCTGTCCAACCTCGAAGACCGCCACGCCTTGCAAACCGAAGTGCTGACTCACTCGCCGCACCGTCTGTGGCTGCCGGCCCAGCATCCGCTGCTGGAGCACGACAGCATCAATCTCGCCGATGTTGCCCGCGAACCGCTGATTCAACTGAACGTCGACGAGATGGATCGCAATGCCCAGCGCCTGTGGCGCGGCGCCGGGCTGCAACCGAAGATCACCCTGCGCACGGCATCCACCGAAGCCGTGCGAAGCCTTGTCGCAGCCGGCCTGGGCGTGTCAATCCAGCCGGACATGACTTACCGCCCGTGGTCACTGGAGGGCGACATCATCGAAGCACGGCCGATTGCCGACCTCAACCAGACCCTCGACGTCGGTCTGGCCTGGCGCCGTGGGACAGCGCGCCCCGCTCTGGTCGATCCATTCCTGACCGTGGCCCGCGAGCAACCGCACGGCGGACGCAAGCCATCTATTTAATCGAATGCCACCTTCAGTATTTAGAATTTGTCGACCTCGGAGCCGCGCACTAGTCTTGCTGCATCTATAAGACGGTCGGTTCCCCGGTACGGGAGCCCCAATGACCATACAAGAAAAGAGATCGCGGAAAATGGCTGGTGTGCAGACCCCGATGTGTACCGCGTTGCTGATCGACGGCGAACTGGTTGCCGGGCAGGGTTTTGTCGAACCGATCCTCAACCCGGCGACCGGTGAAATCCTCACGCACATCGCCGAGGCCAGCACCGAGCAGGTCGAAACCGCGATTCTCGCCGCCCACCGCGCCTTTGCCGAATGGTCGCGCACCACGCCGCAGCAACGTTCGAACCTGCTGCTGGACATCGCCAACGCCGTCGAAAAACACGCCGATTACCTCGCTCGCCTCGAAGCACTTAACTGTGGCAAGCCGCTGCACCTGGCGCGGCAGGACGATCTGACTGCGACCGTCGATGTGTTCCGCTTCTTCGCCGGTGCCGTACGCTGCCAGACCGGTCAGCTCAGCGGCGAATACCTGCCGGGCTACACCAGCATGGTGCGCCGCGATCCGATCGGCGTGGTCGCCTCGATTGCGCCGTGGAACTACCCGATCATGATGGCGGCGTGGAAAATCGCCCCGGCCCTCGCCGCCGGCAATACGCTGGTGTTCAAACCCTCGGAACACACACCATTGTCGATCCTCGCGCTGGCGCCAGCGCTGGCCGAGATCCTGCCGCGCGGGGTGATCAACATCATCTGCGGTGGCGGTGAAGGCGTCGGCAGCCATCTGGTCGGACATGCCAGGGTGCGCATGGTCTCGCTGACCGGCGATATCGTCACCGGGCAGAAAATCCTTCAGGCGGCGGCAAAAACCCTCAAGCGCACGCATCTGGAACTCGGCGGCAAGGCCCCAGTGATCGTCTGCAACGACGCGGATATTCAAGCCGTGGTCGACGGCGTGCGCACCTATGGTTACTACAACGCCGGTCAGGACTGCACCGCCGCGTGCCGCATCTACGCGCAGGCCGGGATTCACGACAAACTGGTTGCCGAGCTGGGTGCGGCAGTCAGCAGCCTGCGCTTCGCCGGCAAGCGCGATGCCGACAACGAGATCGGCCCGCTGATCAGCACCCGCCAGCGCGACCGCGTGGCCAGTTTCGTCGAACGAGCCCTCGGCCAGCCGCACATCGAGCGGGTGACCGGCGCGGCGGTGCATTCCGGCGCCGGGTTCTTTTACCAGCCGACGCTGCTGGCCGGTTGCAAACAAACGGATGAAATCGTCCAGCGCGAAGTGTTCGGCCCGGTGGTGACCGTGACCCGCTTCGACGAACTCGCACAAGCGGTGGACTGGGCCAACGACTCCGAATACGGCCTCGCCTCGTCGGTGTGGACGCAGAATCTGGACAAGGCAATGCAGGTCGCCGCCCGTTTGCAGTACGGCTGCACCTGGATCAACAGCCATTTCATGCTGGTCAGCGAAATGCCCCACGGCGGACTGAAACGCTCCGGATACGGCAAAGACTTGTCCAGTGATTCGCTGCAGGACTACAGCGTGGTGCGGCACATCATGGCCCGCCACGGCCAGCATCTCTGACTACGCTAATAACAAGCCATCAACGGCATGCTTCACCGCGTTCACAACTGCCCCGACCATAATTTAAAGAAGAGGGTTCAACCATGTTCGTGCACAAGACCGCACTGCTCAGTGCAATCACCACGGCCCTGCTGGCCAGCGCCAGCCTGCAAGCCGCCGAGCCGCTGAAGGCCGTCGGCGCCGGCGAGGGTCAGCTGGATATCGTGGCCTGGCCCGGTTACATCGAACGTGGCGAGAGTGACAAGGCTTACGACTGGGTCACCGGTTTCGAAAAAGAAACCGGCTGCAAGGTCAATGTGAAGACTGCCGCCACCTCCGACGAGATGGTCAGCCTGATGGCCAAGGGTGGTTACGATCTGGTCACCGCTTCGGGCGATGCCTCGTTGCGCCTGATCGTCGGCAAGCGCGTGCAGCCGATCAACACCGCGTTGATCCCGAACTGGAACACCCTCGATCCACGCCTGAAAGATGCGCCGTGGTACGTGGTCAACAAGCAGACCTACGGCACCCCGTATCAGTGGGGCCCGAACGTGCTGATGTACAACACCAACGTGTTCAAGACGCCGCCGACCAGCTGGAATGTGCTGTTCGACGCGCAGAACTTCCCCGACGGCAAGCCGAACAAGGGTCGCGTGCAGGCCTATGACGGGCCGATCTACATCGCCGATGCGGCGCTGTACCTGAAAACCGCCAAGCCTGAACTGGGGATCAAGGATCCGTATCAATTGACCGAAGCACAGTACAAAGCGGTGCTCGATCTGTTGCGTGCGCAGCAGCCTTTGATCCACCGCTACTGGCACGACACCACGGTACAGATGAGCGACTTCAAGAACGAAGGCGTGGTGGCGTCGAGTGCCTGGCCGTATCAGGTCAACGGCCTGATCAATGAGAAACAGCCGATTGCCTCGACCATCCCGAAAGAAGGCGCCACCGGTTGGGCCGACACCACCATGCTGCACGCCGAAGCCAAGCACCCTAATTGCGCTTACAAGTGGATGGACTGGTCGCTACAGCCGAAAGTCCAGGGTGACGTGGCGGCGTGGTTTGGTTCGTTGCCAGCCGTGCCGGCGGCGTGCAAGGAGAGCGAATTGCTCGGCGCCGAGGGTTGCAAGACCAATGGTTTTGACCAGTTCGACAAGATCGCCTTCTGGAAAACCCCGCAGGCTGAAGGTGGCAAATTCGTGCCGTACAGTCGCTGGACTCAGGATTACATCGCGATCATGGGCGGCAGGTAAGCCCTTTCAAGATCAAAAGATCGCAGCCTGCGGCAGCTCCTACATCAATGGACACCGCTTTCCTGTAGGAGCTGCCGCAGGCTGCGATCTTTTCGACGCAACACCTGATCACTTTTTGAAAGCCTGCTTTACCGGAGCACCGCACCATGACGCTTGCAGTCCAGTTCACCAACGTTTCCCGGCAGTTTGGCGAGGTGAAGGCCGTTGACCGGGTTTCCATCGATATCCAGGACGGCGAGTTCTTTTCCATGCTCGGCCCATCCGGCTCGGGCAAAACCACCTGCCTGCGCCTGATCGCCGGGTTCGAACAACCGAGCGCCGGCTCGATCCGCATCCACGGCGCTGAAGCGGCCGGTCTGCCGCCGTATCAACGTGATGTAAACACGGTGTTTCAGGACTACGCGCTGTTCCCGCACATGAACGTGCTGGACAACGTCGCCTACGGCTTGAAGGTCAAAGGCGTGAGTAAAACCGAGCGCCACAAGCGCGCCGAAGAGGCGTTGGACATGGTCGCGCTCGGTGGTTATGGCGCACGCAAACCGGTGCAGTTGTCCGGCGGTCAGCGCCAGCGTGTCGCCCTCGCCCGCGCCTTGGTCAATCGCCCACGGGTGCTGCTGCTCGATGAACCGCTCGGCGCCCTCGACCTGAAATTGCGCGAGCAGATGCAGAGCGAACTGAAGAAGCTGCAACGCCAGCTCGGCATTACCTTCATCTTCGTGACCCATGACCAGACCGAAGCGCTGTCGATGTCCGACCGCGTGGCGGTGTTCAACAAGGGCCGCATCGAACAGGTCGACACCCCGCGCAATCTGTACATGAAACCGACCACCACCTTCGTCGCCGAATTCGTCGGCACTTCCAACGTGATTCGCGGCGATCTGGCGCGCCAGCTCAGCGGCCATCCGCAGCCGTTTTCGATTCGCCCCGAGCACGTGCGTTTCGCCGAAGGGCCGCTCGCCAGCCATGAAATCGAAGTCAGCGGCGTGCTGCATGACATCCAGTATCAGGGCAGCGCCACGCGCTATGAACTGACCCTGGAAAACGGCCAGACCCTGAGCATCAGCCACGCCAACAATCAGTGGATCGACAGCAGCGCGCAGCACCAGACCGGCCAGCGCCTGCACGCACGCTGGGCGCGGGAAGCGATGATCCCACTGCACGACACTGTCTCGAGCGGGGTGTGAGATGAGCACGCTCGCAATAACTCAAGCACCGCCCTTGCGGCGGTTTTCCAACCTGCTCTACCGCAAGCCGAATCTGTATCTGTCGCTGCTGCTGGTACCACCGTTGCTGTGGTTTGGCGCGATCTACCTCGGCTCGCTGCTGGTGCTGTTGTGGCAGGGTTTCTACACCTTCGACGACTTCACCATGGCGGTCACCCCTGACCTGACCCTGGCGAATTTTGCCGCGCTGTTCCAGCCGTCGAACTTCGACATCATCCTGCGCACGCTGAGCATGGCCATCGTGGTGTCGATCGCCAGCGCCATCGTCGCGTTCCCGATTGCCTATTACATGGCGCGCTACACCACGGGCAAGACCAAGGCGTTTTTCTACATCGCGGTGATGCTGCCGATGTGGGCCAGTTACATCGTCAAGGCCTATGCGTGGACGTTGCTGCTGGCCAAGGGCGGTGTGGCGCAGTGGTTCGTGCAGCATCTGGGGCTGGAGCCGGTCCTGCAGTTCGTTCTGGGGATTCCCGGCGTCGGCGGCAGCACCTTGTCGACCTCGCATCTGGGGCGCTTCATGGTCTTTGTCTATATCTGGTTGCCGTTCATGATCCTGCCGATTCAGGCCTCGCTGGAGCGTCTGCCGCCGTCGCTGCTGCAGGCCTCCGCCGACCTCGGGGCCAAGCCGCGCCAGACCTTCATGCAGGTGATTCTGCCGCTGTCGGTGCCGGGTATTGCTGCCGGCTCGATCTTCACTTTTTCACTGACCCTGGGCGACTTCATCGTGCCGCAACTGGTCGGCCCGCCGGGCTACTTCGTTGGCAGCATGGTGTATGCGCAGCAAGGCGCGATCGGCAACATGCCGATGGCGGCGGCGTTCACGCTGGTGCCGATTGTGTTGATCGCGGTTTACCTGTCCATCGTTAAACGTCTGGGGGCCTTCGATGCACTCTGAAAAGGCTTCATTGGGTTTGCGCATCGCAGCCTGGGGCGGGTTGGTGTTTCTGCACTTCCCGATCCTGATCATCTTTCTTTACGCCTTCAACACCGAGGAAGCCGCGTTCAGCTTTCCGCCGAAGGGCTTCACACTGCACTGGTTCAGTGTGGCGTTTTCGCGGCCGGATGTGCTGGAGGCGATCAAGCTCTCGCTGCAGATTGCCGCCATCGCCACGCTGATTGCGATGGTGCTCGGCACATTGGCTTCAGCCGCGCTGTATCGCCGGGACTTCTTCGGCAAGCAGGGTATTTCGCTGATGCTGATTCTGCCGATTGCGTTGCCGGGGATCATCACCGGGATCGCGCTGCTGGCGACGTTCAAGACGCTGGGGATCGAGCCGGGGATGTTCACCATCATCGTTGGTCACGCGACGTTCTGCGTGGTGATCGTCTACAACAACGTCATCGCCCGCCTGCGCCGCACTTCGCACAGTCTGATCGAGGCCTCGATGGACCTCGGTGCCGACGGCTGGCAGACCTTTCGCTACATCATCCTGCCGAACCTTGGCTCGGCGCTGCTGGCCGGCGGCATGCTCGCGTTTGCACTGTCGTTCGATGAAATCATCGTCACCACGTTTACCGCCGGGCATGAGCGCACGTTGCCGCTGTGGCTGCTCAACCAGCTCAGCCGTCCTCGGGATGTGCCGGTGACCAACGTCGTCGCGATGCTGGTGATGATGGTGACCATGCTGCCGATCCTAGGCGCGTATTACCTGACCCGGGGTGGCGAGAGTGTCGCCGGTAGCGGTGGCAAATAATTGAATAACCACTGAACAAACCGAATCCCTGTAGGAGCTGCCGAAGGCTGCGATCTTGTTGCTTTGAAAATCAAGATCAAGATCAAAAGATCGCAGCCTTCGGCAGCTCCTACATGGTTCGGTTTCGACAGAACAATAAAAGTGTTAGTGAGGACAACAGACATGCAAACCAGACTCTTGATCAACGGCCACCTGGTCAACGGCGAAGGCCCGGCGCAACCGGTGCTCAACCCGGCGCTCGGCAGCGTACTGGTGGAAATCAATGAAGCCTCCGAGGCCCAAGTCGATGCCGCGGTGCGCGCCGCCGATAACGCGTTCGCCGAGTGGTCGCAAACCACGCCGAAAGACCGTTCGCTGCTGCTGCTCAAACTCGCCGATGCCATCGAAGCCCATGGCGAGGAACTGGCTAAACTCGAATCCGACAACTGCGGCAAGCCCTACAGCGCCGCGCTGAATGACGAGATTCCGGCGATTGCCGACGTGTTCCGTTTCTTCGCCGGCGCCAGCCGTTGCATGAGCGGTTCGGCCGGTGGTGAATACCTGCCCGGCCACACCTCAATGATCCGCCGCGACCCGGTGGGCGTGATCGCCTCGATTGCGCCGTGGAACTACCCGCTGATGATGGTCGCCTGGAAAATCGCCCCGGCCCTCGCTGCCGGTAATACCGTGGTGCTCAAGCCGTCGGAACAAACCCCGCTGACCGCGTTGCGTCTGGCCGAACTGGCGTCGGACATCTTCCCGGCCGGTGTACTCAATCTGGTATTCGGTCGCGGTCCTGCCGTCGGCAGCCCGTTGGTCACGCATCCGAAAGTGCGCATGGTCTCGCTGACTGGCTCCATCGCCACTGGCTCGAACATCATTTCCAGCACCGCCGACAGCGTCAAACGCATGCACATGGAACTGGGCGGCAAGGCGCCGGTGATCATCTTCGATGACGCCGATATCGATGCTGCGGTGGAAGGTATTCGCACCTTTGGTTTCTACAATGCCGGGCAGGACTGCACCGCCGCGTGCCGGATCTATGCGCAGCAGGGCATTTACGAAAAATTCGTCGAGAAGCTTGGCGCGGCGGTCAGCAGCATCAAGTATGGCTTGCAGGAAGATCCGTCGACTGAGCTTGGGCCGTTGATCACTGCGCAACATCGCGACCGCGTCGCTGGTTTTGTCGAACGTGCCGTGGCGCAGCCACACATTCGCTTGATCACCGGCGGCAAGGCTGTGGAAGGCAACGGCTTCTTCTTCGAACCGACGGTGCTGGCGGATGCACAGCAGGATGACGAAATCGTGCGCCGCGAAGTGTTCGGGCCGGTGGTGTCGGTGACCAAGTTCACCGATGAAGCCCAAGCGCTGGAATGGGCCAACGATTCGGACTACGGCCTCGCTTCCTCTGTATGGACGGCGGATGTAGGACGCGCTCATCGTTTGTCTGCTCGGTTGCAATACGGCTGCACCTGGGTGAATACCCACTTCATGCTCGTCAGCGAAATGCCCCACGGCGGTCAGAAACTGTCCGGCTACGGCAAGGACATGTCCATGTATGGGCTGGAGGACTACACCACGGTTCGGCATGTGATGTTCAAGCATTAACAGCAAAAAGATCGCAGCCTGCGGCAGCTCCTACAGGATGGACGCCGTGCCCCTGTAGGAGCTGCCGCAGGCTGCGATCTTTTTCCGCGACACACGGATGATGTCGGCGATTCACCACCAGGCTTCACCGAAACCAAAACAATAACTACCGACCCGGGCGGCGCCCACAAAGCCCCGCCACGGTTTCGGCCATCCGAAATCTGCCGATTTCCCGGAGCAAAACACATGAGTGCCTCACCCGAACTCTCGGCCGCCGTTGCCGACAGCGATGCCGAACAACTGCGCAAACTGGGCTACACCTCGAACTTCAACCGCAGCATGAGCCTGTGGGAAAACTTCGCCTTGGGCTTCACTTATCTGTCACCGGTCGTAGGGGTTTATACCCTGTTCGGCCTGTGCCTCGCCGCCGGCGGACCACCGATGTTCTGGGCTTACTTGCTGGTCGGTTGCGGCCAATTGCTGGTGTGCCTGATCTTCGGCGAAGTGGTCTCGCAGTTCCCGATTTCCGGCGGCGTTTATCCATGGGCGCGACGCCTGGTCGGCAAGAAATGGGCGTGGATGGTCGGCTGGATCTACTCCATCGCCCTGTGCGTGACCATCGCGGCGGTGGCCGTCGGTGCCGGCCCGTATCTGGCGGCGATGCTCGGGTTTGAGCCGAGCAACAACACCAATATCGTCATCGCGCTGGTGCTGACACTGTTCGCCACGCTGGTCAATCTGAGCGGCACCCAAGTGCTGGCGCGGATCGCCATGTTCGGCTTCCTCTGCGAGCTGGTCGGCGCGGTGATCGTCGGCGTCTACCTGCTGGTCTTCGAACGTCATCAGCCACTGAGCGTGCTGTTCAACACCTTCGACATCAGCGTTGACGGCTCGTACCTGCCGGCATTCCTTACCGCCTCGCTGGCGGGGATGTTCCTTTACTACGGTTTCGAAGCCTGCGGCGACGTGGCCGAGGAAACCCCGAACCCGAGCGCAAAAATCCCGGTGGCCATGCGCATGACCATCTACATCGGCGGCATCGCGGCGATGTTCGCCTGCCTGGCGTTGATCCTCGCCGTGCCGGACATGCAAGCGGTGATCAACGGCACCGACAAGGACCCGGTCACCACCATCCTCAACAACGCCTTCGGCCCGATCGGCTCGAAAGTAGTGATGGGCGTGGTGATGATTTCCTTCATCTCCTGCGTCATCAGCTTGCAGGCAGCAGCCAGCCGTCTGCTGTACTCCTACGCTCGCGATGAAATGGTGATCGGCAGCCGACTGCTGAAAAAGATTTCTCCTACAACCCAAGTACCGGTTGCCGCACTGTTCGTGTCCGGCGTCCTGCCCGCCCTGATCATCGCCCTCGGTTTCTTCCTGCAGGACGCCGTGGCCACCATCGTCAGCTTCGCCGCCATCGGCATCTACCTCGCGTTCCAGATGATCGTGCTGGCCGCTTTGTACGCGCGGATGAAAGGCTGGAAACCCAGCGGCAAATTCACCCTCGGCGCGTGGGGCTGGCCGGTGAACATCGGCGCGCTGGTGTATGGCGTCGGCGCGATCATCAACATGGCCTGGCCACGTACGCCGGATGCGGCGTGGTACATCAACTACGCGATGGTGCTGAGCACGGTGATTGTGATTGGACTGGGGTTGATTTATATGTGGATTGGCAAGCCGTATGACCATGGGAAGGCGCCGGCTGGGGATGCGTGGAAGGTGAGTCGCTAAGACGAGTTTCCCGGAATCGAATTTTGATTCCGGGGCCTCCTCGAAGCGCCGTCATCAATTGTCTAGCCCTGAAACAGGTGTAAGCCTGTTTCAGGGCTAGACACACTCAAAACCGCGAAACACTGCGCATCGCATCCACCAGATACCGCATCGCAATCCGGTCACTCTCCGACAACTCGCGATAACGCTCCACCAGCTTCAGCTCTTCAGAACTCAATCGACGCCTTCTGCGTCCGCTGCTCAGGCAGGGAAAGATGCCGAGCATTTCGGCGATGCCTTGTATTTTTGCCATGGACGATGTCCTTCTCTGATACGTCGAAGAATTGCTTGATCACCACATCGCCCTGCCCCTTACAGCAGCGCCTGTGCCCTGCCGGTCGCACCGGCCATGCCCATAGAATAGAAATTTAATCGGCGCTGAAAAGCGGTTTTTAGAGTAATTAGTCGAAAAAAGCAGATATGCCCTGTAAATCAGTAATTGCCGTAGGACGTTTAACCGACATGTCTTGTTTCATTGACACGCTGTCATCGTGTATCAACGAATTTTGCTCGGCGAGCGAACCGTTTAAGCTAGCCGGCATCTGTTTATAGTCCGTTGCGTTTGGCCGAAGGCTTGTCCGAACCGTAATTTCTGATCCAGCACGTGCCAGGAACGGCGCGGGATTGCTCACGACAGGTTGTATTTATGCACCGCAGGAATTTGCTCAAAGCGTCGATGGCCATTGCGGCTTACACCGGTCTCTCGGCTTCCGGCCTGCTGGCCGCCCGTGCCTGGGCCGCCAATGGTGGCGCCGCTGATGGCGAAGCGCAGGCCTTCGATTTCGAAGCGCTCAAGCGTCAGGCCAAGCAACTGGCCGGTTCGGCCTATCAGGACACTAAACAGGTGCTGCCGCCGACCCTGGCGACCATGACCCCGCAGAATTTCAACGCGATCCGCTACGACGGCGAACATTCGCTGTGGAAGGAAAACAAGGGTCAGCTGGACGTGCAGTTCTTCCACGTCGGCATGGGTTTCCGCCAGCCAGTGCGCATGTACAGCGTCGATCCGAAGACTCGCACCGCGCGCGAAGTGCATTTCCGCCCGACACTATTCAATTACGAGAACACCTCGGTCGATACCCAGCAGCTCAAGGGCGACCTGGGCTTTGCCGGCTTCAAGCTGTTCAAGGCGCCGGAGCTGGATCGTCACGACGTGGTGTCGTTCCTCGGCGCCAGCTACTTCCGTGCGGTGGATGCCACTGGCCAATATGGCCTCTCGGCCCGTGGCCTGGCCGTCGACACCTACGCGAAAAAGCGCGAAGAGTTCCCTGACTTCACCAAGTTCTGGTTCGAGACTCCGGAGCAGAACGCCACGCGTTTTGTGGTCTATGCCCTGCTCGACTCGCCGAGTGCGACTGGCGCCTATCGCTTCGACATCGATTGCCAGGCCGAGCGCGTGGTGATGGAGATCGACGCCCACATCAACGCGCGTACCGCCATCGAACAACTGGGCATCGCGCCGATGACCAGCATGTTCAGCTGCGGCACCCACGAACGCCGCATGTGCGACACCATCCACCCGCAAATCCACGACTCGGATCGCCTGGCGATGTGGCGTGGCAACGGTGAGTGGATCTGCCGCCCGCTGAACAACCCGGCAACCCTGCAGTTCAACGCGTTCGCCGACACCGATCCGAAAGGCTTCGGTCTGGTACAGACTGACCACGAATTCGCCAACTATCAGGACACTGTCGACTGGTACAGCAAGCGCCCGAGCCTGTGGGTCGAGCCTACAACCGCGTGGGGCGAAGGCTCGATCGATCTGCTGGAAATTCCGACCACCGGCGAAACCCTCGATAACATCGTCGCGTTCTGGACCCCGAAGAAGCCGGTGGCCGCCGGCGACTCGCTGAATTACGGCTACAAGCTCTACTGGAGCGCTCTGCCGCCAGTTGGCACACCGCTGGCGCGGGTGCATGCGACCCGCTCGGGCATGGGGGGCTTCGTCGAAGGCTGGGCACCGGGCGAGCATTACCCGCCGGTCTGGGCCCGTCGTTTTGCCGTGGACTTCACCGGTGGCGGCCTCGATCGCCTGCCACAGGGCACCGGGATCGAACCGGTGGTCACTTGCTCCAATGGCAAGGTCCAGGACTTCAGCGTGCTGGTACTGGATGACATCAAGGGTTACCGGATCCTGTTCGACTGGTACCCGACCAGCGACAGTGTCGATCCGGTGGAACTGCGGCTGTTCATCCGCACCAATGACCGCACGTTGAGCGAGACCTGGTTGTACCAGTACTTCCCGCCGGCGCCGGACAAGCGCAAGTATCCTTGATGATGTGAGGCGCCTGCATGGGCCTCTACATTGGTTTTTTGAGCAAAACGAATCCCTGTAGGAGCTGCCGAAGGCTGCGATCTTTTGATCTTGTTCATGCCCCGTGAAAGTCAAAAGATCGCAGCCTTCGGCAGCTCCTACAGGGAATGTTGTCAGCCGAGAGGACAGTGCAAATGGATATCGCAGGGTTCCAGGGCAAACAGCTCAGGATCTGCCTGATCAACCAACCGGCAACCCTGACGCTGATAAAACTCCACGGTATTGCGCGACTCAGTGGCTGAGACATACAACGCCTCGGCACCCAACCGCCGCCCCTGCTCACAGGCCAGCGCAAACAGCTTCGCCCCCAGTCCCTGCCCGCGGTAGTCGCGGCTGATGTGCAGAAACGTCAATTGCCTCATGCTCAGCCCCTGATTGTGGATAACCCGGTTATCCACAACCACCGCCGCGACCAGCGCCTGCCCGTCGAAAGCGCCATACAGCCAACCTCCGCGCCGCAAACACCTTTCCAGCACCCACGCGTTTTCTTCGGCCTCCCCTTCGGGCCAACCACGCATGTCGACATGCACCGGGTACAGAATCAGCTCACCGTTTTCCAGACGATAGTTCGCCTCAACCCGCTCACTGCGGTCGATCTGCGCCAGCAACGGCAAGTCGTGTTCGCTCAGTTCTCGTTCGATCAACATGGCTGTCTTCCCTGAAATTCCAGAACGGCGGACAAGAAAAAACCCGCCGTTCCAATGGCGGGTTTTATAGACGTTACGCGGTTTTGAAATCAATCGCGCAGGTCAGACTCATGGATCGGCTGATCACGATGGGTCGCGCGCTGATACTGCGCAGGCCATACCGCTTTGCGCCCACCCAGATCATCGTCGGCATGCAGCGGCCAGTACGGGTCACGCAGCAGCTCGCGGGCGAGGAAGATGATGTCGGCCTGACAGGTGCGCAGAATGTGCTCGGCCTGCGCCGGCTCGGTGATCATGCCGACGGTGCCGGTGGCGATGCCTGACTCCTTGCGCACCCGTTCGGCGAAGCGCGTCTGATAACCCGGCCCCACAGGAATCTCGGCGTTGGCGGCGGTACCACCGGAAGAGACGTCGATCAGGTCCGCTCCCAGTGCCTTGAGGCGGCGCGCCAGTTCCACGGTTTCATCCGGGTTCCAGCCGTCTTCGACCCAGTCGGTGGCCGACACCCGGACAAACACCGGCAACTCTTGTGGCCAGACCTCGCGCACGGCCTCGGTGACTTGCAACACCAGCCGAATACGGTTTTCGAACGAACCACCGTATTGATCGCGGCGCTGATTGCTCAATGGCGACAGAAACTGATGCAGCAGATAACCATGGGCGGCATGCACCTCGACCACGCTGAAACCTGCGGTCAACGCACGTTTGGCCGCAGCAACGAAGGCCTGGATGACTTCGGCGATTTGCCCTTCATCCAGCTGCTTGGGTTGCGTGTGCTGCGGGTCGAAGGCAATCGGCGACGGCCCGACCGGGATCCAGCCGCCATCCTCCGGTTTGACGCTACCGTGTTTGCCGATCCATGGCCGATGGGTGCTGGCCTTGCGCCCGGCGTGGGCCAGTTGAATGCCAGCAACCGCGCCCTGTGCCGTGATGAAACGGGTGATGCGTTGCAGCGGTTCGATCTGTTCGTCGTTCCACAGACCGAGGTCTTCGGCGGTGATCCGCCCGTCGGCGGTGACCGCCGTGGCCTCGGTGAAAATCAGTCCGGCACCGCCCACCGCGCGGCTGCCCAGGTGCACCAGATGCCAGTCGTTGGCCAGACCGTCGACGCTGGAGTACTGGCACATCGGTGACACGGCGATGCGGTTGGGCAGGGTCAGTTGGCGAAGGGTAAAGGGTTCGAGCAGCAGACTCATGGGGCACCTCTCAAATCAGTGGGCAGGCTCCAGGGTTCTGTTTGAAAAGTCGACGAGTGACAAAAAAGGCGCAGCACCCGCCCCCGCGGGCAAAAAATTCGACAAGACGTCACAAGGCCAATCAAGCAGTGCTTAGAGCCTAGTCGACAACCGGGGATGAGGGAGGGTTCAGAGTGATTCAGTGTGTGAAAGGGTGCTTTCGCGAGCAGGCTCGCTCCCACAAAGACAACACCGTGCCTGCTCGCGAATGGGGTCAGCGTGGTTCGATGTGGGCAATCATCAATTGCACCGACTCGTTGCCCCGAAACTCGTTAACGTCGAGCTTATAAGCCAGCTCGACCCACTGAATAGTCGGGTTCGGCCACACATCGCGGTCAATGCCGAACGCGATGCCATCCAGCTTCACCGACCCGCACTCGCTTTTCAGCACTACTTTCAGATGGCGCTCGCCGACCACGCGCTGCTCGACCAACTGGAACACACCATGGAACAGCGGCTCCGGGAAATGCTGGCCCCAAGGCCCGGCATGGCGCAATGCGCGAGCCAGTTCCAGATGGAACTCCTCGACCGCCAACGTACCGTCCGAGAGCATCCGCCCGGTCAGGTCTTCTTCGCGGAGTTGCCGACGCACTTCGGCATCGAAAGCCTCGGCGAACAGCGCAAAATTCTCCTGCGGCAAGGTCAGGCCCGCCGCCATCGCGTGACCACCGTATTTGGCAATCAGGTTCGGATGCTGCGCGGCCACCACGCTCAGCGCGTCACGAATGTGGAAGCCTTGCACCGAACGTCCAGAGCCCTTGAGCAGCCCGTCGCCAGCATTGGCGAAGGCAATGGTCGGGCGGAAATAACGCTCTTTCATCCGCGAGGCGAGAATGCCGATCACGCCCTGATGCCACTCGGGATCGAACAGGCACAGGCCGAACGGCATTGATTCCACCGGCAAATCCTTGAGCTGGGCCAGCGCCTCGCGCTGCATGCCCTGCTCGATGGATTTGCGGTCCTGATTCATGCCGTCCAGTTGCGCGGCCATTTCCCGCGCCAGATTGGCGTCGGCAGTGAGCAGGCATTCGATCCCGAGGCTCATGTCGTCCAGGCGCCCCGCCGCGTTCAGGCGCGGGCCGACGATGAAACCCAGGTCGGTGGAGGTAATCCGCGCGGCGTCACGCTTGGCCACTTCAAGAATCGCCTTGATCCCCGGACGGGCACGCCCGGCGCGAATCCGCTCGAGGCCCTGATGCACCAGAATCCGGTTGTTGGCGTCCAGCGGCACCACGTCGGCAACGCTGCCCAGCGCCACCAGATCCAGCAGTTCACCGATGTTCGGCTGCGGCTTGCTCTCGTACCAGCCGAGGCTGCGCAGGCGCGCGCGCAAGGCCATCAACACGTAGAAAATCACCCCGACCCCGGCCAGCGCCTTGCTCGGAAACTCGCAGCCGGGCTGGTTTGGGTTGACCAACGCATCGGCCAGCGGCAGTTCATCGCCGGGCAAGTGGTGGTCGGTGATCAACACCTTGAGCCCGGCCTTTTTCGCCGCCGCCACACCTTCGACGCTGGAGATGCCGTTGTCGACGGTGATCAGCAACTGCGGCTCGCGGGTCAGGGCAACCTCGACGATTTCCGGGGTCAGGCCATAGCCGTATTCGAAGCGATTCGGCACCAGATAATCGACATGCGCCGCGCCCAGCAGACGCAAGCCAAGCACGCCGACCGTACTGGCCGTCGCGCCATCGGCGTCGAAGTCACCGACGATCAGAATCCGCTGACGCTGCTCCAGCGCCGTCACCAGCAGATCCACCGCCGCCTCGATGCCCTTGAGCTGCTGGAACGGAATCAGCCGCGCCAGACTTTTATCCAGCTCGGCCTCGGATTGAACGCCACGCGCCGCGTACAAACGGGTCAGCAAAGGTGGCAGATCACCGAGAAACGGCAGCGTGGCAGGCAACGGTCGAGGATCAATACGCATGGGGTAACGGAAACTTCTCTTGAATACGTGGGATTAATCAGCAGGCGACGCGGGATCAGCCGCGCTCGCCTGCCAGCCATTCCAGCTGGACTTCGTGCTGACCACGGTCGTCGGTGACGAAGATCGTGCCTTCGCTGATCATTACGTCCCACTTGATGACACGCGGCATGTCCTTGGCCAGAGTTTCCAGCACCTCTTGCGGCACGGCGGCGATGTTGACGTTTTTCAGGTTCTTCGCCACCGGCACCACTTTGCCTTCCCATACGCGCAGGCTGCCATAGGCCAGCAGGCTGGTGCGTTCGGTGCGACGCGAGCACCAGGTCAGGCGATCGGCATCCGGCTGGCCGACTTCAATCCAGTGCAGAACACGGTCGTCCAGGCTTTTTTCCCACAGCGCAGGTTCATCCACATCCGACAGACCACGGCCAAACGACAGCAGTTCGTTGTACCAAAGGGCGTAGGCCAGCAGCCGCACGGTCATGCGCTCTTCGGTTTCCGAAGGGTGACGGGCGATGGTCTGCTTGACGCTCTCGTAGACACCACGGTCAAGGTCAGTGAGGTTCAGTTCGAATTTGTAAGTGGTAGACGGCTGGGCCATGAACGGGCTTCTTGATACGAGGAAAGTCGGCAAGTCTAACCGATGCGGTAGGCAATCATCGAATTGATGGCGATCAAGCTGCGGCGTCTGACAGCCGGCTATGTTAAAACGCTGTATCTGCTCAGCCTTGTCCTACAGGATTCAGTATGCCGTTCGCCAACAAACCGCTCAGCGGTGTGAAAGTCATTGAATTGGGTACGTTGATTGCCGGGCCATTCGCCTCACGCATTTGCGGCGAGTTCGGCGCCGAAGTGATCAAGGTCGAATCGCCCGACGGCGGCGATCCGCTGCGCAAATGGCGCAAATTGTATGAAGGCACTTCGTTGTGGTGGTTCGTTCAGGCGCGCAACAAGAAGTCGCTGACGCTGAACCTCAAGCACCCCGAGGGTCTGGCGATCCTGAAAAAACTGCTGGGCGAAGCCGACATCCTGATCGAGAACTTTCGCCCCGGTGTCCTGGAAAAACTCGGGCTGAGCTGGGAAACCCTGCATGCCCTGAATCCGAAACTGGTGATGGTGCGCCTGTCGGGCTTCGGCCAGAGCGGGCCGATGAAGGATCAACCGGGCTTCGGCGCGGTCGGCGAGTCCATGGGCGGCTTGCGCTACATCACCGGTTTCGAGGATCGGCCACCGGTGCGCACCGGGATTTCCATCGGTGATTCGATTGCCGCGTTATGGGGCGTGATCGGTGCGCTGATGGCCCTGCGTCACCGCGAGGTCAACGGCGGTCTCGGCCAGGTCGTTGATGTCGCGTTGTACGAGGCGATTTTCGCCATGATGGAAAGCATGGTGCCGGAGTTCGACGTGTTCGGTTTCATCCGCGAGCGCACCGGCAACATCATGCCGGGCATCACGCCGTCATCGATCCACACCAGTGCCGACGGCAAGCATGTGCAGATCGGCGCCAATGGCGACGCGATCTTCAAACGTTTCATGCTGATCATCGGCCGCGAGGATCTGGCCAACGACCCGACGCTGGCGAGCAACGACGGGCGCGACAATCGCCGTGACGAGTTGTATGGGGTGATCGACCGTTGGGTCAATTCGCTGCCGCTGCAAAGCGTGCTCGACCTGCTCAACCAGGCGGAAGTGCCGGCCAGCCGGATCTTCAGTGCCGAAGACATGTTCAGCGACCCGCAGTACCTCGCCCGGGAAATGTTCCTGCCGGCGAAACTGCCGGACGGCAAGCCTTTCAAGATGCCAGGCATCGTGCCGAAACTCTCCGAGACGCCGGGCACTTCCGAATGGGTCGGGCCACAGCTCGGTGAACACAATGCGCAGGTGCTGCACGATCTTGGCTACGACGAACAGCAGATCGCCCGGTTGCGCACAGACGGAGCCATTTAAGCTGAAACATCGCCAGACATCGGCCGCCAACCGCGCCCACCACTGGTGGACGTGGCGGCTGTTCGGCCTGCTGTTTCTGCTGGCCCTGCCCGCCTGGGCGCAAGCGAAACCCACGCTGATCTGGTTGCTGCGCGACTTGCCGCCCCTGACCATCTTCGAAGGCCCGAAAAAGGGTCAAGGCGTGATCGATCAACTGATGCCGATGCTGATCGCCGGCATGCCGCAATACGAACACACGCTGATGCGGGTCAATCGCGCCCGGGGCATGCAGATGCTGCACGAGCCGACCTTCACTTGCGATCCGTCGCTGATCTGGAGCAAGGAGCGCACGCAATGGATCGCCTTCTCTATTCCGGCGTTTCGCGCTGTCAGTAATGGTCTGGTGGTGCGTCAGAAGGATCGCAATGTGCTGGCGCCGTACCTGATCGACGGTGAAGTCGATCTGACGGCATTTCTGGCCAACGGCGAAATCAAGGTCGGCGTCGTCGCAGAACGCAGTTACGGCGAGTATCTCGACACGCTGCTCAAGCAGGCCCCGGACGGTGCGCTGACGCCGCATTATGGCAACGACGCCCTGAGCAGCCTGCTATCGATGCAGCGCCTGGGGCGGCTGCAAGTGGTGTTGGGTTACTGGCCGGAGATCCGCTATCAGGCGCATCAGGCGCAAATCGCCGAAGACCAACTGGTGTTCTATCCGATTCGAGGCACCGGCAAATATCTGTCCGGCTATGTCGGGTGTTCCGATACGCCTCAGGGCCGTCAGGCGATCAGTGAGATCAACCAACTGCTGCGTACCCTGCCCCATGAGCAACTGAACCAGTCGTATGCCGACTGGCTGGACCCCGAAATGCGCACGGATTACCTGCAACAGGCACGGATCTTTTTCGAACAACAGGCCGCGCAATAAAAACCTGCGGGCAAAAAGAAACCCCGAGAAGTGGGGAGACGACTCGGGGTTAAACGCGGTCTACATAAAGACCCGTAGCAGCAAGCGACAAGCACCGGAGCACAATGCTTGATCCTGCTGTTACGGGGTCTGACTGACGGGAATGCAGGAAGGTTCCCACAAAAAATATTTCATCTTTACAGTGCCGCACGCTTATCCAGCGCCGCATTGCGCAAAGCCGCGATGACACAGGGCTCCAGCCGCCCTTCGGCGATCAGGACGTCGCGGTGCAAACCGTCGACCACATCGGTCAGCAGGCGTTTGTCGGTCAACTGCGCCTGATTGAATTCGCGCTCCACCACGAGGGCGCCGTTGCTGTTCTTCAGCGTCACCAGGCATTCGCCATGGGCGCCACACGGAGTCAACGTCACCTGATACGGGCTCAGAGCCTCACCGAGCAATAGACTGATACTTTCCATCTCGATCTCCACTCAATAGTCCGAAAACATTGTGCCTGGGGCGTGTTCACATTAAGTGACCACTGGCCCGAGAAGAAAGTTCTGAATGCCGCGCTGCTGTCGAAGCAGTTAGCGGTCTGTCAGAGCATGCACGGTGAAGATGACAGAAACATAACCGTCGGTTCAGGCACCGGCCGGCTGGGCTGCCGTTTGCAGGTAGCGGTCCAGCAGCCCGCGCATCAGCACTGCCGAAACCGGCGTTTGCAGGCGCCCCAGCAGCATCAGCGCCTGTGTTTGCAGCAGGCTTTCGAGATCGCTCAGCAGCCCTGGTGCTACTCGCCCCAACAGAATGACAGCACTGGCCTCCCGCTCGGCCACCAGATGCCGGATCAGCGCCAGGCCTTCCCCGCCTTTCAGCTGCGGATCGCAGATCGCGATGTCGACCCGGGTACGACGTTCCAGCGAGCAGCGTGCCGAGGCCAGCGATGACGCCGTGAGTACGTCATAGATACCGAACGCGTTGAGCATCTGGTGCAACGCCATCATTCGATAAGGGTCAGGTTCGAGAATCAGGACTTTGAGCGAGCGCATGGGCGACCTCGGAAACGGCAATCGCGGACTCGCCGCAGTGGTCGCCCACTTTAGGCGAGCCTCCTTCAGTCCCCCATCGGAAAAAGAGGCGCGTGACATAGGAAATTTCCCAATATCAGTGCGGACCTTATCCCGCCTCAGCCTCACGCTGGGTGATATCTGTCCAGCCCCCGAGCAGGCCGCGCAACTCCCCTTTGGCGCTGTAGAACGGCACGGTCCACTGATAGATTTCCCGATTGCCATCGTTGAACTGCAAACGGCGCTTGCTGAAGCGGGTCCTGCGCGTTCTCAACTGAATCATGAACTCATCATGCAGCGTTGCGGCGGTCGCTCGCGGTAGCGCATCGACCTCGATCAAACGGCATCCCTGCACCTGCTCAAAGCGGAGCGACAACGCCTCTTCGTAACTCTTGTTGCACAGGATCAGGCGCCCTTCCAGGTCACGGACGAACACCGGATCAGGCATGGCATCAATCAATGCACGCTGGAAGACCAACTGATCGTCGAGCTCGCTTTGCACGTCTCGATGCCGCTTGATCACGGCCGCCATTCGCCGATTCCATAACAGCGACATCACGCAAAAGCCCCCCACCAAAACCACCCCCCAGCAGCTCGAGCGGAGCCAGTGCTGCCAACCGGCGGCGGCAGGTTTCGGCCCGATGCCGCCCAGCCAGTTCAGGCGAATGGCCCGGAGTTCGGAAGCCGGGAACGCTTCAAGCGCCTTGTTCAGGATGCTCAGCAATTGCGGCTGACCCTTGCGCACGGCCAGAAGATCGGCCTCCCATTTCCCCTCCAGCAATTCGCCGACCTTCAGCAGGCCGGAGGGATAGAGTTGCGCACCGATTTCATTTTCGATGGTGGCATAGGCCTCACCGCTTTCGACCAGCGCCCGCGCCTCGGCATAGGTTTTCACCGAACGTAACTCGATGGACGGATAATCGCGCCGGATCACCCCCTCCAGCGCATGCCGACCCGGCAATACCAGCACCCGTTTGGCCAACTGCTCCAGTGACTGCACCTGCGGCTCGCCGGCGCGGCCGACAAATACCCAGCCGGCACCGCCAAAGGCATGACTGAAATCCAGGCTCAATCGGCGTTCATCATTCATCGCCAGGGTTGTGCTGATGTCCGCAGCACCGGTTTCCAGGCGCTCGAGCATTTGCGCGGTGGAAAAGGATTCCCGGTAGATGAACTGCAAGCCGGTCATGGCGCTGATGCGCTTGAGCACATCGCTGTTGAGGCCGCTCCAATGACCGTGCTCGTCCAGAAACAGGTACAACGGGTACTGCTCCGCCGCCACGATCACCGTCGGATTATCGCGAATCCATTGCCGCTCTTCCTCATCCAGCACCACGGTGCCGATGTTCAACTTGTCTTCCTCATGCGCCAGATGCGCCGCCGCGCTCACGCGCCAGCCGTACAACAGGCACAACAGCAGAACCTGCTTCAGGGTGTGTTTCCATCCTCTTTCAAACAGCATTGCCACTTCCTTCGTGATCGACTCACCCGTCCTTCATGGGCGAAAACCCGAGCAGTGTGGCAGCAGAAACAAAAAAGCCCGTCAGGAGACGGGCTTCAAAATGTGACAGCTTTTTCGGCTTACAACGGCTTGCCGCGGTTGCCATGCTGGCTGACAAAGGCCTGTACGGCTTTCAGTTCGTTCGGCAGAACGGTGCAACGCTCGTTTCGCTCAAACAAATCAGAAAGATGTGCAGGCAGTTCGAGAGCTTTTCCTACACCGGCTTTCTCCACGGCATCCGGGAATTTCACCGGATGTGCAGTGCCCAGAATCACCATCGGGATGTCCAGGCTGCGACGGCATTCGCGGGCGGCCTTGACGCCGATGGCGGTGTGCGGGTCCAGCACTTCGCCGCATTGCGCGTAGACTTCGGCGATGGTTTCGCAGGTTTGCGCGTCATCCACGGCCAGCGAGTCGAACAGTTTGCGGGCTTCGGTCCAGCGCTCTTGCTCGACGCTGAAGCCACCACCCTGCTTGAACGAATCCATCAGCCCGGCGATGGCCGCGCCGTTGCGACCGTGCAGGTCGAACAGCAGGCGTTCGAAGTTCGACGAGACCATGATGTCCATCGACGGCGACAGCGTGGCGTGCAGGGTTTCCTTGACGTACTGATTGCCGCTCATGAAGCGGTGCAGGATGTCGTTGCGATTGGTGGCGACGATCAACTGGTTGATCGGCAGGCCCATGTTACGCGCCAGGTAACCGGCGAAGATGTCGCCGAAGTTGCCGGTCGGCACCGAGAACGCCACCGAACGCGCCGGGCCGCCCAGCTGCAGGGCTGCGTGGAAGTAGTAGACGATCTGGGCCATGATCCGCGCCCAGTTGATCGAGTTCACCGCTACCAGGCGCGTGCCCTTGAGGAAGCTCTGGTCGGCGAAGCTGTTCTTGACCATTTCCTGGCAGTCATCGAAGTTGCCTTCGATGGCGATGTTGTGGATGTTCTCGCCGACAATGGTGGTCATCTGCCGACGCTGCACTTCGGACACGCGGTTGTGCGGGTGCAGGATGAAGATGTCGACGTTTTCGCAGTGCTTGCAGCCTTCGATGGCGGCCGAACCGGTATCACCGGAGGTGGCGCCGACGATCACCACGCGCTCGCCGCGCTTTTCCAGCACGTAATCGAGCAGACGACCGAGCAGTTGCAGGGCAAAGTCCTTGAACGCCAGGGTCGGGCCGTGGAACAGCTCCAGCACCCATTCGTTGCCGTTGAGCTGACGCAGCGGCGCCACGGCGCTGTGCGAGAACACGCCGTAGGTTTCTTCGAGGATCTTTTTGAAATCCGCGTCAGGAATGCTGCCGGTGACAAACGGGCGCATGACCCGGAAGGCTAGCTCGTGATACGGCAGGCCGGCCCAGGAAGCGATTTCTTCCTGGGTGAAACGTGGCAGGTTTTCCGGGACGTACAAACCGCCGTCGGTCGCGAGACCGGCCAGCAGGACGTCTTCGAAATTCAGGGCCGGTGCCTGGCCGCGGGTACTGATGTAACGCATGACTGACTCCAATGCAGAGTGTTCGCAATGCCGGACCCGCGCACGGGCCCGGTCAATGATGGCGACTTAGTTCAGGTGCTCGACGCGGATCCGCACAACCGGACCGTTGACGCCCGCCAGCGCTTCGAGGGCAGCGATCGCATCGTTGATGCGCTGCTCGACCACGCGGTGGGTCAGCAGGATCATCGGCACCAGACCGTCATGCTCTTCGACTTCCTTCTGCATGATCGACTCGATGTTGATACCGCGCTCCGAAAGGATGCTTGCCACCTGAGCCAGAACGCCCGGATGGTCCTTGGCCTGGATGCGCAGGTAGTAGGCGCTTTCGCAGGCTTCGATCGGCAGGATCGGATGCGCCGACAGCGAGTCCGGCTGGAAGGCCAGGTGCGGCACGCGGTTTTCCGGATCGGAGGTCATCGCGCGAACCACGTCCACCAGGTCGGCGATCACCGACGAAGCGGTCGGCTCCATGCCGGCGCCAGCGCCGTAGAACAGGGTCGAGCCGGCAGCGTCACCGTTGACCATCACGGCGTTCATCACGCCGTTGACGTTGGCGATCAGACGATCGGCCGGGATCAGCGTCGGGTGTACGCGCAGCTCGATACCGGCAGCGGTGCTGCGCGCTACACCGAGGTGCTTGATGCGGTAGCCCAACGCTTCGGCGTAATTCACGTCGGCGGTGGTCAGCTGGGTGATGCCTTCGGTGTAAGCCTTGTCGAATTGCAGCGGAATGCCGAACGCGATCGACGCCAGAATCGTCAGTTTGTGCGCGGCGTCGATGCCTTCAACGTCGAAGGTCGGATCGGCTTCGGCGTAGCCCAGCGCTTGCGCTTCGGCCAGCACGTCTTCGAAGGTGCGACCCTTCTCGCGCATTTCGGTGAGGATGAAGTTACCGGTACCGTTGATGATCCCGGCCACCCAATTGATGCGGTTGGCGGACAGGCCTTCACGGATCGCCTTGATTACCGGAATGCCACCGGCCACGGCCGCTTCGAACGCCACGATCACGCCTTTCTCGCGTGCCTTGGCGAAAATCTCATTACCGTGAACGGCAATCAGTGCCTTGTTCGCGGTGACCACATGCTTGCCATTCTCGATGGCCTTGAGTACCAGCTCGCGGGCAACGGTGTAGCCGCCCATCAGCTCTATGACGATGTCGATCTCAGGGTTCGTGGCCACTTCGAAGACATCGTTGGTAATCGCAATACCGGTCGTCTGGAACTGAGGCTTTGGCGTGCGCATGGCAATTTGTGCCACTTCGATCCCACGCCCGGCACGACGAGCAATTTCCTCGGCGTTGCGCTGAAGTACGTTGAAGGTACCGCCACCGACGGTCCCTAACCCACAGATGCCTACTTTGACCGGATTCACTGTGAACTCCCCATGAAACGGCCGACGCAAGGTCGGCCGGAAAACAACCGCGTGTTCGCGGCTCTCTATTAATGGCCCGGCGAAGTTACCGCCGGACCATGATCGTCAACGGCGGACCGTGACGATGCGAATTACTTGGCGCCCAGCGCCAGTTTGGCGACTTGTGGCGCCGGCTGGTAGCCCGGAATGACTTGTCCGTCGGCCAAAACGATAGCCGGTGTGCCGTTCACGCCAATCGACTGACCCAAAGCGAACTGTTTGGAAACCGGGTTCGCGCACTTGGCGGCCTTGATTTCCTTGCCATCGACCATTTTGTCCATGGCGGCTTTCTTGTCGGTCGAGCACCACACGGCTTGCAACTGCTCGTCACCCGGCGAGCCGAGGCCCTGACGCGGGAACGCCACGTAACGCACTTCGATGCCGCGCTTGTTCAGCTCAGGCACTTCGGCGTGCAGCTTGTGGCAGTACGGGCAGGTGGTGTCGGTGAACACGGTGATGTGCGATTTGGTTTCGCCCACCGCCGGATACACCACGGTTTCGGCCACTGGAATGGCATTGATCAGTTTGGAGATGCCCAGGCGTTCGGTCTTCTCGGTCAGGTTGACCGGTTTGCCGTCCTTGAGCTGGAACAGGTAGCCCTGAACGATGTACTGGCCGTCGGCGCTCGCGTACAGCACGCGGCTGCCCTTGAGCTTGACTTCATACATGCCCGGCAACGGGCTGGCGCTGATGCTTTCTACCGGAACCTCGAGTTCGAGTTTTTCCAGGCTTTGACGAATGGCTTTGTCGGCCGCGTCATCGGCGACGGCAAAGGTGCTGACCAACGCAATGGCTGCGGCGGCGAAAATCTGGGTCAGACGCATGAGAACTCCTGAAGGCGGACAAATGAAACGGTCAGAACGCCCGTGCCGGAACACCGGGTCATAACCGTCCATCGTGCAAACCGGCAAAGCCTAACACATAAGGCCACGGTGGCCGAATGCGCCTGACACAAGACACTCAAGGCTGACTGGCACACATTATTGTGGTGAGGGGATTTATCCCCGATGCAGGCGCTGCGGTCGTAAATGGATACTTTGGTATTTTTAATAAACCCAAAGTTTTTGGGGCTGCTGCGCAGCCCATCGGGGATGAATCCCCTCGCCACAGGTAATTAATCCACCATTGAGGTGGGCATCAGCCTCTTGGGTGATGTTTGGCGTGCAGATCCTGCAACCGCGCGCGGGCGACGTGGGTGTAGATTTGAGTAGTGGAAAGGTCGCTGTGCCCCAGCAGCATCTGCACCACCCGCAGGTCGGCGCCGTGGTTGAGCAGGTGCGTGGCAAACGCGTGACGCAAAGTGTGCGGCGACAGCGATTTGCCGATCCCGGCGACCTTGGCCCAATGCTTGATCCGGTGCCAGAAGGTCTGGCGCGTCATCTGTTCGCCGCGCTGGCTGGGGAACAGCACATCGCTGGGGCGCCCGCCCAGCAGCTCGCTACGGCCATCACGCAGGTAGCGTTCGACCCAGACAATCGCCTCCTCGCCCATCGGCACCAGGCGCTCCTTGCTGCCCTTGCCCATCACCCGCAGCACGCCCTGACGCAAGTTGACCTGCTCCAGCGTCAGGCTCACCAGTTCGGTCACGCGCAGCCCGCAGGCGTACAGCACTTCAAGCATCGCGCGATCACGCTGACCGATGGCTTCGCTCAGGTCCGGCGCCTTGAGCAGCGCTTCGACGTCCGCTTCCGACAACGATTTGGGCAGTGGCCTGCCCAGTTGCGGCATGTCGACGCGCAAGGTCGGATCGACCGTAATCAGTTTTTCCCGCAGCAGATAGCGATAAAAGCCACGCACACCGGAGAGAAATCGGGCGGTGGAGCGTGGTTTGTAGTTCTGCTCCAGACGCCAGGACAGGTGATCAAGGATCAACTCGCGACCAGCATTGATCAGCTCGAGGTTTTTCTCCTGCAGCCAGCCGTTGAACAGCGCCAGATCGCTGCGGTAGGCGCCGCGGGTATTGTCGGACAGGCCCTTTTCCAGCCACAGGGCGTCGAGGAATTGGTCAATCAGCGGGTGGTCGATGGCAGGCATGGGCGCTCAAGACACACAACCTCCGGGGCTGCGCGCAAATGTCGAGTGAACTGTAGGAATGGCCGCTAGTCTTTCATAGCCCGCCATTTCAAGGAACAAGGAGCTTCAATGAACGAACAACAAATTCTCTTGGCATTTGGCGGGATCGGCGCCGCTGCGCTGGGTTGCCAGTGGCTGGCGTGGCGCCTGAAGCTGCCGGCCATTCTGTTTTTGTTGCTGACCGGGATTCTCGCGGGCCCGGTGCTCGGCTGGCTCGACCCGCAGGAAATGTTCGGCCCGCTGCTGATGCCGCTGGTGTCGCTGGCGGTCGCGTTGATCCTGTTTGAGGGCAGTCTGACCCTGCATCTGTCGGAATGGCGCGAGATCGGCAGCGTCGTGCATCGCCTGGTGACAATCGGCGCGCTCACGACCTGGGTGGTGATTGCCGTCGCGACCCACTTCTTGCTCGGCTTCGACTGGTTGCTGGCAATTCTGTTCGGCAGCCTGACGCTGGTGACCGGGCCGACGGTGATCGTGCCGATGCTGCGGGTGGTGCGGCCGAAAGCCTCGATCGCCAACATCCTGCGCTGGGAAGGCATCGTCATCGACCCGATCGGCGCCCTGCTTGCGGTGGTGGTCTACAGCTTCATCATCGCCCGCTCCGAGGGTAACGGCCTCGAACAGAGCCTGTTGACCTTCGGCGGCGTGATTGTCTGCGGCAGCGTATTCGGGGTGGTCGGCGGCTGGGTGCTCGGCACCATCATCCGTCGCCAATGGCTGCCGGAATACCTGCACAACCTCGCCTCGCTGGCGGCGGTGTTGGGGATTTTCATCGCGTCGAATCAGGTGATGCACGAGTCCGGTCTGTTGGCGGTGACGCTGATGGGCATGTGGCTGGCGAACATGAAGGGCGTGGATGTGCGGCATATCCTGCACTTCAAGGAAAACCTGAGCGTTTTGCTGATTTCCGGACTGTTCATTCTGCTCGCGGCGCGGCTGGATCTGCATGCACTGATCAGCCTCGGGCCGTTGGTGCTGATTCTGCTGCTGGTGATTCAACTGATCGCGCGTCCGCTGAACGTGCTGTTGAGCACTGCTGGCTCCAGCCTGAGCTGGCGTGAACGCGCCTTGCTATGCTGGATCGCCCCGCGCGGGATCGTGGCGGCAGCGGTGTCGGCGATTTTCGCGATTCGCCTGGATCAAGCCGGACACGAAGGTGCGCTGCTGCTGGTGCCGCTGACTTTCGCGGTGATCATCGGCACCGTGGTGCTGCAAAGTGCAACCGCTCGGCCACTGGCACGCTTGCTGAACGTCGCTGAACCGGCACCGAGCGGCTTCCTGATCGTCGGCGCCAACGGCCCGGCGCGCCTGCTGGGCAAATCGTTGCAGCAACTGGGCAGCCGCGTGCTGTTGACCGATTCGAGTTGGGAAAATATTCGTGCGGCACGCATGGAGGGTTTGCCGACGTACTTCGGTAACCCGGCGTCGCAACATGCCGATGCGCATCTGGATCTGGTGGGGCTGGGACATCTATTGGCGTTATCGCCCTCGGGCGAACTGAATACTTTGGCGGCAATGCGCTTTCGCCACGACTTTGGTCACCAGCGTTTGTTCGGTCTGGCCAGCGGTCAGGAAACTCGTCGCACTGACAAGCATCGCGCGAGTCTGGAGCATCGCGGCAATCAGCTGGGGAGCGAGGCGCTGACCTATGCCAAGCTGGCCAGCCTGATCAGCAACGGCGCCGAACTGTACAGCACGACGCTGACGGACGGGTTCGGTTGGGAGGATTACCAGACATTGCATGGCAATCGGGCGACGCTGCTGTTCATGCGTGATGACAGCGGCTGGGTGCATGTGGTGACGCCGGAGACTGCTGTGAAACCGGGATCCGGGTGGACCTTGTTGGCGCTGATTCAGCCGGAGGCCAGCGGCGTCTGATCTGACGCTTCGCGAGCAGGCTCGCTCCCACTGTGATCGGAAATTGTGTCCAACACAGAACCTGTGGGAGCGAGCCTGCTCGCGAATGGCGCGACTCGGTTCCGGATCAGGCAGGAAATCCGGGCAGCACCGGCACCGGCCGCTTGTCATCATCAATCGCCACAAAGCTGAACTGCCCGTGGATCGCCTTCTCGCGACCATCGCAGCTCATGCTCTCGACAAACACTTCCACCTCGACCTTGAGGCTGGTGTTGCCGACTTTGATCACCCGTCCCACCAGTTCGACGATGGAGCCGGCCGGGATCGCGTGGTTGAAGTCGATGCGGTCGGTTGAAACAGTCACCAATGGCAGACGACAGAAGCGCGTGGCGGTGATGAACGACACTTCGTCCATCCACGCCAGCGCGGTGCCGCCGAACAGGGTGTTGTGATGGTTGGTGGTCGGCGGGAAGACGGCTTTGGTCACGCGCGTTACCGAGAGTTCGGTGCGGCGCTGGATTTCCTGGTCGCGGGTGGTCATAAAGAATGGCTCTGATTTCTGGCTCCCGAAACACAAGCAAGATCAAAAGATCGCAGCCTTCGGCAGCTCCTACAGTGGGGGCAGTTTATTGCGGGCAACAAAAAAGCAGCCCGTAGGCTGCTTTTTTCTGCATCGGAAGCTGGACTTAAGCCAGTTTTTCCTTGATGCGAGCTGCTTTACCCGACAGGTCGCGCAGGTAGTACAGCTTGGCTTTACGTACGTCACCGCGACGTTTGACAGCCATGCTGTCGATCTGCGGGGAGTAGGTCTGGAAAGTACGTTCTACGCCAACACCGTTGGAGATTTTACGAACGGTGAACGCACTGTTCACGCCGCGGTTACGCTTGGCGATGACAACGCCTTCGAACGCTTGCAGACGGGAACGATCGCCTTCCTTCACTTTCACCTGAACGACAATGGTGTCGCCTGGGGCAAAGGTAGGGATTTCTTTGGTCATCTGCTCTGCTTCGAGTGCAAGGATGATTTTGTTGGTCATGCTGTGCTCCTAAGGTAAATCAACTGATCTACCATCGATACGTTGTTAACTATCGTCCCGCTCGCGGATGTATTCCTCGAGCAGCTTCTTCTCTTCTCCAGAAAGCGAGCGGCTTTCCAGAAGATCGGCGCGTCGTTCATAGGTCCGACCAAGGGACTGCTGTAAACGCCAACGCCGGATATGCGCGTGATTGCCACTTAGCAACACGTCGGGAACACGCTGATCCGCATACACCTCAGGTCGGGTGTAGTGCGGGCAATCCAGCAGACCATCCGTAAAGGAATCTTCCTCAGCGGAATCCGCATGCCCTAAAGCTCCGGGCAGCAGTCGTGTAACCGCATCGATCATGACCATGGCCGGCAGCTCGCCGCCAGACAGTACATAGTCACCAATCGACCACTCTTCATCGACATGAGCCTCAATAAAGCGCTCGTCAATGCCTTCATAGCGGCCGGCAATCAGGATCAATGCATCCGATTTTGCCAACTCGCGTACCGCCGACTGAGTCAGTTGACGGCCTTGGGGGGACAGGTAAATCACCTTCGCCGCCTCCCCGGCTGCTGCCTTGGCCTGAACCAGAGCATCTTCCAGGGGCTTGATCTTCATCACCATGCCCGGACCACCGCCAAACGGGCGATCGTCCACAGTGTGATGCCGATCCGTCGTGTAGTTCCGCGGATTCCAACAGGTCAGCTGCAAGAGCCCCTGTTTGACCGCACGACTGGTAATGCCGTACTCACTGATGGCCGAGAACATCTCGGGGAACAGCGTAATGACGTCTACGCGCAGGCTGGCCATTGCTTAGAAGTCCGCGTCCCATTCCACCCGCATCACGCCTGCATCCAGGTCGATTGCCAGCACGCATTGCTCTGTGTAGGGCAACAACCGCTCGCGATCATCCAGGCTGCCCGCGCAGGGCTTGACCACCAATACATCGTTCGCGCCGGTCTCCAACAGGTGATCAACCTTGCCGAACAATTGCTCGTCCTGGTTGATGACGCTCAGACCCTGCAACTGGTACCAGTAGTACTCGTCGCCTGTCAGGTTGGGCAAAAGGCTTCGCGAGATGCAAATCTCATAACCGCTCAGAAGACGGGCTTCATCGCGATCGTCGAGGCCTTTGAGCTTGGCAACCAGATCCTTTTGAGTGGACCGGCCGCTGACCAGCTCGACCTGTTTCACCACGCCTTCGCGCCGAAGCGTCCAGTGGCGGTAGTCCAACAGGTTTTCAATCGGATCGGTAAAGGAAAAGACCTTCACCTCGCCGCGAACGCCGTGAACCGAAAAAATCTTGCCGACAACGATCAGGTCATCAGCTTTTTCTGGCGTCGCGCTCATACTGCTCAGGCTGCAGCCTTGGCAGATTCCTTCAGCAACTGAGCAACACGCTCAGAAGGCTGTGCACCAACGCTCAGCCAGTAGGCTACGCGCTCTTGGTTCACGGACAGACGGATTTCCTGACCACGGGCAACAGGGTTGAAGAAGCCAACCTGTTCTTTGTGGGAGCCGTCACGCGGGTTACGCGAGTCGGTTACGGTCAGGTGGTAAAACGGGCGCTTTTTGGAGCCGCCAAGGGCAAGACGGATTGTTAGCATGTGAACATCGTTCCTGTAGTCGGTGCTGCAAATCTAAATGCACAGCGGGCATGGGTGCCCGAAAGGCCGCATATTCTAAGGAATATCCGGACTTTTGCAAATGACTTTTTCCGGCGCCTATGGCATGCCGTGCGGATTTGCATATAGAGCCGTCGATGAAAACGGCCGGTCAGCTCCCGCCGAGTGCGGGTTTGCTGTTGATCCTGCGTCCTTGCAGGGTCTGCGCCGGTGCGACGACCGGCGAGATCTTTACATTTTTGGCATGCCGCCGCCGGGCAACATACCGCCCATGCCGCGCATCATTTTCGCCATACCGCCCTTGGCGGTGAATTTCTTCATCATCTTCTGCATCTGCTTGTGCTGCTTGATCAAGCGACCGATGTCCTGCACCTGGGTGCCGGAACCCATGGCGATCCGGCGCTTGCGCGAACCGCTGATCAGCTCAGGGTCGCGACGCTCGGCCGGGGTCATGGAGTTGATGATGGCTTCCATCTGTTTGAACTGCTTCTCTGCCGCGTTCTGGGCATTGCCCATTTGCGACAGGTTGACGCCGCCGATGCTCGGCAGTTTGTCCATCAGTCCGCCGAGGCCGCCCATGTTCTTCATCTGTTGCAGCTGATCGCGGAAGTCTTCGAGGTCGAAGCCCTTGCCCTTCTTCAGCTTCTTGGCCAGCTTGTCGGCCTTGTCCTTGTCGAGGGTCGCTTCAGCCTGTTCGATCAGGCTGAGCACGTCACCCATGCCGAGGATCCGCGAAGCGATACGCTCAGGGTGGAACGGATCGAGTGCTTCGCTCTTCTCGCCCATACCAATGAACTTGATCGGCTTGCCGGTGATCGCGCGTACCGACAGCGCCGCACCGCCTCGGGCATCGCCGTCGACCTTGGTCAGGATCACACCGGTCAGTGGCAGCGCATCACCGAAGGCCTTGGCCGTGTTGGCGGCGTCCTGACCGGTCATGGCGTCGACCACGAACAGGGTTTCGACCGGCTTGATCGCGGCATGCAGCGCCTTGATCTCGCCCATCATCTCTTCGTCGATGTGCAGACGACCGGCGGTGTCGACAATGACCACGTCGATGAATTTGAGTTTTGCTTCTTTAATAGCCGCGTTGGCGATGTCGACCGGCTTCTGGCTCAGATCGGACGGGAAGAACGTCACGCCGATGTCGTTGGCCAGGGTTTCCAGCTGCTTGATAGCCGCCGGGCGGTAGATGTCCGCCGACACGAGCATCACCGACTTCTTCTTGCGCTCTTTAAGGAAGCGCGCGAGTTTGCCGGCGGTGGTGGTTTTACCGGCACCCTGCAGACCGGCCATCAGAATGACGGCGGGCGGCACGGCGCTCAGGTTCAAGTCTTCGTTGGCCGCGCCCATCAGGCTTTCGAGTTCGGCCTGGACGATCTTCACGAAGGCCTGGCCCGGCGTCAGGCTGCGCGACACCTCGGTGCCGACAGCGCGCTCCTTGACCGAATTGACGAAGTCCTTGACCACCGGCAGGGCGACGTCGGCTTCGAGCAACGCCATGCGCACTTCGCGCAGGGTGTCTTTGATATTGTCTTCAGTCAGCTTCGCCTTGCCGGTGACATGGCGCAGCGTCTGCGAGAGACGGTCGGTTAAGTTTTCAAACATTGCGCGATCCTTTCAGGCCCTGTGTAGACCGGGATAATGGCGGCCCAGACCGGATTCAACATGTGCTCGGCGAGCCTGCGGCGTGGGCAGGTCGCGGATTATAGCGAAGACTGCGTCGGGCGGACACCTCGCACTTTCGTGGTGTGGCGGTTCTATGCCAAACTCAGCGCCTTTCGGGCCTGCCTAACAGGATTTATGCTCCCCTTGTCACCCAGTTTGCTGACTACCATCGCCGCCGCGCTTCTTTATGCCGCTGCGACCCTTTATCAGGGCACCCGCCTGGCCTCCGGCGCCAAGGCGAACAAGCGCCTGCTGGTTACGCTCGGCATCCTCGCCGTGCTCGCCCACAGCGCCAGCCTGCTCACTCACCTGCTGACGCCGATCGGCCTGGGCCTGGACTTCTTCAGCGCCGCCAGCCTGATCGCCGCGGCTGTCATCGCCCTGACGCTACTGGCCTGCTCGCGGATCCCGGTTGAAAACCTGCTGGCGCTGCTGTTCCCACTCGGCGCGGCCACGGTGTTGCTGGCGCAGTTCGCGCCGGCCGGCACGGTGCAGATCATCGACGAAGAGCCGGGCATCCTCGCCCACATCCTGCTGTCGATCCTCGCCTACGGCATGTTCACCATCGCGGTGTTCCAGGCCTTGTTGCTGCTGGTGCAGGATCACCAGCTCAAGCACAAGCACCCGTCGGGCCTGATCAAGAACTTCCCGCCGCTGCAAACCATGGAAAGCCTGTTGTTCGGCTTCCTCTGGGCCGGCTGGACGCTGCTGTCGCTGTCGCTGATCTCCGGCTGGCTGTTCGTCGAGAACCTGTTCGCCCAGCATCTGGTGCACAAGACCTTGCTGGCGTGCCTGGCGTGGGTGGTGTTCAGCGTGCTGCTGTGGGGCCGTAATCGCCTCGGCTGGCGCGGCCACAAGGCGATTCGCTGGACCCTCGCCGGTTTCTGCCTGCTGATGTTGGCGTATTTCGGCAGCAAACTGGTTCGTGAATACATCCTGCACATCTGACGGGCGGCATAAATGGACGGTTTGCCCATAGGGCCGATGCTCGCGGTATTTGTCCTGCTGATTTTATGGTCGGGACTCTTTACCGCCGTCGAAATCGCGCAGCAGCACTTGCTCGCGCAACGCACCGCCTCGCGCGCCAGCGATAAACCGCTGGCGAAGCTGAGCTTCCCGCTCGACAGTCTGATCCTGTGCAACACCCTATGCCGCGCCCTTGCGGTGGTCATTGCCACGCTGCTGGCAATCTTCCTTTGCGAAGAAAACGGCCCGTGGGCAGCCTGCCTCGGTGCCGCTGCCGTGTTGCTGGTGTTTGCCGATTACTTCCCACGCACCGTGGCCCAGCGCTATCCGGAGGCCGTGCTGTCCTTCGGCAATACCCTGCTGGCCGTTCCGCTGAAAATCCTTTACCCGCTGGCCTGGCTGCTGAGCCGCATCAGCGGTTTGCTGCTGCGTCCCTTCGCGCGCAAAACCCAAGTGGTGCAGCAAAGCGAAGACGAAGAACCTGCCGACCCGAACGACGACCCGGAACACCCGTCTCGCGCCCACCCGGTTTCCGGGATCCACGCGCTGGACAACATCACGGTCAACGACATTCTGGTGCCGCGCAGCGATGTCGACGGCATCAACCTCGACGACTCGATCGAGGAGATCATCGAACAACTGCGCCACAACAAACGCACGCGCCTGCCGGTGTTCCATAGCGACATCAACCAGGTCGAAGCGGTGCTCAACACCCGGCAAATCCGCCATCTGCTCAACGATGGCGAGCTGACCCGCGAAGCACTGCTGGCCGCCAGCTACGAACCGTACTTCGTTCCGGAAAGCACGCCGCTGCAACTGCAACTGCTCAATTTCCACAAACAGCAGCGCCGGCTGGGCATGGTGGTGGACGAATACGGCGAAGTGCTGGGCATCGTTACCCTGGAAGACATTCTCGAAGAAATCGTCGGCGAATTCGAAAGCGAGCACAGCCTCGACAACCCGCACATCCATCCGCAGCCCGACGGGCGCATGGTGATCGACGGCACCGCGTCGATCCGCGAGTTGAACAAATGCCTGGGCTGGCATTTGCCGAGCGACGGGCCGAAAACCCTCAACGGCCTGGTGACCGAGGCGCTGGAAACCATTCCGGACAGCGCGGTGTGTCTGAAGATCGGGCGTTATCGGCTGGAGATTCTCGAGACCGAGGACAACCGGGTGAGCAAGGTGTTGATCTGGCATACGAGCGCGGTGCCTGCTTTGGTGCCGGCCAGATAAAAGATCAAAAGATCGCAGCCTTCGGCAGCTCCTACATTTGGGAATGCGTTCCTCTGTACTCTGTAGGAGCTGCCGAAGGCTGCGATCTTTGCTCTTGTTCATTCGTTAGCCCCCTTCCTATAATCGAGCCGCTTACCCAAGCGCTGCCGAGCCCTGTGCTTACCCCGCACTAAAGCGGTTTTGGCCATTTTCCGCACTACCCCGACGACTGTTCCTACTCGAAACAGCGCTCGCGTCTCATCCCACATCCCTGGGTGTTCAACCATAATAATTCGCTCCAACGGAGCCATGACTGTCAGGGATCACCGCATGACGACCAGTATCGCTTACAGCGCCACCGCGCCTGCCCAGCCGACCAACTCCGCCACCCGCGTGGCAACGGCGAGCTTCATCGGCACCGCCATCGAGTTTTACGACTTCTATGTCTACGCCACCGCCGCTGCACTGGTGATCGGACCGGTGTTCTTTCCACAGACGTCCGGCACCGCGCAAATGCTCTCGGCGTTTCTCACTTTCGGTATCGCCTTCCTCGCCCGACCGCTGGGTTCGGCGCTGTTCGGCCACTTCGGTGACCGCATCGGGCGCAAATCGACGCTGGTCGCCTCGCTGTTGCTGATGGGCGTGTGCACCACGCTGATCGGCGTGCTGCCGGGTTACGACAGCATTGGCGCCTGGGCACCGATTCTGTTGTGCGTGCTGCGTTTCGGTCAGGGGTTGGGCCTGGGCGGCGAATGGGGTGGCGCGGCGTTGCTGGCCACCGAGAATGCGCCGAAGGGTAAGCGGGCGTGGTTCGGCATGTTCCCGCAACTGGGGCCTTCGATCGGTTTTCTCGCGGCCAATGGGTTGTTCCTGACCCTGGCCATGACCCTCAATGACGAGCAGTTCCGCAGTTGGGGCTGGCGGATTCCGTTTCTGCTCAGCGCAGTGCTGGTGATGGTCGGTCTGTATGTACGCCTCAAGCTTCACGAAACGCCGGTGTTCGCCAACGCGATTGCCCGTCAGGAGCGAGTGAAAGTGCCGCTGGTCGAGCTGTTCAGCCAATACTGGGCGCCAACCCTGCTCGGCGCGGCGGCGATGGTGGTGTGTTATGCGCTGTTTTACATCTCGACGGTGTTTTCCCTGAGCTACGGCGTGTCCACCCTCGGCTACAGCCGTGAGACGTTTCTTGGACTGCTGTGTTTTGCCGTGCTGTTCATGGCGGCGGCTACACCGTTGTCCGCCTGGGCCAGCGATCGTTACGGGCGCAAACCGGTGCTGATCGTCGGCGGTGTGCTGGCGATCCTGTCCGGATTCCTGATGGAGCCGTTGCTGACGCAGGGCTCGACCTGGGGCGTGGCGCTGTTCCTGTGCATCGAGCTGTTCCTGATGGGCGTGACGTTTGCCCCGATGGGCGCGCTGCTGCCGGAACTGTTTCCGACCCACGTGCGCTATACCGGCGCATCGGCGGCCTACAATCTGGGCGGCATCGTCGGCGCCTCGGCGGCACCGTTCTTTGCGCAGAAACTGGTGGCGATGGGCGGTTTGAGTTATGTCGGCGGGTATGTGTCGGCGGCAGCGGTGCTCAGCCTGATTGCGGTGCTGTGCCTGAAGGAAACGCGTGGCAACGATCTGAATCAGGTTGCCTGATAGATCGCTATCGCGGGCAAGCCCGCTCCCACAGGGTTTTCGGTTGATCACAAATTTTGTGCACAACCAAAAAACCTGTGGGAGCGAGCTTGCTCGCGAATGCCGCGCCTCGGTTTACAGCTCTACAACAACAGCCTGAGCCGCACGGGTCGCCTTGGCACGAGCCGCCTCAATCGACTCATCCCGCGCCAACGCCACGCCCATCCGGCGCTGACCGTTGACTTCAGGCTTGCCGAACAGCCGCAGTGCGGTATCCGGCTCGCTCAGCGCTGCGCCAAGGTTGGCGAACGCGGTCTGGGTCGACTGCCCTTCCACCAGAATCACCGCCGAAGCGGATGGGCCGAACTGACGGATCAGCGGCACCGGCAGACCGAGAATGGCGCGCGCGTGCAGGGCGAACTGCGACAGGTCCTGAGAAATCAGGGTCACCAGACCGGTGTCGTGCGGGCGCGGCGAGACTTCGCTGAACCACACCTGATCACCCTTGATGAACAACTCGACGCCGAACAGCCCGCGACCACCCAAGGCCTCGGTCACGGCTTTGGCCACGCGCTCGGACTCAGCCAAGGCAATCGGGCTCATGGCCTGCGGCTGCCAGGACTCCTGATAGTCGCCCTTTTCCTGACGGTGACCGACCGGTGCGCAGAACGTGGTGCCGCCGATGTGGCGCACGGTCAGCAGGGTGATTTCGTAGTCGAAATCGATGAAGCCTTCGATGATCACCCGACCTTTGCCGGCGCGACCGCCTTCTTGCGCGTACTCCCAGGCTTTCTGCACGTCATCGGCGCTGCGCAGCAGGCTCTGGCCTTTGCCCGACGAGCTCATGACCGGTTTGACCACACACGGGAAGCCCAGATCCTGCACGGCTTTGCTGTAGTCCTCGAAGGTGTCGGCAAAGTGGTACGGCGAGGTCGGCAGGTCCAGCTCTTCAGCGGCCAGGCGACGGATGCCTTCGCGGTTCATGGTCAATTGCGCGGCGCGGGCGGTCGGGATCACGGTGAAGCCTTCGGCTTCCAGCTCGACCAGCGTGGCGGTGGCGATGGCTTCGATCTCCGGCACGATGAAGTGCGGCTTCTCGGCTTCGATGACTGCACGCAGCGCGGCGCCGTCGAGCATGTTGATCACGTGGCTGCGGTGCGCCACCTGCATGGCCGGCGCGTTGGCGTAACGGTCGACGGCAATCACTTCAACGCCCAGGCGTTGCAGCTCGATCACCACTTCCTTGCCCAACTCACCACAGCCACACAGCAATACGCGGGTCGCGGTCGGCGACAATGGAGTTCCGATACGGGTCATCTCAGGTCCTCAAAGAAGCGGATCATCGAGGAAAGCAACGCCAGACGCGCTTTCCATGGGGAGAAAGCGCGGCATTTTACATGAACCGCAGGGTTTGGCTCAGCTGGCGACAGCCTGTTTGCGCTCGCGCCAGGCCATGATCAGCCAGACGGCAGTAACACCTGCGAACTTCGAGGCCAATGCCGTGATGATCACCGGTGGCGTCATCAGGTCGATCATGCCGAAAAAGATGAAGGTATCGAGGGGAATGCTCAGCGCCGAACTGATCCACAGGCGGTCGCGCAGCGGTCGTTTGGTGATGCTGAAGACCAGCCAGTCGATGCATTCGGAGATCGCGAACGCCGTGGCGCTGGCCAGGGCGATGGAAGGATCCGAGGTGACGTAGGACAACACCAGCGCCACCAGCATCGCCACGATGGCACCGTGACCGAAACGGGTTTGCACCATGTCGCGCAACACGAACACCAATCCGCCCCAGGCCGACCAGATGATGTCCAGGTGTGGTGCGGTGGAGAAAGCGAAGTTGATCAGCACGACGCTGCTGATGTAGGCGATGAGGAAAATCATGCTGGCGACCTGGGAAATTGGCGCACAGGTTACTTCAGGCAAAGCAGAAGCAAAAGATCGCAGCCTGCGGCAGCTCCTACATGGGAATGCGATCTTCCTGTAGGAGCTGCCGAAGGCTGCGATCTTTTGATCTTCGCTACTTGTTTGGGGTCGCCGGGATCATCCACACCAACCCACTGGCCTTCGCCCGCTCATGACACAAGCCGAGCACCACCCGCCGCTCGTCGTTGGTCATGCGCCCCCAGCGGGTGATCTCCGCGACCGTGCGCTGGCAGCCGGTGCAGATATCGTCCTCATCCAGCGCACAGATATTCACGCACGGCGAGGCAACCGGTCTTTCGGGCGTGTTCATGCTTCCTGCTCGACCAGATCACGCGCATAGCGCTGGGAATTGTGCACATAGTGCGCGGCACTGGCTTCGAGCATTTTCTTCTGTGGCTCGGTCAGTTCACGCACGACCTTGCCCGGAGACCCCATCACCAGCGAGCCATCGGGGATTTCCTTGCCTTCGCCGATCAGCGAATTGGCGCCGATGATGCAGTTCTTGCCGATTTTCGCGCCGTTGAGGATCACCGCGTTGATGCCAATCAGGCTGTAGTCGCCAACGGTGCAGCCATGCAGCATGGCGTTATGGCCGATGGTCACGCCGGTGCCGATGGTCAGCGGATAGCCCATGTCGGTGTGCATCACCGTGCCATCCTGGACGTTGCTGTTCTTGCCGATCAGGATCAGCTCGTTGTCGCCGCGCAGCACGGCGTTGAACCAGACGTTGGCGCCTTCTTCCAGCTTGACCTTGCCCACCAGCACGGCATTGGGTGCAACCCAGCTCTGTGGATGGGTCTCGACGCGGGCGTCGCCCAGGCGGTATTTCATCTTGTTTTCCTCAGGGCTCACGATGACGGGCCATTCGAGCGATGGCTTCAGGTGTTGATATAGCTTTTGGGCGGGTGATGCAGGCTGATCTGTTCGTCATAGAGCAGATTGATCAGCTCGACAATCATGATAGCGGTCAATCCCCAGATCTTGAATTCGCCGTAACGATAACTCGGCACGTACCAGCTGCGGCCCTGATAATCGATACGATGCGTATGCTCACGCGGGTCTTTGCGGAAGAACTCCAACGGCACGTTGAAGACGGCAGCGATCTCGGCATCGTTGGCCTGGTATTCGACAAAGTCCGGAATCACCCCGACATACGGCGTGACCTTGATGCCATGCAGGGAGATCAGCGGGCTGAGCGGGCCGATGACTTCGACCAGCCCCGGTGGCAGGCCGATTTCTTCTTCGGCTTCGCGTAAGGCGGTGAAAATCAGGTCGGGGTCTTCGGGGTCGCGGCGACCGCCGGGAAAGGCCACTTCGCCGCCATGGGTCGAGAGGCCGCTGGCCCGCAGGGTCAGCACCAGCTCGGGCTCGTCACTGCGGGTGATCGGCACCAGAACAGCGGCCTCGGGGAAACGTTTATCGGTCTCCAGCGTGCGCGGTGTGTGGTTGCTTACCCTATGCAGTAGCTCGTCCAGCATGAGTGTTCTCGATCTGTGCCTTACCCTGCATCATGCACCAATCATTGCAGCCGCCCAAGCCCTTCGCCGGGCCATGTCGCGAAACGACAACTTGCCGACCGACACCGCTGCACGCCAAGATAGGCGCAGCATTCAGGAACCCCAGCATGAAATTTTGCAGCCAGTGCGGCAACCCGGTGACCCAGCGCATTCCCGAAGGCGACTCGCGACTGCGATTTGTCTGTGACAGCTGTCAGACCATTCACTATCAAAACCCCAATATCGTCGCCGGTTGTGTCGCGACCTGGGGTCGCCAGGTGCTGCTCTGCCGCCGCGCCATCGAGCCACGCCTGGGTTACTGGACGCTGCCCGCCGGCTTCATGGAAAACGGCGAGACCATCGAACAGGCCGCGATCCGCGAAACCGCCGAGGAAGCCTGCGCCCGAGTGCGCAATCTGAGCATCTATACCCTGATCGATGTGCCGCACATCAGCCAGGTGCATGTGTTCTTTCGCGCCGAACTGGCCGACCTGGACTTCGCGGCCGGCCCCGAAAGCCTCGAAGTGCAACTATTCGACGAAGCCGACATTCCCTGGGACGAGCTGGCTTTCCGCACCGTGGGGCGTACCTTAGAATGTTTCTTCGCTGATCGCCGCGCCGAAAACTACCCGGTTCGCTCCGAATCGATTCCGCCGCTGGCTCAGCCTGCCATTAGCTGACTCAAAAAATCCAAAGATCAAAAGATCAAAAGATCGCAGCCTTCGGCAGCTCCTACACTTAACGTTGCGTCACTCTTTGGGGAATTGTTTCAATGCGCTGGTTGTTTGCTCTGTTTTGCCTGTCATTCGTCTCAGTCTCCCAAGCGTCCTTCGTGACCACCGTGACGCCGTCGAACACCCCGCTGATCGAAAAAATCCTGGTGCTCAAATCGGCGCATCAACTGCAGTTGATCGCCGACGGCAAGCCGATCAAGACCTATCGGATTTCCCTGGGCAAGGGCGCGAAAAAAGGTCCGAAACTGATTGAAGGCGACAAACGCACGCCGGAAGGTTTTTATTGGATCGACTGGCGCAAGGTCAGCGAGAAATTCAACCTGGCGATGCACATCTCCTACCCGAACATCAGCGACTCGGCCCGCGCCCGCCGCGAAGGCGTCGAGCCTGGCGGGATGATCATGATTCACGGCACGCCGGATTCGGAAGAAACCCCCGAAGACCTGTTCCACACCCTGGACTGGACCGACGGCTGCATCGCCATGCGCAACATGGACATGCGTGAAGTCTGGGGTCTGGTGCCGGACGGCACGATGATCGAGATTCGCCCTTAACGACTGACCACTGGTCACCTGAAAAAAATAAATCAAAAGATCGCAGCCTGCGGCAGCGCCTACAGGGTTGATACCACTTCCCACTGTAGGAGCTGCCGCAGGCTGCGATCTTTTGTTTTTTACAGCCCACCCATAATACCACTTCAAACCACAACCCCCGAAACCCGCCATTTCATTGGGCTAAACGCCATTTCCCCGCGTTGACATGGTATTCAAGTGGTATTAATTTCCGCCCCACAAGCGAGGAACAACAATCCTATACTCGCGTCGGAAATGACCTACATGAACGACCTTCAGGCCCTACGCCCAGATGACTCCCAGCCGACGCCGCTGTACCTGCAGCTGGCGCGCAATCTGGAATCGGCGATCCATTCCGGGCAATGGAAGGCCGAGCAGGCCATGCCCTCCGAGCGCAACCTCAGCGAGCAACTGGGGATCTCCCGGGTCACCGCGCGCAAGGCGCTGGAAGTGCTGCTCGATCAAGGTCTGATCCGCCGTCTGCAAGGTTCCGGCACCTTCATCACCCCACGTCTGGAACAACCGCTGTCACGCCTCTCGGGCTTCAGCGAAATGCTCCGCCTCAAGGGTTTCGTCCCCAGCTCGCAGTGGCTGGAACGCGAAATCACCCTGCCGACTCACGAAGAACTGATCCGCCTGAGCCTGTCGCCGAACGACAAGGTGGCGCGCATGAAACGCCTGCGCAAGGCCGATGACACGGTGATGGCCATCGAGATGAGCACCCTGCCCGCCTCGATCATGCCAAAGCCGCACCTGGTCGGCGATTCGCTCTACGAATACCTCGACGGCATCGGCAAACCGATCGTCCGCGCCCTGCAGCACATCCAGGCGATCAACGCCTCGGACGAGTTCGCCGCGCTGGTCGGCATCGCCCCCGGCACCGCCATGCTGCTGATGACCCGGGTCGGCTATCTGGAAGACAACACGCCGATCGAAGTCACCGACACCTATTGCCGCAACGACTACTACGACTTTGTTGCAGAGCTTCGCCGCTGACCGGCAGCCAGGCCAAACGAGAGAAGCAAAATGTCCGAAGACAACATCCTCACCGCCAGCGGCTGGGTTCGCGGCCGGCTGATTCACGAACACGGCAAAGTCGTGTCGATCGAAGGCGTACCCTGCGATCCGGCCGACAATGACCTGCCGTACCTGCTGCCGGGTTTCATCGACCTGCACGTCCACGGCGGTGGTGGTAAAGACATCATGGAAGGCGCCAGCGCCTTCGAAACCATCACCAAAACCCACGTGCGCTTCGGCACCACTTCACTGCTGGCCACCACCATGACCGCGCCGAGTGCCGAGATTTCCAGCGTGCTGAAAGAAGTCGGCGAGTTCTGCGAACAGCGTCCGCAAGGCGCCGCCCGCGTCCTTGGTGTGCACCTGGAAGGCCCGTACATCAACCCCGGCAAACTCGGCGCGCAACCGAATTTCGCCCACACCGCGTTGATGGTCGAAGTCGAGCAATACCTCGCGCTGGCGCCGATCCGGGTGATCACCATCGCTCCGGAAATCGCCGGCCACGACGGGTTGATTCGTGAACTGAGCAGCCGCGGCATCCGCATGCAGATCGGCCACACCCTCGGCAGCTACGAGGAAGGCGTCGCCGCCCTCGATGCCGGCGCGACCAGTTTCACCCATTTGTACAACGCCATGAGCCCGCTGCATCACCGCGAGCCGGGCATCGTCGGCGCCGCGTTGGCCCACGCCAAATTCGCCGAGCTGATCCCGGACTTGTTGCACGTGCACCCCGGCGCGATCCGCGTGGCCCTGCGTGCGATCCCGTGCCTGTACTGTGTCACCGATTCAACCGCCGCAGCCGGCATGCCCGACGGTGAATACAAGCTCGGCAGCCACACCGTGACCAAATGCCTGGGCGGCGTGCGCCTGCCCGACGGCACGCTGGCCGGCAGCACCCTGACCATGGATCAGGCCCTGCGCAACCTGGTGAAGATCGGATTGCCGATCGCCGAGGCCTCGCAGCGCCTGTCGCAATTTCCCGCCGACTACCTCGGCATCACCGAACGCGGGCGCCTCGAACCGGGCGCCTGGGTCGACTGCGTGCGGCTGGATCGCTCACTCACACTGACCGCCGTCATGGTCGAAGGAGAAGACATTGACTTCAAAAATGCTTGAAGAGGCGCTGTCCTCGTTCGAGGCCGTGCAAGCCCAACTGCAACAGCTCGACCCGCAGATGATCGAGATCGCCGGGCGCCTGCGCCGTCAGCCGCCGCAAGTGGCGATGACCGTCGCGCGCGGCAGCTCCGACCACGCGGCGAGCTACTTCGCCTACCTGACCATGCAGCAACTGGGGGTACCGGTGGCGTCGTTGCCGATGTCGGTGGTGACCATGCAGCAGGCGCCGTTGAAGGTCAGCGGTCAGGTCGCGTTCGCGTTCTCGCAATCGGGGCAAAGCCCGGATCTGGTCAACAGCCTGCGTCTGCTGCGCAAGCGTGGCGCGCTGAGCGTGTCGATGGTCAACGCCGCCGATTCGCCACTGGAAGCGGCGTGTGAATTCAGCCTGCCGTTGCTCGCCGGTATCGAAAGCAGTGTCGCCGCGACCAAGAGTTTCATCGCCACCCTGAGCGCCAGCGCCCGTCTGATCGCGCACTGGAAAGAAGACAGCGAACTGCTGGAAGCGCACAACGCCCTACCCGAAGGCCTGCGCGACGCGGCGCAACAGGACTGGAGCGCGGCCATCGATGCCTTGCGAGATTGCGAACGGCTGATGGTCATCGGCCGTGGCGCCGGTTTTGCCATCGCCCAAGAGGCCGCGCTGAAATTCAAGGAAACCTCGGCCATTCAGGCCGAAGCGTTCAGCAGTGCCGAAGTCCGTCACGGCCCGATGGCACTGATCGACGAGCATTACCCGCTACTGGTGTTCGCCCCACGCGGTGCCGAACAGGCCGGTCTGATCAGCCTCGCGTCAGAGATGCGTCAACGCGGTGCCCGCGTGCTGCTGGCCGCGCCGGACGACATTCTCGAACGCGACCTGACCCTGAGCCGCGCCGAACACCCGGCCCTCGACCCGATTCTGGCGATCCAGAGCTTCTACGTGATGGCCGCCGGCCTGGCCGTGGCTCGCGGCATGGACCCGGATCAGCCGCGTCACCTGAGCAAAGTGACCCGTACGCACTGACCACTGTTTAGGCATGTAACCCGTGTAGGAGCTGCCGAAGGCTGCGATCTTTTGATTTTGACGTTCAAAAAAACAAGATCAAAAGATCGCAGCCTGCGGCAGCTCCTACAGGGGAAAGCGAAATTACTGATGAGACCGAGCCATGCACAACAACAATAAAGAGCTGACCCTCAGCGCCCCGCTCAGCGGCCCGGTGCTCACGCTCGCCAAAGTCCCGGACGCGGTGTTCGCCAGTGGCGCGATGGGCGACGGTATCGCCATCGACCCGTTGAATGACACCCTGTACTCGCCCTGTGCCGGGGAGATCATCCACGTCGCCCGCACCGGCCACGCGCTGACCGTGCGCGCCGACAACGGCGCGGAAATCCTCCTGCATCTTGGCCTGGACACTGTCGAACTGAACGGCGAAGGCTTCTCGATGCTGGTCAAGCAAGGCACGCGGGTCGACAAGGGCCAACCGTTGTTGCGCTACGACCTGGACAAGGTCGGCCAACAGTGCAAAAGCCTGGTCAGCCTGTTGATCCTGACCAACAGCCAGGACTTCCAGGTGCGCCCGATCACGCTCAAAGCGGTGAAGGTCGGCGAGCCGCTGCTGCACATCATTGCCCGCACCAGTACGGCGGCGAATGCTGAAGTGCTGGGTGGGCCAGCGGTGCAGGGGCTGGTCTTGGTGGCACATCGCGGCGGCTTGCATGCGCGCCCGGCCGCGCTAATTCGCCAGACCGCACAAGGTTTCAAGAGCCAGTCGCAACTGCACTTCGCCGGCCAATCGGCGCCGTGCAACAGCCTGATCGGGCTAATGGGCCTGGCCATCGGCGAGCAGGATGAGGTGCAGGTCAGCTGTCAGGGACCGGACGCCGAAGCCGCGCTGCAAGCTTTGCTCAATGCACTGGCGACCGCCCTGCCCGATGATCATCACGCCGCTGCGCCGGCCAGCGCCACACCGCGCAAACGCCCAGCCGAGGCGGGCGTGCTGCAAGGGGTGTGTGCCGCACCTGGACTGGTTGGCGGGCCGTTGTTTCGCCTGAACGCGATCAGCCTGCCGGCAGATGTCGGCAAGCATGATCCGCAGGTGCAACAGCAGGTGCTGGAGTCGGCGCTGCATCAGGTTCGCGGCGAAATCAACGCCACGCTCACCCAAGCAAAAAAGCACAAGAACATCGATGAAGAAGCGATCTTCGCCGCGCACCTGGCCCTGCTCGAAGACCCGGCCCTGCTCGACGCCGCGCAGCATTCCATCGATCAAGGCACAGCGGCGACTCACGCCTGGAGCCAGTCGATCGATGTGCAATGCGAAGTGCTGCAACACACCGGCAGCGCGCTGCTGGCCGAACGTGCCAACGACCTGCGCGACCTCAAGCAACGGGTGCTGCGCGCCGTGCTCGGCGAAGCCTGGCATTACGACGTGCCGGCCGGCGCCATCGTTGCTGCGCATGAATTGACGCCGTCGGATCTGCTGCAACTCAGCGCGCAGGGTGTCGCGGGATTGTGCATGGCCGAAGGCGGCGCGACCTCGCATGTGGCGATTCTGGCGCGCGGCAAAGGCCTGCCGTGCCTGGTTGCACTGGGCGCCGCTTTACTCGATCAAGCACAAGGTCAGTCGGTGGTGCTGGATGCCGATGGCGGTCGCCTCGAACTGAAGCCAAATGCCGAGCGTCTGGCCGAAGTGCAGCAGGCGCAAATCGAGCGTCAGCAACGCCGCGATGCGCAACAGAAAAAGGCCCATCTGCCCGCCGAAACCCGCAATGGCGTGGTCATCGAAGTGGTCGCCAATGTTGCCTCCAGCCATGAAGCGGCGGACGCCTTTGCCAACGGCGCCGATGGCGTCGGCCTGTTACGCACCGAGTTTCTGTTCGTCGACCGGCAAACCGCGCCGGACGTCGAAGAGCAGCGCTTTGCCTATCAAGCGGTGCTCGATGCCATGGGTGAACATTCGGTGATTATTCGCACCATCGACGTCGGCGGCGACAAGCAACTCGACTACCTGCCGCTGCCTGCCGAAGCCAACCCGGTACTCGGCTTGCGTGGCATTCGTCTGGCTCAGGCCCGTCCGGAAATCCTCGATCAGCAACTGCGCGCACTGCTGCAAGTCAGCCCGTTGCAGCGTTGCCGGATCCTGCTGCCGATGGTTACCGAAGTCGATGAACTGCTGCAGATCCGTCAGCGCGTCGATGCGCTGTGCCTGGAACTGGGCATCAGCCAGCGCCCGGAAATCGGCGTGATGATTGAAGTCCCCGCGGCTGCCTTGCAGGCCGAACAACTGGCCGAACATGCCGACTTCCTGTCGATCGGCACCAACGATCTGTCGCAATACACCCTGGCCATGGACCGCGACCACGCCGGCCTCGCCGCCCGGGTCGATGCCTTGCACCCGGCGCTGCTGCGGCTGATCGCCATGACCTGCGCAGGTGCGGCGGCGCACAAACGCTGGGTCGGCGTCTGCGGCGCCCTCGCCTCCGATCCACTGGCGACGCCGGTGCTGATCGGCCTCGGCGTGACCGAGTTGTCGGTGAGCCCGGTGCAGATCGGTGAAATCAAGGATCGCGTGCGCCAGTTGCACGAGGCCGAATGCCAACGCCTCAGCCTTGACCTGTTGAAACTCAACAGCGCCGCTGCGGTTCGTCACGCCTGCCACCAGCATTGGCCTCTGCACTAACAACAAGCTCTCTATAAAGAGCAGGGAGAACCACCATGTACCAACTCTTCATCGAAGGCCTGCAACGCCTCGGCCGCGCGCTGATGCTGCCGATCGCGATCCTGCCGATTGCCGGCCTGCTGCTGCGTCTGGGTGACACCGACCTTTTGAACATCGCGATCATCCACGATGCCGGGCAAGTGATCTTCGCCAACCTGGCAATGATCTTCGCCATCGGCATCGCTGTCGGTTTCGCCAAGGACAACAACGGCACCGCAGGCCTGGCCGGGGTGATCGGTTACCTGGTGATGATCTCCACCCTCAAGGTGCTCGACCCAAGCATCAACATGGGCATGCTCGCCGGGATCGTCAGCGGCCTGATGGCCGGCGCGCTGTACAACCGCTTCAAGGACATCAAGCTGCCGGAGTACCTGGCGTTCTTCGGCGGCCGGCGCTTCGTGCCGATCGTCACCGGGTTCGCAGCCGTCGGGCTGGGCGTGGTGTTCGGCTACATCTGGCCGCCGATCCAGCACGGCATCAATGCCTTCGGCGCGCTGATGATGGAAAGCGGCAGCATTGGCGCGTTCGTCTTCGGCGTGTTCAACCGCCTGCTGATCGTCACCGGCCTGCACCACATCCTCAACAACATGGCGTGGTTCGTGTTCGGCAACTTCACCGATCCGACCACCGGTGCACTGGTCACCGGCGACCTGTCACGCTACTTCGCCGGCGATCCAAAGGGCGGCCAGTTCATGACCGGCATGTTCCCGATGATGATCTTCGGCCTGCCCGCCGCATGCCTGGCGATGTACCGCAACGCCCTGCCAGAGCGGCGCAAGGTCATGGGCGGGATCTTCCTGTCGATGGCGCTGACCTCGTTTTTGACCGGGGTAACCGAGCCCATCGAATTCGCCTTCATGTTCCTCGCCCCGCTGCTGTATCTGCTGCATGCGCTGCTGACCGGCCTGTCGATGGCGATCACCAATGCGCTGAACATTCACCTGGGTTTCACCTTCTCCGGCGGCTTCATCGACATGGTGCTGGGTTGGGGGCGCTCGACCAATGGCTGGCTGGTTATTCCGGTCGGACTGGCGTATGCCGTGGTGTATTACGCGGTGTTTGATTTCTGTATTCGTCGCTTCAATTTGAAGACGCCGGGGCGTGAGGATGTGGCCGCCACCGAGAAGTCAGTGCTCACGGAAAACGAACGTGCCGCTGCGTACATCAAGGCCTTGGGCGGTGCCGAGAATCTGCTTACCGTGGGCGCCTGCACGACTCGTCTGCGACTGGAAATGGTCGATCGCAACAAGGCATCCGATGCGGATTTGAAAGCGCTGGGCGCGATGGCCGTGGTACGCCCGGGCAAGGGCGGCAGCTTGCAGGTGGTGGTTGGGCCATTGGCCGACAGCATCGCCGACGAAATCCGCCTCGCGATGCCAGCGCTGGGGCGTGCGTTGGTGGCTACGCCTACGGTGGTGGTCGAGGAATCGAAAGCTGCATTCGTCGCTGCACCGGAAGCCCAGCAATGGCTGACAGCACTGGGTGGTAGCGAGAATGTGCTGCAGCTGGACTGCATCGCCCTGACCCGCATTCGCCTGCAACTGGCCGATGGTAAAGCGCTTTCCGAGGCTCAGTTGAAAGAGCTGGGTTGCCAGGGTGTAAGCCCGTTGGAAGGTGGGGTCTGGCACTTGTTGATTGGCGAGAAAGCCGCGAGTTTGAGTGGGGCGATTGAGGCGTTGGTTAATCGCAGTGAGGTCAGCGCCAAAGTCTGACCCCACACATCACCCATGTAGGAGCTGCCGCAGGCTGCGATCTTTTGATTTTGCTTTTTACAATCATAATCAAAGATCAAAAGATCGCAGCCTCGTTTCACTCGACAGCTCCTACATGGAAGCTATCTTTCCCAAGAATCAGGTCGCCATCGCTGACGAGCCAGGCTCCCACAGGTTGGGCAAAGTTCTCAAAATCGTACACGACGTTGTGGAAGCAAGCCTACTGGCGATCAACGATGTCGCGTTGTCAGGTTTGTGGATCGACCCGGTCCAGCGCGCGGTTTACCGCCAGTTCGGCGAGCATGACGATTTGCTGGATCGCCAGTGCGTTGCTGCGTTGCAGGCCGCTGAGTTCGCTGGCGAAGTTGCTGGCCATGGCACTGGCGCAGGCCAACGATTCGTAGGCGTGGGCTAGCAGGGTTTCGGTGTCGATGCTGGGGTTGACCAGGAACATTGTGCTGGGCTGATGCGCCTGAGCGGGTTGCTGGGTGAAGTAGAAATCGACAGCGCGCTTGATGGCTTCACGGTCTTTCGTCAGGTCTTCGACGCGGATGGCGTCGACGGGTGGTGCTGTGGTTTTGTGGGGTGGGTCGGGGATCAGTTTGTCCATCGAACAAGTCCTTTTAAGTGTCGTAGCCACTTGCTCCCGATCTCACTCGGAGAAGAGGTGGCAGCCATGTACGGAGTGAGATTACCGGTAAGGACCCCAAATCCGGCCGGACCGAAGTCCGCCCGTACATAGCCGCCATAAGGAATTGCTGACAGCGAAAGCTGGCCGCAATTATGGGGGCACTTGTCTGGGGATCCAAATCGGGTATCTCACCTCCCGGTCGCTGAATTGGCAGCGACAGACGAAGCCTAGAGACCGGACGTCCGAGGGACAACCTGAAAATCTTGTGGGAAGGTTCTGGTAATTCCACACACTCTTAAACACAAAACATCTCGTGTAGGAGCTGCCGAAGGCTGCGATCTTTTGATCTGCCCTTTGACTGTAAAAAACCAAAGTCAAAAGATCGCAGCCTTCGGCAGCTCCTACAGAGGGGAGATGCACCAGATAGAAAATGGTCGGCTGTCAGGCCGCCATCGCTGGCAAGCCAGCTCCCACAATGGATTGGGGTATTCATTTGGAGAACGGTTGGCTGGCAGGGCGCCTTCGCGAGCAGGCTCGCTCCCACAGGGAAATTGAGTGACTTCAGTGGGAGATTGGTCGGCTGTCAGGCCGCCATCGCTGACAAGCCAGCTCCCATATTTTTAACTTGTGAACACCGCCATGCGGCGAAGCCGCCCCACTCCAGGATGAGCGCAAGCTCGGCTGTGGCTTTTGATCTTGATCCACGGGCGACGTCGGAAGGCTGAGTGGAGGGATTGATCCGGGGGTGGGAGCGCAGCGACCGTTTGGCGCAGCCAAACACAGCGAGAGGAGGTGCAGCGAAGCAAACCGTAGGCGCTGCGCCCGGATCGAGCCCGCAGCGAAGGGACCCCGAGCCCCAGCGAGCGGGCCGAACGCAGGAGCAAGCGTTTTTTTGCTTACTTTTTTAGGCGTTTGTAAAAAAAGCGAGTCGCCGTAAGGGCGAAACCGCCAGCCGCCGCACCCGAAGCAACGGATACTCACTCAATCAGACAGAGCATGGTCGCCTATAAGGGCGCCATCGCTGGCAAGCCAGCTCCCACAATGAAACGCATTCACCCCTCAAATCGCAGGCAACAAAAAACCCGCAGACAATCACTCATCTGCGGGTTTCCCATTCCAGCGGAAAGAAGATCAGAAATCCTCCAGCCGCCACACTTCATAAGCCGGCGTCTCGTAAGGGTGACTCAACTTCAAAGCCGCCACCACCTCACGAATCAGCTCATCACAAACCACAAGCTCAACCTTCCATTCCTCGACCCGCTCAACCTGCCCCGCCTCACCAATGAACGGCTGACTGCCGTCCAACGGTCGAAACTGGCCAGACCCAAGCACCTGCCAAGCACAGTGGTCATAGTCCCCGATCCGCCCACCACCGGCAGCGAATACAGCGTCCTTGACCACCTCGACATGACTATCGGGAACAAAAAACCCGAGCTTGTACACAGGCCTCAGTTCACCCAGACGCGCGCGTTACGGAACATGCGCATCCAAGGAGCATCCTCGGTCCAGTCTTCCGAACGCCATGAGTTCTGCACCGCGCGGAACACCCGCTCCGGGTGCGGCATCATGATCGTCACACGACCGTCGCGGCTGGTGAGACCGGTAATCCCGCGTGGCGAACCGTTCGGGTTGGCCGGGTAGGCTTCGGTGACCTTACCGTGGTTGTCGACGAAACGCATCGCCACGCAACCGGACAGATCGGCTTCCAGCAGGGCTTCTTCGCTGGAGAACTCGGCATGGCCTTCACCGTGCGCGATGGCGATCGGCATGCGTGAACCGGCCATGCCCTGCAAGAAGATCGAGTTCGATTCCTGGATCTGCACCATCGCCACGCGCGCTTCGAACTGCTCGGAGCGGTTGCGCACGAAGTGCGGCCAGAACTCGCTGCCCGGGATCAGCTCGTGCAGGTTGGACATCATCTGGCAACCGTTGCACACGCCGAGGGTGAAGCTGTCGTTACGTTCGAAGAAGCCCTGGAACGCATCGCGGGCACGGCTGTTGAACAGTGCCGACTTGGCCCAACCTTCACCGGCGCCGAGGACGTCGCCGTAGGAGAAACCACCGCAGGCCACCAGGCCTTTGAACTCGTTCAGGTCGACACGGCCAGCGAGAATATCGCTCATATGCACGTCGATCGCGTTGAAACCGGCGCGGTCGAACGCGGCGGCCATTTCCACCTGACCGTTGACGCCCTGCTCACGCAGCACGGCAACCTGTGGGCGGATGCCTTTCTTGATGTAAGGCGCGGCGATGTCCTGGTTGACATCGTAGCTCAGCTTGACGCTCAGGCCCGGGTTGTCTTCTTCCAGCAGCGCATCGAACTCTTGCTCGGCGCAGTCGGCGTTGTCGCGCAGACGCTGGATCTGGTAGCTGGTCTCGGCCCACTGACGTTGCAGCAGACGGCGCTGGCCTTCGAACACCGTGTCACCGTTGAAGGTGATGTTGATCTGGCCGTTGTTGATCGGCTGACCGATCACCGACACGCAGTCGCCCAGACCGGCCGCGCTGAATTGCGCGAGGATGTCCGGGGTGGCGTCCTGACGAACCTGGATCACCGCACCCAGTTCTTCGTTGAACAGGATCGCGGCGATTTCTGCCGAATTTTCAGCAACGCTGTCCAGGTTCAGGCTCAGACCGCAGTGGCCGGCAAACGCCATTTCCACCACGGAGGTCAGCAGACCACCGTCGGAACGGTCGTGGTAAGCCAGCAGGTGACCGTCGGCGTTGAGGCCCTGGATCACCGCGAAGAAGGCCTTCAGGTCTTCGGCGTCATCGACGTCCGGTGCCTGCTTGCCGAGCTTGCCGTGAACCTGAGCGAGGATCGAGGCCCCCATGCGGTTCTGGCCTCGACCGAGGTCGATCAGGATCAGGTCGGTGGTGCCCTTGTCCATGCGCAGTTCCGGGGTCAGGGTCTGACGGATGTCAGCCACTGGGGCGAAACCGGTCACGATCAGCGACATCGGCGAGGTCACGGTTTTTTCTTCACCGTTGTCGTTCCAGCGGGTGGCCATGGACATCGAGTCCTTGCCGACCGGAATGGTGATGCCCAGCTCAGGGCACAGTTCCATGCCGACCGCTTTCACGGTGTCGTACAGACGCGCGTCTTCGCCCGGGTGGCCGGCAGCGGACATCCAGTTCGCCGACAGCTTGATGTCGGAAATCTTGTTGATGCGCGAAGCGGCAATGTTGGTCAGGGTTTCGCCGATAGCCATACGGCCCGACGCCGGAGCGTCCAGCAGCGCCAGCGGAGTGCGCTCGCCCATGGCCATCGCTTCACCGGTGTAGACGTCGAAACTGGTGGCGGTGACGGCGACGTCGGCCACCGGAACCTGCCATGGGCCAACCATCTGGTCACGGGCCACGAGGCCGGTGATGGTGCGGTCGCCGATGGTGATCAGGAAGCTTTTGCTCGCCACGGCCGGGTGATGCAGGACGCGCTCGATGGATTCGCTGATGTCCAGGTTCGACGGATCGAAGTCATCGCCCAGCTCGGCTTCGCGAACCACCGAACGGTGCATGCGCGGGGCCTTGCCCAGCAACACTTCCAGCGGCATGTCCACCGGGTTGTTGCCGAAGTGGCTGTCCGTCACGGTCAGTTGCGGCTCGGCAGTGGCTTCGCCGACCACGGCGAACGGGCAGCGCTCACGTTCGCAGATCGCCTTGAAGCGCTCGAAGTCGGCCGGGCCGACCGCCAGAACGTAACGTTCCTGAGATTCGTTGGACCAGATTTCGTGCGGGGCCATGCCCGGCTCGTCGTTTGGAATGTTGCGCAGTTCGAAACGGCCACCGCGGTCGCCGTCGTTGACCAGTTCCGGGAAGGCGTTGGATAGACCGCCCGCGCCCACGTCGTGGATGAAGCTGATCGGGTTCTTGTCGCCCAGCTGCCAGCAACGGTCGATGACTTCCTGGCAGCGACGTTCCATTTCAGGGTTTTCACGCTGTACGGAAGCGAAGTCGAGATCCGCCGAGCTGGTGCCGGTGGCCATCGAGGACGCAGCACCGCCGCCCAGACCGATGAGCATTGCCGGGCCGCCGAGCACGATCAGCTTGGAGCCGACCAGAATCTCGCCTTTCTTGACGTGTTCTTCGCGGATGTTGCCCATACCGCCCGCGAGCATGATCGGCTTGTGGTAACCGCGAACTTCGTCACCGTGCGGAGTAGTGATCGATTGTTCGAAGGTACGGAAGTAGCCGGTCAGGGCCGGACGACCGAATTCGTTGTTGAACGCGGCGCCGCCCAGCGGGCCTTCGATCATGATGTCCAGCGCGGTAACGATGCGCTCAGGCTTGCCGTACGGCACTTCCCACGGTTGTTCGAAGCCCGGGATCTGCAGGTTGGACACGGTGAAACCGGTCAGGCCGGCCTTTGGCTTCGCGCCACGGCCGGTGGCACCTTCGTCGCGGATCTCGCCACCGGAACCGGTGGAGGCGCCCGGGAACGGGGCGATCGCGGTCGGGTGGTTGTGGGTCTCGACCTTCATCAGGATGTGCACCGGCTCCTGCACCGCGCCGTACTGGCGGGTTTCCGGATCCGGGAAGAAGCGGCCGGCGACGTTGCCGACGATCACCGAAGCGTTGTCCTTATAAGCGGACAGCACGCCTTCGTTGTGCATCTGGTAGGTGTTCTTGATCATGCCGAACAGGCTTTTTTCCTGGCTCTCGCCGTCAATATCCCAACTGGCGTTGAAGATCTTGTGGCGGCAGTGCTCGGAGTTGGCCTGGGCGAACATCATCAGTTCGATGTCGTGCGGGTTGCGCTTGAGACCGTTGAAGGCGTTGACCAGATAGTCGATCTCGTCTTCGGCCAGGGCCAGGCCCAGTTCAGTGTTGGCTTTTTCCAGCGCGGCGCGGCCGCCACCGAGGATGTCGATCGCGGTCAGCGGTTTCGGCTCGGCGTGGCTGAACAGACCCGCGGCCTGTTCCAGATTGCCCAGGACGATCTGGGTCATGCGGTCATGCAGCACGTCGGCAATCTGTTGGGCTTCGGTGTCGCTGAACTGGCCGGCCACGTAGAACGCGATGCCGCGCTCCAGACGCTGAATCTTGCTCAGGCCGCAGTTGCGGGCGATGTCGCTGGCCTTGCTCGACCATGGCGAGATGGTGCCGAAACGCGGCAACACCAGGAACAGACGGCCGGTCGGCTCTTGTACCGGAACGCTTGGGCCGTACTTCAGAAGGCGCGCAAGCACCTGCTGTTCGTCGCAGGTCAGGACGCCGGTGACTTCGGCGAAGTGAGCGAATTCAGCATACAGGCCATTGACAGCTGGAACCTTCTGGCTCAGTTGCTCAAGGAGTTTGCTGTGGCGAAAGGCAGAAAGGGCAGGAGCGCCGCGCAGGATCAACATCTTCGGGACAGCCTCGGGAAGGGGTGTGCTTTGAGGCCGTGCATTCTAGCCTAAACCGCCCTCAACATCACCCGAAACGCTACGCACGGTTGCACTCGGATATCAATCTGTGTTTCTGCCTTTGAAGTCAAATTTCGAGAGGGCGCGGCCAACGCTTATTTTTTCTGTCACAAAATGCCGCTAAGCCCCATTCCTGCGGGGTTTCGTGCGGTTTTGTGATCTCTAGCAGACAAGCCCCTCACTGTCGAGATATGGCGCCCGCAGCCGTTTGCGTATACTGCGCACATGTTTTTCCCAACGGCTTTGCGTCCGCGGTACGCCAAATGGCTGATCGCAACCGGACTCTTCCTGATGCTCGGTGGTTGTGTTGATAAACCCAACACACTTGAGCGCGTAAAGGAGGATGGTGTGCTGCGGGTGATTACCCGTAACAGCCCCGCCACCTACTTTCAGGATCGCAGCGGTGAAACCGGCTTCGAATACGAGCTGGTGAAGCGCTTCGCCGACGATTTGGGGGTCGAACTGAAGATCGAGACCGCCGACAACCTCGATGACCTGTTCAACCAGATCGGCAAGCCGAACGGCCCGGTGCTGGCGGCGGCGGGCCTGGTCAGCAGCGAGGAACGCAAGAAGCAGGTGCGGTTCTCCCACTCCTACCTCGAAGTCACCCCGCAGATCATCTATCGCAACGGCCAGTCGCGGCCGACGGATCCCGGCGATCTGGTCGGCAAGAAGATCATGGTGCTCAAGGGCAGCACCCACGCCGAACAACTGGCAGAGCTGAAAAAGAAATTCCCCGGCATCGAATATGAAGAATCCGACGCCGTTGAGGTGGTCGATCTGTTGCGCATGGTCGATGAAGGCCAGATCGACCTGACGCTGGTTGATTCCAACGAAGTGGCAATGAACCAGGTGTACTTCACCAACATCCGCGTGGCCTTCGACCTCGGCGATGCGCGCAGCCAGAGCTGGGCGGTGGCCGCCGGTGAAGACAACAGCCTGCTCAACGAGATCAACGCCTACCTCGACAAGGTGCAGAAAAACGGCACCCTGCAGCGCCTGAAAGACCGTTACTACGGCCACGTCGATGTCCTCGGCTACATGGGCGCCACCACCTTCGCCCAGCACCTGCAGCAGCGCCTGCCCAAATACGAACAGCACTTCAAGGCCTACGCCAAGAAAGAGAAAATCGACTGGCGCCTGCTCGCGGCCATCGGTTATCAGGAATCGCTGTGGCAACCGGCGGTCACTTCGAAAACCGGCGTGCGCGGCTTGATGATGCTGACCCAGAACACCGCTCAGGCGATGGGCGTGTCGAACCGGCTCGATCCCAAGCAAAGCATCATGGGCGGCGCCAAGTACCTGGCCTACATGAAGGATCAGCTCGACGAGTCGATTCAGGAACCGGACCGCACCTGGTTCGCCCTGGCGGCGTACAACGTCGGCAGCGGCCACCTCGATGACGCGCGCAAACTGGCGTCCCGCGAAGGCCTGAACCCGGACAAGTGGCTGGACGTGAAGAAGATGCTGCCGCGCCTGTCGCAGAAGCAGTGGTACAGCAAGACCCGCTACGGCTATGCCCGGGGCGGCGAGCCGGTGCATTTCGTGGCGAACATCCGTCGCTACTACGACATCCTCACCTGGGTGACCCAGCCGCAGCTCGAGGGCGATCAGGTGGCCGAGGGCAATCTGCATGTGCCGGGGATCGACAAGTCAAAACCGGCTCAAGAGCCTGCCCCGCTCTAAAAGCAAAAGATCGCAGCCTTCGGTGTTGTGGTCGATTTTTTTTAGACCATGATGTAGGAGCTGCCGAAGGCTGCGATCTTTTGATCTTCAGCCTTTGAGCGCAGCCGTCAGAATCAGCGCTTTCATTTCAGAAACAGCAGATTTGAAGCCCACGAACAACGCATGCGCCACCAGCGCATGGCCGATGTTCAATTCGTTAATGCCCTTGATCGCTGCCACGGCTTCGACGTTGTGATAATGCAGGCCATGCCCGGCATTGACGATCAGGCCCTGCGCCAGACCAAACGCCACGCCGTCCGCCACACGCTTCAATTCCTCAGCAACTTCGGTCGGGGTCTCGGCATCAGCGTAACGCCCGGTGTGCAGCTCGATCGCCGGTGCTCCTACGCGCCTGGACGCAGCGATCTGGCGCTCGTCGGCATCGATGAACAGCGACACTTCGCTGCCGATCTTCGACAGACGCGCGACCGCCGCCTTGATCCGCTCTTCCTGCCCCGCTACATCCAGACCGCCTTCAGTGGTCAGTTCCTGACGGGTCTCCGGGACCAGGCAGATGTGCGCCGGACGGATGCGCTCGGCGAACGCCATCATTTCTTCGGTGACGCCCATTTCGAAGTTCATGCGAGTCTGCAGCACATCCTTGAGCAGTAACACGTCGCGCTCCTGAATGTGCCGGCGGTCTTCGCGCAGGTGCACGGTGATGCCGTCGGCGCCCGCCTCTTCCGCGTCCAGCGCAGCCTTGACCGGATCCGGGTAGCGCGTGCCACGGGCCTGACGCAGGGTGGCGACGTGGTCGATGTTCACGCCAAGAAGAATGCGATTGCTGGTGGTCACGGCTGCGCTCCTGAAGGGAAAGATTCGGCGCACAGCATATCAGGGCTTGCGAAATAGCTCGCGGCTGACGAGGGGCCGACCGCCCAAGTGAACGGCCAGTGCCTGACGCATCAGACGTTTGGCCGCCGACAGTGCACCGGGCGCGGTCCAGTCGGCTTCGGCCATGGCCAGCAGTTCGGTGCCGTTGAACAGACCCGGCTGCAACAGGAAGACGCGTTCCAGCCCGGCATCCACTTGCAGGCGATAGAGGCCGTCCGCGGCCACTGGCTCGCCGTGGATGTCAGTGCTCATCGAGAAGCCGTAACCGAGATCGTCCAGCAGGCGCCATTCGAAGGAGCGCAACAACGGCTCCAGCGGGCGGCCTTCGGCCAGGGCCAGCAGGGTTGCAGCGTAGTGATCGAACACCGCCGGGTGCGGATCTTCGGCGGGCAGCAGGCGGATCAGCAGCTCATTGAGATAGAGGCCGCTGAACAGCGCATCACCGACCATCCAGGTCGCGTTGCCGGCACTTTCCATGCGCCCGACATTCTTCAGCTCACCCTTGCCACGAAACTCGACCTCCAGCGGCACGAACGGTCGCGCCAATGTCCCGGCCTTGCCCCGCGCACTGCGCAACACCGCCCGCAGCCGACCTTGCGGCGTGAGGAAGTCGACCAGCGCGCTGGATTCGCGGTAGGCGCGCGAATGCAGGACGTAGGCGAGTTGGGCGGGAGGTGGGTTTAAAGACATGGAACTCTCATGGATAAAACGCGGTTTTATATTCACCCAAAAACCACTGTGGGAGCGAGCTTGCTCGCGAATGCAGGGTGTCAGTCAACAAATATGTCGTCTGGCACTACGCCTTCGCGAGCAAGCTCGCTCCCACAGGTTTTTTCGGTGTTGCGACAACCGCGTACTTACAGGTCGCCGTAACCCAGCGAACGCAGAGCACGCTCGTCGTCGGACCAGCCGCCCTTCACCTTGACCCACAGGTTGAGCATGATCTTGGCGTCGAACAGCAACTCCATGTCCTTGCGCGCTTCGGTGCCGATGCGCTTGATGCGCTCGCCCTTGTCGCCAATGATGATCTTCTTCTGGCCGTCACGCTCAACGAGGATCAGTGCATGGATGTGCAGCGTCTTGCCTTGCTGCTTGAATTCTTCGATCTCGACGGTGATCTGGTAAGGCAGTTCGGCGCCCATCTGACGCATGATCTTCTCGCGCACCAGTTCGGCAGCGAGGAAGCGGCTGCTGCGATCGGTGATCTGGTCTTCCGGGAAGAAATGATCGTTCTCCGGCAGGTGATCGGCGATGACCTTTTCCAGCGCGTCGAGGTTGTGCCCTTGCTGCGCGGAAATCGGGATGATCTGCGCGTTCGGCAGCTGTTCCTGCAACCACGACAGGTGCGGCATCAGCTCGGCCTTGTCTTCGATGCGGTCGGTCTTGTTCAGCGCGACGATCAGCGGGCCGGTCACGTACTGCACGCGCTCCAGCACCATCTGGTCTTCTTCGGTCCACTTGGTGCGGTCAACCACGAAGATCACCACGTCGACGTCTTTCAAGGCCGCCGAGGCGGTTTTGTTCATGTAGCGGTTCAGGGCCTTTTCGCCACCCTTGTGCATGCCGGGGGTGTCGACGTAGATCGCCTGCACGTCACCTTCGGTCTTGATCCCGAGCATGTTGTGACGGGTAGTCTGCGGCTTGCGCGAGGTGATCGCGAGCTTCTGGCCGAGGATGTGGTTGAGCAACGTCGACTTGCCAACGTTGGGACGGCCGACGATGGCAACGTAGCCACAGCGAGTTGCGTTTGTATCAGTCATTGCCATTCTCCACGCCCAGGGCAATCAGTGCTGCGGCGGCCGCTACCTGTTCGGCAATACGACGGCTCACACCCTGACCTCGGCTTTTTTCATTCAATAAGACCACTTCGCACTCGACGAAGAAGGTACGGCAGTGGGGCTCACCCTGGATGTCCACCACTTCATAGCGTGGCAGTTCACAACCGCGCGATTGCAGGTGTTCCTGCAGACGGGTCTTGGGATCCTTGTTGGTGTCGACCAGCGTCAGGCCTTCGAACTCACCGGCCAACCAGGCCAGCACGCGCTCGCGAGCGACGTCCATGCCGGCATCCAGGTAGATCGCGCCGATCAGCGCTTCGAGGGCATCGGCCAGAATCGATTCGCGACGGAAACCACCGCTTTTCAGTTCGCCCGAACCCAGACGCAGGTAGTCGCCCAGGTCGAAACCACGGGCCAGCACGGCCAGTGTCTCACCCTTCACCAGGCGTGCGCGCAAACGCGACAACTGGCCTTCGCGAGCCAGCGGGAAGCGATCGAACAGCGCCTCGCCGGCGACGAAGTTGAGGATGGCATCGCCAAGGAATTCCAGGCGTTCGTTGTTACGCCCGGCAAAGCTGCGGTGCGTGAGGGCCAGCAGCATCAGCTCCTGATCCTTGAAGGTGTAACCGAGCTGGCGCTCGAGACGGCTTAGAGAAACGCTCACGGTTTACCCACGCTGAGTTCGTGGCTGGATTCCACTGCCATCGCCGGGGTACGGCGCAGGCCTGGGACAATTAACGCTGTGTTCAAAAATGACGTCCTGAATATCGTGGCTTCATGCCCTGGCGCCAATTTGTGTCGACGCCAGAAATGCATTCGGCGCTGTGGTCAACAGCGCCGTGATTGATTACTTGATCAGGCCAACCCGCGAGAAATTCGGCAGGTGGCTGAGTTTCGGTTCCGGCCAGCTCATCCAGACAGCGAAGGCTTTGCCGACGATATTCTGGTCGGGAACCATGCCCAGCAGATCCTTGGGAATGTTCGGATCATCCCAATAGCGACTGTCGTTGGAGTTGTCGCGGTTGTCGCCCATCATGAAGTAGTGCCCGGCCGGCACGGTCCAGGTATGGTCCGGCGTCGCGCGGTAGCGGCTCATTTCCTTGCGGATCAGGTGCTCGGCGGCGCCGAGTTTTTCCTTGTAGAGTTCCGCGCTGCCCAGCGTGCCCGGCTCGGAGCCGACCAGTTGCTCGGCAATCGACTCACCATTGACGAACAGACGCTTGTCGGCGGTGTAACGCACCGTGTCGCCCGGTACGCCGACTACACGCTTGATGTAGTTGACGTTAGGGTCGCTCGGGTAGCGGAACACCATCACATCGCCACGCTGTGGATCACCGACTTCGATGATTTTCTTGTCGATCACCGGCAGGCGGATCCCGTAAGAAAACTTGTTCACCAGAATGAAGTCGCCGACGTCCAGCGTCGGTTTCATCGAGCCGGACGGAATCTGGAACGGTTCCACCAGGAACGAACGCAGCACCAGCACGATGAACAGCACCGGAAAGAACGACTTGCCGTATTCGACCAGCAACGGCTCTTTGTTCAGTTTCTCGACCACCACGGGCTCCGGCTGGCTGACACTGCCTTGATAAGAGGCAATCGCAGCACGCCGACGCGGCGCCAGGAACAGCAGATCGAGCAACGCCAACAGGCCGCAGACGAACACGGCGATGACCAGCAACAGCGGGAAATTTAGTGACATAGGACCTGACTATTCCAACCTGAGCACGGCGAGGAAGGCTTCTTGTGGAATTTCCACGTTGCCGACCTGCTTCATGCGTTTTTTACCGGCCTTTTGCTTTTCAAGCAGCTTTTTCTTACGGCTTACGTCACCGCCGTAGCATTTGGCCAATACGTTCTTTCTGAGTGCCTTGACGGTGGTCCGGGCGACGATCTGACCGCCAATGGCAGCCTGAATCGCCACGTCGAACATCTGACGAGGAATCAGTTCTTTCATCTTCTCGGTCAACTGGCGACCTTTGAAGTGCGAATTGTCACGGTGCACGATCAACGCCAGGGCGTCGACCTTGTCACCGTTGATCAGCACGTCCAGTTTCACCAGATTAGCCGATTGGTAACGATCGAAATGGTAATCCAGCGAAGCATAGCCGCGGCTGGTGGATTTGAGACGGTCGAAGAAGTCCAGGACCACTTCGTTCATCGGCAGGTCGTAGGTCACTTGTACCTGATTGCCGAGGAACAGCATGTCGACCTGTACGCCGCGTTTCTCGATGCACAGGGTGATGACGTTGCCCAGGTGTTCCTGCGGAACCAGAATATTGGCTCGCACGATCGGCTCGCGCATGTCTTCAATGGCCGACACATCCGGAAGCTTGGACGGGTTGTCGACGTAAATCGTTTCACCGGTTTTCAGCACCAGCTCGAAAATTACCGTTGGCGCGGTGGTGATCAGGTCCAGGTCGTATTCGCGCTCGAGGCGCTCCTGGATGATCTCCATGTGCAGCATGCCGAGGAACCCGCAACGGAAGCCGAAGCCCAGTGCGTCGGAGCTTTCCGGGGTGTACTGCAGCGAGGAGTCGTTCAGGGTCAGTTTCTGCAGCGCTTCGCGGAAGTCCTCGAAGTCGTCGGAACTGACCGGGAACAGACCGGCGTAAACCTGTGGCTGGATGCGTTTGAAGCCGGGCAGCACTTCAACGTCCGGGGTCGAGCTCAGGGTCAGGGTGTCACCGACCGGTGCACCGTGAATGTCCTTGATGCTGGCGATGATGAAGCCCACTTCGCCGGCCTTGAGGTCAGCAGTGGCAGTGTGTTTCGGGTTGAACACACCGACGCTGTCCACCAGGTGGATCTTGCCGGTGGATTTCACCAGGATCTTGTCGCCCTTCTTCACGCGGCCATGACGCACGCGCACCAGGGAAACAACGCCCAGGTAGTTGTCGAACCAGGAATCGATGATCAACGCTTGCAGCGGACCTTCGATGTTGCCGGTCGGCGCAGGAATGGTCGCGACCAGACGCTCGAGCACTTCGTCGACACCCAGGCCGGTCTTGGCGCTGCAGGTAACGGCGTCAGTGGCGTCGATGCCGATGATCTTCTCGATCTCGTCCTTGACGCGGTCCGGCTCGGCCTGTGGCAGGTCGATCTTGTTCAGCACCGGCATGACCTCGAGGCCTTGCTCGATGGCGGTGTAGCAGTTGGCCACGGACTGGGCTTCAACACCCTGACCGGCATCGACCACCAGCAATGCGCCTTCACACGCGGCCAGGGAACGGCTGACTTCGTAGGTGAAGTCGACGTGACCCGGGGTGTCAATGAAGTTCAGCTGGTAGGTGACGCCGTCTTTGGCTTTGTAATAGAGGGTAACGCTGTGGGCCTTGATGGTGATCCCGCGTTCGCGCTCCAGATCCATGGAATCCAGTACCTGGGCTTCCATTTCACGCTCGGCCAGGCCACCGCACATCTGGATGAAACGGTCAGCCAGCGTCGACTTGCCATGGTCAATGTGGGCGATGATGGAGAAATTGCGGATATGACTCAAATCACTCACGGATCAACACTCAAAAAGGCTGCAGGCTTGGCCCGCCGAAAAATAGCCGGGAATTGTACCTGATACACGGCGCAAGCGTCACGTTCGCCTGTCACCCGGATTGCATACGAAAACGCCCCGATCTGTCGACCGAGGCGTTTTCGCGGTTAAAGCATTGGCAACAACGTGGCCATCAACCGGCGCGTCGCAGCAACCAGACACCCGCCAGCGCACAGACCGTGGCCGGCACCAGCACCGCGAACAGCGGCGAGAAGCCAAACACCAGGCTCGACGGGCCGAGCAGATCCTGGACGATGCGGAAGGTGAAGCCCACCAGCACACCAGTGAACACTCGCTGACCGAGGGTGACCGAACGCAACGGACCGAAGATGAAGGAGATCGCCATCAGCACCAGCGCAGCGGTGACCAGCGGCTGCAACACCTTGACCCAAAATGCCAGCCAGTAACGACCGTTGCTCAGGCCTTGATCCGCCAGATAGTGGATATAGCCCCACAGTCCGGAAATCGACAACGCCTCAGGCGCCATCACCACCGTGTTGAGCAATTGCGGGCTCAGCGATACATCCCACTCCTCGCTCGGCGCGTTCACCACTTCAGTGTTGCGCTCATGGAACACCGTAGTAGTCACGTCAGTGAGCAGCCAGCGCTTGCCGTCGAACTCCGCACGCTTGGCGAAGCTGGAACTGAGCAGGTGGCGCTCTTTGTCGAAGTGATAGCGGGTCACGCCATACAGCAGGCCGTCGGGTTGCACGGCGTTGATATGGATGAACTCCTCGCCCTGACGGTGCCACATACCGTGTTTGGCGCTCTGCGCATCGCCGCTGCCTTGCGCCAGCGAGCGATTGGCCTGGGCCATGCTTTCGGTGGCCGGGGCCACGTATTCGCCAATCAGCACGCCAGCCAGCATCAGCACCAGCATGGGCTTCATGACCGCCCAGACAATGCGCCCGATGGACACACCCGCGGCACGCATGACCGTCAGCTCGCTGCTGCTGGCCAGACTGCCGAGGCCGATCAGACAGCCGATCAGCGCGGCCATCGGCAGCATTTCATACAGGCGACGCGGCGCGGTGAGCATGACGAAGCTCAGCACGTCGGCCAGGGTGTAGGTATCGCTGACGTCGCTCATCTCGTCGATGAAGGCAAACAGGGTCGCCAGACCCAGAATGATCGCCAGCACGGCGATGATCGCCACGAATACACTACTGCCGATGTAGCGGTCGAGTTTAACCACGGGCCACCTCCAGCGCAGCGCTGCGACGGCTGGCCAGCTTCAGGCGCAACGGCTCCCAGTACAGCAGGCCGAGACCGATGACCAGGAAGATCCCGTGCACCCACCACAAGCCGAGCACCGCTGGAATCTTGCCTTTTTCGAGGGCGCCGCGGGCGGCAATCAGGATGGTCAGGTAAGCCATATAAAGAAGAATCGCCGGCAGCAGCTTCAGGAAACGGCCCTGACGCGGATTGACCCGCGACAGCGGCACCGCCATCAGGGTCACGATGAATACCAGCAACGGCAGTGAAATCCGCCATTGCAATTCAGCCTTGGAACGCTCGTCATCGGCGCTCAGCAGGGTCGAAGTCGGGATCGCATCACGGTCGGTGACTTCGTCGCTGGCATCGGGTTTGGGCAGCAATACGCCGTAGGTGTCGTATTTGATCGCGCGGTAATCGGCCTGACCCGGGCTGCCGTCGTAGCGGTAACCGTTGTGGAGGATCAGATAGCGGTTGCCGTCCGGGTGAATCTCCTGACGGCCCTTCTCGGCCACCAGCACGGAAATCCCCCGATCTTTCTGATCGGAGCCGAGATTTTTCTGCGAGATGAACACGCCGCCGAGGTTGACACGGTCGTCGGTCAGGCTTTCGGTGTAGGTCACCCGAGTCCCGTCACGCAACGCCTGGAAACGGCCGGGTTCGAGGGTATCGAATTCGGTCAGGGCGTCCTGCTTGTTCAGCAGCAACTGAAACTGGTTAGCGCCTTGCGGGGCCAGACTCAGGCTCAGCCACGCCACCACCAGTGCCACCAGCGTCGCCGGAAACAGGGTCATGCGCAGCAGACGCTGCTGACTCATGCCGGTGGCCGAGAGCACGGTCATTTCGCTTTCGAGATACAGCCGGCCGTAAGCCAGCAGGATCCCGAGAAACAGGCCCAACGGCAGGATCAGTTGCATGAAACCCGGCAGGCGGTAACCCATGATCAGGAACAGCGATCCCGGATCGAGTTGGCCCGCAGCGGCCTGGGCAAGGTATTTGATGAAGCGACCGCTCATGATGATGACCAGCAGCACGGCGCTGACGGCGCTCAGGGTCAACATCACTTCACGGGACAGATAACGGAAGACGATCAAACCAGACACTCCAGGGTTGTCAGGCTAAGGCGGCCAAACAAGCAAACGTTTCGAGCGACCCGCAAGGCAGAGCCGTCGAAAAAAGATGCGGCATTATCCTGTGATTGAGGGCGCCTGTCACTGCGCACACTCACCCAAGCGTAGATTCCGTTGAAGATCGCACAACCGAGGGTTGTCAGGCGCGGTGAGCGAGGTTCAAACTGCCGCCTTCGTCGCAGGCACAGACCTGCGCCTCTTCTATCTATAAGCAGGCGACTGCGGACACCGTCGAACGCCTGCGTGTTGACCATTCATTCAGGGATCCGGACATGGAACTGGTTGTAAAAAGCGTTAGCCCAGAAACGTTGAAAACCGCCACCCTGGTGGTTGCCGTCGGCGAAGGCCGCAAACTCGGCGTTGCCGCCAGACAGGTCGACGAGTTGAGCGGTGGCGCGATCAGCGCCGTGCTCAAGCGTGGCGATCTGGCCGGCAAGGTCGGTCAAAGCCTGCTGCTGCACAGCCTGCCGAACCTCAAGGCCGAGCGCGTGCTGCTGGTCGGCGTGGGCAAGGATGAAGAACTGGGCGACCGTCCGTTCCGTAAAATCGTGGCTGGCATCCTCAACACCCTGAAAGGTCTGGGTGGCAGCGATGCCGTGCTGGCCCTGGATGAAATCATCGTCAAGAACCGCGACAGCTACGGCAAGACCCGTCTGCTGGCGGAAACCCTGGTGGACGGCGAATACACCTTCGACCAGTTCAAGAGCCAGAAAGCCGAACCGCGCGCCCTGAAGAAAATCACCCTGCTGACCATCAAGGCTGCGCAGGCCGAAGTGCAGCGCGCCGTGAACCATGCCACCGCGATTGCCAACGGCATGGCCTTCACCCGTAATCTGGGCAACCTGCCCCCGAATATCTGTCACCCGACCTTCCTCGGCGAGCAAGCCAAGAACCTCGGCAAAGAGTTCAAGGATCTGAAAGTCGAAGTCCTCGACGAGAAGAAGATCAAATCCCTGGGCATGGGCTCGTTCTACGCCGTCGGCCAAGGCAGCGCCCAGCCACCGCGCCTGATCGTCATGCAATACAACGGTGGCAAGAAGTCCGAGAAGCCTTACGCGCTGGTCGGTAAAGGCATCACCTTCGACACCGGCGGCATCAGCCTAAAGCCTGGCGCCGGCATGGACGAAATGAAGTACGACATGGGCGGCGCGGCCTCCGTGTTCGGTACCCTGCGTGCTGTGCTCGAACTGAAGCTGCCGATCAATCTGGTGTGCATCCTCGCCTGTGCGGAAAACATGCCGAGCGGCACTGCGTCGCGTCCGGGCGACATCGTCACCACCATGAGCGGCCAGACCGTGGAAATCCTCAACACCGACGCCGAAGGCCGCCTGGTGCTGTGCGACGCGCTGACCTACTCCGAGCGCTTCAAGCCGCAAGCGGTGATCGATATCGCCACCCTGACCGGTGCCTGCGTGGTTGCACTCGGTGCACACACGTCTGGCCTGCTGGGCAACAACGACGAGCTGATCGAGCAACTGCTCAGTGCCGGCAAGGCCGCTGACGACCGTGCCTGGCAACTGCCGCTGTTCGACGAATACCAGGAGCAGCTCGACAGCCCGTTCGCCGACATCGCCAACATTGGTGGCCCTAAGGCCGGCACCATCACCGCCGCGTGCTTCCTGTCGCGCTTCACCAAGAACCTCAACTGGGCGCACCTGGACATCGCCGGCACCGCATGGACCAGCGGCGGCAAGGACAAAGGCGCCACTGGCCGTCCGGTTCCGCTGCTGACCCAATACCTGCTGGACCGCGCCAAAGCCTGAAACCGATGAACCTGAACGGCGTCACTTGGCGGTGACGCCGTTCCAGGCTCAGGAACCGTAATGACCAAAGTCGACTTCTACATCCTGCCCAGCGCCGACCCTTCGGCTCGCCTGGACTTTGCCTGCAAGCTCACCGAAAAAGCCTGGCGCATGGGCCACCGCATCTACCTGCATTGCAGCGATGCTGCTCAGCGCGATGATCTCGATGCGCGCCTGTGGGCGTTCAAGGGCGAAACCTTCGTCCCTCATGGCCCTGCCGAGAGCGAACCGGACGGTTTGATTGTGCTGGGAACGGGCGCGGACTGCGGCGCGCATCAGGATCTGCTGGTCAATCTCGACCTGAAAGTCCCGGCCTTTGCCAGCCAATTCGCCCGCGTGGCGGAAGTGGTGGTGGAAGATCCGACGATTCGCGCGGCGGCACGGGAGAGTTTCCGTTTCTACCGCGAACAGGGCTATCCTCTGCAAGATCACCGTTTACAGCGACTCTGAGTACGCCGATGGACACTCCAAAACCGCTGCAAAAGCCTGCGCACCTGCTGGACGATCTCGAATCGATCCGCCAGTTGCTCGGCGATGACAACCTGCAACCGCCGCTGCTGACCGACACGGTCGATGACGGTGAACAGGAACAGATTCCGATGCTGTTCGAGGCCGTCGACGGCACGCCGCCGACCATCGAACCGCCACCTGCTCCGGCTCCGGCACCCGCTACCGCACCTGTGAATAAAGGCCCGGACGCGCTGCTGCACCTGGACAGCGAACTGCGCGCCGCCGCGCAGTTGATCATGCAGGACGTGATCGACGACTTCGCACCGCACATCGAAACCGAAATCAAACGCCGCCTCGAGGCGCGGATGGAGCGGTTGCTCAGCCAATACGAATAACCCGGATGGATCCCCTTGTGGCGAGGGGATTCATCCCCGATCGGCTGCGCAGCAGTCGTGAACCCTGCGAATACGCAGCGTGATTGAATTATTTGGGGCTGCTGCGCGGCCCATCGGGGATAAATCCCCTCACCACAAGGGTTCCCCCCAACATTAGTGTCCGCCCAGCCTCCCCCCCGCTCGCCCTCGGCCCCATGCCCCGCTATACTTCCCGGCTTTTCCTGAATAAATGCCAATAGGGTCCCGCCGCGCATGGATAAGACCTACCAGCCGCACGCCATTGAAACTTCCTGGTACAACACCTGGGAGTCCGAGAACTATTTCGCACCGCAAGGCGCGGGCGATTCCTACACCATCATGATCCCGCCGCCGAACGTCACCGGCAGCCTGCACATGGGTCACGGTTTCAACAACGCGATCATGGACGCCCTGATCCGTTTCCGCCGCATGCAGGGTCGCAACACCCTGTGGCAGCCGGGCACCGACCACGCCGGTATCGCCACGCAGATGCTGGTGGAGCGTCAACTGGAAGCCACCGGGCAGAACCGCCACGACCTGGGCCGCGAAAAATTCCTCGAGAAAGTCTGGGAGTGGAAGGATCAGTCCGGCGGCAACATCAGCCGTCAGATCCGCCGCCTCGGCTCGTCCGTGGACTGGAGCCGCGAGCGCTTCACCATGGACGACGGCCTCTCGGAAGCGGTCAAGGAAGCCTTCGTACGCCTGCACGAAGACGGTCTGATCTACCGCGGCAAGCGTCTGGTCAACTGGGACACCAAGCTGCACACGGCGATTTCCGACCTCGAAGTGGAAAACCACGACGAAAAAGGTTTCCTGTGGAACCTCAAGTACCCGCTGGCCGACGGCGCGAAAACCGCTGAAGGCAACGATTTCCTGATCGTCGCGACCACCCGTCCGGAAACCATGCTCGGCGACTCCGCCGTCGCGGTTAACCCGAACGATGAGCGCTACAAAGCCCTGATCGGCAAATTTGTCGAGCTGCCACTGGTTGGCCGCCGCATCCCGATCATCGCCGACGATTACTGCGACCCTGAATTCGGCACCGGCTGCGTGAAAATCACCCCGGCCCACGATTTCAACGACTACGAAGTCGGCAAGCGCCACAACCTGCCGCTGCTGAACATCTTCGACAAGAACGCCAACGTGCTGCCCGCAGCCCAGGTATTCAACCTCGACGGCACGCTGAACGACAGCATCGACGGCAAGATCCCGGCCGAGTACGCCGGTCTCGAGCGTTTCGAAGCGCGCAAGCAGATCGTCGCGGCGTTCGACGCCGCCGGCCTGCTGGTCAGCGTCGACGATCACAACCTGAAAGTGCCGAAAGGCGACCGTTCCGGCACCGTGATCGAGCCGTGGCTGACTGACCAGTGGTACGTGTCGACCAAGCCTCTGGCCGAGCCGGCGATTGCCGCCGTTGAAGACGGCCGCATCCAGTTCGTGCCGAAGCAATACGAAAACATGTACTTCTCGTGGATGCGCGACATCCAGGACTGGTGCATCAGCCGTCAGCTGTGGTGGGGCCACCGGATTCCGGCCTGGTACGACGGGTCGGGCAAGGTCTACGTCGGTCGCGACGAAGCCGAAGTGCGTGCCAAGCACAACCTCGGCCCGGATGTTGCGCTGCAACAGGACAACGACGTGCTCGACACCTGGTTCAGCTCGGGCCTGTGGACGTTCTCCACTCTGGGTTGGCCGGAAAAGACCGAGTTCCTGAAGAAATTCCACTCCACCGACGTGCTGGTCACCGGTTTCGACATCATTTTCTTCTGGGTTGCCCGGATGATCATGCTGACGATGCACCTGATCAAGAACGAGGACGGCACCCCGCAAGTACCGTTCAAGACCGTTTACGTGCACGGCCTGGTGCGTGATGGCCAGGGCCAGAAGATGTCCAAGTCCAAGGGCAACGTCCTTGACCCGCTGGACATCATCGACGGTATCGAGCTGGAAGCCCTGGTGCAGAAACGCACCTCCGGCATGATGCAGCCGAAACTGGCGAAGAAGATCGAAAAGCAGACCCGCGACGAGTTCGCCGATGGCATCGCCAGTTACGGCACCGACGCCCTGCGCTTCACCTTCTGCTCGCTGGCCTCGACCGGTCGCGACATCAAGTTCGACATGGGCCGCGTCGAAGGCTATCGCAACTTCTGCAACAAGATCTGGAACGCCGCGCGTTATGTTCTGGACAAGGGCGAAGACTGCGGCCAGAACGGCGAGGCCTACGAGCTGTCGCTGGCGGATCGCTGGATCATCTCGCAACTGCAACGCACCGAAGCCGAAGTGACCCGTCAACTGGATCAGTTCCGTTTCGACCTCGCCGCGCAAGCGCTGTACGAGTTCATCTGGAACCAGTACTGCGACTGGTACCTGGAACTGTCCAAGCCAGTGCTGTGGGACGAAAACGCGCCGGTCGAGCGTCAGCGCGGCACCCGTCGCACGCTGGTGCGCGTGCTGGAAGTGGCGCTGCGTCTGGCGCATCCGTTCATGCCGTTCATCACTGAAGAAATCTGGCAGCGCATCGCGCCGCTGGCCGGTATTCAGGGCAAGACGATCATGCTGCAGCCTTGGCCAGTGGCCAACGAAGAGCGCATCGATCCGGCCGCCGAGGACGACATCGAATGGCTCAAAGGCCTGATGCTCGGCACGCGCAACATTCGTGGCGAGATGAACATCGGCCCGGGCAAACCGCTGCCGATCTACCTGAAGAACGTCAGCGCTGAAGACCAGCGTCGCCTGACCGAGAACGAAGCGCTGCTGAAGAAGTTGGCGCGTCTGGAATCGATCACCGTACTCGCCGCCGGCGAAGAGGCGCCGCTGTCCGCCACCGCGCTGGTTGGCGAGATGGAAGTGCTGGTGCCGATGGCCGGCCTGATCGACAAGGGCGCCGAGCTGGCGCGTCTGGACAAGGAAATCCTGCGTCTGCAAGGTGAAGTCCAGCGCGTTGGCGGCAAGCTGTCGAACGCCGGTTTCGTTGACAAGGCGCCGGCCGAAGTCATCGAGAAGGAACGCGCCAAACTGGCCGAGGCTGAACAGGCCTTGGGCAAACTGGCCGAGCAACATGCGCGGATTTCCAGCCTGTAAGGGCAAGCCGCAATGAAAGAGGGAGGCCAAGTGGCCTCCCTTTTTTATTCCAGAACACCAATCCCCTGTAGGAGCTGCCGAAGGCTGCGATCTTTTGACTTTGATTTTTTTAAAAACAAGATCAAAAGATCGCAGCCTTCGGCAGCTCCTACATGCGTTCGGCGCATGACTCATCAATGTGGGACAATACCCGCCACTTTCAGCCATACCCGAATCGATCACACCCATGAACGCCCCCCGCCCCCCCAAACCTGCGCGCAAGAAACCTGATGCCGCGACCCCGGCCAAAGCCGTCGAGCCGCGTGAAAAGGCCAGCCTGCACCCGCGCAATCGCCACCAGGGTCGCTACGACTTCCCGGCGCTGATCAAGACCACGCCGGAACTGGCGAAATTCGTGATCACCAACCCGTACGGCAAGGAAAGCATCGACTTCGCCAGCCCCGACGCGGTGCGCGTTTTCAACCGGGCGCTGCTCAAGGCGTTTTATGGCATCGAGCATTGGGACATCCCGGCCGATTACCTCTGCCCACCGGTACCGGGCCGTGCCGATTACGTGCACTTTCTTGCGGACCTGCTAGCCAGCATGAACGACGGCAAGGTGCCGCGCGGTGCAATCGTCAACGTGCTGGACATCGGCATGGGCGCCAACTGCGTTTATCCGCTGATCGGCAATAGCGAATACCGCTGGCACTTCCTCGGCTCGGAAATCGACCCGACCGCCGTGGCTGCCGCCCGAGCCATCGTCCAGTCCAACGGCCTGAACAAGGTGATCCAGCTGCGCCAGCAGGAAAACCGCAAACACATCCTGATTGGCCTGCTGGAACCGGGTGAGCGCTTTGACCTGACCATGTGCAACCCGCCGTTCCACGCCTCGATGGAAGAGGCAACCAAGGGCAGCGAGCGCAAATGGCGCGCACTGGGCAAGGCTGATCCGAAACGCAAACTGCCGGTGCTGAACTTCGGTGGTCAGTCTGCCGAGCTGTGGTGTGAAGGCGGTGAAGCGCGTTTCGTGACGCAACTGATCGCCGAGAGCGCGAACTTCCAGCACAGGGTGCTGTGGTTCAGCACCCTGGTCTCGAAAGCCTCGAACCTGCCGGCCATCGAAACCGCCCTGAAAAAGGCTGGCGTGCTGGAAAGCCAGGTGGTGGAGATGTCGCAAGGGCAGAAACAGAGCCGCTTTGTGGCGTGGACTTTTCAGACCAAGTCCGAGCAGCAGATCTGGCGTCGCGAGCGCTGGGTTCGCTGATTCTGTAGGAGCTGCGGCACGCTGCGATCTTTTGATCCTGCTTGAAAACAAGATCAAAAGATCGCAGCCTCGTTTCACTCGACAGCTCCTACAGGGCGGCGTAACGCCTTGCCAAATCGCAGGCACAAAAAAACCGTGCCCGGATCGCTCCGGTGCACGGTTTTTTTTATCGCTGCGTCTTACTTGTTCACAGCGTCGGTCAGGCCTTTGGCCACAACCAGCTTGATCACTTTCTTGGCAGGGATTTCGATGGCAGCGCCAGTCGAAGGGTTACGGCCAGTGCGGGCAGGACGCTCGGTCACTTTCAGCTTGCCGATACCTGGCAAGGTGATTTCGCCGCCGTTTTCCAGCTGATCGGCAACGATTTGGCCCAGTTGGTCCAGAGCGTTACGCGCGGTGGTTTTCGGCGCGTCGATAGCTTCAGCGATGTCGGCGATCAGTTGGTCTTTAGTAAGAGCCATGTAGTGTTCCTTCCCTATCAAATTCATATGGATTGCAGAGTGCAGTGTCAGCCATCGAGCCCGATCTTCTGGATCTGGCACCCTCGGCGATAACCACGACGAGTCGGGTTATAGATACCGAAATCAGGGTTTGGTTCGACCTGACAAATGCTGATTGCACGCTTAACGCAGTGACTTCGCGTAAGACCGGGCAAAACTAGCACAGAGACGGGGAAATATCCGCCTCTAGCTACCCATTTGGTCAGGTTTATTGCTCTAAATCGGTAAAAAACTGCATAAGCGCAGGCGCTTGCCCCGGATTTGCCCTTCCACCCCCTGATTACGCTGCCATGGGCCACAATTTTTTGCTGCGCCCTGTTTTTGTAGGAGCTGCCGAAGGCTGCGATCTTTTGACTTTGATTTTTCAAAAACAAGATCAAAAGATCGCAGCCTTCGGCAGCTCCTACACGGGGACGGTTGCATCGTCCCAAGTGGAGAATCGGGTACACTGGGCGCTTTTTCGGGGGAGCCCGCCCTCCTCCCTTCCACCAGCCGAGAAGCCCATGCCGATCCGTCATTGCATCGTCCACCTGATCGACAAAAAACCCGACGGCACGCCCGCAGTTCTGCACGCCCGTGACTCCGAACTGGCTGAGTCTGCGGCCATCGAGAACATGCTTGCCGACCTCAACGAGAGCTACAACGCCAAGCAAGGCAAAGCCTGGGGCCTGTTCCATCCGGAATCCGGCGCGTTTCCGTTCAGCGGCTGGCTGAAGGAATACATGGAAGGCGGCCAGGACTTCACTGCGTTCAGCAAAGTCGCGGTCGAGCATCTGCAGAAACTGATGGAAGAGTCGAACCTGTCGGTCGGCGGCCACGTGCTGTTCGCCCACTATCAGCAAGGCATGACCGACTACCTGGCGATCGCCCTGCTGCACCACAGCGAAGGCGTGGCGGTGACCGACGAGCTGGACGTCACCCCGTCGCGTCACCTCGACCTCGGCCAACTGCACCTGGCGGCGCGGATCAACGTCTCCGAGTGGCAGAACAACAAGCAGTCCAAGCAGTACATCTCGTTCATCAAGGGCAAGAACGGCAAGAAGGTTTCGGAGTACTTCCGCGACTTCATCGGCTGCCAGGAAGGCGTCGACGGCCCGGGCGAGACCCGCACCCTGCTCAAGGCCTTCAGCGACTTCGTCGAGAGCGAAGACCTGCCGGAAGATTCCGCCCGCGAGAAAACCAAGACTCTGGTCGATTACGCCAGCAGTCAGGCCAAGCTCGGCGAGCCAATGGGCCTGGAAGAGCTGTCGGAGCTGATCGACGAAGAACGGCCGAAAGCCTTCTACGATCACATCCGCAACAAGGACTACGGTCTGTCGCCGGAAATTCCGGCGGACAAACGCACCCTTAACCAGTTCCGCCGCTTCACCGGCCGCGCCGAAGGCCTGTCAATCAGCTTTGAAGCGCACCTGCTGGGTTCGAAGATCGAATACGACGAAGAGGCCGGCACCCTGATCATCAAGGGCCTGCCGACCTCGCTCACCGATCAGCTCAAGCGCCGCAACTGATGCTGGGCAATGTGCTGAAGAAGGTTGCGCTGGTTCTGCTGGTGGTGGTGATCTATCAGAACTGGGGCAAGATCGAGCGGGTGTTCAACCCGTCGCAGATGGTCTCTGAGCAGACGCGGGCGCAGGCCCGTGTCGTGCTGTATGCCACCGACTGGTGCGGCTACTGCAAACAGACCAGGCGCTTTCTCGACAGCAAGGGGATTCCTTTCCGGGAATTCGATATCGAGAAGGACGCCGAGGCGCGCAAAGCGTATGAGGCGCTGGGTGGGCGCGGGATTCCGCTGATCGACGTGAATGGCACGTTGATTCGCGGGTTCGACCCGGACGAAATCCTCGCCGCCCTGAAATAACACAACTCCTCTGTGGCGAGGGGATTTATCCCCGATCGGCGGCGAAGCCGTCGCAAAATCTGCCTGGTAGGGCGTGCAGTTTTTTGGGGGCGCTTCGCGCCCCATCGGGGATAAATCCCCTCACCACAATTGCCCCCCAAGCAAAGGCCGCTTGCTGATCAGCGGGCTTCGATGCGGAAACCAAAGCGCGGGAAGTGCACGTGCACCACGCCACCACGCGGGTCTTCGCGGCGCAGGATCAGCTCTTCGCGGCCAGCAAACAGCAACTCCCCCACCACCGGGTCAACCCCGTAATCGACCGCAGCAATCGCCACCTGCTGCCCGGCCTTGAACCCGTTCGGATCGACAAATCGCTCATCCGGCAGCGCCGCCGGCGTCGAGGTGCGCGCCACTTCCAGCGCCGCTTCGGCGGTCATTTCGCTCGCGGCGCCATGGCCAAAGCCCAGCACACGCCCAAGCCAGGCCGTTACGGCCGGATATTCATCGACCAACGGCGCAGTGACGTGCGTCGCCTTGAGGAACCACAGCGGATGCGCCAAGGCGAAGTCGGCAATCGATGGCTCACCGAACAGAAAGTCGCCCTGCTCGCGCTGCAACTGCTGCTCCAGGCGCGCCATGATCGTTGGCCATTGGTGTTTGGCCTGTTCGGCCGGCAACCGCGTGGCGCTGCCACCACTGAACAGACCGGCACGGTCAGCGATAAACGCCTTGATCGCTTCCGGCGGCAACTTGCCGAAACGCACCGCCACCGATTCTGGCTGGAACACCAGACTGACCGCATGCTGGAACACCACCGAATCGGCCCACGCGGCAAAGCTGGCGCTGGTCATTTCCTGGCCTTCCGGGAAAAACGCTGGCAGGGCTTTTTCCTGCTCCAGACGACGGGCGATCAACGAGGTGTCGCAATAGATGTCCGCGCCGATCTGCAACACAGGAGTCTTGCGGTAGCCGCCAGTCAGCGCGGTCAGATCCGGCTTGGGCATCACCGGCGAAATGTGCACCGAGCGCCAGGACAAGCCTTTGAAGCCCAACAGGAGGCGAGCCTTTTCGGCAAATGGAGAGGTCGGGTAATGATGCAGAATCAACTCGGACATGCTCGGCTCCGCCGCACAGAAAGTGAATTGGCAGCTTAGCGTGCATTTGATTAGCAGCCTACAGATCTGGCTGATGGGAACCGATCAGTCAGATTGATAAGACGCGACCAGACATTCCTTGGCGCTCTTGCGCAGCTTCTTGATCAAGCGTTCCTGACGCAACGCATCGCTCTTGTCGCGGCAACGTTCGGTGTAGACCAGCGCCATCGCCGGGCTGGACAGGAAGAACCGCGCACCCTTGCCGCTCTGATGCTTGGCAAAGCGGCGCACCGGATCGTCGCTGATCCCGCAGTACAGTGAGCCATTGGCCGCGCGCACGAGGTAGACGAACCAGGACTTGCTCACGGGTTCGACAACATCAACCGGTTTTTCGCTGAGGCTGGTCACTTCGGGATCTGGACGTGTAGGAAACAGGCCGCGATCTTATCAGCGACCGGCCTGAAATGCCTTCAGCCCTTTCAGCGCCTGCGCCCGGACGGCGTTGCGTACCAGCGGTGTCCAGCCCAGCAGCAAGCCCTTGAAACCCAACGCCTGACGCGACCAGCGCCACAGGTCGAAATGGTCGTGGTGCTCGCAGATCTTGCCGTCACGAAAGACGAAGCGCGCCTGAATATCGTTGATCACCACGTTGCCGGTCTGGCTGAACAGATACGTCGCCACCCAATGCGCGCCACCGCTGCGCTCGTCGGCGCGGACATTGTCGAAGGTCAAGGAAAAGTCCTTGGCGCGAGTGGTGAGCATGCGCCACATGTCGCCGGCATCACGCCCGCGCAGTTCACCGAAGGCCGGATCGCTGAACACCACATCGTCGGTATAGCACGCGGCCATGGCCTCGGCGTCGAGGCGCTGGAAGGCTTGGTAGAAGCGGGTGATCAGGGCGGCGTGGGCTTCGCTCATGGGCAAACTCCGGGGAATGGACAGATTGCCAGCACGATAAGCTGCAAATCGCAGAAACACTATCGGCATTCGTGCACCGAATACCCGGAGCACACAAATCCTGTAGGAGCTGCGGCACGCTGCGATCTTTTGATCTTCAAGACCGTCAAGATCAACATCAAAAGATCGCAGCGTGCCGCAGCTCCTACAGGTGTCAGATTTTCTCGCTTTGCACTTGCACGTACAGCGCCCGGCCCGCACCCAGCCCGGCAATGATCGCACCGGTGCCAATGATGCCGAAGATCCAGCCCACGGCATTCCAGCCGCCAGTCCAGTCATGCACCACGCCGACCGCGAACGGTCCCATCGACGCCAGGGTGTAGCCGAAGCCCTGGGACATGCTCGACAGGTTCGCCGCCACGTGCGAATCCCGCGAGCGCAGCACGATCAGGGTCAGCGCCAGACTGAACGTACCGCCCTGCCCCAGCCCCAACAGAATCGCCCAGCCCCAGAGCCCTTCAATCGGTGCATACAGGCAACCGAACAGACCGCCGAGGGTCAGCGCCATCACCACCACGATCGCCAGGCGCTGATCCTTGCCCCGGGTCGCCAGCCACGGCGCCGCGAGGGAGCTGGCGAGCTGAATGATCACCGAGCCGGACAGCACCAGGCCGGCCTGGGTCGGGGTCAGGCCGCGGCCGATCAGGATCGACGGCAACCAGCCGAACACGATGTACGCCAGCGAGGATTGCAGGCCCATGTACAACGTCACTTGCCAGGCCAGCGGATCGCGCAGCAGCCCACGCACCCGATAGGCGACGTGGTGTGCGCCGTGTTTCTGCCCGACTTGCGGCAGCCAGAACAGCGCTGCCACCAGCGCCGGGATCACCCAGAAACCCAGGCCCAGCGCCCAGCTGTGGTCGAAGTGTTCGCTCAATGGCACGGTGGAACCCGCTGCCATTGCCGCGCCCAGGCACAGGGCCATGGTGTAGACGCCGGTCATGGTTCCGGCGTGTTTGGTGAAGTCGCGTTTGACAATGCCCGGCAGCAATACACCGATGATGCCGATGCTCGCGCCACCAAGCACACTGCCGGCGAACAGCCCGATCTCACCGAAGTTGCTGCGCACAATGATTCCGGCGGCCAGGGTCAGCAGAATCCCCAGCACCACCCGTTCGGCGCCGAAACGCCGCGCCAGAATCGGCGCCAGCGGCGCGAACAGTCCCAGGCACAACACCGGCAACGTGGTCAGCAAACCGGCCTGCGCCGCAGACAGGCCAAGGCTTTTCGACACTTCGCTGAGCAACGGCGCCATGCTCGACAGCGCCGGGCGCAGGTTCAGCGCCACCAGAATCAGCCCCAGCAGCAACAGCCACGGCCGGCGCACCAGCGGATGGCTTTGCTGCACGTGATCGTCGTCGGCCTCGGCGTCGATCAGCAGCTCTTCGAGCTCCGCCGTGCGCTTGGGGATTGAAAAGTTTTTCTCGCTTTCAAGGTTCATTGATCAACTGCCTCGATATGGCTTTGGCCCGTTCCGGGTCGCGTTGTTCGACCGCATCGAGCAACTCGATATGCAGGTCGAACACTTCCTGACGGCGCGGGACGATGTTCAGCGTCTGGCGCAATTGCGCGCCGACGATGCTGGAGAAATAGCGATACAACTCGCTGAGGGTCGGGTTGTGCGCGGCGTCCACCAGACGGCGGTGGAACACCAGATCGCAGGCAATGTAAGTGTCGAGATCGCCGTGGTAGTGGCTGCCGCTGGTGCCGAGCGCTGCGCGCAATGCGGCGAGATCTTCATCGGTGCGACGCAACGCGGCCAAGCCAATCGCCTCGACTTCGAGGATGTGCCGGGTTTCGCGCGCCTGCTCCAGCGAGCAGCGGGACAACGCCTTGAGCGTGTCCATCGGATCGACCACTGCGCGCAAATAACTGCCATCGCCCTGCCGGATTTCGATCAACCCGGAAAACGCCAACACGCGCATGGCTTCACGCACGGTGTTGCGGCTGATGCCCAGCTCGGTGCACAGCTCAGGCTCGGTCGGCAGTCGTTCGCCGACCTGCCACACGCCATCGGTGATGCGCTGACGCAACTGATCCAGGGCCTGATCGACCAGGGATCGCTTGATCAAAGGTGAGGTGTCTGTCATGAAATTCGCCCTTTCATCCAATCATAGGATGAATTTTCTGACATGGTAGTCAGCTCAGGTACCGCGCACAACCCCAACCGAGACATCAATCCTACTTGGCAAGCTGTAAAAGCCACTGACTGGAAAAGTGATTTCCCACACTTCGCGGGAATAGTGCCGACATCACTTGCAGACGCCGGACTGCAGACTCTGGACATTGATCCAGGGGCGTTTTGCCCCGTCATTATCCAAAGGAAGATGCAACGCTCATGGTAGAAGTCAATTTCGGCAAGCAGCACGACCGCCCTTTTGTTCTGCAGAAAAATCGCCAATTGCTGGCGGTCCGCAGCCACGCAGGAACGCCGTTGGCTCAAACGCTTTGCTGTGAGTCCGCTCACACCGCGCTGGAGGGCTGTGAGCTTTTGATGCATATCGAGGACGCTGATGTGCAGGTTTTCAAACTGCCTGAACACTCGGACACATCGCACCGCAAGGCGCTGTTACGCGAATTGCCCGACGTGCGCTTCGCCGGCAGTGTGCTGGTGGAACCCGTCACTCAGGAGCCGGTGCTCTATACCGAAAATGTCTTTTTGAAGTTCGTCGATTCGCTGAAAGCCACTGAGTGCATGGTCATACTTGAAGAGCTGGGGCTGATGATCAAACAACAGGTGCCTTATGCAACCAATGCTTTCTTTGTCCATCACCCTGGCACTCATGGCATCGATATCTGCACCCTCACCGGTAAATGGCTGGAGCGCGACGAGGTCGAGTACTGCCATCCGGAATTGCTGCGACAGGGTCAACGCCGAGCGATCCATGCCAATCAGTGGCACCTGAAGAAAACCACCGTGACCTATCAGGTTGAAATCGATGCCAGCGCCAACGTCGAAGACGCACATGAGCTCGCGCAGGGCGAAGGCATCGTGATCGCCGTCATCGATAACGCGTTTGATATTGACCATCCCGAATTTTCCGGAGAAGGCAAAGTGGTCGGCGCAAAGAACTTTGACCGACGTAACGCCAAAGGGGGCCCGCGCCCACTGAACGCCCTGGAGCGCCACGGTACGGCCGCTGCCGGAGTGGCTTGCGCCAATGGACAGGACGGCGCCAGCGGTGTCGCCCCCAAGGCCAGCCTGATGCCGTTGAAGCTCACCAAACCCTTGGGAGCACGCGCGGAGGCCGACGCCTTTTTCTGGGCTGCCGATCAGGGAGCGGACGTCATTTCCTGCAGTTGGGGGCCGGCTGAAGGTCATTGGGCAGACCCGGCGGACCCGCGTCACACGCAAGTGTTTCCTTTGGCTGCCAGTACACGGCTGGCAATCGAATATGCCGCCACCAAGGGCCGCAATGGCAAAGGCTGTGTGATCTTTTTTGGCGCGGGAAACGGTAACGAATGCGCCGATAACGATGGCTACGCCAGCCACCCTGAGGTCATTGCGGTAGGGGCCTGCAACGATCAGAACCGGCGCAGTGCCTACAGTGATTATGGCAAGTCCGTCTGGTGCTGCTTTCCCAGCGGAGATCAACAACACCCGGATCCGAAGTTCAAGCCTGCAACCTCGATCCCGCAGACCCGGGGTATCCGCACCACCGATTTGAGCGCAAAGTTTGTCGCAGCCACATTGCCGGCCTATACCGAGGCCTTCAGCGGTACCTCCAGCGCCTGCCCTGGCGCTGCGGGCATCGCTGCACTGGTGCTCGGCGTCAACCCTGAGCTTGATCGCACTGCGGTACGGCAGATTCTTGCCGATTGTTGCGACAAGATCGGCCACCCCGATGACGGGCCGCTCGGCCAGTACGACAAAAACGGCCACAGTCACTACTACGGGCACGGTCGACTCAATGCGCTGCGTGCCGTGCAGTTGGCACTTGAGCTCAAAACAAATGCGGGTTGATTCTTCTCCATGAAAAAAGCCCTGTCGGCATACCGGCAGGGCTTTTTTGTCGGGCGAACGTCTCAAGCGATCAATGCAGGATCTGGCTCAGGAACAGCTTGGTGCGGTCATTTTGCGGGTTGTCGAAGAAGTCGTTCGGCGCCGCCTGTTCGACGATTTCACCCTTGTCCATGAAGATCACCCGGTTGGCCACGGTGCGGGCGAAGCCCATTTCGTGGGTCACGCAGAGCATGGTCATGCCGTCTTCGGCGAGGCCGATCATGGTGTCGAGCACCTCTTTCACCATCTCCGGGTCGAGTGCCGAGGTCGGTTCGTCGAACAGCATGATTTTCGGTTTCATGCACAGCGCGCGGGCAATCGCCACACGCTGTTGCTGACCGCCGGACAACTGCCCCGGGAATTTATGCGCCTGCTCCGGAATGCGTACGCGCTCCAGGTAATGCATGGCGATTTCTTCGGCCTTGCGCTTGGGCATCTTGCGCACCCACATCGGCGCCAGCGTGCAGTTCTGCAGGATGGTCAGGTGCGGGAACAGGTTGAAGTGCTGGAACACCATGCCGACTTCGCGGCGGATCGCTTCGATCTGCTTGAGGTCGTTGGTCAGCTCCACGCCATCAACCACGATGCGGCCCTGCTGGTGTTCTTCCAGGCGATTGAGGCAGCGGATGGTGGTCGATTTGCCGGAACCCGACGGGCCGCACAGAACAATACGCTCGCCCTGTTTGACGTTGAGGTTGATGTCTTTCAGCACGTGGAACTGGCCGTACCACTTGTTCACGCCCTGCATCTGGATAATGCCTTCAGGGCCCACAGGCTTTTTGATTGCTTCGCTCATTTACAGAGAACTCCTAACGCTTGTGGCCAGTGTCGAGCTTGCGTTCCAGATGCATGGAATAGCGCGACATACCAAAACAGAAAATCCAGAACACCAGGGCGGCGAACACGTAGCCTTCGGTGGCCATGCCCAGCCATTTCGGATCGGCAGCGGCTTGCTTGACGCTGTTGAGCAGGTCGAACAGGCCGATGATGATCACAAGGCTAGTGTCTTTGAACAGCGCAATGAAGGTGTTGACGATGCCCGGGATCACCAGCTTCAGGGCTTGCGGCAGAATCACCAGACCCATGGCGCGCCAGTAACCGAGGCCCATCGCCGCAGCCGCTTCGTACTGCCCTTTGGGGATCGCTTGCAGACCGCCGCGCACCACCTCGGCGACGTAGGCCGACTGGAACAGAATCACCCCGATCAGCGCCCGCAGCAGCTTGTCGAAGTTCATGCCTTCGGGCAGGAACAGCGGCAGCATCACCGAGGACATGAACAGCACCGTGATCAACGGCACGCCGCGCCAGAACTCGATGAACGTCACGCAGACCACGCGAATCGCCGGCATGTTCGAGCGCCGGCCCAGTGCCAGAATGATCCCCAGCGGCAAGGCGCCGGCGATACCTACGGTGGCGATCACCAGGGTCAGCATCAGACCGCCCCACTGACTGGTCGCCACAGTGTCGAGGCCGAACACGCCGCCATGCAGCAGGCACCAGGCGACGATCGGGTAGATCACCAGGAAGCTCAGGCCGTACACCGCTTTACGCGGGAAGCGCGAGATGAACAGAGGCGCCACGCCGAGCACTGCCAGCCACACGGTCAGGTCTACACGCCAGCGCAGTTCCACCGGGTAGTAGCCGTACATGAACTGGCCGAAACGCTGCTGAATGAACACCCAGCAGGCGCCGTCCTTGGTGCAGTCGGCGCGGGTGGTGCCGACCCAGTTGGCGTCGAGGATCGCCCAGCTGAGGATCGGCGGCACGACGAGATAAATCAGGTAAAACGCAAACAGGGTCAGCAGGGTGTTGAGCCAGCTGGAGAACATGTTGGCGCGTATCCATGCCATCGGGCCGAAAACCTTGGCCGGCGGTGGCATGTCGGGTTTGAAAGTATGGGTTGTCATGCGCGTTTCCTCACCGCTCGATCAGCGCAATGCGCTTGTTGTACCAGTTCATCAGCAGGGAAATGCTGATACTGATCGCCAGGTACACGCTCATGGTGATGGCAATGACTTCGATGGCCTGGCCGGTCTGGTTGAGCACGGTACCAGCGAATAGCGAAACCATTTCCGGATAACCGATACCGGCGGCCAGCGACGAGTTCTTCGCCAGGTTCAGGTATTGGCTGGTCAGCGGCGGAATGATGACCCGCAGGGCTTGCGGAATGATCACCTTGCGCAGGGTCGGGCCGTTGCGCAGGCCGAGCGAACGCGCCGCTTCGGTCTGGCCATGGCTGACCGACTTGATCCCGGAACGGACGATTTCCGCGATGAATGCTGCGGTGTACACGGTCAACGCCAGGGTCAACGCCAGCAGTTCCGGGATCAGCACCCAGCCACCAACGAAGTTGAAGCCCTTGAGTTGCGGCATTTCCCAATGCAGCGGGGCGCCGAAGATCAGCGCGCACAAGGTCGGAATCACCAGCAGGATTGCCAGGCCGGTCCAGAACTTGTGGAATGGTTCGCCAGTGTCTTCGAATCGCTTGTTGGCCCAGCGGCACATCAGCACGATGGCGACGATGGCCAGCACCACGCTGATGAAGAATGCCCAGAAGCCGTCAGCCATTTGCGCGGCCGGCATGTTCAGGCCCCGGCTGCTGACAAAGAAGGTGTCACCGAAGTTGTGGCTGTTGCGCGGTCCCGGCATGGTCAGGAACACCGCGAAGTACCAGAACAGGATCTGCAGCAGCGGCGGAATGTTGCGGAACACTTCCACATACACGGTCGCCAGTTTGCTGATGATCCAGTTCGGCGACAGCCGCGCCACACCGATGATGAAGCCCAGCAGGGTCGCCAGGATCACACCGATGAAGGTCACCAACAGGGTGTTGAGCAAGCCGATCACGAACACCCGCGCGTAACTGTCCGCTTCGGTGTAGGAAATCAGGTGCTGAGCGATGCCGAACCCGGCACTGCGCTCGAGAAAATCGAAACCGGAGGTGATGCCCCGGTGCTGCAGGTTGGTCTGGGTGTTGTCGAACAGATACCAGCCCATGGCGACCACCGCCACGACGGTGATGATCTGAAACAGCCACGCACGCACTCGCGGATCGCTGAGGCTGAACCTCTGCTTTGGTGCGCCGATTGAATTTTGCATGAAGTGCCCCGGAAAAAATGGAACAGAACATCACCCGGCGGTTGGCCCGCCGGGTGATAGAACCATTAGCGCACTGGTGGTGCGTACTGAATGCCGCCGTTGGTCCACAGCGCGTTCAGGCCACGGTCGATTTCCAGCGGAGTACTCTTGCCGAGGTTTTTCTCGAAGATTTCACCGTAGTTACCGACCTGCGAAACGATTTTCACAACCCAGTCCTTCGGCAGTTTCAGGTCCTTGCCGTATTCACCGTCAGCACCCAGCAGGCGAGCAACGTCCGGGTTCTTGGTGGATTTGGCTTCTTCCAGCACGTTTTTCGAGGTCACGCCGGCTTCTTCGGCGTTCAGCAGCGCGTAGCCAACCCAGCGAACGATCGCCAGCCACTCGTCGTCGCCATTACGCACGACCGGGCCCAGTGGTTCTTTGGAGATGGTTTCCGGCAGCACCACGTAGTCTTTCGGCGAGGCCAGTTTGCTGCGCTGTGCGTACAGCTGCGACTTGTCGGAGGTCAGCACGTCGCAACGCCCGGACTCCAGCGACTTGGCGCTTTCATCGGAGGTGTCGAAGGTGATCGGGGTGTACTTCAGGCCGTTGGCGCGGAAGTAGTCGGAGACGTTCAGTTCGGTGGTGGTACCGGCCTGGATGCAGATGGTTGCACCGTCCAGTTCCTTGGCACTTTTCACGCCCAGCTTGTTGTTGGCCAGGAAGCCCACGCCGTCGTAGTAAGTGATGAAGCCCGGGAATTTCAGGCCCATGCCGGCGTCACGCGAGCTGGTCATGGTGGTGTTGCGCGAGAGCAGGTCGATTTCGCCGGACTGCAGCGCGGTGAAGCGCTCCTTGGCGTTCAACTGGCTGAACTTGACCTTGTTGGCGTCGCCGAATACGGCAGCGGCCACAGCGCGGCAAACGTCAGCGTCGATCCCGAGAATCTTGCCCGAGGCGTCCGGCACCGAGAAACCCGGCAGACCGTCGCTCACGCCACATTGCACGAAACCTTTCTTCTGCACGGCATCCAGGGTTGCACCCGCCTGAGCGAACCCGCTGACGCCGAGTACTGCTGCAGCAGTCACGACCGCCAGAGTGGATTTCAACATCTTCATTCAAACCTCCAGTTTTGCTCTTGTTGTGTCGGAGCTTGAGTCCAGTCGCACCCTTTTGAGGCGTTGTTGACCCGTGTTGGCTTTTTTTGGGGTCAACCGACGTAAGACCTTCGCTATGAGTCTAGTAGGAGAAAATCCACATCATGGACAACTCACTTCTCACCAGTCGGCCGAACGGGCTGTAGCCCTTTCACGTTCGCGTTGCCCGTAGCGGCCATTGGCGAACATCCATCACCGGATTCTTTGCAATCCCTTCGCACGACGTACACTGATAGTGTTACCGCAAGGCGTAGGACGCTTCATACAGAATCCTCCATAGCAAAGCCCGTACCACACCGCTTGCTGAAGCGGTTGCGCGACAGGTCAATAGCAAAACTTGTAGCCTTGCGACATCTTCTTAACGGATCGACCGGGCGCGCACGCAAATCACGCACTTATTGAGAGCGCCCGCACATTTTTGGAGCAGCCATGACCGAGCCCCTGATTCTTCAACCCGAAAAGCCCGCAGACGCCTGCGTAATCTGGCTGCACGGCCTCGGCGCGGACCGCTATGACTTCCTGCCAGTGGCTGAAGCGCTGCAGGAAAGCCTGCTGAGTACGCGCTTCGTATTACCGCAAGCGCCAACCCTGCCCGTCACCATCAACGGCGGTTACGCGATGCCGAGCTGGTACGACATAAAGGCCATGAGCCCGGCGCGGTCGATTGACCGTGACCAATTGGAAGTGTCGGCGGGTCGCATCATCGAATTGATCGAAAAGGAGCGCGCCAGCGGAATAGACGCCTCGCGGATTTTTCTCGCCGGGTTTTCCCAGGGCGGCGCCGTCGTTCTGCACACTGCTTATATAAAATGGCAAGGCCCGTTGGGTGGCGTACTTGCCCTGTCCACCTATGCCCCGACCTTCACCGATGAATTGGAGCTTTCAGCCAGTCAGCAGCGTATTCCTGCACTGTGCCTGCACGGCCAGTTCGATGGCGTGGTGCAGAACTCGATGGGGCGAAGTGCCTATGAGCATTTGGTGAAGCATGGTGTCACCGTGACATGGCAGGAATACCCAATGGAGCATGAAGTGTTACCCGAAGAAATTCGCGACATCGGGGTCTGGCTGGGTGAACACCTGCGTTGATCGTTTCAGTTCGAACGTCCCTTTGATCATCCCACTACGCCGAGCCCGCTTCTTGCATTACACTGGCCGGCGTACATTCCTTAACCAATTGATGAGATGACCGTGCTCAAAGCACTCAAGAAAATGTTCGGCAAAAGCGAGGCTGAGCAGCTCGCGCCAGCCCCCAGTGCGCCCTCACGCGCCCCCGGCCCTCGCAGCGATGCGCCCAAAGCCGAACGTCCGGCACCGGTAACGACACCCCAGCCCGAGCCGCAGCCTGCCATCGCCACCGAATCTGTCCGCGCCGAAGCACCGAAGCCGCCTCGGCCGCGCCGCGAACCGAAGCCCAAGGCACCGGTCATTCCCTGGAAACTCGAAGATTTCGTCGTCGAACCCCAGGAAGGCAAAACCCGCTTCCACGATTTCAAACTCGCTCCGGAACTGATGCACGCCATTCAGGACCTGGGCTTTCCATACTGCACACCGATTCAGGCGCAGGTGCTGGGTTTCACCCTCGCCGGCAAAGACGCCATCGGTCGCGCGCAGACCGGTACCGGCAAGACCGCCGCGTTCCTGATCTCGATCATCACCCAGCTGTTGCAGACCCCGCCGCCGAAAGAACGCTACATGGGCGAACCCCGTGCACTGATCATCGCGCCGACCCGTGAGCTGGTGGTGCAGATCGCCAAGGATGCTGCCGACCTGACCAAGTACACCGGCCTCAACGTCATGACGTTCGTTGGCGGCATGGACTTCGACAAACAGCTCAAGCACCTCGAAGCGCGCCACTGCGACATTCTCGTCGCCACCCCGGGCCGTCTGCTCGACTTCAACCAGCGCGGCGACGTGCACCTGGACATGGTCGAAGTGATGGTGCTGGACGAAGCCGACCGCATGCTCGACATGGGCTTCATCCCGCAAGTGCGGCAGATCATTCGCCAGACCCCGCCGAAGTCCGAGCGTCAGACCCTGCTGTTCTCCGCGACCTTCACCGAAGACGTGATGAACCTGGCCAAGCAATGGACCACCGATCCGGCAATCGTCGAAATCGAAGTCACCAACGTGGCCAACGAAAACGTCGAGCAGCACATCTACGCGGTAGCCGGTGCGGACAAGTACAAATTGCTGTTCAACCTGGTCAACGACAACGGCTGGGAACGCGTGATCGTCTTCGCCAACCGCAAGGACGAAGTGCGTCGCATCGAAGAGCGTCTGGTGCGTGACGGCATCAACGCTGCGCAACTGTCCGGCGACGTACCACAGCACAAGCGCATCAAGACCCTCGAAGGCTTCCGCGAAGGCAAGATCCGCGTGCTGGTGGCCACCGATGTCGCCGGTCGCGGCATCCACATCGACGGCATCAGCCACGTGATCAACTTCACCCTCCCGGAAGTCCCGGACGATTACGTGCACCGCATCGGCCGTACCGGTCGCGCGGGCGCCGATGGCGTGTCGATCAGCTTCGCCGGTGAGGACGACTCGTACCAGTTGCCGTCCATCGAAGAGAAGCTCGGCCGCAAGATCAGTTGCGAAACACCGCCGACGCACCTGCTGCGCGCAGTCGAACGCAAGCGTCCGCAGCCGCAGTAAGCAACTTGTAACGCAAAAAGCGCAGCCGGCAACGGACTGCGCTTTTTTTTGCCCGGCGTTTTCAACAGGCGCTTGCGGTAGACAACTAAAAGTCCATAATGGACAAATTAGTTTATATCCAGAGCGTGGAGCCTGACATGACCAGTACACCCTACGTGATCGACCACACCCAGGCCCGCGAGCTGCTGGCGCGCATCGACGTACCGCAAATCCTGCGCAAACTGTTCCGCGACCTCGCCGCCGGCCACGCCGTGCAACCGGCGCAGCAGTTGGTGGAGTTTCCGCAGGGCGCCGGCGACTTCATCAACTACCTGGGGGTGTTGGCCGAGGACGGTGTGTACGGGGTCAAGACCTCGCCGTACATCGTCCGCGAACAAGGGCCGCTGGTGACGGCGTGGACGCTGTTGATGTCGATGCAAACCGGCCAGCCACTGCTGCTGTGCGACGCCGGCGAACTGACCACCGCCCGTACCGCCGCGACCACTGCGGTGGCGGTCGATGCCCTCGCCCCGCTGGACGCCTCGCGACTGGCGATCATCGGCAGCGGCAAGGTTGCCCAAGCGCATCTGCATTACGTGAAAGGGCTGCGCGATTGGCAGCGCATCAGCGTGTACTCACCGAGCCTGTCTGAAGACGCTGAAACCCGGGCGCTGCTGAAAGAGATCTACCCGGGGGTGACCATTGCCGACAGCCGCACAACCGCCCTCGCCGAGGCCGACGTGATCATGCTCTGCACCTCGTCCGCCGGCCCGGTGATCGACCCGGCCAGCTTGAGCAAACCAGCACTGATCACCTCCATCAGCACCAACGCTCCGCGCGCCCATGAGGTGCCCCCACAGAGCTTGGGCGACATGCAGGTGTTCTGTGACTATCGGCTGACCACGCCGGGCTCGGCGGGTGAAATGCTGATCGCCGCCGATCAGCATGGCTGGAACAAGGATTTGATCATCGGCGACCTGGCCGATCTGCTCAGCGAGAAAGTGCCGCGTCCCGGTTACGACCGTCACGTATTTTTCCGTTCAATAGGCCTGGGCCTGGAAGACATTGCGCTGGCCAATGCGATTTATCACCTCAAGCACTGACACCTCGATCCCTTGTAGGAGCTGACGAGTGAAACGAGGCTGCGATCTTTTGATTTTCAGAAGACAAGATCAAAAGATCGCAGCCTCGTTTCACTCGTCAGCTCCTACAGGATTCCAGATAAATTGGGAGATTTCATGAGCCAGGCAGATTTCATCATCATCGGCGGCGGGATTGCCGGCGCTTCCACCGGTTTCTGGCTGTCGCGCCACGCCAGAGTGATCGTGCTCGAACGCGAATCACACCCGGCCTATCACTCCACCGGACGTTCCGCGGCGCTCTATACCGCCGCCTACGGCACGCCGCAGGTGCGGGCGTTGACACTGGCCAGCCGTGCGTTCTTCGACCATCCGCCGAGCGGCTTTTGCGAGCACCCATTGCTCACGCCACGCGGCGAAATGACCGTGGATTTCACCGGTGATGCCGCCGAGCTGAACAACCAGTACCTCAGTGCCAAAGCCACGGTGCCGGAAATGCAACTGCTCAGCGCCGATGAAGCCTGCGCTCGCCTGCCAATACTGCGTCGGGAAAAAGTCCACGGCGCGATCTACGACCCGACCGCCAGCGACATCGACACCGACGCCCTGCATCAGGGCTACCTGCGCGGTATCCGCCGCAACAACGGCCAAGTGCACACCGATTGCGAAGTGCTGGGCCTGCGTCGTGACACTGACGGCCAGTGGCAAGTGCAGACCAACGGTCAGACTTTCAGCGCGCCGGTCATCATCAACGCCGCCGGCGCCTGGGCCGACCAGATCGGCGCACTGGCCGGTGCCCAAGCGCTGGGCCTGCAACCCAAGCGCCGCGCGGCGTTCATTTTCGCCGGTCCCGAGGGCATGGACATTCATCACTGGCCGATGCTGGTCAGCCTCGATGAGTCGTTCTATATGAAGCCCGACGCCGGGATGTTCCTCGGCTCGCCGGCCAACGCCGACCCGGTCGAACCCCACGACGTGCAGCCGGAAGAGCTGGACATCGCCATGGGCATCTACCAGATCGAAGAAGCCACGACCCTGACCATCCGCCGTCCGACCCGCACCTGGGCCGGTTTGCGCAGCTTTGTCGCCGACGGTGATCTGCTCAGCGGTTTCGATCCGCAGGTGCCCGGGCTGTTCTGGGTCGCGGCCCAAGGCGGTTACGGTATTCAGACCTCACCGGCCATGGGCCAGGCCAGTGCGGCATTGGTACGCGGTGAAGCCTTGCCTGAACATCTGCAGCAGTTCGGCCTGAGCAGCGCCATGCTCTCCCTCGCAAGGCTCGGCTGAACCCCTTGGCGGATGACGCGCCCAACGGATTGCGGCACACTCGCAGCGCCCCCGTGCACGGGGGCGTTGACGCCGCCTGGAGCTCCACAAACATGACCGCCCCCGAATTCGATCCGGCACTGGATAATTTCCGCGCCATCGCCGACGCCATCGCCACGCTGTTCTTTCCCCACGCCGAAGTGGTGCTGCACGACTTGCGCACGCAGAAGGTCGACTACATCGCCAACAACTTGTCCAAACGCGAGATCGGCGACGATTCATCGCTTGAAGACATGCTCAGCGAGGAGGTCAGTGAGCGCAACATCGGTCCGTACGAAAAGCTCAATTGGGACGGCCAGAAGATACGCAGCCTGAGCACCGTGCTGCGCGACAGCGAAGAGCGGCCACTGGCGGTGCTGTGCATCAACCTGAATATTTCGTTGTTCGAGAATGCCAAGGCTGCGCTGGACCTGTTCCTGTCGCCGAGCAAACTGATCCCGCAGCCGGATTCACTGTTTCGCGATGACTGGCAGGAACGCATCAACACCTTCCTCCACGCCTGGCTGCGCGAGCGCCAGCTGAGCCTGAATCTGCTGACCCGCGATCACAAGCGCGAACTGGTTCTGGCGCTGCACGCCGAAGGCGCGTTCAAGGGCAAGAGCGCCTCGAACTATGTGGCCAATGTGCTGAACATGGGGCGGGCGACGGTGTACAAGCATTTGAAGGAATTGAAGGGCTGAAGATCTGCATTGGCATTTCCGGCCCCATCGCTGGCAAGCCAGCTCCCACAGTATTTTTGGTGTACACAGAATCCGTGCACGACTCGGTCACTGTGGGAGCTGGCTTGCCAGCGAAAGCGGTAGATCAGTCGCCGTAGATATCGGACTTGAAATATTTCTCGGAAAGCTTCTGATATTCGCCGCTGGCACGAATTCCGTCGATGGCCGTATTCAACTCGCTGACCAGTTCAGTATTGCCCTTGCGCACCGCAATCCCCGCGCCTTCGCCCACGTACTTCGGATCCTTCAGTTCCGGCCCGACAAACGCGTAACCCTTGCCGCGTGGCATCGACAGGAAGTCGGTCAGCGGAATGGTGTCGGCAAAAATCGCATCGAGCCGCCCGGCCGCCAGGTCCATGTAGATTTCTTCGTTGTTGCCGTAGCGCTTGACGATGATGCCCCTGGGCTCGAACACCTCGGTGGCATAACGGTCGGTGGTGGTCGCGCGCTGCACGCCGACGGTCTTGCCCTTGAGGCTGGCGTATTGGTCATCGACCGTGGCGCCTTCCTTCATCACCAGCCGCGACGAAGTGAAGTAGTACTTGTGGGTGAAATCCACCGACTTCTTGCGGTCTTCGTTGATGGTCATCGACGACAGCGCCATGTCGATTTTCTTCACTTTCAGCGAAGGGATCAGGCCATCGAACTCACCCTCGACCCACACACACTTGACCTTCATCTGCGCGCACAGGGCGTTGCCGATGTCGTAGTCGAAACCGACGATCTCGCCCTTGTCGGTTTTCGAGGCGAACGGTGGATAAGCGGCCTCAATGCCGATGCGCAGGGTTTTCTCCGCAGCAAACGAATGGGTGCACGCCAACAGGCTCAGGGCCAGACCGGTGATGAGGGGGAGTTTCTTCATGTTCGTTCTCTCGCGGGTTGTTGTTGGTTTGGCAAGACAGAAGAAAAGAGCTGGAAAGAGGAATGCCTTTTTTGTACTTATAAATCCATATTGGACTCGCACGTACAAATCGTCAATTAGCTGAAGAAAGGTATTTGGTGTTGCGGATGGCCTCATCGCTGGCAAGCCAGCTCCCACAGGGTTCAGTGGTGTACATGAATATGTGCATGACACAAAACACTGTGGGAGCTGGCTTGCCAGCGATGACTGACTAGAGGGCGATGCAGAAATTACTTCTTCCAGCGATCCGCCGCAGCATGATCACTGTCACGCCCTTCGACCCAGCGCGGGCCGTCACTGGTGTTTTCTTTTTTCCAGAACGGCGCGCGGGTTTTCAGGTAGTCCATGACGAAGGCGCAGGCGTCGAACGCCGCCTGGCGATGGGCACTGGCCGCACCGACAAACACGATCGGCTCGCCCGGCTCCAGCGCGCCGATGCGGTGCAGCACTTCCAGCTTCAGCAGCGGCCAGCGCTGCTCGGCCTCGACGGCGATCTTGCCAAGGGCTTTTTCGGTCATGCCCGGATAGTGTTCAAGGAACATCCCGGCCACATCCAGTCCGTCATTAAAGTCGCGCACGTAGCCGACAAAACTCACCACCGCGCCGACACCGACATTCGCCGCGTGCATCGCGTTGACTTCAGCGCCGGGATCGAACGCCGTGGACTGCACACGAATCGCCATCCGTCAGCCTCCGGTCACGGTGGGAAAAAACGCCACTTCGTCGCCGTCGCTCACCGGCTCGTTGAGCTGGCACAGGTCTTCGTTGCGCGCGCACATCAGGTTCTGCTCGCTCAAGACCTCGGCGCCATCGCGTTGCGCGAGCAGCGCACGGACATCGTCGACCGTGGCGAAATCGCCTTCGACCTTGACCGAGTCCAAGCCCAGCGCTTCACGATAACGCGCAAAGAATTTAACCGTCAGTTTCATGGTTGCTCCGCCTGAAAATGCCCGCTCTTGCCGCCGACCTTTTCCAGCAAACGCACGCTTTCGATGGTCATGCCCCGATCCACGGCCTTGCACATATCGTAAATGGTCAGCGCGGCAACGCTGGCAGCGGTCAGTGCTTCCATCTCCACGCCGGTCTGCCCGGAGAGCTTGCAGCGGGCGACGATGCGTACGCTGTCGTCACCTTCAGCGCTGAGTTCAACCTTGACCCCGGTCAGCATCAGCGGATGGCACAGCGGGATCAGATCACTGGTTTTCTTCGCCGCCTGAATGCCGGCAATGCGCGCCACGGCAAACACGTCGCCCTTGGGATGGCCGCCGCTGACGATCATCTGCAGGGTTTCGGGCAGCATGCGCACCAGCGCTTGGGCCGTCGCCTCACGGAACGTCACGGCTTTTTCGGTGACGTCGACCATGTTGGCGCGACCTTGGGAATCGAGATGAGTCAGCACGGGATTACTCCTGATCAGGAGCGTGGATTGTAAACCTGTGGGTCAAATTTCCGCATCCACGAATATGACGCTCTTTGTGTAGGAGCTACCGCAGGCTGCGATCTTTTGACTTTGATTTTTAAAGCAGGATCAAAAGATCGCAGCCTTCGGCAGCTCCTACATCGGATCAGTGGTGCATCAATCAAGGGATTTGTGGTTCAGGCATAAAAAACCGGGCGGCTTTGCGGCCGCCCGGTTTTGTTGGAAGGGTTACAGATGCGATTCGGCGTATTCGGCCAGGATCGAGCGTGGCACGCCCTGCAGGGTGATGTGCACCCCATTGGGGAAATCCTTGAAGCGTTCGGTCAGGTAGGTCAGCCCGGAGCTGGTCGCGGACAGGTAAGGGGTGTCGATCTGTGCCAGGTTGCCCAGGCACACCACTTTGGAACCGGCGCCGGCCCGGGTGATGATGGTTTTCATCTGGTGCGGCGTAAGGTTCTGGCATTCGTCGATCAGGATCAGGCTCTGCTGGAAGCTGCGACCGCGAATGTAGTTGAGCGATTTGAACTGCAACGGCACTTTGCTGAGGATGTAATCGACGCTGCCATGGGTGTTTTCATCATCCATGTGCAAGGCTTCGAGGTTGTCGGTGATGGCGCCCAGCCAAGGCTCCATTTTTTCCGCTTCGGTGCCGGGCAGGAAGCCGATCTCCTGGTCCAGGCCCTGCACGCTGCGGGTCGCGATGATGCGGCGATAGCGCTTGCTGACCATGGTCTGCTCGATCGCCGCGGCCAGCGCCAGAATGGTTTTACCGGAACCGGCAGCACCCGACAGGTTGACCAGATGAATGTCCGGATCCAGCAGCGCGTAGAGCGCCAGACTCTGATAGATGTCCCGTGGTTTGAGGCCCCAGGCTTCCTGGTGCAGCAGCGGTTCCTGGTGCAAGTCGAGGATCAGCAGCTTGTCTTCCTGGATTTCCTTGATCCAGCCGACAAAGCCTTGTTCGTCAATGATGAACTCGTTGATGTGCACCGCGGGCAGGTTGTCGATCAACTGCACCTGATGCCAGGTGCGGCCGTGATCCTGACGGGTATCGACCTTGCTCACGCGGTCCCAGAAGGAGCCGGTCATGTTGTGGTAGCCGTTGGGCAGCAGGGACACGTCGTCGACCAGTTGGTCGGTGCTGTAGTCCTCGGCATCGATGCCGCAGGCACGTGCCTTGAGGCGCATGTTGATGTCTTTGGTGACCAGCACCACCGCCTTCTGCGGATCACGGGTGTGCAGGTCGATCAACTGGTTGATGATTTTGTTGTCGTTCAGGTGCTCGGGCAGAATCAGGTTCGACTCGGCCTGCTTGCTCATCAGAATTGACAGCAAGCCTTTCGGCCCACCCTTGCCGCGCTGGATCGGCACACCCAGCTCGACGTCCTCGGGGGAGGCATCGCCCAGGGTCTTGTCGATCAGCCGGATCGCCTGGCGGCATTCGGCAGCAACGCTGTGATGGCCGCTCTTGAGCTTGTCCAGCTCCTCAAGCACGGTCATCGGGATCGCGACGTGGTGTTCTTCGAAATTCAGCAGGGCATTTGGATCGTGAATCAATACGTTGGTATCGAGTACATAAAGGATTGGCTGGTTGGAAGAAGGGCTACGTCCGTGATCATCCATACTCGGTCACCTTTGTGGGAGCCATTCGACGCAATACCTGGGCGGTGCTGCGCCTCGAAGTGACTGCCGAATTCATCCGCGAGGGCCTGGATGAACTGCACACAAAAGGAGTCTTGGAAGACGCCACCTGTGTTGCAGGTTTCGGCGGTCTGTCTTCGTAATACTCCAAAACCCATGACATAAAAAAGCACTTTGACGGTTTTTTTAAGTTTATTTTGCAGAGTGACGAAAAGCCCTTGGCGGACCGTCCAGACCCCGCTAAAGTCGGAAGTCCGCCTGCATCGAATTCTCTAGAAAAATCGCCCCAAGCCCAATGTTTCCGGGCTTTCTCCGTTTATCAGCGAAACCCGTCCTGACAGTCTTCAAAGCCGATGCCGCTTTGCGCAGTTTGCGTGATCAGCCACGGCAACGCGGTCTTCACCGCATCCTGTTTCATGTTGAAATTGATCACCCCGTGACGCCATAGCAGCATCAGGGTCAGCACTCGCTGCGCGCTCTGCGCGCCCTTCAGCTTGCCGGCACCATCCTGGGCATCGATGTCCCACAGCGCCACTTGCAGGCCCTGATTGCGCAAGAAACTGCCGGCATCAGAGCGACGCTGCCCCTCCGGCGGACGGAACAGCGGCACGTAGTTTTCCGGCAACTTGTTCTTCACCAGGTCACTGCTGCGGCGCACCGAGTCCTGCCAGTCCTGCCAATAACTGTGGGAACGGAACTCCCAACCCTGCACGCCGACACACTGTTTCGAGAACTCCGATTGCAGATTGCTCACCGAGCGATCCGCCAGTCGCGCCTGCACGTCCTTGCCCAACAGGAAGAACGTGCCGCTGAGATTGGCTTTGCGCAGGTAGTCGGCGATCCAGTCGGTGTTGTCCGGCTGCAGGTTTGCAGCGCTGTCGAAACTCAGCAGAAACAGCCGGTCATGCATCTCGTCGCCGCTGCGTTCATAGTCGCCGAAACGATCGATTTCACTGCTGGTCTGCGGCGACAGCGCGGCCTTGCGCATCAGCTCGTCCAGGTACTGCAGATGAAACAACCGGCTCGGTTCGGCCCATTTGGTGTAATAACTGTCGTCGCTGACCACGAACTTGGCGGCCTGCTCGCGCAGGGTCGGCAGGTCTTCGACGAGGAAGCAGAACGAAGCATCCTGATCGCAGCTCTGCTGGGCGAAATTGTAGTTGGTCAACAGACGCTCCCAGAGCCGCTGCCGCAGGCGGCTGATCGCGTCGACATTGACCGTGCGCAGCCCCAAACGCTGGGCCAGCGCAGCCTCGTCCAGCGCCTCGGTGCCGAGCAGGCCCCGGGCGAACATGAGGATTTCCGCGCGCGAGGCGACGTCGAACAGCGTCGGATTGCTGAGCTGCTCCGGCCAGGTGCTGCGATCCAGCGTCGCCACATCGCCCGGTGCCGCCATGGCCCCGCAACTCATCAGCCACGCTGTGAATAAAAGAACAATGCGCAAAGGGGTGTCTCCATAACCAAACCCGCGCGGCACTATATCGCGGGTGATCGCAGGACGATCAAAAGAAAAATCAAAAGATCGCAGCCTTCGGCAGCTCCTACAAAGGCAGCCAACAATCGACCGTAACCTGTAGGAGCTGCCGAAGGCTGCGATCTTTTCCAGCACACCATCGATCACCTATGGGCTTGATAGCTGGAGTCAACCCGGCCAACCCCCTAGAATCGCCCCCACGATTAAAGGAGACGACTTCATGCTGATGGTGATTTCCCCCGCCAAGACCCTCGATTACGAAACACCGCCGGCGACCCAGCGCTTTACCCAGCCGCAATACCTCGATCACTCTCAGGAGCTGATCCAGCAACTGCGCGAACTGAGCCCGGCACAAATCAGCGAACTGATGCACGTGTCCGACAAGATCGGCGGCCTGAATGCCGCGCGTTTCGGCAGCTGGACGCCCGCCTTCACCCCGGAAAACGCCAAGCAGGCGCTGCTCGCGTTCAAGGGTGACGTGTACACCGGCCTCGACGCGCAATCGTTCAGCGAAGCTCAGTTCGACTATGCGCAAAAGCACTTGCGCATGCTCTCCGGTCTCTATGGCCTGCTGCGTCCGCTGGACCTGATGCAGCCGTATCGTCTGGAAATGGGCACCAAACTGGCCAACGCCCGTGGCAAGGACCTGTACGCGTTCTGGGGCACGCGCATCAGCGAATGGCTCAACGAAGCGCTGGCCGATCAGGGCGACGATGTGCTGCTGAACCTGGCCTCCAACGAGTACTTTTCGGCGGTCAAACGCAGCGCCCTGAACGCCCGGATCATCAACACCGATTTCAAGGACCTGAAGAACGGCCAGTACAAGATCATCAGCTTCTACGCGAAGAAGGCCCGCGGCCTGATGAGCCGTTTCGTGATTCAGGAAAAAATCAACGATCCTGCCCTGCTCAAGCAGTTCGATGTGCAGGGTTATCGCTACAGCGCCGAGCAATCGAAACCGGACAATCTGGTGTTTCTGCGCGATCACGCCCCGGAATAAAGCATGCCCATTGCACGACTCTTTCTATAAAGAGTCGTGCAGCTCGCACGACGTCAAAAATCCCCCGCCACATTTCGCCTTTTTATTGGCGCCATAAAATCGTCCCACCCAATTCTAATTTTAGTTTCACTCGACAGCCGCACTTTTTTTCAGTAGTGGCACGCAAATTTTTTTACGGTAGTGGCACAAAACTATCTAGCTCGATTGCGCACCGATTAATAAAGGCCCAAATCGAAAGTGCTATCAAATTGAGACCAGTGCCATCTTTGTCAATATTTCAAAAAATTTCAGATTTCGCGATGAGCGGGTAGGAACTATGTCCAAATGCATAGCTCATACCACCGGTAACGATTCTCGCCGAGTTTGTACGAGATAACTTACGCAGAGCGGAGAACCATGTAACCAAGTTGTCACAGCAACTTGCCTAGATGGTTCACTCATCTGATCAACTAACGATGGATAGGTGATACGCACCATAAACATCCTCTACAAGGCCAAGGCTGCGCCCCTGTAAACGTGCTCGCCTGAGCACCCAACCGCTTGATCTACGGGCTTTTCGACCGACATCAGGTGGACTGAAAACATGCACGAGAGTCTTCCAGCAAGAAGATCCGCTGCATAACAGGGCAAGTCATAACAACCAGGCCTAGTTGCGCACATCTTGAGTGCACTTATTTAGACACTCGGAACTTAGTATGCCTGCACACGGCATTGTGGCGCCTGTTTGCCGCACTTTCGAGTGCACTATGACCGCTGAACACCATTAACTCCGGCCATCTAATGGCTTGATAAAACACAGAGGTATTTGCGATGCGCATCAGCATATTTGGTTTGGGTTACGTTGGCGCAGTATGTGCCGGTTGCCTGTCTGCACGGGGCCATGACGTGGTTGGCGTCGATGTTGCCAAAGACAAGATCGACATGATCAACGCCGGCAAGTCGCCGATTGTTGAACCGGGTCTGGGCGAACTTCTGGCCCAGGGTATCGAGACCGGTCGTCTGCGCGGTACAACCAACTTCGCCGAGGCAATTCGTGACACCGACCTGTCGATGATCTGCGTCGGTACACCGAGCAAGAAGAACGGCGACCTGGAACTGAACTACATCGAGGCGGTGTGCCGCGAGATCGGTTTCGTGCTGCGTGAAAAATCCACCCGTCACACCATCGTGGTGCGCAGCACCGTGCTGCCGGGCACCGTCGCCAACGTGGTCATCCCGATCCTCGAAGACTGCTCGGGCAAGAAGGCCGGTGTCGATTTCGGCGTCGCGGTCAACCCGGAATTCCTGCGTGAATCCACCGCGATCAAGGACTACGACCTGCCACCGATGACCGTCATCGGCGAGTTCGACAAGGCCTCGGGCGACGTTCTGCAATCGCTGTACGAAGAACTCGACGCGCCGATCATCCGCAAGGACATCGCTGTCGCCGAGATGATCAAGTACACCTGCAACGTCTGGCACGCAACCAAGGTCACCTTCGCCAACGAGATCGGCAACATCGCCAAAGCGGTCGGCGTCGATGGCCGCGAAGTGATGGACGTGGTCTGCCAGGACAAGACGCTCAACCTGTCCCAGTACTACATGCGCCCGGGCTTCGCCTTCGGTGGTTCGTGTCTGCCCAAAGACGTACGCGCCCTGACCTACCGCGCCGGTTCGCTGGACGTCGAAGCGCCGCTGCTCAACTCGCTGATGCGCAGCAACGAATCGCAAGTGCAGAACGCCTTCGACATCGTTGAAAGCCACGACAAACGCAAAGTCGCCCTGCTCGGCCTGAGCTTCAAGGCCGGTACCGACGACCTGCGCGAAAGTCCGCTGGTGGAACTGGCCGAAATGCTGATCGGCAAGGGCTACGACCTGAGCATCTACGACAGCAACGTCGAGTACGCCCGTGTTCACGGCGCGAACAAGGACTACATCGAGTCGAAGATCCCGCACGTGTCGTCCCTGCTCAACGCGGACTTCGATTCGGTGATCGACAACTCCGACGTGATCATCCTCGGCAACCGCGACGAGAAATTCCGCGCGCTGGCCCAGGAAGCACCGCAAGGCAAACAGGTCATCGACCTGGTCGGCTTCATGGCCAAAGCCACCAACCCAGGTACTCGCACTGAAGGTATCTGCTGGTAAACAGCCCTGTAGGAGCTGACGAGTGAAACGAGGCTGCGATCTTTACCCCGGCCACTTGAGTCTTGAGTGAACCCGCAAAGATCAAAAGATCGCAGCCTTCGGCAGCTCCTACATGTCCTTGCAAGTTTTTGTATGCCTGCCTTAACCCCATCGGGCCACCCGACAGGCTCGCCCGAGATAGAGACGGATGCAGATTATGCACAGGCTAAAGCACGGCCTACTTCAGGCCGCCGGTTGGCTGTTTTACCTCAGTTTGTTGATGGGTCTGGCCTTGATGCTGCCCACGTCCACATTCGACTCCGAGTCGAAGGACTTCATTTTCCTGATTGGCGCCGTGGGTATCTGGCGCTACTCGATGGGTGCAACGCACTTTGTGCGCGGCATGATTTTTCTCTACATCGTTTACCCGCACCTGCGCCGCAAAGTGCGCAAGCTGGGTAAAGCGGCGGACCCGTCGCATGTGTTTCTGATGGTCACCAGTTTCCGTATCGACGCGCTCACCACCGCGCAGGTCTACAGCTCGGTGATCCGCGAAGCCATCGACTGCGAACTGCCGACCACCGTGGTCTGCTCGATCGTCGAAATGTCCGATGAGCTGCTGGTCAAGGCGCTGTGGGCGCGGATGAATCCGCCAGACCGGGTGAAGCTCGACTTCGTGCGCATTCCCGGCACCGGCAAGCGTGATGGCCTGGCCTACGGTTTCCGCGCGATCTCCCGTCACCTGCCGGACGACCGCGCCGTGGTGGCCGTGATCGACGGTGACACCGTGCTCGGTGAAGGCACCGTGCGCAAGACCGTGCCGTGGTTCCAGCTGTTCGGCAATGTCGGCGGCCTGACCACCAACGAATTCTGCGAAGTGCGCGGCGGCTACATCATGAGCGAATGGCACAAGCTGCGTTTCGCCCAGCGTCACATCAACATGTGCTCGATGGCCCTGTCCAAGCGCGTACTGACCATGACCGGGCGTATGTCGGTGTTCCGCGCCACCGTGGTGACCGACCCGGAATTCATCGCCGACGTCGAAAGCGACTCGCTGCAACACTGGCGCCTGGGGCGTTTCAAGTTCCTCACCGGTGACGACAAATCGAGCTGGTTCAGCCTGATGCGTCTGGGTTACGACACCTTTTACGTGCCGGACGCCGCGATCAACACCGTTGAACACCCGCCGGAAAAGAGCTTCATCAAGGCCAGCCGCAAACTGATGTTCCGCTGGTACGGCAACAACCTGCGCCAGAACTCGCGAGCGCTGGGCCTGGGCGTGAAACGCCTCGGCGCCTTCACCTCGGTGGTGCTGTTCGACCAGCGCGTATCGATGTGGACCTCGCTGCTGGGCCTGACCGTGGCGATCATCGCCAGCTTCAAGTACGGCGGTGCGTTCATCCTCGCCTACCTGCTGTGGATCGGCATCACGCGCCTGATTCTGACCTTGCTGTTGTCGTGCTCCGGTCACCGGATCGGCCCGGCCTATCCCGTGATTCTGTATTACAACCAGATCGTCGGTGCGCTGGTGAAGATCTACGTGTTCTTCCGCCTCGACCAGCAATCCTGGACGCGCCAACCCACTTCCCTGACCCGTGATCTCGCCAGCTTTCAACGTTGGTTCAACACCTGGTCGTCTCGGACCATGACCTTCTCCGCCGGCAGCATTTTCGTCGCCGTGCTGCTGATGATGGTCTGACCTGCCCCTATTGAATTAACAAGGAAATCGCCCCCATGAATACCGCCGTCAACGCCAACGTAGTGCATGAATCCGAAGCCCAGCGTCAGCACGCCCGAGTGAAAATCCCGGCCAAACTGCGCTTCTTCGGCCCGGACCGGACGCCGGTCGAGGCGCGGGTCCTGGACCTGTCAGCCGGTGGTCTGGCGTTCAACGCCGGACAACTGCCGCTCAAGACCGGCGACGTGTACAAGGCACGCCTGCAATTCGTGATCGACAACCTCGGCCTGGCCATGGACGTCGAACTGCAAGTGCGCTCCTACGACCGCCAGAGCGGCCGCGTCGGTTGCCAGTTCCAGAACCTCGAACCGCAAGACATCTCGACCCTGCGTCACCTGATCACGTCGCACCTGGCCGGCGACATCGTCAGCATGGGTGAAGTGCTGGCGACGCTGCAGCGCGACAACTTCACCAAGGCGCGCAAGGTCAAGGACGGCGGCAGCGGCATGACCCCGTTCGGGCGTCTGAAAGCGGTGACCTTCAGCGCCGGGGTGTTCGCCATCGGCCTGGTGGCGTTCGGTTTCGTCTTCAAGTCGGTGTACGGCATGTACTTCGTCAGCCATGCGCAGGCCGGTCTGGTGAGCGTACCGGGAATGAACATCACCATGCCGCGTGACGGCACCGTGCAGAGCCTGGTCAAGTCCGACGGCGTCGCCGCCAAAGGCGCCCCGCTGGCGACCTTCAGCACCAGCATGCTCGATGTGCTCAAAGGCCATCTCGACGAAGACCAGTTGCAACCGGCCAAGGTGGAAGAACTGTTCGGCAAGCAGATGACCGGCACCCTGACCTCGCCGTGCGATTGCACCGTGGCCCAGCAACTGGTGGCTGACGGTCAATACGCAAGCAAAGGCGACGTGATTTTCACCCTGGTACCGCGCAACACCCAGGCCACCGTCGATGCGCGCTTCTCCTATCGCCAGTTCGGCGACGTGCGTCCGGGTACGCCAGTGAGCTTCCAGATCGCCGGCGAAGACCAGACCCGCACCGGCAAGATCGTCAGCAGCACCAGCCTGAAAAGCGCCGACCTGTCCTCCGACATTCGCGTGCAGATCCAGCCGGACGAGCCGCTGGACAGCAGCTTCGCCGGCCGTCCGGTGGAAGTGAACAGCGACCGTGGCCCGAACCTGAACTGGCTGATCGACAAAGCCATGGCCGCCGGTCTTTAAGTCGAGGACATGCCTGTGACTATCATCAGTCTCCTGAGAACACCGCGATCCCTGTGGGAGCTGGCTTGCCAGCGATTGGATCAACGCGGTCTGTCTGACACACCGAGCCGCCTGAATCGCTGGCAAGCCAGCTCCCACAAAGGTCATATGGTGTGCTCGCTGGCACTGGCCGTCAGCCTCGCCGGTTGCGCCGGCCTGCCCGACCAGCGCCTGGCCAACGAAGCGCTAAAGCGCGGCGACACTGCCACTGCCGCGCAGAACTACCGTGCGCTGGCGGATCTGGGTTACAGCGAGGCGCAAGTCGGTCTCGCCGATATCCAGGTCGACAGCCGCGACCCCGAGCAGATCAAACAGGCCGAAGCGACCTACCGCGCCGCCGCCGACGTGTCGCCACGGGCCCAGGCCCGTCTCGGTCGCCTGCTGGTGGCCAAGCCCGGTTCCACCGAAGCCGAGCACCACGAAGCTGAAAGCCTGCTGAAAAAAGCCGCCGCCAACGGCGAAGGCAACACGTTGATCCCGCTGGCGATGCTGTACCTGCAATTCCCGCACAGCTTCCCGAACATCAACGCACAGCAGCAGATCGATCAGTGGCGCAAATCCGGTTACCCGGAAGCGGGTCTGGCGCAGGTGCTGCTGTATCGCACCCAAGGCACTTACGACCAGCATCTGGATGACGTGGAAAAGATCTGCAAGGCCGCGCTCAACACCACCGACATCTGCTACGTCGAACTGGCCACGGTCTATCAGAAACGCGCCCAGCCGGAGCAACAGGCCGCGCTGCTCAAGCAGATGCAGGCCGGTTACAGCCGCGGCACGGTCAGCGCGCAGCGCGTCGATTCGGTGGCCCGCGTGCTGGCCGATTCGACCCTCGGCAAAACCGACGAGAAGACCGCGCAGTCGCTGCTCGAACCGATCGCACCGGGCTACCCGGCGTCGTGGGTGACCCTCGCGCAACTGCTCTACGACTTCCCGGAACTGGGCGACGTCGATCAGATGATGAAGTACCTGGACAACGGCCGCGCCGCCGACCAGCCGCGCGCCGAACTGTTGCTGGGCAAGCTCTACTACGAAGGCAAACTGGTGCCGGCCGACGCGAAAGTCGCCGAAGAACACTTCCAGAAAGCCGTCGGCCGCGAAGTCGCCGCCGACTACTACCTCGGCCAGATTTATCGCCGTGGTTACCTGGGCAAGGTCTATCCGCAGAAGGCTCTCGACCACCTGCTGACCGCTGCGCGCAGTGGCCAGAACAGCGCCGATTTCGCCATCGCCCAACTGTTTTCCCAAGGCAAGGGCACCAAGCCCGACCCGCTCAACGCCTACGTATTCAGCCAATTGGCCAAGGCGCAGAACACCCCGCAAGCCGATGAACTGGCGACCACCCTGGCAGCACAATTGCCGCCCGAGCGTCTGGCCGAAGCCCAGCGCCTGCTGCAACAGGAACAGGCCAGCCGTGGCGCCCTGAACCAGAACACGCTGCAACTGCACGCCCTGCAAGAAGAAGACGGCGAGGAATCCCTATGAAGTTGAATCCCTTTGTGAAGGCCGGCATTGGCCTCACGTTCGCGCTGATCTGGTCTTGCCCGACACTGGCCGCGATCACTGAAACCAAGAACTTCGGTCTGGAAGTGAAAATCACCGGCCAGTCCGAAGACGACCGCGACCTCGGCACCGCCAGCGGTGGCGACGTCAACGGTGTGGGCCTGGACCTGCGTCCTTGGATCTACGGCGAAAGCGGCGCGTGGAGTGCCTACGCCATGGGTCAGGCTGTGACCTCGACCGACATCATCGAGACCGACACCCTGCAGCAGTCCGACGGTGAACAAACCACCGACAACAGCGACCGCAAAACCAAGAAAAACTATCTGGCGATGCGCGAATTCTGGGTCGGCTACAGCGGCCTGACGCCGTACCCCGGCGAAATGCTCAAGTTCGGTCGCCAGCGCCTGCGCAATGACGACGGCCAATGGCGCGACACCAACATCGAAGCGCTGAACTGGACCTTCGACACCACCCTGTTGCGCGCCAACGTCGGTGTTGCCGAACGCTTCAGCGAATACCGCACTGACCTCAAAGAGCTCGCGCCGAAAGACAAGGATCGCCTGCACGCCTACGCCGATGCCGCCTATCAGTGGACCCCGGGTAACTGGGTCGGCATTCGCGGTCATCACACCCACGACAACGGCAAGCTCGATTACGCCGAACCGGGCGTGCCCCGCGACACCCTCGACAAAACCCAGAACGGCGACATCAGCTGGCTCGGTCTGACCGCCGACAGCGATGCCTACAACTGGCGCAACACCAACACCGTCAACTACTGGGGCAGCATCACCGGCATGAGCGGCGACCTCGACTCGGTCAATCCGCTGAATGCCGATGGCAGTCGTCCGGCGCAAGCCAAGCGCAGTGATGACATCAACGGCTGGGCCACCGACCTTGGCGTACGCCTGCGCCTCGATCCGCAGTGGCAGGTCGGTGCGGCCTACGCCCGCGCCAGCGCCGATTACCAGCAGAACGGTCTGGAAAGCAACCGCTCCAACTACACCGGTACCCGCTCGCGGGTGCACCGTTTCGGCGAAGCGTTCCGTGGCGAAATGAACAACATGCAGACCGCCACCCTGTTCGGTTCGTGGATGCTCAACGACCAGTACGACGCCAGCCTGATCTACCACAAGTTCTGGCGCGTGGACGGCAACAAGCCGGTGGGCAGCAACGGCATCAACGCCGTGGAAAACAACACCGACGACGTCACTGGCGCGATCCTCTCCAGCACCTCGCTGCCACTGCAGGATGGCAACAAGGACCTGGGTCAGGAAATGGATCTGGTGGTGACCAAGTACTTCAAGCAAGGCTTGCTGCCGGCGGCGTTGAGCCAGTCGATCGACGAACCGTCGGCGCTGGTGCGTTTCCGTGGCGGTGTGTTCAAGCCGGGTGATGCCTATGGCAGCCAGGTCGATTCGTACATGCACCGCGCGTTCATCGACGTGATCTGGCGCTTCTGATGCAAACCGCCAAGGGAGTGCCCGACATGCACCATGCAAGGAAAGGCTCGCTCAGCCTGTTGGCCGGCGCCATGCTGCTGGCCTCCGCTGGCGCGTTCGCCACGGTGGAACCGGCCGTGCCTCAACAGGGCAAACCGGTGACCACCGCCAAAGAGCTGCAACAAGCCAAGACCTACACCGTCAGCAGCGCGCCGACCGAGGCGCTGGAACTGGCCAAGCCGAAACTGCCCGACCTGTCCGGCTTCACCGCCGAGGCTGCCGCTGCGAAGATCAACCGCAGCAAACCGGGCAAGATCAGCGTGCGCCGGATGATGCAGGAAGACGCCCTGAAGGACTTCATCGGCGGTGACAACAAGATGGCCGAATGGGTGGTGCGTCAGCACGGCATCCCGCAGGCGATCTTCGTCGACGACGGTTACCTGAACCTCAAGGATCTGGCGCAGAAGCTGCCCAAGCAGTACTTCAGCGAAACCGCGCCGGGCGTGTACCTGGCGAAGTTGCCGATCGTGGTCGGCCGTAAAGGCATCCTCGAAATCGACGGCCAGACCCAGGAACTGCGTCTGTCCCAAGAGGCCGGTTCGTTCCTGGTCAACGACGGTCAGTTGTTCGTGCGTGACACCAAAGTCACTGGCTGGCGCGAGAAGGACAACGGCCCGGCAACCTTCCGTTCGCCGAAGGAATTCCGGCCGTTTCTGCTGGCCTGGGGCGGCACCGAAACCTACATCGTCAACAGCAAGATGGCCAGTTTCGGCTACGCCAACAGTAAGTCGTACGGGGTGAGTATTTCCCAGTACACGCCGAACATGGCCAAGGTGCTCAAGCGCCCTGAACCGACCGGCTGGATCGTCGGCTCCGAGTTCTCCGACATGTGGTACGGCTTCTACTGCTACGAGACCCGCGACTTCGTGGTCAAGGGCAACACTTACAAGGACAACATCGTCTACGGCATCGACCCGCACGACCGTTCCCACGGTCTGATCATTGCCGAGAACACCGTCCACGGCACGAAGAAGAAGCACGGCATCATCATTTCCCGTGAAGTGAACGACAGCTTCATCTTCAACAACAAGAGCTACGACAACCACCTCTCGGGCCTGGTGATCGACCGTAACAGCGTCAACAACATCATCGCCTACAACGAGATCTACAAGAACCACACGGACGGCATCACGCTCTACGAGTCCGCCGACAACCTGCTGTGGGGCAACAAGGTCATCAGCAACAAGCGCCACGGCATCCGCATTCGTAACAGCGTGAACATCCGCCTCTACGAAAACGTCGCCATGGCCAACGGGCTGACCGGCGTCTACGGCCACATCAAGGACCTGACCGACACCGACCGCGACATCAAGCTCGACCCGTTCGACGCGCAAGTCTCGCTGATCGTGGTTGGCGGTGAACTGGCGGCCAACGGCAGCGGCCCGATGGCCATCGACTCGCCGTTGAGCGTCGAGCTGTATCGCGTATCGATGCTGGCGCCGACCAAATCCAGCGGCATCAGCTTCAACGGCATCCTCGGCGAGCGCCAGGATGAAATTCTCGACCTGTTGGTGCGCCAGCAGAAAGCCGTACTGATCGACCCTGTCGAACGCCAGACCGAACTGCGGGACTGAGGATAATTTTATGCACCCACACTTGATCAAATTACTCAGCCTGTCGGCCCTGACCGTGGGCATTCTGGCGGCCAGCAATGCTGCTCGCGCCGATGAAGCGGCGGGCGCCACCGCGCCAAAATTCAGCGCCGAACCGTGCTGCAACCTGTGCCCGGCCGCGCACGATGCGAAGAACTACACCACGCGCTACCAGCAGAACTTCACCACCCTGGTGCAGGCGCAGGGTGACTGGCTGTTCCGTACCCAGGAAGATTTGCGCACCGAGTTCAACACCACCCCGGCCGGCTACAAACGCCTGCAACAGCTGCACGATGCGTTCAAGGCCAAAGGCGTCGAACTGGTGATCGTCTACCAGCCGACCCGTGGCCTGGTGAACCGCAACAAGCTCAACCCGCAGGAAAAAGCCGCGTTCGATTACGAGAAAGCGCTGGGCAACTACAAGACCATGCTCGGCCGTTTCGCCAAGATGGGTTACGTGGTACCGGACCTGTCGCCGCTGACCAACGAATCGCTGCCGGACACCCTGCCCGCCCACGATTTCTACTTCCGTGGCGACCAGCACTGGACCCCATACGGTGCTCAGCGCACAGCGAAAATCGTCGCCGAGAAGGTCAAGCAGATCCCGGCCTTCGCCGACATTCCCAAGCGTGAATTCGAGACCAAGCGCACCGGGCGCATGGGCAAGACCGGCACCCTGCACAACATGGCCGGGCAACTGTGCGGCACCAGTTACGCGATCCAGTACATGGACCAGTTCACCACCGAGCCGAAAGGCGAAGCCGGTGACGGCGACCTGTTCGGTGATTCCGGCAACCCGCAAATCACCCTCGTGGGCACCTCGCACAGCGGCAAGAACTACAACTTCGCCGGTTTCCTCGAAGAGGCAATCGGCGCCGACATCCTCAACGTCGCCTTCCCCGGCGGTGGTCTCGAAGGTTCGATGCTGCAGTACCTCGGTAGCGACGAATTCCAGAAGACCCCGCCGAAGATTCTGATCTGGGAATTCTCGCCGCTGTACCGCCTCGACCAGGAAACCATCTATCGCCAAATGATGGCGCTGCTGGATAACGGTTGCGAAGGCAAGGAAACCCAAATGTCCGCCAGCACCACACTCAAGCCTGGCGGCAAACAGGAACTGCTGGTCAACAGCAAGAACCTGAACCTGCAGAACAGCAGCCATCAGGTCGACATCCGCTTCGCCGACACCTCGGTGAAAACCCTGCAAGCCACCCTCTGGTACATGAACGGTCGCCACGAGGACATCAAGATCGAGAAACCGGAAACCTCCGACACCGACGGTCGTTTCGCCTTTGAGTTGCGCACGGACGAAGACTGGGCCTCGCAAAACCTGCTGGCCGTCGAAGTCCAGGGCCCGGAAGCGGGTACCGCGCCGCAAAAAGTCGAAGCGAAAATCTGCAAACGCAACATATTCCCGGGCGCTGGGCCACAAACCGCGCAAGTCGGGCAATGAGGTCTGCTATGCGAAATCGAACAATCAAACACCTGCTTGCGCCATCCCTGTTGACCCTGGCGATGTTCGCCGGGGCCACTCAGGCCGCCGCGCCATTGCGCCCGCCGCAGGGCTACTTCGCCCCGGTGGATAAATTCAAGTCCGGCGACAACAGCGAAGGCTGCGACGCGATGCCGGCGCCGTACACCGGGCCGCTGCAATTTCGCAGCAAATACGAAGGCTCGGACAAGGCTCGCGCGACGCTGAACGTGCAGTCGGAAAAAGCCTTCCGCGACACCACCAAGGACATCACCACGCTGGAGCGCGGCACCGCCAAACGAGTGATGCAGTTCATGCGCGACGGCCGTCCGGAGCAGCTCGACTGCACGCTCAACTGGTTGACCGCGTGGGCAAAGGCCGATGCATTGATGTCGAAAGACTTCAACCACACCGGCAAGTCGATGCGCAAATGGGCGCTGGGCAGCATGGCCTCTTCGTACATTCGCCTGAAGTTCTCCGACTCGCATCCGCTGGCCACGCATCAGCAAGAAGCGCAGCAGATCGAGGCGTGGTTCAGCAAGATGGCCGATCAGGTGGTCAGCGACTGGGACAACCTGCCGCTGGAAAAAACCAATAACCACTCGTACTGGGCCGCCTGGTCGGTGATGGCCACCGCCGTCGCCACCAACCGTCGCGACCTGTTCGACTGGGCGGTGAAGGAATACAAGGTCGGGGTCAATCAAGTCGACGCCGACGGCTTCCTGCCCAACGAACTCAAGCGCCAGCAACGCGCCCTCGCCTATCACAACTACGCCCTGCCGCCACTGGCGATGATCGCCAGTTTCGCCCAGGTCAACGGCGTCGATCTGCGTCAGGAAAACAACAGCGCACTCAAGCGTCTGGGTGACCGGGTGCTGGCCGGGGTGAAAGACCCGGATCAGTTCGAGAAGAAAAACGGCAAAGAGCAGGACATGACCGACCTGAAAGAGGACATGAAATTCGCCTGGCTCGAACCGTTCTGCACCCTCTACACCTGCCCGGCGGATGTGATCGAGAAGAAGCACGGCATGCAACCGTTCAAGACCTTCCGCCTCGGCGGGGACCTGACCAAGGTCTACGACCCGTCGCATGAGAAGGGCAACAAGGGTTCGTAGGACAGGACACAAAACCCTGTGGGAGCTGGCTTGCCAGCGATTGCAATCCGACATTCAACACGGATGTCGAACGACCTGACGCTATCGCTGGCAAGCCAGCTCCCACTCGGGTTGTGGTGAATCTGGATGCAATACATCCCCCGGAATTTTCATGGGGGGTTTGGGGGGGCCTTGGCCCTTGACTGTTGGTTCAAACATGGAGAGATCGGGATGGTATTTTCATCCAACGTGTTCCTGTTTCTGTTCTTGCCGATCTTTCTCGGCTTGTACTACTTGAGCGGGCAACGCTATCGCAACCTGTTGCTGCTGATCGCCAGCTACGTGTTCTACGCGTGGTGGCGGGTGGACTTCCTGGCGCTGTTCGCGGGCGTCACCCTGTGGAACTACTGGATCGGCCTGAAAGTCGGCGCCGCCGGCGTGCGCACCAAACCGGCGCAGCGCTGGCTGCTGCTCGGCGTCGCGGTCGACCTGTGCATCCTCGGCTACTTCAAATACGCCAATTTCGGCGTGGACAGCATCAACGCGATCATGACCTCGTTCGGTCTGGAGCCGTTCATCCTGACCCACGTGCTGCTGCCGATCGGCATCTCGTTCTATATCTTCGAATCGATCAGCTACATCATCGACGTGTACCGCGGCGACACCCCGGCCACGCGCAACCTGATCGACTTCGCGGCGTTTGTGGCGATCTTCCCGCACCTGATTGCCGGCCCGGTCCTGCGCTTTCGCGACCTCGCCGACCAGTTCAACAACCGCACCCACACCCTCGACAAGTTCTCCGAAGGCTGCACGCGGTTCATGCAGGGCTTCATCAAGAAGGTGTTCATCGCCGACACCCTCGCGGTGGTCGCCGACCATTGCTTCGCCCTGCAAAACCCGACCACCGGGGATGCCTGGCTTGGCGCACTGGCGTACACCGCGCAGCTGTATTTCGACTTCTCCGGTTACAGCGACATGGCCATCGGTCTGGGCCTGATGATGGGTTTCCGCTTCATGGAAAACTTCAAGCAGCCGTACATCAGCCAGTCGATCACCGAGTTCTGGCGTCGCTGGCACATCAGCCTGTCGACCTGGCTGCGTGACTACCTGTACATCACCCTCGGCGGTAACCGCAAAGGCACGCTGATGACCTATCGCAACCTGTTCCTGACCATGCTGCTGGGTGGTCTGTGGCACGGCGCGAACATCACTTACATCGTCTGGGGCGCCTGGCACGGCATGTGGCTGGCGATCGAAAAAATGCTCGGCATCAACACCTCGCCGCGCAGCCTCAACCCGATCCGCTGGGCACTGACCTTCCTGCTGGTGGTGATGGGCTGGGTGATCTTCCGTGCCGAAAACCTGCACGTCGCCGGGCGCATGTACGGCGCGATGTTCAGCTTCAGCGACTGGTCGCTGTCGGAACTCAACCGCGCCAGCCTCACCGGTCTGCAAGTGGCAACCCTGGTGGTGGCGTACGCAACGTTGGCGTTCTTTGGCTTGCGTGATCTGTACACCAATCAGCCTCCGGTGAAGAGCAAACCTGAAGTCAACGTCGAGGCCAACGGCCCTGCCACCGCGACCCCGGGCATGATCAAAGCCGCGCCTGGCGAAAACCCGGCGAACATCCATGAGCCTGGCTACACCGTCGGCGTCGAAGCCCAGGTGCAACCGGCGTACTGGACGGCGGACTGGACGGCGGACTGGTCGCGCTACGTGATGCGCGGGCTGATCCTGCTGCTGTTCATCGCCTCGATTCTCAAACTCTCGGCGCAAAGCTTCTCGCCGTTCCTTTACTTCCAGTTCTGAGGGATCTGACATGACCCGCTCATTACGCATCTTCTACATCGCGCTGTTTCTGCTGACCCTGCTGGTGCTCGGTCTGTGGTCGGTGCGCAGCTTCTTCGGCTTCAATACCAATGCCGACGCGACGGTGCTCAACGGCCGCTGGACCAAAGCCGTGGAAACCCACTACGACGATCAGTTTCCGATCAAGCGGCTGGGCACCAACCTCTGGGCGGCGCTGGATTTCAAACTGTTCAATGAAGGGCGTCCGGGCGTGGTGCTCGGTCGCGATCAGTGGCTGTACAGCGACGAGGAATTCAACCCGATCGTCAACGAAGAGCTGAACCTGCAAGGCAACTACGCGCTGGTCGAAGGCGTGCGCCAGACTCTGAAAGAGAAAGGCGTGAAACTGGTGATGGCGATCGTGCCGGCCAAGGTGCGCCTGTACCCGGAACACCTGGGTGAAGTGAAACCGGCGAGCATTCACGCCAACCTTTATCAGGACTTCCACGCCCGTGTCGCGGCGGACAAGATCCTCGCCCCGGACCTGCTCGGCCCGCTGCAACAAGCCAAGCAAAACGGTCAGCAAGTGTTCCTGCGCACCGACACCCACTGGACCCCGGAAGGCGCCGAAATCGCCGCCAACACCCTGGCCAAGACCATCGCCGACAAGTTCCCGCTCAGCGGCGAGCCGCAGCGCTTCGTCACCACGCCAGCGGAGAAGGTCACGCACAAAGGCGACCTGCGTCTGTTCCTGCCGCTGGATCCGCTGTTCGAAAACCTGATGCCGGCGCAAGAGCCGCTGCAAAAGCGCAACACCGTGGCCGCCGAGCAACCGGCCGGTGACGACGCGCTGTTCGCCAGCAACGAAGTACCGGTCGCACTGATTGGCACCAGCTACAGCGCCAACCCCAACTGGAACTTCGTCGGGGCGCTCAAGCAAGCGCTGCACAGCGACGTCGTGAACTACGCCGAGGACGGCCACGGCCCGATCCTGCCGATGCTCAGCTACCTGAAAAGCGATGACTTCAAGAACAGCCCGCCACAGGTGCTGATCTGGGAGTTTCCTGAACGATATCTGCCTGTGAACAACGAAATCGGCGACGCCGACCCGCAGTGGGTCGCAGAGCTCAAACAAGCCGGTGCTCGCCAACAAAACGTAGCTGTAAACACTAAATCCGAGACGCCCGATCGGGCGCAAAACTGAAAGAGAGGTAACACCATGACTTTCACTACTACTCCTCGTCGTCTCGCCAAACGCTTCGCACTGGTTGCAGGCCTCAGCGTGCTTTCCGTCCAGGCTTTCGCCGGTGGCGACGCCGCGCTGTACGGCCCGACCGCACCGAAAGGCTCGACCTTCGTGCGGGTCTACAACGCCAGCAACGCCGAAGTCAGCGCCACCGTCGGCAGCACCAACCTGAGCGATGTTGCGCCACTGGCCAGCAGCGACTTCAGCTTCATGCCGGGCGGCGACTACAGCGCCAAAATCGGCAGCCAGACCCTGCCGGTCAAACTGGCCGGTGACCACTACTACACCCTGGTCAACAACGCGTCCGGCGCGCCGCAACTGATCGAAGAGCCGCCGTTCAAGAACAAGCAGAAATCCCTGGTGCGCGTGCAGAACCTCAGCGACAAGCCGCTGACCCTGAAGACCGCCGACGGCAAGACCGAGGTGGTGCCGAACGTGGCCGCCAAGGGCCGTGGCGAGCGTGAAATCAACCCGGTGAAAGTCAGCCTGGCGCTGTACGAAGGCGACAAGAAAGTCGGCGACGTGAAACCGGTCGCGCTGGAGCGTGGTGAAGCCGCGGTGCTGTACGTCACCGGTTCCGGCAGCAGCCTGTCGCCAGTCTGGGTGAAACGCCCGGTGTCGACGCGCTAACACATTTCATGAACTGACCCGGCCCCCTGTGGGAGCTGGCTTGCCAGCGATGCAGACACCTAGGTTCTGCAGATACACCGAGGTGATGCCATCGCTGGCAAGCCAGGCTCCCACAGGGACCGAGGCAAGAGTTCGGATACGCGACAACAACAAGAGTGAAACGACACAACGTTCGTGCCTCTAACCAATCGATTTTTATGGAGTAAACAACATGATTCCGGTGATCTTGTCAGGTGGTAGCGGTTCACGTCTTTGGCCGCTTTCGCGCAAGCAATTCCCTAAACAATTCCTCGCCCTGACCGGTGAACACACGCTGTTCCAGCAAACGCTGGAGCGCCTGGTGTTCGAAGGCATGGACACGCCGATCGTGGTCTGCAACAAGGATCACCGCTTTATCGTCAACGAACAGCTGGCCAACCGTAACCTCGAATGCCAGCGCATCCTCATGGAACCGTTTGGCCGCAACACCGCGCCGGCCGTGGCGCTGACCGCGATGATGCTGGTCAACGAAGGACGTGACGAACTGATGCTGGTGCTGCCGGCCGACCACGTGCTGGAAGACCAGAAAGCCCTGCAACGCGCCCTGGCCCTGGCCACCGTCGCCGCCGAAAACGGCGAGATGGTGCTGTTCGGCGTGCCGGCGACCAAACCGGAAACCGGCTACGGCTACATCAAATCCACCGGCGACTCGCTGCTGCCCGAAGGCGTCAGCCGCGTTTCGCACTTCGTCGAGAAACCTGACGTCAAACGCGCCACCGAATACGTCGAATCCGGCGGCTACTACTGGAACAGCGGCATGTTCCTGTTCCGCGCCAGTCGCTTCCTCGAAGAACTGAAAAAACACGATCCGGACATCTACGACACCTGCCTGCTGACCCTCGAGCGCAGCCAGCAGGACGCCGACACCATCACCTTCGACGAAGCCACCTTCGCCTGCTGCCCGGACAACTCCATCGACTACTCGGTGATGGAAAAAACCCAGCGCGCCTGCGTGGTGCCACTGACCGCCGGCTGGAGCGATGTCGGCTGCTGGTCGTCGCTGTGGGAAGTCAATGAGAAGGATGCCAACGGCAACGTCAGCAAAGGCGACGTGGTGATCCAAGACAGCAAGAACTGCATGATCCACGGCAACGGCAAACTGGTGTCGGTGATCGGCCTGGAAAACATCGTCGTGGTCGAAACCAAAGACGCGATGATGATCGCCCACAAGGACAAGGTTCAGGGCGTCAAGCAGATGGTCAACACGCTCAACGAGCAGGGTCGTAGCGAAACCCAGAACCACTGCGAGGTCTACCGTCCGTGGGGCTCGTATGACTCGGTGGACATGGGCGGCCGCTTCCAGGTCAAGCACATCTCGGTGAAGCCGGGCGCGTGCCTGTCGCTGCAGATGCACCACCACCGCGCCGAACACTGGATCGTGGTCAGTGGCACCGCCGAAGTGACCTGCGATGACAACGTGTTCCTGCTCTGCGAGAACCAGTCGACCTACATCCCGATCGCTTCGGTGCATCGCCTGCGCAACCCGGGCAAGATCCCGCTGGAAATCATCGAAGTGCAGTCGGGTTCGTACCTGGGTGAAGACGATATCGAGCGCTTCGAAGACATCTACGGTCGCTCCACCCCGATCGAACGCGGCGTGTCGGTGAAAACCATCGCGCAGTGATCTCCCGGCAATAAGAAGCCCCCGTCCAGCCCGCTGCGTCCCCTATCCGCAGTGGGTTGGGCGGGGGCTTTTTCATTCTTTTGTCGGTTACCGCGCAATCGCCACACGCTTGCTCATCGACTGCCGGACTTTGATAGAAGCATGCGCGGATACACTGGCATTGGTTTTGGTGAACAAGCCCCTCTTGGCCGGCTCGTAACGCGTAATGCTGGCGGTACCCTCAATGGTCTGGTAGTGGATATTCCATGCCTGCTGTTTTCGATCGAATTTCATGAAGGCGAACGCGTTTTTAAACTCCTGTAGCTGTCCGCTGTCGTTAGCGGCATAGCCATAGTCCGGGTACTCCATTGTTGCACCGAGGCCCAGACCATGCTCGCTGCGCGGCAGGTTATTGAACTGGGTATCTTCCTTGCCACCCTCCACGTGACGCACGCGGAGGACGTTTCTGTTCAACTGTTCCACCGTCAGCGAGCAGCCACTGAAGGCCGGGGTAAAGACATGATCTGGCTGAACCCCGGAAGGATTCACAGGAATATCGACATACCCCCCCTGAGGCGCCCAATAGCCAGAAACGGCGTTGGCTTTATCAGGCATCTGGCCGGCAGCGATGTCGACAATTCTCAATGCGTTGAAAGCACCATTGCTGGCTCCTGAGTAGGTCAGCTTATCCATGGTGAATATGAATTCGGCTCCACCCGCAGTATTACTGAGGCCGCTGACCACCGCTTTGGAATAACGCCCGGGCGTCGGGTCTAAAAACTTGGTGTCGACCACCACCTTGCCGAACTCAGGTGTTTGCAGCGCTTTCGCGATAGGGGTGGGGTTACCCATCGCAGGTACAAACCGATTGGGTTCGCCTTTATCCGTGAATGCGACGGCGGTCATTTCGCGCTTTGAGCCTGATGCAATAACGGGTTCCCATAAGCCATTGGCCAACGGTTTTCGCGTGATCGCTCCGTCGCTGTCGAGATAGGTCATCGGATTGTTCAACACCATCCTGTAGAGATTACTTCCATCGATGAAGCCTTTGGGATCCGGGTTCATCCAACGCTGCAGCCACGGGACGTAATAGCGCAAACCGTAATAATACAGTCCCGTCGCATCTCGCTCCTTGCCCGAATATCGAAGCGTGCGGTAACTGACCTCGGACTCACGGCTCCACGCCGTCTCGCCAAACGGGTAATAGCTTTCCTGACTGATGATCCGCCCCTCCTCGCCTGACTCCAGGCTGGCCGACCCAAGATGATCAACAACGTTGTACCGATACCGATCATTGCTTCCCGACGGCGGCGGACCTTCCCAGAGCAGGACGTTGATGCTGTTAATTGCTGTTTGTGCCGAGATCACCTGCAGGACTTCGCCAGCACTGTCGACCCGCAACTCCAGTCCTGGCAGGTAGCGCACTTCGTTGATGACAGTACGGGTATGGGTCTGCAGCGAACGGATTTTCCGCACGCGCTGACCGCCGGCGTCGTACAGATAAATTTCCTGATCGTCAGATTCGCTCACGCGCTCTACCGGGCTGACCAGGTGCAGTTGATTGCGCAGATCCCACTGCACAAATCGCCCTTGATCCAGCTCCAGCAAATTGCCACGAGCGTCGTAAGCTGCCGCGATTTGCGCTTCAGTCGGCGGCAGGCCATTGCGCCACGACAGGCCGCGATTGCTGTAGCGGGCGGTCTTGAACTGGCGTCCGTGCGCTTGAGCGCCGACATGCGTCAACTCGAGCAAATTGCCGCCGGCATCGTAACGATAGGTTTGCCGGTAGTTGCTGAACGCCGCTGGATCAGCGCGACTCACCGGCGTCGGCCCCTGATTATTTGCCCCCGCCTCCCAGCCGCTCGCCTCACTCAATTGATAGAGGCTGTCGTAAGTGAAACGGCTGATCGGGTCAATACGCTGATTGGCGAAGTAACGGATAGGCTGGGCCGCGTCTTCGATGCTCAACACATTACCCATCGGGTCATAGGTGTAAAGCAGATGCTGCAGCAGCTTGGCGCTGGCGTCAGTCGTGCGACGGCTGACGAGACGACCGTTCTGCGGCTGATAGATCAGCGAGGCACGAACGCCGTTGCCCGCCAACTCATGTTCGACCTGCCCGTCAGCGTTGTAACGAATGTCGCTGACCATGGGCCGGGTATCGGGCTGCAGCTTCAACTGCACATGTGCCGCACGCAAGCGCCCGTCGACGGTCAGTTCAACCCCCTGCCTGTTACCTCGCGCGTCGACTTGTTCGAGCACTTGTGCCAGCGGGCCGAAGCGCCATCGGCTAGCGGCGCCCTCGCCCGGCTCAAGCAACCATGCACGGTCTTCCATTCGCTCGGGCCAATCGGGGGTGACAGGGTCGCGGGTGAAATAGCGGATGTTTTCACTGCACTGGCCGGTGATCGCAAAGGTTTCAAACAACACGCTGCCCGCCGGATCGTCATGGCGTATCAGCTGGCCGAGCTGATTTTTACTCGGTTCACCGGCGCCGGGCTGGCCATACCGGTAACGCTCGACGCAGCGTCGGGGCGTCGCTACACCTTCTTCGAACACCGCCAGCGGTCGCAGCAACACGTCATATTCCGCCTCACGACGGGTTCCAAGGCTGTCCCAATCAAGCAGCACTTGCGCTCCGAGACCGTACAACGCGACCTGCGTGCCCGCGTCGACGCTGTCCGAGCGCAACACCTGGCTATTCAACGAGTACACTGTGGTCAGATTGGCCGGGGTCAGTGGGTCGGACATTTGCAGTGCCCACAAACGCGGGTCCCACTGCGCAACAGCACGCCCGGCCACGTCGTGCAAGGTACGGTGGATGCGACTTTGAGCGGGGCCGACGTCATCACCGCGCCAATAGTCGACCGTGCGAATCGCAAGCCCCCGAGGGTCGTTCGCCGAAAGGGTCGGAGTCTTGTAATGAACGCCCATATGTCTCGTACTCAATATTCATGACCGCGCCATTTCGTTCCGGCGGAGACATCAAACCGCTCGACAGTCCGGATGCCCACTGTCAGAAATTACAGTCCCGACCAATGGCGTCATGCTTTGCTCGGTGAATATCCATTCCCGCGCCCCTTCGGTAGGATGGTGCTCATGAGTTCAAGGAGCGTTCAAACATGTTCATCGGCGTGCTGCTGGTCATTACCTGGCTGATCCTGTTGCTGCGCTATCCGGCCAAGGCCGTGCCGGTGTCGGTCGCGGCCGCCGTGGGTCTGGGACTGGTCGCGGTCTGGGTAGTGTGGCTGGACAACCGCGAGCTCAAGCAACTGGCACGCCTTGAGATGCGCATTGTCTATGCGCCCGAACAATGCCCGGCGGATCGTCCGCTGCAACTGAAAATGAACAACGGCAACGACGTGCCGCTGACCGAACTGCGCTGGCGCATCGCAGCCTACGCGCCCGGTGACACGGTCAATCTGGCCGACAACCAATACACCGCCCCACGCTATCGCGGCCCCGGCGAACTGCAGGCCGGCGGTAACTGGGAAGACTGCCTGCCGATGCCACCGCTGCGCCCCGGTTATCGCCCACAAACCCTGGAGTTTCGTGCCGAGCGCTTGCAGGGCAGCTTCTCCGACTGATCCTTACCCCCCTTTTTTGCACAAGGAATGCGCCATGCCCGTTGCGTTGATTACCGGTTGCTCCAGCGGCATTGGCCGCGCCCTCGCCGATGCATTCAAAGCCGCCGGCTACGAAGTCTGGGCCACGGCGCGCAAAACCGAAGATGTCGCGGCCCTCGCCGCTGCCGGGTTCACCGCCATCGCGCTGGACGTCAATGACAGCGTGGCGCTGGAACAGCTCGCCGAACGCCTCAACCAGCAACACGGCGGCCTCGACGTGCTGATCAACAATGCCGGTTATGGCGCCATGGGGCCGTTGCTCGATGGCGGCGTGCCGGCCATGCAGCGCCAGTTCGAGACCAACGTGTTTTCGATGGTCGGCGTTACCCGCGCGCTGTTTCAGGTGCTGCGCCGGGCCAAGGGGCTGGTGGTGAATATCGGCAGTGTCTCAGGCGTGCTGGTGACGCCGTTCGCTGGCGCGTATTGCGCCTCGAAAGCGGCGGTGCATGCGTTGAGCGATGCACTGCGCATGGAACTGGCGCCGTTCGGCATTCGCGTGATGGAGGTCCAGCCCGGGGCGATTCAGTCGAGCTTCGCCAAGAACGCCGGACACGAAGCCGAGCAACTGATCAACGAGCAGTCGCCGTGGTTTCCCTTGCGTGAGGGAATCCGCGCACGGGCCAAGGCCTCGCAGGACAAGCCGACGCCGGCCAGTGAGTTTGCGGCTGAGTTGCTCAAGGCTGTGCAACAAAGCAAGCCGCCACGACTGATCCGCATTGGTAATGGCAGCCGGGCGTTGCCGTTGCTGGCGATGGTGTTGCCCAAGGGGTTGCTGGAGTCGACGTTGATGCGGCGGTTCGGGTTGCGTGGGAAGCTCTGAGACCGAGGTGCCCCCATCGCGGGCAAGCCACGCTCCCACAGGGTTTTGCGCCGTACACGAATATCCAGAGCAACACAAAAACCTGTGGGAGCGTGGCTTGCACGCGATGAGGCCGGCACAGTCAGCCGAGATCCTCAGCCCCAGCCCTTCATGAAATCAATGAACGCCCGCACTTTCAGCGGCAAATGCCGGGTATCCGGGTACAGCGCATACACCCCCTGCTGAGCAAAACGGTAATCGGCCAACAACCGCACCAATCGCCCCGCCTGCAGATCATCCTGAATCAGCCACTGCGGCAGAATCGCCACGCCTTGCCCGGTCAACGCAAACGCTCGCAGCGTCGCCGAGTTGTCAGCGACGATGGCGGTAGTCCCCGGTTTGGGCTGGTAGACATGCTCAGTACCCGCCGGGTCGGTCACGGGCATTTCCGGGACGCGGCCATGCCCCAGCGTCGGCATTGATTCCAGCATCGCCAACGTGGCAGCCGGGGCAAAGCGCTCGACCAGCGGCGGCGCCGCCACCGCAAACACTTCGAACGTCGACAACTGCACCGCGCGCAGACTGGAGTCGTGCATGCGGCCCAGGCGAATCGCCAGGTCAAAGCGTTCGGAGATCAGATCGGCATGGGTCGAGGACGTCGACAAATGAATGTTCAGTTGCGGCTGTTGCTGACGAAACACCTCCAGCGCCGGCACCACCTGAGCCAAGGCGAATTCCACGGTGGTGGTGATGCGCAACGTGCCCTTGAGTTGCGCATGCTCGGAGCGCGCCTCCTCGATCGCCAATCGTGCTTCGTCGAGGGTGCGCAGACAGCGGCGATAAAAGCGCTCGCCGGCATCGGTCAGGGCCAGTTGCCGGGTGTTGCGCGTGAGCAGCGTGACGCCCAATTCCTCTTCCAGACGCTTGAGGTTGAAGCTCACCACGGCGCGGGTCTGGCCCAAGGTATCGGCGGCGGCCGTCAGTGACCCGGCCTCGACCACGGCTTTGAAGGTGTCAAAACGGTCCAGGCTGACCATCTCCGGCGCACTCCCTGTCAAAATAATTTTGACAAACTAGCAGGAAAACCCGCGTTTTCCTAACGTCCGAACCGCCCTACCCTGCACGCCTCATCACAGGGAAGCTGCCATGGCCTATCGCTCGAAAGTCGCGCTGGTGTATTTGTCCGGGTTCGCCCTCGACCTGCTGAACATGTTCGCCGCGAGCATTGCCTACCCGGACATCGCCCGGGAATTACAGGCATCGGTGACGCAATTGGCGTGGATCACCAACGCCTACATGCTCGGGCTGACGCTGATCATTCCGCTGAGCGTGTGGCTGGCTGCACGGCTGGGCGAGCGCCGGCTGATTCTCGGTTCGCTGCTGCTGTTCGGCATCGCCTCGGGCCTGGTGGCCCAGGCCGGATCGATTGAATGCCTGATCGGCTGGCGTCTGCTGCAAGGGCTCGGCGGCGGATTGTTGCTGCCGATCGGGCAGGCCCTGGCGTATCGGCAATTCCCGGCGGCGCAGCGGGCACACCTCACTGGTGTGGTGTTGCTGGTCGCGCTGATGGTGCCAGCCCTGTCGCCGGCGGCGGGCGGCCTGATCGTCGAGGCCTTGTCATGGCGCTGGATTTTCTACCTGAACATGCCGCTGGCGCTGCTCGTGTTCGCATTGGGTCTGTTGTGGTTGCAAGCGGATCAACCCACCACCGAGCGTCCGACGCTGGACGTACGCGGCCTGCTGCTGGCGGTGGCAACCCTGAGTCTGTTGTTGATGGCCGTGAGTCTGGCGAGCGCGCCCACGACCCGACATCTTGCGGGCGGCGTGCTGCTGATCGGCGCCATCACCTTATGGCTATACCTGCGTGATGGCTGGCACAAGCCCGACGCGGTGCTCGACCTGCAACTACTCAAGAGTCCGTCGTTGCGCCTGGCAATGCTGATTTATCTGTTTGTGCCCGGGGTGTTTACCGGCACCAACATGATTGCCGTGTTGTACCTGCATGACCTCGGCTTCGGCGCCGCGCAAACCGGTGCGCTGATGCTGTCCTGGGCCGCTGCCTCGGGCGTGGCGATCATGCTCGGCAAACGCAGTTTCAACCGCATCGGCCCCAAACCGTTGCTGATCGCCGGAATGCTTTTGCAATGTCTGGGCATTGTCTTGTTGATGCGCATCGAGCAGCCCGCCGCCGCGCCGCTGATCATCGCCTATGCCTTGATGGGACTGGGCGGCAGCCTGTGCAGCGTGACCGCACAGACCTTGGCGTTTGTCGGCATCGCGCCGGAAAAAATGGCCCACTCCAGCGCCCTGTGGAACATCAACCGCCAGCTCGGCTTTTGTCTTGGCACCGCGCTGCTCAGTTCGCTGTTGGGCGCATTGGGTGGCGACGGTTTCCGCTACTGCTTTCTCGCCGCCGCTGTGCTGACGCTGTTGCCAATGGTCGCGGTGCTGCGTTTCGATGCGAGCAAAGTGCTCGCCCTTCTGAGCCCACCTTCCCTTCAGGAAAAATCTACATGATTGACTACAACGAATATTTTGATGAAGTGATCCAGGCCCATCTGGTCATCGAACGCTGGTTTGCCGTGGAGCAGGATCCGACGGAACTGGCGCGTTTGCTGAGCCGGTTCTCCACGGATTTTTCCATGGTCACGCCGCTGGGCCGGATGCTGGATATCGAAGCCTTGCGCGGGCTGTTTCAGTCAGCAGGCGGGAAGAAGCCCGGGTTCCGGATCGAGCTCAGTGAGCTGCGCGGGATTGCCCTGCATGCGCATGGCGCGACGTTGAGTTATCGCGAGCAGCAGAGCGATGCGAGCGGGTTGCACACTGATCGCCGGTCGACAGTGGTGTTTGAAAAGAGCGAAGACGGGCGGGTGCTGTGGCGGCATTTGCAGGAGACGTTTTGCGCTGAGTGATTGCTCAGCGTTTTTCTGAAGTAACGAGTCGACCTCTTCGCGAGCAAGCTCGCTCCCACAAGGGATGTTTGTTGCACCCCGGCCCCCTGTGGGAGCGAGCTTGCTCGCGAATGAAAGCGACTCGGTATTTCAGTTATCCACAGCGTCCTGTTTCACCACCACTGTGCAAGTAATCCCCGCCGCCAGCAACACGCCCTCCGGCACGTCATCGATGTGAATGCGCACCGGTACCCGCTGCGCCAGACGCACCCAGTTGAAGGTCGGGTTCACGTCGGCGATCAGCTCGCGGCTTTCCGGGTTGTCGCGGTCGTAGATGCCGCGGGAAATGCTCTCCACGTGGCCCTTCAACACTTCGCCGCTCATCAGTTGCATGTCGGCCTTGTCACCCACGCGCACGTGCGGCAGTTTGGTCTCTTCGAAGAAGCCGTAGACCCAGAACGAGTTCATGTCGACCACGGCCATTTTCGCTTCGCCAATGCGCGCGTAGTCGCCGCGATGCACGTTGAGGTTGGTCACGTAACCGTCCACCGCCGCGCGCACTTCGGTGCGTTTGAGGTTAAGTTCGGCGGCTTCCAGTTGCGCTTGCGCGTGTTGGTAATCGGCCAGCGCGGCGTCGGCGATATTGCTGGCGTCGTCGCGGTTTTCCTTGGAGATCACCAGGTTGTCGAGGTCGGCGCGGCGATGTGCGTTGACTTTGCGCATCTCCCACGTCGACTTGCGCGAAGCGACCAGCGACTGCGCCTGCTTGACCGCGATGCGGTAGTGCTCGGGGTCGATCTGCATCAACAGGTCGCCCTTCTTCACCAACTGGTTGTCGCGCACGGGCACATCGATGACTTCACCGGTGACGTCAGCCGCGACGTTGATGATGTCCGCCCGCACCCGGCCGTCGCGGGTCCACGGGGTGTTCATGTAGTGCTCCCACAGGGTCCGGCCAATCCACAGTGCCAGGGCCAACACCAGCAGGGTCGCGAGCAGGCTGAAAAACTTTTTCATCAGAACGTTCTCAACGGTAGACGGTCAGCGCCATGGCGCCGAACAGACAGGTAAACAGACTCAGGCGCAGCAGCGCCGGGTGCCAGAAAAAGCGGTACAGGTCGAACCCCGAGAGGAACCGGTCCAGCGCCCAGGCCAGCGCCGCGGCGACAAAAAACATTAGGGTCATGGTCGGCATGTACACGCCGTGGAAAGCGATTTCACGAGGCATGAGCAAGTCCTTCGGGCTTGGCGACGGCATAGGCGGCGAGCGGTGATTGCGGGTCGAGCAACGAGGTGCGGATGAAGTGCAGGTAGCTCTTCACCCGACGCAGCGCGGAGGTGTCGAAGTGCGGCGCGAACGGCTCGTCGGTCGCGGCGACCCGGCTGATCGCGTGATCGACCGCGACCAGTGCGCGCTCCAGATTGCTCGGGTTCGGTTGCAGAAACAGCCGCACCAGCGCCCGGCCCATGACGCGGATCGCCTGACGCCACGGCTGCGATTCGGAATACGCCGGGTGCACCGGGAGGATTGCCTGTTCCTTGCGCAACTCGATGATCGCGTGGCCGACTTCGAGCACCACGAACATCCAGCGCAGCAGGTTTTTTTGTACCTTCGGCTGGCCGGCAGCGAGGCCGTATGCCTGATGCAACAGATCGCGGGTGCGACTCTCGAAACTCGACGCCAGCCCCTTGAGTTTGCCGCTGATGGCGTAGACCACCTGACCGCGCAGGTCCTGCTCCAGACGCTTCCACAACCAGCGGCTGTTCGGCGGCAGAATGATTGCCCCCGCCGCCGCGCATACCAGCATGCCCATGACCATGGCGATGTAGTCGTTGATGAACGTGTAGGGGTTGTAGACGGTCAGGTTGTCCGGCACAGAACCTGTACTGAAGAAGATCAGCAACCCCAGGCCGACCCCGGCATATTGCGGCCGCGACGTGAGGAACGAACCGAGCACGATCACCGGCGCGAGCATCACGCACAACAGCGGAAAACCGTCGATCCACGGGAAGATGAAAAACATCTCGACGAAGCCGATCAGCGCCCCGAGGAACGTCCCGCAGGCCATCTGGAACGCCATGCGTTTCGGGTTCGGTGTGGCGGCGGACAAACCCACGGTGGCGGCGGCGATCAAGGTCATGGTCGCGCCGCTCGGCCACGCGGTGGCCACCCAATAGCTGCCCAGCACAATCAGGATGAACGAGGCGCGGATCCCCGAAGCCGCCGCGGCCCACCAGTTGGTTTGCGGGGTGAACGGCTCGTCCCAGCGCTCACGCTCGTGGCGGTGATCGGCCAGCGAGGCGTGGGTCTGTGCATAACTGTGCAAGTCATCGACGAAGCGATAGAGCAATTCGTAGGCGGTGTGGAAGTCCAGTTGCTCGGCTTCACTCGGAGCGGTTTCCTGGAAAATGCCGCGCAAGGTTCGCACGCGTGTCGGCAGGCCTTCCTTGTACGTCGCCAACGCCGTCGCCAAACGTGCCGCGTCGGGGCTGGTCAAGGCACGGCCACTGAAGCCGTCGAGCACTTCGGCCAGGTCCTGCAGGCCCGGCCTGATCGCGGCCACCACGTGTTCTTCGTCATTCACGCGCAAGCGTTCCAGCAACTGATGCAAGGCGTTGAAGCGCGTGGTGATGCCCATGAACTCGCTGTTCAGACGACTGAGGCGACCGTTGCGCCGACGCATGTGCGGGTCTTCGAACACGGTCACGCTGCGCAGCCCTTCCAGGCCCACCGCTTCGGCGATGAAGCGCACGTTGCTCGCTTCGAACGACTCGGCCTTGCTGCGCCCGCGCAGGCCATCGGTGACGAACAGCGCGAACACACCGAAGCGCTGATACAGCGCGTTGCGCATGGCTGCGCTGGCGGTTTGCGGCAGGATCGCGGCGCTGATCACGGTCGAGCAGAGAATCCCCAACGAGATTTCCAGCACCCGCCACACAGCGGCCATGAACGCACCGTCCGGATGTGCCAGCGCCGGCAGTCCGACCATCGCCGCGGTGTAGCCAGCGAGGACAAAACCGTAGGCGCGAAAATTACGGCAGCGCGCCGCACCCGCCGAACAGATGCCGACCCAGATTGCCAGCGAGCCCAGGAACAATTCGGTGTTCTGCGCGAACAGCGCGATCAGCGTGACCATCATTGCCGACCCGGCCAGCGTGCCGAGGAAGCGATAGAAACTTTTGGCGAACACTTGGCCGCTCTGCGGCTGCATGACGATGAACACGGTGATCATCGCCGTGCGCGGCTGTGGCAGTTCCAGACGCATGGCCAGCCATAACGTCAGGAACGCGGCGAGCAAGACCTTGAAGATGTAGACCCAGGTCACGCCATCACTGCGCGCCCAGTCAAAGAAGCCACGGCGCCATTCCAGGGAGGAGAGCCAGCGTAGAGGTGCGGGCAAGGGAGTCATTAAATCTTGCTCAATGATTGAGGACTGAAGAGTTATCTGTGGCAAACATCAATTTTTGTGGTGAACACAAACTCTGTGGTGAGGGGATTTATCCCCGATGGGTTGCACAGCAGCCCCAAGAAAAGCCAATGCGGTGTGCCAAGCAGAACCGGTTTGCAGGTTTTGGGACTGCTCCGCAGCCCATCGGGGATAAATCCCCTCACCACAAAGGTTTTGTGTAGTGGATTGTGTGTTCACCGCAACAGGGTCGGGGTTTTCGGGGCTGCTGTTTGCTCGGCAGTCGGCACGTCATTACCCGCCCCGAGGCCGCCACCCAACGCCGTCACCAGCTCGGCATGCGCACTCAAGCGCGCCGCCTGCACCTGCTGCTGCACTTGCTGTTGCTTGAACAGCAAGGTCTGCGCATTGAGCACGTTGAGGTAATCGGTGAGGCCGCGCTGATAGGCGATCATCGCGATGTCGTAGGTCTTCTGCGCGGTGGCCACGGATTCGGCGGCGAAGGCTTGCTGCTTGTCCATCGACTCGCGGCGGATCAACTGGTCGGAGATGTTCTTCAGCGCATTGGCCAGCGTCTGGTTGTAATGCGCCACGGCAATGTCATAGCCGGCAGACGCTTCGCCCAGTTCGCTGCGCAAACGCCCACCGTCGAAGATCGGCAGCGAGATCGCCGGGCCGACGTTGTAGTTGAGCTTCTTGCCAGTCAAAAACTCCAGCGCCCCGCCGCCGGTGGCCATGTAGCCGAGGCTGCCAACCAGATCGACGTTGGGATAGAAACCGGCATGCGCAACATCAATACCGCGCGCCTGCGCCGCGACCTGCCAGCGACTGGCGACCACGTCCGGGCGCTGACCGAGCAACTCGGCGGGCAATGCCGACGGCAGTTTCAGCGCAGCACCCAGCGCCAGCGTCGGCCGCTGCAACTGCGCGCCCGCGCCCGGGCCTTTGCCCGCCAGCGCGGCGATCTGGTTGCGGCTCAGGGCGATTTCTTCGTCCAGCGCATCCAGTTGCCGATGGGTTTCAGGCAACGGTGTTTCGGCCTGACTGACTTCGAAGTGCGTGCCGATCCCGCCATCCAGACGCTTCTGCGCCAGATCCAGAATCTGCTGTTGCTGCTTGAGCGTCGCGGCGACGATATCGCGCTGGGCGTAATGCAGCGACAGCTCGATGTAGGCGCGCACGAGGTTGTTCTGCAATTCCAGCTGCGCCAGCCGTGCTTCGGCGGCGCTCATGTGCGCCAGATCCACCGCGCGTTCGCTGGCATTGCTTTCGCGGCCCCAGAGGTCGAGGGCGTAGCTGAAACCCAGCGCGGCGTTGTTGTCCCAGGTGGTGGTGTTGGCCAGCTCGCCCGGGCCGTAGAACTGGTCGGTCGGCCAGTTGTGGCGCTTGAGCGTTGACTCGCCATTGATCTGCAACGACTCGGCGGCCTCGGCGACACCGGCCAGCGCCTTGGCCTGACGCACTCGTGCAGCGGCCATGGCCATGCTCGGACTGCCCTGCACGGCGAGGTCGATCCAGCGATTGAGTTGCGGGTCGCCGTAGGCTTGCCACCATTGTGCGGTGGGCCAATTGGCGTCTTTGGCGGCGTGGGCAATCGCATCGTCGGTGGCCAGGGTATTGGCCTCCAGTGCCTTGCCCTGCGGGGCAATTCCTCCGGTACCGATGCAGCCGCCAAGACCCAAAGTAAAAGCCAGAACACTGAGCGGCAAAAGCGCTCTGTTGATGCGACGCGGCACAGCTGCGAATTCCTGAAAGAGGATAAGGCGGGACGTGTTCCCTTCTGTAGGAGCTGGCGAAGGCTGCGATCTTTGATCCTGATTCCCTTAAAACAGAATCAAAAGATCGCAGCCTTCGACAGCTCCTACATGGGCACGGCGCAATTCTAGGTGGGCGCCTTGGTGGCGATAAGCTGGGATTCCTGTGAATCTTTGTTACCGTTAACGAGATAATCCCTTGGTCGGGGGTCTCAGCCCCTGAAACTTCGTGTCACAATTTGCCATCTCCCTTGAGAGCACCCCATGGACACATTGCAAAACATGCGCGCCTTCAGTTGCGTGGCCGAAGCTGGCAGCTTCACCGCTGCCGCCGTGCAACTCGACACCACCACGGCCAACGTCTCGCGCGCGGTCTCCAACCTGGAAGCCCACCTGCAAACCCGCCTGCTCAATCGCACGACCCGGCGCATCGCCCTGACCGAGGCCGGCAAGCGCTACCTGCTGCGCTGCGAACAGATCCTGGCCTATGTCGAAGAAGCCGAAGCCGAGGCCAGCGAAGCCCACGCGCGCCCCGCCGGCCAACTGAAGGTGCACACCATGACCGGTATCGGCCAGCACTTCGTGATCGACGCCATCGCCCGCTACCGCAAGACCCACCCGGACGTGACCTTCGACCTGACCATGGCCAACCGCGTGCCGGACCTGCTCGACGAAGGCTACGACGTGTCCATCGTGCTGGCCAGCGAACTGCCGGACTCGGGCTTCGTCTCGCAACGCCTGGGCATCACCTACAGCATCGTCTGCGCCTCCCCGGCCTACGTGAAAGCCAACGGCTGCGCGCAAAAACCCAGCGACCTGCTGAACCACGCCTGCCTGCGCCTCGTCAGCCCGGTGATACCCCTGGAAAAATGGGCCTTCAACGGCCCCGACGGCCAGGAAATGGTCACCATCAACAGCTCGCCGTTCCTGGTGAACTCCGCCGACGCGATGAAGGCCGCGATCATCAGTGGCATGGGCGTCGGCGTCCTGCCGGTCTACGCCGCCATCGAAGGCCTGCGCAACGGCACGCTGGTGCGGATGATGCCCAACTACCGCTCGCAGGAACTCAACCTGTACGCGATCTACCCGTCGCGGCAATACCTGGACGCGAAAATCAAGACCTGGGTCGAGTATTTGCGCGGGTCACTGCCGGAAATCCTTGCCGCGCACCAGGCAGAACTGGCCGCCTACGAACTCAGCGGCAGCCTCGCCGGCGCCCGCGTCGCCAACTGACCTTAAACACACCGCCAAACCTGTAGGAGCTGCCGAAGGCTGCGATCTTTGCCTTTGATGTTTAAAAATCAAAAGATCGCAGCCTGCGGCAGCTCCTACAGAAGCGGTGATTTGAAGGGAGTTTTCCGACAGGTTTTGACGGTTGTGGCTCGGAAGTGGGATGGATAGGCTTTTCCGATCGCTGAAAACTCAGCGAACGGGCTTGGTCGCTCGGATTATGAATGGCGCACCTAAGGAATTTCACCATGCCTAATCCCAACCAAAATCCGCCCCAAGCGGAAAGCACCTCCCCCTACGAATCCCTCGATTCAAAAAAGCTCCACGACGCCGCCGAACGCGCCCTCGACCACTACCTGAAACCGCCCGCCGCCGCTGTGAGATGCCACAAACCCAGCAGCATGTTCCAGGTCGCCCCCGACATGGACAACGAAAGCCTGCTGGTTCACGCCTGTGAATCACTGGCCTCGGCGAGCATCATGACCAGCGACATTGCGGCCTACGTCGACAGCCCGCAGCGACAAACGATACTGGCGATCCAGCAAATCATCATGCTCGCCGAACTGGCGGTGAATCGGGTGCTGGATAACGTGGAAAGCAGCCAATCTGCAGCACACAGCTGAGCCATTGTGGGAGCGGGCGAGTCGGTTAGAGACTGGTCGGCTGTCAGGCCGCCTTCGCGAGCAAGCCAGCTCCCACAAGGACTGAGTGGATTCAGTTAGTTCCAGGTCGGCTATCAGGCCGCCTTCGCTGGCAAGCCAGCTCCCACAAGGATTGAGTGGATTCAGTTAGTTCCAGGTCGGCTGTCAGGCCGCCTTCGCTGGCAAGCCAGCTCCCAAAAGGATGGAGTGGATTCAGTTAGTTCCAGGTCGGCTGTCAGGCCGCCTTCGCTGGCAAGCCAGCTCCCACAAGGATTGAATGGATTGAGTTAGATCCAGGTCGGCTGTCAGGCCGCCTTCGCTGGCAAGCCAGCTCCCACAAGGACTGAGTGGATTCAGTTAGTTCCAGGTCGGCTGTCAGGCCGCCTTCGCTGGCAAGCCAGCTCCCACAAGGACTGAGTGGATTGAGTTAGATCCAGGTCGGCTGCCAGGCCGCCTTCGCGAGCAAGCTCACTCCTACAGAAAAGCAAAGCAGTCCAGGCAAACCGCATGCTTTTCACCATTCAACAGGATGAGCGTTAGCTCGGCTGCAGCTCTTGATCTTGCCGTGCCGGCCCCTTCGGCAGGCTGAGTGGAGGGGGTTATCCGGGGGTGGGAGCGCAGCGACCGTTCGACGCAGTCGAACACATCGAGAGGAGGTGCAGCGAAGCAAACCGGAGGCGATGCCCCCGGATGAACCCCGCAACGAAGGTACCCGAGCCTGAGCGAGGGCCGTACGCCGGGGCCCAGCGTTTTGGTTACTTTTGGGCGTCTGCAAAAGTGACTCGCCGTAAGGGCGAAACCGCCAGCCGCAACACCCGAAGCAACGGATAAACACCCAAAACCCCAGGAGCATGGTCGGCCCAGAGGCCGCCAAGACAAGCCAAACCCCACAAAGAAATGTTAGCGTGCTTGGTAATAAAGACAGCCGAGCCCAAGCCCAATGAAAAAAACAGTCCTGGCCTTCAGCCGCATCACCCCGCCCATGATCGAACGCCTCCAGCAAGAGTTCGACGTCATCGTCCCCAACCCGAAGAACGGTGACATCAACGCCCAATTCAACGAAGCCCTGCCCCACGCCCACGGACTGATCGGCGTCGGCCGTAAACTCGGCAAAGCCCAACTCGAAACCGCCACAAAACTCGAAGTGGTCTCCAGCGTCTCCGTCGGCTACGACAACTACGACCTCGATTACTTCAACCAACGCGGAATCATGCTCACCAACACCCCGGACGTGCTCACCGAAAGCACCGCCGACCTCGCCTTCGCCCTGATCATGAGCAGCGCCCGCCGCGTCGCCGAACTCGATGCCTGGACCAAGGCCGGGCAGTGGCAAGCCAGCGTCGGCGCGCCATTGTTCGGCTGCGACGTCCACGGCAAGACCCTGGGCATCGTCGGCATGGGCAACATCGGCGCCGCCGTCGCCCGCCGTGGCCACTTCGGCTTCAACATGCCGATTATCTACAGCAGCAACAGCCGCAAGCCCGAACTGGAACAACAACTCGGCGCACACTTTCGCAGCCTCGACCAGTTGCTCGCCGAAGCCGATTTCGTCTGCCTGGTGGTGCCGCTCAGCGACAAGACCCGCCACCTGATCAGCCATCGCGAACTGGGCCTGATGAAGCCGGGCGCGATCCTGGTCAACATCTCCCGTGGTCCGGTGGTCGATGAGCCAGCGCTGATCGAGGCGCTGCAGAACAATCGCATCCGTGGCGCCGGTCTCGACGTCTACGAAAAAGAACCGCTGGCCGAGTCCCCGCTGTTCCAGTTGAAAAATGCTGTGACATTGCCGCACATCGGCTCGGCCACCGGAGAAACCCGCGAAGCCATGGCCAATCGCGCGCTGGCCAACCTGCGCAGCGCCTTGATGGGCGAGCGTCCAAAGGATCTGGTGAACCCGCAGGTCTGGCGCGGTTAAACAAAATCGGGCAAGTGCCAAAAGACACTTGCCCGACACGTTATGCACGCCCACATACTTTGCAATTCAACCCGACACCAAAACAATAGACCCCGCTATAAACTCTCCCGACATATCGAACCCTCGACAAATGTTATGGAGAACACACTTGAACGCTCTGACCATGGATAAAATTATCCGCTACAGCAAAGTCATACTGATGAGTTACTTCAGTTTTTTTGGCTTGCTGATGATGTTCAGCAATTTCACCGACTACGGTTCAAACTACGAATATGTCGCGCACGTCCTGAGCATGGACACGACCGAACACAACGCCAACCTGCGCTACCGCGCCATCACCTCGCCAATGCTGCACCACCGTATCTATTGGCTGATCATTACCCTGGAAGTCACTTTCAGCGCATTTTGCATGTTGGGTGTCTATCAATTACTCAAGAACATCAACGGCTCCAGCGAGGAATTCCATGAAGCCAAGAAGTTTTCGATCATTGGTCTTTTAATCGCTGTTTTCATCTACTACGTATGTTTTCAAGTTGTCGGTGTCGAATGGTTCGACATGGACACTTCAAAGATCTGGAACGCCAAGGATTGGGCCCGACATATTGTCGACTTTATCTTGCCGTTGATGATTTACATCGTGATAAAAGTCGAGCGCTGAACATCAGCGCTCGCACAGTTACAGCCTCACGCCAACTTGCCCTGACGGGGCAATGCCACGGCACGAGGTTTACGAAATACCAAGACGTTGCCAAGCATGACCAACACCAGGCCGACCAGCGCCGGAGCAGTCCACTGGTAGCCTTCGGCAAACGCCGAAACGTTTAGCGCCACCACCGGGAACAACACTGTGCAATAGGCCGCGCGCTCCGGGCCCATGCGCCCGACCAGCGTCAGGTAGGCAGTGAAGCCAATCACTGAACCCGGGATCACCAGATACAACAGCGCGCCGACGTAACGTGGCGACCAGTCCATGTCGAACGCAATACCTTTGACCAGGCACCACACCGACAACATCGCCGCCCCGTAGGCCATGCCCCAGGCATTGGTGGTCAACGGTTTCAGACCGGCCTTCTGCTGCAGACTCGACAGCATGTTGCCCGCCGAGAAACACAGCGTGCCGCACAGGGCCAACGCCAGACCGAGCAAGGTCTGCGGACTGGCTTGATGGCCGGACAGTTCCGGCCAGAACAACATCCCCAGACCGAACAAACCGAGCGCGCCCCCCATCAGCACATTGCGCGCAATGCGCTGGCCGAAGAACACCCGCGCATTGAGCGCGTTCCACAAGGTGGCGGTGGAAAACACCACCGCCACCAGACCGCTGGGAATCCACTGGCTGGCCGTCAGAAAGCACATGAAGTTGACACAGAACAGGCACAACCCCTGCGCCACGCAGATCAAATGACCGCGGCGATTCATCGGTTGCAGGCGCCGACTGAGCAGCAACAGCACGAACAGCACCAGCGCGGCGAGGCCGAAGCGATAGACGATCGACACCGGAATCGCCACCACCCCCAATTGCCATTTCAGGGCAATCCAGGTGGTGCCCCAGATCAGCACAGTCAGCAGATACAGCGAAAGGTTCATGGCGAGACTCCTAAGGACACCGGACCTCTGTGGCGAGCGAGCTTGCTCGCGCTTGAGTGCATAGCACTCACTGATGGGGCCGCTGTGCAGCCCGGCGGGAGCAAGCTACCTCGCCACAGGGTTGTGTTGTATGGAGATTCAGGATGCGGCAGCAACGATCGGGGCGCTTGCAGATTCTTGCGCTTTTGTCGCCCGACAGGCTGGCAGCGCGAAGGCTACGGAGTAGGATGCAAGGCGTTGGAGAGAACCGCACATGGCCGCTATTGATACCCTGCAAGTCTTTCAAGCCCTCAACCGCTCGCCGAACGCACGCCTTGTGCACAGCGCCGAGCTCGGTGACGGCTTGTCTGCGGCTTTGTGGACCAACCATCATGATGCCCAGGAGTACGAAGCGCCGAGCCACCACACGCTGTCCTGCTACATCGCCGGCGGCACCGGCACCTTTCGGCGCGGGCAGCCGGGGCACAAGGGCGGGCCGGACAAGTTGTGCATCCTGCCCGCCGATCACCAATCCGGCTGGGTGATCAACGGTGACATTCGCCTCGCTCACCTGTATTTCAGTGCCGAGCAATTTGCGTTGGGCTGCGTCACCTTGCTCGATCGCGAGCCGCGAGAAATGCAGTTGCGCGAGCAGACTTTTCTCGAAGATCCGCAACAGGCACAGCGCTTTCGGCAATTGCTCACGCTGAACTGGGACGAGCCGGCCGAACGTTTGCTGACCAGCAGCCTCGCTCACGAATTGATCAGCCACACCCTGCTCAGCCAGGTCGGCGCGCGCCAGGGTTTGCGCCTCAAGGGCGGACTGGCGCCCCACCAGCGCCGGCAGTTGGTGGAGTTCATCGACAGTCAATTGGCCGAACCGATCAGCCTAGGGCAACTCGCCGGTCTATGTGCGTTGTCGGAATACCACTTTGCGCGGATGTTTCGCGTGAGCTTCGGCTTGCCGCCGCATCAGTACGTGCTGGCGCGACGCATGAGCCGGGCGCGGGAGTTGTTACGCTGCACCGCGTTGCCGCTGGGAGAGATTGCGCTGGCATGCGGGTTTGCCAGCGCCAGTCATTTCACCAACCGGTTTCGCCAAGTGTTGGGTGGGACGCCTGGGGAATATCGGCAGGCGTTTTTGCGTTAGAGCCAGATCAAAAGATCGCAGCCTGCGGCAGCTCCTACAGGGGAAACGCATTCCAACTGTAGGAGCTGCCGCAGGCTGCGATCTTTTGCTGTTTTCGGATCAGAACTCCAGCGTGCTGGAGAGCGAAATCTGCCGCGAATCGCCCATCGATACAAAGAACCGGCTCGCCGCCGAGGTGTAGTAGGTGCGGTCAAACAGGTTCTTCACGTTGAGCTGGAACTTGACCTTCTGCCCTTCGAGTCGGGTGTCGTAAGTGGCGAACGCATCGGCCACGGTGTAGCTCGGCAGGTCGAAATCATTCACCGCGTTGCCCGCGCGCTCACCAACATACCGCGCCCCGGCGCCGACCCGCAGCTGATCGCCACCGATCACGCTGCCGAAGTCATACACCGCCGACAATGAGCCGCTGTTTTTCGCCACGTTCTGCAGGCGATTGCCTTTGTAGTCGGGGTCTTCGGTGACCTCGGCATCGGTGTAGGCATAGGCGCCGATCAGGCTCCAACGGTCAGTCAGTTGACCGGTCAGGTCCAGTTCCAGGCCTCGGGAACGCACTTCGCCAGCCGCGCTGTAGATCGTGGTCGGGCCTTCAGAATTGGAGACCAGCACGTTGCGCTTCTTGATGTCGAACAACGCGATATTGCCAGTGATGCGCCCTGGCATATCCAGACGCGCCCCCAGTTCCCACGACTTGGCTTCTTCCGGCGCGATGCTGCCGTCGAGCACGGTGCTGCTGCCGCTGAGCGGGGCGATGGTCGAGTTGGGTTTGAACGATTCGGTGTAGCTGCCGTAGAACGACAACTCGTCGGTGTAGCGATACACCAGACCGGCGCGCGGTACGAACTTCTGCCCGTTGCTGTCGGTGTTGGCCTTGAACGGCACCCCCTTGCCGGCGTACTGGTCGTACTCCTGAAAACGTCCACCGGCGACCAGAATCCATTGGTCATTGAGGTGAATGGAGTCCTGCAGAAACACCGAATCGCTGCGCAGCAGATCGGTCTGCGCGCTGTCCGCCGGGCTGACCGTGGTGCCTTCGACTTCACGGCCATACACCGGATTGACGTAGCTGAAGGTGCTCAGGCTTTTCTGTCGGATCAGGTCGGCACGGTAGATTTTGCGGTACTCGTCGTCGACGCCGAACACCAGATCATGTTGCATGCCCAGCAGGTTGACCTTGCCCTCAAGGCTGGCGGTGGTGAAGCGGTCGGTGCTGATCGCGCCTCGCGTGCCGTCCATGCTGCGGGTCAGTGTGCCTTTTTTGGTGTCGATGGCGGTCACGCGGACTTGGCTGGCGTCGTAGGTTTCGCGGTTCCAGCTGTAACCGAAGTGGGCTTTCCAGTCGTCGTTGAGTTCGTGGTCGGCCTCGAAATGGTAGAGGTCCGAGCGGCCATCCATGTCGTTGAACGGCTCGTCCAGACGCTCGTTGCGCGAGATGTCCAGCGGGTGGTTGGTGCGCGGATCGATCACCGTGCCCCGGTCGAACGGCGTGAGGAACTCGCGATGCTCGTAGCCGAACGACAGCTGGGTGCGCTCGCCATACCAGGCCAGCGAAGGCGCGATCAGCGTCTCGCGATGGGTGCCGTAGTTGCGCCAGTAATCTTCGTCTTCATGGTCCAGCACCAGCCGGTAGGCCAGCCCGGATTCACCCAGTGCCCCGGTGCTGTCGAAGGTGCCGCCGCTGCCATTCTTGCCGTCGCCGTAGCTCGAACCGCGCAGGGTCAGCGCGTTGTATTGGGTCAATTCCGGCTTTTTGCTCACCAGATTGACCACCCCGCCCGGGTCCTGAATGCCGTAGAGCAACGAGGCCGGGCCCTTGAGCACTTCGACCCGATCGACCGTCGCGTTCATGCCACGGCCCTGCACGATCGGCATCCCGTCGCGCATGATCGAGCCATTGCGGTTGTCGCCGAAGCCGCGGGTCATCACCGAGTCCTGGGTGCTGCCCAAGGTGTTGCCCTGGGTGATGCCGCTGACATTGGCCAGCGCATCGTCGAGATTGCGCGGGGCCTGATCGCGGATCACCTGGGCCGGGATCACGTTGACGGTCTGCGGGATTTCCTGCAGCGACGCCGAGGAGCGCATCACCGAACTGGTCTGCGGCGGCTGGTAGCTCATCGACTCGTCGCGGGACGAGGTGATGGTGGTGGCGCCGAGGTTGAGCGCACCGGCGGTGGGCTGCGGTTCCAGCGCCAGGGTGTGGCTGTCGGTACGGCGGAAGGTCATGCCCGAACCACTGAGCAGGCGTTGCAGCGCTTGTTCGGCGCTCATCTGGCCGCTGACGGCCGGGGCGTTAATGCCGTACGGCGCCTCATCGGTGTAGACCACGCTCTGCCCGGTGACGCGGCTGAAATCGCTCAGGGCCTGGGGCAGCGGTTTGGCGCTCAGGGAAAAATTGAACTGCTTCTGCGCGGGGCTGCTGACGGCTTCAGCGGCGAGTGCAACGCTCATCGGCAACAGCGCCAATGCTGAAAAACTCAATGCCGAAACGCCCAACCACTGTTTGACCGAACCCGATTTTGCCCTGGACTTCATTGCTCAATGACCTGTGTAGAACCGCAACGGATGCGAATGACTCGCAGTTTCAGTCACTACACGGATGGGGCTGTGGTTTACCTCACCACAAACTTGAAAATATTTTTTGGGACGTGCGTTTTCAGTGCCGACGCCTTCGCGAGCAGGCTCGCTCCCACAGGGAATGCATTCCAAAGGTGGGAGCGAGCCTGCTCGCGAAAGGGCCAGCCCCCTCATCGCAGAATAATCAGATGCCCCAACACCTGACGCTGCTCAAACCCCATCACCCCTTGCAGCGAACTCAAAACAGCCTGCGGATCCTCGCTCGGAAAACTGCCGCTGACCTTGCGCGCAGCCAACTCATCGTTGAGTACAACAATCCGCCCTGGGTAATAGCGACGCAAATCCTGCACCACATCGGCCAGCGACGCCTTGTAGTATGTCAGCCAGCCCTGCCGCCAGGCCAGTTGTGCTTCGCTGTCCACGGCGTGCAGTTTTTCTGCGCGGCCTTGTCCGTAAGCCACTTGCTGGCCAGCCGTCAGAATCTGCTGTTGCGCATTGCGATCCGCCGTCACGCCAACGCGCCCGGACAACACCGTGACCTGCGCGCCCTGCGGTTGCAGACGCACTTCGAACTGCGTACCGAGGACCCGCGCCTCGCCTTTCTCAGCCTCGACCACAAAGGGGTCACCGGTGTGCGTCACACTGAAAAATCCGGCACCGCGACGCAATTGCACATGCCGCTCGCCATGACTGAAATCCACCGCGATGGCACTGTCGGCATCCAGCGTGACTTGCGATTGATCGGCCAGGGTCACCGTGCGGACTTCCCCCGGTGCCGAAACGTAATCGGCACCCAGATCATCGATCCAGCGCTGCGGCTGCCAACCCGTGCCAAGGCTGATCATCAGCATCAGACACGCGGCCATCGCCAGCGCGCCCGACCAGCGCAGCAGCGTTGAACGACGTGGACGCTCCATTGCATTGAGGTAGCCCTGCAACGCAAACGCGTCCTCATCGGCCAGGGTGCGCGCCGGACTTTCGCTCAACTCCCACACGACTTGCGCCTGGGCGTAGGCCTCGGCGTGAGCCGGGTCGGCGCGCAGCCACTGGCTGAAGGTCAGTTGATCGCCGGTGCTCGGGCGGTCGTGCAGCAGACTCAGCCAGGCGAGTGCGGCCTGTTCCTGAGCGGGCGTGGGGATGACGCGGTCGGTGGCTTTCACGGTGCTTTCCCTGGCAGGCGTGGCGCGGGTTCGCGCAGGCTGGCCTTGCAGGCCTCAAGGGCGCGCATCATATGTTTTTCCACGGCACTTTGAGACAGGCCCATCGCCTTGGCGATGTCTGCGTACTTGCGACCGTGAATGCGATTGAGCAAAAAAATCTGCCGGGTGCGCTCGGGCAAGGCGCGCAACGCCGCCTCGACATGGCGCAGATCATTGCCCGCTTCGAGCGCGGCTTGCGGTTCGCTGCCGTGGCTGTCCGGCGCATCCGGTTGCCAGCCCTCGTTGATCCGCACCCGCGTGCCTTCGCTGCGCAAATGATCGATGGCGATGTTGCCGGCGCAACGCAACAGGTAGGTGCTGAGTTCTTCGACCTGCACCAGCGGCCGCCGCCAGAAACGCAGGAACAGGTCCTGCACCAGATCCGCCGCCGTGGCCCGGCAACCAACGCGCCGGTTGACCAGCGCTTCCATTTGCGAGCGCTGCGACAGGAACACCTGGAGAAAATGCGCACGCGCGCCGTGCGGCTCGTCGTCGCGAGATTCCGGAGGATGACCGATCAGCATCTCAGCACCGCGCCCAAGCAGCGACCGGACTGGCCAGCAGGCTCAACCCGGCCAGTGCGAGTGCCAGACGTGGGCGATAGGGCAGCAACAACACCAACGCCAAGGCGCTGAGCATGAGCACCGCGAACCAGTCGACCAGACCGAAACCCCAGCCGTTCGCCCCGACAGCTGCCCAGAGCGACAGCCCGAGCAACAGCCACCCGGCGAGTTTCAGAACCCGTGCACGTCGGGCCGAGGGTTTGTTGCCAAGCAGCTCATCGTGGTGCCGTGGCATCGACAGACACAACGCGCTGAACCCGGCATAGCACAGCAACAACGCCAGCAACATCAGCTCACCTCCTGCTCAAGCGTGATCGGCCGCGGCTTTTCGCGGGGAGTTTTTTTCACGCTGACGGCGCTGCCGGCACGCTGCATTTTCCAGGCGGCCCAACCGAGGAACAGGCCTGCGCCCAGGCACGTCAGATCGAAACCCGCCAGCGTCCAGTCGCCTTGCGCCAGCGTTACGCCGAGACTCCATGGCGTGGCCAGATTGATCAGTGGCACCGCGATAAACAGCACGCCAGCCAGCCCCAGCTGTTCGACCCAGGCCGTTCGCCCCTTGCACAGCAGCGCATGCACCACGCTCAAGGCCCAGGCGATAAAAAACGCATTCACTTCTTGATCGGCGCGCCCGGCCAGGTCCGCCGGCAACAGGCGATTGGCCAAAAAGAACACCGCCACCGCCGCTGTCAGCCCGGCCATGCTGGCGATGTTCAGCACCTCCACCACGCGCAATTCGAACGGCATCACGCCGCTTTTGGCATGTTTGAGCTGGCGCTTGCCGAGCCAGATCACCAGCCCGGTGCCGATCATCGCGGTACTCGCCAGACCGCAGATGAAGTACAGCCAACGCAGGATCGGGCCGGCGAAATGACCGATGTGCAAACCGTAGAAACCACTGGCGATCGTCATCGGCAGCGGCTTGTCGGGCGTGGCGCCGAGCATCTGCCCGGTGACGCCGTTGAAGGTCAGGTTGCTGGCGTACTCATAGGCGATCCGGTCAGAACTCGCGCGCGACAGCTGCACCGTGGCATTGGCGTCGCCGGGGTTGATGACGCTGACCCGCGCCGTATGCCCCCCCGCCCACTGCTCGCTTGCCCGTACCAAAAAGGGTGCCAGCGGTGGCAGCGAACTCGCTTGAGCGGCGCGTCGCGGGGTTGGCGTTTCGGGAAACATGTCTTGGTAAAACGCTTCGCGATCAGTGCCGTAGGACGCCAGTATGCTGGCCGGCATGACCATCGCCATGAAAATCACCAGGCTGCTGTAAGTGATCATCAGATGAAACGGCAGCACCAGCACGCCGACCGCGTTATGCCCGTCGAGCCATGAACGCTGGCCTTTGCGCGGGCGAAAGGTGAAGAAGTCCTTGAAGATTTTCTTGTGGGTGATGATGCCGGTGATCAGCGCAATGAACATTACCATCGCGGCTGTCGTCGCCAGCCAGCGGCCCCACGGATAAGGCATTTGCAGCTGGAAATGGAAGCGATAAAAGAACTCGCCGCCCCGGCTGTCCCGGGCGTGTATTTCTGCACCGGTCTGCGCATCGAGTGTTTTTTGCGTGAAGCTTCCGCGCTTGCCGGCTTCGGCCGGTGTGTCTTGCCAGCGCACAGTCAACGCAGGATCACGGGCATTCGGCAAATCAATCAACCAACGCGAAGCAGCCGGCGCGTGCTGCTGCAGATAGCCTTGCGCCAGGCTCAGGCTGTTCGCTGAATCGATGGCGTGCACGGGAATTTCCGGCTGCATCCAGTGGCTGATTTCATCCTTGAAATAGGCCAGCGTTCCGGTCAGGAAAATCGCAAACAGCAGCCAGCCAAACACCAGTCCCGTCCAGGTATGCAGCCAGGCCATCGACTGACGAAAGCCCTCCTTCATGCGTAGCCCAAGCCCCGCGCGGCGCCGGATACCGTCGCCAGAATCACGCTGGGCACCAGCAGACCGACCCACGCCGACCACGCCGTGCGACAGGCGAAACACCAGAGCACCGCGACCAGATAAACCAGAAAGGAAATGGTCATGCCGGTCACCACCGCTTCGGCACGACTCAACGGTAGCCACAGCGTCAGGGCGACACTGGCCAGCGCCGCAACCAGATAGCCGCCGAACACCGCCGCCAGCACCCGCGAGGTGATGGCCAGACGATAGGACATGGGAAGTGAGGCGAGTTTGCCTTTCATGTTTCGACCCTGAAACGAAAAAACGTCCAGCCGATAAAGCCGAACCAACAGGCGAGCAATATTAATGATAAATATTCTCATACGCAAAAGCATCTGATTGCCGGGCAGCGCTACACACCCCTACAATGCGAACAGTTCTTGTTCTCTAACGCATCGATCATGCGCCCGGAGTAATACCCTTGTCGTCCGCCCATCCCGTCGAATCGCTTTACCACGACCACCACAGCTGGCTCACCGGCTGGTTGCGGCGCAGACTCGGCTGCCCGGACAGCGCCGCAGATCTGGCCCAGGACACCTTCATTCGCGTGCTCAGCGCCCGCGAACCTGCAGCGATCATCGAACCGCGCGCCTTTCTCACTACCCTCGCCAAACGCGTGCTGTTCAATCATTACCGTCGCCAGGACCTGGAACGCGCCTATCTCGAGACCCTGGCGCAGATGCCGGAAATGGTTGCGCCATCGGAAGAAGACAAAGCGATCATCCTGCAAACCCTGATCGAGCTGGACCAGTTGCTCGATGGCTTGCCGCGCTTGGTCAAACGCGCCTTTTTGCTGGCGCAGGTCGATGGCCTGACTTATCCGCAAATCGCCGCCGAGCTGGGCATCTCCGTAGCCACGGTCAAGCGTCATTTGCAAAAAGCCGCCCTGCGCTGCTATTTCGCCCTATGAACCGCGTCCCGGATTTCTCTGCGCAAGTGGCCGAACAGGCCGTGCACTGGCTGATGGAAATGCAGCAGGGGACGCTCTCCCCGCGCCAGCAACAAGCCTGGCAGCAATGGCTGGACGCCCACAGCGAACACCGTCGCGCGTGGGAGCACATGCAGCGGGTCAACCAGCGCTTGCGCGGTGTATCTTCGCCATTGGCCCATGCCGCGTTGAACGGGCCGAAGTCCTCCAGCCGCCGTCAGGCGCTCAAATTGCTCCTGCTTCTCGGTGCCGGTTCCGCCGTCACCTGGGGCATGCGCGAGCACAATCCGCTGCCGACGCTGCTCGCCGATTACCGCAGCCCGTTGGGTCAGCGCCGCAAGGTGGCGCTGGGCACGGGCAGCCAGTTGCAGCTCAATACCGCCAGTGCAGCGGACGTGGACAGCACGCAACGACTGATCCGTCTGCTGGAAGGCGAGATCCTCCTGAGCACCACGCAAGCGTTCGAAGTGCGCACGGCGCAAGGCACTCTGCAAACCCGGGCGGCACGCCTCAACGTGAGGCAGTTCGCCGATCGCACGCAGGTGGCAGTGTTTGAGGGTCAAGTGGAGTTGAATGCCCAAGGGCGTGCGCCGATGTTATTGCCCATCGCCCGTCAGCTGAGCTTCAGCGCCACCTCGATCAGCGAAGCCAGGCCACTGGACGCCAACAGCGGCGCCTGGGCGGACGGCATGTTGATCGCCGCGCACATGCGCCTGGGCGACTTCCTTGAAGAGCTTGGGCGCTACCGTCGCGGCCAGTTGCATTGCGATGCGAAAGTGGCCGACTTGCTGATCTCCGGGACTTATCCACTGGACGACAGCGAGCGGATTCTGGATCTGCTGCAAATCAGTCTGCCGGTGAACGTACGGCGGTTTACCCGCTATTGGGTCAGCGTCGAGGCTCGGGTTTAGCAGCAAGATCAAAAGATCGCAGCCTGCGGCAGCTCCTACATTGGCTCGGTGTACATCCTGAAGGAGCTGGCGAAGACTGCGATCTTTTGCTCTCGAAAAATAAATGAGCCGTTTTTCAGATCTGGCGTGACAGAGAAGGAAAGCCCCTTTGATTCAACCTTCTCAGGATCAACCTTCATGCACCCCACCCGCCTCACGCCACTGGCCCGCCGCCTGCGCAACCTCGTACTGGGCGCCAGCCTGAGCTTCAGCGCTCTGCCAGCCATGGCCACCGAAACCAAGGTTTACCACATCGCTCCGGCGTCGCTGGAAAACGCCCTCAACCAGTTTGGTCGTGAGGCCGGCGTGCTGATTTCCTTCGGTTCGCCGATCACCCGCGGCGTGCAAAGTCGTGGCCTGGAAGGCAGCTACACCGCCGCCCAAGGTCTCGATGCATTGCTCGAGGGCACCGGCCTGCAAGCCCGCGCCGAAGGTAACAACGCGTTCAGCCTGCAACCGGTCGGCGACACCGCGCTGGAGCTGGACGCCTCGAAAGTCGTCGGTGACTGGCTCGGTGACGCGGCGCAGGTCAACGTGTTCGAGCATCCGGGCGCCCGCGACGTGATCCGCCGTGAAGACTTCGAACGCCAAGGCGCGACCCAGGCGCGCGATGTGCTCAACCGCATCCCCGGGGTCAACGCGCCGGAAAAGAACGGCACCGGCAGCCACGACATGGCGCTGAACTTTGGCATTCGCGGTCTTAACCCGCGCCTGGCTGCACGTTCGACGGTACTGATGGACGGCATTCCAGTGCCGTTCGCCCCTTACGGCCAGCCACAGTTGTCGTTTGCGCCGATCAGCATGGGCAACATGGACGCGGTGGATGTGGTGCGTGGCGGCGGCGCGGTACGTTACGGCCCGCAAAACGTCGGCGGTGTGGTCAACTTCGTCACCCGTGCCATCCCCGATGAGCCGACGGTCAAGGGTGGGTTCCAGACAGAAACCAGTCCGTCGTCGAGCCATGACGGCTTCAAGACCAGCGCCAATCTGCTGGCCGGCGGCACCAATGCCAACGGTCTGGGCGGCGCGTTGCTGTATTCTGGCACTCGCGGTGGCGACTGGCGTGAACACAGCGACAGCGAGATCGACGACCTGATTCTCAAGGGCAAATACCAGCTCGACGAGGCCAACAGCTTCAACGCCATGGCCCAGTATTACGAAGGCAAGGCCGACATGCCCGGTGGCCTGAGCGTCGCCGATTACGACGCCGATCCGTACCAGTCGACGCGCCTGAAAGACCAGTTCTGGGGTCGCCGCACAATGTTCAACTTTGGCTATCGCTATCAGGAGGATCGCCGCGAATTCACCGCCAACACGTTCTTCACCAAGACTTTGCGCAGCGGCTATCTGGATCAGGGCAGCTTCCTTTCGCTGTCGCCACGCGAGTATTGGGTGCGCGGTTTCGAAACACGTTTCGCCCAAGGCTTCGACCTCGGCCCGACCAGCCACGAAGTCGGCGTCGGTTATCGCTACATCAACGAGGCCGGCCACGAGTTGCGCTATCGCACGCCGATCAGCAGCAACCAATACCCGACCACCAACAGCCGCAACGACCGCGACACCCGCGGTGGCACCGAAGCCAATGCACTCTTCGTCGACGATCGCATCGACATCGGCAAATGGACCATCACCCCGGGCATGCGCTACGAGATGATCGAGTCGCAGCAGACCAACAATCTGACCAACGTCAAATATCAAGGCGACTACAACACCGCGCTGCCGGCACTGAACGTGCTGTATCACCTGACCGACAGCTGGAATCTGTACGCCAACACCGAAGGCTCGTTCGGCAGCGTGCAGTACAGCCAGATGCCTAACCGCGTGAGCAGCGGCGAAGTGAAACCGGAGAAGGCTCGCACCTGGGAACTCGGCACCCGTTACGACAACGGTGCATTGCGCGCGGAGATCGGCGCATTTCTGATCAACTTCGACAACCAGTACGAAAGCAACCAGACCAATGATTCAGTGATCGCCCGTGGCGAGACCCGTCATCAGGGCATCGAGACCAGCGTCAATTACGCACTGGATGACTTGAGCCCGGCACTGGCCGGTTTCGATGTATACGCCACTTATGCCTATGTCGACGCGACCATCCGCGAAGACGGGCCGAACAAGGGCAACCGCGTACCGTTCTCTTCGAAACACAAAGGCACGATTGGCGTCGGTTACACCGAAGGGTCGTGGAAGCTCAACTTTGACAGTAGCTTCCAGAGCGACCAGTTCGCCGACAACGCCAACACCTCCAAGGAAAGTGCTGACGGCAGCACCGGCAAAATCCCCGGCTACATGCTGTTCAGCAGCCGCGCCGGTTACGACTTCGGCCCGCAACTGTCGGATCTGAACGTGGCAGTGGGGGTGAAGAACATCTTCAACACGCAGTATTTCACCCGCTCGTTTGATGACAACAACAAGGGCAAGTACGTGGGTGAACCGCGCACGGTGTATGTACAAACGTCTGTAGCTTTCTAAAAAAACTGTGGCGAGGGAGCTTGCTCCCTCGCCACACTGTTCAGCAACACAAACAAAAACGGGCCTGCTTGCGCAGGCCCGTTCTCATGGGGTGGCTTGAAAAATCAGCGCATCAACTGTTGATCGCTGCCTGTTCGTTCTCCAGAAACTCTTCTTCCAGCAGTGCGTCGTTCGCCTTGCTGAATGGCACGATGGCGGCGCGGGGCTTGCCTCGCAGTTTGCCAAACAGGTGCTCCAGCGCGTGTTCCAGTTTTTCGGCTGCACCGTCGATCGCCTGTTCCAGCGAATCGGCTTTATGGGTGACGGAAATCGGTTGATGGCCTTTTGGCCGCGCTTCCAGTTGGCAGCGCAAGTCATGGGGACCTGGTTTGTCGCCGTTCTCGTCGCTCAGGTGGACTTCGACACGGGTCAGGTCTTCTTCATAACGGTCGAGCGTGCTCTCAATAGTTGTACGTACCCACTCCTCCAGTCGCTTACTGCTTTGAATATGGTTATCGCTGTTGACTTGGATTTGCATAGTTCATCCCTTATTTCAGCTAGCTCGCCAGAGGCCTTGAATTGAATTTCCTGACCTCCTGGTTACAACAATCGGCCCGACCGGCGAACATTTCAACCCCTGAAAAAAGATAAATATTCATTCGCAAAAAAAGCCGGACAACCGAGCAAGTCACTGGTAAGGTCGGGAGTTGGGTCGCCTGGCAACCCTGCAAAATCTGCTCACAATTGCCCGTCATTCAGCGGGTGCAAACTGCGGAAAATCCCCGCCTCCTCCACCAGCCAGTCATGCACGGCGCGCACGCCCGGATGGCTCAAGGCCCCCGGCGCATACAGCAGCACGTAGCGTTTGTGGTTGGGCACCGACAGGCCGAACGGCACGATCAACGTCCCGCGCTCCAGCTCATCGTTGAGCAACGTGCGCCGTGCAATCGCCACGCCCATACCGGCGATCGCCGCTTCGATGGTCAGGTGATTGCGATTGAACGTGTGCCCACGCCGTACGTCGGCGCCCTCAAAACCAATCGCGTTCAGATAGAACTCCCACTCCGCGTATTCATAACTGCCGCGCCAGGCGGTGATGTCGTGCAACAACGGGAAATGCACCAGATCCGCCGGCCCATGCAGCGGCGGGCGCCCGCGCAGCAAACTCGGCGCGCACACCGGGAAAATCTGCTCGTCGAGCAAGGTTGTGGATAACAGTCCCGGATAACTGCCGTCGTTCAGGTCAATCGCCAGATCGAAATCGCCCTCGTGCAACGGCACGCTGCTGTCCTCGGCCACCAGCCGTAACTGGATGTCCGGATAGCGCTGTTGCAGGCGCGGCAAACGCGGGGTCAGCCATTTGCTGAGGAACGACGGAATCGAACGCACCCGCAGAATCCCGCTGATCATCCCCGCATCCAGACGACGCAATTCAGCATCGATGCTGCCGTAGGCCTCATTGACGGTGATGGCCAGCCGCTGGCCTTCCGCACTTAACTCGACCCCTCGCGCCCGGCGATGGAAAAGGCGAAAACCAAGACGCTCTTCCAACTGACGAATCTGCTGGCTGACCGCCCCCGGAGTGATGTGCAGCTCTTCCGCGCAACGGGTGAACGACAGGTGCCGCGCGGCACAGGAAAACACCTGCAGCCAGACATAGGTCTGGGCGTGCAATTGACGACTCATCGTTTAGTCCTGCTAAAGGCTTTCTTAGGAAGTTTCGTTGGTCACGTAGGACCGAGGTGGGCAGTATCGCCGACATTGCGCTTGTCCTACAAAAAATGGCAGCGATTCCTACTCCATTGCTTGTAAGGGTTTAGCATGGCTATCAGTGTTTTCGATCTATTCAAAGTCGGCATCGGTCCGTCCAGTTCCCACACCGTCGGCCCGATGCGCGCCGCCGCGACCTTCGCCCAGGCGCTGATCGAGCAGCACTTGCTCAACGATGTGCGTCGGGTGGAAATCCGTTTGTACGGCTCGCTGTCGGCCACCGGCGTCGGCCACGCCACCGACCGCGCCACGGTCATGGGCCTGATGGGCGAATGGCCGGACAGCATCGATCCGGCGACCATCGACCCACGCATCCAGCAACTGCGCGAAAGCGGCCTGTTGCTTCTGGCCGGCCAGAGAGAAATTTCCTTCAACTGGCAGCACGATCTCCTGCTGCTGGACGAAAGCCTGCCCTACCACCCCAACGCCATGTCGCTGACAGCCTTTGGCGAAAGCGTCGAGCTGTTTACGCAAACGTACTACTCGATTGGCGGCGGTTTCATCATCGAAGCGGCGCAAGCCGAGTCCGGTGTGGCGCCGGCCGGCGACGTGGTGCTGCCGTACGATTTTTCCAGCGCCGCCGAACTGCTCAGCCTGTGCAAGCAGCACAACTTGCGCGTGTCGGAGCTGATGATGGCCAACGAACGGGCCTGGCGCAGTGACGCTGAAATCCGTAACGGTCTGCTGCACATCTGGTCGGTGATGCGCGAGTGTGTCGAACAGGGCCTGCGCCACGAAGGCATCCTGCCCGGTGGGCTGAACGTGCCGCGCCGCGCGGCGAAATTGCACCGCAGCCTGCTGGAAATCGGCAAGCCGAACGTGATCAGTTCGACGCTGTCGGCGATGGAGTGGGTCAACCTGTTCGCCCTCGCCGTCAACGAAGAGAACGCTGCTGGCGGGCGCATGGTCACCGCGCCGACCAATGGCGCGGCCGGGATCATTCCGGCCGTTCTGCACTACTACATGAAATTCAATCCGGACGCGTCTGACGATGACGTGGTCGCTTTCTTCATGGGCGCCGCCGCCGTCGGCATTCTGTGCAAGAAAAATGCCTCGATCTCCGGCGCTGAAGTCGGCTGCCAGGGCGAGGTCGGTTCGGCCTGCGCGATGGCCGCGGCGGGCCTCGCTGAAGTGCTGGGTGCGACTCCGGAACAACTGGAAAACGCCGCCGAAATCGGCCTGGAACACAACCTCGGCCTGACCTGCGACCCGGTCGGCGGCCTGGTGCAGGTGCCGTGCATCGAGCGCAATGCCATCGCCGCGGTGAAAGCGATCAATGCCACACAAATGGCCCTGCGCGGCGACGGCAAACACTTCATTTCCCTCGACCGGGTGATCCGCACCATGCGCGACACCGGCGCCGACATGCACGACAAATACAAAGAGACTTCACGGGGCGGCCTGGCCGTGAGCTGGGTGGAGTGCTGACGCGCATTCCCTGACCGCCCCGGCAGGCCGCAGACAACGGCCTGCCAACCGTGAGCCCGAGCAAAAATAATAACGAGGCAAAAACGATGACCGATGTACGTACACCTGCTGCCGAAAATCCCGCTGTAGATCGCACACGCAACACCGAAACCGCTCACAAGGGCTGGAGCAAATCCGACACCACCTGGATGCTCGGTCTGTACGGCACCGCGATTGGTGCCGGCACATTGTTCTTGCCGATCAATGCCGGCGTTGGCGGTTTCTGGCCGTTGCTGATTCTGGCGCTGCTGGCCTTCCCGATGACCTTCTTCGCTCACCGAGGCCTGACCCGCTTCGTGCTGTCCGGGCGTTCCGGCGACATCACCGAAGTCGTCGAAGAACACTTCGGTATCGGCGCCGGCAAGCTGATTACCCTGCTGTATTTCTTTGCGATTTTTCCGATCCTGCTGGTGTACAGCGTGGCGCTGACCAACACCCTGAGCAGTTTTCTCGAACACCAGTTGCACATCGCCCCGCCACCACGGGCAATCCTGTCGCTGGTGCTGATCCTCGGCCTGATGGCGATCGTGCGCTGCGGCCAGAACGTGATCGTCAAAGCCATGAGCGTGCTGGTTTACCCGTTCGTCGCCGCGCTGCTGTTACTCGGCCTCAGTCTGATTCCAAACTGGAACGGCGCGTTCTTCGCCAGCGCTCAAGAGGCAATGCCGCTGTCGACGTTCCTCAAGACCCTGTGGCTGGCGATCCCGGTGATGGTATTCTCGTTCAACCACTCGCCGATCATCTCCGCCTTCGCGGTCGATCAGAAACAGCGTTACGGCGCGGAGGCCGAACGCAAGAGCAGCGGCATCCTCGCCATGGCCCACGGCATGATGGTGGTGACGGTGATGTTCTTCTGCTTCAGTTGCGTGCTGGCGCTGTCGCCGGCGGATCTTGCAGCAGCGAAGGCGCAGAACATATCGATCCTGTCGTACCTGGCCAACCACTTCCAGACCCCGGTCATCGCCTACGCCGCGCCGCTGATTGCGCTGGTGGCGATCACCAAATCCTTCCTCGGCCACTACATCGGCGCCAGCGAAGGCTTTCAGGGCATGATCGTCAAGAGCCTGCGCGGCCGTGGCAAGGTGATGTCGGCGAGCTGGCTGAACCGTGCGACCGCGCTGTTCATGATCCTCAGCTGCTGGGCCGTGGCCACCTTCAACCCGAGCATTCTGGGCATGATCGAAACCCTCGGCGGGCCGGTGATTGCCTGCCTGTTGTTCCTGATGCCGATGTACGCCATCCGCCGAGTGCCAGCCTTGCGCCAGTACTCGGGACAGGCCTCCAACGTGTTCGTGGTGCTGATCGGCCTGATTGCACTGTCGGCGATCATCTACTCGGTTCTGCCCTGAAACGGGCCACAAATGACAAAGGCGAGCCATGGGCTCGCCTTTTTTACGCCGTATCCATTGTCCAACAATTTTCCCGGCACAGCCCTTGCAATTCCTATGTAGGAGCTGCCGCAGGCTGCGATCTTTTGATCTTCATGACCGAAGTCAAAACAGCGCAGATCAAAAGATCGCAGCCTTCGGCAGCTCCTACAAAACGCAACAACACAGGCCACGGAATCGCCGATGATCAGGTATTGCGAACCAACCCGATCACGGCCGGTCAACAACTGCACGTTCAATCAGGCGGTGACGCATCATGGACAACCCTTTTCAGATCATTACCGATGCCTTCGCGCCGGACTATCAGATCAACCTGAGCATTCAGGGACTGGACGGCAGCATCATGCTGACCCTGTCCAACAGCGGCCGGATCGTGGCCAAACGGATGATCAGCGCCGAACAGCGCAACGACCCGGTACGGCTTAAGCGGCTGGTGCAAAGCATTCAATTCGGCATTGCCATCGAACAGGGCCACAGTGCCATGGCGATCCTCGAAGCGATGACCAGCGGCGACGGGCTGCCCCCGCCACCGCAGCAGAACAACGGCCAGCCTCGGCCGTCGATGGGACTTTAAAGCTCGCCCTTCTCGATCTCGGGGTGTTCACCGGAACCGGCGCCGAGTTTGCGTTGCGGTTTTTCGATCTTCACCGACGGGAATTGCGACGAGGCGTAGCGCACCACCAGAATCGAGAACGCCAGCAGCAGAATGCCGCCGCACAGGTAGATGATGCCCATGTCCGGCGGGTTGTGGTGCGAGACGTTGGAGATCAGCAGGCGAGTCAGCGCAGTGATCGCCACGTAGATCAGGAAGCGCACTGGCATGTGGTTGGTCTTGAAGTAAATCCCGACCATTGCGCCCAGTTCCAGATAGATGAACAGCAACAGAATGTCATCGATCTTGATGTGGCCTTCTTCGAGCATGCCGAGAAATTCCATCACCGCCGCCCACGCGGTCACCGCACCGATGGCGAACAGCGCCAGGTAGTGGAAGGTCTCGACAAACAGGTTGCCCAGGGACTCGGCCAGTTGATGCACGTTTTGCCGCAATTTCTCGGCCCAGTTGATTTTCACGATGATGTTCCTTAGCCCGATGCGAGCGGATGATGCCGGTTGGACGTGACGGTTTTCCGTATGCGCTGTGCGCCATGCAGAAACGAGGCCACGCATCATGGCGAGACGGCATGAAACCTGCGCCGTGGCGTTTGGTCGCACCGTTGAACAGACACCGTCGACAGGAATGATTGTGACGATCCAACTAAAGTTTCTTGATAAGTTCGTTACGCTGAAAAGGCATTAGCTTATAAATGAAATATTATTGACCGGGTCATTCTGTGAACTCGCGCACACTCCCCCGGTAATTCACCAGTTAGTTATCGAATAAATGACTCGTGTAATTATTTCCAGAGCAGGCCCATCAGCGAAGCTTTAACGGCCGCGGCGATTTTGTTTTGGCAACCGAGTTTCTTCAGGCAATGGTTTATATGGAAGTTTACGGTCCTTTTGCTGATGCCGAGGATCACCGAAACATCGTCCGATGACTTTCCGTCAGCGGTCCATTGCAGAATTTCCTTTTCCCTTTGCGACAGTTCTATCGGTACCGGGATTACCGAATCGGCGCCGCGCATTTGCAGGCGCGTCAGGCCCAGATGGGTGATCTGGGCCAGCCATGAAAGCTCTGCCTGCTTGGTTTCGAGTTCCAGTGCAGTGATCGCTTCGCTGCCCCGGGCAAACGTCACCAGCCCTTGAGTTTCGCTGTTCAGCAGCGTCTGCCCCCAACCTTCGCAGATTCCATGAGCATGCGCTTCCTGCCAGAATTCGGGCGCCTGAGCCTTGAGTTCAGAGTCCCACAGCACCGGTTTCACGCTGCGCATTGCGCGCATCACGTAAGGGTCGATGTCCAGGTAACGATTGGCGGAATAGGCAGCTTGCCAGGCCGGCGAATAGTTATTGGCGAGAAACAGGCAAGGTTTGGTGATGGGGAAAAGCCTGCGTGAACCATAGGCCACATAATCAAACTCCAACTGCCTGGCAACGGTCTTGATATTGTCGAACAACAACTCGACATCCGTTGCAGACATGGCGTTTTCCAACAGTTCAGCCTGCCAATATGACATAGAGATTCCTTTCCCACAGTTATTGCTGTCGGCCTCTTGCCAACATGCCTAGCATATTTCCAAATGTTTCCGCTAGCTGTCAAGGGTGACAGGTAGTCTGCGAGCGCAGTGTGCACTTTAATCGCCACCCAACCAATCACTAAACGGAATCTGTGATGGATTACTTGTCAGGACGTTATGACCAGTTGACGACAGTAAAGCGTCAACGCTTGGCTCAATATCGCTATCAGGTCTTTGTCGAACGCCTCGGCTGGCAATTATCAACACCGGACGATTTCGAGTTTGATCAGTTCGACCACAGCGGCACCCATTACATCGTCGCGCAAGAAGAAGACGGCAATATCAAAGGTTGCGCACGCCTGTTGCCGACCACGCAGCCGTATTTGCTGAGTGAGGTGTTCACCGCGTTGCTCGGTGACCAGCCTGCACCGTGCGGTGATGACATCTGGGAGCTGTCGCGCTTCACCTCACTGGACCTCGATGCCGAGGGCGGCAAAAACGAACAAGTGATGTCCGACGAAAATACCGTCGGCCTGTTCATGGCCACGCTCGAGTACGCCCGAACCTGCGGCGTTTCACATCTGGTGTCGGTGTCCCCGATTGCCATCGGCCGCCTGCTCAAACGCGGCGGCATTGACTACAAATGGCTGGCGCCGCCACAGGTCCTGGACAACCGAACCCTCGGCGCCTGCTACATCACGGTGCAGTAAAACTGCCCGACACGCGATAACAAAAAACACATCAACTGAAGCTGCCGACACGCGTCGAGCAGCACCTTTCGGTGTGGGTCGATTTCACGCCATGGATAGCAACTGCCTTACAACCAACGTTCAACACAGAGGGATGATCATGATCGACATGCACAGGAAAGTTGCCAAAGACATCGTCCACAAGGGCCACGACGACGATGTGCTGATTTACGACGCTCACCACTTGCTGCCGGCCTGGTTGCCTGCCGCCATCGTGCAACGGGCGAACCTTGATCCGATGGATCTGGAGGTTATCAATCAGGCCTATCGGCTGGACAGCGAGCGTCTGGTGCTGCGTTCACTGCCAACCATCATCGACCTGCAGGCGCTCGAAGAGGCGGGCCTGTCGGACTGTCTGTCGGAGCTGCTGACGAATTACGAAAAGACCACCGACCACCTGATCCTCAGCGGCGTCTGGGTGCTGGAAAGCACGGAAGCCAAACTGGCTCGACTGCCCGGTTGCGACAACGGCCTGAGCCTCGATCAGCGTCGGCAGGTGCATGATGTCCTGAAAAACCTGGACGGCTGCCCGCAGCAGGGTCTGCTGTATTTCACCCTGTTCAACGACACCGCCAATTACTTTTTCTACCGCAAGCACCACGAGCACGTGCCTGGCTTGATGCTGATCGAAGCGGCACGCCAAGCGATGTATGCACAGTTCTACGAGCACAGCGGTTACGCCCGCGGCGAGGTGTCGATTTCCATCGTTGATCTGATGTCGAGTTTTCCCCGTTACACCGAGTCTTCGTTTCAGGTGGATGTGCTGGTTGGCGACTACAAAAGCATGGCCCAGCCACGGGCACGCAAGGTCGACAAGCGTGCGCGCTTCTTCCAGCGCGGCGAACTGGTGGCCGACATTCGCCTGCATGGCGAAGTGATCAAGATGCCGGTGTTCAAGCGCATGCGGAATATCAACATCGACCCGGCCTGCTGGTTCCGCCCGCTCAAGGGCATACGCCATGAAGTGCTGGTGCGCCTGGATTCCGGTCGTCACCTCTCCGCCCGTCTGGAGCTGTTGTCGATGGCCGGGCTGCAAGTGCAATGCGACAGCCCGCTCGACGCCTCCGAGCGCGGCCACGTTTACCTGTACCTGGAAAACGAAGGGATGCTCAGTCTGCCGCTGCAATCGCTGCACGCCAGCGACGCGACAAAGGCCGGCACGCTCAAACTGCACCTGGCAGAGCTGGATTCGCCGTTGCGCTTCAAGTGGCGCGAAGTGCTCAAACAGTTCGCTTACTTCTCCCACGAAGAAACCGCCCCGGCCCCGGCGCCCGCTCTCGGACAACCGGTGTGGATGACCTTCGATCAGACCACCGCAATGCCCGAACACAGGAAGGAAGCATGATGACGCGCTATCCCCACGTGCTGGAGCCGCTGCGGCTGGCCGGCGGGCTGGAGTTGCGCAATCGGCTGTTCTTCGCGTCGATGGGCGTGGACCTGGCTGATCACAGCGGGTGCGTGACGCCCGCCATGATCGAGTTTTATCAGGGCATCATGGAGGGCGGCTGCTCCATGGCGTTTCTGTGCAACGCCACGGTCTCGCCGCAGTCGCGTCTACAGAGCACCGGGCTCGGCCTGTTCGAAGCGCATCAGGGCGAATCGCTCAGGGCGATGTTCGCCATGGCCGAGCAGGTCAACACGCCGGTGGGTGTGCAACTGCAGCATTACGGTGGTCAAGGCACCACCACGCACACCGGCGTTGCCGTGTTGACCCCGAGCGGCGTGCCCTGCCCGCGCGTGTCCAAACTTGATCCGGATTATCGCGTGCGGATCATGGACGAAACCGACATCGCCCTGGTGATCGAGCAGTTCGCCCACTCCGCCTGGCTGGCCTGGACCAACGGCGCACGCCTGGTGCAGTTACAGGCGTCCAACGGCTACCTGCTGAGCAGCTTTCTTTCACCGCACACCAACAAGCGCACCGACCGCTATGGCGGCAGCGAAGAGAACCGCGCGCGGCTGTTGCTTGACGTGGTCAGGGCCATTCGCGAGCGTACCCAGGGCCAATTGATCGTCACCATTCGTCTGGGCATCGACGACCGCCTTGGCGCGGAAGGGCTGCAATATCCGGACATCAAGGAAACCGTTCAAGCGCTCTGTCAGGCCGGCGTTGCCGCGCTGGAATGTTCGATGTGCATGGGCGCGACCTTCGGCCAGTTGATCGTGCATTCCGAGACCATGGACGCCTACCTGCAAGCCGGCGTGCGGGCGATCAAGTCCGTGGCGACAGTGCCGGTGGGTTACGCCGGTTTCATTGACGGTCTGGACAAGGCCGAGCAGTTGCTGGCCGACGGCGTATGCGATTGGGTGGGCATGTCGCGGGCGCTGTTTGCCGACAACGACCTGATCAACAAAACCCTGCAGGGCCGCTCCGCCGACATCCACAAATGCCGATGGGACAGCCAGTGTTTCAGTGACAAAAGCAATCCGCGACTGGATCGGGTGTATTGCTGCGTAAACCCGAAATATTTACGCCCCGCGTTGGCATAAGGAGATGCGACATATGTACGATTTTCTGGGAAAAGTATGCCTGGTCACCGGCGGCACCAGCGGCATTGGCGAGACCGTCAGCGAACGCCTGATCAAAGCCGGCGCCGATGTGATCGTGTTCGGCCGGGACGAGGAAAAAGGTGCGGCGCTGGCCGATCGGCTGGGTGAACACTGCCGCTTCATCGCCTGCGATGTCGGTGATCCGGCGCAGGTCGAGCAGGCGTTCGCGACCATTCGTTCGCTCTACGGCCGCCTCGATTGCGCGTTCAACAATGCCGGCGTGACCGCCAAGTACGGAGCGCTCGCGCAATCGTGCCCGGATGACTGGATGAAGGTGATGAACATCAACGTCAACGGCACTTACCACTGCATGCGTCATGAACTGCAACTGATGCTCGACCGCGGCACCGGGGCCATCGTCAATACCTCGTCCTGCGCCGGCGTGGTACCGATTGGCGGCCAGGTGGCCTATGTCGCCAGCAAGCAGGCGATCAATGGCATGACCCAGGTGGCGTCGATCGAAAATGCGCGGCTGGAAGACGGTGGCTGCATTCGCGTCAATGCGGTCGCCCCCGGGCCGATCCTAGGCGGCATGAATAGCGAGGCACGCCTGAAAGCCGCACCGGAAAACACCCAGCGCAAAATCAACGTGACGTCGATGAAACGCTTCGGCACGGCGGACGAAGTGGCCAACGCGGTGCTCTGGCTGCTCAGCGATCAGTCTGCTTACGTCACGGGTGTGATCATGCCCATCGATGGGGGTTACGCCAGCGGCAAGTTCTGAAATCAAATAAACCAACGACCCGCCGTGTGCGGGTCGTTTCGTTTGAGGGGCGTAAATCAGGAAAATCGCCGAATCCGGTCTACATTGAAAAGCCACTACCCAAAGCGCAGGGATTCGCTTATCCTTTCGCTGTATATAAATACAGTAGTCGCTAAGACAACTAAATGTGAAGGCATGTGAGGTGGTGAATGGCCGTCGAAGTGGTATACCGCAGCAGCCGAGATCTGGAGCGCTTGTTCATGGATAAAGCCGAAGCTGACCGTCATGACAAAATGCTCGAACTGGCCGAGATGCTGTCCGAAGTGTTGCAAAAAGCCGTGCCGTCGCTGAACGAGCAACAGGTTGAAGAAGTCGGGATCTACATGGCGAAGAACCGCGATGTGTTCGCCAAGGCGTTCAAGAGCCAGCCTGATGCGCTGTCGGAGCTGATCAATGCACCGGCAGACGTCGTTGAAATAGCCGAAACGGCCGAGCCGGAAGAGGCTCCCGTGAAGCCGGTCAAAGCGGCGAAAGCTGCCAAATAACAACGTTTGAATCGAAAAGATCGCAGCCTGCGGCAGCTCCTACAGGGAATACGCATTCCATATGGAGGAGCTGGCGCAGGCTGCGATCTTTTGCTTTTCAGCGATACAAGACTTTCTCCGCCAACTCATCCGCCACCCGCGCCGGCGAGCGTTTCTCGGCCTGCGCATGGGCAAACACTTCGGTCAGTCGCGAGGAAATCTTCGACAGATGCGCAGTGATCGTCCCCAGCTCTTCACCGCGATGCTTGAGCGAAACATAAATCAACCCGCCCGCGTTGATCACGTAATCCGGCGCATACAGAATCCCCCGACGCTCCAGTTGATCAGCCACGTCCAGATGCGTCAGTTGATTGTTCGCCGAACCCGCCACCGCCGAGCAACGCAGTTGCGTCACTGTGTGGCTGTTGAGTACCCCGCCGAGGCCGCACGGTGCAAGGATGTCGCACGGTGTGCTGAGCAACGCATCGTTGGCGATCGGATGCGCGTTGAGTTGCTCCATCGCCAGTTGCACCTTGCCGTGATCAATGTCGCTGACCAGCAATTCGGCGCCCGCCGCATGCAGTTGTTCCGCCAGTGCATAACCCACATTCCCCAGCCCCTGAATCGCTATGCGCAATCCTTCGAGATTGTCGCTGCCCAGCCTCGCCATGGCGGTGGCGCGAATTCCGGTGAACACCCCCATCGCCGCGTGCGGTGCCGGGTCACCGGCCGAGGTGGTGCTGGTGACATGCAGGGTCTGCTGGGCGATGCAATCCATGTCCGCCACCGACGTGCCGCTGTCGATGGCGGTGATGTAGCGACCGTCGAGCTGCTCGATGCAGCGCCCGAAAGCCTCGAACAACGCACCGCGGTTTTCCACATGCGCCGGGCGTACGATCACTGCCACCCCGCCGCCCTGGGCCAGTCCGGCCAGCGCCGCTTTGTAGCTCATGCCCTGCGCGAGGCGAATGGCGTCCTCGACTGCGGATTCGTCGTTGGGATAGGCAAGATAACGGCAACCGCCCAGGGCAGGCCCGAGGCGACTGTTATGAATGGCAATGACCGCCTTCAACCCGGTGACCGGGTCAACGCTGAGGTGCAGCGATTCCAGGCGAGTGCTTTGCATGAGAGCAAACATCGGCAGGCTCCCGAATCACTTCTGGTAGTCGCCAGTATAGGCTTGCGCCCAAAAATTGCTGAAGCGCACCGGAATAAGCGTCGGCGCCAACGGCGACTTTGCGGCATAACCCGGCCGGTACTGGACGAATGGCACGGACGGGGCTAAAACGAGGCATGCCCCGGAGATTTCGATGAGTCCGCGCCAACGTTTTTTCGAGTGTCTGCACCGTTCACCGCCCGCACTGTTCGAAGCGGCGCTGTGGATGGCTGCCGAGCACGAAAAAGGCCTCGATGTCGAAGCGCTGCAACAGGACTTCAAGGAGCTGCAACAGCGCGTCAGCTACGGCTTGCCGATGCTGCCAGTCAGCGAACTGGCGCAACCGTTGCTGCGGCGGTTGAATGATCTGGGCTTCTCTCAGGACGATTTTCTGCCGCTACGCCCACAGGTCGCGTTGTTGCACAAAGTGTTGCAGACCCGTCGCGGCCAGCCGCTGACCCTGTCCCTGATTGCTCTGGAACTGGCCCGTGGTCTGGAGATTCCGCTGGTCGGGGTGAACTTCCCCGGGCATTTCCTGCTGCGGGTGCCCGGTGCAGATCACCTGCTGGATCCCTGCGGTGGTCGGCGGCTGTATCCCAATGATTGTCGCGAGTTGTTGCAGCGTCAGTACGGCGCGCACATGAAACTCAATGCCGAGCATCTATTGGTCGCCACCCCGGTCCAAATGCTGCAGCGCCTGTCACGCAACCTGCGCCAGTTGCATCTGGCGCACGAGGATTACATCGCTGCGTTGATCGATGCCGAACGCGTGCTGGAACTGGGCGGTGCCAGCGCTGCCGATTATCTGGCCCGCGCCAGCCTGTATCAGCGCCTCGACTGCCCTAACGCCGAACGCTTCGATCTGGAACATGCGTTGCTGCTCAGCGACGATCCGATCCAGCGCCTGCGCCTGACCGAACGGCTCGGGCACCTGCCTCCGAATTCCGTGGTCCACTAATCCCTGTGTGGGAGCGAGCCTGCTCGCGAAGCAGGCGCCTCGGTTTATCCTTTAGACCGCGTTATCGTTCTTCGCGAGCAAGCTCGCCCCTACATTGGATTGCGGGATATCTGAGGGCGAACGCACCTGGATGATCAGCAGTGCCGCAATAACCGCCGGAATCGCGCAGAAGAAAAATATCTGCGCCACCGGAATGTGCATCGCCAGCAGCAGGCTGCCAAACAGCGGCCCGAGGATCGAACCGAAGCGCCCTACGCCCAGCGCCCAGCCAGTGCCCGTGGCGCGCACCTGCGCCGGATAGAAGTTACTGGCGAAGGCGTTCAACGTCAGTTGCCCACCAATGATGCAAAACCCGGCAGCAAACACGTAGGCCACCAGATAGCGCGGATTGTCGTGATTCAGGCCCAGCAGAACCGTGCACACAGCCGCCCCAGCCAACACCGCGCAGAGCAGCCGCACCTTGCGCTTGAGCCGGTCGGCGAACCACGCCATGCACACCGCGCCCAAGGTGCCGGCGAACAGGAACATCGAGGTCACCAGATTAGCTTCATTGAGTTGCAGACCGCTTTCCAGCAACAGCGTCGGCAGCCAGCTGATCATGAAATACAACAGAATCAGGCTGACAAAAAACGTCGCCCAGATCAGCAGGGTCGGTCGTGCATATCCGTTGCGGAACAGCTCGACCACGGTCAGTTTGCTGCCCTGCTCGCGCTCGTTCTGCTCGACCGAGGCAGCCGGTGGCTGCCAGTCCGGCAGCATTCGCGCGGTGACTTGGCGCAAGCGCGCATAAGGCGGTGCGTCACGCAGCAGACGCGGCAGCGATTCCGGGAGCATCCACCACAGGAACGGGAACAACAGCAACGGCGTGACACCACCGGCGAGGAACACCGCTTGCCAGCCAAAGCGATCAATGAAGCCCGCCGCAACGAAACCACCCGCCGCACCGCCAAACGAAAACCCACAAGCGGCCAGCGTGACCATCAAGGTGCGCAAGCGCGGCGGCGAATACTCCGACATCAGGGCCATGGCACTGGGCATCGCTCCGCCCATGCCGATGCCGCAGATAAAGCGCGCGATCATCAGGGTATTCAGGGAATCGGCGAACACCATCAGCACCGTGAGGGTGGCGTAGATCAGCACGCACGCCAGCAGAATCCGCCGCACGCCGAAGCGATCAGCCAGCGGCGTCACCGCGAGCGAACCAAGGGTCAGGCCCAACAGGTTGGCACTGAAAACCGGCCCGAAGGCGGCTTTCTCCAGGCCCCAGTCCTGCGCCAGGGCCGGCACCACGTAACCGAGCACCTGGGCGTCGTAGCCGTCGGTGACCAGCAACAAGGCGAGCAGGATCAAGAGCAACCACTGATAGCGGGACACAGGACGGGCGTCGAGTGCCGCCCGGAAGCTGGCAATCTGGTTGTGCATCGCAAGGTACCTGTTTTGTTTTTATGATTTTTAGGGGCAACACGGACCCCATGTGGAGCGAGCCTGCACGCGAAAGCGGTGTGCCAGCTAAAAGAATGTCCGCTGATACAACCTCTTCGCGAGCAGGCTCGCGCCCACAGGGTATTACGGTGTATCGGGCTGGTTGGCCGGATGCGCCTTGATGAACGCCGGATGCTCGGCCGCCAATGCGGCTACGCGACAAATCCGTGGATAGGCCTGCAGCGAAACACCGAAGCGCTCCGCCGCGTACAACTGTGGAATCAGATAAACGTCAGCCACACACGGCCACTCGCCGAAACAGAAACCGCTGTCGCCGATCAACTGCTCGACGGTCGCCAGCCCCTGACTGATCCAGTGCGCAATCCACTCCACCACCTGCGGCTCTTCGTGGCCCAGCTGGCGCAGACGATTGAGCACGCTGACGTTGTGCAGCGGATGCACGTCGCAGCCAATCACCGCCGCGACGCCACGCACATGGGCGCGGGCGGCGAGGTCTTCCGGCAGCAGCGGCTGCTGTGGATAACGCTCTTCCAGGTACTCGATGATCGCCGGCGACTGAATCAGCAACTCGCCGTCATCAGTACGCAAAGCCGGCACCCGGCCCTGCGGATTGATCGCCAGATACGCCGCCTGCCGATGCTCGCCCCCGGACGGCGCAATCAGATTGACCGGTAGCGCGTTGTAGTCGAGCCCCTTCAGCGCCAGAGCGATACGCACCCGGTACGACGAGGTGGAACGGTAATAGGTGTAGAGATCCATGAGCCGCTCCTGTCAGCGCGCCGCCAGCACTGTGCCGCGGCATTCGCCGAAGCCGATCGAGGCAAAACCCTCTCGGGCGCAACGCGCGCGCAGGATGATTTCGTCGCCGTCTTCGAGGAATTTGCGCACTTCGCCGGACGCCAGTTCGATCGGCTTTTTACCGCCCTCGGTGATTTCCAGCAGGCTGCCGAACTGACCGTTTTCCGGACCGGACAAAGTGCCCGAACCGAACAGGTCGCCGGCCTGCAACTGGCAGCCGTTGACGCTGTGATGCGCGACCATTTGTGCGACGGTCCAGTACATGTAGCGCGTGTTGCTCAGGGTCAGGCGATGGGCCGGCAGATTCTGCTCGCGCATGGCTTCGGTGAGCAGCAGCACTTCCAGTTCGATGTCAAAGGCACCGACCTCCTGATCGCGCTTGTCGAACAGGTAAGGCAGCGGCTGCGGATCACCTTCAGGGCGCGCAGGTTGTGCCATACGGAACGGCTCCAGCGCTTCGGCCGTCACCACCCATGGTGAGACGCTGGTGATAAAACTCTTGGACAGGAACGGGCCCAGTGGCTGGTATTCCCAGGCCTGGATATCGCGGGCCGACCAGTCGTTGAGCAGGCAGAAACCGGCGATGTGCTCGGCGGCGTCACCGATGGCGATCGGCTCGCCCATGTCGTTGCCCTGACCGATCCAGATGCCCAGCTCCAGCTCGTAGTCCAGACGGGCGCAAGGGCCGAAGGTCGGCTCGCTGGCACCGGCCGGCAGGGTCTGGCCTTTCGGGCGGCGCACGTCGGTACCGGAGGCGCGCACAGTGGAGGCGCGACCGTGATAACCGATCGGCACATGCTTGTAGTTCGGCAACAACGGGTTGTCCGGGCGGAACAGTTTGCCGACGTTTTGCGCGTGTTCGATGCCGACGTAGAAGTCGGTGTAATCGCTGATGCGGGCCGGCAGGTGCATTTGGCAATCGGCAGCCAAGGGCAGCAGTTTTGCGCCTTGGGCTTCGATGGCGCCGCGATGGCTGCTGCCCTCGCTGAACAGTTCCAGCAAGCGCGTACGCAAGGCGACACGGGCTTCGCGACCGAGGTCGAAGAAGGCGTTCAACAGGCCGCCGTGCATGGCCTCGACCGCACTGCGTGCGGCGCCGTCAAACAGACCGGCTTCAAGCGCCACTTGCAGATCGAAAATGTGCTCGCCAATCGCCACGCCCGCACGCGGCGCCGAGCCGTTGATGCTGAATACGCCCAGCGGCAGGTTCTGCAACGGGAAATCCGCGTGGCCGTTGGCCGAAGCAACCCAGCTGCGGGTGATGGAAGTCTGAGTCATGGGTTATCTCCGGGTCGGGTCGAACGTAGCGGGCAGCGTGGCCCAGCAGGCGTCGTAATTGGATTGCAGTTGCGGGCAGTCGAGGGCGAAACGGCTTGGACGCAGCACCTGACTGGTCTCGAACATGAAGGCCATGGTGTTGTCGATCTTCGTCGGCTTGAGCTCGGCGTTGATTGCTTTGCTGCAGGTTTCGCCGTCCGGGCCGTGGGCGCTCATGCAGCTGTGCAGGGATGCACCGCCGGGCACAAAGCCTTCAGCCTTGGCGTCGTATTCGCCGTGGATCAGGCCCATGAATTCGTTCATCAGGTTGCGATGGAACCACGGTGGACGGAAGGTGTTCTCGGCGACCATCCAGCGTGGCGGGAAGATCACGAAGTCGAGGTTGGCCATGCCATGCACGCTGGTCGGCGAGGTCAGCACAGTGAAAATCGACGGATCAGGATGATCGAAACTCACGGTGCCAATGGTGTTGAAACGGCGCAGATCGTATTTGTACGGCACGTTGTTGCCGTGCCAGGCGACCACGTTCAGCGGCGAATGATCGAGTTGGGTGCCCCACAACTGGCCGAGGAATTTCTGCACCAGCGTCGTCGGCTGCTGCAGGTTTTCGTAGGCAGCGACCGGCGCGAGGAAGTCCCGTGGATTGGCCAGACCGTTGCTGCCGATCGGCCCCAGATCCGGCAGGCGCAGCGGCGCGCCGTGGTTCTCGGCAACGTAACCGCGCGCCTGCGGATCAAGCAGTTCGACGCGGAATTTCAGACCGCGTGGCAACACGGCGATTTCCAGCGGCGCGACTTCGAGTACACCGAGTTCGGTGGCAATGCGCAGTCGTCCGAGTTGCGGCACCAGCAGCAGCTCGCCGTCGGCGTTGTAGAACACCCGCTCCATCGAGCGGTTGGCGCAATAGTTATAGATGCTAATGCCGGCAGGCTTCTCCGCCGCCGAGTTGGCGACCATGCCAACCAGGCCGTCGATGAAGTCGGTTGGCTCGGCGGGCATCTGCAGGGGATTCCAGCGCAGACGATTCGGGGTTACGTCACCCAGCGGGCCGCCGGCCAGTTGCCGCTCCAGTTTGACGAACGCCGGGTGATTGGCCGACGGTTGAATCCGGTACAGCCACGTACGCCGGGCTTCACTGCGGGTCATGGTGAACGCCGTGCCGGAGAGCAATTCGGTGTAGAGGCCGTAGGGCGCTTTTTGCGGGGAGTTCTGGCCGATGGGCAAGGCGCCGGGCAACGCTTCACTGCTGAATTCGTTGCCGAAACCGGACTGGTACGCCAGCGCCGACGCGTTTGAATCGAGGTTCATGGAGCCTCCTGAACAGGGAGTCGGCAGTGGCCCATCGCTCTGGCTCAGAGGTTTGCGCACGCCGGGGTTGTTATTATCGTAATTCGATTACGCATAACGTAATTTGCTCGCTATCCAGCGTCAAGCTATAAAGACGCCCATTCGTTTTCGGATCCCGGCCGCACCATGGAAAAAACCAGCGACAGCAACGGCAAACAGAAAGTCCGCTCCGCCGAGGTCGGCACCGACATCCTCAAGGCGTTGGCCGAGTTATCGCCCTCCACCTCACTGTCGCGTCTGGCCGAACATGTGCAGATGCCCGCGAGCAAGGTGCACCGTTATCTTCAGGCTCTGATCGCCAGTGGTTTCGCCGAGCAGAACGCCGCCACCAACCACTACGGCCTCGGCCGTGAAGCGTTGCGCGTGGGCCTGGCAGCCCTGAACAGTATGGACGTGCTGAAAGTCGCCGCCCTGCCGCTCTCCGAGTTGCGCGATGAACTGAATGAAACCTGCTTTCTGGCGGTGTGGGGCAATCAGGGCGCGACCGTGGTGCACATCGAGCCGGCGGTGCGCGCGGTGACGGTGGTCACGCAATTGGGTTCGGTATTGCCGCTGCTCAGTTCATCCACTGGCTTGGTATTCAGCGCCTACCTGCCGCATCGCGAAACCGATGAACTGCGCGTACTGGAAACCGCCATCGCCGACCATCCGCTGGCCGATGAAACAAACTACGCCAGCCTGTGTGAACAGATCCGCGAACGCGGCTTGCATCATGTGCACGGTTTGTTGATGCCGGGCGTGGATGCGTTGTCGGCGCCAGTGTTCAACGCCGTCGGGCAGATCGCAGCGGTACTGACGATTGTCGGCCCGACTTCATTGTTCCACGCGGATGAAAACGGCCCGGCCGCCCGGCGATTGCTGGCGGCGGCACGCGCCGTCAGTTGGCGCATGGGCTATCAGGCCGACGACCTGCGCCCTTGAAACAACAGCCACAATCCCTTCAGTGACCCAATAGCGTAGCCGGACACGACTGTTGCATGCCCCGTAACAGTGCATGTCCGGAATCGCTCTGTTTCCTTCGATCTCAAGTGCTTATTCTGAGCGGGCTTTCACGGCACACGCCGCAAAGCAACCAGCCTTGGCTGCCGAGCAACTCGCGCCAGCGCTGACCGATTTCAGATGAATCGATGCTTCGATTGATCGCCCCGGTGTTCACTGACGTTGATTTGTAGCTCCTTGATCCAACGTCTTACCTTGGCCGCTGCGTTTGCAGCGGCCTTTTTTATGGGCGAGATTCATGCCGGTGGGACAGGTCGCTTGATGGTCATGGCAGATGTCAAAGCGAATACTTCTGCAGATTCGCCATCATTTCCTTCAGCGCTTCAATGTTGTCCTTGGGATGCGCCGCCCCTTCGAAATCGCAGATCTGCTGCCAATGCGCCGCGACGTCTTGCGGGGAGAAACCGCTGCGTGGATCGAATCCGGCGCCGAGGCTGCGCTCCCAGCGCACTTTGCCCATCCAGCCACCACCGACTTCAAACAGACCGGACGTTTCCTGGCACTGCTCACTGGCCAGGTACACCACCAGCGGGCTGACCAGTTCCGGTTTCAGCTGTTCGAACACTTGCGGCGGGATCAGCCCCTCAGTCATGCGCGTACCGCCAGTGGGCGCGATGGCGTTGACCAGAATGTTGTTCTTGCGCCCTTCGATGGCCAGGGTACGGGTCAATCCGTAGAGGCCGAGTTTGGCCATGCCGTAGTTGGACTGACCGAAGTTGCCGTAGATGCCCGAAGTGGATGCCGTGAAGATCACCCGGCCGTAGTTTTGCTCGCGCAGGTGCGGCCAGGCGGCGCGGGTGACTTTGTAGGCGCCTTCGACGTGAACGCGATAGACCAGATCCCAGTCGGCGTCGTCCATTTTGTGAAAGGTCTTGTCGCGCAGGATCCCGGCGTTGTTCACCACCACGTCGACACGGCCAAAGGCGTCAAGGGCGTTCTGCACCAGTTTGTCGCCGTCGGTGACCGAGTCGTGGTTGGCCTCGGCAATGCCGCCGGCTTCGCGAATTTCCGCCACCACACGGTCGGCGGCGGAGGCATTGGCGCCCTCGCCCTGGGTCGAGCCGCCGAGGTCGTTGACCAGCACTCTGGCGCCGTGCCGGGCGAACAGCAAAGCATGCGCCCGGCCCAGGCCACCACCGGCTCCGGTGACGATTACGACTTTATCTTCGAAACGTACGGACTCATTCATCGCAGGAACTCCAGCAGGCCAGTATTGAGTCCGAGTGTCAGGCACAGGGCTTTGGGTCACAACAAATACGGCTGAGGCTGAATGGTGCGCGATAACGGTGGGGGATGATGAGGGCGTCAAAAGATCAAAAGATCGCAGCCTGCGGCAGCTCCTGCATTAATTTGTGCAGGAGCTGCCGCAGGCTGCGATCTTTTGATCTCTCAGGAGCACGCGACCTTGCGCGGCGGCAACTCCAGGCGGTCACGAAACGCCAGATAATGTTTGAGCACCTGCACCGGCGCCTCGATCTGCGGATAGTGGCCGATGCCCGGCAACAACACCGTGTCGGCGCCGGCAATCAACTGGCGGTAACGCTCGACCATGTGCGCACCCGAGACCGGATCGACTTCGCCGTCGATCACCCGCAACGGGATGTCATCATGCTGCATGGCCGCTACCCAGCGGTCGCGTTGCGCCCGGCGCTCGGGGATGTAGCCAATCAGTTTGTGCAGGATGCGCGGACCGCGGTGGGTCTCGATCAGGCTCCAGAAATCATCCAGTTCGCTTTCGCTGGGGCCGGTCTGCGGGCCGAAAATCTGCCGAAAGCTTTTCACCAATGCATCACGGCTGAAGGCCCGGCCAATCATCCAGCCCAAAGGGCTGAGCAGCAACTTTTGCATCAGCACCGGGCGATGGGTTTCCGGGAACAGCCCGCCGTTGAGGAACACGCAACTGGCGACGGCGAGCCGGTTTTCGTAATGCCGCGCGAGCAATTCCTGGGCGACGCTGTCGCCGTAATCGTGAGCCAGAATATGCAGAGGTTGCTCGACCTGCAGATGGGCCAGCAGCGCCTGTTGCAAATCAGCCTGTTCCAGCAAGCTGTAGCTGTGATGCAACGGTTTGGCCGAATCACCGAAACCGAGCATGTCACAGGCGATCACCCGATAGCGCTGGGCCAGCGGCTGCCACAGGTAATGCCAGTCCCAACTGGCCGTCGGAAAGCCATGGATCAGCAACAGCGGCTCACCCTGCCCCGCCGTCCAGTAACGGATCGACTGGCCGCGAAAGACAAATGTCCGGCTGCGTTTGCGCCAGACACACAGAGGAATCTCGGCAAGAGGCATCAGAGTTTATATCCGGGGTCTTGTTTATCGAGTTTGCGCAGCAACGCCGGCCAGGCCAGTGCGCCGCCCATGCCTTGAGCACTCTTGGTGACGCCGGCGATCATCGCCTTGGCGCCCGCGAGGATCTGCGGTTCGATGGCGATCAGCTCAGCACCACCGGTCTGCGCCATGACCTGAATGTCGCAGGCGCGCTGGAAGGTGAACATCATCAGAAAGGTGTCGGCGATGGTGCCGCCACAGGTCAACAGACCGTGGTTGTGCAGCATCAGGAAATTGTTCTCGCCCAGGTCGGCCTGCAAGCGCGCTTTCTCTTCGTGATTCAGCGCCACGCCTTCGTAGCCGTGATAGGCCAGGCTCGACAACACGAACAGCGACTGCTGGCTGATCGGCAACACGCCCTGCTTCTGCGCTGAAACGGCCACGCCGGACGCAGTGTGCGTGTGCAGTACACACACCACGTCGTGCCGCACTTCGTGCACGGCGCTGTGGATGGTGTAACCGGCGGGATTGATTTCGTAGGGACTGTCCATCAGCTTGTTGCCGGCCTGGTCGACTTTGACCAGGCTGGACGCGGTAATCTCATGAAACATCAACCCGAACGGATTGATCAGGAAGTCTTCGGTGCCCGGGACCTTGGCGGAAATGTGGGTGAAGATCAGGTCGTCCCAGCCATGCAGGGCGACCAGTCGATAACAGGCGGCGAGATCGACCCGGGTCTGCCACTCCGCAGCACTGACCTGGTCTTTGACATTAACGGGCGACTGGACGGGGGCTACGCTCACTGTATGCACCTCTGCGTTCTTATTGTTTTGCACGTGTCAGCAGTCTAGTCAGCTCCCGGGGCTCACGTAGTTGCATTGCCAGCCAGCTTGATGACTGAGCGGGTCAGCCATGCAAACAGCTTGGATCCATGTCAAAGCAACGACGCCAACAAAGGCGCAGCGAACAGATTGAGCAGTCCTGTCAGCACCATCACCAGCCCGGCCACCGAGCCTTCTTCACCGCCCACTTCATGCGCCCGACTGACGCCGGCACCGTGCGCGCCAACCCCAAACAACGCACCGCGCGCCAAGGCACTGCGCAGCGGCAGCCACTTGAGCAGCACGCCGCCGAGCATCGCACCGAACACGCCGGTGAACATCACGAACACGGCCGTCAGTTCCGGTACGCCACCCAGATTCTGCGCCAGCGGCATGGCGAACGGCGTGGTGATCGAACGCGGCACCAGCGACATCGTGACCGAGGTATCCAGCGCCAGCGCCCTGGCCAGGCCAAACGAGGTAGCGATCGATGCCGCGCTGCCGGCGAGCATGCCCAGCAACAGCGCTGACCAGTGCCGCACCAGCAGACGTCGCTGCTGCCAGATCGGCACCGCGAAAGCGACCGTCACCGGCCCGAGAACCAGCATCAGCCAATGGGTGTTGCTTGAGTATTCGGCATAGGCCGTGTGCAACGGTATGGCGAGCGCCAGCAGCAGCGCCGGCACCAGAATCAGCGGCGACAGCAGATAGCGCCCGGTACGCCGGTAAATCCAGCGACTGAACAGGTACGCCAACAGGGTGAAAGCGAGCCAGAACATCGGCATCCATTCAAGCTTCATGGGACCGCCTCAGACGCACAGCCAACTCCACGGTAAAGGCCGTCACCAGCATCACCATCAGGGTGCTGGCGCCAATCACCAGCAAAATCCGCCAACCGTCATCACGCAGCAGTGCGCCGTAGTCGAGCAGACTCATCAGTGCCGGAATAAAGAACAGCAGCATCTCGGCCATCAGCAATCCGGCCCCCAATTGCAGCGCCGCCGGTTTGACCCAGCCAAACGCGAACGCCAGCAGCAACAGGGCCATGCCGATGACGCCGCCGGGAATTGGCCAGGTCAGCCACGCGGCGATCTGACAGCCGAGCAGATAGAGACCGAGCAACGCGGCCAGTTCTGCTATCAGACGGGAAACATAGGTGAGGGATGCAGCGTTCATGATGGGCTCCTTACAGGGGCTTATTTTACGAAGCGGCCTGCCATCCCAGAAGCGAATTGTTAGACTCATGGCTATTCCAAAACGGAATCGGACCATGGAATTCAAACAGTTGCGCAGTTTTGTCGAAGTCATGCGTCAAGGCGGCTTTACCCAAGCGGCGAAAACCCTGCACGTCAGTCAGTCGGCGGTGAGCAAACAAGTCGCGCAACTGGAGCAGAGTCTCGGCACGCCGTTGCTCGAACGGCTCGGCTCCCAGTTGCACCTGACCGCTGCGGGCAGCGTGGTGCTGTCCCACGCCGAGGGCATGCTGCGCTTGCGTCAGGAGTTGCTCAGCGAACTGGATGATCTGAGCCAACTGGCGCGCGGCGAATTGCGCCTCGGTCTGCCGCTGCTGGGCAGCGATGCGTTGTTCGCCGGTTTGTTCGCCGAATATCGACGGCGCTATCCGAACATCAGCATTCAATTGCTTGAGGGCGGCAGCCGTAACGTCGAGCAGGCGGTGCTCAGCGGTGAACTGGAGTTAGGTGGCAGCTTGCTGCCCAAGGATCCGCAGTTCGATTTTCAACCGTTCTGCGATGAGAAGCTCGACGCGTTGCTGCCGGTGGATCATCCGCTGGCGGCGCACGGTGAAATTGCTCTGGAGGAGTTGGCCGAGACACCGTTCCTGCTGTATCAGCGCAGCTTCGTGCTCAATGACCGGTTATTGCAGGCGTGCCAGCAACTGGGCTTTACCCCGAAAGAAGGCGGGCGCAGTGGCCAGGCGGATTTTCTCGTGGCGCTGGTGGCGGCCGGGCAAGGCGTGGTGCTGTTGCCGAGCGTGGTCGCCCGGGCACTGGAGCGTCCGGGCGTGGTGCGCCTGACCTTGCGCGCGCCAGATTATCTGCGTTGGGATATCGCGTTCATCTGGCGTCGCGGCGCCTACCTGTCGAAAGCCGCGCAGGCCTGGCTGGCCCTGCTGCGCGAGCGCGCGATCAGCCCTTGAGCGTGGCGATCAACTGCGCCAGCCAAGGCTCGGCATCGGTTTCCGGGGTCACGCTTTCGCTGGCGTCCAGACGCAGCATCTCCTGCACTTCGCGCAGGCCCAGCTCGGCGAACAACTCACGCATCAGCTCGCCGCCACCGCAGAACGTATCGCCGTAACTGGCATCGCCCAAACCGATCACCGCACCGGGCAAGCCGCGCCAGGCCATTGGCAATTGATCGCGAAGGCTGAAATACAGCGGCTGCAGGTTATCCGGCAATTCGCCCATGCCGGTGGTCGAGGTCACCGCGAGAATCGCTTCAGGGCCGAACGCCTGTATATCCGCCAGGCTGGCGCGCGAGTTGTAGAAGGTTTCAAAACCGGCGTCTTTCAGCAGGTTCTGCGCGTGACGGGCGACTTCTTCGGCCGCGCCGTAAACCGAGCCGGAGAGGATGGCGACTTTCATCAATCTGATCCTGAAGCTGAAAAAAAGAGCGGCGATAGTAGCAGTCCGACGTAAAAGCCGCGATCCAGGCCCGAATAGCCGTGATGGCCAGTAGACAGACTGGCTGGAACTTCTAGAATGCCAGCCAATATCGACACTGAAAGGATTCATTGATGATCAACGCCAATCTGCTGCAAATGGTGATCAACGCTTCGAACGACGGGATCGTGGTTGCAGAAAAGGAAGGCGAACAGGACAACATCCTGATTTACGTAAACCCGGCCTTCGAGCGCCTGACCGGTTACAGCAGCGAAGAAATTCTCTACCAGGATTGCCGTTTTCTGCAGTCCGGCGACCGCGATCAGGCCAATCTGACGCGGATTCGTGACACCTTGCGCAATGGCGGGGCGTGCCGGGAAATCCTGCGTAACTACCGCAAGGACGGCACGCCATTCTGGAACGAACTGTCGCTGTCGACAGTGAAAAACGACAAGGACGGCCAGACTTATTTCGTCGGCGTGCAGAAGGACGTCACGGTGCAGGTCAAGGCGCAGCAACGCGTCGCGCAACTGGAAGCACAGGTTGCCGCCTTGCAAGCCGAACTCTCTGCCCTGAAAGCGACGAACGGCGCAAACAAAACGGCGAACTAAGTGTCAGTAACTACAATCACCAATGACTTTGTAACTAATTCTTTCGAGCCAGGCCATGCAACGCGACGCCCTCCTGACCCAGGATGAGCTGGATTTCATCCAGACCATGCAGCACAACCCGCAACTCAATGTGCGGGATGCGACGTCGAGCCTGTTGGTCAATGGTGGCTCGCAGATCCGTGACCTGCTCACGCGCCTGGCGGCTCATGAGCAAGTGACCATCCAGGCCAACTTCGAAAATCAGCAGATGACCTTCCCGTTGCACCTGGTGGAAGACGAATTTCACGCGTTGCACCTGCGTCTGGGCGTACCAAGCATTTACGAAGACGGGCCGATGGTTCGCCCATGGCGCCTGACTCTCGAAGAGCCGGTCGCGCTGGAAAATGCCAAAGGGCAACCGGGGATGATGTGGGTGCACGAGGTGTCGCACAAAGGCGTGCTGCTGGAAATGCGCAACAAGACCAAACCGCCCAAGCATTTCGCCCTGTGGTTCAGCCCTTCAGGGTATGAGCGGATCTCCCTGCGCGGCAATTTCGAGCGGGAAACCGAGCATGGCTTCTACGCTTACGAGCTGAGCCAGACCGATGCCGATGAAACCGAACGCCTGCGCCAGTTCATCCTGCAACAACACCGTCTGACCCACCCCGCCCTGCACACCTGATATTCAGGTATCCAGCGTCCCCGCGAGAAACTGCGTCATGCGCTGACGCATCGTCGCCCCTTCATTGCCCAGACAGCCGATCGACGATCCCGCCAGGCTGTCCTGTGCCAGATCGGCGGTGTCGCCGGCCAGCATCACCTGACAGTCCAGACTTAACGCCAGACGGTTCAACCGTCGCGGCAAATCGGCTGTCGGGGCGTGATTGGAAAACAGCACCAGCGCCTGCGGCTTGATCCGCTCGCACACCAGCGCCAACTCATCGAATGGCTGACCAGTGGTGAGCACCCGCACCCCGGCGTCATTACCACTCAGAAACAACGCGGCAACCAGTAATTCGAGTTCACGACACTGACCGGCGAGCGCACTGACAATCACTTTGCGCGGTTGCGCCCCGCGCAGCGCGACAATCCGCTGCAGGACTCGCGCCCGCAGGAACCCGTCGAAAAACAACCATTCGCTGGTCTGGCCGAAGGCATCCTGACGCTGCAGCATCTGCAGCCACAACGGCATGAGAATGTCCTGGAACACCACTGACAGCGAATATGAAGAGAAAATCTGGTTGTAGACCTGATCCAGCGCGCGGTCATCGAACGCGCTGACTGCAACCTGCACCTGTTGTTGCCACTGCGCGTAATCAGCCTGCACCAGATCATCAGGAATGATATGCGCCAGCACTTTCAGCGGCTCGGTCTTGGCGAGGATCTTGCCGACCTTGCTCACCGCCACGCCGCGGTCGATCCAGTCGACGATGCTGCGCACGCGCTCGATTTCGGTCATCGAATACAGCCGATGCCCGCTTTCGGTGCGCGTCGGCTGAATCAAACCGTAGCGACGCTCCCATGCACGCAGCGTTACCGGGTTGACGCCGGTCAGGCGCGACACCTCACGAATAGGGAACAACTCTTCGCGCTCAAGTGCGACAGAGGCCTGCGAAGCAGGGTCAGCGTCCGTGATAACAGCCATTGTGCAGGTGCATCCACTCGGTAGATTTGGATCCCATTCTACCTCCGATGCCCTCTATCGGTTCAACCCATGAATAGAGACGAAAGTCTCTGAAACTGTCATTAAAATCAGGAATAATCCTTGCTTGTCAAAAAGCGCAGGCTCCTACCCCCGCCTGCGTATTGCGAAACTCCTACCCGGAGCGACGCACTCGGAATACGGAGATACATAATGTCTACTTCCCCCGTCACGCTGATGGTTGCGCGTCGCGTCGCCGACGGCCGCTATCAGGACCTGATTGCCTGGCTGCGCGAAGGCGAACAACTGGCCACTGACTTTCCCGGTTACCTGGGCTCCGGCGTGCTCGCTCCGCCACCCGGTGACAACGAATTCCAGATCATTTTCCGCTTTGTCAACGAACAGACCCTGCATGCCTGGGAGCACTCGGTCTCGCGTACCGCGTGGCTCGCGCGAGGCAGCGATCTGTTCGCGCATCCCAAAGAACATCGGGTCAGTGGTATCGAAGGCTGGTTCGGAGCGGCCGGTCAGCGGCCACCGCGCTGGAAACAGGCCGTGGCCATCTGGCTGGCGTTCTTTCCGGTGTCGCTGCTGTTCAACTTTGTTCTCGGGCCGTTGCTCGGCGACATGAGCCTGCTGCCGCGGGTGTTGATCAGCACGGCGTGCCTGACGCCGTTGATGGTGTATTTCTTTATTCCGCTGTCGACGCGGTTGCTGGCCAACTGGTTGAACGCTGTGCCGGCGCGACCTTTGCCTGCAACACCCTCTACGCAGAATCGCTAAAAATCGCAGCCTCGTTGCACTCGTCAGCTCCTACAGATGAAGGCGCCCCTGTAGGAGCTGCCGAAGGCTGCGATCTTTTCGACAGCGTCGCTGTTATAGTTTTTGCTCCAGCCGCGACGCGAGCCGTACATGACCATTTCCTCCGCCCCGATTCTCATCACCGGTGCCGGCCAGCGTGTCGGTCTGCACTGCGCGCAGCGTTTGCTTGAAGACGGCCATCAGGTCATTTTCACCTACCGCCGCGAACGTCCAGGCGTGCAAGCGCTGCAGGATCTGGGCGCGATCGGAGTGTTCGCCGACTTCTCCAGCGAAGCGGCCATTCTCGCCTTCATCGATGAACTGAAAACCCATACCGACCGCCTGCGCGCCATCGTCCACAACGCCTCCGAATGGCTGGCGGAAACCCCGGGCAACGAAGCCGAAGCCTTCCAACGCATGCTCAACGTGCACCTGCTCGCGCCGTACCTGATCAACCTGCACTGCGCCGACCTGCTCAAGCGCTCGACACCGGCCGACATCATCCACATCAGTGACGACGTCACGCGCAAAGGCAGCAGCAAACACATCGGCTATTGCGCCAGCAAGGCCGGGCTCGACAGCCTGACCCTGTCCTTCGCCGCGCGCTATGCGCCGGCAATCAAGGTCAACGGCATCGCGCCAGCCCTGCTATTGTTCAATCCCGACGACGACGCGGCGTACCGCGCCAAGGCGCTGGCCAAATCCGCGCTGGGCATCGAACCCGGCAGCGAAGTGATCTACCAGAGCCTGCGCTATCTGCTCGACAACCCCTATGTCACCGGCACGACCCTGACCGTCAACGGCGGACGGCACGTCAAATAAGCTGCTGCGCGAGGATCTCCCATGAGCCGTACCCTGCCCGAGAATTACCGCGAGATCCTCATCGGCCTCGGTGAAGACCCCGACCGCGAAGGCCTGCTCGACACTCCGCTGCGCGCGGCCAAGGCCATGCAATACCTGTGTCACGGCTACGAACAGCGTGTGGAGGAGATCGTCAACGGCGCGCTGTTTGCTTCCGACAGCGACGAGATGATTATCGTCGCCGACATCGAGCTCTACTCGTTGTGCGAACATCACCTGCTGCCCTTCATCGGCAAGGCCCATGTGGCATATATTCCGACCGGCAAGGTGCTGGGACTGTCGAAGATTGCGCGGCTGGTGGACATGTTCGCCCGGCGCCTGCAGATTCAGGAAAACCTTACCCGGCAGATTGCCGACGCAGTGCAACAGGTCACCGATGCCGCTGGCGTCGCGGTGGTCATCGAGGCCCGGCACATGTGCATGATGATGCGCGGTGTCGAGAAACAGAATTCGACCATGAACACCTCGGTCATGCTCGGCGCCTTTCGCGACTCGAGCAACACCCGCCAGGAGTTCCTGCAATTGATTGGACGGAGCAAGTAAATGTCACAACTTCAACCGGGAATGGCGCGCATCCGGGTCAAGGATCTGCGCTTGCGCACCTTTATCGGGATCAACGAGGACGAGATCCTCAACAAACAGGATGTGCTGATCAACCTGACCATCCAGTACGCCGCGCAGGAAGCGGTGCGCGACAACGACATCGATCACGCGCTGAACTACCGCACCATCACCAAGGCGATCATCGCCCACGTCGAGGGCAACCGCTTTGCGCTGCTCGAACGCCTGACCCAGGAACTGCTGGATCTGGTGATGAGCAATACCGCCGTGCTTTACGCCGAAGTCGAAGTCGACAAGCCGCATGCCCTGCGATTTGCCGAGTCGGTGTCGATCACTCTCGCGGCAAGCCGCTGAGCGCGTCTGGCGCATCGCGCGCCAGACTTTTATCATCCGCGCCACGAATAGACTGCACAGAGCCCATCATGACCGAGCAACAACGCCTCGAACTCGAAGCCGCCGCCTTCCGCCGGCTGGTCGCCCATCTGGACAGCCGCAAGGACGTGCAGAACATCGACCTGATGAACCTTGCCGGGTTCTGCCGCAACTGCCTGTCCAAGTGGTACAAGGCCGCCGCCGATGACCGTCAGATCGAGGTCAGCCTCGATGACGCCCGCGAAGTGGTTTACGGCATGCCGTACGCCGAATGGAAAGCCCAATACCAGCAAGAAGCCAGCGCCGAACAACAGGCGGCGTTCGCCAAAGGAAAACCCAATGAGTGATCTGAACACCCTGCGCGCCAGCCTCAACAGCGGCGAACACGCTTTCGCCGATACCCTGGCGTTCATCGCTGCCGGTTATGACTACCAGCCGCAAGCGTTCAACAATGGTGGCGTGGAAAACGCTGCCGGGCAGAACGAAGGTTCGTGCAAGACCCTGGGTCTGGCACTGCTGGAAGGCTTGAGCGATGAAGAAGCGCTGCTGGCATTCGGCGAGCATTACCGCTCGGTGCTGGCGACGCCTGGAGGCAGTGACCACGGCAATATCCGTGCACTGATCAAGCACGGCCTGGCCGGTGTGAAGTTCGAAGCACAGCCGCTGACCCGCCGCTGATTCAAGATCAAAAGATCGCAGCCTGCGGCAGCTCCTACACTGATCCCTGTAGGAGCTGCCGCAGGCTGCGATCTTTTGACTCTCATAAAAAAACCGGCCGAAGCCGGTTTTTTTGTACCTGCGGTCTTAGAACGAAGCGTTCTGCAGACCGTCCAGGTAACGCTCGGTGTCCAGTGCCGCCATGCAGCCGGCGCCGGCCGAAGTGATGGCCTGACGGTAAACGTGGTCAGCCACGTCGCCGGCAGCGAAGATGCCTTCGACGCTGGTAGCAGTGGCGTTGCCGTCACGGCCGCCCTGCACCACCAGGTAACCGTCCTTGAGGGTCAACTGGCCTTCGAACAGCGAAGTGTTCGGAGTGTGGCCGATCGCGATAAACACGCCGTCGACCTTGATTTCGTCGAAGCTGCCGTCGTTGTTTTTCAGGCGCGCACCGGTCACACCCATGTTGTCGCCCAGCACTTCGTCGAGGTTGGCGTTCAACTTGAGGATGATCTTGCCTTCGGCCACACGGGCGTTGAGCTTGTCGATCAGGATCTTCTCGGCGCGGAAGGTTTCGCGACGGTGGATCAGGGTCACGGTGCTGGCGATGTTCGCCAGGTACAGTGCTTCTTCAACAGCGGTGTTGCCGCCGCCGACCACAGCCACTGGCTTGTTGCGGTAGAAGAAACCGTCGCAGGTCGCGCAGGCCGAAACGCCTTTGCCCATGAACGCTTCTTCCGACGGCAGGCCCAGGTAACGTGCGCTGGCACCGGTAGCAATGATCAGCGCGTCGCAGGTGTAGGTCGCGCTGTCACCGGTCAGGGTGTACGGCTTGGCGGCGAAGTCCACGGCGTTGATGTGATCGAAAACGATCTCGGTTTCAAACCGCTCGGCGTGCTCGCGCATGCGCTCCATCAGCGCCGGACCAGTCAGGCCGTGGACGTCGCCCGGCCAGTTATCGACTTCAGTGGTGGTGGTCAGCTGACCGCCAGCCTGCATGCCGGTGATCAGCAGTGGCTTGAGGTTGGCACGGGCGGCGTAGACCGCAGCGCTGTAACCGGCAGGGCCGGAACCGAGAATAATCACTCGCGAATGACGGACTTCAGACATGACCTGCTCCTGTTGACCGGGCCGAAACACTGGCGCGGAACGCCGGACTGCCGGCGGGAATAAAAAAGGACTGTGGATAACCTTGGGGAAGGCATGAGCTCGACAGTCCTGTAAAAAGTTGGGTGCAGCGTATCGAGGGGGGCAAGATTAAGGAAATACGGATTAACAATCCAGCTCATAGGTGGTCTCTATGCGCAGACTCCGACCGGATCGACGTCTTTGTTACAGTGAATGTCGATCGCTCTGCCGCGCTTTCGCACCCGTTGCAAAGTCGGTAAGGTCGGCGCGTTTTCCCTTGCTCGGAGCCCCTTATGCCCGCCCCCGTTCTGTCCGGCCCGCAATACCTGCGCGAAGGCCTCAAACTGGTTCTCAGCCCGGGCCTGCGCCTGTTCGTGCTGCTGCCGCTGGCGATCAATCTGGTGCTGTTCGTCGGATTGATCTATCTGGCCGGCCATCAGTTCAGCCTGTGGGTCGACAGCCTGATGCCGTCGCTACCCGACTGGCTGAGTTTTCTCAGCTACATCCTGTGGCCGCTGTTCGTGGTGCTGGTGGCGTTGATGGTGTTCTTCACCTTTACCATGCTGGCCAACGTGATCGCGGCGCCGTTCAACGGCTTCCTCGCGGAAAAAGTCGAAGTGGTGGTGCGCGGCACCGATGATTTCCCGGCCTTCAGCTGGGGCGAACTGATCGCGATGATCCCGCGCACCCTCGCCCGGGAAATGCGCAAACTCGGCTACTTCCTGCCGCGAGCAATCGGCCTGTTCATTCTCTCGTTCATCCCGGTGGTCAATATCGTCGCCGCACCGCTGTGGCTGCTGTTCGGCGTGTGGATGATGGCGATCCAGTACATCGACTACCCGGCGGACAACCACAAACTGGGCTGGAACGAAATGCTCGCCTGGCTGCGCCAGAAGCGCTGGCAGAGCATGAGTTTTGGCGGAATCGTCTACCTGGCGCTGCTGATTCCGGTGGTCAACATCCTGATGATGCCGGCCGCCGTTGCCGGCGCGACCTTGTTCTGGGTACGTGAGCGCGGCGCGGAGAACCTTGTCGCACAGCGCTGAGCCGCTCACAGACCGCCAGTCACAAATCCATCATCCGAACGTCACAGGCACGACATGGCCTCAGCCGACACTGAGGTCATGACGACAGCTCTGCATATCACTTTGATCAGCGAAACCTTCCCACCGGAAATCAACGGGGTGGCCAATACCCTTGGTCGCTTGTGCGATGGCTTGCGCGCGCGTGGGCATCAAGTGGAACTGGTACGACCGCGCCAGGCGGGCGATCCACAGCGTGTCGAGGACGATGCCTTGCTGTTGTGCCGGGGCTGGCCGTTGCCGGGTTATCCGGGGTTGCAATGGGGTCAGTCGTCGATGCACAAGCTGCTGCGGCGCTGGCAGCGTCATCGCCCGGACGTGCTGTACATCGCCACAGAAGGTCCGCTCGGCTTGTCAGCCTTGCGGGCGGCGCGGCGCCTGGGGATCTCGGTGGTCAGCGGTTTTCATACCAATTTCCAGCAGTACACCCATCAGTACGGGCTGGGTTTGCTGACGCGCTTGCTGACGCATTATCTGCGCTGGTTCCACAATCGCTCGTCGATGACCCTGGTGCCGAGCGTCAGTCAGCGTCTGGAACTGGAGCGCCGGCATTTCGACCGCCTCGCCCTGCTCTCCAGAGGCGTGGACAGCCAGTTGTTTCACCCGGCCAGGCGCCTGAACGGGTTGCGTGAGCAATGGGGCCTGAGCGAGCAGGACATCGCGGTGATTCACGTAGGACGTCTGGCCACGGAGAAGAACCTGGGCCTGCTCAAGCGCTGCTTCGATAAACTCCGCAGCACTTATCCACAGCGCAACCTGAAGCTGATTGTGGTCGGCGACGGCCCACAACGGCTTGCGCTGGAAAAAGAGCTGCCTGAGGCGATTTTCTGTGGTTCACAGCGCGGCGAAGCGCTGGCGGCGCACTATGCCTCGGGGGATATTTTTCTGTTCCCGAGCATGACCGAAACCTTCGGTAATGTGGTGCTCGAAGCATTGGCTTCAGGACTGGGGGTGGTGGCGTACGATCAGGCAGCGGCAGCGCAGCATATTCGCCACGGCTACAACGGTGTGCTGGCGATGCCGGGTGATGAAGAGGCGTTTTGCGATGCGGCGGCTTGGCTGCTGGAAGAAGATGAGCGGTTGCGCTGCGTGCGCCTGAATGCGCGTCAGCATGCCAGTCGCCAAGGCTGGGCGGCGATCATCGAGCAATTTGAAAAGCATTTGCGTGGGGCGTGTCTGCGGGAGCAGGTGCTGCCGAATGCGCAGACATTGCCTTAGATCTTTGCTGATTTTGAAGCCGCCATCGCTGGCAAGCCAGCTCCCACAAGGGGCTGCGGTGAACACAATTTTTGTGAACACCCGCAATACCTGTGGGAGCTGGCTTGCCAGCGATAGCATCAGTTTGAGCGCCGCTTAAACCAGCGTCATCAACGCCTCACGGCTGAACGGCAGAATGTCCTGCTCACGCCCTTCACGGACTTTCAGTGCCCAGTCCGGATCCACCAGCAGCGCACGGCCCACCGCCACCAAGTCGAACTCGTCGTTGTTCAGACGCTCCAGCAGTTTTTCCAGACTGGCCGGTTGCGCGACCTTGTCGGTGTTGACCATGAACTGCAGGAACTCGCCGTCCAGGCCGACGCTGCCGACGGTAATGGTCGGTTTGCCGGTCAGCTTGCGTGTCCAGCCGGCCAGGTTCAGCTCGGAACCGTCGAACTCGGGCTCCCAGAAACGCCGCGTCGAGCAGTGGAAAATATCCACGCCAGCGTCTGCCAACGGCTTGAGGAACTCGCCCAGCGCCTCGGGCGTTTGTACCAGACGCGCGGTGTAATCCTGCTGCTTCCACTGCGAGAATCGGAAGATGATCGGGAAGCCTTCGCCGACGGCGGCGCGCACCGCTTGAATCAATTCGATGGCGAAACGCGAGCGGTTGGCGAGGCTGCCGCCGTATTCGTCGCTGCGCTGATTGCTGCCTTCCCAGAAGAACTGGTCGATCAGGTAACCGTGGGCACCGTGGATTTCCACGCCGTCCATGCCGATGCTTTTGGCATCTTTGGCGGCCTGGGCGAATGCGGCGATCACGTCTTGAATGTCCTGTTTGGTCATGCCGTGCACCACGACCTGACCGTCCTTGAGTTTTTCCGTCGGGCCGTAACCCGGCACGCTGGCGTCCGGCTCGGTGCCGATACGGCGCACGCTGCCGACATGCCACAGTTGCGGAACAATCTTGCCGCCCTCGGCATGCACCGCGTCGACCACTTTTTTCCAGCCGGCCAGTGGCGCTTCACCGAAGAACTGCGGCACGTTCGGATAGCCGTTGGAGGCGACGTGACCGACCGTGGTGCCTTCGGTGATGATCAGACCGACACCAGCCGCAGCGCGGCGACGGTAGTACTCGATCACTTTGGAATTGGGCACGCCACCCGGGGAAAATGAGCGGGTCATTGGCGCCATGACCACGCGGGTCGGCAGTTCGAGGGCACCGAGATGGAACGGTTTGAACAGGGCTTGCACCGGCATTGGAAGGCTCCACAGGGAATGACTTTATGACGGCGATAATATGGAGAGTTGCAAGCCTTGAACAGCATTATTGATTTGAGTGATCAAGGATCAAAAGACACAAAGCAAAAGATCGCAGCCTGCGGCAGCTCCTACAATTATTCGATAACTCGATGACGTGTAGGAGCTGCCGCAGGCTGCGATCTTTTGATCTTGCTGGTTCAGCCCAGCGCTTTTTCAATCGCGTGAACGATGGTCGGATCATCCGGCGCCGTACGCGGCAAGAACCGCGCCAGCACCCGGCCGTCCTTGCCGAGCAGAAACTTCTCGAAGTTCCAGGTGATATCCCCGGGAAACTCCGCGCCCTCGCCCGCCAGCAAGCGGTACAGCTGGTGCCGCTCGTGACCGTTGACTTCAAGCTTGCTCGACAACGGGAACGTCACGCCATAGTTCAGGCTGCAGAATTCCTGGATTTCCTGCTCCGTGCCTGGTTCCTGGCCGGCAAACTGGTTGCACGGCAGGCCCAGCACACTGAAGCCTTTGCCCTTGAATTGCTGGTAGAGGTTTTCCAGTGCCGCGTACTGTGGGGTCAAGCCGCATTTGGAGGCGACGTTGACCACCAGCACGACTTGGCCCTTGAAAGGCGCCAACGGTAGCTCCTGACCATCCAGGGCTGTCAACTTAAGGTCGTGAAAAGCACTCATGACGGACTCCAGATTCCCGTGTTCTACTCGAAACAGCCACTTGGCGAGGCCACCAAGGACAGCCGCGGACTAAAAAGGCGCCCGCAGGCGCCTCTCCAGTACTCGAAGCTTAGCGCAGAAAATCAGTGGTGATGGCCACCTTCGCCATGGACGTGACCATGAGCGACTTCTTCCTGGCTGGCGTCACGGATAGCAACGACCTTCACTTTGAAGTTCAGACGCTGACCGGCCAGTGGGTGGTTACCGTCAACGGTGACGTCGTCGCCGTCCAGGTCACGGATGGTCACGATCTGCATCTGGCCGTCCGGCGCCGAAGCGTGGAACTGCATGCCGACTTCCAGCTCGTCAACGCCTTCGAACATGCTGCGGCTCAGGGTGCTGACCAGTTCGGCAGCGTATTCGCCGTAAGCGTCTTCCGGCTCAACGGAAACTTCCAGCTCGTCACCAACAGCCTTGCCTTCCAGCGCTTTTTCCAGGCCCGGGATGATGTTGCCTGCGCCTTGCAGGTAGACCAGCGGAGCGCCGCCGGCGGAGCTGTCGATGACCTCACCAGCGTCGTTGGTCAGGGTATAGTCGATGGAGACAGCCTTATTGGCGGCGATCAGCATGGGGCGAGACCTTTTGCATAAGAATATAGAAAGGCCAAGTTTAGCGAAGCAATCGCGCGAAAGCGAACACAACCCGGACAAACGGGTTTCGACGATCACCGGCTTCCATCAGGACGAGGACACTCATTGGGTCGTCGAGCTTTCCTGTGGCCACACCCAGCACTTGCGTCATCAGCCGCCATGGCAATCGCGCGCCTGGGTCCTTGACCCGGCGCAACGTATTGAAAAAATAGGCCAACCCTTTGCCTGCGGTTGGTGCGCACAAGGCTCGGTTAGCGATAACCTTGGCGACTGAATTTCGGTAGGCGGTCACGTATAGATCGCCACCCTTGCCATGCACCCTTAGAGAATCCGCATGCAAACTTTTTTTATCGCGCCCACCGATTTTGGCGTGGGTCTGACCTCCATCAGCCTAGGGCTGGTGCGTACCCTGGAGCGGGCCGGACTGAAAGTCGGCTTCTTCAAACCGATTGCCCAGCCGCACCCGGGCGACACCGGCCCCGAGCGTTCCACCGAACTGGTGGCGCGCACCCACGGCCTGAAACCGCCGCAACCACTGGGCCTGGCCCACGTCGAGCGAATGCTCGGCGACGGTCAGCTCGATGAGCTGCTCGAAGAAATCATCGCCCTGTATCAGCAAGCGGCTGTCGGCAAGGACGTGCTGGTGGTCGAAGGCATGGTGCCGACCCGCAGCGCCAGTTATGCGGCGCGGGTCAATTTGCACCTGGCCAAAAGCCTTGATGCCGAGGTAATTCTGGTCTCGGCCCCGGAAAACGAAGTGCTCGCCGAACTCTCCGGCCGCGTGGAATTGCAGGCGCAATTGTTCGGCGGTCCGAAAGACCCGAAAGTCCTCGGCGTGATCCTCAACAAGGTCAAGACCGACGAGAGCATGGAGGCCTTCGCCACGCGCTTGAAGGAGCATTCGCCGTTGCTGCGCAGCGGTGACTTCCGCCTGCTCGGCTGCATTCCGTTCCAGCCCGAGCTCAACGCACCGCGCACCCGCGACGTCGCTGACCTGATGGGCGCACAGGTGCTCAACGCCGGCGACTATGAAACCCGGCGCATGACCAAAATCATCATCTGCGCGCGCACCATGCGCAACACCGTGGAGCTGCTCAAACCCGGCGTGCTGGTGGTAACCCCGGGCGACCGCGACGACATCATTCTTGCGGTCAGCCTTGCGGCGCTCAACGGCGTGCCATTGGCCGGGCTGTTGCTGACCAGTGACACCCTGCCCGATCCACGCATCATGGACTTGTGCCGTGGCGCGTTGCAGGCCGGTCTGCCGGTATTGTCGGTGAGCACCGGCTCCTACGACACCGCCAACCTGCTCAATGGCCTGAACAAGGAAATCCCCATTGATGACCGCGAGCGCGCGGAGATCATCACCGACTTCGTCGCCAGCCATCTCGACGCCAAGTGGCTGCACCAGCGTTGCGGCACCCCACGGGAAATGCGCCTGTCACCCGCAGTATTCCGCTATCAACTGATTCAACGAGCGCAGTCGGCGAACAAGCGCATCGTCCTGCCCGAAGGCAGCGAGCCGCTCACCGTGCAAGCGGCGGCGATCTGTCAGGAGCGCGGTATCGCCCGTTGCGTGTTGCTGGCCAAACCGGCGGACGTTGAAGCCGTGGCCCGCGCTCAGGGCATCGAGCTGCCGCCGGGGCTGGAGATTCTCGATCCGGATCTGATCCGCGAGCGTTATATCGAACCGATGGTCGCCCTGCGCAAAAGCAAAAGCCTCAACGCGCCGATGGCCGAACAGCAACTGGAAGACACCGTGGTCATTGGCACCATGATGCTTGCGCTGGATGAAGTCGACGGTCTGGTGTCGGGAGTGATCAACACCACCGCCAACACCATCCGCCCAGCGCTGCAACTGATCAAGACCGCGCCGGGCTGCACGCTGGTGTCTTCAGTGTTCTTCATGCTGTTCCCCGAAGAAGTGCTGGTCTACGGCGACTGCGTGATGAATCCGCACCCAAGCGCAACTGAGCTGGCCGAGATCGCCCTGCAAAGCGCCGACTCGGCAGCGGCCTTCGGCATCACCCCGCGCGTGGCGATGATCAGTTACTCCAGCGGCGAGTCGGCCAGCGGCGAAGAAGTCGAGAAAGTCCGCGAAGCCACCCTGCTCGCCCACGAGCAACAGCACTCGCTGCTGATCGACGGGCCGCTGCAATACGACGCCGCTGCCAACGCCGATGTGGCCCGGCAACTGGCGCCCAACAGCCAGGTGGCTGGCCGCGCCACGGTGTTCGTGTTCCCCGACCTGAACACCGGCAACACCACCCACAAAGCCGTGCAGCGCAGTGCCGACTGCGTCAGCCTCGGCCCGATGCTGCAAGGTCTGCGCAAACCGGTGAACGACCTGCCGCGCGGCGCGCAGGTCGACGACATCGTCTACACCATCGCCCTGACCGCGATTCAAGCCGCCAACCGACCTATGGATGTGTAAATGCTGGACTTCCTGCCCGCCCCGATTCGCGGCGTGATCGCCGCGCTGCTGTTGGCGCTCAATACGATTCTGCTGTGCTCGTTCCTGTTCTGCGTGGCGTTGATCAAAGTGCTGCCCTTCGACCTCGCCCGCCGCGCCTCACGGTGGCTGATGAGCCACACCCACGAAGCCTGGATCAGTAACAACAAGGGCTGGATGAACCTGGTACGCCGCACCCGCTGGCACATCAGCGGCTTGCAAGGCCTGGATTACAAACACTCGTATTTGATCACCAGCAACCACCAGAGCTGGGTCGACATCCTAGTGCTGCAATACGTGCTCAACCGGCGCATCCAGCCGCTGAAATTCTTCCTCAAGCAGGAGCTGATCTGGGTCCCGGTGATTGGCCTGGCGTGGTGGGCGCTGGGATTTCCGTTCATGAAACGCTACTCCAAGGCCTATCTGGAAAAACACCCGGAGAAGAAAGGCAAAGACCTGGAAACCACGCGCAAGACCTGCGCGAAGTTTCGCGACAACCCGGTGGGGATTTTCAACTTCGTCGAAGGCACACGCTTCACCGAAGGCAAGCACGCTCAGCAGCAATCACCGTTCAAGTACCTGCTCAAGCCCAAGGCTGGCGGCATCGCCTTTGTGCTGGACGCAATGGGAGAACAGCTGGAATCGATCGTCAACGTGACCATCCACTATCCGGGCGGACGGCCGGGTTTCTGGGATCTGCTGTGCGGCAATGTGCGCGACGTGGTGGTGCACTTTGAAGAACTGAAAATCCCGCCGGCCTTCATCGGCAAGAACTACGACCAGGACGGCGAATACCGTCTGCAGTTTCAGGGCTGGATCAATCAGCTGTGGCAGGACAAGGATGCGCTGCTGGAACAGATGCACCGCGAACTCCCGAACCGACAGTGAATCTGGTGGGAGCCGACATGCCGGCGATGGCGGAGATCAGCAAGCAACATTGGTGAATGACACACCGCCATCGCTGGCAAGCCAGCTCCCACAATAGATCAAAAGATCGCAGCCTGCGGCAGCTCCTACAGGGAAGATAAGTACAACCCGCACGCGGCGCAGCCGCCCCACTCCAGGATGAGCGCAAGCTCGGCTGCAGCTTTTGATCTTGATCTACGGGCGACGTCGGAAGGCTGAGCGGAGGGATTGATCCGGGGGTGGGAGCGCAGCGACCGTTTGGCGCAGCCAAACACAGCGAGAGGAGGTGCAGCGAAGCAAACCGTAGGCGCTGCCCCCGGATCAAACCCGGAGCGAAGGGACCCCGAGCCTCAGCGAGTGGGCCGCACGCAGGAGCAAGCCTTTTTTTGCTTACTTTTTTTAGGCGTTTGTAAAAAAAGTGAGTCGCCGTAAGGGCGAAACCGTCAGCCGCAGCACCCGAAGAAACGGATATTCACTCAGCCAGACAGAGCATGGTCGCCTATAAGGGCGCCATCGCTGGCAAGCCAGCTCCCACAGTGGAATGAGCTCGCGCAAAAATCGCAGCCAACAAAAAACCCGCCGATGATCACTCATCCGCGGGCCTTTCATTTCCGGCTAACGCTTAAATCGCGCCACGCTTGCGCAGCAGATCCAACACCTGCTTGACGCTCTCTTCCAGCGACAGCGACTGCGTGTCGATCACCAGATCAGCATTCAGCGGCACGTCATACGGGAAGGACTCACCCGGAATATTATCGCCACCCGCAGCATACAAGCCCTGCGGATCACGCTCGGCACACACCGCCGGCGAGGCCTGCACATAAACCGTCAGCAGACGCTCCTTGCCGATCAGCTCCTTGGCCTGCTCGCGACCTTCAGCACTCGGCGCAACAAACGCCGCCAGGGTCAACAGACCAGCCTCGTTGAACTGACGCGCCACGTGCGCAGCACGCCGCCAGTTCTCGGTGCGACCGGCACGGTCATGTGGCAAGCCCTTGTTGAGGTCGTGACGCAGATTCTGACCATCCAGCACAAACACCGCACGGCCCATGTCGAACAACTTGCGCTCGACCGCATAGGCCAGCGTGCTCTTGCCCGCGCCCGACAGGCCGCTGAACAGCACGGTCGCCGGTTGCTGGCCAAAGCGCTGAGCACGTTCTTCGGTAGCAACGTGGGCCAGTTTGCCGTGGTGGGTGGCCGTGCCGTGGCTCAGTGGCTGAGCGACGATCATGCCGGCGCCAACGGTGCCGTTGGTCAAACGGTCGATGACGATGAACGCACCGGTGGTGCGGTTGCTGTCGTAACCGTCGAGGGCGATCGGCGCGTCGAGCGCGATCTTCACCTTGCCGATTTCGTTGAGCTGCAACGCGCTCGCCGAACCTTCTTCGAGGGTGTTGACGTCGACCTTGTTGACGATGCTGGCAATCGAGCCCGGCACGTAACTGGTGGCGCGTTTGATGTCGTATTTCTTGCCCGGCAGCATCGGCTCTTCAGCCATCCACACCAGCATCGCTTCGAAGCTGTCGGTGACCGGCGGCACGTTGTCGGCATGCACCAGCAAGTCGCCACGGGAGATGTCGATTTCGTCTTCCATGGTCAGCGTCACCGCTTGACCAGGACCGGCCTGCTCCAGTTCACCTTCGAAGGTGACGATGGATTTGACGCGGCTGCTCTTGCCCGACGGCAGCACCACCACTTCGTCGCCCTTGTGCACGATCCCGCTGGCGAGGGTGCCGGCGAAGCCGCGGAAGTTCAGGTTCGGACGGTTGACGTATTGCACCGGGAAGCGCAGATCGGTGAAGTTGCGATCACCCGCCACTTCCACGGTCTCGAGAATTTCCATCAGCGACTGACCTTTGTACCAAGGCGAGCGCTCGGACTTGTTCACCACGTTGTCGCCCTTGAGAGCAGACATCGGCACGAAGTGCATGCTGGTCGGCTTCATCTTCAAGCCTTCGGCGAACTTCAGGTAGTCGGCCTTGATCGACTCGAACACACCTTCATCAAAGTCTTTCAAGTCCATCTTGTTGATGGCGACAACGATGTGCTTGATGCCGAGCAACGAGGCGATGAAGCTGTGGCGACGGGTCTGGGTCTGCACGCCGTAACGGGCATCGACCAGGATGATCGCCAGGTCACAGGTGGATGCACCGGTGGCCATGTTGCGGGTGTACTGCTCATGGCCGGGGGTGTCGGCGATGATGAATTTGCGCTTGGCGGTGGAGAAGTAGCGGTAGGCGACATCGATGGTGATGCCCTGCTCACGCTCGGCCTGCAGGCCGTCGACCAGCAATGCCAGGTCGATGTCGTCACCGGTGGTGCCGACTTTCTTCGAATCGCGGGTGATGGCTTCCAGATGATCTTCGTAGATCATCTTGGAGTCGTGCAGCAGGCGCCCGATCAGGGTGCTTTTGCCGTCGTCGACGTTACCGCAGGTCAAAAAGCGCAGCAGCTCTTTACGTTCGTGCTGGCCCAGGTAGGCGAGGATGTCCTCGCTGATCAAATCAGATGCGTGCGACATGACAACCCCTTAGAAATAGCCTTGACGTTTTTTATCTTCCATCGAGCCGGCGCCATCGTGGTCGATGACCCGGCCCTGGCGCTCGGAAGTTCGCGTCAGGAGCATTTCCTGAATGATGTCCGTGAGGCTTTCGGCCTCGGACTCCACCGCGCCCGTCAACGGGTAGCAGCCAAGGGTACGGAAACGCACTTTCTTTTTGACGATGCGCGCCTTGTCCTCGTCGGACAGATGCTCAAGGATGCGCTCGTCATCGATCATGATCAGGGTGCCGTTCTTCTCGATCACTTCGCGTTCGGCGGCGAAGTACAGCGGCACGATCGGGATGCCTTCGAGGTAGATGTACTGCCAGATGTCCAGTTCGGTCCAGTTCGACAACGGGAACACACGAATGGATTCGCCCTTGTTGACCTTGCCGTTGTAGACGTTCCACAGCTCCGGACGCTGATTCTTCGGGTCCCAGCGGTGCTTGCTGTCGCGGAACGAGTACACACGCTCCTTGGCGCGGGACTTCTCTTCGTCACGACGGGCACCACCGAACGCGGCGTCGAAACCATGCTTGTCGAGTGCCTGCTTCAGGCCCTCGGTCTTCATGATGTCGGTGTGCTTGGCGCTGCCGTGGGTGAACGGGTTGATGTTCTGCGCCACGCCATCGGGGTTGATGTGGGTGATCAGGTCCAGGCCCAGCTCTTCGACCATCTTGTCGCGGAACTTGTACATCTCCTGGAATTTCCAGCGAGTGTCGACGTGCATCACCGGAAACGGCAGTTTGCCCGGGAAGAACGCCTTGCGTGCCAGGTGCAGCATCACGGCGGAGTCTTTACCGATGGAGTACAGCATCACCGGGTTGTCGAACTCGGCGGCCACCTCGCGGATGATGTGGATGCTTTCCGCCTCCAGCTGTTTCAGATGCGTCAGTTTGTCGACCATGGCTACTCACGAAAGCTTTCTTATGAACGGCCAGCGGGCCGTGTTCGAGCGGGGAATCCTAGCACAGCGCCCTCTTCTAATCAGGACGCCAACTAGATCGAAAGGGCATATGAATATGCCCACCGGTTCGGCCGAGCAGTTCCCGTGTGGGAGCGAGCCTGCTCGCGAAAGCGATATGCCAGACACCTTTGCATTGAAGGTCTGACGCATTCGCGAGCAGGCTCGCTCCCACAGGTATTCATGGTGGATTCAGATCGGGTTCGGGCAGTCGATGAAGATGTGTTCCAGGGCAAAACGTTTGGCCAGGTAGTCACCCAGCGCCTGCACACCATAGCGCTCGGTGGCATGGTGGCCGGCGGCGATGAAGCTGATGTCGTTTTCCCGAGCGCTGTGGAAGGTCTGTTCGGAGGCTTCGCCACTGAGGAACAGATCAACGCCCGCCGCCACGCCCTGATCGATATAACCCTGCCCGCCACCGGTGCACCAGCCAACTCGACGAATCATCCCACTGCCCTCGACCAGCAGCGGCTCGCGGCCCATGACGTCTTTGACCTTGCGGGCGAAGTCTCGCGCAGTCATTGGCTCGTTCAGCGAACCGACCAGCCCGACAACTTTCAGATTCTCCGGGTCCAGTGGCCCTTCAACGGTAATGTCCAGCTGACGCGCCAGTTGCACGTTGTTGCCGACCTCCGGATGCAGATCCAGCGGCAAGTGATAGGCGAGCAGACTGATGTCGTGCTTGAGCAAAGTCTTCAAGCGCCGCTGCTTCATGCCGGTGATGCACGGGTTCTCGCCTTTCCAGAAATAGCCGTGATGCACCAGTATCAGATCGGCCTCGGCCTCCACCGCCGCGTCGAGCAGCGCCTGACTGGCGGTGACGCCACTGACGATGCGCATCACTTGCGGTCGGCCTTCGACCTGCAAACCGTTGGGGCAGTAATCGGCGATTTTCGCACTGCCGAGGTAACGGTCGGCTTCTTCGACCAGGGTGCTGAGGGCGACGGCCATGAAAGACTCCTAAATATCCCGTTCAGAGGCGCGCGCGGCCTCGTATAATGCGCGACATTATCGGCGGTCTGCCCCCGCCTGCAACTTTTCCAGGACGTGCTTAATGCTCAAGGCGCTGCGTTTTTTTGGCTGGCCGCTGTTGGCCGGCGTGCTTATCGCTCTGTTGATTATTCAGCGTTACCCGCAGTGGGTCGGGCTTCCGAGCCTCGACGTCAACCTGCAACAGGCCCCGCAAACCACCAGTGTGCAGCAGGGCCCGGTGTCCTATGCCGACGCGGTGACCATCGCCGCACCGTCGGTGGTCAACCTCTACACCACCAAAGTCATCAACAAACCGGCGCACCCGCTGTTTGAGGATCCGCAGTTCCGGCGCTTCTTCGGTGACAACTCGCCGAAGCAGAAACGCATGGAATCGAGCCTCGGTTCCGGCGTGATCATGAGCCCGGAAGGCTACATCCTGACCAACAACCATGTAACCACCGGCGCCGATCAGATCGTGGTGGCACTCAAGGATGGGCGCGAAACCCTCGCCCGCGTCATCGGTAGCGACCCGGAAACCGACCTCGCGGTGTTGAAGATTGACCTGAAAAACCTCCCGGCGATCACCGTCGGCCGCTCCGACAACATCCGTATCGGCGACGTCGCGCTGGCCATCGGCAACCCGTTCGGCGTTGGCCAGACCGTGACCATGGGCATCATCAGCGCCACCGGGCGCAACCAGTTGGGCCTGAACAACTACGAAGACTTCATCCAGACCGACGCGGCGATCAACCCGGGCAACTCCGGCGGCGCACTGGTCGATGCCAACGGCAACCTCACCGGCATCAACACCGCGATCTTCTCCAAGTCCGGCGGCTCGCAAGGCATCGGTTTTGCGATTCCGGTAAAACTGGCGATGGAGGTGATGAAGTCGATCATCGAGCACGGTCAGGTGATTCGTGGCTGGCTCGGTATTGAAGTGCAGCCGCTGACCCAGGAACTGGCCGAGTCGTTTGGCCTGTCCGGGCGTCCGGGAATTGTCGTGGCGGGAATCTTCCGCGATGGCCCGGCACAGAAGGCCGGCCTGCAGCTGGGTGACGTGATTCTGAGTATCGACGGCGAACCGGCGGGTGATGGCCGCAAGTCAATGAACCAGGTGGCGCGGATCAAGCCGACTGACAAGGTCACGATTCAAGTGATGCGCAATGGCAAGGAGCTGAAGCTGACCGCGGAAATCGGCCTGCGTCCACCGCCGGCGCCGGTCAAGGAAGAAGAGTAAACACCAACCAAAAACACTGTGGGAGCGAGCTTGCTCGCGAAGAGGCCGGCACATTCAACATCGTTATTGAATGGCCAAGCGCTTTCGCGAGCAAGCTCGCTCCCACAGGTTCACCGGTGTCCTACAGGTCGCCGAGACCGTCGATCAGCGCCTGATTCTGCTCCGGCGTACCGATCGAGATCCGCAGGAACTGGGCAATCCGCTCCTGCTTGAAGTGGCGCACAATCACGCCCTGCTCGCGCAGCCTGGCTGCCAGCCCCGCTGCATCGTGTTGCGGGTGCCGGGCGAAGATGAAGTTCGCCGCCGACGGCAGCACCTCAAACCCCTTGGCCTGCAATTGCGCGATGACCCACTCGCGACTTTCGATGACCAGACGGCACGTCTTGTCGAAATACTCGCGATCCTCGAACGCGGCCGCCGCGCCGACAATCGCCAGGCGATCCAGCGGATAGGAGTTGAAGCTGTTCTTGATTCGCTCCAGCGCTTCGATCAGATCCGGATGCCCCACCGCCAGGCCGACGCGCAGGCCGGCCAGCGAGCGCGACTTGGACAGGGTCTGGGTCACCAGCAGGTTCGGATAACGATCCACCAGGCTGATCGCGGTTTCGCCGCCGAAGTCGATGTACGCTTCATCCACCACGACCACCGAATCCGGGCTGGCCTTGAGGATCTGCTCGACCGCCTCCAGCGCCAACAGGCAACCGGTGGGTGCGTTCGGGTTGGGGAAAATGATCCCGCCGTTGGGTTTGGCGTAGTCCGCCGGGTTGATCTGGAACTGTGCGTCCAGCGGCACGGCGTCGAACTGGATGCCGTACAGACCGCAATACACCGGATAGAAGCTGTAGCTGATGTCCGGGAACAGCAGCGGCTGCTCGTGTTGCAGCAGACCGTGGAAGATGTGCGCCAGCACTTCGTCCGAACCGTTGCCAAGGAACACCTGATTGCTCTGCACGCCGTAGTAGTGGGCGACGGCGGTTTTCAGCACATCGCTGTTCGGATCCGGGTACAGGCGCAGGTTGTCGTTGAGCTCGGTTTGCATCGCCGCCAAGGCTTTGGGCGACGGGCCGTAAGGGTTTTCGTTGGTGTTGAGCTTGACCAGTCTGGTCAGCTTCGGCTGTTCGCCCGGCACATAGGGCACCAGATCCTTGACGAACGGGCTCCAGAATTTACTCATGTTCAATTCCCCTTCACTTCGTCTTTGATACGGTATTCGGCGCTGCGTGCGTGCGCGCTCAGGGATTCGCCACGGGCCAGCACCGAAGCGGTCTTGCCCAGCTCGGAAGCACCGGCCTCGGAGCAGAAGATGATCGACGAACGTTTCTGGAAGTCGTACACACCCAGTGGCGAGGAGAAACGCGCAGTGCCGGACGTTGGCAGCACGTGGTTCGGGCCGGCACAGTAATCACCCAGCGCTTCCGAGGTGTGGCGGCCCATGAAGATCGCGCCGGCGTGACGGATCTGCGGCAACCATGCTTGTGGGTCAGCGACCGACAGCTCCAGGTGTTCCGGGGCGATGCGGTTGGCGACTTCGATGGCTTGCGCCATGTCGCGCACGTGAATCAGCGCACCGCGACCATTGATCGAGGTTTCGATGATGGTCGCACGGTCCATGGTCGGCAGCAGTTTGTCGATGCTCGCCGCGACCTTGTCGAGGAACTCGGCGTCGGGACTGACCAGAATTGCCTGAGCGTCTTCGTCGTGCTCGGCCTGGGAGAACAGGTCCATGGCGATCCAGTCCGGATCGGTCTGGCCGTCGCACACCACGAGGATTTCCGACGGGCCGGCGATCATGTCGATGCCGACCTGACCGAACACGTGGCGTTTGGCAGTAGCGACATAAATGTTGCCCGGGCCGACCACTTTGTCCACCTGCGGAACGCTTTCGGTACCGTAAGCCAGCGCAGCAACCGCTTGCGCGCCGCCGATGGTGAACACCCGGTCAACGCCGGCAATGCACGCCGCCGCCAGCACCAGCTCATTGATTTCACCGCGAGGGGTCGGCACCACCATGACCACTTCGGCCACGCCGGCAACCTTGGCCGGAATCGCGTTCATCAACACCGACGACGGGTATGACGCCTTGCCGCCCGGCACGTATAGGCCGGCGCGATCCAGCGGCGTGACCTTCTGCCCGAGTACGGTGCCGTCGGCCTCGGTGTAGCTCCAGGAATCCTGTTTCTGTTTTTCGTGATAGCTGCGCACCCGCGCCGCGGCTTTTTCCAGCGCTTCGCGCTGTGCCACGGTGATGCGGGTCAGGGCCAGTTCCAGACGCTCGCGCGGCAGGATCAGGTCGGCCATCGACGCCACTTCGAGGCCGTCGAACTTCTGGGTGAACTCGACCAGCGCCGCGTCGCCGCGCTCGCGCACCGCCTTGATGATGTCCAGCACGCGCTGATTGACCGAGTCGTCAGACACACTTTCCCAGCTCAGCAGATGATCCAGATGATGCGCGAAATCCGGGTCAGCAGCGTTGAGTCGGCGAATTGCAGTCGGTGCGGTCATAGCGAGAGCCTCATAGGAATGGCAAAAACTCAGGCGCCCTAACTTAGCAGTCGTTTCCGCTTGGGCACCTGAGATTCTGGCTATGAGGCGGATAGACGGGCGCGACTCAAGGTCGCGCAGGTACATCAGCCGCGGTGTCGCGATTCCACTGCCGTGCGCAGGGTATCGATCAACGCCTGGATTCGGGCGTGTTGCATCTTCATCGAAGCCTTGTTGACCACCAGGCGCGAGCTGATCGTGGCGATCAGTTCCTGAGGTTCCAGGCCGTTGGCGCGCAGTGTATTGCCGGTGTCGACCACGTCGATGATCTTGTCGGCCAGACCGATCAGCGGCGCCAGCTCCATCGAGCCGTAGAGCTTGATGATGTCGACCTGACGGCCCTGCTCGGCGTAGTAGCGTTTGGCAACGTTGACGAACTTGGTCGCCACGCGCAGACGGCCCTTGGGCTCGGCTGCGCCGATCTTGCCGGCCGTCATCAGCTTGCACTGGGCAATCTGCAGATCCAGCGGCTCGTAGAGGCCCTGGCCGGTGTATTCCATCAGCACGTCTTTACCGGCGACGCCGAGGTCGGCCGCGCCATGCTCGACATAGGTCGGCACGTCGGTGGCACGCACGATCAACAGACGTACGTCATCCTGAGTGGTGGGGATGATCAGTTTGCGGCTCTTGTCCGGATTCTCGGTCGGCACGATGCCCGCTTCGGCGAGAAGCGGCAGGGTGTCGTCAAGGATGCGGCCCTTGGACAGTGCGATGGTCAACATGGGAAACGTCAGTCCTTATCAAGGTACTCATGTCCGGTCGCAATCGGCGCCGGACACACATCGAGCCGGATACCGGCTCGACTCGAAACAAATTCAGTGGACACCTCCCTGTGCCCAGTGCAGCGACTAGCCCGGAACGCGACGGATCTTGGCGCCCAGCATCTGCAGTTTTTCTTCGATGCACTCGTAACCACGGTCGATGTGGTAGATGCGGTCGATCAGGGTATCGCCTTCGGCCACCAGGGCCGAGATGACCAGGCTCGCCGAAGCACGCAGGTCGGTGGCCATCACTGGCGCGCCCTTCAGCACTTCAGTACCGGTGACGATCGCAGTGTTGCCTTCGACCTGGATTCTGGCGCCCATGCGGTGCAGTTCGTACACGTGCATGAAACGGTTTTCGAAGATCGTCTCGATTACCGCACCGGTGCCTTCGGCAATGGCGTTGAGCGAGATGAACTGTGCCTGCATGTCGGTCGGGAACGCCGGGTACGGTGCCGTGCGCACGTTGACCGCTTTCGGGCGCTTGCCGTGCATGTTCAGCTCGATCCAGTCTTCACCGCAGGTGATTTCCGCACCGGACTCACGGAGCTTTTCCAGGACTGCTTCAAGAATGGTCGGATCAGTGTCCTTGACCTTGACGCGGCCACCGGTGACCGCAGCGGCCACCAGGTAGGTGCCGGTTTCGATACGGTCAGGCATGACCTTGTAGAAACACGAACCCAGGCGCTCGACGCCATCGATGGTGATGGTGTCGGTACCGGCACCGGAAACCTTGGCGCCCATGGCGTTGAGGAAATTCGCCAGGTCGACGACTTCCGGCTCGCGCGCAGCGTTCTGCAGCACGCTGCGACCCTTGGCCAGGGCAGCCGCCATCATGATGTTTTCGGTACCGGTCACGCTGACGGTATCGAAGAAGAAGTGCGCACCGCGCAGACCGCCTTCAGGCGCCTTGGCCTTGATGTAGCCGCCTTCGACGTCGATCACCGCGCCCATGGCTTCGAGACCACGGATGTGCAGGTCAACCGGACGCGAACCGATGGCGCAACCGCCAGGCAGGGCGACTTCGGCTTCACCGAAACGGGCAACCATCGGCCCCAGAACCAGGATCGAGGCACGCATGGTTTTCACCAGTTCGTATGGCGCGATCAGGGTCTTGATGGTGCGTGGGTCGATTTCAACGCTGAGTTTCTCGTCGATCACAGGCTCGATGCCCATGCGACCGAACAGCTCGATCATGGTGGTGATGTCGTGCAGGTGCGGCAGGTTGCCAACGGTCACCGGGCCATCGCACAGCAGGGTGGCGGCCAGAATCGGCAGGGCGGAGTTCTTCGCCCCGGAGATACGGATTTCGCCATCAAGACGAACGCCACCGGTAATAATCAATTTATCCATAAGAATCTCGACGCCCTAGGGCTCAGGTGCGCTCGGCCCAGGCCGCGCTGCTGAAAAATTTCATAGTGACCGCGTGGATGCTGCCATCAGCGATCCAAGGGTTCAAATGGGCATAGATGCTTTGCTGACGCTTGACCGGGCTCAACGCCGCCAGTTCATCACTAATCACGTTCAGCTGGAAGTTGCAGCCTTCGCCTTCAACTTCCACCTGCGTTCCTGGCAGCTTTCCTTCAAGGAAGCTCTTCACTTCTACGGCCTGCATGCTCAACCTCAATCGGCGCCCTGTGCGCACGGGTCGGACATCATACAAAAAAGCCCCGCGCCTGCGAACCCCGCATTGGCAGGACTCTGACGGGGGGCTTGTTTGTCGATGCGGGTTCAGGGGTGCGCCAGCAACTCGGTCAGTTCGCTGACCTGAGCGATTTCGCGCATGTCTTCCGGCATCGCGCGGATGCTGACGGCCTTGCCGGCCGCCCGGGCATCGCGCATGAAGCACAGCAGCAAGGACAAGCCGACGCTGCTGGACTTCTTCACTGCCGAACAATCAATCACCAGCGATGCCGCCTTGCTGGACTTGATCAGCGCCTGGCCTTCCTTGCGCAGGTCGGGGCCTGTGCGATAGTCCAGCACTCCGCTGAGCAATAGCTCGTCGACATCACTCATACGAACTGCCGCCTCATTCATTGCGCTGGCTTCTCGGCAGCTTTCTCGGTGGTTTCCTTGGCCTTGGCCACTTCGCCAGCCCAATTGTTGATGGTCTTGTCCAGATCGTTGCCATTGCGCTGCATCGCGTCCGCGAACTGATCACGGAACAGCTTGCCGATGTTGATGCCGTTGATGATCACGTTGCGCAGCTTCCACTCGCCGTTGATCTTCTCCAGCGTGTACTGCACCGGATAGATCGCGCCGTTGCTGCCCTTGACGGTCATGCCGACGCTGGTGCGATCGCCCGATTCATCCTTGGCCGGATCAACCGTGATGCCCTGATTGTTGTATTCGAGCAAGGCATTGCCGTAGAACTGGAACAGGCCTTTCTTGAAGTTTTCCTGGAAGGTCTGCATCTGCGCAGGCGTGGCCTTGCGCGAATACTTGACCGTCATGATGCTCTTGGAAATGCCCTCGGCATCCACTACCGGGCCGACGATGTTGTTCAACGCGGCATAGAAATCAGCCGGATCCTGCTTGTATTTCGCTTTGTTGGCCGACAGGTCGGCCAGCATCCGGTTCGTGGTGTCCTGAACCAGATCGTGCGCCGATTGCCCGGGCGCAGCGTTAGCCAGCAGTGGCAGTGTCGCGAGCAACACCAACAGGCCACGTCGCAAGGTAGAGATCATTCAAAAGCTCCTCATTTGGCGTCTTTGCTAACGGTATTGAGCAGGAATTTACCGATCAGGTCTTCCAGTACCAGAGACGACTGCGTGTCGTGGATGGTTCCACCATCCTTCAGACGGGTGTCTTCCCCGCCCACGCTGATACCGATGTACTTCTCGCCCAACAGGCCAGCGGTCAGGATAGACGCTGTGGAGTCGGTCGGCAGGTTGTCGACCTTTTTATCCACTTGCAGGGTGACCCGACCGGTGAAGCTGTCGCGATCCAGATCGATGGCCGTGACCTTGCCGATGGTTACACCGGCCATGGTCACTTTGGCTCTGACCGTCAAACCGGCGATATTGTCGAAGTAGGCATACAGCTTATAGGTGTCGGTGGTCGAGGTCGGAGACAGGCCACTGACCCGCAGCGCCAGCAGCAACAAGGCCAGTATCCCTGCCAGCAGGAACAGGCCGACACCGATTTCCAGGGTGCGGTTTTGCATCAGAAATCTCCAAACATCAAAGCGGTCAGAATAAAGTCCAGGCCGAGCACTGCCAGCGAGGCAAACACCACGGTCTTGGTGGTGGCACGACTGATACCCTCGGAAGTGGGCTCACAGTCATAGCCTTGGAATACGGCAATCCAGGTCACTACAAAGGCGAAAACAATACTTTTGATCACGCCGTTGAGCACGTCACTGGTGAAATTCACGCTGTTCTGCATGTTCGCCCAATAAGAGCCTTCATACACACCCAGCCAGTCGACAGCCACCCACGATCCACCCCAGATGCCTACCACGCTGAAAATCATCGCCAGCACCGGCAGGGAAATGAAACCGGCCCACAGGCGCGGAGCAATGATGTACTTGAGCGGGTCGACACCGATCATTTCCAGGCTGGAAAGCTGTTCGGTGGACTTCATGTTGCCGATTTCGGCCGTCAGCGCCGAACCGGCACGCCCGGCAAACAGCAGCGCCGTCACCACCGGACCCAACTCTCGCAACAAGGTCAGGGCAACCATCTGCCCCACTGCCTGCTCCGAACCGTAGCTCGACAGAATACTGAAGCCCTGCAGCGCCAGCACCATGCCGATGAAAATCCCGGAGACGACGATGATCACCAGCGACATCACGCCAACCGAATGCAGTTGCTTGACCAGCAGACCAAAACCGCCACTGATGCCGCCACGACCGAGCAGGGCGTGAAACAGGAACAGGGTCGCGCGGCCAAACACCGCCACGGCGTCGATCGCCGTCTCGCCAAAGCGGCGTACGCGTTCTATCAATGAAATTCTGCGCATCAGCGCTTCCCCAGAAGATCTGCGCGGTAATCCGTCGCTGGAAAATGGTACGGCACCGGGCCATCGGGGTTGCCGGTCATGAACTGGCGAATACGCGGTTCATCCGAGTTCATCAATTCGTCCGGCGTACCCTGCCCCAGCACCTGACCATCACCCACTACATAAATGTAGTCAGCGATGCTCGCGGTTTCGGCCAGGTCGTGGGAAACCACAATGCTGGTAATGCCCAGCGCATCATTGAGCAGACGGATCAGGCGCACCAGCACGCCCATGGCGATCGGATCCTGACCAACGAAAGGCTCGTCATACATGAGAATCTGCGGATCGAGTGCGATCGCCCGCGCCAGCGCCACGCGACGTTTCATGCCGCCCGACAGCTCGTCCGGCATCAGCTCGATCGCGCCGCGCAGTCCAACCGCCTGCAATTTGAGCAGGACGATGTCGCGGATCATCTCGTCCGGTAATTGGGTATGAACCCGCAAGGGGAAAGCGACGTTCTCGAAGACATCGAGATCGGTAAACAGCGCGCCACTCTGAAACAGCACACCCATGTGCTTTCGCGCATCGAACAGATCACTGCGCGACAGCGTCGGCAGGTTCTGACCGTTGACCCAGACTTCCCCGCTGGAGGGACGCAATTGCGCGCCCATCAGTCGCAGCAGCGTGGTCTTGCCACACCCGGAAGGCCCCATGATGCCGGTAACCTTGCCACGCGGGATGCGAATATCGACGTTATTGAAAATGCTGCGCGCACCGCGCTTGAAGGAGACTCCCTTCAGCTCGACCGCGTAGGCGTTATCGGCACTCATCTAAACTCCTTGCGATGCAGCCTCTCACTCGGACGCCTGGCTTTCCGCAGAAAGCACATACCTCCCGGGCAGGCCGAACTGGCGGCGAACTATATCACTGCAAACGCCAAGCGCCCAAGGCCCATGCCCCTCCGCGTTCAACGATATGACAGGCCCGACGGCACTTTTTCGGGGTTTTGGTTGCCAGGAATGACAAAGCTCGACGAACTTGCGTGAGGCTTTTCAACATAACCGCTATAATCGCCGCCTTTTCATCGGGCTATACGATTTCTGACATGAGCCAATCCAGCGACCTGATTCAATCGGCACAACGCACCATCCGCCTCGAAGTGGAAGCCGTACAAGGCTTGTTGCCCCATATCGACGCCGATTTCGTACGCGCTTGCGAGATGATTCTGGCCAGCAAGGGCCGTGTGGTCGTGGTCGGCATGGGCAAATCCGGGCACGTCGGCAACAAGATTGCCGCGACCCTGGCCAGCACCGGCACCCCGGCCTTTTTTGTTCATCCAGCCGAAGCCAGCCACGGTGACATGGGCATGATCACCCGCGATGACGTGATCCTCGCCCTCTCCAACTCCGGCTCGACCAACGAAATCGTCACCCTGCTGCCACTGATCAAGCGCCTCGGCATCCAGCTGATCAGCCTCACCGGCAACCCGCAGTCGCCACTGGCCAAGGCCGCCGAAGTCAATCTCAACGTTCACGTCGAGCACGAAGCCTGCCCGCTGAACCTGGCACCGACTTCCTCGACCACCGCTGCGCTGGTCATGGGCGACGCCCTGGCCGTGGCGCTGCTGGAAGCCCGGGGTTTTACCGCCGAAGATTTTGCTTTCTCCCACCCGGGCGGCGCCCTGGGTCGACGCCTGTTGCTGAAAGTGGAAAACGTCATGCACGCCGGCCAGGAGCTGCCGCAAGTGCAACGCGGTACCCTGCTCAAGGACGCGCTCATGGAAATGACCCGCAAGGGCCTGGGCATGACCGCGATCGTTGAAGCCGATGGCAAACTGGCCGGAATCTTCACCGACGGCGATTTGCGCCGCACGCTGGACCGCAGCATCGACATCCGCAGCGCCACCATCGACCAGGTCATGACCGCACACGGCAAGACCGCACGGCCCGAGATGCTCGCCGCCGAAGCGCTGAAAATCATGGAAGACCACCGAATCAACGCACTGGTGGTCGTGGACGAAGAAGATCGCCCGATCGGCGCCTTCAACCTCTCCGATCTGCTGCGTGCAGGAGTGATGTAATGACAACCGATCTGCTGCAACGCGGCAAAGCGATCAAACTGGCGGTGTTCGACGTCGATGGTGTCCTCACCGACGGGCGCCTGTACTTCCTCGAAGACGGCAGCGAATTCAAGACCTTCAACACCCTCGACGGCCAGGGCATCAAGATGCTGATGAATGCCGGCGTAGAAACCGCCATCATCAGTGGCCGCAAGACGCCGGTGGTCGAGCGCCGGGCGAAGAACCTCGGCATCCCGCATCTGTTTCAGGGCCGCGAAGACAAATTGGTAGTTCTGGACGGCCTATTGGCGCAACTGGGCCTAAGCTATGAACAGGTCGCCTACCTCGGTGACGACCTGCCTGACCTGCCGGTGATCCGCCGCGTAGGCTTGGGCATGGCCGTGGCCAATGCTGCCGACTTCGTGCGCGAACACGCCCATGGCGTCACTCGGGCCCGCGGTGGCGAAGGTGCCGCCCGCGAATTCTGCGAATTAATCCTGCGCGCCCAGGGCCGCCTCGATGCGGCCAACGCCGCGTACCTGTGAGCCAAACCATGTTTAGCAAAAAATTTCGCAACTTCCTGTTGTTCGGCTGTATCGCTGCCCTGTTTGCAGCGGTCGGCTACTGGAACATCAGCCCTGAACGGTTCCTCGACAAACCTGTGACCAAGGTCGAAGACACCGCCATCGACTGGTACGCCACGAACACGCATACCCTGCAATACCTTCCGGACGGCAAGGTGCAGTACGAAATGACATCGGACAAGGCCGAGCATCTGAAAGCGACGGACGTGACGCTGGTCACCAAACCCGACCTCAACATGTTCCGCGGCACAGACTTTCCGTGGCACGTGACCAGCGAGCGTGGCGAAGTGAATCCGGACGGAACCCAGGTGGAACTGATCGACTCGGTACGCATCAAGCGCACCGATGAAAAGAACCGCGACACCCTGATCACCAGCACCCGCATGACGGTGTTCCCTCAGCAGCAATATGCGCAGACCGAGCAACCCGTTAGAATCGACGGCGCTGGCGGTGTATCGACTGGCGTGGGAATGAAGGCGTATTTGAAGGAAAGCAGGATACACCTGCAATCGAACGTAAGAGGACAGTATGAGGCTCGTTAAAACCCTCCCTATTTTGCTCAGTCTGGGCGCAGCACTGGGAAGCGTGAGCGCCTGGGCTCTGCCGAACGATCAGCAGCAACCTATCCGCATTCAGGCCGACGACGCCCAACTGGACGACAAGAACGGCGTCGCCACCTATAAAGGTGATGTGATCATCACCCAGGGTTCGATGATCGTTAAGGGCAATACGGTGACCATCACCCGTACTCCGACCGGCGATATCGACGTGGTGACCTCGGTGGGCAACCTTGCCTACTTCGAGCAGTTGCAAACCCAGGGTGACACCAAGCCTGTACAGGGCTGGGGCGTGACGATCCAGTATCACGCCGCGCAAAACCGCGTCGTGCTGATCGACAAGGCCAAAGTTGTCGACAAGGACAACAACACCACCCAAGGCGAGAAAATCGTCTATGACACGGTGAGAAAACTGGCCAGCGCCGGTCGCGCTACCGGCAACAAGGTCACCGAGACGCGTCCGCGCATCGACATGGTGATCCAGCCGAAGAAGAAAACCGACGAGAAAACCCAGTAATGGCAACTCTGAAAGCTCAGCACCTGGCCAAGGCCTATAAAAGCCGCCAGGTCGTGCGTGACGTCAGCCTGTCGATCGACAGCGGCCAGATCGTCGGCCTGCTCGGCCCGAACGGTGCCGGCAAGACCACCTGCTTCTACATGATCGTCGGCCTGGTGCAGGCCGATCAGGGCCGCGTACTGATCGACGATCTGGACGTCAGCCACCAGCCGATGCACGGTCGCGCCAAGGCCGGTATCGGCTATCTGCCACAAGAAGCGTCTATCTTCCGCAAACTGTCGGTGGCTGACAACATCATGGCCATCCTCGAGACCCGCCAGGAGCTCGACAAGGCCGGCCGTCGCAAGGAGCTGGAAAGCCTGCTGCAGGAATTCCATATCAGCCACATCCGCGACAACCTCGGCATGAGCCTGTCCGGTGGTGAACGCCGTCGGGTGGAAATCGCCCGCGCCCTGGCGACCGCCCCGAAATTCATCCTGCTCGACGAACCCTTCGCCGGTGTCGACCCGATCTCGGTCGGCGACATCAAGCAGATCATCCATCACCTCAAGGCCAAGGGCATCGGTGTGCTGATCACCGACCACAACGTGCGTGAGACGCTGGATATCTGCGAGACCGCCTACATCGTCAACGACGGTCAACTGATCGCTGAAGGCGATGCGGCAACCATCCTTGCCAACGATCTGGTGAAGGAAGTGTACCTGGGCCACGAGTTCCGCCTTTAAAGCGCGAGCGCATTCGGCCAGCCGTCCGGGTGCTGTAACGTTGAAGCGCTTTTTTTATACGCTTTATTGTTACAGCGCTCTAGGCAAACACGACAGTTTCAGGCATATAATTTGCTTAAGTTTGGCGCTTCGGCGCCCTGTAGTGGATGGCGCATGCGCGCCGGCGAATAAGGTGTTAAGCCCCTGCCATGAAACCATCGCTAGTCTTGAGAATGGGCCAGCAGCTGACGATGACACCGCAGCTGCAACAGGCCATCCGCCTGCTCCAATTGTCGACCCTGGACCTGCAACAGGAAATCCAGGAGGCCCTGGAATCCAATCCGATGCTCGAGCGCCAGGAAGAAGGCGACGACTTCGACAACTCCGATCCATTGGCCGACAACGCCGAACAAAAACCCAACACCGAGATTCAGGAACCCTCCTATCAGGAAACCGCCCCGACGGTGGACAACTTGGAGGAAGGCGAATGGAACGAGCGCATTCCTAACGAATTGCCCGTCGACACCGCCTGGGAAGACGTCTACCAGACCAGCGCCAGCAGCCTGCCCAGCAGCGATGACGATGAGTGGGACTTCACCACCCGCACCTCCGCCGGGGAAAGCCTGCAAAGCCATCTGCTGTGGCAACTGAACCTGGCGCCGATGTCCGACACCGACCGCCTGATCGCCGTGACCCTGATCGATTGCATCAACAATCAGGGCTACCTCGACGAAACCCTCGAAGAAATTCTCGACGCCTTTGATCCGGAACTCGACATCGAGCTGGACGAGATCGAAGCCGTCCTGCATCGCATCCAGCAGTTCGAACCCGCCGGCATCGGCGCACGCAACCTCGGCGAATGCCTGTTGCTGCAACTGCGTCAGCTCCCGGCCAAGAGTCCTTGGCTGAACGAGGCCAAGCGTCTGGTCAGCGATTACATCGATCTGCTTGGCAGTCGCGACTACAGCCAGCTGATGCGACGCATGAAGCTCAAGGAAGACGAGCTGCGTCAGGTCATCGAACTGGTGCAGAGCCTCAATCCGCGCCCGGGTTCACAGATCGAATCCACCGAAGCCGAGTACGTGGTGCCTGACGTGATTGTGCGCAAGGACAACGAACGCTGGCTGGTCGAGCTGAATCAGGAGTCGGTGCCTCGTCTGCGGGTCAATGCGCAGTATGCCGGCTTCGTGCGACGCGCCGACACCAGCGCCGACAACACCTTCATGCGCAACCAGTTGCAAGAGGCACGCTGGTTCATCAAGAGCCTGCAAAGCCGCAACGAAACCCTGATGAAGGTGGCCACCCAGATCGTCGAGCATCAGCGCGGCTTCCTGGAATACGGCGATGAAGCCATGAAACCGTTGGTCCTGCATGACATCGCCGAGGCGGTCGGCATGCACGAATCGACGATTTCCCGGGTCACCACGCAGAAATTCATGCATACCCCTCGGGGCATTTATGAACTGAAATACTTTTTCTCCAGCCACGTCAGCACCTCTGAAGGCGGTGAATGCTCATCCACGGCGATCCGCGCGATCATCAAAAAACTGGTCGCGGCGGAAAATCAGAAAAAGCCATTGAGTGACAGCAAGATCGCTGGTTTACTGGAGGCACAAGGCATTCAGGTGGCTCGCCGCACCGTCGCCAAGTACCGCGAATCCCTCGGGATCGCGCCTTCGAGCGAACGCAAGCGGTTGATGTAAGCCACGTTACAGCGTTCCAGTGGCAGGCTATCCGGCCTGCCGCTTTATGCACTGGCAACGAAGGAGAAGCTGTATGCAAGTCAACATCAGTGGACACCAACTGGAAGTGACCGAACCTCTGCGCACCTACATCAACGAGAAACTCGAACGATTGGAGCGCCATTTCGACAAGATCACCAACGTGCAGGTCACGATGTGCGTCGAAAAGCTCAAGCAGAAAATCGAAGCCACCTTGCATATTCCCGGCAGCGAAGTGGTCGCCAACGCAGAAGATACCGACATGTACGCTGCGATCGACTCACTGACCGACAAGCTGGATCGCCAACTCAAAAAGCATAAGGAAAAGACCCAGAGCCTCCTCCAGGGCGCAACCGGTCGTTAACACCCCCAACCCATGATCCGACTTGAAAGTATCCTGACCCCCGGCCGTTCCCTGGTGAACGTGCCGGGCGGCAGTAAAAAGAAAGCCCTCGAACAGATTGCCAACCTCATCCATAAAGAAGTGCCGGATCTGGCCATGCAGGATGTGTTCGATGCGCTGATCGCCCGTGAGAAACTCGGTTCCACCGGTTTCGGCAACGGCATCGCCATTCCCCACTGTCGCCTCAAAGGCTGCGAAGCGCCTATCAGCGCATTGATGCACCTTGATGCCCCCATTGATTTCGATGCCATCGACGGCGCTCCGGTTGACTTGCTGTTTGTCCTGCTGGTCCCGGAAGCGGCCACCGATGCTCACCTGGAATTACTGCGCCAGATCGCCAGCATGCTCGATCGCAAGGAAGTGCGCGAAAAACTGCGCAGCGCACCAAGTAACGAAGCCTTGTATCAGGTCGTCCTGAGCGAGCAGAACGGTCATTAATCATGCGTTTGATCATCGTCAGCGGCCGCTCCGGCTCGGGTAAAAGTACTGCCCTGGATGTCCTTGAGGACAATGGCTACTACTGCATCGACAACCTGCCGGCCGGCCTGCTGCCGGAACTCGCCGAACGCGCCCTGATTCATACCGAGCTGGCCCAGCCGCTGGTGGCCGTGTCGATCGATGCACGCAATCTGCCGAGCCACCTGTCGCGTTTCCCCGAACTGCTTGAAGAAGTCCGTGCCCGGCACATCCAGTGCGATGTGTTGTATCTGGATGCCGACGAAGAAACCCTGCTCAAGCGCTTCTCGGAAACCCGCCGGCGCCATCCGCTGAGCACTGCCAATCGTTCGCTGGCCGAAGCGATTCAAGACGAGACGGCCCTGCTCGGCCCGATTGCGGACCTGGCCGACCTCAAGGTCAATACCACCAACCTGAATCTGTACCAACTGCGTGACACCATCAAGTTACGCCTGCTGAACCAGCCGGAGCCGGGCACGGCGTTTCTGGTCGAGTCGTTCGGCTTCAAGCGCGGCATGCCGGTGGATGCGGATCTGGTATTCGACGTGCGCTGCCTGCCCAACCCGTACTGGAAGCCGGAGCTACGCGCCCAGTCGGGTCTCGATGCACCGGTCGCCGAATACCTGGCGGCGCAACCGGAAGTCGAGGAGATGTATCAGGATATCTTCGGCTATCTGAATAAATGGCTGCCACGCTTTGCTGCGAGCAACCGCGCCTACGTCACCATTGCCATTGGCTGCACTGGTGGGCATCACCGCTCCGTTTACCTGACCGAACGCCTGGGTCAGGCCCTGCAGAAAACCCTGAAGAACGTCCAGGTTCGCCACCGCGACCTCACTTAAAGGATTCACACCGCGATGCCTGCTCTGGAAATCGAAATCATCAATAAACTGGGCCTGCATGCCCGAGCTTCGGCCAAGTTCGTCGGGGTGGCGGGCAAGTTCTCGGATTGCACGATCAGAGTGGGTCGTACACCAGAAACAACCGTGGACGGTAAAAGCATCATGGCGATGATGATGCTGGCTGCCGGCAAGGGCACGAAGATCTATCTGAGTACTGAAGGCCATCAGGAACAGGAAGCGCTGGATGCGCTGGTGGAGTTGATCAACAACTACTTCGATGAGGGTGGTTGATCGTTTAAAGATCAAAAGATCGCAGCCTGCGGCAGCTCCTACAGTGAACGCATTCCAATGTAGGAGCTGCCGCAGGCTGCGATCTTTTGATATTCAACCCAACGCCGTATCCATCACCATCATTAGACAAAACCCGATCAGCAAGCCAAGACTGGCCAGCTTGTCATGACCATTGCGTCGCGACTCGGGGATCACCTCATGCGTCACCACCAGCAACATCGCTCCCGCGGCCAGCGCCAGCCCCAACGGCAACAATAACTCTGCCAGGCTGACCAGCCACGCACAGAGCAGTGCAAACACCGGCTCGACCAGCCCCGACGCCGCACCGATCAAAAACGCCTTGACCCGCGACATCCCGGCCCCGGCCAACACCAACGCAATCACTAACCCCTCCGGCACATCCTGCAAGGCGATGCCCATCGCCAGACTGTCGGCATCCGGCATGCCGCCGCCAGCAGACACCCCCACCGCCATGCCTTCCGGGATGTTGTGAGCAATGATGGCGAAGACGAACAACCAGATCCTTGGCGGGATCACCGGGCGCTCAGAGGTACCGACGAGCATTTCCGGTGAGGCGCCGGACAGTTTCAGGTCCACCAGATACAGACCGAATGCACCGAGCATGATGCCGAAACAGATCAGCCCGCTGGCGCCCCAGGATGTCAGGCCCAGACTTTCGGCAGCAGCGATGCCCGGCACGATCAGCGAAAACGCAGTCGCCGCCAGCATCACGCCGGCGCCGAACCCCAACAGCGTATCGCTGAGCCTCTGCGGCATGCGCCGGATCACCAGCACCGGCACCGCGCCGAGCGCCGTGCCGAGGGCGCAAATCGCGCCACCCTGCAAGGCCCGCGACAGTTTCGGCTGCAGATTCAGCCATTCCAGCCCATGCGCCGCCAGTAAAGTCATGCCCGCCAGCAGCAACAGCGACCCGACCGCATAACGAAACATGCGCCCACCACCAATCGCCAGTGTTTCAGTGCCCATAGTCAGCCCTGGATTGTTTTTATAGATGACTTAAACCAGCGCAGCCTGATAACGCGCGGCCACTTCAGGCCAATTGATCACGTTGTAGAACGCGTTGATGTATTCCGGACGGCGGTTCTGATAGCGCAGGTAGTAGGCGTGTTCCCAGACATCCAGACCGAGAATCGGCGTATTACCCTTCATCAGCGGACTGTCCTGGTTGCCGCTGCTTTCCACGATCAATGTCTTCTCTGGAGTGACGCTGAGCCAGGCCCAGCCACTGCCGAAACGGGTCAGCGCGGCTTTGGTGAAGGCTTCCTTGAAGCTGTCGAGACCGCCCAGTTGCTCCTCGATCGCCTTGGCCAGTGCACCGTCAGGCTTGCCGCCACCGTTGGGCACCATGACTTCCCAGAACAACGAATGGTTGGCGTGACCGCCACCCTGATTGATCACGGCCGCACGGAGTTTTTCCGGTAACTGCTGAACGCTGGCGACCAGTTTTTCCACCGGCCACTCGGCGTACTCAGTGCCTTCGACGGCGGCGTTGAGGTTGTTGATGTAGGTCTGGTGGTGCTTGGTGTAGTGAATCTCCATGGTTTGCGCATCGATGTGCGGTTCCAGGGCGTCGTAGGCGTACGGCAAGGCAGGCAAGGTAAAAGCCATTTCAGTGGACTCCATGGTGATGTGAGGCTGACGCGCGGCGTGCATTGCCGGTGTCCGGGTGCAGCAGGCGCTGGGTGCGCGGGTATTCGCCGTGTTCGCTGATGAAATTCAGCAGTTCGACGTAGGTCTTGCTGCTCTGACGCAACGCTGCCTCACGCAGGGCCGGGCGCAGGCGCTCGTCCTGCATGGTTTGCAACAGCCGTTGATGAATCGCGCAGAGGTACTCGGCGCTCTCCTCCGGCTGGTTCAGGCGCAGGTGCAGGTCCGCCAGGTTGTGGTGGGAGATAACGCAGGCCGCCACCGCTTCGTCGGCATCCGTCCAGCGTTCGAACAGCACCTGAGCCAGCGCCAGGGCTTGCAGATAAGCCTCGCGGGCATCAATCAGCTCGCCGAGCATGAAGCAGCGATTGGCCCGTTCGATCGTGCGTTTCCAGTGCTCCATGGTGAGCCTCCAAAGCGGTTGCGGGGTTTATACGCCGCCGGCGGTGAGTTTCTCGGGGTTGAGTAACTCTTCCAGTTGGCTGCGCGACAGATCGGTGTGCTCCAGCGCGACGTCAATCACCGGGCGCCCCTGTTTGTAGGCCTGCTTGGCGATTTCCGCGGCTTTCTGGTAACCGATGATCGGGTTGAGCGCGGTGACCAGAATCGGGTTGCGCGACAGCGCTTCCTTGAGCCGCGACTCGTTGACCTTGAAGCTGGCGATGGCTTTGTCGCCGAGCAGACGGCTGGCGTTGGCCAGCAGTTCGATGCTGCTCAACAGGTTCTGGGCGATGATCGGCAGCATCACGTTCAGCTCGAAGTTGCCCGACTGGCCGGCGATAGTGATCACCGAGTCGTTACCGATCACCTGCGCGGCGACCATCGCGGTGGCTTCCGGGATCACCGGATTGACCTTGCCCGGCATGATCGACGACCCCGGCTGCAAAGCTTCCAGCTCGATTTCACCGAGACCGGCGAGCGGGCCGGAGTTCATCCAGCGCAGGTCGTTGGCGATTTTCATCAGCGACACGGCAATGGCCTTGAGCTGGCCGGAGACGGCGACGGCGGTGTCCTGCGAGCCGATCAGGGCGAACAGATCCTTGCCTGGAGTGAATTGCACATGGGTCAGCTGGCTTAATTGGCGGCTGAAACGCGCGGCGAATTCCGGGTGCGCATTGATCCCGGTGCCGACGGCCGTGCCACCCTGCGCCAACGATTGCAGGCTCGGCAGAAGATCCTGCAGGTGGGCGATGTTGGCCTTGAGTTGCTGCGCCCAACCGTTGAGCACCTGACTCATGCGCACCGGCATCGCATCCATCAAATGGGTGCGACCGGTTTTGACGTGGTGATGCACTTGCACGGCTTTGTTTTCGATGACCTGCACCAGGTGCAGCAACGCCGGCAGGAGTTGTTCGTGCAACGCCAGGGCGGCGCTGACGTGAATGGTGGTCGGGATGATGTCGTTGCTGCTCTGGCCGCAGTTGACGTGATCGTTCGGGTTGACCGGCTCGCCAAGCAGGCGACTGGCGAGGGTCGCGATCACTTCGTTGGCGTTCATGTTGGAGCTGGTGCCGGAACCGGTCTGGAAGATATCCACCGGGAAATGCTGCATGAAATCGCCTTCGAGCAGGCCTTGCGCGGCGTCGCTGATGGCCTTGCCTTGCGAGGCGCTGAGCTGGTTGAGTTCGACGTTGGCCCGCGCGGCGGCGGCTTTGGCGAGGATCAGCGCACGGATGAATTGCGTTGGCATCGGTTTGCCGCTAATCGGGAAGTTATCCACTGCGCGCTGGGTCTGCGCGCCGTAGAGAGCGTCCACCGGCACCTGCAGTTCGCCCATGCTGTCGCGCTCAATACGAGTCTTGGTCATCTGAAAATCCTTGGACTGATTCAATGAGAGGAATCGAGGGTTGCAACTCGCAGGTCGCCAGTTGCCAGGTGTAGCGCTGCCAACGCTGGAGTCGGCAGTTGCACAGCGACAGGCGCTCCATTTCACGCAGCGGGCGCCAGGCTTGATCGAGACACAAGCTGCGCCAGTGCCATGGCAACGCGATGTCGCAGGCTGTGTCGAACAGCAAACGGAAGGAGGTTTCAGCGATGGTCCACGGGGAAGTCGCCGTGCAGCAGGCCAGATAACGGCCTTCGGCCAGGTACTGTTCGATCAGGCGCGGTTCGTCGGGGTCCATCGCGCAACGGATCTGGCGACTCATCCAGCGCCAGCTTTCGAGGTATGGCTGCTCGTGCAAGGCAGAACTCATGATCCGGGACTCGTGCGGAGATGAGATTCATTATTAGATGATAATGAGAACCAAAACAAGAGCGCTTGGTTACACAAACTCCATTGTGGGAGCGAGCCTGCTCGCGAAGGCGTCGTGTCAGTCGCCGCTGCGGTCGGCTGCTATCGCTTTCGCGAGCAGGCTCGCTCCCACTAGGTTTTGTGTGGAGCCAAGAAAAAAGGCGCGCCACCCGATGAGGTGGCGCGCCTTTCTTGTCTGACCGCTGGGGCTTAGCTGCCCGCCACAGTCATCCGCTCGATCAATACCGAGCCTGTGCGAATGTTGCTACGCAGTTCCAGATCATTACCGACGGCGACGATCTGCTTGAACATGTCGCGCATGTTGCCGGCGATGGTCACTTCCTGCACCGCGAACTGGATTTCGCCATTCTCGACCCAGAACCCCGCCGCTCCGCGCGAATAATCGCCGGTGACCATGTTCAAACCATGACCCATCAATTCGGTAACCAACAAGCCACGACCCATGCGTTTCAACAGTGCCGCCTGATCTTCATCACCATGCGTCACGAACAGGTTATGCACGCCACCCGCGTTGGCGGTGCTTGGCATGCCGAGTTTGCGCCCGGAGTACGTGCCGAGGATGTACGACACCAATTCGCCCTTTTCGACGAACGGTTTGGCGTAGGTGGCCAAGCCATCACCGTCGTAAGACGCACTGCCCATGGCGCGCATCAGATGTGGACGCTCATCGATGGTCAGCCATTCCGGAAACAGCTTCTGCCCCAGCGTGCCTTCGAGGAACGACGATTTGCGATACAGACTGCCGCCGGAGACCGCTGACAGAAAGCTGCCGAACAACCCGCCCGCCAGCTCGGCAGAAAACAGCACCGGCACTTCGCAGGTCGGCACCGGACGCGCGCCCAGACGACTCGCGGCGCGTTGCGCGGCACGCTGGCCGATGCTCACCGGATCCGCCAGCAGGCTGCCCTGACGGTTGACGTCATACCAATAATCGCGCTGCATCTGACCATCGGCTTCGGCGATCATCACGCAGCTCAGGCTGTGCCGGGTCGACGCGTAACCGCCGATGAAACCGTGGCTGTTGCCATACACGCGGCAGCCCTGATGGGTGCTGAGGGTGGTGCCGTCGGCGTTCTTGATTCGCGCATCGGCGTCGAATGCGGCGGCTTCACAGAGCAACGCCTTCTCGATCGCCTGCTCCGGGGTGATGTCCCATTCGTGGAACAGGTCGAAATCCTGCACATCCCTGGCCATCAACGCGGCATCGGCGAGGCCCGAGGCTTCGTCTTCAGAGGTGTGTTTGGCGATCGCCAGTGCGGCAGCAACGGTTTCACGAATCGCATCCGGCCCGGTGGCGGAGGTGCTGGCTGAGCCTTTGCGCTGGCCGACGTACAGGGTGATGCCAAAGCCCTGGTCGCGATTGAACTCGACCGTCTCGACCTCACGCTGACGCACCGAGGTCGACAAACCCTGCTCCAGCGACACCGCGACTTCGCAGGCACTGGCGCCCTGACGCTTGGCTTCGGCGATGATCTGCTCGACCTGTTCCTGCAGTGCCGGCAATGCTTGCGGACCGACGCTTTGAACTGCACTCATGCTCATCTCCACTCAAATTCTGCTTTCGGCTGGGGTCATCGAGCGACCGGGCCGGACAAGCGGCCCCCGACTGGTTATCATGGCGGCGTTTCTTTGCGGACTGCCACCATGGTTGATTCTTACGACGACTCCCTCGATACGGGAGAAAAAAGCAAATCTCAGGTCAAACGCGAGCTGCATGCTCTGGTTGACCTTGGCGAGCGCCTTACAACACTCAAGCCCGACTTGCAGGCAAAACTGCCATTGACCGACGCTCTGCGCCGGGCCCTGGCCGATGCGCCGAAGCACACCGCGAACATCGCGCGTAAACGGCACCTGCAGTTCATCGGCAAACTGATGCGCGATCAGGACACTGACGCGATTCTGGTCCTGCTCGATCAACTCGATGCCTCCACCCGTCAGTACAACGAGCGTTTCCACAACCTCGAACGCTGGCGTGACCGGCTGATCGCCGGTGACGATGCCGTGCTGGAGAAATTCGTCGTCGAATACCCGGACGCCGATCGCCAGCAACTGCGTTCGCTGATCCGTCAGGCTCAGCACGAGGTTGCACACAACAAACCTCCTGCTTCCAGCCGCAAGATCTTCAAGTACATCCGTGAGCTGGACGATACGCAACGCGGTCTGCGTTGATATCTCGCTCCTGTAGGAGCTGCCGAAGGCTGCGATCTTTTGATCTTGTAAAAACAAAGATCGCAGCCTCCGGCAGCTCCTACAGATGGTTCTTTTATGCGCCCGTGCCACCCACGGTAATCGCATCGATCTTCAGCGTCGGCTGACCGACACCCACCGGTACCGACTGCCCGTCCTTGCCGCACGTGCCCACACCGCTGTCCAGTGCCAGATCGTTACCGACCATCGACACCCGGCTCATCGCCTCGGGGCCGTTGCCGATCAACGTCGCGCCCTTGACCGGTGCGGTGATCTTGCCGTCCTCGATCAGGTACGCCTCGCTGGTGGAGAACACGAACTTGCCGCTGGTAATGTCGACCTGACCGCCGCCGAGGTTGGCGCAGTAGATACCTTTCTTTACCGATGCGATGATTTCCGCCGGATCGCTCTCGCCACCGAGCATGTAGGTGTTGGTCATGCGCGGCATCGGCAGATGCGCGTATGACTCACGACGACCGTTGCCGGTACGGGCTACACCCATCAGGCGCGCGTTGAGCTTGTCCTGCATGTAACCCTTGAGCACACCGTTCTCGATCAGCGTGGTGCACTCGGTCGGAGTGCCTTCGTCATCGACGCTCAGCGAACCGCGACGGCCGCTCAAGGTGCCATCATCGACGATGGTGCACAGTTTGGAGGCAACCATTTCGCCCATTCGCCCGCTGTAGGCCGAACTGCCCTTGCGGTTGAAATCCCCCTCCAGACCGTGGCCGACCGCTTCGTGCAGGAGCACGCCGGACCAGCCCGAACCGAGGACGACAGGCAAAGTGCCGGCCGGTGCCGGAATCGCTTCCAGATTCACCAGCGCCTGACGCAGCGCCTCACGGGCATAGCCCATGGCGCGGTCTTCGGCGAGGAAATAGCGGTAATCGGTACGTCCGCCACCGCCATGCCCGCCGCGCTCGCGACGGCCATTCTGCTCGACGATCACGCTGACGTTGAAACGTACCAGTGGACGCACATCAGCGGCCAGGCCACCGTCGGTGGACGCCACCAGAATCCGTTCCCAGACCCCGGCCATGCTCACGCTGACCTGCTGAATCCGTGGATCGAGGGCGCGGGTGGCGACGTCGATGCGCTTGAGCAGCTCGACTTTCTCGGCGCGGCTCAGCACTTCCAGCGGATTGTCCGGCGCATACAACTGCGCGACATCCTGAGTGCTGAATGCCTGCACCGTGCCGTTCTGCCCGGCGCGGGAGATCGAGCGGGCGGCACGGGCCGCAGCGCCCAGGGCTTCGAGGGTGATCGCGTTGCTGTAGGCAAAACCGGTTTTCTCGCCGGACTGCGCACGCACGCCAACACCCTGGTCGAGGTTGAAGCTGCCTTCCTTGACGATACCGTCTTCCAGCGACCACGACTCAGAGATCTGGCCCTGGAAATACAGATCGGCAGCATCGATGCCCGGGCCGGCCAGATCGCCGAGCACGCCTTGCAGGCTCTCGATGGTCACGCCGCCGGGCGCCAACAGGTGATCACTGACTGAGGACAACAACTCGCTCATAGGTTTACGCCTTAAATTCATGTTCTGAAGCAGGCCGCTGGGCGCCCTGCGAGAAAAACCGCCGATGACGGGTCACCGGCATTCGCGCCCTGATAGACGCTTGTTCGTCACTGTCGCGTGCGGCCAACAATACCGCCTCGCCTTGATCCTGATGCGCCAGCACCCGGCCCCACGGGTCGACAATCGCCGCATGACCGAAGGTTTCACGCGGTCCCGGGTGAGTCCCGCCCTGCGCTGCCGCCAATACATAACACTGCGTCTCGATGGCCCGGGCGCGAATCAGCACCTCCCAGTGCGCCGCACCGGTCACAGCGGTGAAGGCCGACGGGGCGGTGATCAACTCGGCACCGGCGGCGCGCAATTCGCTGTACAGCTCCGGAAAGCGCAGGTCGTAACACACGGTCAGGCCGACTCGGCCAACCGGTGTGTCCGCCACCACCACGCCACTGCCATAAGCATAGTCATCGGATTCGCGATACCGCCCGCGATTGTCCGCCACATCGACATCGAACAGGTGCAACTTGTCATACCGTGCAACGGTTTCACCCTGATCATTGACCAGCAGCGAGCAGGCGTGAGACTTGGCGTCCGGTTGCCCGAGCGGCGGCAACGGCAAGGTGCCGGCGACTATCCATAACTTGAGGTCGCGAGCAGTCTGTTTCAACCATGGCAGGATCGGGCCTTCACCGAGCGCTTCGGCACGGCCAATGTCGGCGATGTCGCGACGACCCATGGCGGCGAAGTTTTCCGGCAGCACTGCCAGCTTCGCGCCACCGATTGCCGCCTGCTCGAGCAGGCGTCGGGCCTGCGCCAGATTAGCCAGCACATCGCTCTGGCTGACCATTTGAATCACCGCTAAAGACATGGCCGCTTCCTGACAGGGAGTCCACTTATCACTGCAGGAGCTGCCGCAGGCTGCGATTTTTTGATTGTGCTTTTGAAAACCAGATCAAAAGATCGCAGCCTGCGGCAGCTCCTACACGGGGAAAAGCCTCATGCTACTCAAAAAGGCTTGTCGAAGGTGATTTTCGGCTCTTTCCACGGGCCCTTGACGCTGTATTTGACGCTGGCGAAGCGTGCCACGCGGTCACCGATCAGCTTGTCGATAAGGAACAATGCCCCGCCGACCGCTGGCGCGCCGACAATCAGCGCGGCGATCGGCAGATTGTTGGTCACCGGCAAGGTCACCAGCAATTTTGCATCGACCTGATCGCCAACCAGATCCAGCGTACCGTCCAGCTCAAGATTGCTTGAAGGACCGGTCAGCCGAATCGGCTCGCGGGTGACATACACGCCGCTATTGGCCACCAACAAGCCCTTGACCCGGTCGTAGCTCAAGCCTTTGCCGAACAAGTCGGAGAAGTCCAGACGCAGACGGCGCCCAATGGAGTTGAAGTTGAGCAGACCGAACACCCGCAACGCCTGCGCGCCGCCCTCCACTTCAACGAACTGACCTTTATTCAGCGAGGCATCCAGCGTGCCGGAGAAACGCTTGGTCGCCAGCCACGCCGGCGATCCCGGCCAGCGGCCATCGACGTCCATGTGGAATTCTTCACTGGTTACGCTCGGCGCGAAGCCCCAGCCCTTAAGCACATCGGCAAGGTTCTTGCCGCTGATCCGGCCCTTGAACCAGCTGTTGGTCGAACCCGGGGTACCTTCCCAGCCGCCATTGCCTTGCAACAGGATGCCCTTGAGGCCCATGTCCATATTGTTCAGGGCGATGCCTTTGGCCGTGGGCCGTACCTTGAGCGACCAGCCGCCCACCAGATCCGCGCCGAGAAACAATTGATTGATGGTGATGTCCAGCGCAGGAATCTTCGTCGGGTCGACGGAAACCAGCGGATCAGGCGAGTTCTCGTCGGCCTGCACCGTCGGATCCGGTGCCGGCAGCCGCACGTATTGCAGATTGACCGCGATCGGTGCGCCCTTGGCATCGGGAAGACTGGCCGAGCCTTTGGCCTGCTGGCTGTCGAGCGCCAGATTCCACGCCCACGGTTTGCGATTGACCTGAACTGCCGCCTGATCGAGGGTGGTGCCGAATGCGGTGAGCTTGCCCACCTTGAAGTCGGCACTGTTGAGTAATTGCTTGGCGCTGCCACCCGGGTCGTTACCGGCGTATTTATTGACCAGGTTCTGCCACGGCGCGACGTCCAGCTCCGACAGCACACCGCGTATACGCAGGCCTTTGGCGTCCGGCAGGACTGCGTCGCCAGTACCGAGAAACAGCTCGCCACGACCATCGGCGAAATTGCTCGGCGGTGCGGCGAAGGTGAAGCTGGCCAGTTGATCGTAACTGACCCAAAAACGTCGCTCCGGACCTTGCAAGCTCATGCGGAACACCGTGTCACGCCCTTGCTGGGCCGACATGCCGAACGGCGCCGGCAGATCCACCGCGACGCCTCTCATGCTGGAACTGACCGTCAGTTGACTGTCAGTGCCGTCGAGGTTGACCTGCAACTGATAGGGAAGGGTCCCAGACACCGGCAACGGTTGAGTCACGCCCAGCCAGTCAGTGAGTTTCTTGACCTCGACCTGTCCGGAAGCCGAGACCCGCGTCTTGAGCTTGCCCGGGCTGCCATCCGCGAAAATCTGCGCGGTCACCGGCTTGTCAAAAGCCTTGGCGGCGATGTTCTGCCCACTCAACCCCTTGGCGCTGTCGAAACGGAAATCGCCTTTAAGCTGGCTCAGCTCAAGTTTCGGCTCCGCCAGTTTCAAGCGCGCATTGGCAGTCTTGAAGTCGACGAGGATCTTCGGCAAATCGCCCTTTTCCAGCGGGATATCGAGTTTGACCTTGCCCTGCAGATCTCCCTCGCCTTCCCAGCCGGCAAACGTTTCGCCAGTGCCGATCGGTGCAGTCTGGAGAATTTTCAGGCCATCACCCAACCCACCGGCAAACCCGCCATCGAGGAACAGATGCGTATGCTGCCCCGCCGGGACATGGGGAATGTTGACGAAAACGTCGCTGACCTGAGTGTCGAGCAACTGCCCCTTGTCGGCCACGATGCGCACGCCGCTGTCCTCGATGAACACGTCGCCACTGACCTTGCTCACGTGCGGCCAGCCTGGCTGGAACGCCAGCTCGGCGTCATGCACCTTGAAGAACAGGCTGATGCTGCGATCGACATCCTTGGCATTTTTGCTCAGCGAACCCTGATACTGGAAAAAACCCTGGTCCACCGCGCCTTTGAGGATCGCCGTGCGCAGCCACTCGTCGAGGGCCGGACTCAAGACTTCGGGCAGGTATTTGGCGGTGTAGCGACCGTCGCCATCGACCAGCCCGACGCGCAGATCCATGTAGTCTTCCTGGCTATGGTCAAAGTGCAGGCGGATCAGGAAATCGCCGGCAATCTTGCCCTCCTCGCCCAGCACTTTCAGGTAAGGCGCGATCAGGGTGAAACCTTCTTTATCGAGCTTCCAGGTCAGTCGGGCATTGGCCTGAATGTATTGCCATGGCTTGGCGAAGATCGGGTCGAGGTGCAGGACGAAATCCTTGCTGTCCAGGCGCAGCTCGCCGCCGTCGAGGTTGCCGCTGAGGCTGCCACTGACGTTTCGGGCCGCCGGGGCGCCGTGATAGGCGTCGAACCCGACTTTATCCAGATTGGCCGCGAAGCCGAATTTCGAGCCATCGGTAGCGTTGGGGCGAAAATCCAGCAACACGTTGCGCAACCCGCCGGTCACTTTCAGGTGGTCGACAACCGTGGCGAAGCCTTCAGGCAGCGGCCCCAGTGCATTCAGCAACGGGGTGATCGGCTGCAAATCGAGGCGGTCAGCCTGCAGATGCCACAGCTCGTCGACTGTATCAGTGGCTGCCGTCTGCTTGAGCTGCACGTGGGTTTCCCAGCGGGTTTCGCCAAAACTCATCGCCAGCGAATCAAGCGTAACGGTGGCGCCGTCATCGTCGCGCTGGTAATAGCCATTGAGCGCCAGATTGCTGATCTTGATCGGCTTGCGCTCGTCATAAGCGCCGGTCACCTGCGGTGCGTTCAAACGGACAGCGGCGCTTTGCAGGGCGCCGTCGTTCCAGTTCACCCACAACTCGCCGCCCGCCTTGATCTCGGAAAAATTCCATTGCTGGGTCAAACGCTCGGGCAACCACTTCGACCAGTCGCTTTGCGGCAGGCTGACATAGCCTTCCACCGAGCTGTCCGGCAGTCGGGAGGGGCGAATCCGTGTACGCAGGCTCATCGCCATCGGCTGCCCGTCGGGCAAAGTCAGACGAGCGTCGAGGCGCTGCCGGCTGCTGCCGGTTTTCAGATTGAGGCCGACGTAGGTGAAGGTCATCGGCGCATGGTCCAGCGGCTGCACGGTCACCTGACTGTCGAGCACCGACAATTGCTGAACGATCTGCGAGCGCTTGAACAGTTGTTCGGGATCCAGCGGCTGGTCGTTCTGCACCGGCAGGCCTTCCAGCGACCATGTGCCGTCCTGCGCTTCCTTGACGCTGATTTTCAGACCGTTCAATTCCAGATGGGCGATACGCACTTCGCGCGCCAGCAGGCTGCCCCAGAGATCCGGCACCACACGTACGCGGTCCAGACGCAAGGCATTCGCGCCGTCACCGACCATCACGTCATGGGCCAGCAGGATCGGTGCAAATCCACTCCAGTCACCTTCCAGTTCGCCGATCTGCAACGGCATGCCGAGCGCGGCACTGGCCTTGTCTTCGATGTCGGTGCGGTACTCCGCCACCAGCGGCGTCAATTCCCGACCGAGGCTGACGTACAACGCCAACAACACCAGAAGCAACGCGCACAGGCCCAGTCCCCAGCGGGTGAGTGCGGCCAAAATGCGTGTCAGACGCTCCATGTCAGTTGGCTCCCATGGCGAAAAAACTGCGAAAAGCTGAGGCCAGCCGTTGTGGATTAAATGTGCTGCAGGGGATCAGAGCAGCACCACATCATATTGTTCCTGGGAATACATGGTTTCGACCTGAAAGCGTATGGTTCGACCGATGAAACCTTCAAGCTCGGCGACGTTACCGGATTCTTCATCGAGCAGGCGATCCACCACTTTCTGGTTCGCCAACACCCGGTACCCTTCGGCCTGATAGGCGCGGGCCTCGCGCAGAATTTCGCGGAAGATCTCGTAACAGATGGTTTCCGGAGTCTTCAGCTTGCCGCGCCCCTGACAGCTGCTGCACGGCTCGCACAGCACTTGCTCGAGACTTTCGCGGGTACGTTTGCGGGTCATCTGCACCAGGCCCAACTCGGTAATGCCGATGATGTTGGTCTTGGCGTGATCGCGCTCCAGCTGTTTTTCCAGGGTACGCAGCACCTGGCGCTGGTGCTCTTCATCTTCCATGTCGATGAAGTCGATGATGATGATCCCGCCCAGATTGCGCAGGCGCATCTGCCGGGCAATCGCGGTGGCGGCTTCGAGGTTGGTCTTGAAGATGGTTTCTTCAAGGTTGCGATGACCGACGAAGGCCCCGGTGTTGACGTCGATGGTGGTCATGGCTTCCGCCGGATCGACCACCAGATAACCACCGGACTTGAGCGGCACTTTGCGCTCAAGGGCTTTCTGGATTTCGTCTTCGACGCCATACAGGTCGAAAATCGGTCGCTCGCCCGGGTAGTGTTCCAGACGATCGGCGATTTCCGGCATCAGTTCGGCGACAAACTGCGTGGTTTTCTGGAAGGTTTCCCGGGAGTCGATGCGGATCTTCTCGATCTTCGGGCTGACCAGATCGCGCAGGGTACGCAGCGCCAGACCGAGGTCTTCGTAGATCACGCTCGGTGCGCCGATGGTCTGGATCTGCGCGTTGATCTGGTCCCACAGGCGCCGCAGGTAGCGGATGTCCATGAGGATTTCATCGGCCCCGGCGCCTTCGGCGGCGGTACGCAGGATGAAGCCACCGGCCTCCTTGATTCCTTCCTTGGCCACGCAATCGCTGACCACCTGCTTGAGGCGCTCGCGCTCGGCTTCGTCTTCGATCTTCAGGGAAATGCCGACATGGGCGGTGCGCGGCATGTACACCAGATAGCGCGACGGGATCGACAGCTGGGTGGTCAAACGTGCGCCTTTCGAACCGATCGGATCCTTGGTGACTTGCACCACCAGGCTCTGGCCTTCATGCACCAGCGCGCTGATGCTTTCCACCGCCGGGCCTTCGCGCAGGGAAATTTCCGAGGCGTGAATGAATGCCGCACGGTCCAGACCGATATCGACAAATGCCGCCTGCATGCCCGGCAGCACCCTGACGATCTTGCCTTTATAGATGTTGCCGACGATCCCGCGTTTTTGCGTGCGCTCGACGTGGACTTCTTGCAGCACACCGTTTTCGACCACCGCCACGCGCGATTCCATCGGCGTGATGTTGATCAGAATCTCTTCACTCATGGCAGGGTCTCGTTCAGGCATGTTCACGATAATGGCCGCATCTTGATCCATACGACGCTCATTGCGCGTTCAGGTTTTGCCAACAGGGTATGCCGAAATGGCCCAACAGTTCTGCGGTTTCGCAAACCGGCAGCCCGACCACCGCCGAATAGCTGCCATTGAGCCCGGCGACAAACACCGCGCCGAGGCCCTGAATGCCATAACCGCCAGCCTTGTCCCGAGGTTCGCCACTGGCCCAGTAGGCCGCCGCCTCTTCGCGGCTGATCGGGCGGAAGCGCACCAGACTGCGCACCACGCGCGACTCGCAACGCTGGCCTTCCAGCACAGCGATGGCGGTCAGCACTTCATGCTCTTTGCCGGACAACATCATCAGCATGGCGCATGCGTCGACTTCGTCCACCGGTTTGCCAAGAATTTTACCGTCGAGGACCACGGCAGTGTCCGCCCCCAGTACGCAAAACGCCGCGTCGCAGGCGAGCGCGCGTCGACCGGCCTCGGCCTTGCCACGCGCCAGGCGCTCGACATAGGCCGAAGGCGATTCTTCGGCAAGCGGGGTTTCGTCGATATCCGCGCTGATGGCGGAGAACGGCACGCCGATCTGCGTGAGCAATTCACGCCGGCGCGGCGAACCAGAGGCGAGGTAAAGCGACTTCATCAAGACATCTCCCTTGTCGAGGTGCGGGCACATGCCTGACCGAATCAGTTGATTTTGTAGCGCCGGCGCAATCCACGCAAAGCGAAGCTGACCCAGGGCCAGAGCAACGCGCTGGTCAATGCCGGCAGCACCAGTGCCAGCGTTGGCTGGCGGTTGCCGGTCAGCGCGCTGAGCCACAGTTGAACCAGCTGAGCGAGGCCGAAGATCACCAGGATCACCAGGCATTGCTGCCACATCGGGAACATCCGCAGACGCTGCTGCAACGACAGCACCAGGAAGGTGATCAGCGTCAGGATCAACGCGTTCTGCCCAAGCAGCGTGCCGTACAGCACGTCTTCGGCCAGTCCCAGGCAAAACGCGGTCACCATGCCGACCGTTTGCGGCAGGGCCAGAGCCCAGAACGCCAGAAGCAGCGCCAGCCACAGCGGGCGCAGGATCTCCATGAATTGCGGCATCGGCGACACACTGAGCAGCAGGCCGATGAGAAACGTCAGCCAGACCATCCAACCGTTACGCGAAGCGGTAGCCCCGACCATTATTCTTGTCTCCCGGTGTTGGCCGGCGTGGTGACAGGCGGTTTGGCCGCTGGTCGAACCGCCGGCTGGGACGCTGCAGGCCGGCTATTCGCGGGCGTGGCTGCAGTTGGTTTGGCAGGGGGCTTGCTGGCGACCGGTTTGGCCGGCGTAGCACTGACTGCCGGCGTGGCGGTCGCGGCCGGCGCAGGCACCGCTGCAGGCGGTGTCACGGTTTTCGGCACCGTGGCCGGAATCACCGGTCCACCGCCCTGCGCATCAAGATTTTCCTGAGCCTGCGCCGCATCGTTGGCGCGCTCTTCGGCGGTGCGGTTGTCGCTGAATACCAGCAGCAGATAACGGCTGCGGTTCAACGCAGCGGTCGGCACCGCACGGACAATCGCGAAAGGCTGACCGGAGTCGTGGATGACTTCCTTGACCGTTGCCACCGGATAACCGGCCGGGAAGCGCTGCCCGAGGCCGGAGCTGACCAGCAGATCGCCTTCCTTGATGTCAGCGGTATCGGCGACGTGCCGCAGTTCCAGACGTTCCGGGTTGCCGGTACCGCTGGCAATCGCCCGCAGACCGTTACGGTTCACCTGGACAGGAATGCTGTGCGTGGTGTCGGTCAGCAGCAGCACACGGGAGGTGTACGGCATCAACTCGACCACCTGGCCCATCAGACCGCGCGCATCGAGCACCGGCTGACCGAGCACCACGCCATCGCGCTCACCCTTATTGATGATGATGCGATGGGTGAAGGGATTGGGGTCCATGCCAATCAACTCGGCCACTTCGACCTTTTCGTTGACCAGTGCGGAGGAATTGAGCAACTCGCGCAGCCGCACGTTCTGCTCGGTGAGAGCGGCGAGCTTTTGCATGCGGCCCTGCAACAGCAGGTTCTCGGTCTTGAGTTTTTCGTTTTCGGCGACCAGCTCGGTGCGACTGCCAAACTGACTGGCGACACCGTCCCACAACCGGCCGGGCAGGTCGGTGATCCAGTAGGCGTCCATCAGCACCAGCGACATCTGGCTGCGTGCAGGTTTGAGCAGACTGAAGCGGGCATCGACCACCATCAGCGCGACCGACAGCACGGCCAGCACCAACAGGCGCACGCCCAACGAAGGGCCCTTGGCGAAAAGCGGTTTAATAAGCCGCTCCTCCCAGGCAAATGTTCTGTTTATTCATACGGCATCAAACCGGCCTGGATGAAGACTGACAGAAGATAAACGCCAACAGGCAGCACTGCAAAGTGCTGCCTGTGCGCTCACCCACGTATTGCAACCCAGCGCTTATTCGCTGGAGAGCAGGTCCATGGTGTGCTTGTCCATCATTTCCAATGCACGGCCACCGCCGCGAGCAACGCAGGTCAGCGGGTCTTCGGCAACGATCACCGGCAGACCGGTTTCCTGGGCCAGCAACTTGTCGAGGTCACGCAGCAGCGCGCCACCACCGGTCAGCACCAGACCACGCTCGGCGATGTCGGAAGCCAGTTCCGGCGGCGATTGCTCCAGGGCGCTTTTCACGGCCTGAACGATGGTTGCCAGAGACTCTTGCAGAGCTTCCAGCACTTCGTTGGAGTTCAGGGTGAATGCGCGTGGAACGCCTTCGGCCAGGTTGCGACCGCGAACGTCGACTTCGCGAACTTCGCCGCCCGGGTAGGCCGTACCGATTTCCTGCTTGATGCGCTCGGCAGTCGATTCACCGATCAGGCTGCCGTAGTTACGGCGCACGTAGGTGATGATCGCTTCGTCGAAGCGGTCGCCGCCCACGCGGACGGATTCGGCATAGACCACACCGTTCAGGGAGATCAGCGCGATTTCGGTGGTACCACCGCCGATATCGACGACCATCGAGCCACGGGCTTCTTCAACCGGCAGGCCGGCACCGATCGCAGCGGCCATCGGCTCTTCGATCAGGAACACTTCACGGGCACCGGCACCAAGGGCCGATTCACGGATGGCACGACGCTCAACCTGGGTGGATTTGCATGGAACGCAGATCAGCACACGAGGGCTGGGCTGCAGAAAGCTGTTTTCGTGAACCTTGTTGATAAAGTATTGCAGCATCTTTTCGCAGACGCTGAAGTCGGCAATGACGCCGTCCTTCATCGGACGAATGGCAGCAATGTTGCCCGGCGTACGGCCGAGCATGCGCTTGGCTTCGGTGCCGACAGCGACGACACTTTTCTGGTTACCGTGTGTCCGAATGGCCACAACCGATGGCTCATTCAGGACGATACCGCGCTCGCGCACGTAAATAAGGGTGTTGGCAGTGCCCAGGTCAATGGAGAGATCGCTGGAAAACATGCCACGCAGTTTCTTGAACATGGGAAAGGGACCCTAGGCAACGCGTGGGTAAAAAAGTGCGGCAAACTCTAACAACGACAGGGATTTTGGGCAAGGCGCCAATATGTTAAATTGGCCGCTTTTCTGTGCACCAAGCCCCACAATCGCGGCCTTATGACCGTAGAAGTGCGGTAGTGTTCCGACAATCTAACACACGGACGCCGTCCGTTCTGTTTTCCACTGGAGAATCCCGATGGCGCTAGAACGCTCCGACGTGGAAAAAATCGCGCATCTGGCCTGCCTTGGCCTGAATGATGCCGATCTTCCGCACATTACTTCCGCCCTCAACAGCATTCTCGGGCTGGTCGACGAAATGCAGGCCGTCGATACCGACGGTATCGAGCCTTTGGCCCACCCGCTGGAAGCCAGTCAGCGCCTGCGCGCCGACGTCGTGACCGAGACCAATCACCGCGAGGCTTACCAGTCCATCGCACCAGCGGTCGAAAACGGCCTGTATCTGGTTCCGAAAGTCATCGACTAAAGGGAAAGAGCCTGCAATGCATCAAATGACTCTGGCCGAGATCGCCCGCGGTCTCGCCGATAAAAAGTTTTCCTCCGAAGAGCTGACCAAAGTCCTGCTGGCGCGTATTACCCAGCTCGATCCGCAGCTCAACAGCTTCATCAGCCTCACCGAAGAGCTGGCGCTTGCGCAGGCGAAAGCCGCCGACGCGCGCCGGGCCAACGGTGAGAGCGGCGCCCTGCTCGGTGCGCCGATCGCCCACAAGGACCTGTTCTGCACCCAGGGCATCCGCACCAGTTGCGGCTCGAAGATGCTCGACAACTTCAAGGCCCCGTACGACGCCACCGTGGTTGCGAAACTCGCGGCTGCCGGCGCCGTGACCCTGGGCAAGACCAACATGGACGAATTCGCCATGGGTTCGGCCAACGAGTCGAGTTGGTACGGCGCGGTGAAAAACCCGTGGAACCTGGAACACGTACCGGGCGGTTCGTCCGGTGGTTCGGCCGCCGCGGTTGCCGCGCGTCTGTTACCGGCGGCCACGGCCACCGACACCGGTGGTTCGATCCGTCAACCCGCTGCATTCACCAACCTCACCGGCCTGAAACCGACGTACGGTCGTGTTTCGCGCTGGGGCATGATCGCTTACGCCTCCAGCCTCGATCAGGGCGGCCCATTGGCGCGCACGGCCGAAGACTGCGCGATTTTGTTGCAAGGTATGGCCGGGTTCGATCAGAACGATTCGACCAGCATCGATGAGCCGGTTCCGGAGTACTCCGCGGGTCTCAACACTTCGCTGCAAGGCCTGCGCATCGGCGTGCCGAAGGAATACTTCAGCGCCGGTCTCGACCCGCGCATCGCCGAACTGATCCAGAACAGTATCAAAGAGCTGCAGAAGCTCGGCGCCGTGATCAAGGAAATCAGCCTGCCGAACATGCAACACGCGATTCCTGCGTACTACGTGATCGCCCCGGCCGAAGCCTCTTCGAACCTGTCGCGTTTCGACGGCGTGCGCTTCGGCCATCGCTGCGAGAACCCGGAAAACCTGATCGACCTGTACAAGCGCTCGCGTGGCGAAGGCTTCGGGCCTGAAGTGCAGCGCCGGATCATGGTCGGCGCCTACGCGCTGTCCGCCGGTTACTACGACGCCTACTACCTGAAAGCGCAGAAGATCCGTCGCCTGGTGAAAAACGACTTCATGGCGGCCTTTAATGAAGTCGACATCATCCTCGGCCCGACTACGCCGAACCCGGCCTGGAAGCTCGGCGCAAAGAACAGCGATCCGGTCGCTGCCTATCTGGAAGACGTCTACACCATCACCGCCAACCTCGCGGGCCTGCCGGGCCTGTCGATGCCGGCCGGTTTTGTCGACGGTCTGCCGGTGGGCGTGCAGTTGCTTGCGCCGTATTTCCAGGAAGGCCGTTTGCTCAACGTTGCGCACCAGTATCAGTTGAACACTGACTGGCACACCCGCACCCCAACCGGCTTCTGAGGAGACACACATGCAATGGGAAGTCGTGATCGGGCTGGAGATTCACACTCAGCTCACTACCCGGTCGAAAATCTTTTCCGGTAGTTCCACCCAGTTCGGCTCCGAGCCGAACACCCAGGCCAGCCTGATCGACCTGGGCATGCCCGGCGTATTGCCGGTGCTGAACCAGGAAGCGGTGCGCATGGCGGTGATGTTCGGTCTGGCGATTGACGCCGAGATCGGTCAGCACAACGTGTTCGCCCGCAAAAACTACTTCTACCCGGACCTGCCGAAGGGCTACCAGATCAGCCAGATGGAATTGCCGATCGTCGGCAAGGGCCACCTGGACATCGCCCTGGAAGACGGCACCGTCAAACGCGTCGGCATCACCCGCGCGCACCTGGAAGAAGACGCTGGCAAGAGCCTGCACGAAGAATTCAACGGTGCCACCGGCATCGACCTGAACCGTGCCGGCACGCCGCTGCTGGAAATCGTTTCCGAGCCGGACATGCGCAGCGCCAAGGAAGCCGTGGCTTACGTCAAGGCGATCCACGCGCTGGTGCGTTACCTGGGCATCTGCGACGGCAACATGGCCGAAGGCTCGCTGCGTTGCGACTGCAACGTCTCGGTCCGCCCGAAAGGCCAGGTCGAGTTCGGCACCCGCTGCGAGATCAAGAACGTCAACTCGTTCCGCTTCATCGAGAAGGCGATCAACTCCGAGATCCAGCGGCAGATCGAGCTGATCGAAGACGGCGGCAAAGTGATCCAGCAGACCCGTCTGTACGATCCGAACAAGGACGAGACCCGTCCGATGCGTTCCAAAGAGGAAGCCAACGACTACCGTTACTTCCCCGATCCGGACCTGCTGCCGGTGGTCATCGAAGAGTCGTTCCTCGGCGAGGTGCGCGCCACTCTGCCGGAACTGCCACCGCAAAAGCGCGAGCGCTTCCAGAGCCAGTTCGGTCTGTCGGCCTACGACGCCAACGTGCTGGCCACCAGCCGTGAGCAAGCGGACTACTTCGAAAAAGTCGCGGCCATCGGTGGCGACGCCAAACTGGCGGCGAACTGGGTGATGGTCGAGTTGGGCAGCCTGCTCAACAAGCAAGGCCTGGACATCGAGGACTCGCCGGTCTCCGCCGAGCTATTGGGCGGCATGCTGCAGCGCATCAAGGACAACACCATCTCCGGCAAGATCGCCAAAGTGGTGTTCGAAGCGATGGCCAACGGCGAAGGCTCGGCGGACGAGATCATCGACAAGCGTGGCCTCAAGCAAGTGACCGACAGCGGCGCGATCTCGGCGGTTCTGGACGAAATGCTCGCGGCCAACGCCGAGCAGGTCGAACAATACCGCGCGGCAGACGAAGCGAAACGCGGCAAGATGTTCGGCTTCTTTGTCGGTCAGGCCATGAAGGCTTCGAAAGGCAAGGCCAACCCGCAGCAAGTGAACGAACTGCTGAAAAGCAAGCTCGAAGGCTGACCACAATGGAGCCAGCATTTGTTACTGGCTCTGATCCCCTGTGGCGAGGGAGCTTGCTCCCGCTGGTCTGCGCAGCAGACCCAAGTCGGCAATCGCACTCTTTCGGAAAGAATGCGGTTGCTGGTTTTGCGACCGCTTCGCGGCCGAGCGGGAGCAAGCTCCCTCGCCACAATTATTCTGGGAGCTTTCGAATGAAACGCCTGCTCGGCGCCTGCGCCCTGCTCTCCTTGCTCGCCGGTTGCGCCAGCAACGACATCATCGACCCGCACGGTTACGACCAGACTGGCGTCGCTTCCTATTACGGTGCCAAGCACCACGGTAAACGCACCGCCAGCGGCGAAGCGTTCAACCAGAATTCCCTGACCGCCGCCCATCGCCAACTGCCGTTCGGCACGCGGGTGAAGGTCACCAACCTGAAAAACGACAAATCCTGCGTTGTGCGCATCAACGATCGCGGCCCGCACACCCGTGGCCGCTTGATCGATGTCTCCCGTGAAGCCGCCGAACGCCTCGGCATGCTCGGCAGCGGCACGGCACGCGTGCGCATACAGGCCCTCGACGACTGATGGAGCGCTGACCATTTTTGCTCTGGCCGATTTACCGCTGATCAACGTGATCGAGTTGCTCAGCGGCCTGATCCTGTTGATCCTCGGCGCCGAACTGATGGTGCGCGCCGCGGTGCGTCTGGCCGCCCGCCTGCATGTGCGCCCGCTGATCATCGGCCTGACCATCGTCGCCCTTGGCAGCAGCGCCCCGCAGATGGTGGTCAGCCTGCAAGCGACCCTGACGCACAACCCCGACATCGCCGTCGGCAGCGTGATCGGCAGCAGCATCTTCAACATCCTCGTGACCCTCGGTCTGTCGGCGCTGATTATTCCGCTGCGGGTCTCGCGGCAACTGGTGCGCCTGGATATTCCTCTGATGATCGGCGCCAGCCTGCTGGTGTTTGTCCTCGCCTGGAACGAACAGATCGGTCGCTTCGACGGCGTGCTGCTGCTCGCGGCATTGGCGTTGTACCTCAGTTTGTTGCTGCGCCAGTCGCGGCACTCGGCGCGTCCGCATTCGCAATTGCCGCAAGCCCCGCAGGTGCCGTGGTTCAGCAGTCTGTTGATGATCGTCGTCGGTCTGGCGCTGCTGGTGTTCGCCGGGCATTTGCTGCTCGGCGCAGCGGTGGCGGTGGCGACGGATCTGGGCTTCTCCGAACGAGTAATCGGCCTGACCGTGGTCGCGGTCGGCACCTCGCTGCCGGAGCTCGCGACCTCGCTGATCGCCGCACTGCGCGGGCAGCGCGATATCGCCGTGGGCAACGTGATCGGCGCCAATCTGTTCAACCTGCTCGGGGTGCTCGGCGTTACCGCACTGATCGCACCGACACCGTTGTCGGTCTCGCCCAACGCACTGGATTTCGACCTGCCGGTGATGCTCGGCGTCGCCGCGCTGTGCCTGCCGGTGTTCTATTCCGGCTATCGCGTGACCCGCGCTGAAGGTTTGTTGTTGCTCGGGTTGTACGCGGTTTACGGGCTGCACGTGGTGTCGTTCACCACCGGCATGCCACTGGCCGGCAAACTGGAAAAGCTGATGCTGTTTTACGTGCTGCCAACGCTGCTGGCGTTTCTGTTGTTCACGTCCGTACGCGCCTGGCGCCGCCAACACCACAAGAGGGATGTGCCATGACCGATTCGCAGAAAACCGGGGTTGAAATCCGCCGTCAGGTAATGGGCGATGCGTTCGTTGATCGCGCGCTGGGCAACGCCACCGAGTTCACCCAGCCGCTGCAGGATTTCGTCAATGAACACGCCTGGGGCGGCGTGTGGAATCGCGAAGGTCTGCCGCTGAAAACCCGCAGCCTGATTACCCTTGCAGCGCTGACCGCATTGAAGTGCCCGCAGGAATTGAAGGGCCACGTGCGCGGTGCGCTGAACAATGGCTGCACGGTCGAGGAGATTCGTGAGGCGCTGCTGCATTGCGCGGTGTATGCCGGGGTGCCGGCGGCGATTGATGCGTTTCGCGCGGCGCAGGAAGTGATCGACAGTTATCAGAAAAACTAAAAGATCGCAGCCTTCGGCAGCTCCTACAGGAGAACGCATTCCAATGTAGGAGCTGCCGCAGGCTGCGATCTTTTGATCTTGCCCTTCAGATCCACCCACCCCACTGCAACAGAAAGATCCCGATATTGGTGGTCACCGCCGCCATCAGCGTGGTCAGCACAATGATCGCCGCTGCCAGCTCATGATTGCCCTGCGCTGCCCGGGCCATGACGAAACTCGCCGCCGCCGTCGGGCTGCCGAAGTACAGAAACAGAATCCCCAGTTCCGCTCCGCGAAAGCCCCACAGCCACGCACCGAGCGTCGCCAGCACCGGCAAACCGATCATCTTCACCAGACTCGAACTGAGCGCCATGCTCCCGCTCTTGCGCAGCGCCGCCAGTGATAGCGTGCCGCCAATGCAGATCAGCGCCAGCGGCAAGGTGGTTTGCGCCAGGTACTGGCCGGAGGTTTCCAGCCAGCCTGGCAGGCTGATCTGGAAATACGCGAACGGTGCGGCGGCAATCACGCTGATGATCAGCGGATTGCTGAAAACGCTTTTGCAGATGCTCCACGGATCGGACTTGATCACCGGGCTGTACACCGCAAGCACGATGGTCGACAGCGTGTTATAGAACAGGATCACCAGCGCCGCGAGAATTGCCCCGAGGGAAATCCCGTAGTCGCCGTACATGCTCGCCGCCAGCGCCAGACCAATCACCCCGTTGTTGCCGCGAAACGCGCCCTGGGTGTAGATGCCGCGATCTTCACGCGGGCACTTGATGATCGCCCAGCCCCAGGCCAGGGCAAAACTCACCAGCGTCGCGATCGCAAAATAGATCAGCAGCGCCGGTTGCAGCGCGGCATGCAGGTCCGCATGCAGAATCCCGAGAAACAACAGCGCCGGCATGCTGACGTTGAACACCAGCGCCGAGGCGGTGTGGATGAAGTTGTCGTTGATCCAGTCGATGCGCTTGAGCAACACCCCGAGGAACAGCATGGCGAACACCGGCGCGGTGATATTCAGGGTTTCGAGGAAGATTGCCAGCATGCCGGGGGAGCCTTTGGGTGAGCGTCGTCAGGGCTTAATGATAAGCCACCCGATCCTTTGGCGTCTGTTGGATCGCTTTCGCGAGCAGGCTCGCTCCCACAGAAACACTACACATCCAATGTGGGAGCGGTCACACCTGTGGCGAGGGAGCTTGCTCCCGCTGGGTCGCGAAGCGGCCCCAAAAAATGGGACTGCTACGCAGTCCAGCGGGAGCAAGCTCCCTCGCCACAGGGTCAGGTAATCGGCGCCGGATTGAACAGGGTGATGTCGTTATGCAGCTTGTGCTTCTCCGCCCACGTCTGCTGCTTGCCGCTCGCCACATCCAGGTAATAGTGGAACAACTCCCAGCCCAACTCCTCGATGGACGCACGACCGGTAGCAATCCGCCCGGCATCGATATCGATCAGATCCGGCCAGCGTTGCGCCAGCTCGGTCCGGGTCGAGACCTTGACCACCGGCGCCATGGCCAAGCCATAAGGCGTGCCCCGCCCGGTGGTGAACACATGCAGGTTCATCCCCGCGGCCAACTGCAAGGTGCCGCAGACAAAATCACTGGCCGGGGTCGCGCAGAAGATCAAACCCTTCTGCTTGAACCGCTCGCCCGGGCCGAGCACGCCATTGATCGCGCTGCTGCCGGATTTGACGATCGAGCCCAGCGATTTCTCGACAATGTTCGACAACCCGCCTTTCTTGTTGCCCGGCGTGGTATTGGCGCTGCGATCCGCTTCGCCCTTGGCCAGATAGCGATCGTACCAGTCCATTTCGCGCACCAGCTCCTGCGCCACGGTCTTGGTTTCGGCACGCGAAGTCAGCAGATAAATCGCATCGCGCACTTCGGTGACTTCGGAAAACATCACCGTCGCCCCTGCGCGCAGCAGCAAGTCCGAGGCATAACCCAGCGCCGGGTTGGCGGTGATGCCGGAGAACGCATCGCTGCCGCCGCACTGCATGCCGAGGATCAGCTCGGAGGCCGGCACGGTTTCGCGGCGGCGCTGGTCGAGCTTCTTCAAACGCACTTCGGCCAGCGCCATGATCTGCTCGATCATCTCGGTGAAACCGTGACTGGAATCCTGCAGGCGATACAGCCATGGCTCACTGAGATCGACCGAGGCATCGTCCTCGTGCATCACCTGCCCGGCCTGCAATTTCTCGCAGCCCAGACTGATCACCAGCGCTTCGCCACCCAGGTTCGGGTTGCGCGCCAGGTTGCGCACGGTGCGGATCGGTATATAGGCGTCAGTGGCGGTGATCGCCACGCCGCAGCCGTAACTGTGGGTCAGCGCCACCACGTCATCAACGTGCGGATACTTCGGCAGCAACTCGTCCTTGATGCGTTTCACCGCGTGATCGAGCACGCCGGTGACGCACTGCACCGTGGTGGTGATCCCGAGAATGTTGCGCGTGCCGACGGTGCCGTCGGCGTTGCGATAACCCTCGAACGTGAAGCCTTCCAGCGGCGACTGCGCGGCCGGTACTTCGGTGGACAGCGGCAGGCTGTCCAGCGGCGGCGCGGTCGGCATGCGCAGTTGATCTTCCTTGACCCAGCTGCCCCGCGGGATCGGCTGCAACGCGTAGCCGATGGTCTGGCCGTAGCGAATCACCTGGCCGCCCTCGGGAATGTCCTCGAGGGTGACCTTGTGGCTCTGCGGCACAAAGTCCACGGTCACCAGACCGTCCGGGAACTCGGTACCGGCCGGCACGCCCTGGTCGTTGACCACAATCACTACGTTGTCCCGCTCGTGCAGGCGGATGTAGCGCGGCGAGTCGGAATGTTCAATCAACTGCATGACGCCGCTCCTCAGGAATGCGCTTGAGACAATTTGCCGGTGATTTCAGAACCACCGTTGGTTGGCGGCTCTTTGAGCACCACACGTTTGATCGGGCCGACGATCACCAGGTAGCTGAACACCGCGACCAGTGCGTTGGCACCGACGAACACTAGCGCCCACTTGAACGAACCGGTGGAGCTGATGATGTAGCCGATCACGATCGGCGTGGTAATCGAAGCGAGGTTGCCGAAGGTGTTGAACAACCCGCCGCTCAGGCCAGCGATCTGTTTTGGCGAAGTGTCGGACACCACCGCCCAACCCAGCGCGCCTACGCCTTTGCCGAAGAAGGCCAATGCCATGAAACCAACGACCATCCATTCCACGTCAACATAGTTGCAGGCCACGATACTGCTCGAGACCAGCAAGCCGGCAATGATCGGCGCCTTGCGGGCGAAGGTCAGCGAATGCCCTTTGCGCAGCAGGTAATCGGAAATCACCCCGCCAAGCACGCCACCGATGAAACCGCAGATCGCCGGCAACGAGGCGATGAAACCGGCCTTGAGGATGGTCATGCCGCGCTCCTGCACCAGGTACACCGGGAACCAGGTCAGGAAGAAATAAGTGATGCCGTTGATGCAATACTGGCCCAGATACACGCCGAGCATCATGCGGTTGGTCAGCAACTGACGGATGTAATCCCACTTCGGCCCGTCGGATTTTTTGCCTTGCTTGACGTCCATGTCGACCATGCCGCCGTTGTCGGCGATGAACTGCACTTCGGCTTCGTTGGCCAGCGGATGCTGACGCGGGCTGTGGATAACCTTGAGCCAGACCAGCGAGAAGATGATGCCAAGGATACCCATGACAATGAACACGTGCTCCCAGCCGAAGCGATACACGATCCAGCCCATCAGCGGCGCGAACAGCACAGTGGCGAAATATTGCGCCGAGTTGAAGATCGCCGAGGCCGTACCGCGTTCAGCGGTCGGGAACCAGGCCGCGACAATCCGTGCGTTACCGGGAAAGGATGGCGCCTCCGCCAGACCGACCAGAAAGCGCAGCATGAACAGCGCAACGATCGCCGTGGACATGCCGAATTCACCGACAAAGCCTTGCAGCACGGTGAACAGCGACCAGGTGAAAATGCTCAGGGCGTAGACTTTTTTCGAGCCGAAGCGATCGAGCAGCCAGCCACCGGGAATCTGTCCGGCAACGTAGGCCCACCCGAAAGCGGAGAAGATATAACCGAGGGTGACCGCGTCGATGCCGAGGTCTTTTTGCAGGCTGGAACCGGCGATGGCGATGGTCGCGCGGTCGGCGTAGTTGATCGTAGTCACCAGAAACAGCATGAGCAGGATCAAATAGCGGACGTGAGTCGGCTTGGACGATTGCATGTAGATGTACTCCCACTGATTATTTTTATGCGCGGGTGAATCTGTTGTGCTGCATGTATTCCCTGTAGGAGCTGCCGAAGGCTGCGATCTTTTGATCTTGATCTTCAAACAAATCAAAAGATCGCAGCCTTCGGCAGCTCCTACAGGGGTATTGCTTCAGGAGCCGATGTAGCTGGTCTTCACGACCGTGTAGAACTCTTGCGCATAGCGGCCTTGCTCACGTGAGCCATAGGATGAACCCTTACGGCCCCCGAACGGAACGTGGTAATCGACACCGGCGGTCGGCAGGTTGACCATCACCATCCCGGCCTGCGAATGGCGCTTGAAGTGGTTGGCGTACTTCAGCGACGTGGTGGCGATGCCGGCAGACAGACCGAACTCGGTGTCGTTGGCCATCGCCAGCGCCGCCTCGTAATCGGCCACGCGAACGACGTTGGCCACCGGGCCGAAAATCTCTTCACGGCTGATGCGCATCGACGCTGCGCTGTCGGCAAACAGCGTTGGCGCGAGGAAGTAGCCTTCGGTGTCGCAGGTCACCAGACCACCGCCGCTGACCAGGCGTGCACCTTCGGACTGGCCGATGTCGATGTACTTCATGTCCTGTTCCAGCTGCGCCTGGGAAACCACCGGACCGATGTCGGTGCCGGATTTCAGCGCGTGGCCGACCTTGATCGACTGCATGCGCTCGGCCATGGCCTCGACGAATTTGTCGTGAATCCCGGCGGTGACGATCAGGCGGCTCGACGCCGTGCAACGCTGGCCGGTGGAATAGAACGCGCTCTGCACCGAGAGCTCGACCGCTTGTTTGAGGTCGGCGTCGTCGAGAATGATCTGCGGGTTCTTGCCGCCCATTTCCAGCTGCACCTTGGCCTGGCGCGACACGCAATTAACAGCGATCTGCCGACCCACGCCCACCGAACCGGTAAAGCTGATGCCATCGACTTTCGGGCTGTTGACCAGCGCTTCGCCGACCACCCGACCGCTGCCCATCACCAGGTTGAACACGCCGGCCGGGAAGCCTGCGCGGGAGATGATTTCCGCCAGCGCCCAGGCACAACCCGGCACCAGATCCGCCGGTTTCAGCACCACGCAGTTGCCGTAGGCCAGCGCCGGAGCAATCTTCCATGCCGGAATGGCAATCGGGAAGTTCCATGGGGTGATCAGACCGACCACGCCGAGGGCTTCGCGGGTCACTTCAACGTTGACGCCCGGGCGCACCGACGGCACGTAGTCGCCGGACAGACGCAGGCATTCACCGGCGAAGAACTTGAAGATGTTGCCGGCGCGGGTCACTTCGCCGATGGCTTCGGGCAGGGTCTTGCCCTCTTCCCGGGCCAGCAGGGTGCCGAGTTCTTCGCGACGGGCGAGGATTTCCGTGCCGACTTTATCCAGCGCATCGTGACGGGCCTGAATGCCCGAAGTCGACCACGCCGGGAACGCGGCGCGGGCCGCATCGATGGCGGCGTTAACCTGAGTCAGGTCAGCCTTGGCGTAGTCGCCGATGGTGTCGCTCAGCTCGGACGGGTTGATGTTCGCCGAGTAATCGGCACCGGCGACCCATTCACCGTTGATGTAGTTGTCGTAACGCTTGGAATCAGCCACAGAAAATTCTCCTCTCTACGCAAAAGCCGCTGATTGCTCAGCGGCCTTGTGGGTCGGTGTTTATTGCGCGCCTTGCTTGTCGATCAGCGCGGCGAGCATTTCGAATTCTTCGCCGGTCAGGTCGGTCAGCGGTGCACGCACCGGGCCTGCGTCATAGCCGGCGATTTTCGCGCCTGCCTTGACGATGCTCACGGCGTAACCGGCCTTGCGGTTGCGGATGTCCAGGTACGGCAGGAAGAAGTCGTCGATGATCCTGGCGACGGTGGCGTAATCGTCGCGGGCAATCGCGTGGTAGAAGTCCATCGCGGTTTTCGGGATGAAGTTGAACACTGCCGAGGAGTAAACCGGCACGCCCAGTGCCTTGTAGGCAGCGGCGTAGACTTCCGCAGTCGGCAGGCCGCCGAGATAGCTGAAGCGATCACCGAGGCGGCGACGGATCGACACCATCAACTCGATATCGCCCAGACCGTCCTTGTAGCCGATCAGGTTCGGGCAGCGCTCGGCCAGACGTTCCAGAAGTGGCGCGGTCAGGCGGCAGACGTTGCGGTTGTAGACCACCACGCCGATGTTCACCGATTTGCACACCGCTTCAACGTGGGCGGCGACGCCGTCCTGGCTGGCCTCGGTCAGATAGTGCGGTAGCAGCAACAGGCCTTTGGCGCCCAGACGCTCAGCTTCCTGGGCGTACTCGATGGCTTGACGGGTCGAGCCGCCGACACCGGCCAGAATCGGCACGCTGCTGGCGCAGGTGTCGACGGCAGTCTTGATGATTTCCGAGTATTCGCTGGCGGCCAGGGAGAAGAACTCACCGGTGCCGCCGGCGGCGAACAAGGCTGAAGCGCCATACGGAGCCAGCCATTCCAGACGCTTGATGTAGCCGGCGCGGTTGAAATCGCCCTGCGCGTTGAAATCGGTCACCGGGAACGACAGCAGACCGGCGGAGAGGATGGACTTCAGTTCTTGTGGATTCATTATTCGAACACCCTGGGTAGCAACATTTTTTGTGAGTTTTATGGTTCAGCCAGCGCTGAAGTTGTAGGTCATCGTACAACTTAAAAGATAACCGTCAACTGCATTTCATCGTCGCCTCACACTTTTTGTCGGACAAGATTCGATCTTGACGTAGGAAAAATCTGGTCTAGGCTCGACTAAACTGTATATCCATACAGTTAAAAATAAATCCACCGACGACATATCAAGGAGCCAGAAATGTCCGGACTGCATGCAAAACCACAGGAACGACCCAACCCGGTCGTCGCTCGACTCGATGATCTTTTCACTGTAAAAGGCATCCGCTTCAACGCCGACAATCCGCATCTGCTGCTGCACATCGCCGACGCCCATAGCGATGTCGTACCGGCCGCCGCCCTCCCCGGCAACGCCTTGAACATTCGACCGCCACTGCGCTTCGAAGGCGCTGAACACACGGCCATCGGCGATAACACCCTGCTGCGCTTCAGTGAAAACGCCGAGCCGATTCGCGCGCAAAACAAGCCCTTGCACTTGCCCAATGGCCTTGCGCTGACCTACGGCCAGGTAGTGGCGCTGGCTGGAGATTTCTACGGCGTGGTCGATCGACCGATCAACGAAGGCGCGACCCCGGCTGATCGCCTGAATCGCTTCCACGCTGCATTTGATTCTCTCGCCGTGCTGCCGGCCTCACGCGCCGAGGCCACGCAGATTCTCGCGGTCATGCAAAAGGAGATCGACGCGGTCAAACAGGCGATCAAGGACGGTAAATCACCGCACGAAGCCTACGACGCGCTCGGAGATACGTTGTCCGAAGAGTGGAACAAGCTCACCGGCGGCGGCAGTTTCGTCTCCGCGCTATTCCCGCTTGGGCGCTATCTGAAACTGGCGGCGAACAACGCCGACCACTTTGGCGAATGGGCCAGACTGGCCTACATCGCCGGCCACACCGCCGCCCTGCAAACCGCCGTCGCAGCCCGCGCCAATCACGATGAGCAGCAACTGGAACGGGCCTACGCGATGAACGCGTTTGCCGACCACTTCCTCACCGACCTGTTCTCTGCCGGCCACCTGCGTGTGCCACGCAAAGAGATGGCGGCGGTGGTCACGCCGAGCGATCTCGGCTCGCTGGTCACCCGTTTCATGCACGACGAGGACAGCAAATTCGGCCTCAAGGTGCGCAACGCCCATGGCGATCAATGGCGCGCCTACGGCGACAAACGTTACTTCGACGCCAGCGACGCGGACAACCGAACCCAGGTCAATCTGGCGGTGCAGGCTTCGGCGGATGAAATCTTCGCCGCCTACCTCAGCGGCAACGTGCCCGCCCCTTCAACGTTTGCCGCGTTGCAATGCCTGCCGGATCTGACGGCGGTGCTGAATCTTTCCAGCAACTTCTCGCCGCTGTTCCGCGTAGAGGGCGGCAAGGTGCTGCGGCGCAAAGATGTGAACAACCTCAACGACACCGCCACCATCGATGACTGGTGGGGCTGGAGCACTTACTTGCTGCTCAAGGACTACCACCCGACGGGCAACGTCAATCAAGGAGAATGAGCAATGACGATCACATTGAAACTGGAACTGACGTCGGGGCAGTCGCTGCAGGGCGCGCCGCTGGAGCTGCTGGCGGACGGCAAGCCGATTGCGCGGGGGGTTGTGGATAAATCGGGAGAGGTGGCGTTTGCTGCCAAGCCTGGTAACGCGAAACTGGCAGTGAGGGTGGATCGCTCGATATTGCCGCGCTGAATTCACCGGCCTCATCGCTGGCAAGCCAGCTCCCACAGTGACTGATGTCGTACACGGAATCCGCTGCAACATAGGAACCTGTGGGAGCTGGCTTGCCTGCTCCCCTCAGCGATCGATGTCGTACACGGGATCCGCTTCAACATAGGAACCTGTGGGAGCTGGCTTGCCAGCGATAGCGGTATGTCAGGCGCACATAAACTGCCAGACACTCATCCGCGCTGCGCCTGTGCCTCTTCATGGGCCTGGCGCAGCCTTTCACGGCTGTTGGTCAAATGCAGGCGCATCGCCGCCCGCGCCGCATCGGCATCCTGGCGAGCAATCGCCTCGTAGATTTCCTCGTGCTCACGGCTCAGGCGATTCATGTAGTGCTGCTGATCATCATGCGCCAGGCGTGCCGAGTTCAACCGCGTACGCGGAATGATGCTGGTGCCCAGGTGGGTCATGATGTCGGTGAAGTAACGGTTGCCGGTGGACAGTGCGATTTCCAGGTGGAAGGCGAAGTCCGACGCTACCGCATCGCTGGCGTGGGCCACGCTGTCGTTCAGTGCATCGAGGGCGGCGCGCATGGTCGCCAGTTGTTCGGGACTGCGACGTTGCGCGGCGAGGCCGGCGGACTCCACTTCCAGGCTGATGCGCAACTCCAGAATCGCCAGCACGTCACGCAAAGTGACGACGGTCGCCGGGTCGATGCGGAAACCGCTGGGGCTCGGCGTGTCGAGCACGAAGGTGCCGATGCCGTGGCGGGTTTCCACCTGGCCGGCAGCCTGCAAGCGGGAGATCGCCTCGCGCACCACCGTGCGGCTGACGCCATGCTCCTGCATGATCGCCGACTCGGTAGGCAGTTTGTCGCCGCGCTTGAGCAGACCGTCGCGGATCTGCTCGGTCAGCACCGTCACCAGCTCCTGGGCCAGGCTGCGGCGCTTGCGCGGGAGGCGTGGGGTGTCGATCGGGTTTTCCATGGTCAACGTCTGGTCTCGAAAAATCGGCTTGGTGGGCATCATAGCGCAGGCGGGTTGTACGATCACTCGTCACAGACTTCCCCTGTAGGAGCTGCCGCAGGCTGCGATCTTTTGATCTTGAAAAACAACATCAAAAGATCGCAGCCTGCGGCAGCTCCTACAGGGGGATTTCTGTGGGTCAGGCGGTCACGGCCTGTTCCACCAGATGCCCGCTGTCGATCCGTACATGCCGTGGGTGGAAGCGCTTGAGGCTGCTGCGGTGGCCGACGCTGACGATGCTCAGGCCCGGCAACTGATCAATCAGCGCCTGATACAACGTTGCCTCATCCTCTTCATCCATCGCCGACGTCGCCTCGTCCATGTACAGCCATTGCGGTGCGTAAAGCATCGCGCGGGCGAAGGCCAGGCGTTGCTGTTCACCCGGCGACAGCATGCGCTGCCAGTGATTGGCTTCGTCCAGACGTGCGACCAGATGCGGCAGACGGCAAGTCTCCAGCACCTGCGCGTAACGCTCTGGCGCGTAGGTGTCGCCCGGTTGTGGATAACTCAAGGCTTCGCGCAGGGTACCGATCGGCAGATACGGCTTCTGCGGCAGGAACAGATAACGCGCTGCCGGCAGACGAATAGCACCGTGGCCCGAGGGCCACAAGTGCCCCATCGCCCGCAACAGCGTGGACTTGCCGCTGCCGGAGCGACCGCTGAGCATCACCCGCTCGCCGGGCTCTACCGTCATGTCGGCATTGGTCAGCAGGTGACGACCATCGGCCAGGTCCAGGCCGAGGTTGTGCACTTGCAATTCGCTGCCTTGGTTTTGCACGTCGATGGCCGGGCGGCGCTGTTCGTTATCGGTCATGGCCTGACGGAAACTCAGCAGACGATCACAGGTGGCGCGCCAGGACGCGAGGCTCTGATAGGCGCTGATGAACCAGCTGAAACTCTCCTGGACGTTGCCGAATGCCGAGCTGATCTGCATCAGTTCACCCAGCTCGATCTTGCCGGCGAGGTAGCGCGGCGACGCCACGATAAACGGGAAAATGATCGCAGCCTGGCTGTAACCGGCAGTGAAGAACGTCAGGCGCTTGGACACTTTCATGATGTCCCAGAAGTTGTGCCAGACATTACCGAAGCGACCGCTCAAACGACGATTTTCGTTCGGCTCGCCGTTGTACAACGCGATACTCTCGGCATTTTCACGAATCCGCACCATGGAAAAACGCAGGTCGGCTTCGAAGCGTTGTTGTTGGTTGTTCAGGCCGATCAAGCGGCGACCGATCAAGTGCGTCAGCCAACTGCCCACCACGGCATAGACCAGCACGCACCAGAACATGTAGCCGGGAATGGTGATGCCATAGACCTCAATGCTGCCCGACACGCCCCACAGAATGATCGAGAACGACACCAGGCTGACGATATTGCGCAGCAGGCCGATCCCCAGCTCAAGGGTATTGGAGGTGAAGTTATTGAGGTCTTCGGAAATCCGCTGGTCCGGGTTATCGGTGTAACCGCCCTGCTCCAGCTGGTAGTAATTCTTGTCGGCGAGCCAACGGGAGAAATGCTTTTCGGTGAGCCAGGCCCGCCAGCGAATCGTCAGCATCTGGGTCAGATAAAGCCGGTACACCGCACCGACAATCGCCACCGCTGCAATCGCGCAGAAATACAGAATCAGCTGCCAGAACGCCGCTTCATCTTTCTTCTGCAGCGCGTTGTAGAAATCCTTGTACCAGGTGTTGAACCACACCGAGATCCCCACGCTGAGCAACGACAGCGCAATCACCGCAATCAGCAATGTCCAGGCCTTGCCCTTCTCTTCGCTGCGCCAATAAGGCGTGATGATCCCCCACACCTTGCGAAAAAACTGCCCGCGCACAGCATCGTTGACCGCGGAATATTCAGCGTTCTGATTCATGGAAAAGGCTCGATAAAGAAAAGAACAGACACGCACCGATCATAGTTGATCGGTGCGCGTTATCGCGAGGGCTGGCGATGGCCGTTCAGCGCAGGTTCAGCGACGAACCGGGCGCTTCTGCAGTTTGCGCTGCAGGGTGCGCCGGTGCATGCCCAGGGCGCGGGCAGTGGCGGAGATGTTGCCTTCGTGCTCGGTGAGCACGCGCTGGATGTGCTCCCATTGCAGGCGGTCGACCGACATCGGTTTTTCCGGCACCAGGCTGTCGAGGTCGGCGTGTTCGGAGAGCAGCGCAGCCAGCACGTCGTCGGCGTCGGCCGGTTTGCACAGGTAGTTGCAGGCGCCGCGCTTGATCGCTTCGACCGCCGTGGCAATGCTCGAATAACCGGTGAGGATCACCACGCGCATTTCCGGGTCCAGTTCCAGCAGCTTGGGCAGCAGCACCAAACCGGAGTCGCCGTCCATTTTCAGGTCCAGCGCGGCGTAGTCCGGCAGGTCGGCCTGGGCGATGGTCAAGCCTTCTTCGGCGGAGCCTGCGGTACTCACGCGAAAGCCACGGCGGGCCATGGCACGGGCCATTACTCGGGTGAAGGTCGCGTCGTCGTCGACCAGCAGCAGATGCGGCAGTTCTTCGCCTTCGACTTGGATTTCGTCACTCATGTTGGTCTCCTCGGGCGCCGTGGGGCAGGCGCAGCTCGGTGAGCGTGCCGCCTTCCTCATGACTATAGAGTTTCACTGAGCCGCCGGCGCGTGTCACGCTGGCCTTGCTCAAAAACAGGCCCAGGCCGAAACCTTTGCCCTTGGTGGTAAAAAACGGTTTGCCGATCTGCTCGGCGATGGCCAGCGGCACACCGGCACCGTGGTCACGAATGCTGATGGTCACGGTTTCCGCGTCCCAGTCCAGCGTCACCTGAAGATTTTCCGGGCAGGCGTCGGCGGCATTGTTCAGCAGATTGAGCAGCGCCTGGGTCAGATCAGGCGGCGGTGCCATGCGCGGCACGGTGCCCTGGCCGAGACGCTGGAAGCGATAACTGGCCTCCGGACGCATCAGGTGCCAACGGTTCAGCGCTTCGTCGAGCCATTGGGTGACGTCCTGCATCTCCACCGCCATACGGCGGTTGGCCTCGGCGGCGCGCACCAGTTGTTGCAACGTTTCTTTGCACAGCTTGACCTGATCCTGCAGCACCTTCAGATCGTCCTGCAACATCGCGTCGGGGTGGTCCTGCTGCATCTCCTTGAGCAACACACTCATGGTCGCCAGCGGCGTGCCGAGTTCATGCGCGGCGCCAGCGGCCTGGGTGGCGACGGCCAGCAATTGCTGATCGCGCAGGCCTTCTTCGCGGCGAATCGCGCGCAATTCTTCCTGACGGCGCAGCTCTTCGGCCATGCGCGCAGCGAAAAACGTGATGACCGCAGCCGCGAGGGCAAAACTCAGCCACATGCCGTAGATCTGCAGGTTCTCGCGGGCCACCGGCAGGGTTTCCAGCGGGTAGAACCGCGTGAGCATCACGGTGTACAGCGCCAGCGCAATACCCGACAGAATCACCGAATAACGCCACGGCAGCGTCACCGCCGCGATGGTCAGTGGCACCAGATAGTAGGAAACGAACGGGTTGGTCGAACCGCCGGAGAAATACAGCAGCGCACTGTGGATCACCAGATCGCAGGCCAGTTGCAGCGCATATTCGAGTTCGGTCACCGGCCACGACGTACGCAGTCGCACGGCGGTGAACACGCAGAGCAGAATCGAGCAGCCGAGGGTCATCGCCAGTTGCACCCACGGCAACGGCAACAATTGCAGCCAGTAGGCCAGGCCGACGGACCCGGCCTGCGCGGCGAGCACCAGGGTGCGGATGAACGTCAGCCGCCAGAGGTTCTGGCGAGTGGCGGAAGTCAGTTGTACGGGGGCGAGCATGAGCTCTCCTGATGAGCGCTCCAGGCGGATCGCACGGAGTATAACCAAGCCGCGCCTTTGAGAGGCGAAAGTGCGGCAAATGACCACATGGCGCTGGCGGTAAATTGGGCTACAGCGCATGGCTGTCCGAGATCGACTGTGGCGAGGGAGCTTGCTCCCGCTCGGCTGCGAAGCAGTCGTAAATCCGGTATCTCCGGTATTTCTGGCAGATCACGATTGCCGGGTTTGGGACTGCTTCGCAGTCCAGCGGGAGCAAGCTCCCTCGCCACAAGAGCGCACTCGACTCAGGATCTGCGGTGAGCCGGGACATCTGTATAGAAGTTGTAACTGGGCGAACCGCAGCGCAGAAGCTAGAGTCTGATGGTTTCACGCAGGGACGAACCAACACCTGCGCATTATTCAAGGAGCCTTCATGCACACCTTTCGCCGCAGCGCCGCCCTTCTCGCCCTGACCGTCGGCAGCATCGCCAGCCTTCCGGCGCTGGCCGCCGATGAGCTGCACTACAACCAGATCTCCCTGCGCGCCGAAGTCAGCCAGGAAGTGGCCCGCGACCTGATGATCGTGACGCTCTACACCGAAGCGCAAAACACCGACCCGGCCAAACTCGCCGCCGACGTCAGCACCACCATGAACAAGGCACTGGCCCAGGCCAAGCAAGTCAAAGACATCACCCTGCGCCAGGGCAGCCGCAACAGCTACCCGATCTACGACACCAAGGGCCAGAAAATCACCGGCTGGCGTGAACGCGCCGAACTGCGCCTGGAAAGCGCCGACTTCGCCGCCCTGTCCAAACTCACTGGCGAACTGCTGACCGACCTGAAAATGGGCGGCATGGACTTCGCCATCGCCGAGCCGACCCGCAAGGCCAGCGAAGACAAACTGCTCAAAGAAGCCGTCAGCGCCTTCAAGGCCCGCGCGCAACTGGCCACCGACGCACTGGGCGGCAAGGGCTACAAAATCGTCAACCTGAACCTCAACAGCAACGGCTACCCACAACCGTACATGCGCGCCCCGATGATGATGAAAGCCGCCGGCATGGCGGATTCGGCACCGGTCACACCGGAAGTCGAAGCCGGCACCAGCCAGGTCAGCCTGACGGCGGACGGCTCGATTGAAGTGCTGATGCAGTGAATTAAAGTGGGCTGAATGAAAAACCGGCGATCAGAGAATGATCGCCGGTTTTTTTGTGCCCGGTTTTGTAGTGAATGAACTGCCATTGCAGGCATACCGCTTCTTTCTACAAATCAGCCGCAACCTTGAACGGAAGATCAATGGTTGTATTCGCCTGCATTAATCAAATTTATCGCGTGCGTCCACGCGTCAGTCTCCGTTCCAAACTCCTGATCATCAATTGGCTGTCCCGCCAGATAAACCTGCCAGAAAGACCCACGATTTCCCTTGGCGACCAACCTGGCTTCATAGCCGCGTCTTTTTGCATCCGTGATGTCCATGGTTTCACCTCAATCAGTTTTTGCTTGGATACAACTCGCTTGGCAAGACTAGCCAGACGAGTCGCTTGCAATCATGTTCATCCCATTCGCGAGCTATATCTACTGTCAGACCTGACAGGTCTATGACTGCGGATCAACCCGATCCAGCGCCCGATTCACCGCCAGCTCAGCGAGCATGATGATCTGCTGAATCGCCAACGCCGTATTGCGCTGCGGGCGACTGAGCTGATCGGCGAAATCGCTGGCCATGGTGTTGGCCGAGGCCAGGGACTCACAGGCGTGCGCCAACAGACTTTCCGTGTCGATGCCCGGATGGACGAGGAACATCGAAGTGGGTGGACGCGGTTTTGTGGCTTCGGGGCTGAGGTAGAAGTCGAGGGCACGTTTGATCGCTTCGCGGTTTTTTGCGAGGTCTTCGGCGTGAAGGGCTTCGGCGAGTGGGGTTGTGGGTTCGAGCGGTGGATCTGGGACCGGTTTGGACATTGATAGCGTTCCTGATCAATAGCCATTCACTCGCCGTTCTCACGCGGCGGAGTGGTGGCAGCAATGTGCGGGGTGAGAAACCGGTAGGAACAAGCCCGGCCGGACCGAAGCCCGCCCGCACACAGCCGCCATAGAATATTGCAGCAGCAGAAATGCCGGCGGCAATTATGGTGGTACTGATTGTGGATTAACAGTTCCTGCGGGTTCTCACACCCGATCGCTGAGTTTTCAGCGACAGCTCAAGGCTAGAGAGCTGACGTCCGAGGGACAACCTGAAAACCTTGTGGGAAGGTTCTGGTTATCCCACACACCTTTAAACACAACTCCACTCCCTGTAGGAGCTGCCGAAGGCTCGGGCCGCGTTCGGACGATCTTTTGACTTTGGCTCTCACAACTCAAAAGCAAGATCAAAAGATCGCAGCCTTCGGCAGCTCCTACAGGGGAACTCAAAGTATTCAATTAAAGTCAGGTCGGCTGTCAGGCCGCCATCGCTGGCAAGTCGCCGCAACCGCTTTTCACCACTCAACACGATGAGCGTTAGCTCGAGTACCGCTTTTGATCTGAGGGCCCGTCGGCAGGCTGAGTGGAGGGGGTTATCCGGGGGTGGGAGCGCAGCGACCGTTTGGCGCAGCCAAACACAGCGAGAGGAGGTGCAGCGAAGCAAACCGTAGGCGCTGCCCCCGGATGAATCCAGGAGCGAAGGAACCCGAGCCTAGGCGAGGGCCGAACGTCAGGGTAAAGCCCTTTGGTTACTTTGGGGCGTTTGCCAAAGTGACCCGCCGTCAGGGCGGAACCCTAAGCAGCCGTTACCGCAGCAACGGATATGTACCCGACAAAAGCCGCCACATATACCGAGACAGACATCTCAACAGGAAAAACGATATTTCCGAAGCCCCCCAAATCCCCGCTACCCTAAAAACACAACCACTTCCAATCGACCCGGGGACTCCATGGAAAGATTCACCCTGAAACCACTCCTGATCACTCTCGCACTAACCGCCATAGCCCCAATCGCAAACGCAGCAACAACCCTGGTCTACTGCTCCGAAGCCAGCCCCGCCGGCTTCGACCCCAGCCAATACACCAGCGGCACCGACTTCGACGCCTCCGCCGAAACCGTCTTCAACCGCCTCACCCAATTCCAGCGCGGCGGCACCGACATCGAACCCGGCCTGGCAATAAAATGGGACGTCTCCAACGACGGCCTGCAATACACCTTCCACCTGCGCCAAGGCGTGAAATTCCACACAACGGAATACTTCACCCCTACGCGCGACTTCAACGCCGACGACGTGCTATTCACCTTCCAGCGCCTGCTCGCCCCGGACAACGCCTTCCGCAAGGCCTACCCCGCCGAGTCCCCGTACTTCACCGACATGGGCTTGAACACCACCATCAAATCGGTAGATAAAATCGACGACAACACCGTGCGCTTCAATCTGAACAACGTCGACGCCGCGTTCGTGCAAAACCTCGCCATGAGCTTCGCCTCGGTGCAGTCGGCCGAATACGCCGCCCAACTGTTAAAGGAAGGCAAAGCCGCCGACCTCAATCAGAAACCGGTGGGCACCGGCCCGTTCGTGTTCAAGCGTTACCAGAAAGACGCGCAGATCCGCTACGCCGCAAACAAGGACTACTGGAAACCCGAGGACGTGAAGATCGACAACCTGGTGTTCTCGATCACCCCGGACGCCGCCGTCCGCCTGCAGAAACTCAAGACCGGCGAATGCCAGGTCAGCGGCTACCCGCGCCCGGCCGACATCGAAGTGATGGAACAAGACCCGAACCTGCGCGTATTGAAGCAGGCCGGTTTCAACCTCGGCTTCCTCGCCTACAACACCACGCATCCGCCGCTGGACCAGCTCAAGGTCCGTCAGGCGCTGGACATGGCCATCGACAAACCGGCGATCATCAAAGCCGTCTACCAGAGTGCCGGGCAACTGGCGCAGAACGCCTTGCCACCTGCGCAATGGTCGTATGACCCGAACATCAAGGACGCGCCGTACGACCCGGTGAAAGCCAAGGCGCTACTCAAGGAAGCCGGGGTTGCACCGGGTACCACCATCAATCTCTGGGCGATGACCGTGCAGCGCGCCTCCAACCCGAATGCGCGGATGTCGGCGCAGATGATCCAGCAGGATTGGGACAAGATCGGGATCAAGGCCAACATCGTCAGCTACGAATGGGGGGAGTACATCAAGCGCGCGAAAAATGGCGAACACGACGCGATGATCTATGGTTGGACAGGAGACAACGGCGACCCGGACAACTGGCTCGGCGTGCTCTACAGCTGCGCGGCAGTCAAAGGTAGCAACTACGCCAAGTGGTGCGATCCGGCCTACGACAAATTGATTCAGCAGGCCAAGGTGTCCACGGATAAAGCGCAACGGGTAAAACTGTATCAACAGGCGCAACTGATCCTTAAACAGCAGGTGCCGATCACGCCCATTGCCAACTCCACGGTGTTCCAGCCGCTGCGCAAGGAAGTGAGCGACTTCAAGATCAGTCCGTTTGGCCTTACACCCTTCTACGGCGTGGGTATAAATAAGTAACACCGAGCCCCAAGGCGGCGCGCACAACGTGACCAATGCACCGTTTTGGGGCCTCGTTTGCACCGTAAAAAACGGCCGCAAACGGTCAAATGCGTCAACTCTTATACAAATGCGACATTAAGGTACGTTCGTGCCACGCTTTGAGGCCGGCAGTCGCTCTGGATCTTGCATTGGGTATGGCCCCTGCATAAGTATCCGCAGGCACGACTCACGAGGTCGTACCTCAATATTAAAAAATGACAACAAATCATGAGGCCAACATGCTTAAACACGCGGTCATTCCGTTTTTAGTCGGCGCAGGCTTGTTAGCCTCCGCACCTTTCGCATCCGCTGCGACTAACCTGGTGTTCTGCTCCGAAGGGAGCCCGGCCGGTTTTGATCCAGGCCAGTACACCACCGGAACCGACTTCGACGCCTCAGCCGAAACCATGTTCAACCGTCTGAGCCAGTTCGAGCGTGGCGGCACCGCCGTTATCCCGGGCCTGGCCACCAGCTGGGACATTTCCCCGGACGGCCTGAATTACACCTTCCACCTGCGTGAAGGCGTCAAGTTCCACACCACCCCGTATTTCAAGCCGACTCGTGAGTTCAACGCCGACGACGTGCTGTTCACCTTCAATCGCATGATTAACAAGGATGACCCGTTCCGTAAGGCCTACCCGACCGAATTCCCGTACTTCACCGACATGGGGATGGACACCAACATCACCAAGATCGATAAAGTCGACGACCACACCGTCAAGTTCACGCTGAAAGAAGTCGACGCCGCGTTCATCCAGAACATGGCCATGAGCTTCGCCTCGATCCAGTCCGCCGAGTACGCTGCCCAGCTGCTCAAGGAAGGCAAGGCTGCCGACATCAACCAGAAGCCGATCGGCACTGGTCCGTTCGTGTTCAAGAGCTACCAGAAAGACTCGAACATCCGTTACACCGGCAACAAGGACTACTGGAAGCCTGAGGACGTGAAGATCGACAACCTGATCTTCGCTATTACCACCGACCCGTCGGTGCGCATCCAGAAGCTGAAAAAGAACGAATGCCAGGTCACCCTGTTCCCGCGTCCGGCGGATCTCGCGGCGCTCAAGGCCGACAAGACCCTGAAGATGCCTGACCAGGCCGGTTTCAACCTGGGCTACATCGCCTACAACGTGATGGACAAGGTCAAGGGTAGCAACGAGCCTAACCCGCTGGCCGACCTGCGCGTGCGCCAGGCGCTGGACATGGCGGTGAACAAGCCGCAGATCATCGATTCGGTTTACCAAGGCGCCGGTCAGCTGGCCGTCAACGCCATGCCGCCGACCCAGTGGTCCTACGACACCACCATCAAGGACGCCAAATACGATCCTGAGAAAGCCAAACAGCTGCTCAAGGAAGCCGGCGTCAAGGAAGGGACCGAAATCGTTCTGTGGGCGATGCCGGTACAGCGTCCGTACAACCCGAACGCCAAGCTGATGGCTGAAATGCTCCAGTCCGACTGGAAGAAAATCGGCCTGAACGTGAAGATCACCAGCTACGAATGGGGCGAGTACATCAAGCGCTCCAAAGGTGGCGAGAACCAGGCCATGCTGATTGGCTGGAGCGGTGACAATGGTGATCCCGACAACTGGCTGAACGTGCTGTTCGGCTGCGACTCGCTCAACGGCAACAACTTCTCCAAGTGGTGCGACAAGAAGTACGACGGTCTCGTCAAAGATGCCAAGCGCACCACCGATCAGGCCAAGCGCACCGAACTGTACAAACAGGCGCAACACGTCCTCAAAGATGCTGTTCCCTACACACCTATCGCTCACTCGACGGTGTTCCAACCCATGCGCGCCAACGTGCAGGACTTCAAGATCAGCCCATTCGGCTTGAATTCCTTCTACGGCGTCAGCGTCAGCAATTAAGCCATCGCAGCGGCGACGTTCATGACGTCGCCGCTGCTTTAGCTGCCGGAAGTCAGGAATTTGCCTACAGCCAATTCCGTTGCGGATGACTGCAACGGCAGGGGATGTGTCGACTTTTCCTACGAGCATTCAGGCAATTACGCATTTACTGCCAGACCCACGGCCCCTACCGTCGGGTTCTGACCAGTTTCTGCGTGGGCCATCGGCTTGCTGTACGTACTGGATTGAGCTCAATGCCACCTCAACTTCCCTGGACGGGATCGCGGTGCATTGAACAACACGACAAAAAGAGGGAGCGTCATGCGCCATACCTTGGTTTTTTCCGCATTGCTGGGCGCCGGCCTGTTGGCCGCCACGTCCGCCAGTTTTGCCGCCAGTAAGAGCCTGGTGTTCTGCTCCGAAGGCAGCCCGGCGGGTTTTGATACCGCGCAATACACGACGGCGACTGATAACGACGCCGCCGAGCCGCTGTACAACCGTCTGGTCGAGTTCGAAAAAGGCGCGACCAACGTCGTACCGGGACTGGCAACCCAGTGGGATATTTCCGAGGATGGACTCAAGTACACCTTTCACCTGCGTGAAGGTGTGAAATTTCATACAACGCCGTACTTCAAACCGACGCGCGATTTCAACGCCGACGACGTGCTGTTCACGTTTAACCGCATGCTCGATCCCGCGCAGCCATTCCGTAAGGCTTATCCAACCGAATTCCCGTATTTCAACGGGATGAGCCTGAACAAGAACATCGCCAAGGTCGAAAAGACCGGGCCGCTGACCGTGGAGTTCACGCTCAACAGCGTCGACGCCGCGTTCATCCAGAACATTGCCATGAGCTTCGCCGCCATCCTGTCCGCCGAATACGCCGACAAGCTGCTGGCTGAAGGCAAGCCAAGCGACATCAACCAGAAACCGGTCGGGACCGGGCCGTTCGTGTTCAAGAGCTATCAGAAGGACTCGAACATCCGTTATACCGGCAACGAACATTACTGGGACCCGAGCCGGGTCAAGCTGAAGAATTTGATCTTCGCGATCAACACCGACGCTTCGGTGCGCGTGCAGAAGCTCAAGGCCGGCGAATGCCAGATCACTCTGCATCCGCGCCCTGCCGACGTTGAGGCGCTGAAGGCCGACCCGAAACTGCAGCTGATTTCCAAGCCCGGCTTCAACCTCGGTTACATTGCCTACAACGTCCGTCACAAGCCCTTCGACCAGCTCGAAGTGCGTCAGGCGCTGGACATGGCAGTGAATAAACAAGGGATTCTCAACGCTGTTTATCAAGGTGCCGGACAACTGGCGGTCAACGGCATGCCGCCGACCCAGTGGTCCTACGACGACAGCATCAAGGATGCCGCCTACAACCCGGAAAAAGCCAAAGAGCTGCTCAAGGCCGCCGGCGTCAAGGAAGGCACCGAGATCACGCTGTGGGCGATGCCGGTCCAGCGTCCGTACAACCCGAACGCCAAACTGATGGCCGAAATGCTCCAGGCTGACTGGGCGAAAATCGGTCTGAAAGTGAAGATCGTCAGCTACGAATGGGGCGAGTACATCAAGCGCACCAAGAATGGCGAGCACGACATCAGCCTGATTGGCTGGACCGGCGACAACGGGGATCCGGACAACTGGCTGGGCACCCTGTACAGCTGCGATGCCATCGGCGGCAACAACTACTCCATGTGGTGCGATCCGGCTTACGACAAGCTGATCAAAGAGGCCAAGGTCGTCACCGACCGCGACCAGCGCACCACGCTCTACAAACAGGCGCAGCAGTTGCTCAAGCAGCAAGTGCCGATCACGCCTGTCGCCCACTCGACGGTCAACCAGCCGTTAAGCGCCCGGGTTGAGGGCTTCAAGGTCAGCCCCTTCGGTCGCAATGTGTTCTCGGGCGTCAGTATCGATTAACCCAACCGATTAGCCGCAATGCTGAGGGGGGCTGTCTATCCCCCTCACGCAAGCGCTTTGCCGAAATTCGCCGATCCGGCCTTTTGCAAACGTTTGCGATGTGTGAAATGAGTTCTAAACCAATAACCGGCCCACCCAAAAAAGCCGGCATAAAAAGAAAGTAAAGGAGCTTCACCCATGAAACTGAGCAGCACCGCGATACTGGCCTTGGCCATCAGCAGCATCACCGCCACGGCCTATGCCGAGGAACAGAGCCAGGCGTTCACCCCGGTGACCGTCAACGAGAAAAGCGCCCAGGCTGATGCCACCGGCTTCCTCGAAGGTTCCACCATCAGCGGCACGACCCGTAACTGGTACGCCAACGAGCAACTCAAGCGCGGCGGCAAGTTCACTTATCGCAAGGACGGCGTTGCCACCCCGACTGATCGTCGTATCAACTGGGTGCAGGGCACCATCGTCAACTTCACTTCCGGTTTCACTCAGGGCACCGTGGGTGTCAGCACTGAAGTCGCTGCTTACAACGCGGTAGCGCTGGAGCGTAATCGCAAGGACCTGGCCTCCAACAACGGTGGCGCACCGGGTTCGCGTCCAGGCGCGGGCAACAACCGTACGCTGACCAAAGAAGGCGGCGACGCTGAAGGCCAGTGGAGCAAACTGGGTCTGGCCAACGTCAAGTTCCGCGTGTCGAACACCACCCTGACCGCCGGTCGCCAGAACTTCAGCACCCCGATCGTCGACACCATCGGCAACCGTGCGCTGCCTTCGAGCTTTGAAGGTGTGAGCCTGCACAGCGAAGAACTGAACAACCTGTCGTTCGACGCCGGCAGCTTCGACCGCGTATCGCCACGTACCGAAGAAAGCCTGTCGAAATTCCGTTCCGAGTACACCAACAACAACGCCGAAACCGATCGCGTCAGCATCGTCGGCCTGAACTATCAGCCGCTGAAAAGCCTGAAGACCAGCCTGTACGCCTCCAAGGTTGAAGACTTCTGGAACCAGTACTACTTCGGCGCCACCCACGAACTGGGTGACAGCAATGTCGTCAGCCTGACCACTGGCCTGAACTACTACAAGACCGTCGATACCGGCAAAAAAGAGATGGGCGAAATCGACAACGACACCTACTCGCTGTCGTTCGGCCTGACTCACCAGGCTCATAGCCTGACCTTCTCGTACCAGGAAATTAACGGTAACGAGTACTTCGACTACCTGCACGAAACCAACGGCATCTACCTGGCCAACTCCCTGCTGTCCGACTTCAACGGCCCGAACGAGAAATCCTTCCAGGTCGCCTATGGTCTGAACATGGCCGAATATGGCGTGCCAGGCCTGAAGTTCAACATCTACCAGGCTCGCGGCTGGGGTATCGACGGTACTCACTACACCGGCACTGCCTATGACGTACGCAACATGGACGGCGAGCACCACTACGAATACGGCATTGGTGCAACCTACGCCGTACAGAGCGGCCCGCTCAAGGCGACCACCATCCGTGGCACCTACACCGCTCACCGCGCCAGCGAAAACCAGGCTGACGGCAGCATCAACGAGTTCCGTCTCGTGACCACCATCCCGTTCAACATCCTGTAAAAACGCCGACCGACGGCTGACTCATGACGAGTCGGCCGTTCGGTTTTTTGTCTTCAACCGATTGCAGAGGGTTATCGATGAAAATGCTTCCCCTACGTGCGGCCGTCGCGGCTGCGTTGTTGAGCGCCGCCATCGGCGTCTCGGCCAAACCCTTGGTGGTCTGCACCGAAGCCAGCCCGGAAGGCTTCGATATGGTCCAGTACACAACTGCAGTCACTGCCGATGCGGTGGCCGAAACGATCTTCAACCGTCTGGCGGACTTCAAGCCCGGCACCACCGAAGTGATTCCGGCACTGGCCGAATCCTGGGACATCAGTGAAGACGGCCTGACGTACACGTTCCACCTGCGCAAAGGCGTCAAGTTTCACACCACCGAATACTTCAAGCCGACCCGTGACATGAACGCCGACGACGTGGTCTGGAGCTTCCAGCGTCAGCTGGACCCGAATCACCCGTGGCACAAACTGTCGAGCGTGGGCTTCCCGTACTTTGAAAGCATGGGCTTCAAGGAACTGCTCAAAAGCGTCGAAAAAGTCGACGACAACACGGTCAAGTTCACCCTGACCCGCCGCGAAGCGCCGTTCCTGGCCGACATCGCCATGGCGTTTTCCTCGATTTACCCGGCCGAATACGCCGACCAGTTGCTCAAGTCCGGCAAGACCGCCGACCTCAACAACAAGCCTGTAGGCACCGGCCCGTTCATCTTCCAGCGTTACGCCAAGGATGCGCAGGTGCGCTTCAAGGCCAACCCGGACTACTTCCGTGGCAAGCCACCGGCCGATGCGTTGATCCTGGCAATCGCCACCGACAACAACGTGCGCCTGCAGAAGCTCAAGGCCAACGAGTGCCAGATCGCACTGTATCCGAAGCCGGATGACATCCCGAGCATCAAGAAAGACAGCAACCTGAAGGTCGATGAACTGGACGCGATGACCGTCTCGTACATCGCCATGAACACTCAGCACAAATACATGAGCGACGTGCGGGTCCGCAAAGCGATCGACATCGCTTTCGACAAGGAAGCCTACGTCAACGCCCTGTTCGGCAAGGGCAACGCGACCGTAGCGGTCAACCCCTACCCGCCGACACTGCTGGGCTACAACCACGACCTGAAGAACCCGCCACGTGACCTCGACAAGGCCCGCGCCCTGCTCAAGGAAGCCGGGGTCCCGGAAGGCACCGTGTTTACTCTGTTTACCCGTAACGGCGGCGGCCCGACCAACCCCAATCCGATGCTCGGCGCACAGATGATGCAGGCCGATCTGGCGAAAGTCGGGATCAAGGTCGACATCCGTGTGATGGAATGGGGCGAGATGCTCAAGCGCGCCAAGGCCGGCGAACACGATATGGTGTCGGCCGGATGGGCGGGCGACAACGGCGACCCGGATAACTTCCTGACGCCTATGCTCAGTTGCGAAGCGGCCAAGAACGGCGAAAACTACGCGCGCTGGTGCAACGAGAAATTCCAGGCACTGCTCGACGAAGCACGGGCTAAAGTAGATCCGGCCGAACGCGCGAAGCTCTACGAACAGGCTCAGGTGCTGTTTAATCAGGACCAACCGTGGATCAGCATGGCCCACACCCGTATGTTTACCGCAATGCGCAATAACGTAGAGGGTTACCACATCAGCCCTCTGACCACGAATAACTTCGCCACCACCCAGGTGAAGTAGATAAGAAACTCCCGGCCTCCCTGACCCCAGGGTCGCCGGGCACGCCTAACCGGCTGATGAGGTACCACACAAGATGTTTAGTTTTATTGCCCGCCGACTGGGGTTGTTGATCCCCACGTTTTTCGGCATCACCCTGCTGACTTTCGCGTTGATTCGCATGATTCCCGGCGACCCCGTGGAAGTGATGATGGGCGAACGTCGGGTCGACCCCGAAATGCACGCTCAGGCAATGGAACGCCTTGGTCTGAACAAACCGCTGTATGCCCAGTACCTGGACTACATCGGCAAACTGGCCCACGGCGATCTCGGCGAATCCCTGCGTACGCGTGAGAGCGTATGGACCGAGTTCACCTCCCTCTTCCCGGCGACCCTGGAACTGTCCATGGCCGCCCTGCTGTTCGCCGGCATTCTCGGTCTTCTGGCCGGGGTGATCGCGGCCCTCAAACGAGGATCCCTGTTCGACCATGGGGTGATGGGCATCTCCCTGGCGGGGTATTCGATGCCGATCTTCTGGTGGGGCCTGATCCTGATCATGTTCTTCTCGGTGAGCCTGGGCTGGACCCCGGTGTCCGGGCGGATCGACCTGCTCTACGACATCGAGCCGCGCACCGGTTTCATGCTGATCGACACACTGCTGGCCGATGACACGGGCGCGTTCTTCGATGCCCTGCATCACCTGATTCTGCCGGCCATCGTGCTCGGCACCATTCCACTGGCGGTGATCGCGCGGATGACCCGTTCGTCGATGCTCGAAGTGCTGCGTGAAGACTACATCCGCACTGCCAAGGCCAAAGGCCTGTCGCCGTCGCGCGTGGTGTTCGTGCACGGCCTGCGTAACGCGCTGATTCCGGTTCTGACCGTGGTCGGCCTGCAAGTCGGTACCCTGCTGGCCGGCGCGGTCCTGACCGAAACCATTTTCTCCTGGCCCGGCATCGGTAAATGGCTGATCGAAGCCATCGGCGCCCGGGACTACCCGGTTGTGCAAAACGGCATCCTGTTAATCGCCTGCCTGGTGATTCTGGTCAACTTCGTAGTGGACATCCTCTACGGCTTTGCCAACCCACGCATCCGTCATCAGCGCTGAGGTCCATACCATGAGCACTCCAACATCCTCAGTAGCCACTTCCGCCCCAAGCGCGGATCAAAGCCTGCTGTATCCGTCACCGTACAAAGAATTCTGGCAAGCCTTCGCGAAGAACAAGGGCGCGGTTGCCGGCCTGCTGTTCATGCTGCTGGTGATTTTCTGCGCGATCTTCGCGCCGTGGGTCGCGCCGCATAACCCGAGCGAGCAATACCGTGACTTCCTGCTGACGCCACCGGCGTGGCTCGAAGGCGGGCAAATGCAGTTCCTGCTCGGCACCGATGAACTGGGCCGCGACCTGCTGTCGCGGCTGATCCAGGGTTCGCGCCTGTCGCTGCTGATCGGTCTGTCGTCGGTGGTGATGTCGTTGATCCCGGGGATCCTGCTGGGTCTGTTCGCCGGTTTCTTCCCGAAGATGATCGGCCCGACCATCATGCGTCTGATGGACATCATGCTGGCCCTGCCGTCCCTGCTGCTGGCTGTGGCGATTGTCGCCATCCTCGGCCCTGGCCTGATCAACACCGTGATCGCCATCGCCGTGGTTTCGCTGCCGTCCTACGTGCGTCTGACCCGTGCCGCCGTGATGGGCGAACTGAACCGCGACTACGTCACCGCCGCGCGCCTGGCCGGTGCCGGTCTGCCGCGCCTGATGTTCATCACCGTGCTGCCCAACTGCATGGCACCGCTGATCGTACAGGCCACCCTGAGTTTCTCTTCGGCGATTCTCGACGCGGCGGCGCTGGGCTTCCTCGGCCTTGGCGTACAACCGCCAACCCCTGAGTGGGGCACCATGCTGGCCTCCGCCCGCGACTACATCGAACGCGCCTGGTGGGTCGTGAGCCTGCCGGGTCTGACCATTTTGCTCAGCGTGCTGGCAATCAACTTGATGGGCGACGGTCTGCGCGATGCGCTGGACCCGAAACTCAAGAACGCCGCCTGAGGAGATTCCTATGTCACTGCTAGAAATCAAGAATCTCAACGTCCGCTTCGGCGACAAGAACGCGACGCCCGTGGTCGATGGCCTCGACCTGAAAGTCGACAAGGGCGAAGTCCTGGCCATCGTTGGCGAGTCGGGGTCGGGTAAATCCGTGACCATGATGGCGCTGATGGGGCTGATCGAGCATCCCGGCATCGTCACTGCCGACTCGCTCAGCTTCGACGGCAAAGACATGCTCAAGCTGAGCAATCGTCAGCGTCGGCAAATCGTCGGCAAAGACCTGTCGATGGTGTTCCAGGATCCGATGACCGCGCTCAACCCGAGCTACACCGTCGGTTTCCAGATCGAAGAAGTGCTGCGCCTGCACCTGAAAATGTCCGGCAAGCAAGCGCGCAAACGCGCCATCGAATTGCTGGAGAAAGTGGAAATCCCGGGCGCCGCCAGCCGTATGGACGCCTACCCGCACCAACTGTCCGGCGGCATGAGCCAGCGTGTGGCAATTGCCATGGCGATTGCCGGCGAGCCGAAACTGCTGATCGCCGACGAACCGACCACGGCGCTGGACGTGACGATTCAGGCGCAGATCATGGATCTGCTGCTGGCGTTGCAGAAAGAACAGAACATGGGCCTGGTGCTGATCACTCACGACCTCGCGGTCGTGGCCGAAACCGCCCAGCGCGTCTGTGTGATGTACGCAGGTCAAGCGGTAGAAGTCGGTCAGGTGCCGCAACTGTTCGACATCCCGGCACACCCTTACAGCGAAGCCCTGCTCAAGGCGATTCCCGAGCACAGTCTGGGCGCCGAGCGCCTGTCGACCCTGCCGGGCATCGTTCCAGGCCGCTACGACCGTCCGCAGGGTTGCCTGCTGTCGCCGCGCTGCCCGTACGTGCAGGACAGCTGCCGCGTGCAGCGTCCAGCCCTTGATCCGAAAGCCAACAGCCTCGCCCGTTGCTTCTACCCGCTGAACCAGGAGGTGGCGTAATGGCCGTCGTACTTACCGCCCGCGACCTGACCCGTCACTACGAAGTCTCCCGTGGCCTGTTCAAGGGCCACGCGACCGTGCGCGCCCTCAACGGCGTGTCGTTCGAACTGGAAGCCGGCAAGACCCTCGCTGTCGTAGGCGAATCGGGTTGCGGCAAATCCACCCTCGCCCGCGCCCTGACCCTGATTGAAGAGCCGTCTTCCGGCTCGCTGAAAATCGCCGGGCAAGAAGTCGCCGGCGCCGACAAGGCCCAGCGCAAACAACTGCGCAAAGACGTGCAAATGGTGTTTCAGAGCCCGTACGCATCGTTGAACCCACGGCAGAAAATCGGTGATCAATTGGCCGAGCCTCTGCTGATCAACACCAACCTGAGTGCTACCGAGCGTCGCGAGAAAGTCCAGGCGATGATGAAGCAGGTCGGCTTGCGTCCCGAGCACTACCAGCGCTATCCGCACATGTTCTCCGGCGGTCAGCGTCAGCGTATTGCCTTGGCGCGGGCGATGATGCTGCAACCGAAAGTTCTGGTGGCGGACGAACCGACCTCGGCGCTCGACGTATCGATTCAGGCGCAGGTGCTGAACCTGTTCATGGACCTGCAGCAGGAGTTCAACACCGCCTACGTGTTCATCTCGCACAACCTGGCGGTGGTGCGTCACGTCGCCGACTCGGTGCTGGTGATGTACCTCGGCCGTCCGGTGGAAATGGGCCCGAAAGAGGACATCTACACCCGACCTCTGCACCCTTACACTCAGGCCTTGTTGTCGGCGACACCCACGATCCACCCGGATCCGGACAAGCCGAAAATCAAGATTGTCGGCGAACTGCCCAACCCGCTGAACCCGCCACCGGGCTGCGCGTTCCACAAGCGTTGCCCGTACGCGACCGAGCGTTGCAGCACTGAAGAGCCGGCCCTGCGCCAGCTCGACAACCGGCAGGTGGCTTGCCACTACGCCGAACAGTTCCTTGATGGCGCGGCGTAAGCAAAACCGGAGACCGATACAAAACCTGTAGGAGCTGTCGAGTGAAACGAGGCTGCGATCTGTTGATTTTCAGCATCAGGATCAAAAGATCGCAGCGTGCCGCAGCTCCTGCAGGAATCGTGTTTATCCGGAAATAATGTGTTTACCCAAACCTCTTCTCCCCCGATTGCGCATCAGTCGGGGAAGAAGGGGTTTTCTTTTGCCGGCGCTTTACGACTGGCTGTCGCCTTCGTCATCGTCAGTGTCCGGCTCGTCAGTGGTCGAGTCGTCATCATCCTTGCTGCCGCCCTGGTCCTGATCGCCCGGTTCGGATTCAGACTTGGCCAGCATGACCACACCGGCTTGTCCGTGGGCTGCGTTAAACCCCTGTGATGGTGTGGCAGAACTTGCCCACGCCGCCGTAGTGCCAAGCGTCAACATCACCAAAACCTTAAGCAACAGCACAATACGTTGAAAAATGCTCATAGCCATTTCCATCCTTTCGTGGTTGAAGCCTGGGGTGCCGATCCGGCGCTGAATGAAATCTAGTTCCGATCAGTCCGGTTCACCAGATAGGACGCTGACCAACCCCGGGAAATGCCCTGAGACGAGAGATCACTTGTGAATAACCGCTATAACCGAATCAGCTAAGCGAGGCCGTGCGTTCGCTGGCGGCCAGCGCTTTGGCCTGGGTCGATGAGCGCGTCGCCAGGCAGATCAGCGGCAAGGTCAACAACGCCAGTGTCGCGCTCGCAAGCCATACACTGTGGCCGCCGAAGTGCCCATACAGCTGACCACTCAACACCGGCGACAACAATGCACTGGCGCTCCAGCTCATGAAAAACAGACCGAAATACTGGCCGCTTTTGCCGCCCTGCGCGTGCCGCATGACCAGCACATTCAGCGGCGGCATGAAAAAAGCTTCACCCAAGGTCCAGATCACCGTCGACAGACACACGTAAAGCAAGCCGGAGCCAAACGGCAACATCCCCAACCCGACCGCCAACAACACACAACCCGCGAGCAATTGCCGACGCAAGCCCCACCGCTCGCACCAGTGCGTGAGCGGGATCTGCAGCGCCACCACCAGCATCGCGTTAAGCCCGAACTGCCAGCCGATGGCCTCGGTGCTCAAGTGGTAGTAGTCGCGCAGATAGTTGCCCAGCGTGCTGTAAACCGTGTCGAAGGCCATCCCCAGCAACACGGCCGCACCGAGCAGCCAGAGGAATGCCGCGTCGCGCAACGGTGTACGAGTGCCAGCTTCGGTCACCTCATCGGGCTTGAGTACCGCGCGGCGCCAAGTGGTGCGCACAAACCACAGCAACGCGAGCAGCGTCATCGCCGCACTGACAAAAAACACCCAACGGAAATCCGTCTGCGCCAACACCCCGCCGGCCACCCCGGCAGCCGCCATGCCAAGGTTTCGCGCCACCCGGCTCAAGGCTTGGGCACGGGAGCGCTGCGCAGGCTCGCAATACTCCATGATCAGTCGCTGATGCAGCGTTCGAATCGCCCCGTCGACGGCACCACTGAGCAACAGCAACACGGCCAGCAACGCCACCTGCGTCACCAGCCCCAACAGGATCAACACCCACATGGAAACAAAGAACAACGCGGCGGTCAGCCGCGCCGTCCGCACATGATCACTGAGCAAACCACCGAGCATCGAACCAATCAACAACCCGGCACCGTAGGCCGACAACAGCCAGCCCACCGTCTCGATCGCCAGCCCCAGCTCCTGGCGCAGATACAGCGCCATGAACAACTTGACCATGCTGCTCAAGCGATTGATGAACAGCAGCGCCGCGAGCACCCAGGCCATCAGGCTGAAATAGCCGTTGGGGCGCAGCAGATGGACGAGGTTGCGCGTCATTCCATTGACCTCTCAAAGCGACTGGCGTGGACCTGAAACACTAACGCCCAGCACACCGGTTGTCGCGCTCAAGAACATCGATATCTCAAAATACAGAGTCGCCCTACAACCCTGTGGGAGCTGTCGTAGGCAGCGATCTTTTGACTTCGCGCTTCAAGTCCAAAAGATCGCAGCCTTCGGTCGCTCAGTTCGATTAGAAAATGGTCGGCTCGCAGGCCGCCATCGCTGGCAAGCCAGCTCCCACAATGGATTGGGGTATTCATTTGGAGAACGGTTGGCTGGCAGGACGCATTCGCGAGCAGGCTCGCTCCCACAGGGAAATTGAGTGACTTCAGTGGGAGATTGGTCGGCTCGCAGGCCGCCATCGCTGGCAAGCCAGCTCCCACAATGGATTGGGGTATTCATTTGGAGAACGGTTGGCTGGCAGGGCGCCTTCGCGAGCAAGCTCGCTCCCACAGGGAAATTGAGTGACTTCAGTGGGCGATTGGTCGGCTTGCAGGCCGCCATCGCTGGCAAGCCAGCTCCCACACAAGAGCAAGAGCAGAACGCGCACCGCTCTCGCTCCTCACCACTCAACACAATGAGCGTTAGCTCGAGTACCGCTTTTGATCTTGATCCACGGGCGACATCGGAAGGCTGAGTGGAGGGATTGATCCGGGGGTGGGAGCGCAGCGACCGTTTGGCGCAGCCAAACACAGCGAGAGGAGGTGCAGCGAAGCAAACCGTAGGCGCTGCGCCCGGATCAATCCCGGAGCGAAGGGACCCCGAGCTTTAGCGAGCGGGCCGAACGCAGGAGCAAGCGTTTTTTTGCTTACTTTTTTTAGGCGTTTGTAAAAAAAGTGAGTCGCCGTCAGGGCGAAACCCTAAGCCGCCATCACCGAAAAAACGGATATACACCCAAAACCACCCGAAGCCTGGTCGGCCCAAAGGCCGCCAAGACAAAGCCCAAAAAAAGCCCCCAAGGCCTACACCTCAGGGGCTTTCGAACAACCCAGCTCAGCGCTTAATGATGCTCACGCGTCGCACGGAACTTCACATCCGGCCACCGCTCTTCCATCAACGCCAGGTTAACCCGCGTCGGCGCCAGGTAGGTCAGGTGCCCACCGCCATCCAGCGCGAGGTTCTCCACCGCCTTGTTGGAAAACTCCTCAAGCTTCTTCTTGTCGCTGCATTCAATCCAGCGCGCGGAATACACAGTGATCGGCTCGTAAGAGCACTCAACCTTGTATTCCTCCTTCAAACGACTGGCGACCACATCGAACTGCAGCACACCGACGGCGCCAAGAATGATGTCGTTACTGCGCTCCGGGAAGAACACCTGAGTCGCGCCCTCTTCAGCCAACTGCTGCAGACCCTGACGCAATTGCTTGGATTTCAGCGGATCACGCAGACGTACGCGACGGAACAGCTCCGGGGCGAAGTGCGGGATACCAGTGAAACCGAGGACTTCGCCTTCGCTGAAGGTGTCGCCGATCTGGATCGTGCCGTGGTTATGCAGACCGATAATGTCGCCGGCGTACGCCTCTTCCAGTTGCTCACGCTCGGAAGAGAAGAACGTCAAAGCGTCGCCGATGCGCACGTCCTTGCCGGTACGCACGTGGCGCATCTTCATGCCTTTCTCGTACTTGCCGGAGCAGATACGCATGAAAGCGATACGGTCGCGGTGTTTCGGGTCCATGTTCGCCTGGATCTTGAAGATGAAGCCCGAGAACTTCTCTTCCACCGGCTCGACGGTGCGCTCGTTAGCGACACGGGCCAGCGGACGCGGCGCCCAGTCCACAACGGCGTCGAGCACGTGGTCGACACCGAAGTTGCCCAGTGCAGTACCGAAGAACACCGGAGTCAGTTGACCGTCGAGGAACTCCTGCTGGTTGAACTCATGGCAGGCGCCCTGCACCAGTTCCAGCTGTTCGAGGAAGCGCTCGTACTCGTCGCCCAAGTGCGCGCGCGCCTCGTCGGAGTCGAGTTTCTCGATGATCTTGGTTTCAGTGCGTTCGTGACCGTGACCGGCGGTGTAGACAATGATGTAGTCGTCGGCCAGGTGGTACACGCCCTTGAAGTCGCGGTAGCAACCGATCGGCCAGGTGATCGGCGCTGCCTTGATCTTCAGAACGGCTTCGATTTCGTCGAGCAGTTCGATCGGGTCGCGGATGTCACGGTCGAGTTTGTTGATGAAGCTGACGATCGGCGTGTCACGCAGACGGCAAACGTCCATCAGGGCGATAGTCCGTGGCTCAACGCCTTTACCGCCGTCGAGGACCATCAATGCCGAGTCGACCGCCGTCAGGGTGCGGTAGGTGTCTTCGGAGAAGTCTTCGTGGCCCGGGGTGTCGAGCAGGTTGATCATGTGTTCGCGATACGGGAACTGCATGACCGACGTGGTAATGGAAATACCCCGCTGCTTCTCCATCTCCATCCAGTCGGATGTCGCATGGCGGTCGGATTTACGGGATTTCACCGTGCCGGCCACTGCAATCGCCTTGCCCATCAACAGGAGCTTTTCGGTGATCGTGGTTTTACCGGCATCGGGGTGGGAAATAATGGCGAAAGTGCGGCGTTTCGCGACTTCGGCGGCCTGGTTGGTCATGGGAAATCGCCTGGCGGTGATTCAAAAAAGGGCGGCGAGTATAGCTTAAAAAGTAACCGCCGAACCACCGTCCCTCGGCCGCGCAAAACCCTGTAGGAGCTGCCGCAGGCTGCGATCTTTTGATCTTGCTCTCAAGAACAAAATCAAAAGATCGCAGCCTGCGGTTGCTCCTACAGGTGGCCAAACAGTGTCTGACGTGGGAACCTTTTAAAGCACGGAGACGTCCATCCCCTGTTACGACATTTCGTCAGGGGCTGAAAAATCAGCAAGTTAGCCTGACGAGGCTGCGCTCATGGCTCGCTTTCAGATCGCTTTGCCGGTTCTGAAAAACGGCTACTTTTCGCGAACGCTGACTTCGGCAGCCAGGAATGGCCTTGCCACACGGAGCTGCGTTCGCCGACTACAAAAAAAGGAGTCCGCCTGTGGCTATCCGCTATGGCAAAGGGCTGATGGGAGGTGCGGTGGTGATCGCGCTCCTGGCCCTGCTGGTTCACTGGATCGGCATCAACACGATCGAACACTACCGCGACGATTTGTTGTTTTACCTGCAAGCTCATCTGATTCTCGTCCTCGCTTCAATGCTGGCCGCCCTGGTCGTGGGCATCCCCGCCGGTATCTTTCTCAGCCGCCCGAGCATGGTCGGCCGCGCTGAACGCTTCATGCAGATCTTCAATATCGGCAACACCGTGCCACCGCTGGCGGTACTGGCGATTGCCCTGGGGATTCTCGGCATCGGCAGTGGTCCGGCGATCTTCGCTTTGTTCCTCGCTTCCCTGTTGCCAATTGTGCGCAACACCTACGAAGGCCTGAAAAACGTTCAGGGTTCGCTCAAAGAAGCCGCCGTCGGCATCGGCATGACCCCGCGCCAGGTGCTGTGGAAAGTCGAATTGCCCAACGCCGTGCCGATCATCATCGGTGGCGTGCGCGTGGCGCTGGCGATCAACGTCGGCACCGCGCCGCTGGCCTTCCTGATCGGCGCCAACAGCCTCGGCAGCCTGATCTTCCCTGGCATTGCCCTGAACAATCAGCCGCAACTGCTGCTCGGCGCCGCGTCTACCGCGCTGCTGGCCCTGCTGCTCGATGGCGTGGTCACCCTCGCCAGCCGTCTCTGGCTGGAACGCGGTTTGCGCCCGTCTTAAGGCTCTTGCGAAGGAATAGTTATGAAACGATTTAGCTTGATCTTGAGCTGCCTCCTGCTGTTTGCAGGATTGGCCCAAGCCGCCGAAAAACCGGTTATTCGCCTAGGCGCCCGGGTGTTCACCGAGCAGACCCTGCTCGCGGAAATCACCGCGCAATACCTGCGCAGCAAAGGCTACGACGCGCAGATCACCGGCGGTCTGGGCAGCAATCTCGCCCGTAGCGCCCACGAAAGCGGACAACTGGACATGCTCTGGGAATACACCGGCGTGTCGCTGGTGGCCTACAACCATGTCACCGAGAAACTCGACAGCGAACAGTCCTACGCCCGGGTCAAAGAACTCGACGCGAAAAAAGGCCTGGTCTGGCTGACCCCGTCGAAATTCAGCAACACCTACGCCCTCGCCCTGCCGAAAAAAGTCGCCGAGGAGTATCCGCAGGTCAACACCATCAGCGACCTGAACAAGGTGCTGCGCGATGAAGCCCAGACCAATCACCTGGTGGCGCTGGACACCGAGTTCGCCAACCGCTCCGACGGTCTGGACGGCATGGTCAAGCTCTACGACATGAACCTGACCCGCAAGAACATCCGGCAGATGGACGCGGGGCTGGTCTATACCGCGCTGCGTAATGGCCAGGTGTTTGCCGGTCTGGTCTACACCACCGACGGCCGCCTGAATGCGTTCGGCCTGAAACTGCTGGAAGACGACAAGCACTACTTCCCCGACTACACCGCCGCGCCGGTAGTGCGCCAGGCCTACCTCGATGCGCACCCGCAACTGGCCGAGCAACTCAAGCCGCTGGCGCAATTGTTCGACGACGAAACCATGCGCCAGCTCAACGCGCGGGTCGACGTCGATCACGAAAGCCCATCGAAAGTGGCCGCCGATTTCCTGCGCCAGCATCCACTCAACTAAGGAGGAAAAGTCATGGAATTTCTGAACGCCTTTTCCCACCTCGACTGGCAGCAGGTGATGCACCTGACCTGGCAGCACATCACCCTGGTCGGCATCGCGGTGACACTGGCGATTCTCATCGGCGTGCCGCTGGGCATTCTGATGACGCGCTTCCCGACACTCGCAGGTCCCTTGCAAGCCAGCGCCACAGTGTTGCTGACCGTGCCATCGATTGCGCTGTTCGGCCTGCTGCTGCCGTTCTATTCCAAGTTCGGCCAGGGCCTGGGGCCGATGCCGGCGATCACCGCGGTGTTCCTCTATTCGCTGCTGCCGATCATGCGCAACACCTACCTCGCCCTGACCGGCGTCGAGCCGGGTATCCGTGAAGCCGCGCGCGGCATCGGCATGACCTTCGGCCAGCGCCTGCGCATGGTCGAGCTGCCGATTGCGGTGCCGGTGATTCTCGCCGGGGTGCGCACTGCGGTGGTGATGAACATCGGCGTGATGACCATCGCCGCGACCATCGGCGCCGGTGGCCTCGGTGTGCTGATCCTCGCCTCCATCAGCCGCAGCGACATGTCGATGCTGATCGTCGGCGCGCTGCTGGTCAGCCTTCTGGCGATCTTCGCCGACCTTCTCCTGCAGTGGCTGCAACGTACGCTGACTCCAAAAGGACTCCTCAAATGATCGAACTTCAAAACCTCAGCAAGACCTTCCAGAGCAACGGCAAAGATGTCAAAGCCGTGGACTCGGTGAGCCTGACCGTCAATGAAGGCGAAATCTGTGTGTTCCTCGGGCCATCGGGTTGCGGCAAAAGCACCACGCTGAAAATGATCAACCGCCTGATCAAACCGACTTCGGGCAAGATCCTGATCAACGGCGAAGACACCACCGACCTCGACGAAGTGACCTTGCGCCGCAACATCGGCTACGTGATCCAGCAGATCGGTCTGTTCCCGAACATGACCATCGAAGAGAACATCGTCGTGGTGCCGAAACTGCTCGGCTGGGACAAACAGAAATGCCACGACCGCGCCCGCGAACTGATGAGCATGATCAAGCTGGAACCCAAGCAGTATCTGCATCGCTACCCGCGTGAACTGTCCGGTGGCCAGCAACAGCGCATCGGTGTGATCCGCGCACTGGCGGCGGATGCGCCGTTGTTGCTGATGGACGAGCCGTTTGGCGCAGTCGACCCGATCAACCGTGAGATGATCCAGAACGAGTTTTTCGAGATGCAACGCGCGCTGAACAAGACCGTGATCATGGTCAGCCACGACATCGACGAAGCGATCAAGCTCGGCGACAAGATCGCGATCTTCCGCGCCGGCAAACTGCTGCAGATCGATCACCCGGACACCCTGCTCGCGCACCCCGCGGACGACTTTGTCAGCAACTTCGTCGGCCAGGACAGCACCCTCAAGCGTCTGCTGCTGGTGAAGGCGGAAGACGCGGCGGACAACGCCCCGTCAGTCAGCCCGGAAACCCCGGTGGCCGATGCGCTGGAGCTGATGGACGAGCATGACCGCCGCTACGTGGTGGTCACCTGTGCCGAGAACAAGGCGCTGGGTTATGTGCGACGCCGCGACCTGCATCGCCAGACCGGCACCTGCGCGCAGTATCTGCGCGAGTTCAACGCCACTGCAGCGTATGACGAGCACCTGCGTATCTTGCTGTCGCGCATGTACGAGTTCAATCGCTCGTGGCTGCCGGTGATGGATGCCGAACGAGTGTTCCTCGGCGAGGTGACGCAGGAGTCGATTGCGGCGTACCTGAGCTCGGGACGTTCGCGGGGCATGAAGACCAATATCGTTTCGCCGGCTGAGGCCGTGGTCGCGTAAAAACTCCAAATCTGTGGGAGCGAGCCTGCTCGCGAATGCGCAATAACGGTCAACAAGGATGTTGCCTGTGAAAATGTTTTCGCGAGCAGGCTCGCTCCCACAGGATTCGCGCAATCTTCGGGGCATTTACAGGGCGGAAAAGAATCTCAACAGTAATGTTCGTTGGACTTGGGCAAAGTCACCTGTTCAAACAAGCAAAATCCCCCTCACTCCCACCTCTCGCCGCCAACGTCGCCGATGTTGCGCCTAACGTACTTACCCTCGACTTCGCCGACAAAAGCCGCGAACGTGCAGGTATTTTTAACACTTGAAAAATCGCAGGGAACATCTGTCCGTCATCTCGGTCGGCTACAAAGAGTGATATCCGCGACGTACGTCAGAAGCGTGCAAAAACGCGACATTTTTAGTTGATCTCAGGCCCCTCACGCCCTAAAGTTCGCGCCGAACGTCCATGCTGGAAACGATCCATCCGGCTCAAGTACTGACGACGAGACAGCAAGGCCAAGGGCAGTTACGCCCGTGGCCTTTTTGCTTTCGGCGACATGCCTTGGGAAGTAGGCGAACCAAAGTGGGGATACGGAGGACGTTCATTTACACCCATGTTTTTACCCGTTTGCCCATAGGAGCACTCCAGCATGTCGATCCAGGTCGAAGACTATTTCGCGCGCGAAACCTTTCAGAAAATGAAGGCGTTCGCCGACAAACAGGAAACCCCGTTCGTGGTGATCGACACCGCGATGATCGCCCAGGCCTACGATGACCTGCGCGCCGGTTTCGAATTCGCCAAGGTCTACTACGCGGTCAAGGCCAACCCGGCTGTCGAGATCATCGACCTGCTCAAAGAGAAAGGCTCGAGCTTTGATATCGCCTCCATCTATGAGCTGGACAAAGTCCTGAGCCGTGGCGTCAGCCCGGATCAGATCAGCTACGGCAACACCATCAAGAAGTCCAAGGACATCCGCTACTTCTTCGAGAAGGGCGTGCGTCTGTACGCCACCGACTCCGAAGCCGACCTGCGCAACATCGCCAAAGCCGCGCCGGGTTCGAAAGTCTATGTGCGCATCCTCACCGAAGGCTCGACCACTGCCGACTGGCCGCTGTCGCGCAAATTCGGCTGCCAGACCGACATGGCCATGGACCTGCTGATCCTCGCTCGCGACCTCGGGCTGGTGCCTTACGGCATCTCGTTCCACGTCGGTTCGCAGCAGCGCGACATCAGCGTCTGGGACGCAGCGATCGCCAAGGTCAAAGTGATCTTCGAGCGCCTGAAGGAAGAAGACGGTATCCACCTGAAGCTGATCAACATGGGCGGTGGCTTCCCGGCCAACTACATCACCCGCACCAACAGCCTGGAAACCTACGCCGAAGAGATCATCCGTTTCCTGAAAGAAGACTTCGGTGATGACCTGCCGGAAATCATTCTGGAACCGGGCCGTTCGCTGATCGCCAACGCCGGCATTCTGGTCAGCGAAGTGGTACTGGTCGCACGCAAATCGCGCACCGCCGTCGAGCGTTGGGTCTACACCGATGTGGGCAAGTTCTCCGGGCTGATCGAAACCATGGACGAAGCGATCAAGTTCCCGATCTGGACCGAGAAGAAAGGCGAGATGGAAGAAGTGGTGATCGCCGGTCCAACGTGCGACAGCGCCGACATCATGTACGAGAACTACAAGTACGGCCTGCCACTGAACCTGGCGATCGGTGATCGTCTGTACTGGCTGTCGACCGGTGCCTACACCACCAGTTACAGCGCCGTCGAATTCAATGGCTTCCCGCCGCTGAAATCGTTCTACGTGTAACCCACGTCGATTGAAAAAAGGCCCATGTTTTCATGGGCCTTTTTTATTGGCGCAGCCATGACTCGATACGGGTCAACTGCGCATGGATCTTTTTGCCAATAGCCGACAATTCAGCCTCCCTGTCTTCACGAACGTCGTCAGCGTCTGCAGGGTCGTCAACACCCTCCTTTAGCAATCACAAATTTCTCCGTGAGCGCTTCCTATTGATAATAAGCGTCTGACCTTTAATACGCAGATCAGCCGTTGCCCGTTTGGCGGATAGCGCCAGCCCATTCGTTGTCTGCACGGGGCCTTCGGACTGTATATTGGCTATTCATTTACAACGCTGAACCACTCATCCAGAGCGCAAGTTTATCAGCGCTGCCATTCAACTTAGTTCACGAAAACAAATACCAACAAGCCGTTAAATATTAAAAAAACACACACATCCCGAACAACCAAAAACCATCCACCACTTATGCAAGAGATTTCAAAAAACGACAAATAATAAACAACAAGAAGTCACACTCAATACATATACTCACGAGCAAAAGCAATATTAACCTTGAGGCTCGGACAACCACTCAAGGAATGTAAAGTGCAGCCCACCTCAAACCCGCTCGTCACCAAAGACGACATTCGAAAAATAAAAAACTACATCTCTGCCGCCAAAGCTTTGCCGCGCAATATCGAAGATGTAGAGCGCCAATTGAAAACCAGCACCACCGGCATCATCGGTCTGGAGCTGATCGATATTGTTCAGCTCAATCATATGATCATCAACAATGCCAATTCGTGGAACGACATCGAGTATTCGATGAAGCGTGTGGCCGGAAGTCTCTCGACCTTTTCGGAGGACCTGGAAAGTTTTGGTCAGGAAATTATCGACGCCATCGTGACGATGCCGGGTTACATAAACTACCTGGGTACTATCGACTCGCTGAGCGAAGAAGAAATAACCCGGCTCCCGCCACTGGAGATCGGCACGGCAGAAAAGAACCGTTTCGGCTCCATTCAGGAGTCTCTCGCGTTCATCGAAAGATCGATCGGCGAGAAGAAGCTCAGCAGTGTGGATGTCAGCGAGCGATTGAAGTACTTCAAGATCGATCTTAACGACAAGGTTGCCGTCAATATTGGTGAAAAACTACGCCTGGCCGGCGATGCGCAACTCAACCGACAGCTGACTGAACTGAATGTTGCGATTGATCGAGCGAATAAACTCATAGAGGAAAAAACCCGCGAGACGGCGCCGGATTTTTTTGATCACATTCTTGGTTTTGTCGCCGCTTACAAGGGCGGCCCTCTCAGCTCGAGCGTTTATTACAAAACGCTCGAACTTCAGCAGATTACCCATTTACGCCCATTGATCGCCCAGCGCGATCAACTCGCGGAGCAGATCAAACAAACCAACATCCTGGCCGGCACGCTCATGGAGTTCCAGTCGGGTCTGGACAGCATGTCGCTGTACGTCGAAGGCGCGATACAGAGTACCTCGCAACTGGAGACGCTATGGATCTCCGTTACCGACTACATCAACGCTTCGCAAAATAAAGTCATGGGCATGCACGAGTTTCTGACCCTCAGAAGCTTTGTCTCCAGTTTCAAGATTGTCATTAAAAACTGGAAAACCGTTCAAGCCAACGCGAATCAACTTATCCACGCATTCGACTGACGCCACTCAATCATTCAGGAAATATTCATCATGACAAACCTCAGCTATGCCCAGCCTGACCTTGGCCGTATTCAAGAGAGCCGTGAGGCGATCCGTTATCAAGCGATCGTTGGCTCTGCCAACCTGTACATCAAAGCCTTGAGCGATGAGTTGATCGCTTTGAACACGGCCGTCAGCGACCTTGATCTTACGGCCGCGAATATCTTCACTTCGGCAATCACAGCGCTGGAGACCGACGACCTGAACGAAAACCTGCAGGCACTGGCCAGCCTCAACGCCCGTGAACCGAGTGCTCAGGTTGAAAAAGCACGCCAGCAGTATTCGCAGATCGTCACCCAACTGATCAAGCTGTGCACTGAACAAATGACCAGACTCCACACTTCGCTGCACAACAGTGTGTTCGGGGTGCAGAGCATCGGCATCAGCAACAACCGTTTCAGACTTGAAGAGCTGGCCGCGAGCAAAATCAATCTGACCCGGGAGTACGACGCCGAGCAAATCCCGCTGGCTGAATTGAAAGACGATGAAACCGTTCTGAATCTGGCCATTGCCGAGTTCGAAAAGCTGACATTCATTGATCGAATCAAGCCATTGCTTGAACAACTGAAGGCGATCATCGGCAACAAACCGACCACCCCTGAGGCGGCGGCGCTGGAGGCCGGACTGATTATCGCCAACAAGTTTCTCGACGAAGCCAACGAGCTGATCAAATACAAGGATCTGATCAAGGCGCGCCAGATCATCCAGACGCGCCTTGCACAACGCGAGGAGCGCGTGGCGTCGCTGGCCAGGCAACTGCGCGACAACGACGACAAGACCCGCCAGTTGAAAGATACCCAGAAGGTTGTGCCACACCAGCAAACCTATGTCAGTGAGACCGGCAAACTGACGGCTGCGTTGTCCGCGTTTCTCGGTGCGGTCACGGCTGTGCCGAATGAAGACGTTCTGCGGCGTGGCGAACGATTGCTGGAACACAGCCAGTCCCTGCGCAATTACCTGATCCCGCTGCAGGGACGCTGGTTACGCGGGTGATCGAAGGCGCCTGCCCTCGATTACTGATGGAGAGCAGGCGCCTCGGCGTCAAGGGCCGCCAGACGCTGACGGTACTCGGCGCCCATGGCGCGTATCTGCGGATGCGCGGATGCCAGCAGCGATTCGCCGCTGACGCGCAAGAACTTCACATTGCCGAGCAGCAAAGCCTTGCGCAGCCATTGCAGCGCCTCTTCGATTCGCCCCGCTTGCGCCAGGATCGCGGCGTGACTGAACTGCCCGCGAAAATCCCCACCCTCGGCGGAGCGTCGATACCAGTCGTGTGCTGCTGGCAGATCCATCGGGCCTGCCCGCCCTTCCTCCAGATACCGTCCCAGCAGGTTCATCGACTTCGCATGACCCGCTTCAGCGGCGCGCCGATACAACGCCAATGCCTGACGCTGATCGACCATGACACCGCGCCCGGTCGCCAGCAGATTGGCGAGGTTGTACATCGCCCAATCCAGCCCCGCGTCAGCGGCGATTCGATAATGCTGCGCGGCAATCGCGGCATTCGCGACGCATCCCCAGCCATGCTCATGACAACGGCCCAGCATGTTGCGCGCCATCAGGTGCCCTTGCCCGGCGGCGATGGCGAACCAGCGCAGTGCCAACGTTTGATCCTGAGCAATGCCACGGCCATCGAGCAGGATCTGCCCGAGCAACGCCTGCGCTTCAACAATGCCCTGGCCGGCGGCGAGCAGAATCGCCTGCGCCGCACGCGCCGGACTTTCTTCGAGCATCGCGCCGAGCTGCGCAACGTCGAGCACCTCCTCGCGCCGCAGTTGAAAACTCATACCTCGACCCAGCGCCGCAGCAGGTTGTGATAGGTGCCGGTCAGGCGAATCAGCGACGGGTGATCAGGCATGTCCTGAGTGAGCTGCTGGATCGCCCCGTCCATCTCGAACAGCAAGGCGCGCTGGCTGTCTTCGCGCACCAGACTCTGCGTCCAGAAGAACGACGCATAACGCGCACCACGGGTGACGGCATTGACCTTGTGCAGGCTGGTGCCGGGGTACAGCACCATGTCGCCGGCGGGCAGTTTCACCCGTTGCGTGCCAAAGGTGTCCTGGATCTCCAGTTCGCCGCCGTCGTAATCCTCGGGCTCACTGAAAAACAGCGTGGCCGACAGATCGGTGCGCACCCGCTCGATGCTGCCTTTGGGCTGACGCACGGCGTTGTCGATGTGAAAGTCAAAACTGCCACCCGCTGTGTAGCAGTTGAGTAACGGCGGGAATACTTTGTGCGGCAGCGCAGCGGACATGAACTGCGGATTTTTCCACAGCCGCTCGAGCATCGCTGCGCCGATTTCCTTGGCCAGCGGATGGCCTTCCGGCAGTTGCAGATTGTGTTTGGCCTTGGCCGACTGATAGCCGGCGGTGATCTTGCCATCGGCCCAATCCGCCTGCTCCAGCGCCTCGCGGATGCGCTGCACTTCTTCTTTGCCGAACAGGCCGGGGATGTGCAGCAGCATGGCGATCGTACCTGATGGTAAAGGGGTGCCAATGGTATTGATTCTTATTGGCCGTGTAAAACCCGCATGACGGATGAATCGGTAAAAACCGTAAGGTTAAATTGTAAAGAATGTAAATTCGTCGCGAATAACAATGTTTCGCAATTGATACGAATACCCGTTTACCCTATATTCCGCGACCTCAAATCCTTGGGGAGGGGAATAAAAATGTCACGTCAACACGCACAATTGCCGGTCAGTTCACCACGTTTGCTTGCTTCGGCCATTGGTGTCGCCATCACCGCCGGTTCCGCCGGCCACATGGTCTTCGCCGCAGAAAAGACCGACAGCAAAGCCTCCGGCAATGCCATCGCCCTGGACGCTACCGCCATCACCGGCGAAGCGCAGGACCCGACGTCCTACCAGGTCGAAAAAGCCTCCTCGCCCAAGTACACCGCGCCGCTGGTCGATACCCCGCGTTCGGTCACCGTCATCCCGCAACAAGTGCTCAAAGACACCGGCGCCCTGAACATGCAGGACGCGCTGCGCACCGTGCCGGGCATCACCTTCGGTGCCGGTGAAGGTGGCAACCCGCAGGGTGATCGTCCGTTCATTCGTGGTTTCGACGCCCAAGGCGACACCTACCTCGACGGCGTGCGCGACACCGGTTCGCAGAGCCGCGAAATCTTTGCTGTGGAAAACATTGAAGTCAGCAAAGGCCCGAATTCGGCCATCGGCGGTCGCGGCGCGGCCGGTGGCAGCATCAACCTGGTGAGCAAAAAAGCACACTTGGGCAACTCGTTCGACGGTGGTTTCACCTGGGGTTCCGACCAGACCCAGCGTTACACGCTGGATGGCAACTACCAGTTCAGTGACACCGCTGCCGGCCGCCTGAACCTGATGAGCCACGAGAGCAATGTCGCCGGTCGCGACAAGGTCGACTACGACCGTTGGGGCATCGCGCCGTCCCTGGCGTTTGGCCTGGGCACCGACACCCGGGTCAACCTGGACTACTACCATCTGGAAAGCAACGACACCCCGGACTCGGGCATTCCTTACACCATTCCGGCCGGTGGTTCGGCGGCACGTACCAAGTCCAACCCGGACAAGCCGTATGCCGGTGGCGATCACAGCAACTTCTACGGTCTGGATCGCGACTTCCGCAAGGGCCGCACCGACACCGCGACTTTCGCCATCGAGCATGACCTGAGCGATTCGCTGACCATCAAGAACACCCTGCGCCACGGCACCAGCATGCAGGATTACATCCTGACTCAGCCGGACGACAGCAAGGGCAACGTCAACAATGGCAGCGTCTGGCGCCGTGCAAACACGCGGGTCAGCAACACCGAGACCACCACCAACCAGACTGATCTGTTCGGCAATTTCTACGTCGCCGGTTTCAAGAACAGCTTCTCCACCGGTGTCGAATACACCCGCGAGGAAGGCCAGAAGTCCTCGTACAACGTCAACACTGACACCACGCCGCGCACCAGCGCCGCGACCACCAATTGCACCCCGTCGATGATTGGCGCATCGAGCGGCTACAACTGCACCTCGCTGTCGAACCCGAACCCGAACGATCCGTGGAACGGCGCGATCTCACGCAACTACGCTGGCACCGACACCAAGGCCAACACTTACGCGCTGTATGCGTTCGACACCCTGGAGCTGTCCGAGCAGTGGCTGGTGAACATGGGGCTGCGTTATGACCACTTCGAGACCGACTACAAGACCTACAACAACGCTGGCACCACCACCTCCAAGGGTGATGACACCAGCGAGTTCGTCACCGGTCAGTTCGGCGTGGTCTACAAACCGGCGCCAAACGGCAGCATCTACGCCTCCTACGCGACCTCCGCGACGCCACCGGGTAACACCCTCGGTGAAGGCCAGGAAGGCAACCCGCTGGGCGGTACTCCGGATCGCAATGGCAACCTGCTCAAGAGCGACATGGAGCCGGAAACCACCAAGAACTACGAAATCGGCACCAAGTGGGATCTGTTGAACGATCGCCTGTCGCTGACCGCTGACGTGTTCCGCACCGAGAAAGAAAACGCTCGCGTACAAGTCGACACCACCTCCTACGAGAACGCCGGCAAGACCCGCGTGCAAGGTATCGAGCTGTCGGCCAGCGGCAAGATCACCGACAAGTGGCAAGTATTCGCCGGCTACGCCTACATGGACAGCGAACAGGTCGACGGTGGTGACCTGCCGGCCAACAAAGCCAACAACGGTAACGAACTGCCGAACACGCCGAAAAACAGCGCCAGCCTGTGGACCACTTATCAGGTCACGCCGAAGCTGACCATCGGTGGCGGTGCGTTCTACGTCGACGACGTGTACGGCAGCGTGGCCAACACCACGATGGTCGATTCCTATGTACGTTACGACGCGATGGCCGCCTACAAGCTGAGCAAGAACGTCGACCTGCAACTCAACGTGCAGAACCTGACCAATGAAACCTACTACGACAAAGCCTTCTCGACCCACTTCGCCAACCAGGCGGCGGGCCGTACGGCGCTGTTGAGCACCAACTTCCACTTCTGATTGATGCGGTAAATGTGGGAGCGGGCTTGCTCGCGAAGGCGATGTGTCAGTGAAATAGATATCGACTGACACGACGCATTCGGGAGCAAGCCCCCTCCCACAGTTAATGCAATCAGCAGATCCGGCCCCGTTCATTAGATTGAACGGGGCCTTTGTGCGTAATCAAAGAAGCTCTCGATAACCCACGGCATAATGCGCGCCGTGATGACAATTTTCGAACGGACAAGGCGAGCGACGTGTTGAAGAAAACCCTGTTCCAGTTGCACTGGTTTTTCGGCATCACTGCCGGGCTGGTGCTGGCCCTGATGGGCATTACCGGTGCCGCCTACTCGTTCCAGGACGAAATCCTGCGGGCGCTGAACCCGTCGGTGTTGCAGGTGGAAAAACAGGTCGCTGGCGTCCTGCCCCCGGTCGAGCTGGTGGAACACATCGAAGCAAGCTCCGGCAAGAAAGTCGGCATGCTCTGGGTCGAAACCGACAGCGGCAACGCCGCACGTGTCTACTTCACCCCGCCCAAAGGCGAACGTCGCGGCGAGATGCGCTACTTCGATCCGTACACCGGCGAGTTCATGGGCGACGCGGTGGGCCAGGACTTTTTCGGTCTGATGCTGCAACTGCACCGCTTCCTCGCCATGGGCGATACCGGGCGCAACATCACCGGCGCCTGCACCCTGATCCTGCTGTTCTTCTGCCTCTCCGGGCTGTACCTGCGCTGGCCGCGCCAGTGGAACAGCTGGCGCGTGTGGCTGACCCTCGACTGGCAGAAAAAGGGCCGCAGCTTCAACTGGGATCTGCACTCGGTGGCCGGCACTTGGTGTCTGCTGGTGTATCTGCTGCTGGCGTTGACCGGGTTGTCCTGGTCGTACGAGTGGTACAACAAAGGCCTGACCAGACTGCTTTCCGATGCGCCGCAAAACGAGCGCATGCGCGGCGGTCGCGGCCCGGCGCCAGAAGGTCCGGCACCGACGGTCGACTACGCGGCGATGTGGAGCAGCATCTACAGCGCTGCCGGCCCGGGCCTGTCGGCCTACAACATCCGCATGCCGCCAGTGGCCGGGCAACCGGCGACCGTGTTCTACCTGCTCGACAGCTCGCCGCATGATCGCGCGCTGAACCAGATCACCCTCGACCCGGCCACCGGCGTGGTCAAACGTGTCGACCGCTACGCTGACAAGAGCTTCAAGGCGCAGCTGTTGACCAGCATTTACGCGCTGCACGTCGGCAGCTATTTCGGCCTCGTCGGACGGATCATCGTCACCCTCGCCGCCGTGTGCATGCCGCTGTTTTTCATCACCGGATGGCTGCTGTATCTGGATCGCCGACGCAAGAAAAAGCAGATTCAGGACGCGCGCAAAGGTCTTCAGGCACCCGCCGCTGATGCACCGGCATGGCTGGTGGGTTTCGCCAGCCAGAGCGGTTTTGCCGAACAACTGGCGTGGCAGACCGCCGGGCAATTGCAAGCCGCCGGGTTGCCGGTGAAGGTGCAGCCGCTGGCGAACGTCAGCGCGCAGGATCTGCTTGAGTCGAATAACGCACTGTTCGTAGTCAGTACCTTCGGCGATGGCGAAGCACCGGACAGCGCCCGCGGTTTCGAGCGCAAAGTGCTGAGCAACGCTGCAAGCTTCGACGGCCTGAACTATGCGGTGCTGGGCCTCGGCGACCGCCAGTACCAGAATTTCTGCGGCTTCGCCCGACGCCTGCATCAGTGGTTGGGCGACCACGGCGGCAAGACCCTGTTCGCCCCGGTCGAAGTCGACAGCGGCGACCCGTACGCCCTGCGTCATTGGCAAACCCAGCTCGGACAGCTGACCGGGCAAGCGCCGGTCGACACCTGGCAAGCGCCGAGCTACGACAACTGGACGCTGGTCAGCCGCGAACTGATGAATCCCGACAGCAGCGGCGCGCCGGTTTACCTGTTGGGCCTGAAGGCGCCGAGTACCAGCAGCTGGCTGGCCGGGGATCTGGTAGAGGTGCTGCCACGCAATTGCGCGTGGGCGGTCGAACATTTCCTCGACGGCCTCGGCATTCGCGGCGAAACCCGCGTGACGATCAACGGCCTGGAAGAGCCGCTGGAAGTCGCCCTCGCCTCGCGCCAACTGCCCGAGCATCGCGCGCATCTGGTCGGCCTGCATGCGCAAGCGCTGGTGGACGCAATGGTGCCGCTGGCGATGCGCGAGTACTCGATTGCCTCGATTGCCGCTGACGGTGTGCTGGAGTTGATCGTGCGCCAGGAACAACACAGCGATGGCAGCCTGGGTATCGGTTCCGGTTGGCTGACCGAGCATGCCCCGGTCGGCGACAGCATCAGCCTGCGCGTGCGGCGCAACAGTGGCTTCCACTTACCGAACGAACTGGTGCCGATGATTCTGCTGGGCAACGGCACCGGCCTCGCCGGATTGCGCAGCCTGCTCAAAGCACGCATCGCCGACGGTCAGCAGCGTCACTGGCTGCTGTTCGGCGAGCGCAATCGTCAGCACGATTTCCTCTGTCGGGCGGAGCTGGAAGAGTGGTTGATCAATGGTGATCTGGCGCGGCTGGACCTGGCGTTTTCGCGGGATCAGGCGCAAAAGATTTACGTGCAGGATCGCCTGCGCGAATCCGCTGACGAACTGAAGAAATGGCTGGCTGACGGTGCGGTGATCTACATCTGCGGCAGCCTGCAGGGCATGGCCGCCGGCGTCGATCAGGCACTCAACGACATCCTCGGTACCACCGAAGTCGAACGTCTGATCGAACAGGGCCGCTATCGCCGCGACGTGTACTGACTCAGCCAAAGAGCCCCTCACCCTAACCCTCTCCCGGAGGGAGAGGGGACTGATTGGGGGATGCCGGATAAATACGCCGACCTGAAGGTGATGTACCGAATCCGTAATCGACTCGGTCTTTCAGGTCGATGTACAACTCGATACAACTCCGTAGGCTCCCTCTCCCCGAAAAAGAGGGGGGCTGATTGGGGATGCCGAATTACGCCGTTATGAAGATGATTCACCGAATCCATAATCGACTCGGTCTTTCAGGTCGATGTACAACTCGATACAACTCCGTAGGCTCCCTCTCCCTCCGGGAGAGGGCTGGGGTGAGGGTCCTCGTCTACAGTGAGATTTCCAGCCACTTCACAAGGATCGTGAAGCATGCAAAATCGCCTCACTCTCGCTCAGTTCGCCCGCCAGTTACGCAGCAGCCAAACCGATTGCGAACAATTACTCTGGCAAAAACTTCGTTCACGCCAAGTCGCCAATCTGAAATTCCGCAGGCAGTTTCCATGTCCGCCCTATGTCCTGGATTTTTACTGCTTAGAGCTGAAACTGGCGATTGAGCTGGATGGGGGTCAACACTATGAAATAGCGGGCTTGATCCACGATCAACGTCGGACGCTTTTCCTGGAACGTCAGGGCATTGAAGTTGTGCGATTCAGTAATCTCGAAGTAATGCAGCAGATGGATGATGTACTGGAGCAAATCACAAGAATTGCCGCGAATCGAAAAACACCCTCACCCTCCAAGCGGTCCGACATTTCGGGAGGGCCGGGGTGAGGGTTGTTTTTGATCTTCAAACTGGCTGCAATTTCTGCTCAAACACCGCGACCCCATTCAAATCCCGCAACACCACACTCATCTCCCCGCTCTGCCCTTCGATATTCACCTCGCCAAAAAACTGAAACCCGGCAAACGGTGAAGTGTTCTGCGTGGGTGGGGCCTTCTGGAACACCACTTCCGGCCCGAAGGTCTTGTCCAGCGGATTAGGCCCGAAACTGCCGGCATTCAGCGGCCCGGCGACAAATTCCCAGAACGGTTCGAAATCCTGAAACGCCGCGCGATCCGGGTGGTAATGATGCGCCGCGCAGTAATGCACGTCCGCGGTCAGAAACACGAAATTGCGCACGTGCTGCGCCCGCAGAAAACCGAGCAACTCGGCGACTTCCAGCTCACGTCCTTGCGCCGGGCCCGGATCACCGTTGGCCACGGCCTCCCAGCGTGCAACGCCCGGGCTGACTTCACCGTCGGGCACGCCGAGGCCGATCGGCATGTCGGCGGCGATCACCTTCCACTGCGCCTTGGAGTGCTTCAAACCACGCTTGAGCCAGTCCAGTTGTTCGCGCCCGAGGAACGGTTTGGCCGCGCCAAGGTTGTCGTCGTTGGCCCCGCGATAGCTGCGCATGTCGAGCACGAACACGTCGAGCATCGGCCCGTGGCTGAGCTTGCGATAAATCCGCCCACCGCCATCGGCCGCCTGCAAACGCATCGGCGAATATTCCAGCCAGGCCTTGCGCGCACGGCCGACCAGGGTGTGGATATCTTTCTCTTGATAACGCTCGTCGAGCTGCTTGCCCGGCGACCAGTTGTTGACCACTTCGTGGTCGTCCCACTGCCAGATCTGCGGGACTTCGGCGTTGAAGCGGCGGATGTTTTCATCCATCAGGTTGTAGCGGTAATTGCCGCGATAGTCGTCGAGGGTCTGCGCCACTTTGCTCTTGGCTTCGGTGGTGAGGTTGCGCCAGATCCGCCCGCCTTCGGTGGTCACTTGCGCCGGCACCGGGCCGTCGGCGTAGATGGTGTCGCCGCTGTGGATAAAGAAGTCCGGCAGGCGCAGGCGCATGGATTCGTAGATACGCATGCCACCGATGTCCGGGTTGATGCCAAAGCCCTGGCCGACGGTGTCACCGCTCCAGACGAAACGGATGTTGCGTCGCGCCTTCGGTGCGCTACGCAAATGGCCGAGCCACGGCTCGCTGGCGACGCCGGATTGTGCGTCCTTGAAATACACCCGATAGAAAATCGCCTGATCGGCGGGCAGCCCGGTCAGTTCGACACGGGCAGTAAAGTCGGTGCGCGCATCGGCCAGCGTCGAGACGACACGGCGCGGGTGGCGAAACTGGCTGCGGGTGTCCCACTCGACCACCATCCGTGCCGGGCGATCGCTGCGGCTCCAGATCATCGCGCGGTCGCCTTGCAGGTCGCCGGACTGCACGCCGTCGGTGAGTTGCGGCCGATCCTTGACCGACGCGATCACTGCCGGCGCCAGCCCCGGCATCAGCAGCCCGGCACCGACAACCTGCATGACCCGTCGGCGACCAATGTTGAAATCGCTCATGCGTGTTCTCCCTGAAAAAAGGAAAACTTAAGCACGGGATGATGAATTGGGGATGACACACAAAAAGATCGCAGCCTGCGGCAGCTCCTACAGAGAATCTCGATCCCCTGTAGGAGCTGCCGCAGGCTGCGATCTTTTGCCTTTAAGCTTTTACCGGCTCCATTGCCAACTCAACAGCTTCCGGGCGTTTGACCGCCGCGTAAACCACCGCCGTCAACAAACTCCCCGCAACAATCGCCAGCAGATACAACAATGCATGATTGATCGCATTGGGGATCGCCAGCACAAACAAGCCACCATGCGGCGCCATCAGTTTGCAGCCGAAGTACATTGACAACGCGCCGGTCAACGCACCGCCGGCGATGCTCGCCGGAATCACCCGCAGCGGGTCTTTGGCGGCAAACGGAATTGCCCCTTCAGAGATAAAGCACAGCCCCAGCACCAGCGCCGCTTTACCGGCCTCGCGCTCGGTCTGGGCGAACTTGCGGCGAGCGATGAAGGTGGCGATGCCCAGCCCGATGGGCGGCACCATGCCGGCAGCCATGGTCGCGGCCATCGGCGCATAACTCTGCGATGCCAGCAGCCCCACCGAGAACGCATACGCGGCTTTGTTGATCGGTCCACCAAGGTCGACGCACATCATGCCGCCGAGCAACACGCCGAGCAGAATCGCGTTGGTGGTGCCCATGCTGTCGAGGAAATGCGTCAGCGCCGCGAGCATCCCGGCGACCGGTTTACCCACCACGTAGATCATCACCAGACCGGTGATCAGGCTGGCGAACAACGGGATGATCAGAATCGGTTTCAGCGCTTCGAGGCTCTGCGGCAACGCCACATAACGACTGATCAACTTGGCCGCATAACCGGCGATGAAACCGGCGACGATCCCGCCAATGAACCCCGCGCCCAACGTGCTGGCGAGCAAGCCACCAATCATCCCCGGCGCCAGGCCCGGACGGTCGGCGATCGAGTAGGCGATGTAACCGGCGAGCAGCGGCACCATCAGCTTGAACGCGGTCTCGCCGCCGATCTGCATCAGCGCTGCCGCCAGCGTGCCTTCTTCCTTGAACGCGGTGATGCCGAAGACGAAAGACAGCGCGATCATCAACCCACCGGCCACCACCATCGGCAGCATGAACGAAACACCGGTCAGCAGGTGTTTGTAAACGCCGGTTTTCTCTTGCTTGGCCGGCGCCTTGCCGTCGCTCGCAGCGTTCTCCACCTGAGCTTCGGCGAGGGCTTTTCTCAGTGTCGCTTCGGACTGTTTGAGGGCAATGCCGGTGCCGCAGCGGTAGATTTTCTTGCCGGCAAAACGCTCGGTGGCGACTTCGATGTCCGCCGCCAGCAACACCACGTCAGCCTCGGCAATCGCCGTCGCGCTGAGCGGGGTTTTCGCGCCCACCGAACCCTGGGTTTCGACGTGCAGTTCATAGCCCAGACGCTTGGCCGTCTGCTGCAACGCCTCGGCCGCCATGAAAGTGTGGGCAACCCCGGTCGGGCACGCAGTAATGGCGACGATGCGCGGCGCACGTGGCGCAGCGGCAAGCGGGGCGGCTTCGCTGGCGACATAAACTTCAGCCTCTTGCGCACCGCGACGCAGCACCGCTTCGACATCTTGCAGCGCTTGCGCCGGGGCGATGCGGAACACGCGCTTGCCGACAAAACGCGTCATGTCGATGTCACCGGTGGCGACCAGCAACACCCACTCCGCCGCTTCAATGGTGGCAGCCGACAATTCGCGCTCCGGGTGCGCCGCATCGACCACTTCAACGCTGGTGCTCCAGCCCTGACGCTGGGCCGCCGCGTCCAGCAGACGGGCGCACAGCACACTGGTGACCATGCCGTTCGGGCAGGCCGTGACGATGGCTAATTTCATGACAAACCCTCTTATTGTTCTGTCAGGGGACGCACGCGTACGCCCTGTTCGAGCTGCGCCAGTTGCGCCGCGTCGTTGATGCCGAAGCCGATTTGCGTCACCGCCATCGCGGCAATCGCCGTGGCGGTGCGCAGGGTCTGCTCGGGCGTGTCGGCACTGAGCAGACCGTGGAGCATGCCGGCCAGCAACGAGTCACCGGCACCCACTGTGCTGGCGACCGTAACCTTGGGCGGCGTGGCATGCAGCGCCGAGCCGACGCTGAACCAGTTCACACCGTCGGCACCGTGGGAGATCACTACGTGCTCGATACCCTTGGCGTGCAGGCACGCCGCAGCCTGAGCTTCGGCGGCGTGCGAAACCACATCGCAATCGAGCGCATCGGCGAGTTCTTCAGTATTCGGCTTGATCAGCCACGGACGCCCTTCAATGGCGGCGCGCAAAGCTTCGCCGCTGCTGTCGAGGGCGACTTTCAGGCCGAGACCGTTCAGGCGTTCGATCAACTCGCGCAACCACTGCGCACTGACGCCACGCGGCAGACTGCCGGCGACCACCACCGCATCATGCCCCGGAGCGATCCGCAGCAGACGCTCAAGCAACGCCTGCTGCGCCGCCGCATCGACCACTGGCCCCGGACCGTTGATGTCGGTGATGCGCCCGTCGTGTTCGGCGACCTTGATGTTGCTGCGCGTCTCCCCCGGCACACGGATGAAGGCGTCGACAAAACCGCGCTTGGCAAACAGGGTTTCGAAGGCCTGCAGATTGTCTTCGCCGAGAAAGCCGCTGACCGTCAGTTGATGCCCGAGATCCGCCAGCACTTGCGCGACGTTCACGCCTTTGCCGGCGGCGTGGGTGTGCATCTCGTCGCTGCGGTTGACCTGACCGGCCTCCAAGCGTGGCAACTCGACCGTGAGGTCCAGCGCCGGGTTGAGGGTCAGGGTGAGAATCTTGGCCATTACAGGGCCTCCACTAATGCACGCACTTCGTTCGCGCTGCCCACGGTGAGGGCGTGTTGAGCAAGGGTTTGCGCCTGGGTCAGGCTGAGTTCGCGGATGCGCGCCTTGACCTCGGCGATGCTGCGCCCGGACACGCTCAGCTCATCAACGCCGAGGCCGACCAGCACCGGCACCGCCAGCGGATCCGCCGCCAGTTCGCCGCAGACACCGACCCATTTGCCATGGGCATGCGCCGCGCGCACGGTGATGTCGATCAGTTGCAGCACCGCCGGGTGCAGGCCGTCAGCCTGGGCCGAGAGCGTCGGGTGACCACGGTCGATGGCCAGGGTGTATTGCGTAAGGTCGTTGGTACCGACGCTGAAGAAGTCGACTTCCTTGGCCAGCACCGGCGCCAGCAACGCGGCGGACGGCACCTCGATCATGATCCCCAGTTGCAAGTCCGCGACCGGGATTTCCAGGCGCAGGCGTTCGGTCATGTCACGGGCCTGACGCCATTCTTCAACGCTGCCGACCATCGGGAACATGATCCGCAACGGCCGGTTGTCCGCCGAACGCAGCAAGGCGCGCAACTGCGCTTCCATGACCTGCGGACGCTGCAGCGTCAGGCGAATGCCACGCACGCCGAGGAACGGGTTTTCTTCCTTGGCGATCGGCCAATACGGCAGCGGTTTGTCGCCACCGACATCAAGGGTGCGCACCACCAGCGGCCGACCGGCGAGGCCATCGAGAACGCGGCGGTATTCGGCTTCCTGAGTGGCTTCGTCCGGTGCCTGCGGGTGGGCCATGAAAATCAGTTCGGTGCGCAGCAGACCGATGCCTTCCGCGCCCTGCTCGACCGCAGCGGTAACTCCGGCGCTTTCACCGATGTTGGCGAACACTTCCACGGCGTGACCGTCAGTGGTGTGCGCCGGTTGATGGCGTTGTTCGGCGGCAGCCTTGAGACGCTGCTCGCGGGTGTCGCGTTCTTCGGCGGCGCGTTGCAGGGTCGCGGCATCGGCGTCGACGTGCAGGCGACCGCGCTGGCCGTCGAGCAGCAGCGGCGTGCCCGGTTCCAGCAGCAACACCGCAGCGCCAGCTCCGACCAGCGCAGGAATCCCGAGAGCACGGGCGACGATTGCACTGTGCGCCGTGGCGCCGCCGCGAGCGGTGAGAATCCCGGCTACTCGAGCCGGATCGAGTCGCGCCACGTCCGACGGGCCGACCTCATCCATCACCAGAATGTACGGTTGCTCCGGCTCGTTCGGCGTCTGTACGCCACAGAGTTGCGCCAGTACCCGGCGACCGATATCACGCAGGTCCGCCGCCCGCTCGGCGAGCAACGCGTCCTGCAGCGATTCCTGTTGTCTGGCTGCCGCTTCAATCACCGCCATCCAAGCCGCTTCGGCGCTTTCGCCTTGCTTGAGGCGAGTGTCGACTTCGTCGGTCAGTTCCGGGTCGTCGAGCATTTCCTGGTGGGTGATGAAAATCTCGCGAATCGCCTTGGCCTTGCTGCGTTCGATCAGGCCCTGAATGTCACTGCGCACGTCGCTCAGCGCTTGCTTGAGGCGTTCGCGCTCGATGGCGGCGGACTCGCCGCGCAACGGGTAATCGATAGCCTGTTGCACCTGAATGTGCGCTGGGCCAATGGCGATGCCCGGTGCAGCAGGGATCGCCTGCAACTGCGCGCCGGACGCCGGGGCGATCAGCACCTCGGCAATATCGGTGATGACTTCGCGTTGCTGGCTCACGGCCGGCAGCGGTTCGACTTCTTCACCGAGGCCTTCTTCGATAGCGGCCAGCAATGCAGGCAAGGCATCGGCGGCGATGCTCGGCTCGGCGATCAACTCCAGCACCTGACCACGCCGCGCACCGAGGCTCAGCAGTTTGCTCAGGCTTTTCACCGACACGGCGCTGTCCGCGCTGTCGACGATGCGCACACGGATTTCGCCGTCAAAACTCTTCGCCAGTTGCGCAAGGATCTTCGCCGGACGTGCATGCAGACCGTGGGCATTGGCCAGGGCAATACGCGCGCTCGGCCAGTCGGCGGGCAGTTCGCCACCGAGCACTTCGAGGACTTTGCGGCTGCTGGTGGCACGGCCCAGCTCATGGCCGCGACCTTCAATCAACAACGCGCACAGACGTTCGAGCAGCGCCTGATGCGCCTCGCCCAAACTGGCCAGGCAGAACAGACCGCTCAGTGGCTGGCCGAGGTAACGCATCGGTTTGTCCGGGGTGACGAAGGCCAGGCCCGGGCGCTTCACGGTTTGCTCGCTGTGCAGCCACCAGAGGCCATCGCCCAGCGGCAGCGCTTCGACTTGCTGCAACACGCCGGCAAACCCGTTGCTCACACAATCGGCCTGGCGCAACAGACGCGCGCCACGCCAGACCAATTCTTCGAAGTCGTCAGCCGACACCCCGAGGCCGATCATCTGCGCATCCAGCGCCAGTTCCTGCGGCGCACCTTGCAGCAGTTTCAGCAACGCTTCCGGGGAACTGGCGCGACGCAGGGCCTGGCCCAGATCGGTCTCGCCGAGGGCGCGGGTCAGCAGTTGCAGCAGGCGCAGGTGTTCGTCGGATTTGGCAGCGATACCGATCGCCAGATACACGATCTGGCCATCACCCCAATCCACGCCCTCGGGAAACTGCATCAGCCGCACGCCAGTGGCGAACACCTGATCGCGGGTCTCCGGCGTACCGTGGGGGATGGCAATACCCTGGCCGAGAAAGGTCGAGCCCTGGGCTTCCCGGGCCTGCAAGCCGGCGAGGTAGCCATCGGCGACCAGGCCATCGGCCACCAGATGATTGGCGAGTAGTTGCAGGGCGGCGGGTTTATCCACAGCCGATTGGCCCATGGATATCTGCTCTATAGTGAGCTCGAGCATGCGATCTCCTTTTTGGCACATGGATGCGCCAGGATATTGTTTTGAATGGTCACAGCTTAGGCGCTGGTCAGCCTGCTTTTCAGCGGCCGTTTTGGCGGTTTCACGGCAGAACCGGCCAAAGGCGTCTAAAACGTAGAAAATACGCTTGCTGAAACGTTTAATCTAGATTGATCGGCACGTTACTCGATAATGTCTCATCCTTGAAGTCCAACTTGTCGGATGCGCTGCGACAATAGTCGTCTGCCTGAATCGGGTAGGATTGGCGAAAATGTCGCGGCAAGCTCGAAAAAACAAGGAAATACCGGGTTGAAACTCAGTGATATCGCGCGGTTGGCCGGAGTGTCCGTGACCACCGCCAGCTACGTCATCAACGGCAAGGCCGAACAGCAACGCATCAGCAACGCCACGGTCGAGCGGGTGCGTGCGGTCGTCGAACAGCACGGCTTCACCCCCAATCCACAAGCGGCCGGGTTGCGCAGTCGGCACACCCGCACGTTGGGCTTTATTCTGCCGGATCTGGAAAACCCCAGTTACGCGCGGATCGCCAAACTGCTCGAGCAAGGCGCGCGCGCGCGGGGTTATCAGTTGCTGATCGCCAGCTCCGACGACGCGCCGGACAGCGAGCGCCAGTTGCTGCAACTGTTCAAGGCGCGCCGCTGCGATGCGCTGATTGTCGCCAGTTGCCTGCCGGCCGGTGACGACAGCTATCGCCAATTGCAAGCCAAGGGTCTGCCGATCATCGCCATCGACCGGGTCATGGAACCCGAGCACTTCTGCTCGGTGATCAGTGACGACCGCGAAGCCAGCCTGCACCTGACCCAGAGCCTGCTCGCCCCGCAGCCAAAGCAGATCGTGCTGCTCGGCGCACGTCCGGAGCTGAGCATCAGTCAGGAACGTGCGGCCGGCTTCAAGCAGGCACTGGTCGACTTCAAAGGCGAAGTGCTGATCGAGCACGCCGAGTCCTTCAGCCGCGAATGCGGCAAGCAATTGATGGAAGAACTCCTGCAACGGCTGGGGCATTTGCCGGATGCGCTGGTGACCACTTCCTACGTGCTGCTGCAGGGCGTGTTCGATGCGCTGCATGACTTCCCGCTCAAATCCCGTCCGCTGCGCCTGGGCACCTTCGGTGACACGCAGTTGCTCGACTTCCTGCCATTGCCGGTCAACGCCATGGCCCAGCAGCACCAGTTGATCGCCGACAAGGCGCTGGAGCTGGCGTTGGCTGCGGTTGAGCAAGCCGAATACAAGCCTGGCGTGCAGGCCATCGCGCGGACCTTCAAGCAGCGTATTCACCGGGACTGAGCCGTGGAGCTGATCGACAGCCACACCCACCTCGACTTCCCCGACTTCGACGCCGATCGCGCGGCGTTGCTCGCCGAAAGCCGCGCTCTCGGCGTGCGGCGGATGGTGGTGCTGGGGGTTTATCAGGGCAATTGGCAACGGCTGTGGGATCTGGTGCAGAGCGATGCCGACTTGTATGCAGCGTTCGGTCTGCATCCGGTGTACCTCGATCAGCATCGACCCGAAGACCTGCGCGCACTCGGCGACTGGCTGACGCGGCTGCGCGGCCATCGGCAACTGTGTGCGGTGGGCGAGATAGGTCTGGATTATTTCATCGAAACCCTCGACCGCGAACGCCAGCAAGCGCTGTTCGACGCGCAACTGCAACTGGCGGCAGACTTCGATTTGCCGGCGCTGATCCACGTCCGCCGCAGCCACGCAGCCGTAATCGCCACGCTCAAGCGCTTCAAGCTCAAACGCGCCGGGATCATCCACGCCTTCGCCGGCAGCCGCGAAGAGGCACGCGAATACATCAAGCTCGGGTTCAAACTGGGTCTGGGCGGCGCGCCAACCTGGCCGCAGGCGTTGCGCATGCATCGGGTGCTGGCGGAGTTGCCACTGGATTCGATCGTGCTCGAGACCGACTCGCCAGACATGGCCCCGGCGATGTTTCCCGGCGTACGCAATACACCGGCACACTTGCCGGCGATCTGTGCGGCGCTCGCCGAGTTGATGAACATCAGCCCGGAACAACTGGCCGCTGCCAGCACTGCCAACAGCTGCGAAGTATTCGGTTGGTAACACGCCTTCTGTAGGAGCTGCGGCACGCTGCGATCTTTTGCTCCTCGCCCTCAAAACAAGATCAAAAGATCGCAGCCTCGTTTCACTCGGCAGCTCCTACAGTCGGTTCGCATGAGCTCTGGCTGCGTCGAGGATCAGGGTCATGTGCTGACGGTGGTGAAAAAAACGCAGCAGCGCGAAGTACGCGAAAAGCACGATCAGTGACGCATTCAACTGTTCAGTCACGCTGAGCAGCCCGATCCATTCCATGACCAGCGCCACCAGCAGCGCGGTACACACGGTTACCGAGGCGCTGAAGCGCAGCAATCCCAGCGAATCGAGGGACTTGAAGCGTTTGATCTGTTTCGGGCAACGCAACTCCAGAGTTTTCTGGCAGTGCGCGCAAGTGAACGGTTCGTTGATTGCGATGGCGTTAAGCTGCCATGGCTTGAGTAACTGCGTGGTCTGGCAATGAGCACAACGGCCCTGGACTCCCAGGGTTGCAACGGACATGAGCGGCCTCCTCGACGCAATCAGCGGAACTCGGATACTGGCTCATTAATGACGAAAAGCCAGCCGTCGGAAGAAAACAGGAATTGGCTTACACGCGTAAGTATCAATGCATTACAAAATGTTCTGACATCTGCCCTGCTCCCCCTGTTGGAATGAGCATGTAGTGAGGGGATTCATCCCCGATGGACTGCGCAGCAGTCCCTGATCACTTACAGGCTTGGAGCGGGACGCAGAGCGTCCCATCGGGGATGAATCCCCTCCCTACAGGTTTTCTGCCAAGGGGGCGCGGCAGGATTCAGACGCGGAACGCGCTGATCAGTTGTTTGAGTTCCACCACCTGCGCCGACAGTGCCCGGCTGGCATCCTCGGTCTGATGCGCACCTTGGGCCGTGCGTTCACCGGCGCGGTTGATCTCGACGATGTTCTGGTCGATGTCGTGCGCGACGGCGGTCTGCTGCTCCACGGCAGCGGCGATCTGCTGGTTCTGATCGACGATCATGCCTACCGCCCCCAGGATGTTTTCCAACGCCTGCTGGACCTTTTCCGACTGCCCGACCGTGCCGTTGGCCATCTGATGGCTGACGCCCATGGCTTTCACCGCCGCGCCGACGCCGCCATGCAGCTTGGCGATCATCTGTTCGATTTCTTCGGTCGATTGCTGAGTGCGTTTGGCCAACGTACGCACTTCATCTGCCACCACGGCGAAGCCACGGCCCTGCTCGCCGGCACGAGCCGCTTCGATGGCCGCGTTAAGCGCCAGCAGATTGGTCTGCTCGGCAATGCTCTTGATCACTTCCAGCACGCGGCTGATCGACTGGCTGTCGCTGGCCAACTGATTGATCACCAGCACCGATTGGTCGATCTCGCTGGCCAACGCGGCAATGCTGCCCTGCTGCGACTCCACCAGTGTGCGGCCACTGACGGTTTCATCGTTGACGCTGTGCGCACTGCTCACCGCTGCCGCTGCGCTGCGTGCAACTTCCAGCGAGGTCGCCGACATCTGATTCATCGCGGTCGCGACTTGCTCGATCTGCGTGCGCTGCCCGGCCACCGCCTGATTGCTTTGCGCGGAGACGTTTTCCACCTGCCCGGCCTGGCGCTCGACCTCGGCCACGGTATGGCCGACCCGTTCGATCAAGTCGTGGATCTTCCTTACGGTGCCGTTGAACACCTCGCCCAGCTCGCCGAGTTCATCGCGGCTGCTGGCCTTGAAATTGACCGTCATGTCACCGGCCGCGACCTTGTCCATCATCGCGCCCAAACGCTTGAGCGTGGTGCGGGTCGAGGCGTAGAAACCCGCGTAGAGATAGAAAATCAGCACGAACACCACCGACAACGCCACCGCCTGCAACACCATGTGCGTGCGGTTTTGCGCCAGGCGCTGCTGCAGTTGGGTATCGAGAAATTTCAGGGTCGCGTCATTGAGCTGGTAGGTCTGTGCCATCAGCCCGGTGACTTGGTCGTAAAACGCCTGCCACGGAGTATCGAGGGTTTCGGCCACCACGACTTTCGCTTCAAACAGTTCACTGGCCTGTTTGAGCGAGGTCTTGCTGCTGTCGGACGGCGCGCTGAGGCTGGCGCGCGCGGCTTTGCTGGAGTCGAGGGCGTCTGCCAGTTTCAGCGCGTATTCAGCCTGGAGCTTTTCGATCTGCGCCAGCAACTCGTCGAAACGGCTGCTCGACGAACTGTTGAGAAAACCCTGCCCCAACGAATACGAACCGATGGCCCGACCTTCGCCGAGAGTCTGGGTCACAGCCGGAGTAATATTGGTGAGCAGCTCGCTGAGCTGGCGGATGTCGCTCTGGTTGTCACGGCTCAAACCGGCCTGACTGGCGATGATCTGGCTGAAAATCTGCGCGTTGCCGAGCAGCTTGCCGATCAATGCGCTTTTGCTTTGCAGGGAGCTTTCCACCTGTTGGGCCTTGAACGCGCTGATCATCTCATCGCGTTTGCCGTCGAACAGTTTGATCTGTTCGGGATCGTCAGTCATCGCCTGCAGACCTTGCAAGCGCGCCAGCACGGCTTGGTCCAGGCTGCTGATCTGCGCCTCGAGGTTGTCGGCCTTGCCGGACTGCCCGAGGACAACGTTGATCTGCACCAGATTATTCAGCGTTTCCATATCCCGGCGCAGGCTCAGGCTGCTGCCCAGCAGATCGAGGCTCTGCAATTCGACCCGGGTTCCCTGAAATTCGCGGTAGGAATCGCGCACCAGGTAGAAATTGGTCACCAGCATCGGCACCAGGAACAGCACGCTGATCAAGCTGAACTTCATGCCGAAGCTCAGACGGTTCATCAGCGAGACGGCGGGATAGAGCAAGCTCTTCACTGGAAGTCTCCCTTGGTTTTTCTTGTTTTTATTGGCAGGCGCGGGGCGACAGCAGATAGCCACTATCGGGCGCTGTCTCTGTATAGCTCAAATCGGGGAGAGGTTTTGTAACTTAAGGTTAACGACTACGCTGCGCCGGTCACTGACCTGTGGCGAGGGGATTTATCCCCGATGGGCTGCGCAGCAGCCCCATTAAGATATTGGGGCCGCTGCGCGCCCCATCGGGGATAAATCCCCTCACCACAATGAATTTCACGGGCTAGTATCAGTGAATCAACACTGTCCACAAGGCAAACCCGGCATACCACAGCACCGCCGCGCGCAGCAGCAGTTCCCACAGGCAATCGAGGGTATTGATACCTTCAGGGCCGACCACCGGCGGCGGGATCTCGCCTGCTGCCAGGCCGACCTTGTTGATCAGATGCGCGGCGCTGATGTTCCAGTTCAACAGCTCGTGCAACATCACCCGGCTGACCGCGACGAAGTTGCCGACCAGTGCAAGGCTGGCAGCCAGCAGGCGCACCGACAACCAGTCAAAGGCGTGACGTAACTGGCCGGCACGTTCGGCGAGCGCCGGGTTCTGGCTGTTTTCTTCGGCCAATGCCAGCAAGCGATAAGCCAGCGCCGCGACCGGACCGAGCACGAAGTACCAGAAAATCACCGCGAAAAAGCTCTGATAGGCCTGCCACAGCAAGTGACTCTGGACCTGTTCCAGCAATTGCTCACCGCTGTCGGCACAGATATCCAGATCACGCTTGGCCACATGCGCGGCCGCTTGCAGGTCTTCACGCCGCCAGGCGTCACGGAACGGCCCGAGTCCTCCGAGCAGATCACCGCGGCCCAAGGCGTAAATCACCACCACCAAATGCACCGGCAAGGCCAGCAAGCCGTATGCGACGGGTTCCAGTACCAGCAGCAACAAGCCGAGCAGCGCCACCGGCAGCAACACCAGAATGGTCAGCACCAGCCACGGTCGATTCGACAATCGTGGGCTGCTTTCGAGTTTGTGCAGCTCGCGGATCCATCCGCCATCGCGTTGAACCCGATGGCGCAAGGCCGAGAACTTCTCGATCCAGACCGCCAGCAGTAACACCAGAAAACTCATTGTCCTTCCTCTTGTGCCAGGGCTGCGCGGTAACGCGCCCAGTCGAATGCCGGGCCAGGATCGGTCTTGCGCCCGGGTGCGATGTCGCTGTGCCCGCAGATACGGGCGCCGGTGATGGCCGGAAATGCGGTTTGCAGCTGACGCGTCAGCGTGATCAGCGCCTGATACTGCGCATCGGTAAAGGGCAGATCATCGGTGCCTTCGAGCTCGATGCCCACGGAAAAATCATTACAGGTTTCCCGGCCTTCGAACTTCGACACGCCCGCATGCCACGCCCGCTCAAGACAGGAGACAAACTGGGTGACGCGGCCGTCACGTTCGATCAGAAAATGCGCCGAGACGCGCAGGTCGGCAATCCCTGCAAAATAGGGATGCTCGGTGACATCCAGACGATTCTGGAAAAATTCCTGCACCTTGCCGGTGGCGAACTGCGCCGGCGGCAGGCTGATGTTGTGGATCACCAACAGGGAGATTTCGCCCGCAGGGCGTTCATTGAAGTTGGGCGATGGGCAGACCTGCACCCCGTGACACCACCCGCTAGCGGGATCCAACTGCATACCGATTCCTTCAACGCCGACTGTGTTGGCGCCCAGTATGCCGTGATCGGCCCCCGGCGCGCGATCACTTGCCGCGATTGAGGCGCCGCAGATTGCCGAGCACCGACTCCAGCGCCCGATCAAACAGCAAGGTGTCATCCAGCGCCCGCACCGCGCCCCGGCGGAATTCAAGGGCCAGATCGACGCGGCTGCGCTCCAGCACTTTCATCCCGGTACGGTCGACAAACACGTATTTGCCGGTGGCTTCGATGACCGCCGCGAGCTTGCAGCGCAGGCTGTGCTCGTCGTCTTCCTGGAAGGCGACCCAACTGCCCAGACGCAGTTGCTCCACCTGACGCAGGCCGGGGTCGTCGTGCGCAAGGCCGCTGGTATTCAGGCCGATCGCGCCCTCATCGGCGCTGCGCAGGGTAATGTGCTGCGACACTTCAACCAGCGCCGGCGCATCGGTTGGCGGCTCGGTTGAGGGCTCAAGCACCCGCACATGCAGCGCTTCCAGCTCGCTGAAAAATTCGCTGGTGGCGAACGGATCGAACGCCGAACTGCTCAGGCCATCACGCAATGATTTGAGCAAACCGGGCACCAGCGCCAGCAATCGCAGACCGGCGTCCACCTCGTCATGACGCTGCACGCTCCAGATCAATTGTTCCATGGTCTGGACATCGGCCTGCCATTCAGCCGACTGGTCGCCATGCTTGAGGCACGTCAGCAGCAGTACTTTGCTCCACGCATCACGCACGAACATTACCACCGAAGGCGGCAGGACTTTCCCCAGCAGCGCCAGATTCAACACCTGCTCGACCCGCTGCCGGGCCAACTCGGTTTTCGCTCGCCCCTCCTCGGCATCGCGCAAACGCTGCTCAAGCAATTCGCTGCGCCGCCGCTCATCGCTGGTGAAGGCGAGGAAGTCTGCGAGCAATTCGGAGAAGATCGCCGGGTCGTCAACGAACTCGGTGAGCAGGCGCTGCACCACTTGTTCAATGCGCAGATACAAGCTGTCACGCGCTTCGCCGCTGCAATCGCCCCAGCCCATGGCGGCATCGGCGATCTCATTGAGCAGGCGTCGCGCCGGGTGGCTGCCGCGACTGAAGAAGCTTTTGTCGAGCACCGCCACTTTGAGCATCGGAATCTGCAGACGGGCGATCAACGCCTTGAGCGAATCCGGCAGGTTAGGGTCTTCGAGGATGCAGTCGAAGACCATCGCAATCAGATTGATCACGTCTTCATCCGCACCGTCGACGATGCGCGATTTGCCGCTCCTGACGCTGACCCGCGTCAGCAATTGTTCGAGCTGGTTGCGCAGGTCGAAGTCATCCTGCGCCGCCAGCGCCGGGACGTATTGCTGCAGATGCGAGAGCAGGCGCAGCAGATCGCGGGTACTGATCGGCTGCGTCGCGACGCTCGGCTCCAGGGTCGGCGCGACGCTGCCGCGCACGTGCCGGAGCAACTCCTGCAACGCGGCGAAAACTTCCTGTACGCCTTCGTCGGCGGGAGCCGGCTCATCGCTTTCTTCGCTGCTGATGCTCGCTGCCGCACGCTCGATCGCGCGACGCGCAGGTGCCGGTTTCAACTCGGGCAGCACGCCAGTGGCGACCAGCAATTGATTGGCCTCGGCGTACAACGGCTCGGTGTCGGCCAGTACGTAGCGTTCGAACAGTTTGAGCAAGATCAGCTTGACCTTGATCTCCACCCCCAGGTTGCGCCCGGCTTGCAGAAAAAACTCGCAGAGCATCGTCGGGCCGAGCGGGTTGTGCTGGTTGTCGAAATTCTTGCCCAGCAACACGTTGAGCCGCGCGGTCAGTTGATCGAGGGCAAAGCCGTCACGCTTGAGCACCCGACCGTCCATGGTCTCGACCGCTACATTGCGCTCCATGTCGTCGGTGCGCGGTGCCGACTCTTCGAACATCAACGAATCGGGCAACGTGTGCTGAACGGGGTCGTACTGGATGAGGGCGACGAATGCTTCAAAAAATTGTTCGAGAAACCCGCGCTCGATGTTTTTGCGTTTGAGGCGCAGGTCGCGCATGGCTTCGAAAAAGATGTTCTGTTCGACATCGTTGCGCGCCCGGTCGGCCATTTCGAACAGGGTGTCGTCGGCGTTATCGAACAACTCCTGCAAACCGTGGCGCAGTTGCTGGGCCGCCTTGTCGCGGACCTGAAGCAGAATCACAGGCAGGCGGGCGAGCGGCGAGTGATTCGCCTGATCGGTAGCGGCCTTGTGCAAAGGCACTACATTCCCGTCGTTGTGCATCCAAGCCTCCTGAAACGGTGATTCCACTGGGCAGTTACCGCGCAATTCCCTGTGGGAGCGGGCTCGCTCTCACATCAGCGTCAAAGCCATGACGTCAAATGCAAGGCGGATTATCTTGCAAAACTTGTCGCGGGCGCTATAGCCGTCAGGGTTTCCCCTATGCCTGCAACACCTTCCAGTGACCACGAGAAGCGCTGCTTTGCTCACAGAAAATCGACCAGTTGCAGTCTGCCACGCGCGTTCTCGCCTTGGGTTGGCTCTCGCCATGCCCCTATAATCGGCGCACTTAGTTTGTGGAGCCCGTTATGCCGAATCTACGTCTCGCCGATCTGCCCGCCGAAATCGAAGCCAACGTGCGCCGCGCGTTGCTCGAAGACGTCGGCAGCGGCGACATCACCGCGCAACTGATCCCGGCCGAACGTCTGGCCAAAGCCACCATTATTACTCGCGATGAGGCCGTCATCTGCGGCACGGCGTGGGTCGACACGGTGTTTCGCCAGCTCGATCCGCGCGTCGCGGTGCATTGGCAGGTGCGGGATGGCGAACGGGTCAAACCCAATCAGCCGCTGTTTCACCTGGAAGGCCCGGCGCGTTCGTTGCTGACGGGCGAGCGCAGCGCGCTGAACTTCCTGCAACTGCTGTCCGGCGTGGCGACGCGTGCGCAGTACCTGGCGGACTTCGTGGCCCAGACCCAGGTCAAGCTGCTGGATACCCGCAAGACACTGCCAGGCCTGCGTCTGGCGCAGAAATACGCAGTGACCTGCGGCGGCTGCCACAACCACCGCATCGGCCTCTACGACGCGTTCCTGATCAAGGAAAACCACATCGCCGCCAGCGGCGGCATTGCGCAGGCCATCGCCGCCGCGCACAAGATCGCGCCGGGCAAACCGGTGGAAGTCGAAGTGGAAAGTCTGGAAGAGCTGAAAGAAGCGCTGACAGCCGGCGCCGACATCATCATGCTCGACGAGTTGAGTCTGGATGACATGCGCGAAGCCGTGCGCCTGAACGACGGCAAGGCCAAACTGGAAGCCAGTGGCGGCATCAACGAAAGCACGCTGCTGCCGATCGCCGAGACCGGGGTGGATTACATCTCGATCGGTGCGATGACCAAGGATGTGAAGGCAGTGGACCTGTCGATGCGTCTGAGCCTCTGAGGCCCTCACGCCACAAAAAACGCCAGCCCGGTTAAGGCTGGCGTTTTTGTTTCAGACCACCAGATTGTTCATCTCGCAGTACTCTTCCCAATCGACGCCCAACACTTCGGCCGCCTCCTTGTGCAGTTCCAGACGCTTGGCCTCAAACTCTTCAGGGGTGCTGGTGTACTTGAGCGTCAACTCCCACGGCTGCAAGCCCTGGGCCTCGGCTTCGTCCTCGAACGCCCACTGGATCTGGTCCTTCTGCTCATCAGGACTCAGGTCCTTGATCTCTTCCAGCAGTTGGGGCGCGTCGAGCTTGTATTTCTCCAGCGCTTGTTCGTGACGTTGCTCTTGAGTTAATTCGGTCATGGCGTTCTCGCTGATCGTAAGAATGGAGGATGGATCTGGATCATCAAGGATCTCTCTGACGCGGATTGTCCGGCCTTCGGAACCATTCGGGATCATCTGAAAACTGCTAAGCGATGCTCATGCAGGCACCGAATATAGGACGTTTGCATGACGAATTACACGGCTCTTTACATCTCTTTCACAAAAACTTGACCTGCGGAACATAAATCCGGATTTTGAGTCATAGCGATGTGCCACTTCGGCACTCACTCTTGCTGTTCACAAGGAAAACCAGTGATGCGCAGCTTTTCGAAGATTTGTTCCGTTGTGTCTGCCAGTGCCTTGCTCGCCGCCATGCTGTTGCCGGCCAGCGCCATGGCGCTTGAATTGAGCAACAGCAGCTCATCCTATGGCGACAAGGTTTCGCTGATTCACAATGACTACGGCAAGGATGTTGTCATCAAAAGCGATATCAGCATTGATGAACTGCAAAAGATCCGCGATACCGTCCGCGATCAGTCACGCCAGATTGAAGAACTCAAACGCAGCAGCGGTTCGAGTTCGAACTCCAGCAGCAAGGAAATCGATGACCTGAAGAGCAAGGTCAAGGATCAGGACCGGCAACTGGATACCCTCGGACGCCAGGTCGAAGACCTCAAGCGCAACAGCGGCTCGAGCTCGAATTCCGCCAGCAGCGAGATTTCCAGCCTGAAGCAGAAAATCAACGATCAGGATCGCGCCATGGAACAACTCAAACGAACCGTCGAGGATCTGAGCCGCAAGGTGAAATAAGGGAAGTGGTGCCCGAGACAGGAATCGAACCTGCGACCTTCGCGTTACGAGTGCGCTGCTCTACCGGCTGAGCTACACGGGCGGTGGGCTAAACCTAGCACCGGTCTCGGGCTGCGGCAAATTTGAGCATGTTTCTGCTGATTATCACTTGTGGCGAGGGAGCTTGCTCCCGCTGGGTTGCGGAGCGACCCCATGCTTTCTGAGGCTGATTTTTACGACTGCTGCGCAGCCGAGCGGGAGCAAGCTCCCTCGCCACAAATGCGTTTATGGCAGACAAAAAAATGCCCCGCCGTTTTCACGGCGGGGCATTTTCATTGCGCTAAAGCTGGGGGCTGATTAAACGCCCGAAGCCTTGGCCGCTGCCACGTCTTTGATGGACAGCTTGATACGGCCGCGGTTGTCCACGTCCAGTACCAGCACTTCCACTTCCTGACCTTCTTTCAGGATGTCGGTGACTTTCTCTACGCGAGCGTCGCTCAGCATCGAGATGTGCACCAGACCGTCCTTGCCCGGCAGGATGTTGACGAATGCGCCGAAGTCGACAATGCGCTCAACCTTGCCGACGTAGATCTTGCCGATTTCAGCTTCTGCAGTGATGCTCAGAACGCGCTGGCGAGCAGCTTCTGCGGCATCCTTGGTTTCGCCGAAGATCTTGATCGAACCGTCGTCTTCGATGTCGATCGAAGCCTTGGTTTCTTCGCAGATCGCACGGATGGTCGCGCCACCTTTACCGATAACGTCACGGATCTTGTCGGTATCGATCTTCATCGCGATCATGGTCGGCGCGTTGGCCGACAGCTCGGTACGCGACTGACCGATGATCTGGTTCATCTGGCCGAGGATGTTCAGGCGCGCTTCCAGGGCCTGGCCCAGAGCGATTTCCATGATCTCTTCGGTGATGCCCTTGATCTTGATGTCCATCTGCAGCGCAGTAACGCCTTTGGCGGTACCGGCTACTTTGAAGTCCATGTCGCCCAGGTGGTCTTCGTCACCCAGGATGTCGGTCAGGACGGCGAATTTCTCGCCTTCTTTGACCAGACCCATGGCGATACCGGCAACCGGCGCCTTCATTGGCACACCAGCGTCCATCAGGGCCAGGGAAGCGCCGCAAACGGAAGCCATCGAGCTCGAACCGTTGGATTCGGTGATTTCCGAAACCACACGGATGGTGTACGGGAACACGTCAGCGGCTGGCAGCATGGCCGAAACCGAACGACGGGCCAGACGGCCGTGACCGATTTCACGACGACCAGCGCCACCCATGCGACCACACTCGCCCACCGAGAACGGAGGGAAGTTGTAGTGCAGCATGAACGGGTCTTTTTTCTCGCCTTCCAGGGTGTCCAGCAGCTGTGCGTCACGGGCAGTACCCAGCGTCGCGACTACCAGAGCCTGGGTTTCGCCACGGGTGAACAGCGCCGAACCGTGAGTCTTAGGCAGAACGCCGACTTCGATGTTCAGCGGACGTACGGTGCGGGTGTCGCGGCCGTCGATACGTGGCTTGCCGTTAACGATGTTTTCGCGAACGGTGCGGTATTCGATTTCGCCGAAAGCGGCTTTGACGTCAGCAGCAGAAGGCTGGCCTTCTTCGCCGGACAGCTTGGCAACGACCTGGTCTTTCAGCTCGCCCAGACGTGCGTAGCGGTCAGCCTTGACGGTGATGGTGTAAGCCTGGGAGATCGCTTCGCCGAACTCGGCACGGATCGCGCCCAGCAGTTCGGTGGCTTCTGGAGCAGGCGCCCAGGTCCAGGTTGGCTTGGCAGCTTCAGCGGCCAGTTCCTTGACGGCGTTGATCACCACCTGGAACTCGTCGTGAGCAAACAGTACCGCGCCCAGCATCTGGTCTTCGGTCAGCTCTTTGGCTTCCGATTCAACCATCAGTACGGCGTCGGAGGTGCCGGCAACGACCATGTCCAGGCTCGAAGCAGCTTGCTGCTCGTAGGTCGGGTTCAGCAGGTAGCCGGTGCTTTCGTGGAAAGCGACGCGAGCGGCGCCGATCGGGCCGTCGAACGGAATACCGGAGATGGCCAGGGCAGCCGAGGTACCGATCATCGCAGCGATGTCCGGATCGGTCTTCTTGCTAGTGGAAACGACGGTGCAGACAACCTGCACTTCGTTCATGAAACCTTCTGGGAACAGCGGACGGATCGGACGGTCGATCAGTCGGGAAGTCAGGGTTTCTTTCTCGGAAGGACGGCCTTCACGCTTGAAGAAACCGCCAGGGATCTTACCGGCAGCGTAAGTTTTTTCCTGGTAGTGAACGGACAGAGGGAAGAAACCCTTGCCTGGATCGGCTTGCTTGGCACCGACTACGGTCACCAATACGCTGACGTCGTCGTCAACGGTGACCAATACTGCGCCGGAGGCCTGACGGGCGATACGGCCAGTCTCGAGGGTAACGGTCGACTGACCGAACTGGAATTTTTTGATTACCGGGTTCACGGTGTCCTACCTTCTTTGTGGCTCTTGGGGGAACTGGTTTCTTGCGAAATTCTTGGGCAATGTCGGGAATCGGCCCGCTGACTGTCCGGGTAAAACGGTAGTGCAGATAAAACTTGAGGCTGGGAGCCTGCCAGCCACCAGCGGAAAACCGCCGATGCCTGACAGACAACCAACCTCATAGCGCAATCGCTGATTAGCGACGCAGACCCAGGCGGCCGATCAGAGCGCTGTAACGGCTCAGATCCTTGCCTTTCAGGTAGTCCAGCAGCTTGCGACGCTGGTTTACCATGCGGATCAGACCACGACGGGAGTGGTGGTCTTTACCGTTGGCCTTGAAGTGACCTTGCAGTTTGTTGATGTTGGCGGTCAGCAGTGCAACTTGCACTTCTGGCGAACCAGTATCACCAACAGCTTGCTGGTAGTCGGCAACGATTTGAGCTTTTTCTTGAACGTCGAGAGCCATGAGGCAATCCTTTTATCAGGAAACTGTTTCAAAAACAGTTTCAACAGGCCAGGGACAAATCCCTGTATCTATAAATGAGTAGTGACCGTGCCTGTTGACAGCCACACTCGCCGGCCTGCTGTTACACAGACCGGTTTCCGGTCATTCTGACCGAATCAGTCGACGCGGCGCGATGCGCCCGTCTTCGCTCACTTCACCGATACCGATGAAGCGACCGTTGTGATCCTGTACCCGTACCATGCCGAACTTCGGCGCATCCGGGGCACGTACTGGCTGGCCGTTGAGCCAGTAGAACGCACTCGCTTCGGAGAAGTGCAGCAGCGGCCAATCCTGCAGGCCGCTGTCCGATGGCATCAGGAAACGGTCGACCGCTTCGTTGCCGCCTTCGGCATGTACCGCTTCCAGCTCTTCGAGGGTCACGGTCTGCGCCAGGGTGAAAGGCCCGGCCTGGGTACGACGCAGTTCAGCGACGTACGCACCACAACCGAGTTGCTCACCGATATCCTCCACCAAAGTGCGAATATAGGTGCCCTTGCTGCAATCCACCGCAAGACGCGCAGTATCGCCTTCGAAGGCCAGCAATTCCAAGCGCGCAATAGTAACAGAACGCGGTTCGCGCTCCACTACTTCGCCTGCACGAGCCAGCTTGTACAACGGCTGACCATCACGCTTGAGTGCCGAGTACATCGGCGGTATCTGACTGATTTGCCCGCGAAATTTCGGCAGAACCGCTTCGACATCGGCGCGACCAACGGTCACCGGGCGCTCCTGCAAAACCTCACCCTCAGCGTCCGCCGTGGTGGTGGTCTTGCCCAGTTGCGCGAGGGTTTCGTAACCCTTGTCGGAATCGAGCAGGTATTGCGAGAACTTGGTTGCTTCGCCAAAGCACAGCGGCAATACACCGGTGGCCAACGGGTCGAGACTGCCGGTGTGACCGGCCTTCTCGGCGTTGAGCAACCAGCGAACCTTCTGCAACGCGGCGTTGGAGGTGAACCCCAGCGGCTTGTCGAGCAGGATGATACCGCTGACGTTACGACGGATACGTTTGACCTGAGCCACCGAATTACTCCTTGGTGTCTTCAGGTGCCGCAGCCACGTGCTGATTGTCCTCAGCCACGGCGCGCTCGATCAGGGCCGACAGGTGCGCGCCACGCACGACGCTTTCGTCGTAGTGGAAATGCAATTGCGGCACGCTGCGCAGCTTCATTTCACGGGCCAGCTGCATGCGCAGGAAACCTGCGGCAGCGTTGAGCACCTTGATGCTTTGCGCGATGTCTTCGGCGTTGTCCTGCCCCATCACGGTGATGAAGATCTTCGCGTGACCGACGTCACGGCTGACTTCCACAGCAGTAATGGTGACCAGGCCGACGCGCGGGTCTTTGACTTCACGACGGATCAGTTGGGCCAGCTCACGCTGCATCTGATCGCCGATACGTTGGGTACGGCTGTATTCTTTTGCCATGATTTTGTTACCTGTTACTGCCCTACGGTGAAACCCGCAAGGTCTGAAAGCGGCAAACGCCCGGCCTGACAAAAGCCAGACCGGGCGTTGCGTTTAGAGTCCTGACGTCGTGGCGCGCATCTGCATGCGGCGGCTCGGCGTGGCCCTTGAAGTGCGCGAGTCAGAGGCTGCGAGCAACCTGAACCTTCTCGAAGACTTCGATCTTGTCACCGACTTTGACGTCGTTGTAGCTCTTCACGCCGATACCGCATTCCATGCCGGCACGTACTTCGGAAGCGTCATCCTTGAAGCGGCGCAGGGATTCCAGCTCGCCTTCGAAGATAACGATGTCTTCACGCAGTACACGGATCGGACGGTTACGGTGCACAACACCTTCGATCACCATGCAACCGGCGATCGCGCCAAACTTCGGCGAACGGAACACGTCACGAACTTCGGCCACACCCAGGATGTTCTCGCGAACATCGCTGCCGAGCATGCCGGTCAGGGCTTTCTTGACGTCTTCGATGATGTCGTAGATCACGTTGTAGTAACGCATGTCCAGACCTTCCTGCTCGACGATCTTGCGTGCGCCAGCATCGGCACGCACGTTGAAGCCGAACAGTACAGCGTTGGAAGCCAGTGCCAGGTTGGCGTCGGACTCGGTGATACCACCGACACCGCCACCGACCACGCGCACTTGCACTTCGTCGTTGCCCAGGCCGTTCAGAGCGCCCTGCAAAGCTTCCAGCGAACCACGGACGTCGGATTTGAGGACGATGTTGAGCGTCTTCTTCTCTTCCTGGCCCATGTTTTCGAAGATGTTTTCCAGCTTGCCGGCGTGAGCGCGAGCCAGTTTGACTTCGCGGAACTTGCCTTGACGGAACAGAGCCACTTCACGGGCTTTCTTCTCGTCGGCAACCACGCTCATCTCGTCGCCAGCGTCCGGCGTACCGTCAAGACCCAGGATCTCGACCGGAATGGCCGGACCGGCTTCCTTGATTGGCTTGCCGTTCTCGTCGAGCATGGCGCGCACGCGGCCATAGTTCGAGCCGACCAGCACCATGTCGCCTTGACGCAGCGTACCGTCCTGAACCAGAACAGTGGCTACCGGGCCACGACCCTTGTCCAGACGCGATTCGACGACAACACCACGGCCAGGAGCCGATGGGGTGGCGGTCAGTTCGAGCACTTCGGCCTGCAGCAGAACGGCTTCGAGCAGTTCGTCAACGCCGGTACCCATTTTCGCCGAAACCGGTACGAATGGCGTGTCGCCGCCCCAGTCTTCGGAAGTCACGCCGTGAACCGACAGTTCGCTGCGGATGCGATCGAGGTCGGCACCTGGCTTGTCGATCTTGTTCACCGCAACCACCAGAGGAACGCCAGCCGCCTGAGCGTGCTGAACAGCCTCGATGGTTTGCGGCATCACGCCGTCGTCCGCCGCAACCACCAGGATCACGATGTCGGTCGCCTTGGCACCACGGGCACGCATTGCGGTAAATGCAGCGTGACCAGGGGTGTCGAGGAACGTCACCATGCCACGGTCGGTTTCAACGTGGTATGCACCGATGTGCTGGGTAATGCCGCCGGCTTCGCCTGCAGCTACCTTGGCACGACGGATGTAGTCGAGCAGGGAAGTCTTACCGTGGTCAACGTGGCCCATTACGGTCACGACTGGCGCACGGGAAACTGCCTCGCCTTCAAACTTCAGGGACTCGGCCAGGGAATCTTCCAGGGCGGTGTCGCTGACCAGGGTCACTTTGTGGCCCAGCTCTTCAGCTACCAGTTGAGCAGTTTCCTGATCGAGTACCTGGTTGATGGTCGCTGGAGTGCCCAGTTTGAACATGAACTTGATGATTTCAGCAGCCTTGACCGACATCTGCTGGGCAAGATCGCCAACAGTGATGGTCTCGCCGATCTTCACTTCACGCACGACAGGACCGGTAGGGTTCTGGAAACCGTGAGCGTTGCGTTTTTTCAGCTTGGCCTTGCCGCGACCACCACGACGGAAGCCGTCGCTTTCTTCGTCGGTTGTGCGTGGCGCCACACGTGGCGCCGGCGCTTTTTCTTTGACCGATGCGCGATGCGGAGCGTTTTTGCGCTCGCCGTCGCCGCCGCCACGACGACTGTTATCGTCGGCACGTGGTTTGTCCGGACGGCGCTGTTCGTCACGCTTGCGCGTGTCGGCAGCTGGCGCAGCAGCGACAACCGGTGCGGCTTCGCGCACAGGTTCAGCGACTGGCGCAGGTGCTGCAACAGCTTCGGCAGGAGCGCTCGGCGCAGCAGCAGGCTGGCGACGCGCTTCTTCTTCAGCGCGCTGCTTGGCTTCTTCTTCAGCCTTCTGACGGGCAGCATTTTCTACTGCGCGACGCTCTTCCAGTTCACGCTGGCGCTCGGCTTCGATTTCTTCCGGGCTACGCTGTACGAAAACCTTCTTCTTGCGAACTTCTACGCTGATGCTCTTGCTACCAGCCACACGCAGGGTGCTGGTGGTTTTACGCTGCAGCGTGATTTTGCGTGGTTCTTCCACTTTCGCCTTGTGGCTGCTTTTCAAGTGAGTCAGCAGGGATTGCTTCTCACTGTCAGTCACATGTTCTTCGGCGGCGGTGTGCGGCAGACCTGCCTCACGCATCTGCTGCAACAGGCGCTCTACCGGTGTTTTGACCTCATCGGCCAGTTGTTTCACCGTGACTTGCGTCATGCACTTCTCTCCTCAGGCCGCGCCTAATTACTCGAACCAGTGGGCTCGGGCGGCCATGATCAACTTGCCGGCACGATCATCGTCAATGCCGTCGATGTCGAGCAGGTCGTCAATAGACTGCTCGGCCAGGTCTTCGCGGGTAATTACGCCGCGCACCGCCAGTTCCATCGCCAAATCCTTGTCCATACCCTCAAGCGAGAGCAGGTCTTCGGCCGGATGGGCGTCTGCCAGCTTTTCCTCAGTAGCGATGGCTTTGGTCAACAAACGATCCTTGGCACGAGCGCGAAGCTCGTTGACGATGTCTTCGTCAAAGCCGTCGATGTTGAGCATTTCTTCCAACGGTACGTAGGCAATCTCTTCCAGGCTGGTGAAGCCTTCATCTACCAGCACCTGAGCCAGCTCTTCGTCGACTTCCAGCTCGTCGATGAAGTTGCGCAGGATGTCGCCGGTTTCTGCTTGTTGCTTAGCCTGGATGTCCGATTCGGTCATCACGTTCAGGGTCCAGCCTGTCAACTGGCTCGCCAGACGCACGTTCTGACCACCACGACCGATGGCCTGAGCCAGATTGTCTGCGCCAACGGCGATGTCCATGGCATGGGCATCTTCGTCAACGATAATGGCCGCCACTTCTGCCGGCGACATGGCATTGATCACGAACTGCGCCGGGTTATCGTCCCACAGGACGATGTCGACACGCTCGCCACCCAACTCGCCCGACACGGCCTGGACGCGCGAACCGCGCATACCGATGCACGCGCCCTGCGGGTCGATGCGTTTGTCCTTGGAGCGGACAGCGATCTTGGCACGCGAACCCGGATCACGGGACGCCGCCATGACTTCGATCAGGCCTTCGGCGATCTCCGGCACTTCAATGCGGAACAACTCGATCAGCATTTCCGGCGCGGTACGCGACAGGATCAACTGCGGGCCGCGGTTCTCGGTGCGGATTTCCTTGAGCAGTGCGCGCAGGCGCACACCGACACGGAAGGTTTCGCGAGAAATGATGTCTTCACGGGCCAGCAACGCTTCGGCGTTGTTGCCCAGATCGACGATCACGTTGTCACGGGTGACTTTCTTCACGGTGCCGGAGATGATTTCTCCCAGGCGCTCGCGATAGGCGTCGACCACTTGAGCGCGCTCGGCTTCACGGACTTTCTGCACGATGACCTGTTTGGCGGTCTGTGCTGCAATGCGGCCGAACTCGATGGATTCGATCTTTTCTTCGACGACGTCGCCGACCTTGGCGCCCGGATGCGTTTCGGCAACCTTGCTTGGCCAGGTTTCGATCGCAGGATCGTCGAGATCATTCTCTTCGACGACTGTCCAGCGACGGAAAGTCTCGTAGGAACCGGTGTGGCGGTTAATTTCCACACGCAGGTCAACTTCGTCTTCAAAACGCTTTTTGGTAGCAGTGGCCAGAGCCAGCTCCAGCGCTTCAAAAATCACGCTTGCCGGTACACCCTTTTCATTGGATACCGACTCAACAACCAGCAGTACTTCTTTGCTCATCGTACGCCTCGCCTTTCGCAAGCCATTGGATCCGCGGGATCCGCGTCTCAGTCAAAACTGGGAATAATGTTGGCCTTGTCGATCATATCGATCGGCAACAGGAACTCATGGTCTTCTACCTGCACCACGACGTCCTGTTCTTCTACACCGCGCAGAAGGCCCTGAAAGTTGCGTCGACCTTCAAAAGGCGAGCGCAGCTTGATCTTCACTTGTTCACCGGCAAATTTTGCAAACTGCTCAAGAGTGAACAGTGGGCGTTCCATGCCAGGCGAGGAAACTTCGAGGGTGTATTCAACGGAGATCGGATCTTCAACATCCAGGACACCGCTGATCTGACGGCTGACAATGGCGCAATCGTCCACCAGCACGCCACCCTCTTTATCGATATAAACACGCAACATCGAGTGACGACCCTGAGCCGAAAACTCGATACCCCAGCATTCATAGCCTAGGGCCACGACCACCGGGGCCAACAAGGCCTGCAACTCTTCTAGCTTGCTCGACACCTGAACCCCCTCGTGCATGTAAATGCATGCGCTGCAAAATAAAAAAATGGGCGAAACGCCCATCCTTGAAACGCCGTCGAACAGCGGCGCAGAAAGTATCCAGCTAACAAAAAGCCCCTGAAAAGGGGCTCCTTAAACTGGTTGCGGGGGCCGGATTTGAACCGACGACCTTCGGGTTATGAGCCCGACGAGCTACCAGACTGCTCCACCCCGCGACAAAGCTGGGGCGGAAGTATACGACCGATCCCTTATAGGGTCAATGTAACCTTCCACCTGCAAGAAAGCCCGCAACAGCGGGCTCTCCTGACTAATTGGTACCGAGAAGGGGACTCGAACCCCTACACCCTATGGGCACAACCACCTCAAGGTTGCGTGTCTACCAATTCCACCACCTCGGCAAAACTACGTTTGAAACTCTTCTTACTTCTGCTCTTGAGCTGGAGGTACGTCAGTCGCTGGAGTAGCCGACTTTTGCTCTTGAAGCACCGGGACATCATCAGAAGCCGGTTGTTGTTGCTTAGGTACTTCCAACACTGCTGGATCTGGCAAACCTGCTTGAGTCAGCTGATGAGCCTTCTCTTTAGCAAAGTAACCTAACCCCAAGCTGGTTATGAAGAAACCGGCGGCAAGTATAGCAGTAAACTTACTAAGAAAGGTAGAGGAACCTTGGCTTCCGAACACAGTATTTGAAGCACCTGCTCCGAAAGACGCGCCAGCGTCCGCACCCTTACCCTGCTGCAGCAAAACCAGAGCAACTACGCCCAATGCACCCAGCAGATGAAAAACGACTACGACTGTTTCCAGCATTTTTTCAGTTTCCCGCGGCGCGACAAATCGCACCGAACTCATCTGCATTCAGGGAAGCTCCACCAATGAGCCCCCCATCGATATCCGGCATGCCGAACAGTTCGACCGCATTGGCCGCCTTCACGCTGCCGCCGTATAGAAGCCGCACACCTCGCGCGACTTCAGAATTCTCTGCCGCCAACTGCTCTCGAATGGCCTTATGCACATCCTGAGCCTGTTGCGGCGTTGCAGTCAGTCCGGTACCAATGGCCCAGACAGGCTCGTAAGCAATGACTGCCTTGGCAAAGGCACCAACACCCAGCTCCTCTATGATGCTGCCCAGCTGACGCCCGACAACCTCAAGAGTTTTTCCGGCTTCGCGCTGTTCGAGGGTCTCCCCTACACACAACACCGGAATCAAGCCACATGCCTGTGCCGCTGCGAACTTGCGATTCAGCATCCCATCTCGCTCGCCCATTATCTGGCGGCGCTCGGAGTGCCCGACAAGCACCAGGGAACAACCTGCATCCACCAACTGACTAGGAGCAATCTCGCCAGTCAACGCACCTTGCATGGATTCCACCGCAGAATTCTGCGCACCGACCGAAATCGATTTACCTTTCAAGCCATCAATCACTTGATTGATATGCAAGCAAGGCGGGAATACCGCGACATCAACACCGCTTGGCAAGGCCAGATGACGAAGGCCGTTGATCAGCTCAGCGACGCTGGCGCGGGTACCGTGCATCTTCCAGTTACCAGCTACCATAGGGCGACGCATGCTGTACCTCGTCGGTCAAAGTGGGCGCAGATGTTACCCAACACAATCATGGCTGGCAAGCCGAATCAGGCAGAAACTTCAGTTACCAGTTTTGCCAGTTCTTCGGCGTAGCTGCGAACCTGAGTTTCATCCTCGCCTTCGACCATCACACGTACCAATGGCTCTGTGCCGGACTTGCGCAGAAGCACCCGGCCACGACCCGCCATTGCCTGGGTTACACGCGCACTGGCTTCCTTGACAGCCGGGTGCTCAAGCGGACTTTCGCCACCACCGAAGCGCACATTGATCAGTACCTGAGGGCACTTGCGCAAAGCCTGACGCGTTTGCGCAAGACCTTCATTGCGGGTTTTCAGTGCCATCAGCACCTGCAACGCAGCAATGATTGCATCACCTGTAGTGGTGTGATTGAAACAAACGACATGTCCCGAGTTCTCACCACCAACCAGCCAGTTACGTTCCAGCAACTCGGCGATCACATAACGGTCACCGACATTGGCTCGAATGAACGGTATCGAAAGATCTGCCAGTGCGAGCTCAAGCCCCAGATTGCTCATCAGGGTACCGACTACGCCACCCTGCAACTTGCCACGCTCGTGCAGATCACGCGCAATGATGAACAGCAGCTCGTCGCCATCGACAATGGCGCCCGTGTGATCGACCATCAACACCCGGTCACCGTCACCATCAAAGGCGATCCCCAGATCAGCGTGCTCGGCGAGAACAGCGGCCTGCAGCGGCCCCATATGGGTCGAACCGCAATTGTCATTGATGTTCAGGCCATTGGGCTGAGCCGACAGCACGACCACTTCAGCGCCCAACTCACGAAAGACACTAGGAGCAACTTTGTAGGTCGCTCCGTGTGCGCAGTCGATCACAATTTTCAAACCGGAAAAGCTGGTACCGGTAGGCACACTGCTTTTACAGAATTCGATGTAGCGACCCGAGGCGTCGTTGATACGCGACACCTTGCCAATTTTGCTCGACTCAACCACGGTCATCGGGGTATCGAGCAATTCTTCGATCATCAGCTCCAACTCGTCAGGCAGCTTGGTGCCTTTACCCGAGAAGAACTTGATGCCGTTATCGTCATGCGGGTTATGTGAAGCACTGATCACGATCCCGGCTTCGGCTTGAAACGTGCGCGACAGATAGGCAATGGCGGGCGTCGGCATCGGACCAAGCAGCATCACATCGGCGCCCGCCGACGTCAGACCTGCCTCAAGCGCCGATTCGAACATGTAGCCGGAGATTCGCGTGTCCTTGCCAACCAGCACCTTGCACGCGCCCATCTTGCGAAAGGCCATACCGGCCGCCCAGCCGAGCTTGAGCATGAAGTCCGGAGTGATCGGATATTCACCGACGCGGCCACGAATACCGTCAGTACCAAAGTATTTCTTGCTCATAAGTGCTCCATCATTCTTATTCGGCTGATTCCACGGCCGCGAGCATGCGCACCACGTCTACCGTTTCCGCCACATCATGGACGCGCAGGATACGCGCACCTTTCACCGACGCCAGTGCCGCGAGGGCCAGACCGCCATGCAGACGCTCGCCCACGGGGCGATTCAGCGCCTGGCCAATCATGCTTTTGCGCGAGACACCAACCAATAGCGGACGCCCCAGCGCATGCAGGGCTTCCATATGCTTGAACAAGCTTAGATTGTGCTGGAGGGTTTTCGCGAAACCGAAACCGGGATCAAGAATGATCCGCTCTGCAGGTATGCCCACCGCCGCACATTGAGCCATGCGCTCTGCCAGAAACTCTCCCACCTCCCGAGTGACGTCCTGATAGTGCGGATTGTCTTGCATATCACCCGGCTCGCCGAGCATATGCATCAGACAGACCGGCAATCCGGTCGCCGCTGCTGCATCCAGCGCGCCATCGCGGCGCAGCGAACGCACATCATTGATCAACCCGGCGCCCAGGCGCGCTGTTTCACGCATCACGGCAGGTGTCGAAGTATCGACCGAGATGATCACATCCAGCTCGCGATTGATCAGCTCCACGATTGGGGCCACGCGCTCCAGCTCTTCCAGAGGCGAAACCGCGCGCGCGCCAGGCCGGGTCGATTCACCGCCGACATCGATCAGCGTCGCCCCAGCAGCCACCATGGCTGCGGCGTGACGCAAGGCCACGTCGAGCTGATTGTACCGGCCGCCATCGGAGAAGGAATCGGGAGTGACATTGAGAATGCCCATGACATGCGTCTGGGCCAAATCAAGAACCCGGTTGCCGCAAGGCAACCGGGTCAGGGACTGTACAGAAGTCATTTCAAACCTTAAACGTCAGCAGCCGGACCGCCGATCGGTGTTTCCGGACGCTCATCCTGAATCACCGGAGGCGGAGGCGTACCCGTGCCACCTGTCCAGTCACGCGGTTCACGTGGCGTACGACCCGCCATGATGTCGTCGATCTGCTCGGCATCAATAGTTTCGTACTTCATCAGCGCATCAGCCATGGCATCCAGTTTGTCACGGTTGTCCGTGAGGATCTGCTTGGCCGTGCCGTAGCACTGATCAATGATACTGCGCACTTCAGAGTCGATAAGTTTGGCTGTCTCACCGGAGAAGCTGGCATTCTGACCGCCACCACCGCGACCGAGGAACACCTCTCCCTCTTCTTCGGCGTACATCAGCGGACCGAGTTTTTCCGACAGCCCCCACTTGGTCACCATGTTCCGCGCAATCTGACTGGCACGCATGATGTCGTTGGACGCGCCGGTGGTCACACCGTCGAAACCAAGAGTCATTTCTTCGGCGATACGCCCACCGTACAGCGAGCAGATCTGGCTGATCAGCGCACGCTTGGACAGGCTGTAGCGATCCTCTTCCGGCAGGAACATGGTCACACCCAGCGCACGACCACGCGGAATAATCGAAACCTTGTAGACAGGATCATGCTCAGGCACAACGCGCCCAACGATCGCATGGCCCGCTTCGTGATAAGCGGTGTTCTGTTTCTCTTTCTCGGACATGACCATGGATTTGCGCTCGGCGCCCATCATGATCTTGTCTTTGGCCAGCTCGAATTCTTTCATTTCGACGATGCGCTTGCCGCTACGTGCAGCGAACAGCGACGCTTCGTTGACAAGGTTGGCCAGATCCGCGCCAGAGAAGCCCGGGGTACCGCGCGCGATAACGGCCGGAGCCACATCATCACCCATTGGCACTTTACGCATGTGAACCTTGAGGATCTGCTCGCGACCGCGGATATCCGGCAAACCTACAACGACCTGACGGTCAAAACGGCCCGGACGCAGCAGCGCAGGGTCGAGCACGTCGGGACGGTTGGTCGCTGCAATCACGATGATGCCGTCATTCATTTCGAAGCCGTCCATCTCTACCAGCAACTGGTTGAGAGTCTGCTCACGCTCGTCGTGACCGCCGCCCATGCCGGCGCCACGGTGGCGACCGACGGCGTCGATCTCGTCGATGAAGATGATGCAAGGCGCGTGCTTCTTGGCCTGCTCGAACATGTCGCGAACGCGGCTTGCACCAACACCCACAAACATTTCAACGAAGTCGGAACCGGAGATGGTGAAGAACGGCACTTTCGCTTCGCCGGCAATCGCCTTGGCCAGCAAGGTTTTACCGGTACCCGGAGGGCCGACCATCAATACGCCGCGAGGAATACGACCGCCGAGGCGCTGGAACTTGCCCGGATCACGCAGGAACTCAACCAGCTCACCAACTTCTTCCTTGGCTTCGTCGCAACCAGCAACGTCAGCCAGCGTGGTCTTCACCTGGTCTTCGGAGAGCAGGCGCGCCTTGCTCTTGCCAAAGCTCATCGGCCCACCCTTGCCGCCGGCACCACCCTGCATCTGGCGCATGAAGAACATGAACACCGCGATGATCACCAGGATCGGGAAGCTGGCCACCAGAAGTTGAGTCCAGATGCTTTGCTGCTCAGGCTGCTTGCCTTCAACCACAACGTGATTGTCGACCAGATCGCCGATCAGGCCATTGTCCTGGATCGCCGGACGAATGGTCTTGAAGCTGTCGCCATCGTTGCGCTTGCCGGTAATCACATAGCCGTCAACGGCTACGCGCTCGACCTTGCCATCCTTGACCTGCTGGATGAAGTCGGAATAGTTGAGGGTCTGCGGCTCGTTAGGGCTGGAGAAGTTGTTCATCACCGTCACGAGGACTGCCGCGATGATCAACCACAGGATCAGATTCTTTGCCATATCGTTCAATTAACTACCCTCTGAAGCAAGCTCCGCTACTGGCGCGCGCTTCGCATGATATTCACCGGCCTAACTTACTACATTACCTACAACTCTTGCAGGCGCCGTCTGTAACCCTTTGTGAAACACTTTCTACACAATATTCGCTTATGCACGCGGGGCAAAATACGAAAAACCTATCACCCTGCCAAAAAACCTCGTTTTACTCATTACCTCCGCGGTAGCCCCAAGCCAGCATGTATTGCTCGCGGGAACTGCCACGGGAGGAATCCGGCTTGATCATCTGGATCTTGTCGAACTTTTTCCGAGCATCCTTCAGGTAGACATCAAAACCTTCGCCCTGAAAAATCTTGATCACGAAATTACCACCCGGCTTGAGTATCCGCTCTGCCAGATCAAGCGCCAGCTCGCAAAGGAACATGGCTTTGGGCATGTCCACTTCAGGCGTACCACTCATATTGGGGGCCATATCGGAAATCACAAGGTCCACCTGTGAATTACCCACGGCTTCAAGAATTCGCGCGAGCACTTCGTCCTCGGTGAAGTCACCCTGAATGAAGGTCACGTCAGGGATGCTGTCCATCTCCAGGATGTCCGAAGCGATCAGTCGCCCCTGACCACCGATCAGCCGGCTGGTGACCTGTGACCAGCCGCCAGGCGCCGCGCCCAGGTCGACAACACTCATGCCGGAGCGGATCAGCTTGTATTTCTCCTGGATCTCCAGAAGCTTGTAACTCGCACGCGAGCGGTAGCCATCCTTCTGCGCCTGCTTCACATAAGGATCGTTGACATGTCGTTTCAGCCAACCAAGGCTTGTCTTGGAACGCGCCATTGGGCACCTCGATAATAAGGGTCGTGATTAATTGGGCGGATCCACGAACCCTCGGGTAAAATGGCCGCCATTTTACAGAATCCAGACGAAAGGGTCAGATTATGCCGCTCACTCCAGAGCAGAAGAAACAGTACAAATCCATTGGTCACCACCTGAAACCGGTTTTGACGGTGGCGGACAACGGTCTGACTGAGGGTGTATTAGCCGAGCTTGAACGCGCCTTGGCGGATCACGAGCTGATCAAGATCAAGCTCAACATCCTCGACCGCGAGTCGCGCCTGGCGCACATTGCAGAACTGTGCAAGGTCGGCAAGGCTGATCTGGTACAGGTCATCGGCAAGATGGCACTGGTTTATCGCAAGAACTTCAGCGTCAACAAGCAGCTGTCGAACGTTCATCGCTTCAAGTGATGACAAGGGTCAAGGGTGTGCTTCGCGCACCCTGCCACTCCATCCCGGCAGCGGCTGCAACACCAGCACCAGCCCGGAGAAGCCTAACAGCAGAAAACTGAATGCCTGCCAGCGCTGCGCTTGCGGCCAGCCGACATGCACGGCGACAAACATCGCACACGCATACAGTGCCATCAGCAGCACCTGCCCGCGAAAATCCCGCCACAGACTGGCAAGGCCCTCGGCCCGTACCAGCACCAAAGCCTGAAAAATCACGCAGGCAGCGGCAAAAATCACCAGCGACACTTCGAACGCATCGGCAATCTCATCGATCAGCAACGGTGCCAGACCAATCTTGCCCAGCACCGGTCGCAAACCGAGATGAATCAGCCAAAAGCCGCCGACCCACAACATCTGGGTCAGCTGCCAAAGCATGGCGCCCGCACGTAGCGGGCGCCCGCCTTCAGATGTGACGGACTTCGACAATCTCGTACTCGATAACACCACTCGGCGTTTTCACGGCAACCACGTCACCCTCTTCCTTGCCGATCAAGGCACGGGCCAAGGGCGAGCCGACCGAAATCTTGCCGAGTTTGAAGTCAGCCTCATCCTCACCCACGATGTGGTAAGCGACGCTTTCATCCGTCTCGACGTTGGCGATTTCGACGGTGGTACCGAAGATCACTTTGCCGGTGTGCGGAATGGTCGTGACATCAATGATGACCTGATTCTGGATCCGGCCTTCGATATCGCGGATCCGCGCCTCGACCATGCCCTGCTGTTCGCGGGCGGCATGGTATTCGGCGTTTTCCTTCAGGTCACCCAGCTCGCGAGCCGTACCGATGTCCTGGCTGAGCTTCGGACGAACGACCTTGGTCAGGTGAGCGTGTTCTTCTTCCAGGGCTTTTGCACCCTGGACGGTCATTGGGTACTTGATCATGCCTTCAATCCTGCGTGTAGATCCTGCAAGCGGCGTACGGTCTTCTCGGGACCGAACTTCAGCGCTTCACAGATAGCCTCGCCCGCAGCAATGGTGGTGGTGCAGTAGATCTTGTGCTGCAGGGCATTGCGACGAATGGAGTAGGAATCAGCGATCGACTGACGACCTTCGGTGGTGTTGATGATCAGGGTGACTTCGTCATTCTTGATCATGTCGACCACGTGCGGACGACCCTCGGTCACCTTGTTCACACGGCGCACTTTCAGGCCTGCAGCTTCGATCAGCTTGGCAGTGCCGGCAGTGGCGACCACTTCGAAGCCCAAGTTGATCAGATCACGGGCCACGCCTGCAACCAGCGGCTTGTCATCGTCACGCACGCTGATGAACGCGGTACCGCCGGTCGGCAGCACTTCGCTCGCGCCCATCTGGGCCTTGGCGAAGGCCTCACCGAAGGTGTCGCCGACGCCCATCACTTCACCGGTGGACTTCATCTCCGGACCGAGGATCGGGTCAACGCCAGGGAATTTGGCGAACGGGAACACCGCCTCTTTCACGCTGTAGAAGTTCGGGATGATTTCCTTGGTGAAGCCGATTTCCTTCAGGGTCTTACCGGCCATGACGCGAGCGGCGATCATTGCCAGGGAAACACCGATGCACTTGGACACGAACGGTACGGTACGCGAAGCGCGCGGGTTGACTTCGATGACGTAGATGTCTTCGCCCTGCAGAGCCAGTTGCACGTTCATCAGGCCGACAACGCCCAGCTCCAGGGCCATTTTCTTGACCTGTTCGCGCATCTCGTCCTGGATGTGCGCCGGCAGCGAGTACGGCGGCAGCGAGCACGCGGAGTCACCGGAGTGAACGCCTGCCTGCTCGATGTGCTGCATGATCGCGCCGATTACCACGTCTTTGCCGTCGCAGACCGCATCCACGTCCATCTCGATGGCGCAATTGAGGAAGTGGTCGAGCAGCACCGGACTGTCGTTGGACACTTGCACCGCATCACGCAGGTAGCGCTTGAGTTCATCTTCCTTGTAGACGATTTCCATCGCGCGGCCGCCCAGTACGTAGGACGGGCGCACCACCAGCGGATAACCGATTTTCGCGGCAGCGCGAACGGCTTCATCTTCGCTGCGCACGGTGGCGTTTGGCGGCTGACGCAGGTTCAGGCGCTCAACCATTTGCTGGAAGCGCTCACGGTCTTCGGCACGGTCGATGGCGTCAGGGCTGGTACCGATGATCGGCACGCCAGCGGCTTCCAGGGCACGCGCCAGTTTCAGCGGAGTCTGGCCGCCGTACTGGACGATCACGCCTTTCGGCTTCTCGACGCGGCAGATTTCCAGCACGTCTTCCAGTGTTACCGGCTCGAAGTACAGACGGTCGGACGTGTCGTAGTCGGTGGAAACGGTTTCCGGGTTGCAGTTGACCATGATGGTTTCATAGCCGTCTTCGCGCAGTGCGAGAGCGGCATGTACGCAGCAGTAGTCGAACTCGATGCCCTGGCCGATACGGTTCGGACCGCCACCCAGAATCATGATCTTGTCGCGACCGGACGGCGCGGCTTCGCACTCTTCCTCGTACGTCGAGTAGAGGTAAGCAGTGTCGGTGGCGAACTCGGCGGCGCACGTGTCAACGCGCTTGTAGACCGGGAACACTTCCAGTTTTTGACGGTGCGTACGCAGGTTCTTCTCGGTCACACCCAGCAGTTTGGCCAGACGCTGATCGGAGAAGCCTTTGCGCTTGAGCTTGAACATCAGGTCGCGGTCGATAGCGGACAGACCGAGGGTCTTGACCTTCTCTTCTTCCTTGATCAGATCTTCGATCTGCACCAGGAACCACGGGTCGATCATGTTCATGCCGAAAATGTCTTCGACGGTCATGCCGGCGCGGAATGCGTCCGCCACGTACCAGATACGCTCGGCGCCCGGCACGGTCAGCTCGCGCTTGAGGATGCTCATGCTTTCCGGGTTGCTCAGGTCGAGCTTCTCGTCCAGCCCGCAAACGCCCACTTCCAGACCGCGCAGGGCTTTCTGCAGGGATTCCTGGAAGGTGCGGCCGATGGCCATGACTTCACCGACCGACTTCATTTGCGTGGTCAGGCGTGCGTCAGCCTTGGCGAATTTCTCGAAGGCGAAACGTGGCAGCTTGGTCACGACGTAGTCGATCGACGGCTCGAAGGACGCCGGGGTCTTGCCGCCAGTGATGTCGTTCGACAGTTCGTCGAGGGTGTAGCCCACAGCCAGTTTGGCCGCGACTTTGGCAATCGGGAAACCGGTGGCTTTCGAAGCCAGTGCCGAGGAACGCGATACGCGCGGGTTCATCTCGATCACGACCATGCGGCCAGTGTCCGGGCAGATACCGAATTGCACGTTGGAGCCGCCGGTCTCGACGCCGATCTCGCGCAGTACCGCCAGCGAGGCGTTACGCAGGATCTGATATTCCTTGTCGGTCAGGGTCTGTGCCGGAGCAACGGTGATGGAGTCACCGGTGTGCACGCCCATCGGGTCGAAGTTCTCGATCGAGCAGACGATGATGCAGTTGTCCTTTTTGTCGCGGACAACTTCCATTTCATATTCTTTCCAGCCGATCAGCGATTCGTCGATCAGCAGCTCTTTGGTCGGCGACAGGTCCAGACCGCGGGCGCAGATTTCTTCGAACTCTTCACGGTTGTAGGCGATACCGCCACCGGTGCCACCCATGGTGAAGGACGGACGGATGATGCACGGGAAGCCCAGACGCTCGAGGACGGCGTTGGCTTCTTCCATGCTGTGGGCGATACCGGAACGCGGGCATTCCAGACCGATGGATTTCATGGCCTTGTCGAAACGCGAACGGTCTTCAGCCTTGTCGATGGTGTCGGCGTTGGCACCGATCATTTCCACGCCGAACTTTTCCAGAACGCCTTCGCGCTCCAGATCCAGGGCGCAGTTCAGTGCAGTCTGGCCGCCCATGGTTGGCAGCACCGCGTCCGGGCGCTCTTTTTCGATGATCTTGGCCACGGTCTGCCACTTGATCGGCTCGATGTACGTGGCGTCGGCCATGTCCGGGTCGGTCATGATGGTGGCCGGGTTGGAGTTCACCAGGATGACGCGGTAACCCTCTTCGCGCAGGGCTTTGCAGGCCTGGGCGCCGGAGTAGTCGAATTCGCAGGCCTGGCCGATAACGATCGGGCCAGCGCCGAGAATCAGGATGCTTTTAATGTCTGTACGTTTTGGCATGGGTTTGTCACTCAAATCCGCAGGTCAGTCGGCAAGCCGTCTTGATCGATTTCTGAAGCCCTGAGGGGCGCCACCGGGGTCGGGGCCGCCCTCGAGGGCTTCTCGCTACAGTCTCAAGGCGAACGCTTAGCGTCGCTTGGCCATCTCGTTGATGAAGCGGTCGAACAGGGGCGCCACATCGTTCGGGCCCGGGCTCGCTTCAGGGTGGCCCTGGAAGCTGAACGCGCTCTTGTCAGTGCGCTCGATGCCTTGCAGGGTGCCGTCGAACAGCGATTTGTGAATCGCACGCACGTTGGCCGGCAGGGTCGCTTCGTCAACCGCGAAACCGTGGTTCTGGCTGGTGATCATCACGACGCCAGTGTCCAGATCCTGTACCGGGTGGTTGGCACCGTGGTGGCCATGGCCCATTTTCAGGGTCTTGGCTCCGGAGGCCAGAGCCAGCAGTTGGTGACCGAGGCAGATACCGAAGACCGGAATTTCGGTTTCCAGCACTTCCTTGATCGCCTTGATCGCGTAGTCGCAAGGCTCCGGGTCACCAGGGCCGTTGGACAGGAACACGCCGTCCGGCTTGAGCGCCAGCACGTCGGCTGCCGGGGTTTGCGCCGGCACCACGGTCACGCGGCAGCCGCGCTCGACCAGCATGCGCAGGATGTTCAGTTTGACACCGTAGTCGTAGGCAACCACGTGATACGGCAGCTCGGACGCCTCGATGGTCGCGTGGCTGTCGGTCTTCAGATCCCAGACAGTGGAGCGCCATTCGTACTTTTCCTTGGTGCTGACGACTTTCGCCAGATCCATGCCCTTCAGGCCCGGGAAGCCTTGCGCGGCGGCAATTGCAGCTTCTTCGGAGATGTTGTCGCCGGCCATGATGCAGCCGTTCTGTGCGCCTTTTTCACGCAGGATGCGGGTCAGGCGACGAGTATCGATACCAGCAATTGCCACAACGTTGTTGGCTTTCAGGTAGTCGGACAGGGACATCGTGTTACGCCAGTTGCTCGCTACCAGCGGCAGGTCACGGATGACCAGACCAGCGGACCATACGCGGTCGGACTCGGCATCTTCTTGCGTGGTGCCGGTGTTGCCGATGTGCGGGTAAGTCAGGGTAACGATCTGTTGGGCGTAGGAAGGATCGGTAAGGATTTCCTGATAGCCGGTCATTGCGGTGTTGAACACCACCTCACCAACGGTTTGACCGTCGGCTCCAATGGCTTCGCCGCGAAAAATGCTGCCATCAGCAAGGGCGAGTATGGCTGGCTTAGTCAAGAAGACCTCCCGTAAATAACGCATGAAAGGGCAATCGCAGGTTGTAAAAAAGCGGAGTGACGTATGGACACGTCACCCCGCTTCTTCACTGAATTATTCTGCGCGCTTTTAGTGGACACACTAAAGCTGTAGCTTACAGAAAAAGGCTTTTTTGGTCCACCGCTAAAGAGCCTAAAAGGCCGGAGAATGCGACAGGCCGTCGCGCGGTGCAGAAAAACCAGCGCAAACCGGGCGTTTGCGCTGGGTAAAACCGTCAATCAATGCAGGTCGAGCACGTCCTGCATGTCATACAGACCCGGCTCGCGGCCATCCAGCCACAACGCCGCACGCACCGCGCCCTTGGCGAAGGTCATGCGACTGGAAGCCTTGTGCGTAATCTCCAGGCGCTCGCCTTCGCAGGCAAACAGCACGGTGTGATCACCGACCACATCACCACCGCGAACGGTGGCGAAACCAATGGTTTCCCGCTCGCGCGCACCGGTGTGACCTTCACGACCATAGACCGCGACTTTCTGCAGATCACGATCCAGCGCATCGGCAATCACTTCACCCATGCTCAGCGCCGTGCCCGAAGGCGCGTCAATCTTGTGCCGGTGATGCGCTTCGATGATTTCGATGTCGGCATCGTCGCCCAACACCCGGGCAGTCATTTCGAGCAGCTTCAACGACAGGTTGACCCCGACGCTGAAGTTGGCCGCGAACACGATCGGAATATCCTTGCCCGCCTCGGCCAGCAGCTGCTTTTGCGCAGCGTCGAGCCCGGTGGTGCCGATGACCATGGCCTTGCCGGCCTTGCGGCAGAACGCAAGGTTTTTCAGCATGACTTCCGGCAGGGTGAAGTCGATCAGCACATCAAACTCTTCAGCCACCGATTCGAGATTGCCGGACAACGGCACACCGATGCGACCCAGCGAAGCCAGCTCACCGGCGTCCACCCCGATCAGCGTACTGCCGGGACGAACGATCGCCGCGGTCAGGCCGGTCAGCGGCGCGCGCTGTTGCACGGCCTCGACCAGAATCTTGCCCATGCGCCCGGCGGCGCCCATCACAGCTATACGTCGCATGCCGACTCCTTACAGATCGCCGAAGAAGCGCTTCACACCATCGAACCAGCCGGTGGTTTTCGGCGAGTGGCTGTTGTCGTCCGCCAGCGAGCTGCGGAATTCCTCGAGCAATTCGCGCTGACGACGATTCAGATTGACCGGGGTCTCAACCGCTACACGGCACATCAAGTCGCCCGCACCGCCGCCACGCACCGGCGCCACGCCTTTGCCGCGCACGCGGAACTGCTTGCCGGTCTGGGTGCCTTCGGGGATTTTCAATTTGACGCGACCGTCGAGGGTCGGGATTTCCAGTTCGCCGCCGAGCGCCGCATCAACAAAGCTGATCGGCACTTCGCAGAACAGGTGTTTGCCATCGCGCTGGAAGATGTCGTGCTCGCGCACGTTGATCACCACGTACAGGTCGCCAGTCGGGCCGCCCTGAGTGCCCGCCTCGCCTTCGCCGGACAGACGAATGCGGTCGCCGGTATCAACACCCGCCGGCACTTTGACCGACAGTGTTTTGTACTCTTCGACGCGACCGTCGCCGTGGCAGGAATCGCACGGATCGGAAATGATCTTGCCCTGGCCATGGCAGCGCGGGCAGGTCTGCTGCACCGAGAAGAAGCCCTGCTGCATGCGCACCTGACCGATGCCGCCGCAGGTCGGGCAGGTCGATGGCGACGAGCCTTTCTTGGCGCCGGAACCGTCGCACGGCTTGCAGTTGACCAGTGTCGGAACGCGGATATTCACGGTGGTACCGCGTACCGCTTCTTCCAGATTCAGCTCCAGGGTGTAGCGCAAATCGCTGCCGCGCTGGGCCCCGCCACGGGAACCGCTGCGACCGCCACCGAAGAAGTCACTGAAGACATCACCAAAGATGTCAGAGAAATTCTGCCCGCCGAAACCGGCACCACCGCCACCCATGCTTGGGTCGACGCCAGCATGACCGTACTGGTCGTAGGCCGCGCGCTTGCTCGAATCGGACAATACTTCGTAGGCCTCGTTGGCCTCTTTGAACAGTTCTTCCGACGCTTTGTCATCGGGATTACGGTCCGGGTGGTGCTTCATCGCCAGGCGACGATAGGCCTTTTTCAGGTCTGCATCGCTTGAACCACGCTCTACACCCAATACTTCGTAATAGTCACGCTTTGCCATAAGTCTTTGCACTCTTGAGGACGTTCGGCAAACCCCTCCTGAGGATGGCCAAACTCGTTGAGCCCCAATACAGGCCCGGACCCAACTCACGTCAATTCAACGATCCTGGTCTTTGTTTCTTGTGGTACTTGCGGCACGAAAAGCAGGAGCATTTCCGGCCATACCAACAGCACGCAAGGCTTGTCGCATGCTGTAAAAATTCACGTATTCCAGATACGCCAACGCGGGAGCAAGCTCCCGCGCGGCGACATCCTACCAGTCACCGCCGCAAGGCAGTCAACCGGCCGACCAACAACTTACTTGTGGTCTTTGACTTCTTCGAACTCGGCATCGACAACATCGTCAGCCTTTTCAGCTTTCTCGTCGTGCGGTGCCGCGCCTTCAGCAGGCTGAGCCTGTTCGGCGTACATCTTCTGGGCAACCGGAGCCGAGACTTTCGACAGCTCTTCGATCTTCGCTTCGATGGCAGCCTTGTCGTCGCCTTTCACAGCGGCTTCCAGTGCAACCACGGCAGCTTCGATCGCGGTCTTCTCTTCAGCGCTGACCTTGTCGCCCGCTTCGGTGACCATTTTGCGAGTCGAGTGAACCAGTGCATCACCCTTGTTACGGGATTCAGCCAGTTCAGCGAACTTGCGGTCTTCCTCGGCGTTCAGCTCGGCATCGCGAACCATCTTCTGAATTTCTTCATCCGACAGACCGGAGTTGGCCTTGATGGTGATCTTCTGCTCTTTACCGGTCGCCTTGTCTTTCGCACCGACGTGCAGGATGCCGTTGGCGTCGATGTCGAAGGTCACTTCGATCTGCGGCACGCCACGTGGAGCGGGTGGAATGTCGGCCAGGTCGAATTTGCCCAGGGACTTGTTCTGTGCGGCTTGCTTACGCTCACCTTGCAGAACGTGAATGGTCACAGCGCCCTGGTTGTCGTCGGCAGTCGAGAACACTTGCGATTTCTTGGTAGGAATCGTGGTGTTTTTCTCGATCAGCGCGGTCATCACGCCACCCATGGTTTCGATACCCAGGGTCAGCGGGCTGACGTCGAGCAGCAGAACGTCTTTCACGTCACCGGCCAGAACGGCGCCCTGAATCGCAGCACCCATGGCAACCGCTTCGTCCGGGTTCACGTCTTTACGTGCTTCTTTACCGAAGAAATCGGTCACCAGCTTCTGTACCAGCGGCATACGGGTCTGACCGCCGACCAGAATCACGTCGTTGATCGCGCCAACGTCGATACCGGCGTCTTTCATGGCGATACGGCAAGGTTCGATGGTGCGCTGAACCAGGTCTTCAACCAGTGCTTCGAGCTTGGCACGCGAAATCTTCACGTTCAGGTGCTTAGGACCGGTAGCGTCTGCAGTGATGTACGGCAAGTTGACGTCGGTCGACTGCGCGGACGACAGCTCGATCTTGGCTTTCTCAGCGGCTTCTTTCAGGCGCTGCATGGCCAGCGGGTCACCTTTGAGGTTCATGCCGCTTTCTTTCTTGAATTCGTCAACGAGGTAGTCGATCAGACGAATGTCGAAGTCTTCACCGCCGAGGAAGGTGTCACCGTTGGTGGCCAACACTTCGAACTGGTGCTCGCCGTCAACCTCAGCGATCTCGATCACGGAAACGTCGAAAGTACCGCCACCCAGGTCGTAAACGATCACGGTGTGATCGCCCTTGGCCTTGTCCATACCGTAAGCCAGAGCAGCCGCGGTTGGTTCGTTGATGATACGTTTAACGTCCAGACCGGCAATGCGGCCGGCGTCTTTGGTCGCCTGACGCTGGCTGTCGTTGAAGTAGGCCGGAACGGTGATCACCGCCTCGGTCACAGGCTCGCCAAGGTAGTCTTCGGCGGTCTTCTTCATCTTCTTCAGGATTTCAGCCGAGATTTGTGGCGGCGCCATTTTCTGGCCGTTCACTTCAACCCAGGCGTCGCCGTTGTCAGCCTTGGCGATTTTGTACGGGACCATCTTGATGTCTTTCTGTACGACTTCTTCGTCGAACTTGCGACCGATCAGACGCTTCACCGCATACAGGGTGTTGTGCGGGTTGGTCACTGCCTGACGCTTGGCCGACTGACCAACGAGGATTTCACCATCGTTGGCGTAAGCGATGATCGACGGCGTGGTGCGCGCGCCTTCGGCGTTTTCGATAACTTTGGCTACGCCGTTTTCCAGCACGGAGACGCAGGAGTTGGTAGTCCCCAGGTCGATACCGATAATTTTGCCCATGTTCACTCTCCCGAAACTTTGGATTTTGTTGCCGCAGCAGTGGTGGCTAACTGCGGTAATACTTAAACGCTTGACTTCTAAATGGGGGCCTTGCGGCTAATTTCAAGCCTTCTCGTCAATCGAAGGCGAAATTGGCGCCGGCGCCTTGCTGACCACAACCATGGCCGGACGCAACAGGCGACCGTTGAGCTGGTAGCCCTTCTGGAACACCTTCAGAACGCTGTTCGGTTCGACGTCGGCGCTTTCCTGCATGGCCATCGCCTGATGATGAACGGCGTTGAACGGTTCGCCATGCGGATCGATCGCTTCAAGCTGATAACGCTTGAGGGTGTCGTGGAACATTTTCAGGGTCAGCTCGATGCCTTCGCGCATCGGACGGATGCTTTCGTCGTCCGGGCTCGACAACTCGAGGCCGCGCTCCAGGCTGTCAACGATCGGCAGCAAGTCACCGGCGAATTTTTCCAGCGCAAACTTGTGCGCCTTCTCGACATCCTGCTCGGCACGGCGGCGGACGTTCTGCAGATCGGCAGCTACGCGCAGCGACTGATCCTGCGCGGCGGCCAACTGCTCTTCGAGCACTTGTACACGGGTCGCCAGGTCGTCACCCGAAGTTTCGGGCGCCTGATTGGCTTCTGGATTTTGCGTATCTACTGTCTGTTCGTCAGCCATAGAATTCTCCTTTCAATTACGTCCGCGAGCTGTACTCGCGCTTCTGCCCCGATATATGGGGCCGCAAAATCAGGCTTCAAGGGCCTGCAATGATTAACCCTACAAAAAAGTGCTGCATTGTCATTCCCGCTCGGACTAAGCATTTGATCGGATCAAGCAAATCGAGCTAAGCGAGGGCATTGTCAGCCTGAAACAAAACACTGTATAAATAACCAGACCTAAAGCCTGGGAGCGGCCTTTATGCTGGTGCACCTGTCCGTACATAACTACGCCATCGTTGAACATCTCGATCTCGAACTCGATCGCGGGATGAGCGTGATCACAGGGGAAACCGGCGCCGGCAAGTCGATCATGCTCGACGCATTGGGCCTGACCCTGGGCGATCGCGCCGACAGCGGTGTGGTCCGCCCGGGCGCCGACAAGGCCGACATTCTGGCCACCTTCGATCTGGTCGACATCCCTGAAGCCCATGCCTGGCTGGCCGAACGCGACCTGGAAAATGACGGCCCGTGCATCCTGCGTCGGGTGATCACCGCCGAAGGCCGTTCGCGCGGCTATATCAATGGCACGCCCTGCCCGCTCGGCGATCTCAAGGCTCTCGGCGAACTGCTGATCGATATCCACAGCCAGCACGAACACCAGTCCCTGCTGAAAACCGATACCCATCGCCGCCTGCTCGACGAATACGCCGGCGCTACCGATCTGGCCCGTCAGGTTCAACTGGCCGCGCAGCGCTGGCGTCAGACCCGCCAGGAACTGGAGCGCCTCTCCAACTCGGGTGACGAGCAACGCGCGCGTCACCAATTGCTCAGCTACCAGCTCGAAGAACTGGAGAACCTCGGCCTCGGCGAAAACGAACTCGAACAGCTGGAGCAGGAACACAAGAATCTGACCAACGCCGAAACCCTGCTTGGCATTTGCCGACAGGTGGTCGAGCAGTGCAGCGAAAGCGATTCCGGCAATGTGCTGAATGCACTGACCGCCAGCCTCAATCGCCTGTCGAGCGTGAACAACTCGGTTGGCGCACTGGGCGAAGCCAGCAGCCTGCTGACCAGCGCACAGATCCAGGTCGAAGAAGCCGTGGGCGAGCTCAATCGCTTCCTCGACAACTTCGATGCCGACCCGGCGCGCCTGCAATATCTGGAAGAACGCCTCGACGCGATTTACACCTTGGCGCGCAAGCACCGGATCCAGCCAACCGAAGTCGCCGAGATGCAGCAAAAGTTGCTGGATGAGATCGAAACCCTCAACGCCAATGACGAATCCATCGAGCGTCTGGGTGAAGAGCTGGCTTCCTACGCACGCCACTATCAAGAGAAAGCCCGCGAGCTGAGCGACTTGCGCCATCAAGCCGCCGGCAGCCTCGCAAGCGCCGTGGAACAGGAAATCCAGCGCCTGGGCATGCCCGGCGGTCGCTTCACCATCGAATTGCGCGCCAACAGCAGCGACGAATTGCTACCCAACGGTCTGGAGCAAGTCGAGCTGCTGGTCAGTGCCAACCCCGGTCAGCCGCTGAAGGCGCTGGCCAAAGTGGCCTCCGGTGGCGAGCTGTCGCGGATCAGCCTGGCGATTCAGGTGATTACCGCGCAGACTTCACGGGTACCAACCCTGGTATTCGACGAAGTGGACGTGGGGATCGGCGGGCCGACAGCGGAGATTGTCGGCCAATTGTTGCGACGTCTTGGCGATCGTGGGCAGGTACTGACCGTGACGCACTTGCCGCAAGTGGCGGCGCAGGGTCATCAGCATTTATTCGTGCACAAGGTACGGGGCGAACAAGCGACTCACACCGCAGTGTCCAAGCTGAGCAAGAACGACCGTATAGAAGAAGTGGCGCGGATGCTGGGCGGCATCGACCTGACCAAAGAGTCTTTGGCTCACGCGAAAAAAATGGTGGTCACCGCAAAAGTTTAAAAGCAGCAGAAAGCACGAAGGCGACCCTTGGGTCGCCTTCGTTCGTTTCGCGAACCTGAAATTCGCGCGACATGCTTACTTTTTCTTGCGTACGTACAGCACCAGATTGTGATCTACCAGATCAACACCGTGCTCCTCGGCAATTGCCTTCTGGAGCTTTTCGATTTCCGGACTGACGAATTCGACGACTTCACCGGTTTCCACGTTGACCATATGGTCGTGGTGGCCACCGTCGGCCAATTCGAATACCGCGTGGCCACCGTCGAAGTTGTGACGGACCACGAGGCCAGCAGCTTCGAACTGGGTCAGAACACGGTAAACCGTGGCCAGACCGACGTCCTCGCCCGCTTCCATCAACGCCTTGTAGACGTCCTCGGCACTCATGTGACGCTGCTCGGTAGAGTCGAGCATTTGCAGGATCTTGACCCGTGGCAGGGTCACTTTGAGGCCGGCTTTGCGTAGTTCGCTATTTTCAACCATGGTCAGCTTTCTCGCGATGCTGCTTCGCAGCTTCTCTTAATGCGGGTATGATCGGCGTTTACGTTGTCCCAGCCAAGATAGTGGAAGTCGCCCACCGATGCAAAACACCAAGCTCTTGCTAACCAGTTTCACCTTTGTGGGACTGCTCGCACTCGCCGGTTGTTCATTCCCCGGGGTTTACAAAATCGACATCCAGCAGGGCAATGTCGTCACGCAGGACATGATAGACCAGTTACGCCCGGGAATGACCCGTCGGCAAGTACGGTTTATCATGGGTAACCCTCTGCTGACCGACACGTTCCATGCCGATCGCTGGGATTATCTGTACAGCCTGCAACCTGGTGGCGGTGAACGCCAGCAGGAGCGCGTGAGTGTCAACTTCAACTCCAACGACCAGCTTGTCAGCCTGTCCGGTGACTTCATGCCGGGCGTAAGCCGTGACGAAGCCATTCTCGGCAAGGACAGTGGCACCAGCGTGACCGCCCCTGCTGAAAACGCCGAGAAGCCGAAGCCGGAACAACCCGCCAAACCAGGCTCCTTGCTGGATTCGATCCAGAAGGACGTGGACGGTGTTGAAACCGTTCCGGTTCCGACGCCTGAGCCGCTGGACACCTCCCCGCAGTAATGCGCGAGGCAATAAAAAACCCGGAATTTCCGGGTTTTTTATTGCCTGCGATCTGGGCAGACTACTGATTTCGCGCTTTGGCCTCGGCAGCCTTGGCCGCCCGCAGGCGTCGCACCTCTTTCGGATCCGCCAGCAACGGCCGGTAGATCTCGATGCGCTCCCCCGCCTGAATCAAGCGACCCTGTGGATCAGCCACCACCTTGCCGAAGATCCCCAGCGGACAATCACTCAGATCCAGCTCCGGGAATTCATCGCCGATACCTGACTTGAGCACCGCCTCACGCACTGTCGTCCCTTCTGGGACGCTCAAAGTGCGCAGAAGCTGACGATCCACGGCGGCATACACCACTTCAATCTCGATCACCGGATCAACCATGCATCTGCTTGGCACGCTGGCAGAACGCATCCACCAACGTATTCGCCGCCTGATTGAACAGCGGGCCGAGCGTCGCGCGCACCAGCGGGCCGGCGTAGTCGAAAGACAGGTCAAGACTGATCTTGCAGGCCTTCTCGTTCAACGCCTTGAAGACCCAGACGCCATGCAGCTGATTGAACGGGCCTTCTTCCAGGTTCATCTCGATCGACTGCCCCGGCACCAGCGTATTGCGCGTGACGAAGTGCTGACTGAGGCCGCCCTTGGCCACGCCAACGCTGGCGCGCATGTGCTCGGGCGAGCTTTCCAGCACTTCGGCGGACGAGCACCATGGCAAGAATTCCGGGTAACGCGCGACGTCGTTGACCAGGTCGTAGAGGAATTGCGCCGGGTAGGGCAGCAACGCCGAACGTTGAATATGTGTCGTCATGTAAGCGTTACTTCCAGAGCTGAGCGGCAAACACTACAAGAATGCCGATAGGCGCCACGTAGCGCATCAAGAACAAGGACAGGGCAAACAGCGCCGGGTTACGAATCGACAACTCTTCCCGCACCGCCTCACGCCCCATCACCCAACCGGCAAACAGCACGAAGCACAGGCCACCGAGCGGCAACATGATCCGCGAGGTGAAGAAGTCGATCACGCCGAAGAAGTCCAGACCGCCCGCCGCACCCCATTGGTAGAGATGGAACAGCCCGCCTTCGTTCACGAAAAATTTGGCTTCCTTCCAGATATTGAACGAGAAAACCGTACCCAGACCGACGAACCAGCAGATGAACGCCAGCCAGAAAGTCACCCAGCCACGGCTGATTTTCGTGCGTTCAACCAGATAGGCAACCATCGGTTCAAGCAAGGAAATCGCCGAGCTCCAGGCGGCAATCGCCACCAGCACAAAGAACACCACGCCCATCAACTGGCCGAAAACCACGTTACCGAAGGCAAATGGCAGACTAACAAACATCAGGCCCGGGCCTTCGCTAGGGTTCAAACCGCCGGCGAACACAATCGGGAACAATGCCAGACCAGCCACCAGCGATACGAAGGTGTCGAGCAGTGCCACACCGACCACGGTGCCGGACAACGAGGCTTCCTTGGTCATGTAAGCGCCGTAGATCATGATCGAGCCGACGCCCACGCTCAGGGAAAAGAACGCGTGGCCCATGGCGGGCAGCAAGCCGTCGAGGACTTTTTCCGGATGGAAGTCGAACATGAAATGCACGCCTTCCATGAAATGCCCGGTAGTCATGCTGTAACCCAGCAATACCAACACCATCACGAACAGCAGCGGCATCATGATCCGCAGGCTGCGCTCCAGCCCGGCAACCACGCCTTTGGCGATCACTACGGCCGACAACAGCATGAAAACTGTGTGCCAAAGTGTCAGACGCCAGGGATCGGAGATCACATTGCCAAAATAAGCACCGACCTGCTCCGCCGTAGCGCCCTGGAAGTCGCCGCGCCCCATGTCGATGATGTAATCCAGCGACCAGCCGCCGACCACACTATAGAAAGACAGGATCAGCAACGCCGTGATCATCCCGGCAAACGCGCCCCACGACCACTTGCCCGAATGCCCGGCCTCCCGCGCCAGCACCTTCAAGGCGTTCGCCGGACTCTGCCGTGCGCGCCGGCCGATCAGGGTTTCAGCCAGCATGACCGGGATCCCGATCAATGCGATGCAGGCGAGAAACATCAGCACGAAGGCGCCGCCGCCGTAGACCCCGACCATGTAGGGGAATTTCCAGATGCTGCCCAGTCCCACGGCCGAACCGGTCGCGGCGAATATGAAAACCCAGCGGCTAGCCCAACTGCCGTGGACAGAAACCTTGTCTGTCGACATTGAATATCACGCCCAAGCGTTAGAAAAAGAGGCCGCATTGTCCGGGATTCACTCAACCTGCTCAAGCACGCAGCATCACCGTAGCCGAGGATCATTTATCTCCATATAATGCCGCCCCTATGGCTAAACAGAAGAAACACCCAACAGGGACCATCGCGCAGAACAAAAAGGCGCGACACGATTACTTCATCGAACATCGTTTCGAGGCTGGTCTGGTCCTGGCCGGCTGGGAAGTAAAAAGTCTGCGGGCAAGCAAGCTGCAACTGGTCGACAGTTACGTGCTGCTCAAGGACGGCGAAGCCTGGCTTCTCGGCAGTCACATCACGCCGTTGATGACCGCCAGCACCCACGTCATCGCCGATCCGACCCGCACCCGCAAACTGCTGCTGAACAAACGCGAGCTGGAAAAACTCGCCGCTGCCGTGCAACAGAAAGGCTACGCCTGCGTGTGCCTGTCCTTCTACTGGAGCAAGCACATGGTCAAGTGCGAGATTGCTCTGGGCAAGGGCAAGAAGGAATACGACAAGCGTGACACCGAGCGCGAACGCGACGCCGGACGAGAGCTGCAGCGCGCTGTGCGCAACAAGGGCAAGGAAGAATAATTTCTTCTGCCTGAAAAGATCGCAGCCTTCGGCAGCTCCTACAGGGAAAGACACATTCCTGTGTAGGAGCTGCCGAAGGCTGCGATCTTTTTGCTTCTAAAGCTACATTCCCTTGCGCCGCTCCGCCCGAGCCATGCGCTGAACTTCCTGCCGCACCTCTTCCAGCACTTCCTGCACATAAAGTATGTGCCGACTGGAAACCTCCCGCGCCTGCTCCGCACGCCCTTCGATAATCGCCAGGTACAGCTCCCGGTGCTGAGAGATCAGCATGTCGCGGGTTTCCGTGCGTTGTTTGTACATACCGCCGATGTTGGTCACCACGTTGCGCTTGAGCAAATCGAAAAGCCCGCGAATGGTGTGCAGCAGCACCGCATTGTGGCTGGCTTCGGCAATCGCCAAATGAAACTTCGCATCCGCCGCGCCCTCTTCCACCCGGCTCACTTCGTCATGCCGCGTGTAGCAATCCTGCAGCTCGTTGAACGCTGCGGTCAGGCGCTCACGATCCACATCCGTGGCGCGCAATGCTGCGTAATAGGCACACGATGCCTCCAGTGTGTGCCGAAACTCCAGCAAATCGCGCTGTGCTTCGGGGTTGCTCTCCAGCAGCAATAGCAGGGGGTCGCTGAAGGTCGATCCGAGGGATTCCACCACGTAATTGCCGCCGCCCTGGCGACTGACCAGCAAGCCCTTGGCCGCCAGTTTCTGAATCGCTTCGCGCAACGACGGACGCGACACGCCGAACTGCTCGGCCAAGGTGCGCTCAGCCGGAAGCCGCTCGCCGGACTTCAGCGTGCCCTCGAGGATCATCCCCTCGAGGCGCTCGACAATATCGTCAGACAAACGGCGCTGACGAATCTGATCAAACCCCATAACTCATTTCTCCACGATCCCGACCGCTCGCCGGGCTCTCTATTCTGGCCTATCGGCGCCCCGCCGACACCTGTCAGAGCACATTTGCCCGAGCGGATCAGATGCCTTCTGCACCGCTTATTCGACAAAAGTTTCAGGGCGACAAATTGACACACCGACATCAAGGCTTTTACCCTAGCCAACAGCGATTGTAAATTGGTATTACCAATTAACCAAGAACGCTGACAGTGCCTGACCAACAACAATTAGGGGCCACCCCATATGCAAACCTGGCAACAGCTCTATACCCCGCTCGGCAGTCTCGGCGTCTCCGCACTCGCGGCCGTCATTCCCATCGTTTTCTTCTTCCTGGCTCTGGCGGTGTTCCGCCTCAAGGGTCATGTGGCCGGCAGCATCACGCTCGCCCTGTCGATTGCCGTGGCGATTTTCGCCTTCCACATGCCGGTCGACATGGCTTTCGCCGCTGCCGGATACGGCTTTGCCTATGGTCTGTGGCCGATTGCCTGGATCATCGTCGCGGCGGTGTTCCTCTACAAACTGACGGTCAAGAGTGGTCAGTTCGAGGTCATTCGCAGTTCGGTACTGTCGATCACCGACGACCAGCGCCTGCAGGTGTTGCTGATCGGTTTCTGCTTCGGCGCGTTCCTTGAAGGTGCCGCCGGCTTCGGCGCGCCAGTGGCCATTACCGCCGCGCTGCTGGTCGGTCTCGGGTTCAACCCGCTGTACGCCGCCGGCCTGTGCCTGATTGCCAACACCGCGCCGGTCGCCTTCGGCGCCCTTGGGATTCCGATCATCGTGGCCGGCCAGGTCACCGGTATCGACGCGTTCAAGATCGGCGCCATGACCGGTCGCCAACTGCCGCTGCTCTCGCTGTTCGTGCCGTTCTGGCTGGTGTTCATGATGGACGGCCTGCGTGGTGTGCGTGAAACCTGGCCGGCAGCACTGGTTGCAGGCCTGAGCTTCGCCGTGACCCAGTACTTCACCTCGAACTTCATCGGCCCGGAACTGCCGGACATCACCTCGGCCCTGGCCAGCCTGATTTCCCTGACCCTGTTCCTCAAAGTCTGGCAGCCAAAACGCGCCGCCGGCCAGCACATCGCCGGCGCCGTGTCGGCCTCGGTGGTAACCGCCAGCGCCGGCGGTTTCGGCCAGAAGCGCAGCACCGTGGCGTCGCCTTACAGCCTCTGGGAAATTTTCATCGCCTGGTCGCCGTTCCTGATCCTTACCGTGCTGGTAACCATCTGGACGCTGAAACCCTTCAAAGCCATGTTCGCCGCTGGCGGTTCGATGTACGCCTGGGTATTCAACTTCGCCATCCCGCACCTGGATCAGCTGGTGATCAAGACTGCGCCGATCGTGGCCACACCGACTGCGATTCCGGCGGTGTTCAAACTCGACCCGATTTCCGCGACCGGTACCGCGATTTTCTTCTCGGCGCTGATCTCGATGCTGGTATTGAAGATCAACTTCAAAACTGGTCTGACCACTTTGAAAGAGACCTTCTACGAACTGCGCTGGCCTATTCTGTCGATCGGCATGGTGCTGGCCTTCGCCTTCGTCACCAACTACTCGGGCATGTCTTCCACGATGGCGCTGGTCCTGGCCGCGACCGGCGCAGCCTTCCCGTTCTTCTCGCCGTTCCTCGGCTGGCTGGGCGTGTTCCTCACCGGTTCCGATACTTCGTCCAACGCGCTGTTCAGTTCGCTGCAGGCGACCACCGCACACCAGATCGGCGTCAACGACACCTTGCTGGTAGCGGCCAATACCAGCGGCGGCGTGACCGGCAAGATGATCTCGCCACAATCGATCGCCGTGGCCTGCGCCGCGACCGGCCTGGTCGGCAAGGAATCGGATCTGTTCCGCTTCACCCTCAAGCACAGCCTATTCTTTGCCACGATCGTAGGCCTGATCACGCTGGCCCAGGCCTACTGGTTCACCGGCATGCTGGTGCACTGATCCTATAAACAAAACGGAAATAACCGACGCCGGCTGGTGATTCCGGCGTCAGCAATTCACCACCCGGTCTGTAAGGCTGTTGAAAGCAAGGCGCTTTATATTCAGCAGCCGCCACAGACGGATAACCGGGCCCACCCGGAGACACGCCTGATGAGCGAGCTTTTTTACAACGCTGTGCCCAACGCCACGCGCGTCGCACCGCCACTGCCCGAACCTCGGCAGTACCCCAGCGAAAAACCGTCGCGGGTCTACCTGTTCGGCACCTGCGTGGTAGACCTGTTCTACCCCGAAGCCGGGATGGACGCGATCCACTTGCTGGAGCGCGAAGGCATCCGTGTGGAGTACCCGCAAGGGCAGAGCTGCTGCGGGCAACCGGCCTACACCTCGGGTTACACCGAGCAGGCGCGGACGGTCGCGCGCGCGCAACTGGCGCAGTTTGCCGGGGATTATCCGGTGGTGGTGCCGTCGGGTTCCTGCGCAGGCATGCTGCGCGAGCATTACGCGGACTTGTTCAAGGACGAGCCACAAACGTTGAAACAGGTGCAGGCCCTCGCGGCCCGCACTTATGAACTGGCTGAGTTTCTGCTGTTTGTCTGCAAGGTGCAGCTCAAGGACAGCGGCGAACCGGTCAAAGTGGCGCTGCACACTTCGTGTTCGGCACGTCGCGAAATGAATACCCACCTGCACGGCCGCGAGCTGTTGGCGCAGTTGAGCAACGTGGAACGGGTCAACCACGACCACGAAAGCGAATGCTGTGGCTTCGGTGGGACATTCAGCGTCCGTATGCCAGACATTTCCGGCGCGATGGTTGCTGACAAGACCAAAGCGTTGAAGGATTCCGGCGCACACAAAGTGTTGAGCGCCGACTGTGGCTGTTTGATGAACATCAACGGCGCATTGGAGAAACAAAAGGAAGCGCTGCGCGGGCAACATCTCGCCAGCTTTCTGTGGCAACGAACCGGAGGTGCGCAATGAGCACCTCGACGATTATTCCTACGGTTGCCGTAGAAGAAGACTTCCGCACCCGGGCGCACAACGCCTTGGGTGATCAGCAGTTACGGAACAACTTCCGTACTGCCATGGATTCACTGATGACCAAGCGGGCCGCGGCGTTCAGCGATGCCCACGAAAGAGAACACTTGCGCGCCCTGGGCAACTCGATCAGGGCGCGTGCGCTCTCCAAGTTGCCCGACCTGCTCGAGCAACTGGAACAGAACCTGACCCGCAACGGTGTGACAGTGCACTGGGCGGAAACGGTGGACGAAGCCAATGGCATCGTCCTTTCGATCATCCGCGCTCACGAGGCGCGGCAAGTGATCAAGGGCAAATCGATGGTCAGCGAAGAGATGGAGATGAACCATTTCCTCGAGGCTCAAGGTGTTGAATGCCTGGAGTCCGACATGGGGGAATACATCGTCCAGCTCGACCACGAAAAGCCTTCACACATCATTATGCCGGCGATCCACAAGAATGCCGGTCAGGTCGCGTCCTTGTTCCACGACAAACTTGGCGTGGAGTACACCAAGGACGTTGACCAACTCATTCAGATCGGTCGCAGAGTCCTGCGGCAGAAATTCTTCGAAGCGGACATCGGCGTTTCCGGCGTCAACTTCGCCGTGGCCGAAACCGGCACCCTGCTGCTGGTGGAAAACGAAGGCAACGGGCGCATGACCACCACCGTGCCGCCGGTGCACATCGCGGTCACCGGCATCGAAAAGGTCGTGGAAAACCTGCGCGACGTGGTGCCGCTGTTGTCGCTGCTGACCCGCTCGGCGCTGGGTATTCCGATCACCACTTACGTCAACATGATCTCCGGCCCGCGTAAGGAACATGAACTCGACGGCCCGCAGGAAGTGCACCTGGTGCTGCTCGACAACGGTCGCAGCCAGGCCTTTGCCGACAGCGAACTGCGCCAGACCCTGAACTGCATCCGCTGCGGCGCCTGCATGAATCATTGCCCGGTCTACACCCGCGTCGGTGGTCACACCTACGGCGAGGTGTACCCGGGACCGATCGGCAAAATCATCACCCCGCACATGGTCGGTCTGGCGAAAGTCCCGGATCACCCGAGCGCCTCGTCGCTGTGCGGTGCCTGCGGTGAAGTGTGCCCGGTGAAAATTCCGATCCCTGCCCTGCTGCGGCGTCTGCGCGAAGAAAACGTCAAAGCTCCGGACTCGCCGCATCAGGTGATGCGCGGCCAGGGCAGCAAGTATTCGCGCAAGGAACGTTTCATCTGGAACGCCTGGGCGAAACTCAACAGCTCACCGACGCTGTATCGGTTGTTTGGTTTCTTCGCCACGCGCCTGCGCGCCCTGACCCCGAGCAATGTCGGGCCATGGACGCAAAACCACAGCGCACCGAAACCCGCCGCCCGCTCACTGCACGACATGGCCCGCGAGCATCTGGCCAAACAGGGAGACCGCTGATGAGCGCCAAGCAAAATATCCTCACCAAGCTACGGAAAAGTCTGACCGGCGCCACACCGATTGCCGACGACTTCGACGTCGATCTGGTGACCCAGCCTTACACCTACAGCGCCGAGCAACGTATCCCGCAACTGCGCACACTGATGGAAGCGGTACACACCGAGATCCATCTGACTACCGGCGCAGACTGGCCGACGCGGCTCGCGCAATTGCTGCGTGACCGTCAACTACCGAGCCTGCTGATCGCACCGACGACGCCTCACGGGCAGCGCATCTCACAATACTGGGCGAACAATCCTGATCTGCCGACACTGAAATCCTACGACCGGCCGATGGAGGAGTGGAAAGCCGAGCTGTTCAACGACACCCCGGCCAGCCTGACCGGCACCCTCGGCGCCATCGCCGCCACCGGCAGCCTGATCCTCTGGCCAACCCGTGAAGAGCCGCGACTGATGAGCCTGGTGCCGCCGGTGCATTTCGCCCTGCTCAAGGCCAGCGAAATCCGCGACAACTTCTATCAGGTGCAGCAGGAGTTCGAGTGGGCCCAAGGCATGCCGACCAACGCGCTGCTGGTGTCCGGCCCGTCGAAAACCGCCGACATCGAACAAGTGCTGGCCTACGGCGCCCACGGCCCGAAAGATCTGGTGGTACTGATCCTGGAGGACCAATGACGCTTCCGGTGAATTTCCTGCGTGATGCGCAGCAACTGATTCCTGCGGAGCGCCGTTTTGACGATCCGCTGTCGACCTTGGCCTTCGGCACCGACGCCAGTTTTTATCGGCTGATTCCCAAACTGGTGATCCGCGTCGAGTCCGAAGACGAAGTGGTCGCGCTGCTGAAACTGGCCCAGCGCGATCAAGTCCCGGTGACCTTCCGCGCCGCCGGCACCAGTTTGTCCGGGCAAGCGATCAGCGATTCGGTGCTGATTGTGCTGGGGGATAACTGGAACGCTCGCGAGATTCGCGATCAGGGCCTGCAAATCCGCCTGCAGCCGGGCGTGATTGGCGCGCAGGCCAACGCGTGGCTGGCACCGTTCGGGCGCAAGATCGGCCCCGACCCGGCATCGATCAACGCCTGTAAAATCGGCGGCATCGTCGCCAACAACGCCAGCGGCATGTGCTGCGGCACCGCGCAAAACACCTATCACACACTCGCCGGAATTCGTCTGGTACTGGCCGACGGCAGCCGGCTCGACACCGAAGACGCAGCCAGTGTCGCCGCGTTTCGCGAAAGCCACGGCGAACTGCTGGAGCGTCTGGCGACGTTGGGCCGCGAGACCCGCGCCAATGCCGAACTGGCGGCGAGAATCCGCCACAAATACCGTCTGAAAAATACCACCGGCCTGTCACTCAACGCCTTGATGGATTTCGACGAGCCTGTGGATATCTTGAGCCACCTGCTGGTCGGCTCCGAAGGCACGCTCGGCTTCATCAGTGCGGTGACCTACGACACGGTGATCGACCACCCGAACAAGGCCTCGGCACTGATTGTGTTCCCGGATGTGGAAACCTGCTGCAACGCGGTCACCGTGCTGAAAAGCCAACCAGTGTCGGCGGTGGAACTGCTGGACCGACGCAGTCTGCGTTCGGTGCAGGACAAACCGGGCATGCCGGATTTCGTACAACACCTGTCGAACAATGCCTGCGCCCTGCTGATCGAATCCCGCGCCGCCTCTTCCTCTTTGCTGCAGGAACAACTGGCGCAGATCATGGCTTCGCTGACCCGTTTCCCGGTGGAAAAACAGGTCGACTTCACTGAAGATCCGGCCGAGAACGCCAAGCTCTGGGCCATCCGCAAGGACACCTTCCCCGCCGTCGGTGCCGTGCGTAAAACCGGCACCACGGTGATCATCGAAGACGTAACCTTCCCGGTCGAGCAACTGGCGATCGGCGTCAACCGCCTGATCGAGCTGTTCGACAAACATGCCTACGACGAAGCGATCCTTTTCGGACACGCGCTGGAGGGCAATCTGCACTTCGTCTTCACCCAAGGCTTCAACAGTCCGGAAGAAGTCGCACGCTATCAAGCGTTCATGGACGACGTCGCGCAACTGGTGGCGGTGGAGTTCGGCGGTTCGCTGAAGGCTGAACACGGCACCGGGCGCAATATGGCGCCGTTCGTTGAGCTGGAATGGGGCAGCGATGCCTATCAGTTGATGTGGCAGCTCAAACGCCTGCTCGACCCCAACGGCATCCTCAACCCGGACGTGGTGCTCAGCGAAGATCCGCAGATCCACCTCAAACACCTCAAGCCGCTGCCGGCGGCTGACGAGATTGTTGATAAATGCATCGAGTGCGGCTTCTGCGAACCGGTCTGCCCGTCGAAAGGCCTTACCCTCAGCCCGCGCCAGCGCATCGTGATCTGGCGTGACATTCAGGCGAAGAAGCGCGCCGGCGTTGACACCACCGAGCTGGAACAAGCCTACGAGTACCAAGGCATTGAAACCTGCGCCGCGACTGGCTTGTGCGCTCAGCGTTGCCCTGTGGGCATCAATACCGGCGAGCTGGTGAAAAAGCTTCGTGGCCGCCACGCGACGCATCAGAAAACCGCTGACTGGATCGAAGGAAATTTCGCCAAGACTCTGCAAGGCGCACGTTTCACCCTGCATGTGGCCAACGGCGCACGGATGCTGCTTGGCGCACCGCGTCTGGCGAAGCTGTCGGCGAGCCTGACGCGTCTGTCCAAAGGCCAGGTGCCGCTGTGGACCAACGCGATGCCGCAGCCGGAAAAAGCCATTCGCTTCAACCCGAGTGTGTCGGATGAGCGCCCGCGGGTGGTGTATCTGGCGGCGTGCGTATCGCGGGTGATGGGTCCGGCGGCGGGTGACAAAGAGCAAATGTCGCTGTACGACAAAACCCGTGGCCTACTGGAAAAGGCCGGTTACCAAGTGGTGATCCCGGACAATCAGGACAACCTCTGCTGCGGTCAGCCGTTTGCCTCCAAGGGCTACGCCGAGCAGGCCGAACACAAACGCCAAGAACTGATCAGCGCCCTCCTCCATGCCAGTCGTGGCGGGCTCGATCCGATCTATTGCGACACCAGCCCCTGCACCTTGCGCCTGGTGCAGGACGTGGGAAATGTTCGCCTGGATCTGTACGACCCGGTGCGCTTCATCCGTACGCATCTTCTCGATCGCTTGGACTTCACACCGCAGGACGCACCGATTGCGGTTCACGTGACCTGCAGCACCCAGCATCTGGGCGAGAGCCAGGCGCTGATCGATCTGGCGCGCAAATGCAGCAAAAACGTGGTGATTCCTGAAGGCATCCATTGCTGCGGGTTTGCCGGTGACAAGGGCTTCACCACGCCGGAGCTGAACAGCCACTCGCTGCGCACCCTCAAGGACGCGGTGCAGCATTGCAGCGAGGGGATTTCCACCAGTCGCACCTGTGAAATCGGCCTGACGCAACACGGCGGCATCGACTATCACGGGCTGGTCTATCTGGTGGATCGGGTGACCCGGGCCAAGGCCGGCTGAAGAAAAATAGAACCCTTGCGTGCGACCGTAGTCCACAGAACAGGCCCCGGAAAACGGGGCTTTTCCTCCCATCGGTTGCCCGTCCTGACGGCCAGCGCAGTCTGGATCCCTCAGTTCAAGGAGATACACATGAAACGTTCTGTACTGTTAGGTCTGTTCGTTACTGCCTCGATGATGGCCTCCACCTCGTTCGCCGCCGACAAGCCTGCCGACCTGTGCGATGCCAATATCCAGACCATCAACAATGCCAAGGGGCAGTTGTCAGCGAACCCGGAACTCAGTCAGCGTGCCGAAGCCAGTGTGAGCAAGGCACAGGCGCTGAAAGCCCAAGGCAAGATTGACGACTGCGTAGCGAAAACCTCGCAAACCATCATAGAACTGCGTAAATCCACCGGCACCAACAACTGATTCAAGGCCTCGGCCAACCTTCGGGTTGGCCTTGCCGGCCGTTTGGCGTACACTGCACAGGCTTGTTGCCTCACCTGATGTACGAGGCAATGAGTTCGGGGCCGATTAGGATTCGACGCCGGTGACGAAACTTTAGGTGCATGCCGACTTGGTAACAGAAGTCGTAAATCCACTGTTGCAACTTCTTATAGTTGCCAATGACGACCAATACGGTGCTGCTCTCGCTGCTTAATTGCAGCTGACATGCACTCCTGGTGCCTTCGGGCCCAGCAATCATCAGGGGATGTCTGTAAACCCGAAATGATTGTCATATAGAACAGAATCGCCGTGCAGTACGTTGTGGACGAAGCGGCTAAAACTTACACAACTCGCCCAAAGCACCCTGCCCGTCGGGTCGCTGAGGGTTAACTTAATAGACACGGCTACGCATGTAGTACCGACAGCGGAGCACTGGCGGACGGGGGTTCAAATCCCCCCGGCTCCACCACTTCATCATCTAAAGACGTCCACGGACGTCTTTTTTTGTGCCTGAAATCCAGTAAATACGGGGGGTTCAGGGCCATTGAGCTCCACAGCGCTTCAGGCAGATCCATTTTGAAATGTATTCCAAGGCGTATTCCAAGCCCGTGACTGGTAAATTTTGGAATACACAAACAGCGTTGGAGTACCCATGGGAGCCCGAGCCACACGCCTTTCAGACCTGAAAATCAAAGCCGCCAAGCCCAAGGACAAAGACTACACATTGACCGACGGCGACGGCCTTCAGTTACGAGTCCGAACCAACGGTTCGAGGCTTTGGAATTTCAACTACATCCACCCCGTGACCAAGAAACGGATCAACATGGGACTGGGGACGTTCCCAGAACTCAGCCTGGCTCATGCGCGAAAACGCACGGTTGAAGCCAGGGAGCTGGTTGCCCAAGGACTGGACCCGAAAGAGCAACGCGATGCAGATCGCCAAGCGAAAAAAGCTGCGACAGAGCACACCTTTCAAAACGTCGCGACAGCCTGGTTTGAACTGAAGAAAGATTCCGTGACAACCGCCTACGCTGAAGACATTTGGCGCTCGCTCACGTTGCACATCTTCCCGGATCTACACGCGACCCCAATTTCTGAAATCAGCGCGCCTCAGGTCATCAAGTTGCTTCGGCCACTTGAAACCAAAGGCAGCTTGGAAACGGTCAAGCGCCTGACCCAACGCCTCAACGAAATCATGACTTACGGGGTGAACTACGGACTCATTCACGCCAACCCCTTGAGCGGAATTCGATCGGTCTTCAAAAAACCAAAGAAGAAAAACATGGCGGCATTGCCACCCGATGAGCTCAATGAACTCATGGTGACGATTGCCAACGCCAGCATCAAAAGAACCACCCGGTGCCTCATCGAATGGCAGCTCCACACGATGACTCGGCCAGCAGAAGCTGCGACCACTCGATGGACTGACATCGACTTCAAGAAGAAGATCTGGACGATTCCAGCGGAGCGCATGAAGAAACGGCGCACACACATCATCCCGCTCACGGAGCAAGCCTTGGCGCTCCTGGAAGCCATCAAGCCTTACAGCGGACACCGGGAGTACGTGTTTCCCGCCGACCGTAATCCTCGCACCCATTGCAACAGCCAGACCGCCAACATGGCGTTGAAACGGATGGGGTTTGAGGGGCGACTCGTAAGCCACGGAATGCGCTCCATGGCGAGCACCATCCTGAACGAGCATGCATGGGATGCCGAACTGATTGAGGTTGCCTTGGCTCATGTCGACAAAGATGAGGTTAGAAGCGCTTACAACCGCGCGGACTACATTGAGCGTCGACGCCCAATGATGGCCTGGTGGAGCGAGCACATTCAAAAGGCGGCCACAGGTGACTTTTCAATAGCAGCAATCCATGAGAACAGAAGCCAGAAAGTCGTCTCGATTCGTTAAGCAAAATCAACCTGATGGCGACGGCGGCGACAGCGGCGACAATCCTTGTCACCTCTGACCACAGGCGAGGCGACAAACTGGCGGCCGTCGCCACCACAGGTTTCGATCATGCTTATTCAGCCAAAGCCGCTGCGGTCGGGAAGGCTTCGCTGCAACGTTTGCAGTGGCTCGCTTGGCGATCTTACAAACGGTAAAAAATCTATCTAGAGCCACCGAGATCCAAGGTCTTCTACGTCAGTTGCATTCCCCAATGACCCGCTTGATCGCTAGTCGAACGCGGGGTAAACCAACGCCTCACGAGGCGCAGTTAGCGGCGATCCTGAGTAAGTTCAAGAGCCTGAGACTACGACACATCGTCGTGCTTCTTCCCAAGGAGCGAGGTAAATCTGCCCCCCATAAGGAGAACGTTGTCGATGCAATTGTGCGAGAAGTGCGATCCACCGCGCCCGCTGCTGGATTATCTGCCCCAACCTTTGACCTACCCGGTCGAAGCGCTGGGTGAACTCTTGGGGGACGCTGTAGAACGGATGGCAGAGGTCATCGGCGCACCGAGTGCCATGGCCGCACAATCGGTGCTGGCCACCGCAGCTCTGGTGACTCAAGGTCACGTCAACGTACAACTCGATGGCCGCACCTATCCGCTGTCTCTGTATCTGCTGACGGTCGCATCATCAGGTGACCGTAAAAGTGCGGTGGATCATCACGCTCTCTTCGCAGCGCGTAACTGGGAGCGAGAGCAGTGGTCCGTGTACACGGAAAAGCTCAACGCCTACCAATCAGCCATCCGTCTTACGGCCAAAGCCCATCGACAGGAAAAGCATGAAATCTGTGAACTATCCGAACCCGTCCAGCCTAGGCTGATCTCCACCGACCCCACCATCGAAGCACTTATAAAAAACCTGTGTTATGGGCTGCCAAGCATGGGCCTGTTCAATGACGAAGGCGGTCAATTCCTCGGTGGCAGCACCATGAGCAAAGAGAACCAGCTCAAAGCGATCACCACGCTTTCAAGAATCTGGGATGGCAGCCCGATTGATCGGACACGGTCCATGCCCGGGGAAAGCCTGCGAGCCTATGATCGTCGTCTCAGCATGCACCTGATGCTGCAGCCGTACCTGGCCAACCAGTTCCTCAAGGATCCGATGATCAATGGGCAAGGTGTGCTCGGCAGATTCCTGATCAGTTGGCCTGAGCGGTTGATCGGTCAGCGCCTGTACAAGGCGGTGGATCTGACGCAAGACGCCAAAGTCCAACGCTACCAAAGGCATATCTCTGATCTGCTGAAAAAACCGTTAGCGACCAACAAGGACGGATCACTCAAGCTCAAGACATTGGAGTTAACGGACAGCGCCCGCAGGGTCTGGATTGATATTCACGACACCATAGAGTGCCAGTCTGGCGAGTTCGGCGAACTGGCCTGCGTTCAATCCGTCGCAAGTAAAGCTGCTGCCAATGTACTGCGCATCGCGGGGGTTCTGGCGGCAATCGAGGAAGCCAGTGTCCTGAACGAAGAACATATTCAGCGCGCTTCAACACTGATGGACTATTACCTGGCCGAGATCCAACGCTTGACTGAGCAAGAGCCGGTTAACACCCTGCGTGAGGAGGCGGATCGCTTGTTACGCTGGCTGAAGCAGAAAGGCTGGACCCGTTTTACCATCCGAGACATCAATCGCAACGGCCCTCGCTTTGCGCGTAAGAGCTGTAAGCACACCGCTACGCTCCTCGTTGAGCTACTCACAGCGAGCTGCGTGAAGAGCCAAGATGCCAAGACTTTTGAGGTGTGTCGTGTTCCGTCTGAATGACGCCGTACGTCGCTTCCAGTCGAAAAATCAGACGCCCGTCCTGCGATGTGTCGCCACTTCCGTCGCCAAGCTGTCGCCAGATGTCAACCGTGACATCCCGCAGGTTGTCGCCACTGTCGCCGCTGTCGCCGCATCCAGCTCAGACCCTGTCGACACCAAACTGCTGATCCAGCAAATGCGTAATGACGGGGTGGTGTTGCACCACCATGAAAATACTCTGCACATCCGACCGAGGCACTGGCATCAGCTGGACCAAATCAGCGGCTACTGGAAAGCGATGCTCCTCTTCCTCCAAACGAATGAAAATGGATGATGATGGCGTTGATCGGTCAGAGTGAGAGCCACGACGTTGCCTATCTCCAACTGCGGTCCACCAACACTAGAAGATCTGGTCTTCGGCGCTCACATCTCTACGGTGAACCAGGCATGAGACCCGCCGTCCTCAGATCGACAACATCCACGAGATACTGGTGTTGAGGTTTGGCGACAGAATCGATGCACGCCTGCAGCCGCATGAGCGACCATTGCTGGCTGACCAAAGACTTGCCCGATTCACCCAAATCGGAAGATGAAAGTGTCGGACTGCAAACAACCCTGGGCCCAACATTCGGGAACACTCGATAGTCGGTTTTCGGATTGACGGCAAATGTCAGCGAATGCAATTTACAAACTCACACTAGCCGCCAGGATCTTCGAGACGGCGCTGCGGTTCCCCGCAGGATCCTTCCAATGACGCATCGCTTCCGGAAGCGCGAACAGTCGACTTGATGTCGATGGAAGCATGATATTCCCCCCACCCAGGACGGGCCTCCCCGTCTTGGGGCAGGCCTTTTTTATTTTCGAGGCCTTAATGAAAATTCGACTGGCAATGTATAAAGCCCTGAAAGCGATCAACGTGCCTGAGCAACAAATCGAAGCAGTTATCCAAGCCCTGGATACTGATAGGCATTTATCTTCTGCAGTTAAATTCGATCCCGACATAGCACAATTTCGGGCAGAGCTATCTCGGTTTGAGGTGAGCCTCGTTATAGATATCGGCTTAATGCTCTTCTTGATGGTCGCGATTCTCTTCGCTGGGATTGCGTTTATCCACTGACAAACTCTCTCTTTCAGCAACATCGGGAGCCACCTGTTCTAGGACAGGTGGTTTTTATTTTCTTAGCTACAGTCACCCGATTACGCAGGTAGTGCCTGCTAGGTCGCCACGCCCAGCCAGGGGCATACGCGCAGCTAAGAGCAGACGCTCTTGCACAGATGATTCAGCTATCTGCCATAGCAATATCACGTGGCGATATCCACTTGCTATGGGTCTCGCCGGTTGATTCGGCCAACTGATATTCCCCCTTAGTGGGGAAATATCAGATCTTTGCGCAGCATCGTTCCGGCAATCGCAGCGGGCTTGAAATCCACGATGCCGGCTTCTCCCATAGGCCCAGTCGCCTGCAATGGTGGTTCGAGAGTGTAGGTTTGTCCCGTACTGCTGAGCTGAATTTCATTGAAATACACATCGCGAGTATTGTTGACCTTGGCAACTTGGCGACCGAACAAGCGACTGCCTTTCGGAATCGTGATGTTCTCGAAATTGTCGTAGACGTTCTGGTAAACCATTGCCGATACCTGGTCAGGATCGACACGCTCCAGCGTCAGATTGATGAAGGTTCCCAGCGTCAGTTCATACGGTTGAGGTTGATGTAATTGAGCTTTGATCGCCGTGTCATTAATCAGTTGCTGAGCCGAGGCGGAGCCCGAAAAAATCAGCACCTGAACCATTGCCAATGCGGCAGTCAGCTTCTTAGAACGCATAGTTATCTCCAGTGATTCGATGTAGTAATGATTCAGCAAACCAGCGGCATATGTCTGGAGTCTGATCTAGAGCTAAGCCCAATGTACTTTGCCGTGGCGAATCCAAAAGTGAGATTTGCAGCCGCTTTTTAGCCACACGGAAGGATGCAGAGAGGGATGACCGTGCTTATCGAGTTCGCAATCCCATCTAGGCTGGGCTTCCTCGATCAACAAGAGTTCAATAGTGTGTCCACAACCGCACGGGCATTTGAATCCCACGCACCAGTCCTCTTGCCCATCTCTGGCCAAAACGAGCGAGCGCATCGGCATTTTTGCTGGCAACAAATCCCCCTCGATCACCATGAGCGTTCTCGCCGGAAGCAGTGGGTCTAGCTTGCTCACAACGTACTGAAATAATTTTTTCAGCATGGTGTCCTCGCACTTAGGTCAGGAAGGCCGAGCAGCGGCTCTTTGCAGCTCTGGGCGAGCTGCAACTTCAGGCTAGGGGAGTAGGCTGTTTCTTTAAAGTAGTCTTCCTCACAGCCCGATAATGTAAAAATAGTTCGCGCATATTTGCCGTTCTTATCTTCGCGATATGGGAAGGCTCGAGCGATAAACTCAGATACGCACGCTGATGCCGCACGCATGTTGAGCGTGATCACGGAAGGCGCTTCCTCCTGCATACCGGTGATGTATCCGCGCTCCACCTGATCCTTGTGCGCTTGCGGATCCACCTGATGAAGGTATTCGGCTAGCAACGTTTGAGGGGTGTACACGCCGCGATCACCTAGTGACGAGCCACCAGGTTTCACATAATCAATCCGACCGACCACGTCCGTGATGATCCAGTGATCATCACCATCTTTACGAGTAGGAATCTTCACTCCCACATCAAACAGCGGAATAAGGAACGTCGTGGATATCAGATCCGCGACCATCCGCGCCTGGTGGGTGTCGACGCAGCAGAAAATGACATCGGCGCCTGCGGCTGCGAGAACCGCTTCACGGGTCAGGATAGAGACGTTGATTGATTTGGTGAACGGTACCGCGCGAATACGGTTGATGGCTTGCGCGAACATTTCCACCTTTGGCCGACCCGCCAGAGCATCTTGAAGTGTGGCATTCAGAATCCGGTTGAGGTTCTTCTCTTCAAGCTGATCGTGATCAATGAGGATGACCTCGCCGAAACCAAGTCTTGCGACCTGTTCGGCCACGATTGAGCCAGTGCCAGACACCCCAATGACGACAGCGCTCAGCCGACTCAGGGCTGCTGTCATACCGGAGGTAAAGGCGACCACAGGTTGAGATGGCAGAGGGACAGATCCCCACCAGTATTTAATGTCATCGCTTGCAACCGTGACTAGATCGATCGGGGTGCAGTGGTTTTGCAGGTCGTAGACCCGAGCGCGCATCGCGCCGCTTGGCACCATGATTGCTGAGCCATGAATGGCGTCAACGCCTTGAATTAAGCAGGGTATGGTTTTGGCATCGCTTTGGTCGTCTACCTCGGAAAACTCGAAGTAGCTGCCAGGATGAGAGTGAACCAAGATAATCGAAAGCGATTCACTCTCTGCAAGGTCGATGGCTTGTTCGAGATACCGGCCAGGCCAGCTTATGTAGTCAGTGTCACGCCGTTCGCATTCGGCGTAGGGTACGTTTATCAGGTGCTTTGAGAGCAGTTTCAGGTGCTCCCCCTCAAAGCGCGTGCACACGAGTATGGCGGCGGCTTCTAGGCCATCGCCCGGGAACAAATGTTCCCGAAGCGAGGCATAAATCTCCTCCGTCAGCACAAGACGAGAGTCGATGCTCATTCACCGATCTCCTTGAGGAGGCTGCCCTCAACCAGTGCCAAATGAGTAATTACGTTGTCGGTAGCTGGATTCCATGGGTGTGCACTGCGATGACGAGACCACCGCTGGAAAGACACACCATCGATAACCACTGTGTAATCCGCGCACGGGATTGCGACGCCACTGGTGAGGCCGACGGCTGGATACAGGTAGAACATGTCGATTTCTGTCGAGGGATACCCCGCCGGGATTTGGAGTGCCAGCCGCACGTGCTGATGGGTATAGCCTTGCGGCAAGGGATACTCGTTGATCACCAACCAACGATTACCCTCCGGGGTCAAGCACGCTTCCCAGTGACCCGCAGTCCGATCCAGATGCTGCTCATCGACAGGGAGCAGACTGAAAAAGCGACGTGGCGGCACAGCTACCTCACCATTGCCCACATCCTTGGGTGTCAGGCGCAGTTTTTCGATGCCCCGTGTCCGCAAGTCGATGATGTCGTCGAGCGTCTTCTCCAGCTTTGGTTGACCCTCGACCTTGAAGTAGATGTGCCAACCTTCATTTGGATTCATGCCTGCGCGTACTACGGCGTCGCGTACCGTAATCGTAGGAGTCTCGATCTCAAGGACGACCCCTTGAACGTTGAGCTTCCACACTGCTTTGCGGGTAACGAAGCGCTCAATGCCTGACTGATCCAAGTTGACGAAGTCGGTGGCTTGAATTTCCAAGTCGGCTTCTTCCTCACGCTCCAGCAGCAAGCGTTTGTTGTCACCTACCTCTGCCAGTTTGCGAACCTGATAGCCGGTGATCTGCTCGAATGGCCATTCCAGGCGAGTGCCATCTACTGTGAGAAAGTAGGTGCGATCCGTCTCCGCAACCAGAAAGCGGGTGGAGTCTTGGGTGAGCGTGACGACCTCATCAGGACGGATGTCTTCCATGGCCCCGGAAGCCAAGAGCTGCAAGACGATGGCCAGTTGATCCGGTTTAAAGCCAGCGGCCGCCGCAATCTGTGCGCCAGTGGGAGTTTGATCCTCGAAGATCACCTTGCGGAAGTCGAGGTTCTTGCCAGCCACTTCAATGACGAAGCCGCTGTGTTGGTTTTGGGAGGTAACTTGCATGGTTTGTTTCTCCAAACGGTTGCCCCAGAGGGCGGTTAATGACTTCAAACGAAGCCATTTCTTTTCACGTCGGAGGGAACACGATCAGTACTTGACCGATCGGCAGCGCACGAAGATACTCATCCAGCACAGACGTATTCGTGTTTGAGCTAAGGCGCAACTGCAATTGCGCTTTTAGCTTTCCTTCCTTCGATGTCCACTCAAATTCCTTTTCATACCGCTTCCTATTCGTGTGTGGCGTGTTTTACTGCGAACCTCATTTTGTTAGATCATCCACGTCCGCTTGTGGGGCATGCCGTTTCACTGCGGCAACTCCTGCTTCGCGTGCGTGCGCTGAATCGTAAAGCTCGCTCTGCCCAACGATTCGATTGTTCGCAGCTCTCAGGTGAAAGGAAAACTGTTCGCCCTTTGTTACGAACCTCCCGTAAAACCTGTCGTACGGAGCATGCTCGCGACAGGAGCCGATGCCATTTTCACATCCAGCCAGCGTCTTGTAGGTTTCGCTGGACAGGATGATTTCCCCGTTGGGTGCCTTCAGATGAAAGTACCTTCCATCGCCGGTTGCCCACTTGATCTCGAAACGCGCCTTCATCTCTCCTCCGACCCGCTCTTGATCTATCTCAGTAAATGAATCTGTTTAACGAAAGCCGCAAAAAAAGGGACTGAGCAAAAGCCTAGACCCTTTTTCTGGTTAAAGAAAGCCCTTTAAGCAGATTTTCCAACAACCTGGTAAATAAATTCCTTTCCGCCCGTCTCCGCCGCCTCTTCGACCCGCATCAGGAAGCCTTCCTCAGCTAAGCGTTTCAGGCGAGTACTAGCGTTTTGCACGCTAATACTAAGTTCTTCAGCGACTTTTGCAGTAGTGGTTGAGCGGTGACTGATCACCAGTTCAAGCAAAGGCTTGCTTGCAGCGGTCGGCTCTTGGCCGGCGAATCTGCATTGACTGCCAACCCAACATGTGAGGCGCTCTTTTCCAGATATCGCAGCACTTTTCAAGTTTTCAAAAATGTCTTCATCTAAGAAATCAAACGCAAAAAAAGTAATCTGTTTACTATAGCGTTTAATTATGTAAATTAATGACTCACGAAGAAAAGAAGTGTCAGCGCCTTCTAAGTTAGAAAACGATACGCCAATTATGGACGCATCTTTGTATTTATCGATGTATTCCAATAATCGGGCATATGTTTGCTTACCCCTGAAAGTTCCGTAGGGGTTGATTTCATCCGTGAAGTCCCGCAGGGCTATAATATAAGTTTTCTCGTTCATGGCTCGAGTTTAAGCAGAGGTTGTGCTTTTGTCAAGCTAAATTCAAATACTATGTGAGTTCCGATCAGTTTTGGGAGATTTAATGTCCAGGCCTTATTCTCCAAAACTCCCGCTTTATATTCCATTAACACAGAGAAATTTTCTTGTCTGATCTTGATGGTTGCGTTCAATTCGACAGCTTTCGAGTGGCTATTATGTAGTCCGGCCCCGCCGCCCCCCTCTCGACTGCTGAGGCCGCCCTTTAAAATAGCATGTAGAATAAGTTTGGGATCCGATACAGGCAGTGAGGGATCGAATCTTTTCGCCAATAGTGGGAGGTGTTCATTAATAGCAGGGCGTAGCGTCTCACAAATTCCCTTGCCGGAATCCGATATTACGGTGATGACTTTCGCTCTTTTATCAGCACTGCCGTAGCACTGAAGCCCAGCAAAACCGGGGATTATGGTTCCTGAGTGCTCCTCGACGTTGGCAACAAACTCAGAAACCACGGTAAACAGCTTGTTGGAGTTATTTTTGCCAAAAGCTTCAATAAAGCTATTCTTGAGCCGTTCGGGGACATTGTCACTATTATCCCCGTAAGCGTTAATTTCCAAGAATTCGACCAAGCCGATATTGTTGGCATTATAGCGTTGAGCCGCGGAGCTAGATGGTCTTTTGGGTAGGATTTTTATTGTCGAATCTAACCTATCAACAAAGCCTGCACGGTTTAAATAAGAAAGTGCCGCCTTATTATCGGAAAAATCCAGTTCTACTTTTTTCTTAGCCGCCGCAAGTTGATTCGCTATCGCGAGTATCTTTGCGGCAGCGCACAACAGTATTTTGCGTTCGCCAGGAATCTTGATGATTACATGGCCGTGATCAGCATCAAGTGGAGATCCTGACTTACTCAAAGCTTTTTCAAAGTGTGTTTCCGTCAGCCAAGTTCCACCGCAGGTTAGCTCCAGCACGAAACTTGCACTCTTAATAACCGACCACCCAAATGTGTCGGGGTCTTGGATAAAAATCTCAAGATTTTCATGCAGGTGGTGAGATACCGCCTTACGCTCTAACACCAGTTGGCTTGCTATTTCTCTCGCTTTCAAGCCGGGAGACTTGCTCAGTAGCTGAATAATCCTTTTCTGCATAAAGCGCTCGAAACTTACTTGGTGGCAGCGACTAGGTTAAGACGCCGCAATTGAGTCAATGCCGTAGCGTACTGGATCGGAGGCCATGTGTGAGTATTGGACTACCGAACCTACATTTCGACCTAAATCACGGGATGATATGCATGTCCTGATCGGCGTGGGATCAAAATGCTACTACGTATTTGTTTTGCGTAGGGTTTTTCCAGACGATCCGCATGACTCAGGCGCATCCGAGCCAAGCGTTACGTTGTTACATTTTGGTACCTGAGAAAGGTTTTTGGAATCTCGCATGAGTGGACGGTGGTCTGTAGTTGTACAGACCGTCATTTATTTGAATCAGCATTTCCTCTACTTGGCGCAATCTGGAGGTTGTAGACAGCAATTTTCGAGAATCAGGAGTCTTTCGTTGCTCGTTTGAGAATCAGCACTTGCTCTGCGAATGTCGTAATTCTTACCTTCATCTTGCTGCGATCAAATAACCTCAAGCGATCAGCGGTGCCAGCCAGTGAACCGTCCAACGCTCTGGCCGTTAAGCTTCGAATCTGTTCGCAATACTCTTCAGAGATTTCACAGTGAAGAACAATTGGAGGGCACCAACTGCAACACCCTGCTGGGAATTGCGCAGGTCATCTGCCGCGCGATTGGCGGTAAATCGTGCGAGATGAGCTCACCCGACAGAGTCGCTGCGGCTCTGTTGACGAGCGACATACTGCATTATCGGAGATCTATTGCCATTCTCATGGCGATCATCGGCAAGGCCGCTCCCAGCTCCATCTTTCCCACAAGCTCCCTGCACAGGGGTGGCATGGTCCCCATGCCACCCCTGTGCAGGGAGCCGACAAGGCCGAAGGCCGCGTCAGTCCTACAGCAGGTGGCTAAATGTGCCTCTGCTGCAGCGCTGCCCCTGCCCGATAACGCGCAACTCACATGAGCCGGGCCGTCACTGCAAGCCGCAGTGACGGCCCCGCCGACGCCCCAACATCACGGGCAAATCCTCAACCCCAAAGAGTGCGGCATACATGATGATGCCCCCATACACTGGCCCAGCAAAAACCTAAGACGACAGGTTCGAGAGTCGTCATCCCAACAGCGCGAAACTCCCGCAAGCGCTGATCCAACAGGATGGAGTTAGCCAGGTATGCAAGGTTCCAGAAGCATACCGACCCATACCCATGGGCGGAGCCGCCTTTGTCTTTCGGATTTATTCCGTGATGTGCCGCTACTACACCGTCCTAGGCAGCGGGCCTTTGCGCAATGCCGACTGCTAACAATCCCATCCATTTCCTTGGAGTACTCATCAACACTAAAACCAAACTCATCCCGCTTCATCTCCGTCCGACCTTCCAGCAGGAAGCAAGACGGACGTCTCAGTCGAGACACCGGTGTTTCCTGAGCACCATGCCCCTGCCCTTCGGGGATCTCACCTAGCGAGTTGGCACCAACACTTACCAATGATTTTCAGGAACAGAACAACAACACAAGTCAAAGTGAGCTTGGATCGTATATGGACGATTTGACCTACACCCTGCGGCAACTTTGCCGACGCAATCGCGATGGCAGTCACAACACCCAGGCCGACCGTATCCGCTCATTGGGACTGATCGCTCGCCAACTGCGTGAGGTTGGCTTCCGTCAGATTAAAGCCCCCTCGCTCAAGGGGAAACACGTACAGGCACTGCTGGATCGATGGCAAGGCGAAGGCCTGTCAGTTGGCACCATCAAAAATCGGCTTGCACACCTTCGATGGTGGGCTGAAAAGATCGGCAAGGCTGGCATTCTCCCCGCGGACAACACGCAACTGGGTGTAGCCGACCGGCGCTTCGTCACCAACGTCAGCAAAGCCCAGGAACTGAGAACAGATCTTGGCAAGATCACCGACGCCCATGTGCACATGAGCCTCCAGCTTCAGTCTGCGTTTGGACTACGCCGCGAGGAAGCGATCAAATTTCAACCTAAGTATGCGGATCAAGGAGATCACATTCTCCTTAAGGGCTCATGGACGAAGGGTGGGCGTGATCGCTCTGTTCCGATCACTACTTCGCACCAGCGCGAGGTGCTGAACGCGGCGCATCAGCTAGCCGGAGCCGGCTCATTAATCCCGTCTCAGAAAACGTATATCCAGCAGAGAAACACCTACGATGGTCAGTGCAAGGCCGCAGGCCTGAGCCACATGCACGGCCTACGTCATCATTATGCACAAAGCCGTTACTTAGCTTTGACAGGGTGGAAGGCACCGGCGGCAGGAGGAACCTTGTCCAGGGAATTGACCCCGGTGCAGCGTTCTCAAGACCGTATTGCTCGACAAATTATCAGCCGTGAACTCGGGCATGAGAGAACACAAATTACTGCGACCTACCTCGGACGATAATTCAAGGCTTTCGACGTCAATGAGCCATAAGAGTGCGCCCCCGCTCCGCGCCTCGTTAGCGCCTCGACTTGACCAAGCGTATTTCCAGCTAATACGGATCTGCGTAGTGACGCATTTAATCTTTCTACGCTTGCCGGTTGCATGTCCTATGGACACGAGACATTGAATGCCTGCTCGCGAGCATTCCAGGCTTCGGGTCACCTGAAACAACCCTGCAAGCGTGGATAACTGAGGCGTCGCAAGAAGCCGCCCGTTGCCCCGAGGGAGTTCCAACTAATCCGGCTCTCCCGCCTCATGCTTTGCCCACTGACAAGTCTGTATCGGCGCTTCGAAGCCAAGCACTCATCCATGTCCATGAGTGCTGCTTCATGTCGGCGCCAAGCGAATACCTCCCTTCCCTCTCGATAGGAGCAATTATGTTCTCACTGTTCCATCGCAAGCTCCGGCGTGCACTCGACCCTACGGCTGCAGCCAACCCGACATCACGCGCCGGTCAGACCAATCCCCAATGTGCGGAATCACTCCTAGCCGCTCCCCGTAGACAAAAGTTACTGAGGCAGATCTGGCAGTGCACCGCCATATCCCGCTCTCAATTCGATGAACTTTATCTCGACCCAATTAGACGATACGCCGAACTGGTTCAACTTTTGCCTGCATCCGAAAGTCAGCGCCAGGCTTACTCCGGTGGGATGCTGGACCATGGCCTGGAAGTAGTTACGTACGCTCTAAAAATTCGCCGATCACGATTACTGCCCCAAGGAGCTCCATCAGAAGTTCAGATCATCCAAACGGAAGCGTGGAATGCAGCACTGGCATACGCCAGCCTAGGTGGAAACCTTGGCAAGATTGCGATTGATCTCCAGGTCGAATATTTGGATGGCTGCGCCTGGCACCCATGGCACGGACCGCTGACTCGACCTTACCGAGTTCGATACCGAAAAGACCTCGATTATCGACTGCGCGGCCCCGCATCCAGCCTGATGATCCACCAGCTATTAAGCGGCGAAATCCTGGACTGGCTTTCCGCTTTCCCTGAACTGTGGGCCTCTCTCATAGCCCACTGGTCTGGCCATAGCGAACATACCGGCGCATTCGGCGCGATCATTATTCAAGCCGAACAAGCTTTAGTAGCCAACGCCCCTGCACAGACCACCACGGCAGCTGAGAGCGATAAGCCAGCAATCATCGCCACACAATCAGATCCGTCACTGTCAGATAAAACATCAACCGACTATCTCGACTCATTAACGAATCAAATCGGCGAGTTTCCCAAATGGCCTGAAGGTTCCGACTCCGTACCTATCACCGAATCAGCCCTCTCAGTAGAAGGACCATCCGAGCCAGACAAGCATGCGAAGCCAAGCGGCGAACACTTCATCGAGTGGCTGATCGAAAGCGTACGCACCCACGAGATCATCATGAATGACGATCGAGCGCTGGTGCACTGCGTTGAAGACACACTCTTCTTGGTCACTCCTGGAATATTCCAACGCTACGCGCAAGCACTCCCTCATCTCGCCTCCATCTCGAAAAGCCAGGGGCAGCATGGCTGGGAAGGAGTTCAAAGGCGCTTTGGCAAAATGAAACTGCACCGTATACAAGCAAACGGTCGCAGCATCTGGACATGTGAGCTCAGCAGTGCACGCAGAACACGTCTCTTACACGGCTATCTCTTAAAAAAGCACTATGGCTTGGTAAGCGATTCGTCTCTTAACAACCCGAGGCTGAAGGTGGTGACGCCAAGCAGTGCGGAGCCTCACACAACATTAGGAAACACTCGACAACCGGTTTCCGGATTGACAGCAAACGTCCCCAGCGGCATTTTTGCTATGCATCTCGCTGATTCGTTCAGCACCAGCCGTCAGGATCTTCAAGGCGGCGCTGCGGTTCTCCGCAGGATCCATCGTATGACCGCATAGCTTCCGGCAGCGCGGACAGTCGACTTGATGTCGATGGAAGCATGACTTTCCCACCCACGACGGGCCTTTCCCGTCGTGGGGAAGGCCTTTTTTTATTTAGGAGGCCTTAATGAAAATGGAACTGGCGATGTATCAGGCACTGCGCGCAATCGACGTGCCTGAGCTCAAAGCTGAAGCCGTTATTCAAGCATTGGAATCTGACATGCTCACATTACTTGCGACAAAAAGTGATCTCACCAATCTAGAGCAGCGACTGACTACTGAGTTGGCTAAAGCTGATCATCGGCTGACTTCCGAGATATCTAAAATTGATCACCGGCTGACTGCAGAGATCGCTAAATCTGATCTCAAGTTATCCATTCGTATGGCTTCCATGCTCGCAGTCACAATTGGCATCTTGATCGGGGCGATGAAAGTCTTCTTATAGTTTTCCTCAGCGATTACTGGAACCATCAAAACCACCTGTCATTCGATAGGTGGTTTTTTTTGCGAGCTCTTCAGCGGTACGTGGGCGCGAATGGTGGTAAACGGATGGCGAACTCCACCCACCGAATTGCCCTTATGGCTGGGATCAGGTAGGTGAGTTCGCCGGAGGGTTACGGATTTTCATCTTATTCGTTGTGATACCTCCCATTTGCATAGGACACCTTGATAGTGCGCGTTTAGGCAATCCTCAACGTGGTGGGGCTCCCATACTTCGCATCGATCCAAGCCTTCACACTTTGTTCGGTATCTAACTGCATTTCAGAGCCATGGTGAATGCCTGTCCAGTGGAACTTGCCTTGACTCAACCGGCGAGCAGCCAGCCAGATCCCGAAGCAGTCATGCACCAGAACATTCATTCGATTGGCGCGGCGGTTGGCGAAAAGATAAGCACAGTGCGGCTTCGCCGCACCAAACACCACGATCACTCTGGCCAACGCCGTCTCGGGACCAGCACGCATGTCCATAGGCTCGGTGGCGAGCCAGATGGAGTCGCTGCGAATCATCGCAGCAGGTGTCAAAGAAATCGCGCAGGCAGCAGCGCTTTCGTTTGGGCAGTTCGCTTTGACGGTGTCGGATGCTGGATCTCAACGCGGATATTCGAAGATGCAGCGTGCGAATCAGCTCCGGCCAGCTGCATGGGTAACGGGATAAATTCAGGTTTTAGCGCTGTTTTTTTCTGCGCTTGCACCCGAATCCATTTGTGGACGAGGTTAACTTTGAGGCTATGGCTGAGTGCGATGCTGGCAATCGAAGCGCCGGGCAGGGCACACTCCTAAATGACTTCGGCCTTGAAGGACTTGGAGTAAGAACGGCGTTGTGGCTGCATGAAATACCCGCTTAAAAGGCTAGAACTGGTGCCCACTTAAATTTAAGTGCACACCATGTCTTGGCTTTGCCGGGCTGGGTAGATTACCTGGCCGGACGGATACGTTGGTTATGCAGCTTGGCAGGCCCAGAAGGGGCGTGCACAAGCATCGACACATCAGTCACTTGCCACCCCGGCCCAATTAAAATGGCCGGACGTGAAAAGTGCCTGGTGCAATCCGCGTATGGATGACGTTTGCTACATCAACGAGAAGGAGGTATCGATTGCTGACCTTGGTAAGTGGTTGCCGGCAGGCAGATGCTGAATCGAACATCAATCAGTTCGGCGGCTTCTGCGAGACCATCCTCTATTTCGATAAGGACAATCAACCCGTCGGTTATCTGTGGTAGTAACGGCCACTGCGCAGAGCTACAGTTTGGTGGAAACCGCCAAAACCAACTGCAAAGAACCGTATGTCTAGCTGCGCCACACACTCAAAGCTGCCACATAAGTGGTCGGTGGCGGACTATGAGCGCTTTTTCCTGGGACTGCTCGCCAGCAGTGCCACGGTGAACCGGATTCCTACTTTTCGGTAGGTGGGGATCAAAGGACACACAAAAAAGGGCAGCCGGAGCTACCCTTTTTCGTGGTCTGTCCTACGCCTGCAGAGCTAAACCCAGCTCGTTAGATAGCTCATAGCGGGTCAAAAGCTCAGTGTCTGCTTGGCGCGTGTATTTTGCGGCAAGACCTGCCAACGTAGAGTTTCCGACCACGTCCGTATGTGGCACTAATAAATAAGACCACGGCTTACCGCCAGTTTTCTTCGCATGGAACTCAGTGGCGATATGTGCCCAAAGCGCTGCGGTTTCTGCTTTGCGCAATACCACCGTATCGCTAATTTCATCCGCGCGCTTGGTCTCAATAATCAAAATGCGGTCTTGCATTTCAACCACAAAATCTGGCTGGTAAGGCAAGCCATCTGAGTCATAGAGTTTGAATTGATTGGGGCCGGGTTTCATCCACAGCTTAACGCCACTTTCTTTTTCTAAAATCTCGCTCAGTTTACGCTCGGTATCTGAATCAAATTTAGCCAATGGGTAGCAGGATTTACTGAAACCGCTAAAAATATAACGTTTGATTTCGTTCAGCTTTGGCGGTGCTTGGCGGAAGTCCAATGAATATTGGCTGCCCGCATTCTCAAAAGTTTGTGGACGCAAATCTTGGAAGGCCGCACTCACGGTAACGCGGTAATTGGTTTTCCCGCGCCACATATTTTTCTTCATGTCCGAAAAGATGGCATCGGCCATTTGCCGAGAGTGGCCTTGCAGCACACTACGCAACTCTTCAAGCTTATCGTATTTTCCTTGATAGTGAGCAACCACTTGGCCAGCCAGCTGGTAAAGCACCTCGGCGTGCGAGTCGTAATCAATTTCTGGGAAGTCCATGAGTTTGGCAACGATATAGTTTTCTAGGCACTCTTGCTGCTCATCATGGGCATCACCGCTAATGGACTGCGTTTTCTCTGTGCGTAAGACCTGAATTAATAACTCGTTCGAGAGCGGTTGATGGTTCCAGTGTTTAAGATCCAGCGCGAACGGTTTAAAACCAAAAGACACATTTTGGGTCGGTGTGATGGTCAATGCCGGAATGGCAATAATTCGCTCAACGAACTGACTGCAAATCGACTTCACGATTGCTTCAATTTTCAACGTTTCAACCGGGAATATCTCAGCTTGCGGTGTTTGCTCCGCTTGAATGGCCTGAACAATAGCGGCTTGCACTTCCGGCTTATTGATATCCGCAAGGCTTCCTACTTGTTTAGCAGTCTGCTGAACCACAATCTGAAGAGTCTTCTCGGCCACCTCCACTTCTTGCGCTGTTTGCAAAATATAAGGCGCCGGCATCTCTGCCACACCGACAGGGTTCGAGGATGTAGGAAATTGGTAGGCAGTGCTTTTTTCACTACCTGCTGCTTTCGGCAGCATGGATTGCACCAAGTGCTGCACCACATTTGGCGCAGTGACGACCTCAGGTTTCGTTGAGGTAACGTCACCGTTCTCACCAATAAACACTTGCTTGAGTTTCTTGGTAACACCGTTTTCCGTTTTAGCCAACTCAATCAGGTCATTGAATCGGTCGTGGGCAATCACGGTGAGCTGATCGACTTCAGCCACCCCCGTGCGTTTGCCATAAGGTAAGCGCAGACCACGCCCCAAGGTTTGCTCGGTCAGAATATCGGAAGCTGAGGCACGCAATGGAACAATGGTGAACAGGTTAGTAACGTCCCAGCCTTCTTTGAGTTTGTTAACGTGAATAACGATGTCGGTATCGCCGCTGTTTTCGATGTTCAGCAAGCGCTGCGCATTCTCGTCACTCTCTTCACCGGAAGTTTTTGAGTGGATTTCGATAACACGTCCTTTGTAACGACCACCGAAAAAACCGTCTGACTCCACAAACTGTCTTACCTCGGAGGCGTGCGTGGTGTCCTTGGTAACCACCAACATAAACGGTCGCACTATCGGCTTATCGTAATTTTTGGCGTAGGTTTCCAGCGCCACCTTGACATGCTCGTGGTAGTTAATTCCGTCCTCAAGCATGATGCGTTCCAGCGCATCGGCATCGACTGACTTTGGATTAAAGTTCGCCCGAGTACCAATGGCAGGTTCCTTCACATAACCGTCCTCCATCGCATCAGGCAGGTCGTAGCGGTAAACCACGTTCTTAAATGGCTGGGGCTTACTACCCGTAGTTTTCGGCGTCGCAGTCACCTCCAGGCCCATAATCGGCTGCAACTCGGCAATAGCTTTAAATCCAGCGCTACCGCGATAACGGTGCGCTTCATCCATGAGCAGTACCAAGTCCTCAAGCTCAGACAGATACGAGAAATAGCTCTCGCCAATGTACTCCTGCAGGCGCTTAATACGAGGAGCGGCCCCTCCTCGTACTTCAGAGTTGATCTTCGAAATGTTGAAGATATTGATGATCACACTTTCGCGACCGAATAGATCCGCGCCCCGTACGCCACGGCCTTCTTCATAGTTTTCCGCGTTAACAATCAAAGGCGGATTATGAGCAAAAGCCTCAATCCCCTTGAACACATACTTAGGGCTGCGCGGATCAAAATCGAACAGCAACTTCTCATAAATCGTCAAGTTCGGTGCCAGAATAAAAAAATTCCGGCTCTTGCCTATCATGTGCAAATAGCTGATGAAAGCGCCCATTAAGCGGGTCTTGCCGACCCCGGTGGCCACGGAGAAACAAACCGACGGGAAGTCACGTTCAAAATCTGTAAAGTCCGCATCAGTAACCTCACCGAATACCTGACGCACCTGCTCCCGAGCAGCCTCGACATCAGTGCCCTTTTTCGGGTCAATAAGCCCTACAATGGTGTCGAGGCGCCGAAGAGCCTCAGCCTGAGGCTTGCGTAACGAGAGGCGCTGACTAATTTGGGCAACTACACGATCCTTGTTTAGTTCAGTCATCTCAATTTCCCTCAGAGCCATCGAATAGGCTGGTCTGCGCTAACGATGCTTTAATTTTTCTTGATTTGTTCAGCTTGGAGTCCGCTTCTTCGGGCTCTTCGTCTTGCAGAGGCAAGGCTGCGATTTTTAAGGAGTAATCGTCTCTACCCCACTCGCAACGATCCAATACCACACGGGGGATTTTCTTGATGGTTAGGTTCGTTAAGTTATCGCCAGCGGCCTCATAGGCCATACTGCAAACCAGCAGGCTGCGCTCTTCCCCTACCTCATCAGACAGGACCTTGAGTTGGTCAAAGGTCAAACTGTTAGTCGTGACATAGATAAACGCATTTTCTGTGGCCTTGCCGTGCATCCAGTAGTGTTCGGCGGAAGGTGCGTAGGTGTAATTAAAATGCTTGCAGATGGCCTCGGCCAGCATCTCCGGTTGGTAATCTTTATTGATGACCAAATTGCCCCATTTGTCTTTTTGCAACAGCGAAGGTGCGAGTTTGAAGAAACGGTAGCCGCCCCCACCCTGCCAATTCGCAGACTCAGTTACACCGCCTTTATCAGAGCCGTCGATGACCTTTTGCATACGCGGCACAATATGAGTTTTGGCGTGCTCGCCCAGTTCGACCATAATCCAGCGGCGCCCCATTTTGTGGGCTACTGCACCGGTTGTGCCTGAACCTGCGAAGGAGTCGAGGACTAGGTCGCCGGGGTTTGTAGCGATGTGAATGATGCGCTGCAAAAGCCGCTCCGGCTTTGGCGTCGAAAACGCATCGGCGATTCCAAACAAGCCCTGGCTTTCGCGCTTTGCCTCGTCAGTGTGACCTGATTCCTCATGCGGCCACCAAGTCCACGGAACAATGCCTTCGATGTCGGCAAGATACTGCTTTCTTGAGGGCACCGCGTTTCCGTCCTTGCCAAAGTATATAAGTCCAGTTTCCAGCAACTCTTGATACTTTGGCTCAATAACTTTCCAGCATGATCCGGCAGGAGGAAAATGTTCCTTCCCGTTTGGTGCCGTAATTTTATACATTTGGTTGGGACGGAACCCCTGTGCAGCCAAGGATACCCCACGCCAAGCGCCTTTGGGATCGTTGTTCGGGTTTCTGTAAACTTTCAGTTGTTTTTCTTCCAAGGGAAGCTTATTTAGAGACGCCCTAATGTTTGAGGCGTTCTTCGCGTATATAAGAATGTGGTCGTGCGCGGCACCAAACACTACTCGATTTTCGCGGGAATATCGTTTCTGCCAAACCGTGTTTGCAATGAAATTAGACCTACCAAATACTTCATCGCACAAAACTCTCAAGTAATGGGCCTCATTGTCATCCACAGTGATCCAGATTGAGCCGTTTTCTGCGAGAATATTTCTTAATATCTCCAACCTGTCCCGCATCATACTAAGCCAAAGTGAATGCTCAACACCATCGTCATAATGCTCAAACGCCGATCCAGTGTTATACGGCGGATCGATAAAGATACACTTCACCTTGCCACGCACATTGGGATCAGTTTCCAACGCTTTTAGCGCGAGCAAATTGTCCCCATGGATAAGCATATTGTCGAATTGATCACCCTCACGCCGTGCTTCTGCGTGATGGGAAAACTCGGGTTCTTCAATCAGAATGCGCGGTTCGAGGCGCGGACGCTCGTCTTTGCCAATCCAGGTCAGTTCAAGTTTTGTTTTACCGGCCATTAGATCAGGCTCCATCGAATCGTAAACAGGTGATCCACCTGTGGCGTTAAGTTAAGTTGTTCGGCAATGACATCTAACATGGCTTCGCGCTCACTATCGATCTCACGCAGGCGGGTATAGAGCTGATGTTGTAGCTCATCTACTTGGCGCTTTAGGGCTTTTGCTTCGTGCTGTAGCTCAAGCTTGGCGGCCAGATTAGTCGTCGCACGCGCCAATTTGTTCTTTTCATTGGCCTGCTTGGTCAGCTCTTTTATTTGCTGGTCGTAGGCCACACGGGCGTCATTACGCCACGCATCCAGGCGATCTTCTTCTTCGTTGAGGAATTCACCCAAACGCTCTTGCGCATGCCCGACTAGGACCGTTTGCCGCGCCTCAGTAACGCTCGTCAATTCTTCCTCGGGCGCCTGCCCCACTGGTGCGCCAAGCTCTCGGGCAGGAATGTGCAGCAAGCGTTCGGCGGTACTCGGGTCAAGCATGCTGCCGTCATTGGTGAAGGCTGCGCAGATCAGCTCATCCCAAGTGCGAGCGGGGGTTTGTAGCGTTAGGCGTGAGAGTCGCAACCAGCCGGATTGCCCGCGCAAGCTGGCCACATCCGCTAGATTGCCAGCATAGGCGTTGTAGTCAAACGCGAGTGACGCCATGGGAGTTGATCGCGCTTTAGCCTGCGCCACTAGCTTGTCTGCCAGGCCTCCATCGCCCAAGCGGAAAAAGCGCCAGCCGTTATCCTCTGCCTCAGGCCACTCGGTAGACCAGGTGTTGCCTTGATAATCAAAGCGTTCGGCATGGTCTGGATGGAAACGGGCCTCGGGCAGTTCAGCGCGGGCAAGGGTCAGCAGCGCCCTACGAAAGTCGCCGAGAGCGGCATGCACACCCTCTTTACGGCTCATCAACCGCTCAATCACCTTTTCGTCCATCTCAGCCAAAATTTGGTTGCGTGCAGCCTGTTTGGCTGCATCAATCTCGACACTGAACTCTTCCTGCAGCTTATCGAAGGCCTCATTGATTTCGTCGTTCGAACGGCACGTCTGGACGATCTCCAGAATACGCCGTTCGATATCCACGCCAGACTCAATAGCACCTAATACTTCATCAGATGAGCCAAATACGCCCTCGAAGAGCTTGAACTTCTGCTCTAAGAGCTGGTGAATACGTTCCTCAGCCTGGTTCTTGCGATTGAGGAAGTTGATCACAGTAACGTCGATCTTTTGCCCATAGCGGTGGCAACGGCCAATGCGCTGCTCAACCCGCTGGGGGTTCCAGGGCAAGTCATAGTTGATTAGCAGCGAGCAGAACTGCAGGTTGATACCCTCGGCACCGGACTCCGTGGAAATGAGGATGGAGCGGTCATGTTTGAAAGCATCGACAATAGCTGCTTTCATATCGGCAGATTTAGAGCCGGAGACGACCTCAGTGCCTTTATTTTTGGCAAGCCAGGCTTTGTAGAGGGCTGTGCTGTCTTTATCGGTGTTTGAGCCGTTGAGTACTACGGTTTGACCAGCAAAGCCGTTTTGTTCCAGCAGATCACGCAAGTAGGCTTGGGTGCGCACGGACTCGGTAAACACCACGGCCTTGTGCTGACCGCCTTTGACTTCCTTAATCTCAGCCATAACGATTGGCAAGCACTCCAAGAGCGCTCGCCCTTTGGCGTTGTCGTTAATTGAGGTAGCGATATCCCGGTAGTGCGTCAGCTCGGCGATCTCGGCCTGAAGTTTTTTCGGGTCTATCTCATCAAGATCATCATCCGAATGGTCTTCGACAGCATCCGCTTCGGTTGCGGCGATAGAACCAGCATCACGCCAATCCTCAGCGTCCTCAGCAAAGCCATCGAGATCATCTAGGGTGTCGTCATCAACCACTAGCTTGGCTTGCAGGCGGTTGACCATCTTGTCCAAGGTTTTGGCAATGGCAAATGAGGATGAACCTAGGATCTTGCGCAGGGACAAGGTCACCAGGTGACGGCCATTTCTACCTAGAGCAAGGGTGTCTGGGTTTTGCAGGTACGCCGACACTGACTCGTACAGATCCAGCTCAAGCTTGCTGGGGGTAAAGTCAAAGGTTTTCGGCAAGCGGTTGGTGTAGTTGATCAGTCCAGCCTTTTGGACCTGACGGCGCAAGGTGCGCTTGCAGATGGGCTCCAAACGATTCTGTAGCAAGGTCATAGCGGCAAGATTGCCCTTGCCACCGAACTCGGCCTTAAAGGCCTGCTCCGAACCAAAGTAAGCCTCATCAATGATCGTAACGAGGCCATAGAGCTCCATCAGGTTGTTCTGCAACGGCGTTGCCGTCAGCAAAAGCTTCTGACAACCCTGTAAGGCATCGCGCAGGACCGCTGCTCGGGAATTGTTAGCAGCCTTAAAGACGTTACGCAGCTTGTGCGCCTCATCAAACACGACTAGATCCCAAGCAACCTTTTGCAGCTGATGGGCGATACGAGCGGCATATTCGTAAGAGACGATGATGATGCCTTCCTTACGCCCAATGGGATTGGGTTGCCCGCTGGCCGACAAGTCTTTAAGGCGCTTGGCATCAAGAATGACCGAGGGCAATGAGAACTTTTCACGGAGCTCCGTTGCCCATTGCTTGCGAAGAGAGGCCGGCACAACCAACAGAAGGTTTCGGCGCTGCTCCCACCAACGCTGGCTGAGCACTAACGCCGCCTCGATGGTTTTGCCAAGCCCTACCTCATCTGCCAGTAGCACGCCTTTGGATAAGGGCGAACGCAAGGCAAACATAGCCGCATCGACCTGGTGCGGGTTCAAATCCACACGCGCCGATGACAAGGACTGGGTCAAAGACTCGTCGGCACCGATACCTTCGCGAGTCAAGAAGTGGGCGAAATACTTCGCCTGGTACGGGCTGTAAATCATCTGAGAAAAAATCCTTATTGAGGTCTGCCAGCGATAGCAAATCGTGTTCGTCAAGCCTATCGTCTTAGTGATACGTGCAACTGCTCGCAATTTGAGCACTTCAGTACGAAATGCTGACAGGTTACTCAATTGGATGCCGTGGGCCAGAGGCGGGAATTGCAGTGCCACAGCGAACCACCAATGGACCGTCGCAGCCTACTTTTACAACACCTGCCACCCTATCTACCGAGGGAAAATGGGTAAAGGCGTATCCTGCGTTTTGCGCGTAGCGTCAGGCAGTTAGTGGGGATCCACTGGCCAGAAACGAGTATTCTGCCAACGTAGCCACAGCCCAACTGCTCAGACTTAGTACGTATACCAGAATGATAACACCCAGCCTAAGACGAGCGACGCCCCCTGGCGCTACCCCCTGCTAGCGCAAAAGCCTCGATGACGCTCGCCATAAGACTGTAGCGGTCTACAAATCCCGGACACGACGTTAAGTTTTTCTTCGGCCCGAACTGGCGCCAGTACGTGAATTGATGGGGTCGAATCCAGTTGTACCGATGCATCAAGAAATGGCTGATATCGTGCAGGGCTTCTTGAGCAGTTCGGTAACCCACGGTCGGTGTCCATTCAGTTTTCAAGCTGCGGAACACGCCGTTCCATCGGCACGTTGTCCCAGCAACTTCCTCGACGACTCATGCTCTGACGCATGCGATAACGCCAGAGCCGCTGGCGAAACAGGCGGCTCACATATTGCGACCCTTGATCCGAGTTGAGCATCAGTCCTTGAGGTCTTCCACGCTGTTCGTAAGCCATGTACTGCGACTTGATCACCAACTCAGCATTTGGTTTTTCCGGCAATGCCCAGCCCACTATCCGGCGCGCAAAAAGATCCAGCACGACCGCCAGATGGTGCCCATTACCCTGGGCCCTAATGTAGGTGATGTCGCCGCACCACACCAGGTTGGGTGCTGTGACATCGAACGCCCGATTCAAGATGTTCGGGATATCCAACCGTTCAACCGTCGCTCGTTTATAGGCACGAAAGCCAGGTTGTTTACTGACGAGATCAAGCTCGCGCATCAAGCTGCGCACTTTGAACCGACCGACTTGCTCACTATCGTCACACATCAACGAGAGAATGCTACAACTGCCGGCAGCACTGCGACTTAGTGTAAACAACTCGCTCACGCGGCTGCGCAACCGAAGCCGCTCGACATCGAGCGTTAGGCGTTTGAGGTAGTGGGCGTAGTAACTGGAGCGGCTCACATCAGACACTTTGCACAACCAATCAATCGGCTCATGGACGCTCAGCTGATTAATCAGCGCGTACGCTCGTGATCTTCCGACATCAAGAGCGCGGTAGTCTTTTTTAATATCGATTTTTCCAGCTCAAGGCGGGCGATCCGGGCTTCCAGCTCATGGATTTTCTGCTGTTGTGGGGTCAGCGCCTTGCTCTGCGGAGTGGCGCCTTGCACGCTCTTCCTGAACTTGGTCAACCCAGTGCGCTGACTCACCATGCCGAGTGAACGGCTGGCTTCGATGTAGCAGTAGTTTTGCTTGAGCACGAGGTCAGCAGCCTCGCGTTTGAAGTCAGCAGAAAGGAACAGCGTTGTTTGGTCATATGACACCTCGATCTGGCGAGCATTCTCGCCTAAATGGGTGTCCGGTTTCATTAGACCACTACAGACCTGCTCCTTCACGCTACCGCTCGAAACCAAGGTCACACTGAAGCGCCTCGCTAAAAGCAGCAAAACTACTGAGACGGTGCTCATCCAGCTCTTGATCGAAGATGCAGCTCAACTGGCCAAAACATAAAAAGAGACGAAGCACCAGGAAAATTTGATGGCGAAGGTCACACGTAACGCGAGCAAGCTTGCACGCGAATTAAACCAGATACGGATTGCGGAGAACCAAAAACACCTGCTTCATTGCCTGAAGTGGCTGGCGCTTTGGGAGACATCGATGGGAGATGAGTTGCCTGTGCTAAACCCTGACGAGGAAGCTGCAGCAAACGCACTCGCAGGAAAGCGGATGCGCGAGACCCAAGAAGCAATCGGTGCGTCCGTGGCGAAGCATGAGATGATGAGCCCAAGATCTATGGTCAATGTCTAGCAAGTGGTAGATAAGTGATATGGCAATAGCGCTCCATCAACTCGCTCGACGGTACGAAGCAAACTCTGTTGGCATTCCAAACGGCATTCCAAAAGAAAAACAAAACCGATAAATTCATTTAAAATCAATAATTTATATGACCCATTCAGATTACCCCGGCCCACCAACTCTCAACGACAAAGCCCGCCCAGTGCGGGCTTTGTCGCATCTAACGCTTCACTCCTGCCTCACCGCCAAACATCGCCCCCCCCCAGCACCCCTACCAACTCAATGCCCATGCCGATGATGCACATCCGGAAAATGCGCATGACTATGCCGCATCGGCGTATGCACATGCGGATGGCTATGCGGCTCCACCCCATCCCACTCAAACCCATGCGTATGTTGATGATGCTCATCGTGTGTATGCCGATGATCATGCTCAAGCCGTTCGTGCTGATGTTCATGAACATGGTTTTCCATCAGATGAATCCATACGCCCACGGCCATTAACGCCGCGGCGAGCAGGAACATCAGCGATATCGATTCGCCCAGCAGCAGAATCGAGATGCCTGCGCCGAGAAACGGTGCGGTGGAAAAGTAGGCGCCGGTGCGTGCGCTGCCGAGGCCGCGCAGGGCGAGGACGAACATTACCAGGCTGACGCCGTAGCCGAGAAAGCCGACCAGCATGATCGGCACCAGCGAGGTGGCGGCGGGCAGTTGGCTGCCGATGAACAGAGCCAGTGTGCAGTTGACCAGACCGGCCACGAGGCCTTTGCTGCCGGCGATGAACAGTGCGTCCGAGGCCGAGACTTTACGGGTCAGGTTGTTGTCGATGGCCCAGCAAAAGCAAGCGAAAGCCACAGCCAGCGGTCCGGTCCAGTCTTGCGCCGAGACGGCCTCTTGTGGCCAGGACAGCACGATGCCACCGGCGACGATGGCGAGCATGCCGATCACGATTCGGCGGTCGGCATTTTCCTTGAACACCACCCACGCCAGCAGCGCCGTGAGCACGGATTCGAGGTTGAGCATCAGTGAAGCGCTCGCGCCGGACGTTCGGGTCAGACCGAACATCAGCGCCACTGGCGCCAGCACGCCGCCGAAGCCGATGGCGCCGAGCAGCCATGGCCATTCACCGGTGCCGAGACCTGAAGGTTTCCAGCCACGATCGCGGGCAAAACGCAGGACGGTCAAGCCCAGACCACTGCCGAGATAGAGCAACCCGGCGAGCAGAATCGGCGACATCTGTACCCCCAACAGTTTGGCGAGGGGCGTACTGGCGCCAAACAGCGCTGCCGCAATCAATGCGTAGAGAACGCTCATATTCATGCCGGAATCACTCGCTGGGGCCGATGGAATACCAGCCAGCATCATGGCAAAACTCAGGTGAGAATTATGTGAACAACTGATTCGTGTCAGGGAACACGGCCTCTGGCACGTGCTCAAATCCAGCAACATTTAATCCGCGCAATCTCTGGGCGATCGCTCGATGCAGCTTCTATGCTGCGAACATCGAGATGCAATGGAGTTGAAGATGAAGACTTGGATCGCCGCCGCGCTGACAGCGCTGATTTGCCTGTCCGTCCATGCGGCTGAGGCCCCCACTGTGCGCGTCGAACCGATAGCGTTCACAACCAGTGCCGACAGCGTCCAGCGCAAACAGTCGATCACGGGTGACCAGACGGCGGAGTACCGGTTCAACGCCAAGGCCGGCCAGATGCTGACCGTCGACTTCAAGCCCTCCAACACCTCCGCTTACTTCAACATCGCTGCCAAGGGGGCCGATTACGCGCTGTTCAACGGCTCGATCATGGGCAATCACTTCCTCGGCACATTGCCCAGCGATGGCGAGTACACGATTCAGGTCTACCTCATGCGCAACGCCGCACGACGTAATGAAGTGGCCAACTACGAGCTGGCGCTGAGGCTGGTCAATGGCGATGCCATCAGCCGTCAGCCACCATTCGATCAGACGCTGGAATTGCAGGGCATTGCCTTTCACGTCAGCACTGAACAGGTCGATGGCAAACCCACTTTGCACATCGCTCCCAAGGGACTGGAGATCGACAATACGGTCATCATTCAGGCCCTCAGCGGTGAGGTGGTACGCGCCGAAGTCGCCGATCTCAATAACGACGGCTCCCCTGAACTCTATGTGTTCACCCGCTCGCCCGGACGCGGCATGCCGGGCGAACTGATCGCCTATTCGGCCAACAACAAGAAATCCCTGAGCGAAATCTACTTGCCTCCGGTCAGTGACAACCCGAAAACCGCCGAGGGTTATCAGGGCGAGGACTCGTTTGCCGTGGTGGAAAACAGGCTGGTGCAACGCTTCCCGGTGTATGACAGCGCCGACGCGGGTGCGGGGCGTACGGGGAAGATGCGTCAGGTTCAGTACACGTTGGTGGCGGGTGAAGCCGGGTGGATTTTACGCGAGGACAAGGTCACGGAATTCTGAAATGACCGGGTTCGTTACGGCCGGCGGATAAACCCCTGAACCACTTCTACACTCACACCGCCCCCACTGCCACGACGAGCCCCCATGACCACCCTCCAAGACCGCATGAAGCAAGGCAAGGACGCCCGCAAAAAATGCTCGCGCAGCGCCCACGCCACCACCGGAAAAATGAGCCGCGATCCGATTCCGCTGATCAAAGCGTCGAGTCAAGGCCGCGTCGCTTCGCTGGTGGAGTTGCGTTACGGACGAATGCTGGTGTCGCCCTTCACATTCTTCCGTGGCAACGCGCTGCTGCAGGCGCATGATCTGTCGAGCACCCAGAACATGGGGCTGGTCGGGCCGATCTGCGGGGATGCGCATTTGATGAACTTCGGCGGGTTCGCCACGCCGGAGCGCAATCTGTTGTTTAGCGTCAATGATTTTGACGAGGCGCATCCCGGTCCCTGGGAATGGGACGTAAAGCGGCTGGCGGCGAGTTTTGTGGTGGCGGCGCGGGATTTGCGCCATGGCGAGTCGGTTGAGGAAGAGGTCTGTCGGCAGATGGTCGGCTCCTATCAGGCAACGATGCTGGAGTGCGCCGAACAGAGTGCGCTGGAAACCTGGTACGAATCGATCAAGTACGAAGACTTGCTCGATCAGGCACGCAAGAGTGCGCTGGAGCATGTGCAGCGTGCCGTCGATAAAGCCGAACGGCGCACCCACGCCGAGTTGCTGCCGAAAATCAGCGAGCGCGACGCCAACGGGCGACTGGTCATTCGTGACGATTTGCCGGAAATTTTCCACCTGCACAAGAACACCACGCTGCTCGACGCCGACGATGATTGGTTGCGGCTGGCAGACTGGCGGCCGTTGTTCGATACGTTCATGCGTGACTATCGCACCACGCTGCAGGCTGACCGGCGGGAATTGCTCTCGCGGTTTCACGTACAGGATCTGGCGTTCAAAGTGGTGGGTGTCGGCAGTGTGGGCACCCGATGTCTGGTGGCGCTGCTGACCGACGATCAGGAATTTCCGTTGTTTCTGCAGTTCAAGGAGGCGCGGCGCTCGGTGCTCGCCGACTATGTGAAGGTCAAGTCCCGCACGCGTCATGAAGGCCAACGGGTGGTCGAAGGGCAGCGCTTGATGCAGTCGGCGAGCGATCTGTTTCTCGGCTGGACCACCGGCCCTAACGGTCGGCATTTTTATGTGCGGCAATTACGCGACATGAAGATCTCCGCTGAGCTGGAAAACTTCGACGCCGAAACCTTCGCCGCCTATGCCCGGGTCTGCGGTCGCGCACTGGCCCGCGCCCACGCCAAGGCCTCGGGCAATGCGGCGGTCATCAGCGGCTATATCGGCAAGGGCGATGCCTTGGCCGACGCCCTGTTCAAATACGCCCGCAGTTACACCGCGCAGAACGAACGCGACTTCGAACGCTTTCAGCAGGCTTGCCGCAAGGGCCGGCTGCGGGCACGTTCGGAAGCGGATTTTGCAGCGGATCACTTGCCTTGATGCGTTACAGAGCGGTCGCTGCCGAGATGAATTTTTCTTCACTGCCCCCGTTCGATCAACACGGTACAGTCCGCTCGCTCATTCAAGAAACTACGGTTCGCCCGCGCTCTCCCGCGGGCTTTTTTTTGTCTGGCGTTTGCTGCGGAAACGATCCGCGCGGTTTGTTTTTTTCCATCTCCTAGGCAATCCTGTCCCTCGACCCTGCCCACCGGAGCGCACGATGCCGCTGCTGACCTTGCCCTGCCAACGCCTGACGCTCGCCATCCTCGCCCCGGAACAGGCCGAACTGGAAAGTGACTTCTACGCACGCAACCAGCGCCACCTTGCCCCTTGGTCGCCCATCCGCACCACCGAATACTTCTCCAGCGAACAGATTCGCCGACGCCTTGAAGTTCAGGCCAGTGCCTACGAGGCCGGGCTGGCGATGCATTTCGCCCTGCTGACGCCGGACGGCCAGCAAATGATCGGCGCATGCAACTTCAGCGGGATCATTCGCGGTGCGTTTCAGGCCTGTTATCTGGGTTATCACATTGACCACGCGCATCAGGGTCAGGGCCTGATGCAGGAAGGCCTGGAGGCCGGCATCGGCTACATGTTCGACACGCAGAACCTGCACCGGATCATGGCCAACTACATACCCGGCAACGAGCGCAGTGCGCGGTTGCTGGAGCGTCTGGGTTTTGAACGCGAGGGCTACGCCAAGGCCTACCTGAACATCGCCGGGCGTTGGCAGGACCATGTGCTGACGGCGCTGGTCAATCCGGTGTTCGAGGCGCCGGAAAAGCGTTGGTCACGACAACTGGCGTGAGTTTCACAATTTGTTAAGCATTGGCGAAGTATGCTCAAGGCTCCTGCCCTTTCCGGTTGCCTGAAATCCATGCCGCGTGCCGCCACTTCGCTGTTTCTACTCACCGCCCTGCTGTTTTTTTTCGCTTTGGGTAACCACCAGCTGCAAGGCTCCACCGAGGCTCGGGTCGCCGGGATCGCCATGGAGATGCACCTGGACGATGACTGGGTGACGCCGCGCCTGTTCGGCGAACCGTTTCTGGAAAAACCACCGCTGAGCCTGTGGCTGGACGCCGGCGCCATGCGCGTGTTCGGCGTTTCGCCGTGGGCGGTGCGGCTGGCGTCGGCGGTGGCCGGGTTGCTCAGTGTGATGGTGCTGTACGGCATGTTGCGCCGCTTCGGTCGGCCGAAAGCGCTGGCCTGGACGGCGGGGATTCTGCTGGCGACCATGGCCAGCTACTGGAGCAACGTGCGTGGGGTCGGCGAGGATGCGCTGCTGGCGCTCGGCGTGACCACCGCGTTGCTGGCGTTCTTTCAGGCGCAACGCGCACCGAACGCGGCTAACTCGCTACTGTTTATCGTCGGGATCGCTATCGCGACGTTGAGCAAGGGCGTACTTGGACTGGCGATGCCCGGCGTGGTGATTTTCGCCTACCTGCTGGCCGACAACCTGATCGACAGGCGCTTGAAGATCGGCGCCTGGCTGCGTCCCGGCCTGCTCACGGCAGTCGGTCTGATTCCATTGCTGATCTGGCTCGCCATGCTCTATCAGCGCGGTGGTTCGCACGCTGTCGCTGAAGTGCTGCTGACCAACAGCGTCGGCCGCTTCAGCGGCTCGTTCGTCGAGGCCGGGCATTACGAGCCGTTCTATTACTATCTGGCCAAACTGCCGGAAGCGTTCCTGCCGTGGAACATTCTGGTGTATCTGGGCCTGTGGCATTTCCGCAAGGAGCTGAAGGCCAACCGTTACCTGTTGTTTTTCAGCCTGTGGATCGTGGCGCAGTTCATCATGCTGACCCTCGCTTCCAGCAAGCGCACGGTGTACCTGATGTCGATGACCCCGGCTGCGGCGGTGATCGCTGCCGAGTATGCGCGCATGCTCTTCGAGCGCTTGCAGGCCCGCGAAACCGCCGACCGCTTTATCGGAAAAGTCGCCCGTCATCGTCAGGCAATTGCTGCCGGTTTGCTCACGGTGGTGATCGCCAGCTACCTCGGCGCGGCCCAGTGGGCCTTGCCCAACGCTGATAAAGAACTGTCGTTCCTGCCGCTGACTGACCATATTCAGAGCCTGCAAGCCAACGGTCAGCAGGTCGCGCTGTTCCAGGCCAACGAGCGGGTCGGCGGCGCCAGCGTGTTCTACACCCAACGTGTGCTCAAGGGACTGGACACCGACGCGCAACTGCATGACTTCCTCAGTGCCTCGCCCTCGAACGTCGCGGTGATCTCGGCGGACAGCGAACCCGTCGCACCACTCAAAGTGCTGAAGACCATGATGGTCGGGCGCCAGGCGTACTACTTCGTCGGCTACTGACGCCCTTCGCGCCAGCCAATAAAAAACCCGCCGTCACTGGCGGGTTTTGTTTGGGCCGACGCTTTGCCCTCCTCAGTTCATCGAGTGCTCACTGACTGCCAGTCGGAGGCTTCGATGAAGCCAAGCACGCGCGGGGCCGCTTTGTTCGCAGCGGAAACAAACAGCGAGGAGCCATAACCCGGGTCCGAAATCGGCGAATTCAGATCCTTTTCCAGCTCCGCCATGCATTCGCTGTGGGTCACCAGAATCAGATTGCGCCCCGCAAGCTTGTGCGCCAGCGCTTCCTGCAGGATGTGGCCCTTGCAGCTGATCAGCCAGTCTTCGCCGGTGGCCGCGCGATTGAACATGTAACCGGCGGTCTGCACAGTGCGCAGCATCGGGCTGTTATAGATATCGGCATTATTCAGGCCCAAATGCTCGAACTGTGCGCCGACACCGACCGCAACACTGCGCGAGCGGTCGGTGATGCCGTCGTCACCACTCAGGCACGGCGCCGGCGAGTGATCGCAGCGCTCGACGTGACGCACCAGCACAATCATCTCGCCCTTGGCCCACCCGGCCTCCAGCGCGCGTGCACCGGACACATTGCCGTGGGCCAGGTCAGGCACCGCCGCCGGGGCGAGCAGCCACAGGGTCAGCGGGATCACCAGCAGCGACGCACCGAGCACCACCCACGTGTTGCGATAGCGGGCCAGCTTACTCAGGGAAATCGAGCGTTTGACGCCGAACAGACTCAGTCTCAATTCCACATCGGGCCGCCTCGTCGGCATCCATCACAGTCAATACGATGCGGCGAGGGTAGAGAAGCGGGCGTAAGTGGCGAGTGAAACGCATGTGAAAAAAGTCTTGAAACGCCCTTGTTACAAATTCCGTCGGACAAAATCCTTTCAGCTCTCGTGTTTGCGGCCGATACAGACCTGCTAACCCCCTTGCTGGCTCAAAAAAACAACAATCTTCCAGCCTGACCGACGATCAAGTAGCTCAACGTTCCTGGAGGAATTGTGATGAATAGCTGGTTCGGCAACATCAGCGTGAACATGAAATTGGGTCTGGGCTTCGGCCTGGTCCTGGCCCTGACCTGCGTCCTCGCCCTGACTGGCTGGACCAGCCTCGGCGGCCTGATTGACCGCAGCAACTGGATGAGCGACATCACCCAGCTTAATGCCGGCCTGACCAAGCTGCGCGTGGTGCGCCTGCAATACATGCTGACCAACGGCGACGAAACCGCCGCGCAGAATGTGCAAACCACCCTCGAAAGCTTTGCCGCGCAACAACAAGCGCTGATCAACAAGTTCAAGAGCCCGGAAAACGTCAAGCTGCTGAAAGAGCAGGCCGCGACCATCGCCGAATACCAGACTTCGCTGAACAAGATGCGCAACGCCTACCGCACCGGCAACAACGCCCGCGACGTGATGGGCAGCAACGCCGACACCGCTTACAACCTGATCGAAGCGATCAGCAAGCGCGTGCAGCAAATGGACATGAGCGAGCAGCGCTTCGAGCAGTTCCAGGCCATCACCCAGGCCAAGGAGGCGTTCATCCTCGCGCGCTATGAAGTGCGCGGCTACACCGCCACCACCAACGCCGAAACCGAGCAGAAAGCCGTCGGTCAACTGGACGCGGCGATTGCCAGCCTCCAGCAACTGAACGTGCATTTCGCCGCGACCCAGCAAGACGCTCTGCGTCAGCTGGAAACCGCCCTGACCAATTACCGCAGCGCGTTGCAGGCCTACAAGAACGCCAACAGCGAAGCGGTGCAGGCGCGTAAGGAGATGACCGATCAAGGTGCGGCCATCGTCACCACCAGCGAGCAGCTGTACCAGATCCAGCTCGACCGTCGCGACATCGAAAGCGCCCAGGCCCGTACGCTCCAGCTGATCAGCACCCTGCTGGCACTGCTGGTCGGTGTGATTGCTGCGGTGATCATCACCCGTCAGATCACCCGTCCGCTGCAAGAAACCCTGGCCGTGGTCGAGCGCATTGCCAGCGGCGACCTGACCCAGAACGTCACGGTCACCCGTCGCGATGAACTCGGCGTGCTGCAACAAGGCATCGCCCGCATGGGCGTGACCCTGCGCGACCTGATCAGCGGCATCCGCGACGGCGTCACCCAGATCGCCAGCGCCGCCGAAGAACTCTCGGCCGTGACCGAGCAGACCAGCGCCGGGGTGAACAGCCAGAAGGTCGAGACCGACCAGGTGGCCACCGCCATGCACGAGATGACCGCCACCGTGCAGGAAGTCGCGCGCAACGCCGAAGAAGCCTCGCAAGCCGCTGCCGCTGCTGATGGCGAAGCCCGTGAAGGCGACAAGGTTGTAAACGAAGCCATCGCCCAGATCGAACGTCTGGCCAGCGAAGTGGTGCGTTCCACTGAAGCCATGAGCGTGCTGCAACAGGAAAGCGACAAGATCGGCAGCGTCATGGACGTGATCAAGGCCGTGGCCGAACAGACCAACCTGCTGGCACTCAACGCAGCGATTGAAGCGGCGCGCGCCGGTGAGGCCGGTCGAGGGTTTGCCGTGGTTGCCGACGAAGTCCGTGGCCTGGCCCAGCGCACGCAGAAGTCCACCGAGGAAATCGAAGGTCTGGTCGCCGGTCTGCAGAACGGCACCCAGCAAGTGGCGGCGGTGATGAACAACAGCCGCGCCTTGACCGACAGCAGCGTGGCCCTGACCCGCAAGGCTGGCGACTCCCTGGAAAACATCACCCGCACGGTGTCGAACATCCAGTCGATGAACCAGCAGATCGCCGCCGCGGCCGAGCAGCAAAGCGCCGTGGCCGAAGAAATCAGCCGCAGCATCATCAACGTGCGCGACGTGTCGGAACAGACCGCCGCGGCCAGCGATGAAACCGCAGCGTCGAGCGTTGAACTGGCGCGCCTGGGCGGTCAGTTGCAGCAGATGGTCAGCCACTTCCGCGTCTGATCTTCAGTCAGCGCCAAAGCGTAAATCCAATCGCGGGCAAGCCCGCTCCCACAGGAAACGAGTCGAACACGGAATATGTGAACGACCGAAAAACCTGTGGGAGCGGGCTTGCCCGCGATTGCGTCAGATTTACTGCCACTGAAAATTGGCGATGCCGAGAAAATACTGGCTTCAGCGTGACGGCACATCCAATTCAACGTCACCGACATTATTAAATCGTCTATGAATTCGAGTCCCCAAGCCAGCGGCAGATTGATTCTGCTCGAGCGCTTTCTGCAACATCACACGCGCGTGCTCTTCAATCGAACGATTATTAATATCTGCCGCTAACTGCAGTTCTTCATAGAGCTGAAGGTCAAGATTGCTGATAGTCAAACTCGCCACAATGTACTCCAGCGATACAGCCATCGAAGCAGCGAGACTACCACTCGGTTTACGAATCTTCGTTTTCAGGTTGTAACGCCATTTGATCGAGCCTTTGTAGGAGCTGCCGCAGGCTGCGATCTTTTGATCTTGTTTTTAAAATCAAAGTCAAAAGATCGCAGCCTGCGGCAGCTCCTACAGGGATTGCGTTCGATCAGCAGTCCGGTGCCCCTTAGCGAGTCCCGCGCTGGCGCAACGCCGATGGCATGAAATACGCGTCTTCCGGCACCGGTTGCGAGAAGTCGACGGTGGAGGCTTCTTCGTTGTCGAGGTTCTGCACGTAGTAACGGCGCGCCTGCAGGTCGTGAAACACGTCCAGTGCGCTCCAGGTGGTTGGCAGGTCGTAGAAGTTTTTCAGGTAGGCCATCGACACCCGCCACAATTCCCCGCGCCCATCGTATTGATCGACCAGCGCCGCGCCCCAGCTGTCCTCGTCGAGGAACAGCACGCGTTTGGAATAGACATGTCGCGCGCCCGGCTTGAGGTTGCCTTCGACCACCCACACACGGTGCAGCTCATAGCGGGTGAATTGCGGGTTGAGGTGGCCCGGGGTCAGCAGTTGGGCGTACTTCACGTCGGGGCTGCCGACCTTGTAGTTGTTGTAGGGGATGTAGACCTCCTGCTTGCCCTTGAGCTTCCAGTCGTAGCGGTCCGGCGCGCCGTTGAACAGGTCAGTGTCGTCGGCGGTGCGCAGGCCATCGGACGAGGCGATCGGCGTGTCATACGCCAGGTTCGGCGCGCGGCGCACCCGGCGTTGCCCGGCGTCGTAGACCCAGGCCTGGCGCGGGTCCTTGAGTTGATCGAGCATCTCGTGGACCAACGCCGCGCCACCGGCCAGCCGCGCCGGGCTTTTCACAAAAGCGAGGTAGTAGAACAGGATGTTTTTCAGGTCGGCGTACTGCCCGCCCGGACGATAAAAATTGAACAGCGCTTCTTGCTGTGAGGTGACCAAGGCAAAGCTGCCGTTGCGCTGCACCGGGGCTTCGGACGCACGACGCACCACGTAGATCCCGCGATAACGGGTGATGTGGTTCCACAGCACTTCGATGCCGTCCTTGGGCACCGGGAACGGTACGCCGCCGTAGGCATCGGCGAATCCGCTGCCGCCCTCGAGCAGCTTGGCTGAGGTCGCATTCTTCAACGTGTTGTCATACAGCCACTGCGGCGCCGAACCGGAACGGCGCGATGGATAGACCGGCATCTGGAACGTGTCGGGGTAGCTATTGAACAACGCAATCTGACCGGGGCTGAGGTGGGCCTTGTACTGCTCCAGATTGGCCTTGGTGATGGTGAACAGCGGCTTGTCCGCCGCATACGGATCCGGATGATGTTGGCCCGGTTTATAGCCGGCTGGCGCCTGGGTGATGCCGCCGGTCCAGGCTGGAATGGTGCCGGCAGCGTTGCCGGCACGCTCGGCGCCCATGGGCGTGAGGGTGGTTTTCAGTTGTTCGGCTTGTTGTGGGGTGATGGCAGCCAATGTGCTGCTCGCGGCGAGACCCAGCACGAGCGCCAGCGTTGTCTTAGTCAATCTTGAAATATGAAACATGTTCCTCTCCAGAATGCGTACCCTGTGGGAGCTGGCTTGCCAGCGATAGCGGTGGGTCAGCCACCATTGATGTCGAATGTGCTGCCGTCTTCGCGGGCAAGCCCGCTCCCACAGGGGGATGAGTTGTCCCGGGATCTGCGTCTGAAACTCACAAGAAGTACTTGAGGTTGAACCCGACGTTGTCGCGGTCGCGAATGCCGTTGTTCTGCCCGCCGCCCCAGAAGTTGGTGTATTGCACCTCGGCTTCGAGCTTGTTCTGGTAGTTGGCCTTGATCCCCAATGTGTAAGCCTTGCGCCCGTCGATGGTGTTGCCGGCTTGATAGCTGTTACCCTTGAAGTCGTCCTTGTAGACGACGTAAGGCGAGACGTTGACCCCGGCGTACACGTCGTTCCAGGTGCCGTTGAACATCACCGTGTAGCTGTAGGAATTGCGGTTGACCTGATCGTCACGATCACCGCCGGACACATAAGAGGTGTTGCCGGTACCGGCGTAATAACGCGTACTGCCGTCGTAGGCGGTGTATTGCAGGCTGCTGCCGCGCAGGTGTTCGGAGGCCAGTTCGAAGATGCCGAACATCGAGTCGAACGACAGCGTCGGGCCAAAGTTGTAGATGCTGCCCAGCGAGGTGTTGAACGCTTCCACGCGCTCGGCGTTGTTGATCTCGCTGTCGAGGGTGACCATCTGCCCGCCGACGTTGACGGGCTTACCGGTCACCGCCACGGCGGCACCGTTGGCCAGGTCGCCGATCAAGTCGTTAGTCGCGGCAATCCCGATCGGCAGGTTCGGTCGATAGGCGATCTCGCCGAACACCGAAGCCTGGCCCAACGTGGTGTTGAAGCTGAAACCGTACATGCGGATGTCTTCGGCATAACGCCGATGCGCCTGAATGTTGCCCATCACATCGGCCGTCGCCAGACCGTTGGCCAGCGCCCCGGCCTGACTGCCGGCGACGGTGGAGAGCATGTTGGTCAGGGCATTCATGTCGATGCCCTTGTAGCCACCGAGGTCAGCGGCGATGGTCGGTTCCTTGGCGTGGTAGTTGACCAGGTACAGGCCGAACTCGGTGCTGTTGAGCGCCTCGGCGATATAGCGGAACGCGAAGCCGAACTGGCCGTCGTTGCGTGCGTTGTAGTCCTTGCCGATCGACGCCACTTTCAGCGTATTGCCGTAGGCCGGTGTCACGCCGTTGGCGTACAGGCCGGTGCTTTTCAGCGCCGGGCCGAGCAATGGGTTGTTGCCCAGTGCGCTGTACAGCCCGATGACGTTGCCGAACCCCGGCACCGGGGTATCGAGCGCGGTGCCGCTGAAGTTGTTGTAACCGGTGTTGCCGCCATCGGCGAACAGGTCGGTCTGCGAATAGAAAGTGCCCACCGGGTCGATGCGGGTTTCCTTCCAGTTGGTCTGGTAGAAGCTCTCCATGGTCAACGAATCGGTCAGGCCGATGTTGAAGCTCACGGCCTCCACCGGCATCAGCACCTCCTTGACCTCGGCGCCCGGCAAGCGGTACTTGGCGGCGTCCACCGGGTTGGTGGTGTTGACGCCGCCGCGATAGAAAATCCCCTCGCCCCAGTTGAACACCTGACGCCCGACCCGCGCAGTCACCGGCATCTGCGCCACGTCCCAGTTACCGTAGACATAGGCGTCGAGCATCTCGATCCGGCTGCCGGCGATGTCACGGGTCTGACTGGTGAAACGGTCGTCCTGCGGGTAGCTCTGACTCGGCTGCGCCGGGTTGTTGTTGCGGTAGTAATCGTTGCGTTTGTCCATCAACTGGGTGTCGTAGAACGCCGTGCCGCGCAGGAACATCCCGTAGTTCTGGTAGTTGGCCTCCAGTTCCGAAGTGATCTTGTACACCTCGGAAACCAGCCCGGTATCGAAGTTGCGATTGCCGTCGTTGGTGTTGACGTCGTCGTTGTTCTTGTCGCGGCCCTGCACCCGCCACAAACGGCCATAGGACAGGGTCGTGTCGATCGATCCGGTGACTTGATTGTCCAGCACGCTGAACTCGGCAGCCTGCACCGCATCCACCGCACAGAGTTGCAGCAGCCCCGCCAGGCCGACACCGGGCAGTGCCACGCCGCTGAGGCGCAATCGAGTGTTGATCATGGGTTCCTCCTTGTTCTTATTGTTTTTTGTGTGGCCGCGATGGCTACGGTGCCAGTCCCGCACGGACATAAATCCGGCTGTGCGCGCCGAAATGGCCGAGCAGTTTGAACAGCTGCTGATTGAGTGCCGGATGCTCGAAGGTCTCGCGCTGCACCTGATTGCCGCTGCTGAAATCACTGGTCACCGGGGCCGTCTCCAGCCACTGGCCGATGGTTTCATCGAACGCCGCCGAGTCCTCGACCGACTCGACGCTGACCACGTCGCGCAAGTAGTCCACCGAGTACGGCGGATAGTGTTGGTCTTGAGCGACATCGGCGTAGGCCGCGAGCATCGGATGCGCCTGACCGGCACGTAGCACGCGGCGCAACCAGGTCGATTGATACTTCTCGATTTCCATATGGCGGGTGGCGACCCGTTCGATGGAGGCTTTTTTATCGTCGGCAAAACCGGCCAGCGCCTTGCCTTCCAGCAACAACAGACTCGGCAGTTCGACCCCGGGCAACGGCTTGGCGTGATACGGCTGGGTCAGGTCCTGCACGTGGTGCACGCCCCAACCCAAGAACCGATAGCCCCAGTACGGATGGCCAGTGGCGAACGCCAGACGCGCCAGGCCCAGGTACTGATAGGCGCGCCAGTCCGGCCAACTGCGCTGAAGAAATCCGGCTGCGGCATACACCACCGCGCTTTCATGGAAGAAGCCCATGTGGAACGGCGCCTGCGAGCTATACTGGAAACGATCATCGCCAAACGGCTGCGGGCCGAAGCCGTACCGCGCGCCGACTTCGCCGGGGTTGTCGCTGAACAGGTTGATGTCGTGACCGTAATCCGGCTCGTCGGCGGCGCTTGCCAGCACGGCCAGCGGCGCGACGTTCTCGCCATCCGCCACGCGAATGAAGCGCTGACGATTCCACGGTGACAGCGTTTGCTCGACCATCACCTGATCGGCCGACAAGTGTTCACGCTCGGGCAGGTCTTGACCCGGCAGCGGCTGAATGACCATCGCCAGGTGAATGCGCGGATTGAGCCGCAACGCGGTGAGAAAATCGTGGCGCAGATTGTCACCCGGTACGGCGGGCAGCTTCAGGTTGTCGGGGCGCGGCGGGTACTGGGTGAAGTGTTCACGGGCGAAGCTTTCCTGTTGCTCCAGCAGCGCGACCACGGCCGGATATTGCTCGGCGAGAAAACGCTCCAGCGGCTCGACCTCGACCGGCGGCGCATCGCGCAGCGTCGGCAGTGCCTGCAATGCCAGATAGCTGCCGACCGTGTGGTTCGACCAGCCCCACGCCGTCGGGGCCGTGGCACAAAGCAGCAACAGGAGAAAGGTCAGCTTCATTGCTTTTAATTCTTATTGGAGGTGCTGTGGGGGTTGAGCCTAACAACCGACCCAGGCGCTGACACTGTCCGATCTCACCAGAAAAGTTCTCCGATAGCGCCATATGAAGCTCACCGCTCACCTGTGTAGGAGCTGCCGAAGGCTGCGATCTTTTGATCTTGTTTTTAAAAAATCAAAGTCAAAAGATCGCAGCCTTCGGCAGCTCCTACAGGGGATTGGTGGTGTTTTTTCAGGCGGGGTAACCGGTGATTTTGCGGATGCTCTGATAGAGCGGTTTGAGCTGGCGATACATGCGCAGGTACACCTCGTTGTACAAACGCTCATAGACCTGCTGCGCCTCGGGCTGCGGCGTGAACACCGTGCCCACTCGCGTCATCGCAGCGATCGCCGTGGGGAAATCCGCATACAAGCCCAACCCCACCGCACAACAGATCGCCGCGCCCAGCCCCGACGCTTCATACACATGCGGGCGCTCCGCCGGCAGACCAAAAATATTCGCCGTCAGCTGCATCGCCGCATCACTCTGCGAACCGCCACCGGCCACCCGCAGACGCTTGACTGACACCTTCGAGCGCTTCTCGATGTTCTCCAGGCCCTGGCGCAACGCATACGCCAGCCCTTCCAGAATCGCCCGGTAAATGTGCGCGCGGGTGTGCACGTCGCCGAAGCCGATCATCGCGCCCTTGGCCTCGACGCCCGGCTCACGAATCCCCGGCGACCAGTACGGTTGCAGCATCAGCCCCATTGAGCCCGGCGGCACCGCGTTGACCAGCGCATCAAACAGTTGCTCGGGTTCAATGCCCTGCTCTTGCGCCTGCTGCATTTCGCGCAGACCGAACTCGTTCTTGAACCAACTGACCATCCAGTAACCGCGATAAATCATCACCTCGCAGTTGTACTGATCGGGCACCGCCGAGGGGTACGGCGGAATCAGCGGGACGATTTCCAGATAGCGCGAGCGGGTGCTGGTGATGGTCGCGGTGGTGCCGTAGGACAGGCACACCGTGCTCGCATCGACCACGCCGGCACCGACCACTTCGCAGGCCTTGTCAGCGCCGGCAGCAATCAGCGGCAAACCTTCGGGAATGCCGGTATGGCGAGCGGCTTCGGCGGTGATATAGCCGAGGGTTTCGCCAGGTTTGTGCAAGGTCGGCAATTGCTCCGGGCGCACCGCCAGCGCCTGCCATTTCCAGTCGCTGGGCGCAGCCCATTTCAGACGTTTGAAGTCGAACGGCAGATAGCCGACGCAGCAACCCACCGAGTCGACAAAGCGCCCACACAGGCGATGGGTGAGAAAGCCCGAGAGCAGCAAAAACTTGTCGGTCGCCGCCCAGACTTCAGGCTGGCGTCTGGCGATCCAGTTGGCCTCGGCCTGCGCGCGAAAGTAATCCACGGTGGCCTGTGCGCCGACCAGTTTGAACAGCCAGCCCCACGGTCCCTTGATACCGCCCTCGACGTCGCTCTGGCGCTGATCGAGCCACAGAATCGCCGGACGCAGCGGCTTGCCCTCGGCATCGACATTGATCACTGTGCCGCGCTGAGTGGTCAGCGACACCCCGGCAATCTGCGAGCGATCAATCCCGGTTTGCGCCCACAGTTGCTGGCAAGCCTCGCCGAGTTTCGCCCAGTAATACTGCGGGTCCTGCTCGGCCCAGCCCGGTTGCGTCGAGTAGTACGCCTGCAACTCGACCTTGCCTTTACCGAGCAGATTGCCCTGCAAATCGAAGAGCAATGCGCGCACGCTCTGGGTGCCGTTGTCGATCGCCAGCAGGTAGCGCTTGTTCGAGTGGTTATGCATGGCGCTCTCTTCAAGGGGCCTCAAGGCGTGGCATCCGGCAGACCGTGATGGCGTTGCCACAACGCCCGGTAACGCTGCAGTTCTTGCAGCCAGTGTGCATCGTCCCAGCCCAGGCGTGGCTGGCAGAGTTGGCGGATGGCGGCGAAATGCGCTTCGCCACCGCGCGCCAGCAACAGGCCCAGACGGGTGCGGCGCAGCAACAGATCATCGAGGTGCAGCACCATTTCCGCCTCGCAGGCGAAGGCCAGCTCTGCCCACAAGGTGTCAGTGTTGCCGACCGTTTCGTGGCCTAACTCGGCGATCAGTTGCGCCAGTCGCGGCAGATCACGGCCGTGCCTGCCGGCCAGCCGTCGCCACTGCTGCGGGCTGAGTCCGGGAATGGTCAGTGGCGGTACGGCTGCGAAAACCGGCGCGCCGTCATCTTCGAAAGCGCGGCCAAGCATGTCGGCACAGGCCTTGAGCACTTCGATGGCTTGCGGGCGAAACGTCGTCAGTTTGCCACCGGCCAACGTGACACAACCCGGCTCCTGCCACAGCACATGTTCACGGGTTTCATTCGACGGCTCGCCTTGCTGTGCACCCGCCGCGCTGCCCACCACCGGACGCACGCCGGACCAGGTCGACAGCACATCGCTCGCCGTCACTTCGGCACCTGGAAATTGTTGCGTGCAGGCCGCCAGCAGGTAGTCGAGTTCTTCGGTGCTGATGCTCGCGCTCTGATCCAGATCCTCACGATGATCGAGATCCGTAGTGCCAACCACCGTCGCCCCTTCCCACGGAAAAACGAACACCGGCCGCCGGTCGCGCGCATGCAGAAACGTGAGGGCCTGCGCCACCGGCAAACGCCAGCCCGGCAGCAGCAGATGACTACCGCGCAATGGCCGCAGTTGTCGCGGAGCCTCGGGCAAACGCAGGCGCTCAGCCCACGCGCCGGTCGCCACCGCCAGCACGCCGCAACGCAATTGCCGCGCCCCACCCGCCTCACAGTCCTCGATCTGCACCCCACACACCCGGCCGTCTTCGCGCAGCAAATGTTCGACGCGCACCCCGTTGAGCACCACTGCGCCATCGGCCCGCGCTTCACTCAACACGCGCATCACCAGCCGTGCATCATCGGTCAGCGCATCGACAAAACAGGTGCCACCGAGCAGCCGGGTTTCCTTCACCCCCGGCGCGAGAAAACGCAGTTGCTGCGCGTCGTGAAAACGATGGCTGCGTCGCCCGGCCAACGCGTCGTACACCGACAACAAACCACCGAGCACACGCGGCCCGGGAAAGCCGCCGCGATAGTGCGGCATCAGGAAACTCATCGGCTCCACCAGCCCCGGCGCTTCGTCGAGCAGGCGCTGGCGCTCGCGCACCGAATCGCGGGTCAGGCGCCACTGGCCCTTGGCGATATAACGCAATCCGCCGTGAACCATTTTCGACGACCGGCTGGAGGTGCCCCAAGCGAAATCCCGTTGCTCCAGCAGCAGACAACGCCAGCCACGCCGTGCCGCTTCGCGCAGAATGCCGGCACCGCTGATGCCGCCGCCGATGACGATCAGATCCCAGCTTGCGTCGGCCAATGTCGGCAAAGTTTGCTGGCGCCACGCAGCGTTCCAGTCCGGGTGCATGATCGTCACTCCTGCATCAGCGTGCCGGGGTTGAGGCGCCCGGCCGGATCGAAGTGCCTGCTCAGCGCCTGTAAGGTATCCATCGCCAGCGCGCCTTTTTCGCGCGGCAGGTACGGCGCGTGATCCTTGCCGACCCCATGCTGGTGGCTGATGGTGCCGTGGTTGTCGACGATGGTCTGGCTGGCTGCGTGCTTGAGCGCCTGCCAGCGCGCCAGCGTCGCCGGATAATCCGCCGCCGGGCGAAACACGTAAGTGGTGTAGATGCTCGAACCTTCGCCGTAGACGTGGGACAGATGGGTGAACACATGCACCCGTTCGCCCTCTGCCGCCAAGGCGTCGCGCAGGCTGTTTTCGATGAGGTTGAGCAGATTGTCGACGTTGCTCCAGTCGGTGGCGGTTTCCAGGGTGTCGACGACGTAGCCGGCGTTCCACAGGTTCTCGCGCAGGTAGGGGAAACGGAAGCGGTTCTGCGCCCATTTCTTGCCGAGCAAGGTGCCGGTGAAGACGCCGCCGAAGGCTTTCAGATGCTGGCGCGCCTGGCTCAGCGACAGCGCGTTTTGCCGACGGTTGCCGGTGACGCCGAAGGTCAGCAGGCACTTGCCTTCACCGGCGCCGCGCAGGTTCAGATACTTTTCCAGCCAGGCGATCTGCTGCGGATGCCCGGCCAGCGCCAGTTGGGTTTCGGTCTCCACCGCGTTCGACAGCCGCAGCATCGACAGCGGCACCCGCGCCTGCGCCAATTGGCGAATCGCTTGCAGCGCCTTGCTCCAACTGGGCAGGAACACTCCGTAAAAACGCTCATCGGCCGGCAGCGGACTGACCCGCACTTTGACCTCGGAAATGATCCCGAAACGGCCCTCGCAACCGAGCACCACTTCACGCAAATCGGGCCCCGCCGCCGAGGCAGGAAAGGTCGGGATTTCCAATGGCCCGGCGAAAGTTTCCAGGGTGCCGCCAGCGAACAATTGCTCGATGCGCCCGTAACGCAACGACTGCTGACCGCTGGAGCGACTGGCGACCCAACCGCCCAGCGTCGACAGCTCCCACGACTGCGGGAAATGCCCCAGCGTGTAGCCGCGAGCGCGCAGCTGACTTTCCACCTGCGGGCCACTGGCACCGGGGCCAAACGTCGCCAGTTGGCTCTGCTCGTCGAGGTCGATCAGACGATTCATCCGCGCCAGCGACACGGTCACTACAGGTCGCGCCGAATCCGGCGGGTTGATGTGCCCGGCCACCGAGGTGCCACCGCCGTAGGGAATCAGGCACAGGTCCTGTTGATGCGCGAGCGCCAGCAATTGGCGGATCTGCCCGGCGGTCTCCGGAAACGCCACCGCGTCCGGATAATTGCCCAGCGCACCTTCGCGCAGCGCCAGCCAGTCCGGCAAACTCTGGCCCCGAGCGTGCAGCAGACGATCATGGGCATCAACGCTGTACAAGGCGTGCGCCGCCAACCGTGAGACCGGCACTCGCGCCAGTGCTGCCTCCAGCGTGGCATCGGGCAGCGCGCGCCCGGCCCCCAACCGTTCATGGAGAAAACTCGCGCCCTGGGCCGGCAGTTCGACCACCGTGGTTGCATCTCCCCAGCCGTTCCAGCGTCGCATGCGTGTGTCCTTCTTATGCAGTCTGATCAGTGATGTGGCAGGCCTCCATACTAGTCAGCGGCCGCAAAGTGTCACGGTCGCATCCGGCCAGTTCGAGTAGCCAATTGAGTCAAACGTCGCGCAAGTGCCAGCCATTTACTTTAGTCGGGGTTTCAAATTACCTTTCAGGCATTCATTCGCTCACGCAGGCCTTGATCAAGGGATTCGGATCATGCAATCGCTCGGCTTCACCTCGGTTCCGCCGCTGCTCAAATACGTGCGCCATGCCGAGCAACTGGGCATGGCCATCGAGCCGGCGTTGGCCGCTGCCGGTTTGCAGGCGCAGCAACTGAGCGACAACAGCCTGCGCCTGCCGGGCGAAACCCATGAGCGCCTGCTCGATTATTTCTGCGAGCACTCGGGCGATCCGCTGTTTGGTCTCAACGCGGCCAATTTCGTCCTGCCCAATTCCTGGAGCGTGCTCGGTTACATCACCATGAACTGCGCGACCCTGGGCGATGCGATGAGCCGGATCATGCCGTTCGAAAAACTGGTGGGCGACATGGGCGTCAGCCGCGCCGAGGTGCAGGACGGTCACGTGCACCTGATCTGGACGTGCCGCTACGAGCGCCCGCGTATCCGCCGGCATCTGGTGGAAAACGTCCTCGGCTCGTGGCTGCAATATGCACGCTGGATAGCCGACACGCAGATGTCGCCCGCCGCCGTGTGGCTGGAACATCCGTGCCCGCCAGACGCCAGCCAGGCGCAGTACGAAGCGTTTTTCGATTGCCCGGTGCTGTTCGAGCAGGCGTATTCGGCGCTGATCGTGCCACTGGCGTATCTGCAGTTGCCGCTGCGCCAGGCCGACGCGCAATTGCTGCGCACCCTGGAAGAACATGCGATGGGGTTGATGGCGACGCTGGAGGATGCGTCGCTGGAACAGCGGGTCAAAAGCATCCTGCGTCAACTGCTCAAGGAAGGCTTGCCGCGCAAGGAACAGGTGGCCGAGCAGCTCGCGGTGTCGGTGCGCACGTTGCAGCGCCAGTTGCATCAGGCGGGGACGTCGTATCAGCAGATTCTCGATGACTTGCGTCAGGAGCTGGCGGAGCATTATTTGCTCAACAGCACGTTGCCGATTCAAGACATTGCGCAGTATCTGGGGTTTACCGAGCCGCGGTCGTTTCATCGCACGTTCAAGAGCCGGCGCGGGATGCCGCCGGGGGAGTTTCGGCAGATGCATCGGGGGTGATTGTTCTGGCCTCATCGCTGGCAAGCCAGCTCCCACAGGTTTCTTGGTGAAGCACAAATTTTGTGTACGACTCGATCACTGTGGGAGCTGGCTTGCCAGCGATGGCGCCAGTAGCCACCTTAATGGTTTGGCAGCGCTTTTTTTGTATGGCTCGACTCAGACACTGATCGCGTTGGTAAACACCAGTCGATTGCCAAACGGATCAGCAATGGTCATGTCCTGACTGCCCCACGGCATCGCCTGAATCTGTGGGTGCGAGAACTTGTAATCCTTGGCCTGCAACTGCTGCTGAAACGCCTCCAGCTCGTCGGTCTCGATGCGCAACGCCGAGCCCGGCGTCGCGTCGCCATGATGCTCGGACAGGTGCAGCACGCATTCGCCACGGGACACCTGCAGATACAGCGGGAAATTCGCTTCGAAACGGTGCTGCCAGTCGATCTTGAAGCCAAGGAAGTCGACGTAAAACTCCAACGCCTTGGCTTCATCGAAGATCCGCAGGATCGGGGTGGTTTTGCCGAAGCTCATGGGGTGCTCCCTGACTGGTTGGCCCAAGCGTTTAGCGGGGCTGGATGTCAGCAATTCGGCTTGGTTTCGACATTCTTTAATCTCAGAGTGCCACTATGAGACGCAGATCAAAAGATCGCAGCCTTCGGCAGCGCCTACCGGGGCTTGGCAATCAATGAAATCCTTCGCGCAAATCCCCCTGCCGCGCCAGAAACCGCCCTTCCCGGCGACCATTTGCCTGCCCGTCGCGATAGCTCAACACGCCATTGACCCACACCCCCTCAATCCCCTGCGCCGCTCGTTGCGGATCAGTGAAATCCGCCACATCGCGCACCGTCTCAGGATCGAACAAGACCAGATCCGCCCAATAGCCCTCACGAATCTCGCCGCGCCCTTTCAAGCCAAACCGCGCCGCCGACAGACCGGTCATCTTGTGCACGGCGGTGTGCAGCGGAAACAACCCGAGATCGCGACTGAAATGGCCGAGTACTCGTGGGAAAGCGCCCCACAAGCGTGGGTGCGGGAATGGGTCCTCCGGCAGTCCGTCAGAGCCGACCATCGACAGCGGATGCGCGAGAATCTTTCGTACGTCCGCCTCGTCCATGCCGTAGTACACCGCGCCCGCCGGTTGCAGGCGTTTGGCGGCTTCGAGCAGTGGCACGTTCCATTCGGCAGCGATGTCGATCAGGTCGCGGCCGCTGACTTCAGGATGCGGCGTCGACCAGGTGATGGTGATGCGATGGGCATCGGTGACTTGCTTCAGATCCAGCGTCGAAGAGCTCGCCGCGTAGGGATAGCAATCGCAGCCCACGTGCTGGGTTTTCGCTGCTTGCTCCAACGCCGCGAGCAACTGCGGACTGCGCCCCCAATTACCGACACCGGCGCATTTGAGGTGGGAAATGATCACCGGGGATCGCGAGTGACGGCCGATGCTGAACGCTTCGTCCATCGCCTCCAGCACCGGCTCGAATTCACTGCGCAGATGGGTGGTGTACACCGCGCCGAACGCGGTCAGTTCTTCGGTCAGTTGCTTCACTTCATCGGTGGAGGCGTTGAAGGCGCTGGCGTAGGCTAGGCCTGTGGATAAACCGAGCGCGCCAGACTCAAGGCTTTCACGCAGTTGCTCACGCATGGCGGTGATTTCGTCAGGCGTGGCAGTGCGAAACAGGTCGTCGAGGTGATTGCTGCGCAGCGCGGTGTGGCCGACCAGTGCGGCGACGTTCAACGTGGTGTTCGCCGCTTCGACGGCGGCACGGTAATCGCTAAAGCGTGGGTAAACGAATGCCGCTGCGCTGCCGAGCAGGTTCATCGGGTCCGGTGGATTGCCTTTGAGACTGACCGGCGAGGCGCTGATCCCACAGTTGCCGACGATCACCGTGGTCACGCCCTGGCTGAGTTTGGGCAGCATCTGCGGCTGGCGGATGACCACGGTGTCGTCGTGGGTGTGCACGTCGATAAAACCCGGGGCGAGCACGCGGCCGGCGGCGTCGATTTCTTCTGTGGCGCGGGCATCGTGCAAGTCGCCGATGCGTTCGATACGGCCGTTGAGAATCGCCACATCGGCGCGGTAGCTGGGGGTATTGCTGCCATCGATGACGGTGGCGTTGCGGATCAGCGTGTCGTACTGCATGTCAGTCTCCCAGCGGCAGGTGATCGTCGCCGCCACGGTATTCGTCGAGGGCGAGTTTGATCCGCCGCAGACGCTCTTGATTGTCTTCAGGATTGGCCAGCGCCAGCTCGGTCGCAAGCACATCGATGGCCAGCAACATGCCGTAGCGCGCCGCCGTTGGTTTGTAGATGAACGAAGTTTCCGCGCCTTGCAGCGGCAGAACGATGTCGGCCAGTTCGGCCAGCGGCGAGTCGGCGCGGGTGATGGCCAGAATGCGTGCGCCGTAGTTGCGCGCCAGTTCGACAGTTTCCAAAAGCTCCGGGGTGATGCCGGTCAGCGAGCAGACGATCAGCACGTGCTCGGCATTGAGGCTGGCGGCGGTGACGCGCATCATCACCGCGTCGTGGCACACCGCAATCGGGTAGCCAAGGCGCACCAGGCGTACCTGCAATTCATCGCTGCACAGGGTCGAGCAACCGCCCATGCCGAACGCATGAATCATCCGCGCCTGGCCGAGCATTTTCACCGCGTCGGCGAAGCGTGATTCGTCGAATCCAGCCAGATGCTGGCGCAGCGTGGTTTCGATATCGCCGACAATCTGCCCGTAGAACGCCGACTGTTCAGGGGTACCCGCCGGGTCGAGAAAACGGCTGCCAACGCCGCTGGCCTGAGCCAGTTGCAGGCGCAGATCACGCAGGTCGCGGCAGCCCACCGTACGGGCAAAACGCGACAGCGTGGCGGTGCTGACTTCGGCCCGTTGCGCGAGGTCTTCGAGGCTGGCGCTCGCGGCAAAACCGACGTCGTCCAGCATCAGCCGGGCGATGCGGCCTTCGCCGGCGCTGAAGGAGTCCTGACGAGCGCGGATCTGATAAAGGATGTCCATGGCGGCGGGCTCCGGTTACAGCAGGTAAGAAAGGCCGACGGTCAAAGCGAAAGCGACCAGCGAGATCAGGGTCTCAAGCACGGTCCAGGTCTTGAACGTCTGCGCGACCGTCATGTTGAAGTATTCCTTGATCAACCAGAAGCCGCCGTCGTTGACGTGGGAAAAGATCACCGAGCCGGCGCCGGTCGCCAGCACCAGCAATTCCGGGTGTGGATAACCCAGACCAATGGCGACCGGCGCAACCACGCCGGATGCGGTGGTCATGGCCACGGTCGCCGAGCCGGTGGCCACCCGCATCAACGCGGCGAACAGCCAGCCCATGATCAGCGGCGACAGGTGAAATTCGTGGGCCAGCCCGACAATCTGATCGGTGACCCCAGCGTCCACCAGAATCCGGTTCAGACCACCGCCGGCGCCGACCAGCAAGGTGATACTGGCGGTCGGTGCCAGGCACTCGTTGGTGAATTTGAGGATTGATTCACGGTTGAAACCCTGAGCGATGCCCAACGTCCAGAAACTCAGCAAGGTCGCCAGCAACAGTGCGATCACTGAGTTGCCGATGAACAACAGGAACTGGTTGAAACCGCTGCCCGGCGTGGAGATCAGGTTGGCCCAGCCACCGATCAGCATCAGCACCACCGGCAACAGAATGGTCGCCATGGTGATGCCGAAACCCGGCAGCCTGTCGCGCGGCTCGCGGTCGAGAAATTGTTTTTCCAGCGGGTTATCCGCCGGCAGTTGAATGCGCGGCACGATGAATTTGGCGTACAGCGGGCCTGCGATGATTGCGGTGGGAATACCGATGGCAATCGCATACAGCAAGGTCTGCCCGACCGAGGCCTGATAAGCCTGCACCGCGAGCATCGCCGCCGGGTGCGGCGGCACCAGCGCATGCACCACCGACAGGCCGGCAACCATCGGCAGGCCGACCATCAGAATCGACACACCCACCCGCCGCGCCACGGTGAAGGCGATGGGTACCAGTAAGACAAAGCCGACTTCGAAGAACAGCGGCAGGCCGACCAGAAACGCGATGCAAACCATCGCCCAGTGTGCGTTTTTTTCGCCGAATTTCTCGATCAAGGTGCGGGCCATCTGCTCCGCACCGCCGGACTCGGCCATCATCTTGCCGAGCATCGTCCCCAGCGCCACCACCAGCGCAATATGCCCCAGCGTCTTGCCCACCCCGGCCTCATACGCCCCCACCACGCCCGACGGCGGCATTCCCGCTACGAGCGCCAGACCGATGGAAATCAGCGTGATGACAATGAACGGATTGAGCCGGTAACGGGCGATCAGCACGATCAAGGCGATGATGGCGACGGCGGCATACATCAGCAGCCAATAGCCGAAGGAAGGTGTCATGCGGTACTCCTCGAAAGGGTCACGTTCGAATGGGTTGTGAAACTCATAAATCATTTCGAGATCGAGTTTTCAAACACCATGAAAGTAATTTTCGTTGGGAGGTAAGGTGTGTCGCTGTTGGATATGTCTTGTCGCGATTAATGAAAATCGCGAGGCGGGATTTACATGGTTCCCAGGCAAACACAAAACCTTGTGGGAGCTGGCTTGCCAGCGATGGCGGCTGCACATTCAACATATTTGCTGACGGGTGAACCGCTATCGCTGGCAAGCCAGCTCCCACAGGTTCGGTGGTGTCTGGATGGCTGGAGTACGATTCACACCATCTCGTTACGAATCCACTCCACCACCGACGTACGCTTTGGCGCCCAGCCCAGCAGTTCACGAGCGTGTTTGCCGCGTACGCGGCTGTTGGAGCCGAGCCCGTAGTTGGCCATTTCGTAGCCCCATTCGGCTTCGGCGTCTTGCAGTGGCCAGTCTTGTGGCTGGCCCAGATTCAACGCCTGCGCCATGGCAGTGGTCATGTCGATGAACGAGGCTTCACCGCTTTCGACGAAGTAGAAGGTGCCGGGCACATTCCGGGTCAGCGCCAGCCGGTACAGGGCGACGACGTCTTCGATGTGTACGTTGGACCAGATGTTCTGGCCAGTGCCGACATGCCGCACCACGCCACTTTTACGTGCTTGTTTGAGCAGACGCGGCAACTGCACGCTGTCGCGATTGACGCCCAGGCTGTGGCCGTAGATCAGGGTGTTGCAGATCACTGCCGAGTTCACGCCGTCCTGTGCGGCGGCGAGGATCAGGTTGTCAATCGCCACGCGCGCCGCCTTGTCGACGGTGGGCTCCGGCAGGTTGTCTTCGTAGTAGATGACGTCGCTGGATTTGCCGCCCGAGGCATCGCCGACGATGCTCGAACCACTGGTGTGCAGGAACACTTTGTGCGAACCGCGCAGGGCATCGAGCAAGGCTTCGACCGCGCCGCGATGGTCACTGCTGGCGGCATTGATCACCGCATCGGCGGCGCGGGCCTGATCGGCCAGCAATGTACTGTCTTCGAGGGTGCCGATCACCGGGGTGATGCCCAAAGCTTTCAGCTCATCGGCCTGCTCGGCGCTGCGCACCAGGCCGGTGACAGAGTGCCCGGCCTGGACCAGACCGGTGGCGATGGAGCCGCCGATAAAACCGGCGGCACCGGTGATGAATACGTTCATGGAGAAACTCCCTGCGTGAATAAGTGATGCAACGAGTATCGACCGGTCACCCCGATGGAAAAACCCGCCCTCGCCCAATTCACTGTTGCGCAGGGGTCACGAATCAGCCCTTGAAATCCGCACTGGCGTACGCCGCGAGTTTGCTCTGGATGAAATCGAGGAAGCACTGGATGCGCAGCGCCAGTTGCGAGTTCCGGTAGTACACCGCGTTGATCGGCTGGCGATAGCCGCTGTTGTATTCCGCCAGCAGCACCTTGAGGCGCCCGGCGCGAATGTCGTCGATGGTCATGAAGTGCGACAGGCAGGCAATGCCCTGGCCTTCCAGCGCCAGCTGGCGCACGGTCTCGCCACTGGAAGCACTGATGGCCGGGGTGATCGGCCAGCGGTCGCCGTGCACGTAACGCAGCGGCCACTGATTGAGGCCTTCGTTGTGGGTGAAACCGAGCAGGGCGTGATCACTCAAGTCGGCGACCTGCTGCGGCGCGCCGTGCTGCTCCAGATACGCCGGACTGGCGACGATCAGCAGCGGACTGCAACCGAGCGAACGCGCATGCAACGTGGAGTCAGCAAGAGTGCCGATACGGATGGCGACGTCGGTGCTTTGTTCCAGCAAGTCAATGATCAGGTCATTGCTGTTGAGTTCGAGCTGGATGTCCGGGTACAACCTGCGGAACTCGTCGATGTAGGGCACGATGGCGTGCAGCATGAACGGCGACGCAGCGTTGATCCGCAGACGTCCGGACGGCGTTTGCTGGCGTGAGGACAGACGCTCTTCGAGGGCATCCATCTGGTCGAGAATCAGCTTGGCCTGCTCGAAGAAATACTTGCCCTCCTCGGTCAGGTCCATGCGCCGCGTGGTGCGGTTGATCAGCGTGGTGTCGAGCTTGGCTTCGAGCCGCGACAACGTGCGGCTGACCGCCGACGGCGTCTGCCCGACCTGTTCGGCGGCGGCGGAAATCGAACCGCACTCGATCACGCAGACGAAAATCTGCAATTCATCGGATCTGGCTTTCACGGGTGTCCCTTATTGATCGACTGCACAAATCCATTGTGGAGAGAGAACACCCCTGTGGCGAGGGGATTTATCCCCGATGGACTGCGCAGCAGGCCCCCGCTTTTTGAGATCAAGATCGGGGGGCCGCTGCGCGACCCATCGGGGATGAATCCCCTCACCACATTTAAAACCCTCACCACAGTTACAACCGTAACCACATGAAATCACTTCACGCCTTGAGACCAAACACCTGTTTCAGATGCTGCTCGTACCGCGCCACATCATTCTCGATGTTCGGGCGCTTCATCACGTCCACACAGAGGAATGTCGGCAGCCCGCTCATGCCCAAAAACTCGTTGGCCTTGTGGAACGGGAAATACACCGCGTCGACACCTTTGGCTTCGAAGAAATCGCTCGGGTCGTCGAAAGCTTGCTGCGGTGCGTTCCAGGTCAGCGACAGCATGTATTGCTTGCCCTGAATCAGACCGCCGCTGCCGTACTTCTGCGACGCATCGGAACGGGTCCGACCATCGCTGGCATAGAGGCTGCCGTGGCCTTCGGTGAAGACTTCGTCGATGTACTTTTTCACGGTCCACGGCGCGCCCATCCACCAGCCCGGCATCTGATAAATGATCACATCGGCCCAGAGGAATTTGGCCACTTCTTCAGCGACGTCGTAACCCTCATCGATGAACGTAGTTTTGACATCCAGGCCACCACGATCCAGCACGCTCAGTGCAGTTTCGTGCAGGGTCGCGTTGTAACGACCGTCGGAATGGGCGAATTTCTTGCCGCCATTGAGCAACAACACTTTTTTCATCAGAACGCCTCGCGCAGCCATTGGGCTGGGGAAAGATGGGAAAACGAATGGCGGCAGGTTAACCATCCATCTCGCGCGGAATAAGCCGCGTCGGCGCAAAATACATTTGACCAAAATGCACGAATTGAACGCAGATTGTTGCAATAGCATTGGCAGCCATCTGCATTTGAGGAGTTGATCTGATGAGTGAACGCCACGGTTTCATCCTGCACGCCAAGACCCGCCCGGAGAAAGCCGAGGCCTTCGAAGCGCTGTTTCGCGCCTATGTCGAACCGAGCCGCGCCGAACCGGGCTGCATTGAGTACCACATGCTGCGCGACCAGGAAGACCCGACGCTGTTCATCTTCTACGAGATCTGGGAAAGCCAGGCGCACCTGGACGTGCACTCGAACCTGCCGCACATGCGCGAGTTTTTCGACAACCGCATGACGTACCTGGAGCGCGATTTCGATATCCGTCGGATCGAAATGCTCAGCGCGTCGTCGGCTAGCCGCTGATCAGCAAATGGGCGCCGAGTGCGCCCAGTCCGATAAAGAACACGCGCCTGAACAGCACGGCGCTGATGCGCTGCCGCAGCCATTGGCCGAACCCCATGCCCAGCATCGCGGGGATCAGCACCAGCAGCGAGGCAGTCAACTCGCCACTGCCCAGTGCATCGCGCCAGAACAGGCCGCCGGCCAGCGCCAGGGTCGAGACGGTGAACGACAGGCCCAGCGCCTGCACCAGTTCATCACGCTGCAAACCCAACGCCTGCAGGTACGGCACCGCCGGAATCACGAACACACCGGTGGCCGAAGTGATAACCCCGGTGATCAGCCCGCACAGCGGACCCAGCCACGGCTCATGCCGGGGATTGACCTGCAGGGTCGGCAGCAGCAACCCGCTCAACGCATACAGCAGCAACGCCGCGCCCAAGCCGCGCACCACCCAATGCCCGCCCGCCATGCCGATCGACAACGTGCCGACGGCGGTCCCGAGGAAGATCATCAGCAGCAGCGGCCACAGGCGTTTGATCAGTCCTTTCAGATGCCCGCCAAAGGCCAGTTGCCAAACGTTGGTCAGCGTCGCCGGAATGATCAGCAACGCGGCTGCCTGTGATGGGGCCATAGCCAGACCGAGCAGGCCCATGGCGACGGTGGGCAAGCCAAGACCGATTACCCCTTTGACCAGACCGGCCATGATAAAGGTGGCGATGACCAGCAACGATAGGCCCATGCCGAGGTTTTGATAGAAGTCTGCGAGTGCGTTCATGGCGCTACTGTGCGCCTTGGCGGGTGTGCTGAAAATCTGCCATATACTGAGGCTGCCTCTTTCGATACAAGAGGCTGCAGATTTGATGGAGACTTCCGGCCTCATCGCTGGCAAGCCAGCTCCCACAGGTTTCAGTGTGGATTACAGATTTTGTGCACAACACACATCCTGTGGGAGCTGGCTTGCCAGCGATAGGGCCCGCCCAGACACCACAAAAACCACAGGCTGCCCCATGCACTTCGACCTCACCGACCTGCGCCTCTACCTGCACATCCTCGACGCCGGCAACATCACCGCCGGCGCCGCCCGCAGCCATCTGTCACTCGCCGCCGCCAGTGCGCGTATCCGGGCCATGGAGGCTTCGCTCGGCACCGAGTTCCTGCAGCGCGGGCGCCGCGGCGTGAGCCCGACGCCGGCCGGCAAGGCGCTGGCGCAACATGCGCGCGTCCTCCTGCAACAGTCCGAACGCATGCAGCAGGATCTGGCCGACTACGCCCAAGGCGTCAAAGGCCAGGTACGGCTGCTGTGCAACACCACCGCGATCACTGAATACCTGCCGGAAGTGCTGGCGGACTTTTTGTGCGAGCATCCCAACCTCGATATCGATCTGCAGGAATTGCCCAGCGCGCGCATCACTCATGCCTTGCGCCAAGGCGCGGCGGACCTCGGGATTGTGTCCGACGCCGTCGATACCACCGACCTGCAGACCCTGCCATTTCGTGCCGATCCACTGGTGCTGATCCTCCCCCTCGACCACCCATTGTCTGACGCTGCGCCAGTCCGTTTCAGCGACGCCCTGCAGCATGACTTTGTCGGACTGCGCGCTGATAGCGCGCTGGCGGTGTATCTGGAAGAACAAGCGCTGCACAGCGGCTCGCGGATGCAGATCCGCATCCGCGCCGACGGATTCGACGGGGTGCTACGCATGGTCGCCCGAGGTGCCGGGCTGGCAATTGTGCCGCTGGCCGCTGTCGAGCGAACCGCGTTGCGGTCATTCAAATGGGTTGCGCTCAATGAAACGTGGGCACGCCGCACGCTCATGTTGTGCGCCCGAGACTTCGCTACGTTGCCGAATTACGCCCGCGCGTTGTTACACGCGCTCACTGATCCGCGCGTTTCTGAGCAGTTCGATGTCGAGCACAGACAACTGAACGGCGAGCAGGCGCTATAGGGTTTGATTTCAAATCCCTCTGCCCGGAGTTCCCATGACCGCGACCGCCCCCATCACCGTTCTGCGCGACACCCACCCGCTGCCGGTACTCGATGCCTGCAAATGGGAAAAACTCGAAGGTGACCCGCACACCGTCAACCTCAACGCCTACACCAGCGAAGACGGCAGCAAGATCATGGGCACCTGGATCTGCACCCCGGGCAAGTGGCGGGTCGACTACGTGAAGTGGGAGTACTGCCACTTCCAGGAAGGCTATTGCATCATCACCCCAGACGGCATGGCGCCGATTCACCTGCGTGCCGGCGACATCTTCGTGGTTGAGCCGGGGATGAAAGGCACCTGGGAAGTGGTCGAGACCGTACGCAAATATTTTGTCTTTGCCTGACAAGCAAAAGATCGCAGCCTTCGGCAGCTCCTACATGGGCAAGATGTACACCCTGTAGGAGCTGCCGAAGGCTGCGATCTTTTTTGCCTCCCATAAAAAGCCCAGGAAACCACCTGTGGCGAGGGAGCTTGCTCCCGCTCGGCTGCGCAGCAGTCGTAAATTCAGAAAGCGCGTTTACCAGGTTTAGGTCTGCCATGCAGACCAGCGGGAGCAAGCTCCCTCGCCACAAAAGCCCCCCCCACAATTTGATGCCTGGTTACTGCGGCTTGCGATAGCTGTTGATAATCGCTGAGAAGTCCTTGCCGCCTTCCCCGCGCTGGCTCATCGCCTGATACAACTGCTGCGCCACCGCGCCGAGCACCACCGGTTGATGCGCCTGACGCGCCGCTTCGGTGGCCAGGCCCAGATCCTTGAGCATCAGCTCGGCGCCGAAGCCACCGGTGTAACCGCGCGAGGCCGGCGCCGTTTCGACGATGCCCGGCCACGGGTTGTACATTTCCGAACTCCAGCAACGCCCGGTCGAGCTGTTGATGATTCCGGCCAGCACCGAGGTGTCGATCCCCAGTGCATCGCCCAGCGCCATCGCTTCGCTGACACCGACCATCGAAATCGCCAGCAGCAGGTTGTTGCAGATCTTGGCGATCTGCCCGGTGCCGACTTCGCCGCAATGCACGATGTTGCGGCCCATCTGCGCCAGCACCGGCTGCAGGGTGGCAAACAGTTCCGGGGTGGCGCCGACCATGAAGGTCAGCGTGCCAGCGGTCGCGCCGCCAGTGCCGCCGGAGACCGGTGCATCGGCCATGGCCACGCCTTGTTTGGCGGCAGCGGCGGCCACATCGCGGGCGGTCTGCGGATCAATGGTGCTGCAATCCACCGCCGGCACACCTTTGCCGATACCGGCCAGCACACCGTCCTCACCGAGCCAGACGCTGCGCACATGCACCGCGGCCGGGAGCATGGTGATCACCAGATCGGCGTCTTGCGCCGCCTCACGGGCCGACGCGCGGATGGTGCCGCCCAGTTGCTCAAGCTCCGCCAGCACCGTCTTGTTCAGGTCGACCAGATTCAGTGAATGGCCGGCCTTGATCAGGTTGCGCGCCATCGGCGCGCCCATGTTGCCCAGACCGATAAATGCGATTTTCATGGCCAGTCCTCAGCGCAGGTTGATGGTGGTGTTCACGCCGTCGTTGACGCTGTCGTCATCGAACCAGCGCGCCGTGACCGTTTTGGTCTGGGTGTAGAACTGCACCACTTGCTTGCCGTACGGGCCGAGGTCGCCGAGTTTCGAGCCACGGGAACCGGTGAAGCTGAAGAACGGCACCGGCACCGGAATCGGGATGTTGATGCCGACCTGGCCGACGTCGATTTCACTCTGAAATTTACGCGCCGCCGCACCGCTCTGGGTGAACAGGCCCGTGCCGTTGCCGAACGGGTTGGCGTTGACCAGCGCAATGGCCTGATCAAGGGTGTCGACTTCCAGCACCACCAGCACCGGGCCGAAGATTTCCTGGGTGTAGATCTGCATGTCGGTGGTCACGCCCGAGAACAGGGTCGGGCCGACAAAGTTGCCTTGCTCGTAGCCGGGCACCTTGATGTCGCGACCATCGAGCTCAAGCTTGGCGCCTTCCTTGATGCCGCTCTCGATCAGCTCAAGAATCCGCGCCTTGGCCTTCTTCGAGATCACCGGACCCACATCGGTACCCGCCTCGCTGCCGGCGTTGACCTTGAGTTTCTGCGCCAGTGCTTTCAGGTCCGGCAGCCATTGTTTCGCGGCACCGACCAGCACCACCACCGAGGTAGCCATGCAACGCTGCCCGGCGGCACCGAAACCGGCGCCGACCAGCGCATTCAGCGCTTGCTCGCGATTGGCGTCCGGCAGCACCACGGCGTGGTTCTTCGCGCCCATCATCGATTGCACGCGTTTGCCGTGCTTGCCGGCCAGGTCGTAAACGTGAGTACCGACCGCCGTCGAACCAACGAACGATACGGCTTTGATGTCCTTGTGGGTGCACAGGCCATCAACCACATCCTTGCCGCCGTGTACCACGTTGAGCACACCCGCCGGAACGCCGGCTTCAATCGCCAGCTCCACCAGCAGCATGGTCGACAGCGGATCCTGCTCCGAAGGTTTCAAGACGAAGGTGTTGCCGCAGGCGATGGCCATCGGGAACATCCACAGCGGAATCATCGCCGGGAAGTTGAACGGGGTGATGCCGGCACACACGCCGATCGGCTGGCGCAGGGTGTAGGTATCGACGCCGCCCGCCACGTTTTCGGCGAACTCGCCCATTTGCAGGGTGCCGATGGAACAGGCGTGTTCGACCACTTCCAGGCCACGGAAAATATCGCCCTCGGCGTCGGCAATGGTCTTGCCCTGCTCGGCGCTCAGCACCACGGCAATGCGTTTGGAGTGCTCGCGGATCAGTGCCTGCAGTTTGAGCATGATGCGCATGCGCGCGCCGATCGGGGTCAGTTTCCAGGTCTGGAACGCGCGGTGCGCGGCACTGATGGCGGCATCGACTTCAGCGGCGGTGGCAAACGGCACTTTGGCCAGCACTTGCTGGGTCGCCGGGTTGACGATGTCGTGCCACTCGGTGGTCTGCGATTCGACCCACTCGCCGTCGATCAGCAGCTTGACCTTCTGGACCGTGGTTTCGTTGGGCGTAAGCGATGCGTTCATGCTGGTCTCCGAAACTTGTTTTTATCGTAGGAGCCAAGGCGAAGGGTTCGCCTTGAGATGAGGCGTGTGTCACGAATTGGTTGTCGGACTGTTTTTGGAGTATAGATGTGCAAACTTCTAATAAGAACGCACATATAAGCCCGTCCATCATGCAAAAAAACATCACCTCCCTGGGGTCGCTGAACTGGGACGACCTGAAGTTTTTCCTCGAAGTCGCCCGTACCCGCAAGGCCAGCACCGCGGCCAAACGGCTCGCCGTCGACTACACCACCGTGTCGCGGCGCATCAGTTCGCTGGAAGCGGCATTGGGTACGTTGCTGTTCGAAAAATCGCGCACCAGCGGTTTTGTCCTGACCACTGAAGGCCAGCGTTTGCTGGGCTATGCCGAGTCGATTGAAAGCACGTTGCACATGGCTTGCGAGCAGGTCTCGGGCTCTGGTGTGGCACTTTCCGGGCATGTACGCATGGGTTGCACCGAAGGTTTCGGCAGCTTTTTCATCACCCCACAGCTGAGCCATTTCGTCGACGCTTACCCGGCAATCTCGGTAGACATCCTGCCGCTGCCGCACTTCATCAGCCTGTCCAAACGCGAAGCCGATATCGTCATCGCACTGGAGCGCCCGGAACACGGCCCGTACGTGTGCTGCAAACTCTGCGACTACCGCTTGCAGCTGTACGCGACCCAGGACTACCTCGACCAACACCCACCGATCCGCCGCCCGGCCGATTTGGGCAAGCATCAATTCATCAGTTATGTGGATGACCTGGCGTTCAGCTCGGAGCTGCTGTACTTGGCGAACGTGCTGCCCGGCGCCAGCGCGAACCTGCGCAGCACTAGCGTGATCGCGCAGTTCGTCGCAGCGCAGCAAGGGCGTTCACTGGCCATTCTGCCATGCTTCCTCGCGGCGCAGGATCCGCGCCTGCTGCCGGTGCTGCCCGAAGAAATCGACATCACCCGGCAGTTCTGGATGTACTGCCGGGAGGATCTGAGGAAGCTCAAGCGCATCACCCTGTTGTGGGATTACATCCGTGAGGTGACCGAGCGTAATCAGGGTCTGCTGATGGGGCAGACCCGCGAGATGCGGTTTGCCGATTAATCGGCGCTGACCACAATCGACACCCGACGATTCTCGGTACGTCCGGCGGCAGTACTGTTGGACGCCACCGGCTCGCTGCTGCCCAGGCCGCGCAACTGGATGTTCTCTTCCTTCATGCCGACGGTGGTCAGCACTTTGGCCACACTCTTGGCCCGGCGTAACGACAATTGCTGGTTATAGGTCTCTTTGCCCGAGGCGTCGGTATGACCGTCGACCCGTACGCGCTCAATGCCGACTCCCACCAGCGCCTTGCCAATGCGTTCGACGATTTCGGTGCTTTTCGCGTTCAAGCTTTCGATATCGCTGCCAAACAGCACTTTGCCTGACAGGCCAAACTCCCAGCCTTCGTCGGTTGCCTCGAAGCCTTGTTGTTTGAGGACGGCGATCTGCGCCGGGGTCAGGCCTTTTTGCGGTGCGGTCTGGCAGCCGGTCAGCGCCAGTACGGCGATCATCAGCAAGGCGGAAAACAATCGAGCGGGAAATGTGAACACGGGAATCAGCTCCTGGTTTGCAGATTGACAACCGGGCTCTCCGACCCGGCAGTGAATTGAGCACCACGCGACAGGCGTTTGGCCTGGTACATCGCCGCGTCGGCGGCGTTGAGCAAGGCACCTGGCGTGGCACCATGATCAGGGAAAACCGCAATGCCGATACTGAGCGACGTCACCACACTGGTATCGCCCGGCAGCGCGATGGGCATGTCCATGCTGGCGAGAATCTTGTCAGCAATGCGCTCGGCGTCCTCGATCTTGTGCAGCGGCGCGAGCAGTACGGCGAACTCGTCGCCGCCGAGCCGCGCCACCAGATCCTCTTCACGCAGTTGCGCGCGGATCCGATTGGCGACCGCCACCAGCACCGCGTCGCCAGCGGCGTGACCGAAGTTGTCATTGATGCCTTTGAAGCGGTCGCTGTCGAGAAACAGCACCGCCACCCGCTCATTGAGCTTGCCGGCGTTGCGCAAGGCGCGAATCAATCGCCCCTCGAAAAACGCCCGGTTGGGCAAACCGGTGAGGCTGTCGTGGCTGGCCTGGTGGGCGAGGGTCTCGTTCTCGCTCTGCAGGTGGGTTTGCCAGGATTCGAGTTCGTCGAGCAAAGCATTGAAGTCGTTGCCCAGATTATCCAGTTCGGCAATCTGCGCCGGCGGTACCCGTCGATCCAGCGCGCGCTCGCTGCGCGCGGCGTGGGCCACCGCGGCGAGGCTACGCAGTGGTCCGGTAATACCGCGTAATTGTCGACGCGCGAGATAGAGCGCGACCCAGGCACTGATGGCGGTACACAGGATGATCCCTGCCAGACCACTCAGCAAAAAGCGCATGAGACTGCCGCCATGACCGACCAGCAGAATGTGACCGATTTCGCGCTCCTGATGCACAATCGGCAGCCTGACCGGCTTTTCCAGAACGGTACGCGTGATCTGCATTTCCAATTCGGTGAACAAGCCGTTCTCCGGCCGCTGCCAACGCGCCAGCACCTGACCTTGCGCATCGAACACCTGCGCGTCCGCCACCTCTTCGGTGGACGCAATCAAGGCCAGCGCTTCAGTCGCGGCGGCCTTGTCGTTGAACACTACCGCCGCTTCCACGGTGTAACTGATCGAGCGCGCAATGAGCTGCAAGTTGTGATCGGCGTACACCCGCAGCGCGAGAACGCCCAGCAGGGTCAGCGATACGCTGGCCATCGTCACGGCTACGAGCGCCACAATCAAATGGCCACGGCCAATGACCGATCCCAGCGTCGGGCGGCTTCCAGAACGGAACAGTTTCATGGCGCCGCCGGTTTGCGACGCGACAATTGCAGTACGCTCGGGTGGATGCGTACACCGCTGCGCGCGACAGAGTCGAGGTTGACCTCGAAGGACACCTGTTCATCGCCGACGCGCAGGCAGAACAGGCTGCCGACCGTGCACTGATCGCCCCCTTCGCTGATGCTCAACACCGGGTGACCGATCAATGAAGCAAACAGCCGACTGCGCTCATCCGCCGTGAGTTTGCCGATATACACCGCATCGCATTCGCTGACGATCGCCGGGTTGTCGGCCAGCAGTCGGCGTACGACGACCGGCCGACCAGTGGCCTGCGTGGTGCCTTTGACCAGGTCGTCGGTGTATTCAGTGGGGCCGACGATGCACAGGCGCAATTGCGCAGGTTCAACCGGCCAGCGTGCATAGCTGAGAATGCCGAGCACGACCTGCGTCACCGCTTGGGCGCGTTGCTCGGCCATGCCCGCCGACGTTTGTGGCTGCGCGATGGCAGCGCCCGCCAGCAAACAGAGCAGACCGACAAGCAATGCGTGCTTGCAGCGAACCACGCGCTCTGTCGCCCAGACAGCCACCTTCATGCAGGGATTCTCTTGGATCGTACCGAAATGATGCCGCAACGATAGCACAGCGGAGTAACACCAGCGAGACAGCAGCTGCTGACCAGTTGGTCAGTAATCGGCACCGAACATCAGGCTATTTCATTCCCGAACCTCGCCACCTTCCTCCAGTTCCAGCATCAATCCGCTCAGGCGCTTGACCTTGCGCTGCACCGCCTCTTCAAACACGCCGGCCCGGGGCTCGATCAAAGTGAACCAGTGTTTGGCCCGGGTAATACCGGTATAGATCAATTCCTTGGTCAACACCGGATTCAAGGCGTCCGGCAGGATCAGCGCGGTGTGGGCGAACTCGGAGCCCTGGGATTTGTGCACCGTCATCGCGTACACCGTTTCCACGTCGTTGAGCCGGCTCGGCAGCACGAAACGCACACCGCCCTGCCCGTCGTTACGCGGAAAGGCCACGCGCAGCACCGGTTTGTCGGCGTCCGGGCCTTCGCGCTCGGGCAACTTGAGGGCAATGCCAATATCGCCGTTCATCAGACCCAGACCGTAATCGTTGCGCGTCATCAGCACCGGCCGGCCTTCATACCATTGCTGGTCATGCTCGATCAGGCGTGCCTTGACCAGCGTTTCGGTGATCCGCAGATTCAGCCCTTCAACGCCCCAAGGTCCCTTGCGCACGGCACATAACAACTGGAAAGTGTCAAACGCCTGCAGCACCGCCCGCGCCCAGTTGACCCAGTCTGGATGCTCCAGCGGTCTGCCCGCTGGCGGGCGTTGTTCGCGCAGGATGTTCAGATAGTGGCGATAACCCTGTGGACCGTCGCCATGACCGTCGAGCAACAGGCGCTCCAGCTTGTGATCGTGTTCTCCCTTGAGCGGCAGTGAAAACACATCGTCGTAGTGACCGGCCGCCAGCAACTGGCGCGCCTCATCCGGCAACTGCTGATTGACCCGCCGCGCCAGTTGACCAATACCGCTACCTTCACCGAAACGCCGGGAATGACGCAGCATCACCAGTTGTTGGGCCAGCGGATGAGAGCCATCGAGGTCTACGTGCAGGTCACTGCCGTGCAATGACTCTCCGCTGACCGACTCCAGCCACTGCCGGGTGTGCGGGTTATACCAGCCTGCCTCGGCATCACGGCAAAGATCGCCGAGTACCGCTCCGGCCTCCACCGAAGCGAGTTGATCCTTGTCGCCGAGCAACACCAGACGCGCATGCTTCGGCAATGCATCGAGCAGGTTAGCCATCATTTCCAAGTCGATCATGGAAGCTTCATCGACCACCAGCACATCCAGCGGCAAGCGGTTGCCGGCATGGTGGCGGAAGTGTCGGGTGCCGGGCCGGCTGCCCAGCAAACGATGGACAGTCGTCACGTCACAAGGGATCTTCTCGCGCACGTCTTCGGTGACTTTCAGCGACTGCACTTGCTGGCTGATGGACTCGGTCAACCGCGCAGCAGCCTTGCCCGTGGGCGCCGCCAGACGAATGCGCAACGGCTGACCGGCTTCCACCGCCGGCGCCTGAAGCAGCGCGAGCAGACGCACCACCGTGGTGGTTTTGCCAGTTCCCGGGCCGCCCGTGATGATGCTGAAGGCTCCCCGAGTGGCAAGCGCGCAGGCGAGTTTCTGCCAGTCGATCACTGCTCCGGGCCTGGCGGGGCCGAACAATTCATCGAGACGCTTAGGCAAGTCATCCGGCGGCGTTTCGCCTTGGGCCAGACGTGTGCGTAACGCCGCATCGATACGCCGCTCATAGGCCCAGTAGCGCCGCAGGTACAGACGCTTGCCGGACAGCACCAACGGTCGCTGATGCGCCGCTTCGCTATTGTCCGCAGCCAGTGCAACCAGAGCGCTGCTCGCCAGCACCTTGCACCAATGCGCGCCATCCAGCGTTTCAAGCAACTGCGACGGCAGGAGCAAGACATCACTTTGCTCATCGCCTTCAGGAGGTAAAGACAGGGCGAAATCCGGGGCCTTGAGGGTTTCGAACACGTCGAGGCAGACATGTCCGTGACCCAGTTGATGGCTGGTCAGTGCGGCAGCGAGCAACACCAGTGGATCGGACTGGGGTGCGAGTTCGTACAGAAAACCGATAAAGGCCTTGTCCAGCGAACGAAGCCAGCCTCGCTCGACCCAGCGCTCAAGCAAGATCAGCAGATCTGCGGCACTGGTCAGTGGCGCCAGGCTCGACGGGTTGTCGATAGCCGATGACAGATCGGCGAAGGTACGGTTCATAACAGGACTCCCTGTTCCCATGCGGGTTCGGCCTTGGGTTCCGGCTTACCCTGGAAGAGGCGATCCAGGCGTTCGATCAAGTCCCGTGGCGGCCGCGCAAAGTACACGCCGCGACTGTCTGCCCGGGTTCCCCGCAGGAATACATACAACGCACCACCGACATGCCGGTCGTAATCGTAGTCGGGCAGGCGCGCCTTCAATTGCCGATGCAAGGCCAGCAGATACAGCACGTACTGCAGGTCGTAACGGTTGTCGAGGATCGAGCGCTCCATGGCTTGCTCGGTATAGGCCGTATCGTCGACACCCAACCAGTTGGATTTGTAGTCGGCGACGTAGTAACGGCCCGCGTGCTCGAAGGTCAGGTCGATAAAGCCCTTGAACATGCCGTTGAGCTGTACTGGCTCGGCGGCTACTCGCGCCACACCGTTATGGGTGTACTGGCGCACCCAATCATCAAGTTTGAGGACATCAACCTTGTGACTGGCAAACCAGAACTCCATTTCAACGCGGTACTGCTTCAGTTGCTCGAGCACGACCGGAGGCTGTCCGCCACCTGCTGGCAGCGGGGACTTGAGCAAGTGCTGCAGCCAGTCACTCAAGGTGACAATCCAGCCCTGCCAGCCGCGCAGATTGCAGCGCCGGCCAATTGCGTCCTTGATCGACTCACTGGAAACGGCAAAGCCTTCATCGCCAGCCCACTCCAGCAAACCATGGAGGAAGGTTCCCGGGTTCGGACCGCGGGGAAAACGATGGATATCGGCGCCACCAACCACGAGCTCTCGCGGCGCATCCGGGTCGAGGCGCTCATCGTCAAACAGCTTTTGCGCTTGCGGACTGTCCGGCGCCTCATCGCTGCCGACACTCAACACGTCGCTGATGCGCAATGCACTGTAAGAGGCAATCCACCAGTTCTCGCTGGCCTTGCGCTTTGGCACCAATGTAGCGCTGAGGATCGCTTCATTGCGCTCGGGCTGGTAGATCTCCTGCGTCGCTTGAGGCAACTCACTCAGACTGATAGCCGCGCAGTTCTGTTGCAGATCCTGCAGCCAACGACTCAGGCCGGTTGACTCATCCAGCCTGGCGCCGCCACCCAGCAGATAGCCAAGCGCCGAAAGATGAAGCACTGAACTGTTGTTATTACCGCGTTTGAGGTCCGTTACACCCAGCCAGCATGCATGTTGCGCACGAGTCAGCGCGACGTAGAGCAGACGCAGGTCCTCGGCCAGGCGCTCGTCATCCGCCAGGGCGACCAATTCGGCGGTAGGCTTCAGTGTCACCTGGGCTTTGCCGGAGGCATCGTGGTAATGCAGCGGCAGGCGACTGCCATCCACCGGTTTTGCCGAACAGATGAAAGGCAGGAACACCAACGGATACTCAAGTCCCTTCGACTTGTGGATGGTCACCACCTTGACCAGTTGCTCGTCGCTCTCCAGACGTAATATCTGTTCTTCACCGGCCTGACCGGACAGTGCCAGCAACTCGGCCAGATGACGAATCAGCGCTTGCTCGCCATCGAGTTCCGCCGCGGCCTGCTGCATCAGTTCCGACAGGTGCAGAAGGTTGGTCAGCACTCGTTCGCCGTCACTGCGAGCGATCAGGGTCTGCGGTAAATGGAAGTCGTGCAGCAAGCGTCGCAACATCGGCAGTACACCTTGCTTGCGCCACAGTTCGCGATAGCCACGAAACTGCATGACGCGAGCTTCCCAGATCAACTCGTCTTGATTCAAGCGCTCAAGTTCAGCCAGCGGCAGATTGAGGGTGATGCAGGCCAGCGCGGCCTTCAGTGAGCGCTCGACATCCGGCTCGGCGCAGGCCTTGAGCCAGGACAGCAGGTCGTGCGCTTCCTGGGCGGCAAACACCGAGTCCTTGTCCGACAGATAAACGCTGCGCACGCCACGGGCCGCGAGTTCTGTGCGTACGGCTTGGGCCTCTTTGCCGTCACGTACCAGAATCGCGATATCGGAGGGCCGCAAACCGCGGAAGGCTTCTGCGTCCCGGACAAATCCCGCCGCGCCGGCTTGCCCGCCGTTGAGCAATGCGGTGATTTCGCTGGCACAGACCGCCGCCAACTGCTGGCGATAGACCGCCCCTGACAGCGGCTGGTCCGTCGACAGGTGCCAGACGTTCAGTGCCGCGACATCCTGGCCGGCAATCTGCAACCGCTCTTTGCGTCCTTGCGAATCAACGGGCTGGAACGGCACCGGGTTTTCCCCGGTTTTTTCCCGAAATAAAAACGCGCCGCGTCCCTGCTCACGGGACTCGGCGCGTTCGAATACATGATTGACCGCATTGACCATGCCATGGCTGGAGCGGAAGTTGGTGCCCAGCGTATGCAGACGGCCGGTGGTGGCCTGACGCGCGCGCAGGTAGGTATAGATATCGGCGCCACGGAACGCGTAGATCGCCTGCTTGGGGTCGCCGATCAGGAACAGGCCGGTGTCCGGACTGTTATCTTCGATGCGATAGATGCTTTCGAAGATCCGGTATTGCACCGGATCGGTGTCCTGAAACTCATCGATCAGTGCCACCGGAAACTGCTCGCGGATTACCGCAGCAAGGCGCTCGCCGCTGTCGGATTGCAACGCCGAATCCAGGCGCAACAGCATGTCATCGAAGCCCATTTCCGCACGACGACGCTTCTCTTCTTCAAAACGCGCGCCCACCCATCTCGCCGCGTGCTGCAAGACAGCGGCATCCGGGGTGGGCAGCGCGTCGAGGCTCGCCTTGAGCCCCGGCATCGCGTCGAGCCCCGGATGACTCGGCGCCTGCCCCTTCCAGGCTTCAGCCATCCCGTCAGGGGTCAGTCGGGTGAAACCAGTGCCGATGTCCAGTTGCTCCATGGACTCGTCTTGCGCCCAGGCCTTGAGTTTCTCGAACCAGGGCTCGAAGTAACGCGCCTGCATCTTGCGTCCGTCAACGGTTTTGCTCGCGACGCCCTCGTGACAGATCAGCAGCAGCTCATCCGCCCACTGACGCCATGGCATCTTCAGCTCGAGCAACGCGGCACGTCGCTCCTGCAGGCACTCGTCGATCAACTCTGCGGGAGCTTTGCCGTCATCACTTTCGCGCTCACTGCCAAACAGACCGCGCACCCTTGGCAACAACGCGGCCGGCCCGCCCCAGTAGGTACGAACCCAGTTCAGCGCATCGCCCTGCATCGGATAACAGAACAGTCGCCAGTAATCGCGCAGCACTTCGCCGAGCAGGTCGCTGTGATCGGTCTCCAGGGATTGCGTAAACAGGCTGCCGCTGTCGAATGCATGTTCGCGCAACATGCGCTGGCACCAACTGTGGATGGTGGAGACGGCCGCTTCGTCCATCCATTGCGCGGCGATGTCCAGACGATTGGCGCATCCGGCCCATTGCGCCGGGTCAAATTGCTCACGCAATTCGGCAATCAGGGCATCCGGCGCAGGGGTTTCTTCACGGAAAAACCGCGCGGCCTCGGCCAGCCGCGTACGGATTCGTTCACGCAGTTCTTTGGTGGCGGCGTCAGTGAACGTCACCACAAGAATCTGCGGGGGCAGCAGCTCACGGCCGAAACCGCTCGCTTCGCCGCCGTGCCCAAGGATCAGCCGCAGATAAAGCGCCGAGATAGTAAAGGTCTTGCCGGTGCCGGCACTGGCCTCGATAAGTTGACTGCCGTGCAGCGGGAAGGCCAGTGCCAAAGGTGTCTTGGTACTCATGCGCGCGCCCCTTCGCTGGTCAGTGAACACCAAGGCGCTTCATATAGAGGGCGATACAACGCGTCGCACCAACCGGAGAACGTTTCATCCGCCAGCAATGCATCAAAATCTGCGAATTGACGGGACAACGCAGGGTTCTCTCGGCGCTCGCCTTCAGTGGTCTGGCCGTCACCTTCATAGGCCTTGCGGGCAGCTGCCTCGGCTTTGAGCGGATCAGTCTGCGCAAGCCAGGCGAAGGCTGTCTTGACCGCGATCGGCAGCGGCTGGCGCATGCCGGCCTGCCAGGCGAGCAGAAGATCGCCAAGGAACCGAGCGGCACGATCCTTCTCCATCGGCTCGAGCAACAGCGTATCGTCACTCGCCACCAACGCCGTGCTCAGCATGAGTCCGCTGGCGCAGGCCACCAGGTGGTTGACCCAGGGCTTGATCAAGCGATGCCATTTCCGACTTTTGATCGAACCGATGCTGTTGGGAATGGCCGTGACGGACAACACGCCACCGTCAGCACGCTGATGCAAACCGGCGAGCCAGCCTTCAATACGCACACCCTGCAACTCGAGATTGACCGGCAGCGCGCTGGTCAACGGAGTCGGCCATAACGCCAGAAGTTGTTGGTAACGCTGCAGCAGGTCCGGTAACGGCTCGATCAACTCTCGTTGCAGGCATTCGCCAAAACCGGCCATGGGCAGTAACCCACTGTTTTGCAAACGACGTGCCTGATCTTCTAGCGCACGATCGACATTATCGGGCTGCCGAAGCGCGGCCTCGAGCAGGCTCTCGCTCAGTGTGTAACGTTGCAATGCGTCCAGCACGAACGGTTCTTCGTTAGCCAGGGGCGCCTCGGCGGCCTCAAAGTACACTTTGAGTCGCTGCGTGAAAAAGTGCCGGACCGGATTGCGCAGGAAATCCTGCAGAAGGGCCAGACTCAGCGGCTCCTCCTGAACATAAGGCGCGAGTAGCTCAGCTTCGTGTTGTGGCTCATGCATCTGGTGCAAAACCTGCCATTCACGGGCATAACTGAATAGTTGGTCGCCTTCATGGAAATAGCGCGAGCTAAACGGTTGCAGGGGATGCTCCTCGGTCATGGCGTGCAACAGTTCCTGGTGCTCATCGAGCGACCGCCAGCCACTGGCTAGGTGATCGCGCAACTGGCCGATCAGCACGGAAGCAGGCCGTTCACTATTGTCTCGAATACTGCGTCCGACCCAACTGATGTACAGCTGATTTCGCGCAGACAGCAGCGCCTCGAGCAACAGATAGCGATCATCCTCACGTCGGGAACGGTCCCCGGGCCGGTAATCACTGCCCATGAGGTCAAAATCAAGTGGAGGTTGCGCCCGGGGATAATCGCCATCGTTCATCCCCAGCAAACAGACAAGCTTGAACGGGATCGCACGCATGGGCATCAGTGTGCAAAAATTTACTGCACCGGCCAGAAAGCGCTGGGACAGACGCCCTTGATCCAGCCCCGCGAGCCAGGCTTCCCGAACCACCGTCAGCGGCAACTCATCTACCAACCCCACCGATTCGCAGGTTTGCAGCCAAGTCTCGCGCAGCTCCTCAAGTTGCGTGAGCAGATAATCGTCGTGCTCATTACTGGCCTTGAAGAATAGTTGCATCAGAATCTGCAGCCGCAGGCCCCACACCTTGGGCTGAGCGGCCTCATTGAGCTCGTGATGGGCCAGCTCCAAGGCATCGAGCAGGGCAACCAGCGGCCCGATCAACGCGGCATCCAGACCGCCGATTTCATCGTAAGGCTCGATACCTGCACAGGCGTTGGAGCTGCCTACGGCGTATCCAAGCAACATCCGTCGCAGGCCGAAATGCCAGCTGTTTTGCTCAAGCTCATTTGGCAAGCCCAATCCGGCACGTTGTTCAGCGTTCATTCCCCAGCGCACACCTGCGCCTTCGATCCAGCGATGCAGCGTAGGTAAGTCGCGTTCCTGAACGCCAAAGCGGGCGCGCAATGCAGGAACGTCGAGCAGGTCGAGGATCTCGCTTACCGGGAAACGACTGTCCGGCAGTTTGAGCAGGTGCTCGACGGCAATCAGCAACGGATCGCGACCGCGCTGACCCTGGTCGGCCAAGGTAAATGGAATGAAGCGCGGATCATGCCGATCCAGTTGCCCGAACACCGCCCGAATATGGGGCGCATAACTATCGATGTCCGGCACCATCACGATTACATCGCGCGGGCGAAGGTCGGGATTGGCACTGAAGCGGGCGAGTAACTGGTCGTGAAGGATTTCCACCTCACGCTGAGCACTGTGGGCTATATGAAAGCGGATCGACTCATCCTGCGTCAGGTCGACAGCAGGCCACCGTTCACGCGTTTCATTGAGCGGCCGCAATTCGAGGATGTCGTCCTGAAGTTGATTGAGCAGGTTCTGTGGCTGCGTCTCGCTGAACAGGTCGATGCGCCCGTCACGGAATGCCGCGCGATAGCTATTGGGGTCATCGTAACTGTCCAGCAAGTTGATGTAGTCGCGCCCCTGTTTGCCCCAGGCTGCGAGCAACGGATGCGCGTGTTGGTGCAGCGCTTCCGGATCGAGTACGACCGGCATGCCGATCTTGCGGCTTTGTCGCTTGTATTGATGGCGCAGCAGATCCTTGTCGGCAACGATATCTGCCCAGTGGTGTCGGCAAGGGTTGTGCACACACAGCAGCACCTGACTGAAACGCGCAAGTCCGGCCAATGCTTCGAGCACCTGGGCCGGCAACGAAGATATGCCAAACACGATCACCCGCGAGGGTAGCCCCGCAGGTGCGTTTTCAAGGGCATTTATGCGCTCGACAAAGCGCTGATGAACACCTGCCCGGCTCTGCGCCATGCCCTGCTCACCGACATCTTCCAGCAGAGCACGCCACAATTCAGCCTGCCAGCAACTGACCGGGGGCAGTGGCTTCACTTCACCTCGAACATTGCGCAACTGGTGCCGGCCTTCGGCCCAGTCCTCGAGCCAATCAGCCCGATACACTTGGTACTGGTCAAAGAGATCTGCCAGACGCTCTGACAGCTGGTAGCGCTTGCGTAAATCCGTGTCGTGCGTGAGGAACCTTTGTAGTGGCTCAAAATGGGGGCGATCAATAACCTGCGGCAGCAAGCGCATCAGTCGCCAGGTCAATGGGGCTTTGTCGAGCAGGGAGTTGGCGGGAATTTCGTCTCGGCCCAACACCATACGGTAAAGCTGCCACATGAAACTGCCAGGCAATTGCACATCTATGGCCGCAGCTATTCCGCATCCCCCGAGGTCGTCGTCCTCAGGGTCTTCCGCCAAAGCCAATTTGAGCCATTGGGCGATACCGTTGCTCTGCACCAGAGCGATTTCGTTCTCCAAGGGTGCCAATGGATACCGCCGCATGACGCTAACCACCAGGCTGCGCAGTTCGTCCAGGCTATTGCTCTGGACCACCATGAATGCAGCATTGAGGGACTGGGCGTCCGGCATAAAAGCTTCCTTGGAAAAGTACAAAGCCAGGGCAGAACCTTAGCATTGTCGGCAGGCTGTGACAGCCGGAAGGGCATACCGCGCGCTGTAGGAACTTTCCTGCGGACAAAACAAAACCCCAACTGCTTTCGCAATTGGGGTTTCGGAATTTAATCTTGACGATGACCTACTCTCACATGGGGAAACCCCACACTACCATCGGCGATGCATCGTTTCACTTCTGAGTTCGGGATGGGATCAGGTGGTTCCAACGCTCTATGGTCGTCAAGAAATTCGGGTACTGACTCGTGACCGGCTGGCCTCGCTTCAGCAAATCGGGTATGTGATACAGGTGCTTTGTGAGCAGCGCGAACTTTCGGTTCATTGCGTCTTCACACACCGCAATCTGGTCTCTTTCGAGCATTCAAATTGCTTGGGTGTTATATGGTCAAGCCTCACGGGCAATTAGTATTGGTTAGCTCAACGCCTCACAGCGCTTACACACCCAACCTATCAACGTCGTAGTCTTCGACGGCCCTTCAGGGAACTCAAGGTTCCAGTGAGATCTCATCTTGAGGCAAGTTTCCCGCTTAGATGCTTTCAGCGGTTATCTTTCCCGAACATAGCTACCCGGCAATGCCACTGGCGTGACAACCGGAACACCAGAGGTTCGTCCACTCCGGTCCTCTCGTACTAGGAGCAGCCCCTCTCAAATCTCAAACGTCCACGGCAGATAGGGACCGAACTGTCTCACGACGTTCTAAACCCAGCTCGCGTACCACTTTAAATGGCGAACAGCCATACCCTTGGGACCGGCTTCAGCCCCAGGATGTGATGAGCCGACATCGAGGTGCCAAACACCGCCGTCGATATGAACTCTTGGGCGGTATCAGCCTGTTATCCCCGGAGTACCTTTTATCCGTTGAGCGATGGCCCTTCCATACAGAACCACCGGATCACTAAGACCTACTTTCGTACCTGCTCGACGTGTCTGTCTCGCAGTCAAGCGCGCTTTTGCCTTTATACTCTACGACCGATTTCCGACCGGTCTGAGCGCACCTTCGTACTCCTCCGTTACTCTTTAGGAGGAGACCGCCCCAGTCAAACTACCCACCATACACTGTCCTCGATCCGGATAACGGACCTGAGTTAGAACCTCAAAGTTGCCAGGGTGGTATTTCAAGGATGGCTCCACGCGAACTGGCGTCCACGCTTCAAAGCCTCCCACCTATCCTACACAAGCAAATTCAAAGTCCAGTGCAAAGCTATAGTAAAGGTTCACGGGGTCTTTCCGTCTAGCCGCGGATACACTGCATCTTCACAGCGATTTCAATTTCACTGAGTCTCGGGTGGAGACAGCGCCGCCATCGTTACGCCATTCGTGCAGGTCGGAACTTACCCGACAAGGAATTTCGCTACCTTAGGACCGTTATAGTTACGGCCGCCGTTTACCGGGGCTTCGATCAAGAGCTTCGCGTTAGCTAACCCCATCAATTAACCTTCCGGCACCGGGCAGGCGTCACACCCTATACGTCCACTTTCGTGTTTGCAGAGTGCTGTGTTTTTAATAAACAGTCGCAGCGGCCTGGTATCTTCGACCGGCATGAGCTTACGGAGCAAGTCCTTCACCCTCACCGGCGCACCTTCTCCCGAAGTTACGGTGCCATTTTGCCTAGTTCCTTCACCCGAGTTCTCTCAAGCGCCTTGGTATTCTCTACCCAACCACCTGTGTCGGTTTGGGGTACGGTTCCTGGTTATCTGAAGCTTAGAAGCTTTTCTTGGAAGCATGGCATCAACCACTTCGTCACCTGAAAGGTAACTCGTCATCAGCTCTCGGCCTTAAGATCCCGGATTTACCTAAGATCTCAGCCTACCACCTTAAACTTGGACAACCAACGCCAAGCTGGCCTAGCCTTCTCCGTCCCTCCATCGCAATAACCAGAAGTACAGGAATATTAACCTGTTTTCCATCGACTACGCTTTTCAGCCTCGCCTTAGGGACCGACTAACCCTGCGTCGATTAACGTTGCGCAGGAAACCTTGGTCTTTCGGCGTGGGTGTTTTTCACACCCATTGTCGTTACTCATGTCAGCATTCGCACTTCTGATACCTCCAGCAAGCTTCTCAACTCACCTTCACAGGCTTACAGAACGCTCCTCTACCGCATCACTTACGTGATACCCGTAGCTTCGGTGTATGGTTTGAGCCCCGTTACATCTTCCGCGCAGGCCGACTCGACTAGTGAGCTATTACGCTTTCTTTAAAGGGTGGCTGCTTCTAAGCCAACCTCCTAGCTGTCTAAGCCTTCCCACATCGTTTCCCACTTAACCATAACTTTGGGACCTTAGCTGACGGTCTGGGTTGTTTCCCTTTTCACGACGGACGTTAGCACCCGCCGTGTGTCTCCCATGCTCGGCACTTGTAGGTATTCGGAGTTTGCATCGGTTTGGTAAGTCGGGATGACCCCCTAGCCGAAACAGTGCTCTACCCCCTACAGTGATACATGAGGCGCTACCTAAATAGCTTTCGAGGAGAACCAGCTATCTCCGAGCTTGATTAGCCTTTCACTCCGATCCACAGGTCATCCGCTAACTTTTCAACGGTAGTCGGTTCGGTCCTCCAGTCAGTGTTACCTAACCTTCAACCTGCCCATGGATAGATCGCCCGGTTTCGGGTCTATTCCCAGCGACTAGACGCCCTATTAAGACTCGCTTTCGCTACGCCTCCCCTATTCGGTTAAGCTCGCCACTGAAAATAAGTCGCTGACCCATTATACAAAAGGTACGCAGTCACCCAACAAAGTGGGCTCCCACTGCTTGTACGCATACGGTTTCAGGATCTATTTCACTCCCCTCTCCGGGGTTCTTTTCGCCTTTCCCTCACGGTACTAGTTCACTATCGGTCAGTCAGTAGTATTTAGCCTTGGAGGATGGTCCCCCCATATTCAGACAAAGTTTCTCGTGCTCCGTCCTACTCGATTTCATGACTAAGAGACTTTCGCGTACAGGGCTATCACCCACTATGGCCGCACTTTCCAGAGCGTTCCGCTAATCTCAAAGCCACTTAAGGGCTAGTCCCCGTTCGCTCGCCACTACTAAGGGAATCTCGGTTGATTTCTTTTCCTCAGGGTACTTAGATGTTTCAGTTCCCCTGGTTCGCCTCTTGCACCTATGTATTCAGTACAAGATAACCATCTTATGATGGCTGGGTTCCCCCATTCAGACATCTCCGGATCAAAGTCTGTTTGCCGACTCCCCGAAGCTTTTCGCAGGCTACCACGTCTTTCATCGCCTCTGACTGCCAAGGCATCCACCGTATGCGCTTCTTCACTTGACCATATAACCCCAAGCAATCTGGTTATACTGTGAAGACGACATTCGCCGAAAATTCGCAAAACTCTTAAGAGTCACTCACAAATTTTACCTTAGCCTGATCCGTTACCAGTGAAAGTAACGTTCAGTCTATCTTTCTATCACATACCCAAATTTTTAAAGAACGATCTAATCAAAAGACTAGAAATCAGCATTCACCATCACAGCGATGGAATGCTCATTTCTAAGCTTTCAAACTTCAGAAGCAGTGGTGGTGGAGCCAAGCGGGATCGAACCGCTGACCTCCTGCGTGCAAGGCAGGCGCTCTCCCAGCTGAGCTATGGCCCCGTATTTCTACAGGTTCCCACACAAAAATTGGTGGGTCTGGGCAGATTCGAACTGCCGACCTCACCCTTATCAGGGGTGCGCTCTAACCAACTGAGCTACAGACCCAATTTCGGGCTGCTTCTATCGTCTTCTTCAATGAATCAAGCAATTCGTGTGGGAACTTATGGAGCAGCTGATGTCGTCGATTAAGGAGGTGATCCAGCCGCAGGTTCCCCTACGGCTACCTTGTTACGACTTCACCCCAGTCATGAATCACACCGTGGTAACCGTCCTCCCGAAGGTTAGACTAGCTACTTCTGGTGCAACCCACTCCCATGGTGTGACGGGCGGTGTGTACAAGGCCCGGGAACGTATTCACCGCGACATTCTGATTCGCGATTACTAGCGATTCCGACTTCACGCAGTCGAGTTGCAGACTGCGATCCGGACTACGATCGGTTTTATGGGATTAGCTCCACCTCGCGGCTTGGCAACCCTCTGTACCGACCATTGTAGCACGTGTGTAGCCCAGGCCGTAAGGGCCATGATGACTTGACGTCATCCCCACCTTCCTCCGGTTTGTCACCGGCAGTCTCCTTAGAGTGCCCACCATAACGTGCTGGTAACTAAGGACAAGGGTTGCGCTCGTTACGGGACTTAACCCAACATCTCACGACACGAGCTGACGACAGCCATGCAGCACCTGTCTCAATGCTCCCGAAGGCACCAATCCATCTCTGGAAAGTTCATTGGATGTCAAGGCCTGGTAAGGTTCTTCGCGTTGCTTCGAATTAAACCACATGCTCCACCGCTTGTGCGGGCCCCCGTCAATTCATTTGAGTTTTAACCTTGCGGCCGTACTCCCCAGGCGGTCAACTTAATGCGTTAGCTGCGCCACTAAGAGCTCAAGGCTCCCAACGGCTAGTTGACATCGTTTACGGCGTGGACTACCAGGGTATCTAATCCTGTTTGCTCCCCACGCTTTCGCACCTCAGTGTCAGTATCAGTCCAGGTGGTCGCCTTCGCCACTGGTGTTCCTTCCTATATCTACGCATTTCACCGCTACACAGGAAATTCCACCACCCTCTACCATACTCTAGCTTGCCAGTTTTGGATGCAGTTCCCAGGTTGAGCCCGGGGATTTCACATCCAACTTAACAAACCACCTACGCGCGCTTTACGCCCAGTAATTCCGATTAACGCTTGCACCCTCTGTATTACCGCGGCTGCTGGCACAGAGTTAGCCGGTGCTTATTCTGTCGGTAACGTCAAAATTGCAGAGTATTAATCTACAACCCTTCCTCCCAACTTAAAGTGCTTTACAATCCGAAGACCTTCTTCACACACGCGGCATGGCTGGATCAGGCTTTCGCCCATTGTCCAATATTCCCCACTGCTGCCTCCCGTAGGAGTCTGGACCGTGTCTCAGTTCCAGTGTGACTGATCATCCTCTCAGACCAGTTACGGATCGTCGCCTTGGTGAGCCATTACCTCACCAACTAGCTAATCCGACCTAGGCTCATCTGATAGCGCAAGGCCCGAAGGTCCCCTGCTTTCTCCCGTAGGACGTATGCGGTATTAGCGTTCCTTTCGAAACGTTGTCCCCCACTACCAGGCAGATTCCTAGGCATTACTCACCCGTCCGCCGCTGAATCCAGGAGCAAGCTCCTTTCATCCGCTCGACTTGCATGTGTTAGGCCTGCCGCCAGCGTTCAATCTGAGCCATGATCAAACTCTTCAGTTCAAACATCTTTGGGTTTTTAAGAAACCCTAAACTTGGCTCAGCAATCGTTGGTTACATCTTTGATTTCTCGCGGAGTAACTTGTGATGCTGATAATCTTGTTGACTATCAGTCTGACTCCACAAGCACCCACACGAATTGCTTGATTCAGTTGTTAAAGAGCGGTTGGTTAAGATCTTTCATCTCAACCGAGGCGCGCATTCTACAGCAGCCTCATTTGCTGTCAAGTGATTATTTTCAGAAGTTTTCGAAGAATTCTTCAACAACTTCAACCACTTGCGCTTCCGATCTCTCGTTAGCGGGAGGCGAATTCTACAGCGTTACACGCTGCTGTCAACACCTCTTTTTCTCCGCTTTCGACCGAGAAGATCGAACCGTCAAAAGAGCCAAACATCACCGCTCTTTCAACTCCTTCCAGGCTTCGATTAACTGAAGCGAACTGCTGTCGAAATCCGCGCAACTCATTGAATCTCAAGGAGTTTTCCGTTTCGACTGCGCCGGAAGTGGGGCGAATTATAGACCTCCAGAATCTGCCGTCAACCGCTTTTTTTCATATTTCTGTCATATCGGTCAAAAACACCCGAAAACACCAAGGCCGACCTCTAGAGGTCGGCCTTGGTCATGCCCTGCTACTTACAAGCTAGGGAAAGCGAATTGCGAAGCCTCATGGCTCGCACGCTGCGGCCAACGCTGAGTGATGGCCTTGCGACGGGTATAGAAGCGCACACCATCCGGACCATAAGCATGAAGGTCGCCGAACAGCGAACGCTTCCAACCACCGAAGCTGTGGTAAGCCACCGGTACCGGCAGTGGTACGTTGACGCCGACCATGCCGACTTCAATCTCGTCACAGAACAGACGCGCCGCTTCACCGTCACGGGTAAAGATGCAGGTGCCGTTACCGTATTCGTGATCGTTGATCAGCTTCATCGCCTCTTCCAGGCTATTGACACGAACCACGCACAACACCGGTCCGAAGATCTCTTCCTTATAGATGCGCATTTCAGGGGTAACGTTGTCGAACAGGCAGCCGCCGAGGAAGAAGCCCTCTTCGTTACCCGGAATGCTCAAGCCGCGACCATCGACGACCAAGGTCGCGCCCGCTGCCACACCGTCATCGACATAGCCGCTGACCTTGTCCCGCGCCTGACCGGTTACCAGTGGCCCCATGTCGAGACCGCACGAAGTGCCGGCACCGATTTTCAGCGCCTTGATCTGCGGAACCAGTTTCGCCACCAGCGCATCCGCTACCTGATCGCCGACACACACCGCGACCGAAATCGCCATGCAGCGCTCACCGCAAGAACCATAGGCCGCGCCCATCAGCGCGCTGACTGCGTTGTCCAGATCCGCATCCGGCATCAGCACCGCATGGTTCTTCGCCCCGCCCAGTGCCTGAACGCGTTTGCCGCGCTTGGTACCTTCGGCATAGATGTATTCGGCAATTGGCGTCGAGCCAACAAAGCTCAGCGCTTTGACTTCCGGCGCTTCAATCAGCGCGTCCACTGCAGTCTTGTCGCCATGCACCACGCTCAGCACGCCTTTCGGCAAACCGGCTTCCAGCAGCAGTTGGGCGATCAGCAGCGTCGAGCTCGGGTCACGCTCGGATGGTTTGAGAATGAAGCAGTTACCGCAGACGATCGCCAACGGGTACATCCACAGCGGCACCATCGCCGGGAAGTTGAACGGCGTGATACCGGCCACCACACCCAGTGGCTGGAAGTCCGACCAGGCGTCGATGTTCGGGCCGACGTTGCGGCTGTACTCGCCCTTGAGGATTTCCGGTGCGGCGCAGGCGAACTCGACGTTCTCGATACCACGCTTCAGTTCACCGGCGGCGTCTTCGAGGGTCTTGCCGTGTTCTTCGCTAATCAATTGCGAGATTCGCGCTTCGTTCTGCTCCAGCAGTTGCTTGAAGCGGAACATCACCTGGGCACGTTTGGCCGGCGGGGTGTTGCGCCATGCCGGGAACGCGGCCTTGGCGGCGTCGATTGCGTGTTGAATGGTTTCGCGGGTGGCCAGCGGCAGCTTGTGGATCGCCTGACCGGTAGACGGGTTGAACACATCAACCGCGCGACCGTTCTCGGTCACCAGTTCGCCATTGATCAAATGCGGGATAACGCTCATCGAAAACTCCTGAATTCTTGTGTACAGACGCCCGCATGGGGCGCCCGTTATTCGCAGGTATATATAGAGGGAAAAATCAGTCGAGCTTGTTCAGCACTTCGCCAACCGCGTCAAACAGACGATCGAGGTCTTGCGGCTTGCTGTTGAAGGTTGGGCCAAACTGCAGGGTGTCGCCGCCAAAGCGCACGTAGAACCCGGCTTTCCACAGGGCCATGCCGGCTTCGAACGGACGCACAATGGCGTCGCCGTCGCGGGCGGCAATCTGGATCGCACCGGCCAGGCCGTAGTTACGGATATCGATGACGTTCTTCGAACCTTTCAGGCCGTGCAGGGCATTTTCGAAATGCGGCGCGACTTCGGCCACGCTCTGCACCAGGTTTTCCTTTTGCAGCAGATCGAGTGCCGCCAGGCCAGCGGCGCACGCCACCGGATGCGCCGAGTAGGTATAGCCGTGGGGGAATTCCACCGCATATTCCGGCGTCGGCTGATTCATGAAGGTCTGGTAGATCTCGGAGCTGGCAATCACCGCGCCCATCGGGATCGCGCCGTTGGTGACTTGCTTGGCGATGCACATCAGGTCCGGAGTCACGCCAAAGCTCTCGGCGCCAAACATCGATCCGGTGCGGCCGAAACCGGTGATCACTTCGTCGAACACCAGCAGGATGTTGTGTTGATCGCAGATCTCGCGCAGACGCTTCAGGTAACCCTGAGGCGGAACCAGTACACCAGCGGAGCCGGCCATTGGCTCAACGAAGACCGCCGCGATGTTCGATGCATCGTGCAGTTCGATCAGCTTCAACAGTTCATCGGCGAGGGCGATGCCGCCCTGCTCCGGCATGCCACGGGAGAATGCGTTGCTGGCCAGCAGCGTATGCGGCAGGTGATCGACGTCCATCATCGCCTGGCCGAACAGTTTGCGGTTGCCGTTGACGCCGCCGAGGCTGGTGCCTGCGATGTTCACGCCGTGATAACCGCGGGCACGACCGATCATTTTGGTCTTGGTCGACTGACCTTTCAGACGCCAGTAGGCACGGACCATTTTCACCGCGGTGTCGGCACACTCGGAGCCGGAGTCAGTGAAGAACACGTGGTTCAGGTTGCCCGGGGTCAGATCAGTGATTTTTTCCGCCAGTTGGAATGACAGCGGATGGCCGTACTGGAAGCCCGGCGAGTAATCGAGGGTGCCCAGTTGCTTGGCGACCGCTTCCTGGATTTCCTTGCGGGTGTGCCCGGCGCCGCAGGTCCACAGACCGGACAGCGAATCGTAGATCTTGCGGCCCTTGTCATCGAACAGCCAGCTGCCTTCGGCCCCCACGATCAGACGCGGATCGCGCTGGAAGTTGCGGTTGGCGGTGTACGGCATCCAGTGCGCGTCCAGCTTCAGTTGGCTGGCCAGTGGCGACGGCGCGTTTTCAGGCATGTTCATCGGGCAAAACCTCGCAGGGCATAAGCATCAGGGAGATAAAAAGCGTTGTTGCAGCTAAATTGCCACGCGGATAAAGTCGGTGAAATCCAACTTTTCTAACCTTCAGTTAGAAGCCTGCTAAACAATGAGAACAACAGCATGAGCAGTCGCCGCCCCGATCCGCTGGCCCAAGTCAGTGATTTTGATATTCGCCTGTTGCGGATTTTCCGCAGCGTGGTGGAGTGCGGCGGCTTCTCGGCGGCGGAAACCGTGCTCGGCATCGGGCGCTCGGCGATCAGCCAGCAGATGAGCGATCTGGAACAGCGTCTCGGCCTGCGTCTGTGCCAACGTGGCCGCGCCGGATTCTCGCTGACCGAAGAAGGCCGGGAGGTTTATCAATCGGCGCTGCAACTGTTAAGTGCGCTGGAAAGTTTCCGCACCGAGGTCAATGGATTGCACCAGCACCTGCGCGGCGAACTGATCATCGGCCTGACCGACAACCTCGTCACCCTGCCCCACATGCGCATCACCCATGCCCTCGCCCAATTGAAGGAGCGCGGGCCGGACGTGCAGATCCAGATCCGCATGATCGCCCCCAACGAAGTCGAACAAGGCGTGCTCGACGGCCGCCTGCATGTCGGCGTGGTGCCGCAGGCCAGTGCACTGTCGGGGCTGGAATATCAGCCGTTGTACAGCGAGCGCTCGCTGCTTTATTGCGCAGTGGGTCATCCGCTGTTTTATGTCGATGACAAGCAACTGGATGACGAACGCCTGAACAGTCAGGACGCGATTGCGCCGACGTTCCGTTTGCCGGCGGAAATTCAGGCGCATTACCAGGCACTCAACTGCACCGCCAGCGCTTCCGACCGTGAGGGCATGGCGTTTCTGATTCTGACCGGGCGTTATATCGGTTATCTGCCGGATCACTACGCCAGTCTGTGGGTGCAGCAAGGGCGCTTGCGTGCGCTGAAATCGACGACGCGTTTTTATGACTTGAGCCTCGCATCGGTCACGCGCAAGGGGCGGCGCCCTCATTTGGTGCTGGAGAGCTTTCTGGAGAGCCTGGCGGCGACGCGTTGAAAGCAAGATCAACAGATCGCAGCCTCCGGCAGCTCCTACATTTGGCAATCGCAATCCCTTAAAGCTGAGCAAGTGGACAGGTTTTTGCAGTGAAGGGTGAACTCGATCCCTGAACAAGAAGCCAAACCCATGCAGCCAGATTCTGAACCGTCCAGCGACCTGATCTACGGCCTCGACGACCGCCCAAAACCACCCGCCGCAATCCTCGCCGCCCTGCAACACGTGCTCGCCAGTTTCGTCGGCATCATTACCCCGCCGCTGGTGATCGGCTCGGCTCTCGGCTTGACCGCGCACTTGCCGTATCTCATCAGCATGGCGTTGATGGTTTCAGGGGTCGGCACCTTTATTCAAGCGCGGCGACCGTTCGGCATCGGCGCCGGGATGATCTGTTTGCAAGGCACCAGTTTCGCCTTCCTCGGCGCAGTGCTGTCGGCCGGGTTTCTGGTCAAGCAGCGCGGCGGCAGTCCGGAGGACATTCTGGCGATGATCTTCGGCGTGTGCTTCTTCGGCGCCGTGGTGCAGATCGTCCTCAGCCGTTTCATCGGTCAATTGCGCCGGGTCGTCACGCCGCTGGTGACCGGGATCGTCATTACTCTGATCGGCATCAGCCTGATCAAAGTCGGCATTACCGATCTGGGCGGTGGTTTCAATGCGCCGGACTTCGGCGCCCCGGGCAATCTCGCGCTGGGGGTGTTCGTGTTGCTGACGATCATCCTGCTCAACCGTTCGAACACGCCGTGGGTGCGGCTGTCGGCAATCATCATCGGACTGCTGCTGGGCAGTCTGGCCGCGTGGTTCAGCGGGAAACTGGTTCCGCAGGCATTGCCTGACTTGCCGCTGGTGAGTCTTCCTGCACCGTTCAAGTTCGGATTCAGCTTCGACTGGACGGCGTTCCTGCCGGTCGCGCTAATTTATCTGATCAGCACCATCGAAACCGTCGGCGACCTCACCGCCAATTGCATGCTCGCCCGTCAGCCGATCAGCGGCCCTTCTTATATAAGTCGACTGCGCGGTGGCGTACTCGGTGACGGCGTCAGCTGCATGATCGCCGCCACCTTCAGCGCCTTCCCCAATACCACGTTTGCGCAGAACAACGGCGTGATCCAGTTGACCGGCGTCGCCAGCCGCTACGTCGGTTTATACATTGGTGCGATCCTGTTTTGTCTCGGCCTGTTCCCCATGATCGGCGCGGTGCTGCAGCAGATCCCCAAACCGGTGCTCGGTGGCGCCACCCTGGTGATGTTCGGCAGCGTGGCGGCGGCCGGGGTGCGGATTCTCGCGCAGTCGCCGCTGGACCGACGCAGCATGCTGATCATCGCCACCTCGCTCGGCGTCGGCCTGGGCATCGCCGCGCAACCGAACCTGCTGCACCTGTTGCCGAAACTGGTGCAGAACCTCTTCGACTCGGCAATTACCAGCGGTGGCCTGACCGCGATCATCCTCTGCCTGTTGCTGCCGGAGGCGAAAACCTCGACCGTCGAATCCGGCGCATCGTTGAACAAGATCGAACAGGCATAACGGTTTTATTGCATCAGGACTTGTCGGATGCCTGTGGGTGCGTTATCAACGCAACTGGTTGCACCCACAGACAAACCGGAAGTGCCTATGACCTTTGAAGTCCCAGCCCATGGCGGCAAACCCGCCAGCCGCATTCGTCAGAAGAACGAAGAGACCATCCTCAAAGCCGCCGAAGACGAGTTCGCCCGTCACGGGTACAAAGGCACCAGCATGAACACCATTGCGCAGAATGCCGGGCTGCCCAAGGCAAACCTGCATTACTACTTCACCAACAAGCTTGGGTTGTACGTGGCGGTGCTGAGCAACATCATCGAGCTGTGGGACAGCACCTTCAATACCCTGACCGCCGAGGACGATCCCGCCGAAGCGCTGACCCGCTACATTCGCGCCAAGATGGAATTCTCCCGCCGCCAACCGCAGGCCTCGCGGATCTTTGCGATGGAAGTGATCAGTGGCGGCGAATGCCTGACCGAGTATTTCAACCAGGATTACCGCGCCTGGTTTCAGGGGCGCGCGGCCGTGTTTCAGGCGTGGATCGATGCCGGCAAGATGGACCCGGTGGATCCGGTGCACCTGATTTTCCTGCTATGGGGCAGCACCCAGCATTACGCCGACTTCGCCACGCAGATCTGTCGTGTCAGCGGGCGCAGCAAGTTGACCAAGCAGGACATGGAAGACGCCGGCAACAACCTGATCCGCATCATTCTCAAAGGCTGCGGCCTCACCCCGACTATTTAAGACGTTTATGCCTTTCACCCTCAGCGGTTTTTGCGAGTACCGCGAAGAGATTCGCAAAAGCCGCTTCATCACCTTCGCCGCGCCGATCGCCAGCCCCGCCGACGCGCAGGCGTTCTTCGAACAGCACAGCGACCTGAATGCCTCGCATAACTGCTGGGCGTGGAAACTCGGGGCGCAATACCGCAGCAACGACGATGGCGAACCCGGCGGCACTGCCGGACGGCCGATTCTGGCAGCCATCGAGGCGCAGGATTGCGATCAGGTCGCGGTGCTGGTAATCCGCTGGTACGGCGGCATTCAACTGGGCACTGGCGGTCTGGCCCGGGCCTATGGCGGCGGCGCTAACAAGTGCCTGCAAGTGGCGGCGAAAGTCGAGTTGATCAGCCGTGTGCCGCTCAGTTGTGCCTGCGGCTTTGCCGAGCTGGCGCTGGTGAAGCTGCGGGTGGCGGACCTGGGTGGGTTGGTCGTCGAAGAAAACTTCACCGCCAATGGTGTTGAATTGCAGTTGGCGGTGGGTGAGGCGCAGATCGATTTGCTGCAAACGCAATTGGCGGATTTGAGCCGTGGGCGGATTGTGCTGCAGCGTTAGATGAGCAAAAGATCGCAGCCTTCGGCAGCTCTACACAGGACTTTGCGTTTCCCTGTAGGAGCTGCCGAAGGCTGCGATCTTTTAGGGCATCGACGGATTTCTTTATTCCAGCAACTTGCCCACATCTGCTGTGCACCCGACTGTGGATAACCTGAGCACATCTGGCTGTAACCCTTCTGTCACGTGGCTTTGCGCGATTTGCTCACTTTTCGTCCACTCCACCTGAAAAAAGATTAATCCCGCGTAAAAACAAATAGTTAGCGCTGTTTATCACCAATGGAAGATAGCACCGCTGCGCTTATGCCAAGGATTCCCAATTGCACACAAATACTGTGGAGCAACCTGTGGATAACCCGTTCATGGCTGGCGCAGTCGCAGGGTCTGCATAGGCCCCACGCATTTGCTCGTTTTTTGATCAGTTGCCTACGGGCAAAACTGGAGCCTGATCAACGGCTTTGCTCTCAATTGGTGCCGTACCTCCCGAACATTTGCCCTTCGACGCTCTACAGTAACCGTTGCCGTACGAGGGCCGCCAAGGTTCCTGACTCAATGGCCAGGAAATTGCTTTATCCACAGGCATAACTCCAAGCCAGTCGAGCCTGTCATGCCAAGCCCAGATTCAACACCGCGCCTGCAACTGCGCCAGATCAGCAAACGCTACCCCGGTTGTCTGGCCAATGACGCCATCGACCTGAGCATCGCGCCCGGAGAAATCCACGCCCTGCTCGGTGAGAACGGCGCGGGCAAAAGCACGCTGATGAAGATCATTTACGGCGTGACCCAGGCCGATGCCGGCGAAATGCTCTGGCAAGGTCAGCGGGTGAATATTCGTAATCCGGCGCAGGCCCGGCAGTTGGGGATCGGCATGGTGTTCCAGCATTTCTCGCTGTTCGAAACCCTCAGCGTCGCGCAGAACATTGCCTTGGCGATGGGCGCCAGGGCCGGCACGCCGAAACAACTGGAGCCGACAATTGCCGAAGTGTCGCGCCGCTACGGCATGGCGCTGGAGCCGGAGCGACTTGTCCACAGCCTGTCGATCGGCGAGCGGCAACGGGTGGAGATCATTCGTTGCCTGATGCAGGACATTCGCTTGCTGATTCTCGACGAGCCGACGTCGGTGCTGACGCCGCAAGAGGCCGAGGAATTGTTCATCACCCTGCGCCGTCTCGCCGCCGAGGGCTGCAGCATACTGTTTATCAGCCACAAACTCGCGGAAGTGCGCGCGCTGTGCCATAGCGCCACGGTTTTGCGCGGCGGGCGGGTCGCCGGGCATTGCGAGCCGGCCGAATGCTCGGATCAGCAGTTGGCGCAAATGATGGTCGGCGAAGCGGCGGCACTGATCGGCGAATATCCGAAGGTCAGCGGTGGCGCGGCGTACTTACAGGTCAACGGCTTGAGCTGGCACAACCCCGATCCGTTCGGCTGCTCGTTGAACGACATCAGCCTGCAAGTACGCAGCGGCGAAATCGTCGGTATCGCCGGGGTCGCGGGCAATGGCCAGGATGAGTTGCTGGCGCTGCTCAGCGGCGAGCAAACCCTGCCCCGCGACAGCGCGACATCGATCTGTTTTGCCGGGCAAGCGGTCGCCGCTTTGCGCCCGGATGCGCGGCGCCAACTCGGACTGGCGTTCGTCCCGGCAGAACGCCTGGGCCATGGCGCGGTGCCGGAATTGAGCCTGGCCGACAACGCCTTGCTCACGGCTTTTCAACAAGGGCTGGTCAGCAACGGTTTGATTGAGCGCGGCAAAGTCGAAGCCCTCGCCCAGCAGATCATTCAGCGTTTCGGGGTGAAAACGCCCGATAGCCAGACCGCCGCGCGCAGTCTTTCCGGCGGCAATTTGCAAAAATTCATTCTTGGCCGGGAAATCCTCCAGCAACCGAAACTGCTGATCGCCGCGCACCCGACCTGGGGCGTGGACGTGGGCGCCGCCGCGACCATTCACCGCGCGCTGATTGCCCTGCGCGATGCCGGCGCGGCGATTCTGGTGATTTCCGAAGACCTCGACGAACTGTTCCAGATCAGCGACCGCCTCGGCGCCCTGTGCGCGGGGCGTCTGTCACCGCTGCGAAACACCACCGACACCCTGCTGAGTGACGTCGGCGGCTGGATGGCCGGGCAATTCAACGACGCGCCTTCATCGGCCACGCTCTGACGGAGTTTCCCCCTATGTTGCTTTCCCTCGAACCCCGTGGCCAGCAATCGCGCCTGATGCTGTGGTGCTCGCCGTTGCTGGCGGCGCTGCTGACATTGGGTTGCGGCTCGCTGCTGTTCATCGCCCTCGGCCATGACCCGCTGCAAACCCTGCACACGCTGTTGATCGCGCCGATCAGCGACCTGTATGGCGTCTCCGAATGGTTGGTCAAAGCGCTGCCGATCCTGCTTTGCGCACTCGGTCTGGCCGTGGCGTATCAAGCGCGAATCTGGAACATCGGCGCTGAAGGTCAGTTGCTGTTCGGCGCGCTCGCCGGCAGTGCGTTGGCGGTGAACATCATCGATATGCAAAGCCATTGGGCACTGGTGCTGATTCTGCTCACCGGTACTTTCGCCGGTGCCGCCTGGGCCGGCCTGACGGCGTGGTTGCGCACGCGCTTCAACGCCAACGAAATCCTCACCAGCATCATGCTCAACTACATCGCACTGAACCTGTTGCTGTTCTGCGTGCACGGGCCGCTGAAGGATCCGGCCGGCTACAACTTTCCCGAGTCGGCGATGTTCGGCGACGCCAGTCGCCTGCCGCTGCTGATGGAGGATGGTCGGGTGCATGCCGGGGTGTATTTCGCCTTGCTCGCGCTGGTCGCGGTGTGGGTGTTGTTGCAGAAAAGCTTCGTCGGTTTTCAGATCAAAGTGCTCGGTCTGGATAAACGTGCGGCGGGGTTTGTCGGCTTTCGCGAGAAACGCCTGATCTGGCTCGCGCTGTTGATCAGCGGCGGTTTGGCCGGGCTGGCCGGGGTCTGCGAAGTGACCGGGCCGATTGGGCAATTGGTGCCGCAAGTCTCGCCGGGCTATGGCTATGCAGCAATCACCGTGGCGTTTCTCGGCCGGCTGAATCCGATCGGCATTCTGTTCTCAAGCCTGCTGATGGCGTTGCTGTACATCGGCGGTGAAAGCGCACAAATGACCCTCAACCTGCCGCAAGCCATCACCCAATTGTTTCAGGGAATGATGCTGTTTTTCCTGCTGGCCTGCGACGTGCTGATTCTCTATCGGACACGCCTGAAACTGCGCTGGGCACGGCGCACCTCGACCACCGCCGTAACCGCCGGAGCGCTGTGATGGATATCGATCTGCTGAGCAATATTTTCTACGCCATGGTGCGCTGCGGCACGCCACTGCTGTTGGTGGCACTGGGTGAGTTGATCTGCGAAAAGAGCGGCGTGCTCAACCTCGGCCAGGAAGGGATGATGCTGTTTGGCGCGGTGATCGGTTTTATCGTCGCCCTCAACAGCGGCAACCTGTGGCTCGGCGTGTTGTTGGCGATGCTTGCGGGGATGCTGCTGTCGTCGCTGTTTGCCTTGGTGGCGCTGGTGTTCAATGCCAATCAGGTGGCGACCGGGCTGGCGCTGACGATCTTCGGCGTGGGCCTGTCGACCTTCGTTGGCGCTGCATGGGTCGGCAAGCCACTGGCTGGATTCGAACCGTTGGCGATTCCTTACTTGAGTGAGATTCCGCTGATCGGCCGCATGCTGTTTGCCCAGGATCTGCTGGTGTATCTGTCGTTCGCGCTGTTTGCGCTGGTGGCGTGGGTGATCATCAAAAGCCGTGTCGGCTTGATCATTCAGGCAGTCGGCGAGAACCCGGACGCGGCCAGTGCGATGGGCCTGCCGGTGCTGACCGTGCGCACGCTGGCGGTGCTGTTTGGCGGGGCGATGGCCGGGTTGGCCGGGGCGTATCTGTCGCTGGCGTACACGCCGATGTGGGCCGAGAACATGACCGCCGGACGCGGCTGGATTGCCTTGGCGCTGGTGGTGTTTGCCAGTTGGCGGGTATGGCGTTTGTTGCTCGGGGCATATCTGTTTGGCCTCGCCAGCATCCTGCACCTGGTGGCGCAGGGCTTGGGGCTGGCGATTCCGTCGAGCCTGTTGGCGATGCTGCCGTATGTGGCGACGATTGTGGTGTTGGTGCTGTTGTCACGGGATGCCGTTCGGACTCGATTGTATGCGCCGGTGTCGTTGGGGCAGCCGTGGCAGGCCGGGCATTAGGGTGGTGATGTCACTGGCCTCATCGCTGGCAAGCCAGCTCCCACAGTGGCGGTATTGTCTACATGATTGGCGAACACCGCTGAGCGGCCTGCGAATTTGAGAAGCAAGCATGCTAAAGCCTGGAGTATGCTCCGGGGTCAACAGCTCTTTTGAGAGCCGGTTCGATGTGTTGCGACGAGCGTTGCAACAACGACTCGGTCAGGCGTGTCCATTGAATCCGTGAACCGTAACTTTCAAGGAATTCCGTCATGTCCCAGGCAAAACACGCACTGATCATCGGCGCCTCCCGCGGCTTGGGCCTCGGGCTGGTGAAAACCCTGCTGGCCGACGGCTGGCAAGTGACCGCTACCGTGCGCAATCCGCAAAAGGCCGAGGCGCTGCAAGCGCTGGGCAAGGTGCGGATCGAGAAACTCGACATGGACGATCAACAAGCGGTGATCGCCCTGAGCCAACAGCTCAAGGGCGAGACTTTCGACCTGCTGTTCGTCAACGCCGGGGTCAAAGGTCCGGAGGTGCAAACCCCGGGCGGCGCGACCCTGGCCGAAGTCGGCCAGTTGTTCTTCACCAACGCCGTAGCGCCGATCAACCTGGCGCAGCGCTTCGTCGGGCAGATCCGCGACGGCAGCGGCGTGCTGGCGTTCATGAGTTCCGGTCTGGGCAGCGTGACCGTACCGGACGCGCCGGAGCTGGCGCTGTACAAGGCGAGCAAGGCCGCGCTGAACTCCATGACCAATAGTTTTGTCACCCAGTTGGGCGAGCAGAAACTCACCGTGCTGTCGCTGCATCCGGGCTGGGTAAAGACGGACATGGGCGGTGAAGGGGCTGACCTGGATGTCGAGACCAGCACCCGTGGGCTGATTGATCAGGTGAATGCGTACACCGGCAAGGGTGGGCATTACTTCATCAACTACAAGGGTGAAACCATTCCCTGGTAAACACTGAAGATCCCAATGTGGGAGCGAGCCTGCTCGCGAATGCGGTGTGTCAGACCATGGATGTATCGACTGATACGACGCCTTCGCGAGCAGGCTCGCTCCCACAAGGGTTGTGTGGTGAATGGTCGGGTTGGGCTTGCCCGATCCGGCGATTTGTTTGAAACTCCGCACCTCGTCCATAGCGGCGACCCTGGATCAGCAGACAGGGCAACACTGAGCTGGCAACCCTGAACCCCACTTTCAGAGGAGCCGGCCACAATGCCTGCGACCCGTACCTGGTTAAAAAATCCCCTCGCCATTTTCACGGCCAACGCGCTCGATGCCCGTGGCGGTCTGGTGCTGCAAGACGGCGTGATCGTCGAAGTGCTGGCGGCCGGTCAGCAACCGTCCGCGCCGTGCAATGAAGTGTTCGATGCCCGCGAGCATGTGATCCTGCCGGGCCTGATCAACACCCACCACCATTTCTATCAAACCCTGACTCGCGCCTGGGCGCCGGTGGTCAATCAGCCATTGTTCCCGTGGTTGAAAACCCTGTATCCGGTGTGGGCGCGGCTGACCCCGGAAAAACTCGCCCTCGCGACGAAAGTGGCTTTGGCTGAATTGCTGCTGTCGGGTTGCACCACCGCCGCCGACCATCATTACCTGTTCCCGGACGGCCTGGAAAACGCCATCGACGTGCAAGTCGACACCGTGCGTGAACTGGGCATGCGCGCCATGCTCACTCGCGGCTCGATGAGCCTCGGCGAGAAGGACGGCGGCCTGCCACCGCAGCAGACCGTGCAGGAAGGTCAGGTGATTCTCGACGACAGTCAGCGTCTGATTCACGAGTACCACGAGCGCGGCGACGGTGCGCAAATCCAGATCGCTCTGGCGCCTTGCTCGCCGTTTTCGGTGACCCCGGAAATCATGTCGGCCAGCGCCGAACTGGCGAATAAACTCGACGTGCGTCTGCACACGCACTTGGCGGAAACCCTCGACGAAGAGGATTTCTGCCTGCAGCGTTTCGGCCTGCGCACCGTGGATTATCTGGACAGCGTCGGCTGGCTCGGCCCGCGCACCTGGCTGGCCCACGGCATCCACTTCAACCCGGACGAAATCGCTCGCCTCGGCCAGGCCGGCACCGGTATCTGCCATTGCCCGAGTTCGAACATGCGTCTGGCCTCCGGCATCTGCCCGAGCATCGATCTGACCGATGCCGGCGCGCTGTTCGGTCTCGGCGTGGATGGTTCGGCCTCGAACGACGCGTCGAACATGATCCTCGAAGCGCGGCAGGCGTTGTACATCCAGCGTCTGCGTTACGGCGCGGAGAAGATCACCCCGGAACGCGTGCTCGGCTGGGCAACCAAAGGCTCGGCGAGCCTGTTGGGGCGTACCGACATTGGTGAGCTGGCGGTGGGCAAGCAGGCGGACCTGGCGCTGTTCAAGCTCGATGAGCTGCGCTTCTCGGGCAGCCATGATCCGATTTCGGCGCTGTTGTTGTGCGGTGCCGATCGTGCCGATCGGGTGATGATTGGTGGCCAGTGGCGGGTGATTGATGGCCAGGTTGAAGGACTGGATCTGAAAGGCCTGATCGCCGATCACAGCCAGGCGGCTCGGCAGTTGATCGCCGGTACCTGATCCCCCGCCGTTCAAAACTGTGGGAGCGAGCCTGCTCGCGAAGAGGGGGTGTCAGACAACATGTTTGTTGAATGACACACCGCTTTCGCGAGCAGGCTCGCTCCCACATTGGTTTCCGTCAGCCTCAAAGGCCGAGCAGCGACAGCATGATAAACGTCGCAAACAGCACAAAGTGGGTCATACCTTCGATGGCATTCGTCTCGCCGTCATTCAGGTTGATCGCACTGACGATCAGCGTGATGAAGATCATCACCGTCTGCACCGGGGTCATCGCCATTTGAAATGGCTGGCCGGTGTACAGCGCCATCGCTTCCATCACCGGCACGGTCAAAATCACCGTCGACAGTGACGCGCCCATCGCAATGTTCACCACCGATTGCATGCGGTTGGCCAACGCGGCACGCAACGCCGTCAGAATCTCCGGCGCGGCGGAAATCGCCGCCACCAGAATCGCCGTGATCACCGGCGGTGCCCCCGTGCCTTCCAGGCCCAGATCGAGGGTCTTGGACATCACTTCGGCCAGTGCGCCGATCACCACCACCCCAAACACCAGAATGCCGATCGACCACGCCAGGCTCAGCGGTTTCGGCTCATCCTCCACCGGTTCTTTCTTGCGGCGTTTATCCGGGTAGCTGTAGCTGAAAAAGTAACTGTGCGGCCCGACCTGCATGCGCAGGAACAACGCATAAAGCACCACCATCGCACCGATGGTGAACGCTGAATAAATCTTCCAGTTGGCCGCCGGAATAAACTCCGGCACCACCATCGACACGCCCATGGCGGTGAGGATCATCACGCTATAGCTGCGCGCCGAATCATCGTTGTACGACTGCTCGCCATGCTTGAGGCCACCCATCAGCGCGGCAAGGCCGAGGATGCCGTTGATGTCGAGCATCACCGCCGAATAGATCGTGTCACGCACCAGCGTGGCGGACGCTTCGTTGCTCATCATGATCGCCAGGATCACCACCTCCACCAGCACCGCAGCGAGGGTCAGGATCATCGTGCCATAGGGGTCGCCGACTTTTTCGGCGAGCAGTTCAGCATGATGGGCAACGCGCATCGAAGCCGCGACGATGAAGGCGATCAGCACCAGACCGCAGATCAGCGCGACGATCTGGCCGCTGTGCAGCATCCAGTGTTCCAGCGGATAGGCGATGCACGCGGCAATCACTGCCAGCAGCAGAAAGCTTTCTTGCTTGAGGATCGTGAGCATGGCGGGCCTTTTTGCCGAGAGGTTCGAATGAGCTACTGACTGCGGCGCGGCGCTAACGTTTCGTTACACCTTAGCGCACCAGCCGATAGCGTGAATCCGCTGACTTGCACTGCGTTGGTTCCGGCGCTGAAAAGATCGCAGCCTGCGGCAGCTCCTACAGGTTTGCCATTCCCCTGTAGGAGCTGCCGCAGGCTGCGATCTTTTGCTTTGTTGTCCTGTTGGTCAGCAATTTGCATTGCTCCTGACCACACACAACAAAATGGAGCTCCAATTCATGCAAATACGTCCGCTGCACAAACTGCTGTGCGCCGCCATCGGTCTGGGGATCAGCCTGAGCGCCAGCGCTGCCGATCCGCTGAAGGTCGGTTTCGTCTACATCGGCCCGATCGGCGACCACGGCTGGACGTATCAGCATGAACAGGGACGCAAGGCGCTGGCGGAGAAATTCGGCGCGCAGATCACCACCAATTACGTCGAGAACGTCGCCGAAGGCGCCGACGCCGAGCGGGTGATCCGCAACATGGCCAAGGACAACTACAACCTGATCTTCACCACCTCGTTCGGCTACATGAACCCGACGCTGAAAGTCGCCAAGCAATTTCCCAAAGTGACCTTCGAACACGCCACCGGCTACAAGCAGGACAAGAACCTCGGCACCTATCTGGCGCGCACCTACGAGGGGCGTTATGTCGGCGGCTTCCTCGCGGCGAAGATGACCAAGACCAAGAAAATCGGCTACGTCGCCTCGTTCCCGATTCCGGAAGTGATCCGCGACATCAACGCCATCCAGCTGGCCCTGAACAAGTACAACCCCGGCACCGAAATCAAAGTGGTGTGGGTCAACTCGTGGTTCGACCCGGGCAAGGAAGCCGATGCCGCCAACGCGCTGATCGACCAGGGCGTTGACGTGGTGTTCCAGCACACCGACAGCCCGGCGCCGATCCAGGCCGCCGAACGGCGTGGTGTGTACGCCGTGGGTTACGCCTCGGACATGGCGCACTTCGGCCCGAAAGCGGTGCTGACTTCGATCGTCAATGACTGGGCGCCGCATTACATTCAAGCGACCCAGAGCGTGATCGACCACAGCTGGAAATCCCAGGACTACTGGGGCGGGCTGAAAGAAGGCACGGTTGAACTGCCGATCAGCGAGCTGGTGCCGGCACCGGTGAAAGCCGAGGCCGAACAGATCATCGCCGACATCAAGAGCGGTGCCCTGCAACCGTTCACCGGGCCGATCAAGGATCAGGCCGGCGTCGAGAAAATCCCGGCCGGGGTGAGCGCAACCAATGCCGAACTGGCGTCGATGAACTACTACGTTGAAGGCATGAAGGCCGAGATGCCGAAGTAATCTCTTCAAACTTGCATCGCCCCTGTGGGAGTTGGCTTGCCAGCGATGAGGCCCTCACATTCAACATCATTGTTGCCTGTCAGACCGCTATCGCTGGCAAGCCAGCGCCCACATTTGATCTTCAGCGTTCTCAAGGATTGTGTATGGATCAGCTTCCGGTCATCGACATCAGCCCGCTCTATTCCACCGACCAAAACGCCTGGCCCGCCGTCGCCGCGCAGATCGACCAGGCCTGCCGCGAATGGGGCTTTTTCTACATCAAGGGCCACCCGATTTACGCGCAGCGCATCGACTCGCTGCTCGACCACGCCCAGCGTTTTTTTGCGCAACCGACCGAAGAAAAACTCAGGATCGACATCACCCAGACTTGCCACCATCGCGGCTACGGTGCCATCGCCACCGAACAGCTCGACCCGGACAAACCCAGCGACCTCAAGGAAACCTTCGACATGGGCCTGCACTTGCCGGCGGATCATCCCGAGGTGCTCGCGGGAAAACCGCTGCGCGGGCCGAATCGTCATCCTGCACAAGCAGGCTGGGAAGCGCTGATGGAGCAGCACTACCTCGACATGCAGGCGCTCGCGCAAACCCTGCTGCGGGCGATGACGATTGCGCTGGGGATCGAACGCGACTTCTTCGATTCGCGCTTCGTTGAGCCGGTCAGCGTACTGCGGATGATCCACTACCCACCGCGCCACACCGCCAGCAGCGCCGCACAGCAAGGCGCCGGAGCGCACACCGATTACGGCTGCATCACCCTGCTCTATCAGGACAGCGCCGGCGGCCTGCAAGTGAAGAACATCAACGGTGAATGGATCGACGCGCCGCCCATTGACGGTACCTTCGTGGTCAACCTCGGCGACATGATGGCGCGCTGGAGCAATGACCGTTATCGCTCGACGCCGCACCGGGTCATCAGTCCGCTGGGAGTGGATCGCTATTCGATGCCGTTCTTCGCCGAGCCGCATCCGGATACTCGCATCGAATGCCTGCCCGGTTGTCAGGACGCACAGCATCCGGCGAAATATCCGACCACCACCTGTGCCGAATTCCTGCTGTCACGCTTCGCCGATACCTACGCCTATCGTCGCGAGCCGCAAGCGGTCTGATGGATCGCTTGGTCAGGTTTTGCCAATTGTTTCGGCAAGCATCTGTAGAATGCCGTCATTGCACCTGATGAGAAAAGCATATGTACGACTGGCTCAACGCCCTGCCCAAGGCTGAACTGCACCTGCATCTGGAAGGCTCGCTGGAGCCCGAGCTGCTGTTCGCCCTGGCCGAACGCAACAAGATCGCCCTGCCGTGGAGCGATGTCGAAACCCTGCGCAAGGCTTACGCCTTCAACAACCTGCAGGAATTTCTCGACCTGTATTACCAGGGCGCCGACGTGCTGCGCACCTCGCAGGACTTTTACGACCTGACCTGGGCCTACCTGCTGCGCTGCAAAGCGCAGAACGTGATTCACACCGAACCGTTCTTCGACCCGCAGACCCACACCGACCGCGGCATCCCGTTCGAAGTGGTGCTCAACGGCATCGCGGCGGCACTCAAGGATGGCGAACAGCAACTGGGCATCACCAGCGGTTTGATCCTGAGCTTCCTGCGCCACCTGAGCGAAGACGAAGCACAGAAAACGCTGGATCAGGCGCTGCCGTTCCGTGATGCGTTTGTCGCCGTCGGCCTCGACAGCTCCGAGATGGGTCACCCGCCGAGCAAGTTCCAGCGCGTGTTCGACCGCGCCCGCCACGAAGGCTTCCTGACCGTCGCCCACGCCGGTGAAGAAGGCCCGCCCGAGTACATCTGGGAAGCCATCGACCTGCTGAAAATCCAGCGTATCGACCATGGCGTACGCGCCATCGAAGACGAACGCCTGATGCAGCGGATCATCGACGAGCAGATCCCGCTGACCGTGTGCCCGCTGTCGAACACCAAACTCTGCGTGTTCGATCACATGTCGCAGCACAACATCCTCGACATGCTCGAGCGTGGGGTGAAGGTCACCGTCAACTCGGATGACCCGGCGTACTTCGGCGGTTACGTCACCGAGAACTTCCACGCGCTGCACGAACACCTGGGCATGACCCAGGATCAGGCCAAGCGCCTGGCGCAGAACAGCCTGGATGCGCGCCTGGTAAAACCGTAAGTACAAAGCAAATCCCCTGTGGGAGCGGGCTTGCTCGCGAAAGCGGTGTGTCATTCAACCAATATGTCGACTGACACACCGCTTTCGCGAGCAAGCCCGCTCCCACAGGGTGCTGTGTTCAGCCAGCGATCTCTGCTTCAGTCAGCTCCTCCAGGGTTTTACCGCGCGTCTCCATCCCGAACAGCCACACCACCCCCGCCGCAATCGCAAAGCACAGCGCCCCCAGTGCAAACACTCCGCCCTGCCCGGTAATCGGGAACACCAATCCGGTCACCAACGGCCCGAGCAGCGAACCGACACGCCCAATCGCCGAGGCAAAGCCCGAACCTGTGGCGCGCGCCGAAGTCGGGTACAACTCCGGCGTATAGGTGTAAAGCACCGCCCACATGCCGAACAGGAAAAACTGCATCAACAATCCCGAGCCGATCAGCAGCGCGACATTGCCCCCAAACACCGCACTCTGGCCGTAGATGAACGCCATCACCCCGCCGCCCAGCAGCGTGACGATACACACCGGTTTGCGCCCCCAGCGTTCCACCAGCCACGCCGCCATCAGAAACCCGGGAATCCCGCCCAGAGAAATCAGCACGGTGTAATACACCGACTGGGTCACGGCGAAACCCGACTGCTGCAACAAGGCACTGAGCCACGACGTCAGCCCGTAAAAACCGAGCAAGGCGAAAAACCACAGGCTCCAGATCATCGTCGTGCGCTGGCGGTATTGCGGCGACCAGATCTGCTGCAGGGCCGAGAAGAAGTTGCCCGGCGGCGTCACTGTCCTTGGCAGGCGCACCGGCTCAGGCAATGTCGCAACGCCAAGAGACGTGCGCACCCGTGCCTCGATGGCGCCGAGGACTTTGTCCGCCGCTGCGTGACGTCCGGCCTGCTCCAGCCAGCGCGGTGATTCGGGAATGAAAAAACGGATCGCCAGCACAAACACCGCCGGTACCGCCAACACCAGGAAGATGTCGCGCCAGCCAATCAACGGCAGCAGGAAGTAAGACAGTACGCCGGCAGCGACAAAACCCAATGGCCAGAAACCGTCCATCAATGCGATGTAGCGCCCGCGCCGCTGCGCCGGGATCAGCTCCGAGAGCATCGACTGCGCAATGGGAAACTCCATGCCCATGCCGATCCCCAGCAGGATGCGGAACAGCGTCAGGCTCTCGACCGTTTGTGCGGTCGAACACAGATAACTGGCCACGCCCCACAGCACGATGCTCCACTGAAACACCGGTTTGCGTCCGAAGCGGTCGGCGAGCATGCCCGACAGCGATGCCCCCAGCACCATCCCGAAAAAACTCGAACTGGCGAGCAGGCCGGCTTGTGCACTGCTCAGGCCAAACTCGCTTTTGATCGAGCCGAGCAGGAACGTCATCATGGCCAGGTCCATGGAATCGAAAAAGAACGCCAAGGCGATGATGATGAAAATGACCCGGTGATAACCGCTGAGCGGCAGCCGTTCCAGACGTTCTGCCGCGCTGAAGTTTCGCGTATCCATACCTCATCCCCCATCCACGAAGTGTGCGGACCGAGTGTGCGCGATAACGCCTCAACGCTTTTTCTGGATACGACCTGTTCGCAGTCACAGACGACGCAAGCAACGAAGTTGACCGGCGAATGCTCTATTACGCCAGTTCCAGCTCGACTTCCTTGGCGAAACAGTGAATTTCCCGCTGTCCGGCCGGCGTGACTTGCAATGCGCGAGAATCCTTGGGCAGCACCAGCCAGCCGGACTGCATGAACAATTGCAGCAACGCGGCGCCCAGTGAACCGCCCAGATGCGGACGGCGTTCGCTCCAGTCCGGACAGGCACACGCCACCTGGGCCTTGCGATGGGCCAGGGCCTGAATGAACACCCCGCGATTCGCCAGCTGCGTCGAGCCTTTGAGCGTCACCACGACCCGCTGCTCGATCTGTTCGATCCAACCGGCATCAAGCAAACGCTGGTACAGATCGGCGGCCAGCGTGCCGCCCAAATGATCATCGCAAAAGCGCGCACGCAGCAGCGAGGACGGTGCGGTTCGTGGATTGTTGATCGGCGTCGAGCGTTTGAATACGTGAGGGACGTCCCGCGGCGCACTGGCAATCGTGGCACTGGCCAGGGCTTCAATGGCGGCTGCGATTTCCGGAGCCGCCAGGCGGAAGAAGCGCTTGCGTCCACGGACCTCGACTTTCAACAGGCCACCCGCGGACAAACGCCCCAGATGCGCACTGGCCGACGACGGCGACAGCCCTGCCAGCAGCGCCAGCTCCTCGGTCTGGCGGGCCGAGCCATCCATCAACGCCCACATCATCGCGCTGCGCTTGGGGTCGGCCAGCAGCGTGGCGATCTGGCTGATGCAAGGTGCATGTTCCATGTATTCACTCCCTGTTGAATCGTATCGTCTACTGCTCGAAGACATCTTGACCAGTAATGTGTCGTCGGCCAAGACGGGTAAAACGCCATGAGCCGGTGCAAGCCAGGTCAGCACTGCCACACCCGTCGATGGCGTGTTCACAGCGTTTGTATGGCGCAGGCACGGCCCTGGAAAAACCGGCCTGATTCTGCCCTGGCCAGTTGTCGGTGCAGGTTTGAGGCGGTCGCTAGTATAAGCGGGATGCACGCTGCTTCCTGCGCCGTGGCTGACGCGAATGGTGATAGTTCCTGAGTGAAATTTCGCTAATTGCCTGCGACTAATGATCAAGTTTCGGGAAATTGGGAAATTGACTACTTAATTCGACGCATCGGCTGGCGAGCATTTCCCTTAAAAGGTTTACCGGCTTACTCAATTGCGCGCGATGGGCGCACAACAGATTCAGCGGAGCACGCTCGCAGAGAAGCTCCGGCAACAACACTTTGAGGCGTCCGGCGAGGACATCGGTGCCGACATCGAGCCACGATTTATAAGCAATGCCCGCCCCCGCCACCGCCCACAACCGTACGACGTCGGCGTCATCACTGAAGCGATCGCCACTGACCGTCAGACCGACTTCGCGCTTGCCGTCATGAAAACTCCAATGGTCATGCACGCGGCTGCCGAGCATGTACAGCAGGCAATTGTGCTGCGCCAATTGTTCGAGCTGACGCGGCTCGCCGTGGCGCGCCAGGTAGGCCGGCGAGGCGCAGAGCACGCGGCGATTGTCCGGGGCGATGGGCAGGGCCACCAGGCTCGAATCTTCCGGTTCGCCATAGCGCAGGGCGATGTCCACTGGCTGGCGGAACAGGTCGGCGATACGGTCACCGAGCAACAGGCGCACGGTCAGCTTCGGGTGCTCGCGCTGAAACTCGTCGAGCCACGGCAACAGCAGGTTGCGCCCGAAATCCGAAGGCGCCGACAACTGCAGGATGCCGCTGACCTGATCCTGCGCGCTGGAGAGAAAGCGCCGGCCCTCGTCCAGCGAACCGAGCGCGGCCCGGGCATATTCGAGAAAGCCTTCGCCCTCGGCGGTCAGGCGCAGGCTGCGGGTCGAACGCGCCAGCAAGCGCACGCCCAGTTGCTGTTCGATACGCTTGAGCGCGGCGCTGGCCACCGCGGCAGACATGTCCATCACCCGCGCGGCTGCCGACAGACTGCCCAGGTCCGCAGCGCGAACGAACAACTGCAAATCGTCGAAACGCAGCATTCTCAGCCTCGATTATCAAAAAAATATTGAAAGAGACTGCTCTTTTAGCCGGTTTTATCGCGCCGAGAAATAGCCAATGATGGGTTCAAGCAAATTTATCCCGCGACTGGAGCCGCACATGTCCCAAGCATTCACCGCCATCGCCACCCTGATCGCCAAACCCGGTCAGCAGGACACCCTCGAAAACGCTCTGCGCGCACTGGTTGAGCCGAGCCGCGCCGAGGAAGGCTGCGGCCAGTACGACCTGCACCGCGACCTCGCCGACCCGCTGACTTTCTATGTGATCGAACACTGGGCCAGCGAAGAAATCCTCCAGGCGCACAACGCCAGCGCGCACTTCCAGAATTTCCAGGCCACAGCCGGCCACTGTATCGAACACTTCCAATTGAAACGCCTGGGCAGCATCGCCTGAGCCCTTCTTCTATTACCGCTACGGAGCAAATCATGAAAGCCATCGCCTATTACGCTTCCCTGCCGATCAGCGACGAAAAGTCCCTGCAAGACATCGAACTGCCGGAGCCGGTCGCAGGCCCGCGCGACCTGCTGGTGGAAGTCAAAGCCATCTCGGTCAACCCGGTCGACACCAAGGTGCGGCAGAACGTGGCGCCGGAAAACGGCGCGGCAAAAGTGCTGGGCTGGGACGTCGCCGGCGTGGTCAAAGCCGTCGGCAGTGAAGTGACGCTGTTCAAGGCCGGCGACAAGGTGTTCTACGCCGGCTCCATCGCCCGTGCCGGTGGCAACAGCGAACTGCACGTGGTGGATGAGCGGATTGTCGGCCACATGCCCAAGTCCCTGGGTTTCGCCGAAGCCGCTGCCCTGCCGCTGACCGCGATCACCGCGTGGGAATTGCTGTTCGAACGCCTGCAGATCCGTGAGGGCAAGACCGATGAAGGTCAAAGCCTGCTGATCGTCGGCGCCGCTGGCGGTGTCGGTTCGATCCTCACCCAACTGGCCCGCCAGTTGACCGGCCTGAAGGTGATCGGCACTGCGTCCCGTGCACAGACTCGCGACTGGGTGACTGAGTTGGGCGCCGATCTGGTGATCGATCACAGCCAGCCGTTGAGCGAAGAGCTAAAGCGCGCCGGCATCGATCACGTGACCCACGTCGCCAGCCTGACCCAGACCGATCTGCACCTCGATCAACTGGTCGAGGCCTTGGCGCCGCAAGGCAAACTGGCGCTGATCGACGATCCTAAGTCACTGGACGTGAGCAAACTCAAGCGCAAGAGCCTGTCGCTGCACTGGGAATTCATGTACACCCGCTCGCTATTCGAAACCCCGGACATGATCGAGCAGCACAAACTGCTCAACCGCGTGGCCGAGCTGATTGATGCGGGGACTTTGAAAACTACGGTGGGCGAGCATTTCGGCACGATCAATGCGGCGAACCTGCGACGCGCGCACGAGTTGCTGGAAAGCGGCAAAGCCAAGGGCAAAATTGTTTTAGAAAGTTTCTGAGAATCCGACGGCCGCAATCAGCGCCAGACCCGTTAAGGGCTGGCGCTGTTTTTTGCCGTCAGTCAGATGCTTCTCCGTTGTCACAAATGCGATCGTATTCAGGTCTACAATCGAAACCTCTGCGATGCATCTTTTACACAAGGGAGGTCAGCAATGAAGATCCTGATAAAAGAAGTGGCAAAGTCTCAATGGCAAGTTCGTCTGGACCAGCACGCCGTGACCTTTCGCAGTGAAGCCGAGGCTCTCGCCTTCACCCGCACCCTCGAAGCGCGCCTGCACGCGCCCCATCAGATTCCCCAGCCCGGACAACAACGCGCCGTCGGCTGAGGTTCAGGCTTCGGCCTGTGCTTGCGCCAGTGCCCGGGCATTCTGCAAACGCCGGGTGTACATCGCAATGCTCACCACCAGCAGTCCGCACAGGCTGATGACCATGGCCATCGGCATGGCGCTGCCATCGTGCAGGACACCCACCAGCGAGGCCGCGCCGGAGGCCACGCTGAATTGCAGGCAGCCCATCAGCGCCGAGGCACTCCCGGCGCGCGCGCCCTGGCCGTTCATCGCGCATGCCGCAGCATTGGGCAGGATGCAGCCGAGGCTGGCAATGCACACGAACAACGGAATCAACAGCGGCCACAATGCTTCGGTGTGCATCGCGCTGACCGCGAGCAGCGAAACGCCGGCCAACAGGTATACCCACACCGCTCGCGCCAGCAGGAAGGACGGACCGCGCTTGGCCAACAGCCGCGCGTTGACCTGAGCCACCAGAATGAAACCCGCTGCATTGGTGCCGAACAGCCAGCCGAAATGCTCGGCGGGTACGCCGTACAGTTTGATGAAGACAAATGGTGAACCGGCGATGTAGGAAAACATCCCGGCGACCGCGATACCGCCGGTCAGTGCGTGGCCGAGAAACACCCGGTCACCGAACAACCGGCCGTATTGACGCAACGCACCGGACAGCGGCTGGCGCGGCACGTAGGCCGGCAGGCTTTCCGGTAACCCCAGCGCCACAGCGAGGCCGGCCAGTGCACTAAAGCCAGTCAGCACGAGGAAGATCGACTGCCAGCCCGTGGTGTTGACCAGCAGACCGCCGAGCAATGGTGCGAGGATTGGCGCCAAACCCATCACCAGCATCAACTGCGAGAAGACTTTCGCCGATCCGACGGCATCGCATTTGTCGCTGACCACCGCCCGGGAAATCACCATCCCCGCGCAGCCGCCCAAGGCCTGGACGAAGCGGGCCCCGATCAGCCATTGCAGATTCGGCGCATAGGCGCAGGCCAACGAGGCCAGCGTGAACAGGCCGACACCGACCAGCAGCGGCAGGCGCCGACCAAACCGGTCGGCCACCGGGCCATACAACAACTGCCCGATCGACAGACCGGCGAAATACGCTGCCAGTGTCAGCTGGACGTGCTTTTCATCGGTGCCAAAGGCCAGCGCCATTGACGGGAACGCCGGCAGATAGAAGTCGATCGCCAGCGGACCGAAGGCGCTCAAGGCACCGAGAATCAGTATGGTACGGAAGTTCATCAGGCATCCAGGTTGGATTGGAGTCGGCAGCCCGACAGTCTAGCCGCGCAAAGACACCTTGAACATTCCGATAGCTCGCTAACTATTAAAAATCAGATGATTTACACCTGACCTGTGGCGAGGGAGCTTGCTCCCGCTGGACTGCGCAGCAGACCCAGTGTTTTCAATTGGAAAAAAAGGGCCGCTTCGCGACCCGGCGGGAGCAAGCTCCCTCGCCACAGGGGATTCATCGTCATCCGGCGAGTTTTACCGGGTAACCCTCTTCGCTGATGACCTCGATCACCTGCTCGGGGCTGAGCGAACTCTCGACGCCGACTTCTTTGGCCGCCAGATCGACCCGCACGCTGGCCGCCGGATCTTTCGCCTGCACGGCGTTGGTGATGGCTTTGACACAGTGGCCGCAGGACATGCCTTGAACGCTGAACACTTGCATGGTGGGACTCCTTTGAGTGAGGTTGCCGGCAGTGTCGAGCTTGCCACCATGGCAAGGTCAAGTTCTGCGTAAAACTGCCGGGCTGGCAATCGGCGCTGCGCTCAGCCAAGCTGCGTGCATCAATGACTCAAATTCAGGAGATTCAGCCATGCGCTGGTCAGCTTTCAGCCTGTTTGGCTTGCTCAGCCTCTTTGCCGCCCTGCCTCAGGCCAATGCAACCGGCGAGGACTATGCGGTTCTGATCATCTCGCGCGAGCGCCTGGAAGTGCCGACTTCCTGCGAGATTGGCGTATATCTCAATGACGAACTGGCGGCGCGCCTGCTTCAGGAGCAGACCACTTCGTTCAATCTGCCGCACGGCACGATTTCCATTCGTCTGAAACAATTGCCTGGCCAGATGCCGGGGTGCCAGGCAGGCATGCTCGCGCCGCCCGCGCAGCAGATCTCGCTCAAGGCCGGCGATGTGCTCAAGTACCGGATCGCGGCCAACGCCAAAGGGCTGTACCTGCGACCTGCCGCCCTCGAATATTGAGTCAATGAAAAAGATCGCAGCCTTCGGCAGCTCCTGCATTGGAATGCAATCCACCTGTAGGAGCTGCCGAAGGCTGCGATCTTTTGCTTTTCAGATTGGCGCTTGACCTTGCCCGCATGGCAAGGTTGATCCTTGTAGACATCTTCTACAGGGAGTAAGACCGATGTCCGATTCCATCACTTTCGATCTGCCGATTGCCGGCATGACCTGCGCCAGTTGCGCCGGGCGTGTCGAGCGGGCGTTGCGCAACGTCAGCGGCGCCAGTGGCGTCAGCGTCAATCTCGCCACCGAACAGGCCCGCGTCCAGGCACCCGGTGACAGCTTGCCAGCGTTGATGGAGGCGGTTGAACGCGCCGGTTACAGCGTCCCACAACAAACCGTGGAACTGAGCATCGACGGCATGACCTGCGCCTCGTGCGTCGGTCGCGTCGAGCGCGCCCTGAACAAAGTCCCCGGGGTGAGGAGCGTCAGCGTCAACCTCGCCAACGAACGCGCCCACCTCGAATTGCTCGGTCAGATCGATCCGCAATTGCTGCTCGACGCCGTGAGCAAGGCCGGTTACTCGGCCAGCGTCTGGCAAGCCGAACATCCCGCAGCGGATAACCAGCAACAGCGCCTGCAACATGAACGCTGGGCGCTGATCTGCGCCATCGCTCTGGCCTTGCCGCTGGTGCTGCCGATGCTGCTGCAACCGTTCGGCATTCACTGGATGCTTCCGGCCTGGGCGCAATTTGCCCTTGCCACGCCGGTGCAATTCATTTTCGGCGCGCGATTTTATGTGGCCGCGTGGAAAGCCGTGCGTGCCGGCGCCGGCAACATGGATTTGCTGGTCGCCCTCGGCACCAGCGCCGGATATGGCCTGAGCCTGTACGAATGGGCCACCGCCGCCGGGCGCATGCCGCATCTGTATTTCGAAGCGTCAGCCGTGGTGATCGCCCTGGTGCTGCTCGGCAAATATCTGGAAAGCCGCGCCAAACGCCAGACCGCCAGCGCCATCCGCGCCCTCGAAGCCTTGCGCCCGGAACGGGCGATTCAAGTCATCGACGGTCACGAACAAGACGTGGCGATCAGCGCCCTGCGCCTCAACGATCTTGTTCTGGTCAAACCCGGTGAACGCTTCCCGGTGGACGGTGAAGTGCTGGAAGGCCAGAGCCACGCTGACGAAGCGCTGATCAGCGGCGAGAGCCTGCCAGTGCCAAAACAGCCGGGCGACCAGGTCACCGGCGGTGCGATCAACGGCGAAGGTCGCCTGATGGTGCGCACCACCGCCCTCGGCGCGGAAAGCGTGCTGGCGCGGATCATTCGGCTGGTGGAAGACGCCCAGGCAGCGAAAGCGCCGATCCAGAAACTGGTGGATAAAGTCAGCCAGGTGTTCGTGCCCACCGTGTTGCTGATTGCCCTCGTCACGTTGATTGGCTGGTGGCTGTACGGCGCGCCTATGGAAACAGCGTTGATCAACGCTGTCGCCGTGCTGGTGATCGCTTGTCCGTGTGCCCTCGGCCTCGCCACGCCGACGGCCATCATGGCCGGCACCGGTGTGGCTGCGCGTCACGGCATTCTGATCAAGGACGCCGAAGCGCTGGAACGTGCCCATGCAGTCGACAACGTGGTCTTCGACAAGACCGGCACGCTGACTTCCGGCACCCCGCGCATCGCCCATTTCAGTGCGCTGGATGGCGATGAAAATACCCTGCTGACACTGGCCGGCGCCCTGCAACGCGGCAGCGAGCATCCGCTGGCCAAAGCCGTGCTGGACGCGGCCGCCGAGCGTGACCTGAGCGTGCCGGATGTCAGCGACAGCCAGTCCCTGACCGGGCGCGGTATCGCTGGCACGCTTGACGGTCGGCGCCTGGCGCTGGGCAATCGGCGCTTGCTGGAAGAAAGCGGATTGAGCGCCGGCCACCTCGCCGAGTCCGCCAAGGCCTGGGAAAGCCAAGGCCGGACCTTGTCGTGGCTGATCGAGCAAAGCCCGGAACCGCAAGTGCTCGGTTTGTTCGCCTTCGGCGACACGCTCAAGCCCGGCGCACTGCAAGCCGTGCAGCAACTGGCCGCCCGAGGTATCCACAGCCATCTTTTGACTGGCGACAACCGTGGCAGTGCGCGCGTGGTGGCCGAGGCGCTGGGCATTGAAAACGTTCATGCCGAAGTGCTCCCCGCCGACAAAGCCGCGACCGTCGCCGAACTGAAGAAAACCGGCGTGGTGGCAATGGTCGGCGACGGCATCAACGACGCCCCGGCACTGGCCGCAGCGGACATCGGCATCGCCATGGGCGGCGGTACCGATGTGGCCATGCACGCCGCCGGCATCACTCTGATGCGCGGCGATCCACGGCTGGTGCCGGCAGCACTGGAGATCAGCCGCAAGACCTACGCGAAGATCCGCCAGAACCTGTTCTGGGCCTTCGTCTACAACCTGGTCGGCATTCCGCTGGCAGCGCTCGGCTTCCTCAATCCGGTGCTGGCCGGTGCGGCGATGGCGCTGTCGAGCGTCAGCGTGGTGAGCAATGCGCTACTGTTGAAAACCTGGAAACCGAAGGATCTGGAGGAGCACCGATGAACATCGGCCAAGCGGCCCGGCACAGTGGCCTGAGCGCAAAGATGATCCGCTATTACGAGTCGATCGGCCTGCTCAAGGCTGCCCATCGCACCGACAGCGGCTACCGGGTCTACAGCGATGATGACCTGCACACGCTGGCGTTCATCAAGCGTTCGCGGGACCTGGGGTTTTCTCTGGAAGAAGTCGGCAAGCTGCTGACCCTGTGGCAGGATCGCCAACGTGCCAGCGCCGATGTGAAGGCGTTGGCACGGCAGCATATTGACGAGTTGAATCAGAAGATCCGCGAACTCGGCGAGTTGCGCGACACCCTGCAGGACCTGGTCGAGCACTGTAATGGCGACCATCGCCCGGACTGCCCGATCCTCAAGGAACTGGCGTCGGGCTGCTGCGCGCAACCCGCCCGCGCCTGAGCGCCAACAGCTTAACGGTCAACAACGTACCGAGCGGGATGCCGTGAAACAGCAGCACCACGGCACCCGGCGTCCACCAGCCGTAGAACGGCGCGGCGATCAACATGCCGACACCGAACCCGGTCATTTGCAGCAAGGTCAGGAAGCTGAAGACCGGCAGGCGCAAATGCTCCGGTTCGCGTTGCAGGCGCGACATCAGGCCGACCTCGGAAATGCCGTCCCCCAACCCCGCCGGCAGGGAAAACAGCAGCAGACCGAGCAGGCTGTGCTGCTGGAACATCAGGATAAAGCCGCAGGACATCAACGCCACACCGAAGAAATACCGTCGCTCCAGGTCACGGTTATCAGAACCTTTGAGGCGACTGGCAATCCGCGCACCCAGCAGTTTGCCGCTGGCCCACACCGCCAGCATCAGGCCGAGCGTGGTGCTGGCCGAATCGGGTGTCAGCAGTCTGGAGATGATCGGGAAGCCGACGTTGTGCGCGGCACTGCCCAAGGTGTCGGCCATGGTCACAGCGAGCATCGCCGCAATCACCGGAGCGCTGCGCAGGCCTTGTTTCAGGGCTGACCACTCGCCGCGTTCGCTGGCCGATTGTTCGCAGACGTCTGCAGCGGCGAAGCGCAACGGCGCAATCAACAGCGCCGCCAGCACATAGGTCAATGCGTTGAGCGCAAACACCGTTTCGAAACCGAATGCCGCCACCAGCAAACCGGACACCAGGCTGCCACCGACCATTGCCGCCGATGAAGCCGAGGTGATCCAGGCATTGGTTTTCAGTAGCTGCGCCGGTTCGATCAGCCGTGGCAACTGACTGTTGAGGCCGATGGCGAACATCGAATTGCCAAAACCCAGACCGAAAGCGATCACCGGCAACAGCAACGCCTGCTGGCTCCCCGGCAGGATCAACAGCAGACCCAGCAACACCGCGCGCAGCAGATCGAAGGCAATCAGCGGCCCCCGGCCGTTCCAGCGCCGGTAAAAGCGAGTGCCAATCAGGCTGGCAAAAATCCCCCCGCCGACACGACTGGCGAGAAACACCCCGACGCTCATGGCGCTGTTGCTCAGCAGGTAAACGTACGTCGCCAGAGCGACCATGTTGAGGAAAGCGCCGAAGTCGGAGATCAGCCGGGCGCTGATGATGAGGCGGGCGTTCACATTCAATCCTTGAGTGTGCGAGGGCTGACAAGATTCCCACATAAAGTCCATAGACACCACCGGCCCCTGTGGGAGCTGGCTTGCCAGCTCCCACAGTGAGGTGTGGTGAAGGAACATGCGGGCACAAAAAACCCGGCCGAAGCCGGGTTTCTGTTCAAGCGCTTACTGCATCCACGGTGGTGGCGGTGGTTCGTCGGACTTGCCTTTGGGCGCATTGTCGGCGGCACGGATCGCCTGCTTGCGCTCTTCATCCAGACGCGCCGCTTCGATCTCGCGCAACACTCCGCCAACGTCGGCCAGGTCTTCAGGATCGTCGAACTCGCCGGTCAGCACACTGTTGGGGTGCAAGGTGCCGGCTTCGTACAGCGCCCACATTTCTTTCGCATAACGGGTTTTCTTCAGCTCCGGGGCAAAGCGCCCGAAGTACGAAGCCATGTTGCCCACATCACGCTCCAGCATGCTGAACGCGTGGTTGTTACCAGCGGCATCCACCGCCTGCGGCAGGTCGATGATCACAGGACCTGTCGGGGTCAGCAGCACGTTGAACTCCGAGAGGTCACCGTGCACCAGACCGGTACACAACATCAGCACGATCTGCGAGATCAGGAACGCGTGATATTCGCGGGCCTGATCCGGCTCCAGCACCACGTCGTTCAGACGCGGCGCGGCATCGCCGTATTCGTCGGCCACCAGTTCCATCAGCAGCACGCCATCGAGAAAATCGTACGGCTTGGGCACTCGCACGCCGGCTCCGGCCAAGCGGAACAGCGCCGCGACTTCGGCGTTCTGCCAGGCGTCTTCGGTCTCCTTGCGACCGAATTTCGAACCCTTGGCCATCGCCCGCGCCTGCCGGCTGTTACGCACCTTGCGCCCTTCCTGATACTCGGCTGCCTGGCGGAAACTGCGTTTGTTCGCCTCCTTGTAGACCTTCGCGCAACGTAACTGGTTACCGCAGCGCACCACATAAACAGCTGCTTCTTTACCACTCATGAGTGGGCGCAGCACTTCGTCGACCAGACCGTCTTCGATCAGGGGTTCAATGCGTTTTGGAGTCTTCATCAGCTTTTATTGTGGGTCCTTTATTACCAAACACGCGAATGTCACTCGTTATACGGCAATCCTCGCGCTACGGGGAGGGGTTGCCGACCTGTGAACCCTGTGGATGCACACACTGTGCCGAAATAATCGACCGACCGTTGCCGATCATAGCCGAGCCCACCGGGCTTGTAGTGATCGGTCGTCGAGGGCATTTGCGACAGAATCTGACATCGCATGCATTTCCCCTGAGGGATTGCGCTCAGCGTTCGATGATTGCGGTGACACCCTGGCCGCCGGCAGCGCAGATCGAGATCAGCCCCCTGCCCTTGCCCGCGGCATCCAGCAATTTCGCCAGATTGGCGACAATCCGCCCGCCCGTCGCGGCAAACGGATGCCCCGCCGCCAGCGAGCTGCCTTTGACATTCAAGCGGCTGCGATCGATCGAACCGAGCGGCGCATCCAGTCCAAGACGGGTCTTGCAGTATTCGGGGTCTTCCCAGGCCTTGAGCGTGCACAGCACCTGCGCGGCGAACGCTTCGTGAATTTCGTAGTAGTCGAAGTCCTGCAAGGTCAGGCCATTGCGCGCCAGCAGACGCGGCACCGCATACACCGGCGCCATTAACAGCCCTTCGGCGCCGTTGACGAAATCCACGGCCGCCGCTTCACCGTCATGCAGATAGGCAAGGATCGGCAAACCACGCTCTTTCGCCCATTCTTCACTGCCCAGCAGCACCACCGAGGCACCGTCGGTGAGCGGTGTGGAGTTGCCCGCCGTCAGCGTCCCCTTCGCGCTTTTTTCGAAGGCCGGCTTGAGCGTGGCGAGTTTTTCCAGGGTCAGGTCCGGGCGCAGGTTGTTGTCGCGGGTCAGGCCGAGGAACGGCGTCATCAGGTCGTTGTGCCAGCCTTCGCTGTAGGACGCGGCGAGTTTGTGATGGCTTTCGAGGGCCAGTTGATCCTGCTCTTCACGAGGAATATTCCAGGTCTGCGCCATCAGTTCGCAGTGCTGGCCCATCGACAGGCCGGTGCGTGGCTCGCCATTACGCGGAAATTCCGGAATCAAGTGCCGTGGGCGCAGTTGCAGCAAGGTTTTCAGTTTGTCGCCGGTGGTCTTCGCGCGGTTGGCCTGCAAGAGGATTTTGCGCAAGCCTTCGCTGACGCTGATCGGCGCGTCCGACGTGGTATCGACGCCGCCAGCGATGCCGCAATCGATCTGGCCGAGGGCGATTTTGTTCGCCACCAGCAGCGCCGCCTCCAGCCCGGTGCCGCAGGCTTGCTGGATGTCATAGGCCGGGGTGGCCGGTGACAGCCGCGAGCCGAGCACACATTCTCGGGTCAGATTCATATCCCGTGACAATTTAAGCACCGCCCCCGCCACCACTTCGCCGATGCGCTGGCCGTGCAGGTTGTAGCGTTCGATCAGGCCTTCAAGCGCGGCGGTGAGCATCACCTGATTGCTGGCGGTGGCGTACGGCCCGTTGGAGCGGGCGAAAGGAATACGGTTACCACCGATGATGGCGACGCGGCGCAGTTGACTCATGAAAAGCTCCTTTTCCAAATGGTCGAATTCACTTGAATCCTTTGCAGGAGTGACCTGTGGTGAGGGGATTCATCCCCGATGGGTCGCGCAGCGGCCCCCTCATTGCAATCGCTATACATTGCGACTGCTTCGCAGCCGATCGGGGATGAATCCCCTCGCCACGGGTCACTCCTACAAGGTTCAACGTTGTTTCTGAATTTGTGTTTGGCCACACAACCATCGGCGGCCAACTACTCTGCTGTTCTAGCGTAGGCCTTATTGCGTGGATCGAACGATTGATTGCCGTTGGTAGTCCACACTTTGAACCCCAACTTTTGGAGAGCGTTCCATGTCTGACCGCTATATCGACTTCGCCAACTCATCCATCGGCCATCGTCTGGTCGGGGCGTTGGGCCTGCCGTCGCCGGTGCGGCTGGAACGCTGGCAGGCCGGGCGCCTGCGGCCGGTAGACGGTGCGCTGTTGATCGGCGGCGGGCCGCTGGCCGAGCGGGTCATTGCATTCGCCAACCGCCTGACCGATGCGATCTACAGCTACGGCACCGAACCGTCGCTGGCCACCGCGTGGATTCCCGGGCACGGGCCGAAACTCAAGGCCGTGGTGTTCGACGCCAGCGACCTGCAGCACACCGACCAGCTCAAACAGCTGCGCGAATTCTTCCAGCCGCTGATGAAAAACCTCGACCACAGTGCGCACCTGGTGATTCTCGGCCGCGCCCCGGAAACCCTGCGCGATCCCTTTGCCTCCAGCGCACAACGGGCACTGGAAGGTTTCTCGCGCTCGCTGGCCAAGGAGTTGCGCAGCGGCGGTACGCTGCAACTGATTTATGTCGGTGAGGGCGCCGAAGAGCAACTGGAAGGTCCGCTGCGGTTTTTCCTCTCGCCGAAAAGTGCCTTCATCTCCGGGCAGGTGATTCGCCTGACCGTGTGCGCCACGCACGTCACAGACTGGACCCGGCCATTGGCCGGACGCAAGGCGTTGGTCACCGGGGCAGCTCGCGGGATCGGCGCATCCATCGCCGAAACCCTGGCCCGCGATGGCGCCGAGGTAATTCTGCTCGACGTGCCGCCGGCCAAGACCGATCTGGAAGCCCTCGCCGCGCGGCTCGGCGGCCGCGCTATCACCCTCGACATTTGCGCTGAAGACGCCGCTGCGCAATTGATCGAACAACTGCCGGACGGTCTCGACATTCTGGTGCACAACGCCGGGATCACCCGCGACAAGACCCTGTCCAACATGACCCCGGAATTCTGGGATGCAGTGCTGGCGGTCAACCTCAATGCGCCGCAGGTGCTGACCAAGGCCCTGCTCGACAGCGGCAGCTTGCACGACAACGCGCGGGTAATTCTGCTGGCCTCGATCAGCGGTATCGCCGGCAATCGCGGACAGACCAACTACGCCGCGAGCAAGGCCGGCCTGATCGGCCTGGCCCAGGCTTGGGCGCCGACGCTGCACGAACGCGGCATCAGCATCAACGCCGTGGCGCCGGGCTTCATTGAAACCCAGATGACCGCGCACATTCCGTTCGGCCTGCGCGAGGCCGGGCGACGCATGAGTTCGTTGGGCCAGGGCGGTTTGCCGCAAGACGTCGCCGAAGCCGTGGCGTGGCTGGCCCAACCGGGCACTGGCGCGTTCACCGGCCAGGCGCTGCGGGTCTGTGGACAAAGTGTTCTGGGGGCGTAGACATGAGCATTGAATGGCACACCCTCGACCGCGAACCGAGCCTGCCCGGCCTGTATGCGCGGGCCGCGACCCGACGCAAGATCACCGGCACCCGACTGCCCGACAGCGGCTTGCGCTGCTGGATCGATGTCGACGGCCAGAAGCTGGCGGCCTATCGCAAGGTCTGCGGCTTTGCCGATGACGGCCTGCTGCCGCCGACTTATCCACACATCCTCGCGTTCGCCCTGCAAATGCAATTGCTCACGCAGAAGGATTTTCCGTTCCCGCTGCTGGGGCTGATTCATCTGAGCAACCGCATCCGTGTATGGCGGCCGATGGGCGGAATCAGTCGCGCACAAGTCAGCGTCCGCGTGCACAACCTGCAGCCACATCCCAAAGGGGCAACCTTCGATGTGTTGACCACCCTCGATGATCAACTCGGGCCGCTGTGGGAAGCCGAAAGCCAGATGCTTTGTCGTGGCGTGAAACTCGACGGCGAACCGGTCGAACAACAGTGGGAACCTGCGCAGGCTCTGTCCCAGGTGGCGCAGTGGAAAGCGCCGGCCGATATCGGTCGGCAGTACGCCAAGGTCTCGGGCGATTACAACCCGATTCACCTGAGCGCCGCCAGTGCCAGGCTGTTCGGTTTTCCCACGGCGATTGCTCACGGCTTGTGGAACAAGGCACGAACCCTTGCGGCACTGGCCGATCACTTGCCAAAAGCCAACTTGGAAATCGTCGTGCATTTTCGCAAACCGGTGCGCTTGCCCAGCGAGGTTTCGTTGCTGGCGAGTGCGGCGGGGTCGAGTGGCGAATTACGCCTGATCGGTGCTGGCGATCTGGAGCATATGGTCGGTCAGTGGCAACCGGTTGCCTGATTCTCACCCCCGGGCAAGCCTGTAAATTGTGTATATATCACTTAAGTTTTCCCGCCCTGCACGCAGCCCCCTGGAAAACTCCCAGCCTTGATTTTCAAGGCTTTTTTTTGCGCGTTTATATCCTGGGTATTAGTCCTTAGGCACTGCGCGGCGCCTTATATATAAAGGCGTTAATACCAACTTGAGAATGGCGGCAAGCCGCGACGCGATCGAGATTGACACCACGGACGAGGCATCACCGGCGACAGACGGGTGAGCCATCGAAAACGACGAATGTTGTTACAGGTGCAAGGAATCTCAATCATGAAAACTCAAGTGTGGTGCAAATCGGCAACAGCTCTGGCATTGATCCTCTCCCTTGGCCTCGCGGGCTGCAGCAGCGGCGGTGGCGGCCATCACAGCAGTTCCGGCAGCTCTTCGCCTGACAGCGCGACATCGGGCACTGGCGGCACCAGTGGCACCGGCGGTTCCGGCAGCACTGGCGGCACTGGCGGTACTGGCGGCACCGATACCGCTGGCACAGGCGGTACCGGTGGCACTGGCGGTACAGGCACGACCAACCCGACCAATCCGACGAACCCAACCAACCCGACGAACCCAACCAACCCGACCGACCCTACGGACCCAACCAACCCGACCAACCCGACCACCACCCCGTTGGTGACCACCACCCTGGTGCAGGATGTCGGCAATACCGTTGCAGGCGTCGGCGACGGCGTCGGCCAGGTCGGCGATTCGCTCAGCACGGTTCCAGTGGTCGGTGGCGTCGTGCAAAGCGCAGCCAACACCGCTGGCAATGTGGTCAGCACTTTGGGTGACGGCGTGGCCAACGGTATCGGCAAACTGGGCACGGTCGATAATGGCCTGGGCGTCACCGCGGCTTCGGTCGGCGGGGTGGTTTCAGATGTCGGTACCGGCGTCTCGGACCTGAGCGGCAAACTGGCGACCGCCACCGGCAGCGTTCCAGTCGTCGGTGGCGTGGTGACCAAAGTGGCACCAGTGCTTGATGGCGTCGGCGAGAAAGTCACCATGCTCGGCGACACATTGAGCCTGGCCACCACCACAGGCCCACTCGGTTCAGTGACCAAGAGCGTCGGCAACGGTCTGGTACCGGTGATTGCGATGGTGGAAAGCACCACCGACAAAATCGGCGACACGACCGGCCTCGGCGCTCCGCTCAACGGTGTTCTCGGCCAGGTCGGTGGCGCAGTCAAAGGCCTGGGCGGTCAAGTTACCGGTGCCGGCAGCGGCAATGCCCTGACCAACACCGTTGGCGGCGCCCTGACCAACGTTGGCACCACGGTCGGCAAAGCCGGCGGGCTGGTCGACAATGGCACCGCTTCCGGTGGTGGCTTGGGCGGCGGCCTCGGTGGCGGCCTGGGCGGTACCGGCCTGCTGCAAACCGTAGGCGGGGCCGTGGTCAATGTGGGTGCTGGTCTGAACGCCGGCAACACCAACGGTGCGGTGAGTGCCGGTGGCGTCACCACGGCGTCAGTGGGCAATACCATCGCCTCGCTCAACACCGTACTCGGTGGCTCGGGCACGCCGATCACCGCCACCACCTCGCCACTGGCCACCGTCGGCGCCACCGTCGGTGCCGGGCTGAACCCGGTCACCAGCGCGGTCACCAGCGTCACTCAACAAGTCGGCGCCGCCACAGGTCTGGGCGCACCGGTCGCAGGTCTCACCGGTCAGGTCGGCGGCGCAGTCAGCACGGTTGGTGCCACCCTCGCGTCCACCAACAACCCGGTCACGACCGCCGTCGGTGGTGTGGTCAGCAATGTTGGCGCTACCGTCGGCGCGGTCGGTGGCCTGCTCAACGGTGGCACCAGTACCGGCGGCACCGCAACGGGTAGTACCGCAACCGGTGGCCTGGGCGGTGTACTCGGTGGCCTGACCGGCACTCTTGGAGGCAACAAACGCTAAATTGCACCTGGCCGATTCGACGGCCTCACCTACAGCGCCTACGCTTGGTTGAGGGCGGAAGATTCCCACGAGTCTTCCGCTTTTTTCTTAGGAAAAATTCAGCCCAGTGCTGTGATCTGACCATGGAGTGTCCTATGCGTGTAATGGCATCCCTGCTGTTCCTCAGTCTCAGTTCCGCCGCCCTCGCCGACACCCTGCCCAGTTTTCTCAACAGCAACGAAACCATCCGCAACCTGCCCGTGCCGAACCTGCCGGCCGATGCCTACCGCCCGGCCACTACTCCGGTGCAAGTACCGGAACCCGGCGCGGCCAGTGCCCAGCCGCTGATGATGGAAACCAGAATTACCCTGAAGACAGTCCAGATTGAAGGCGGGACGATCTATCCACTCAGCGAACTGGCCGAGATCTACAAACCCCTGATCGGTCACCCGACCAGCCTCGCCGACCTGATCGAAGCCACTCGCACCATTACCCGCCGCTACCAACAGGACGGTTATCTGCTGTCCTACGCGTTCTTGCCCCAACAAAAATTCGACGACGGCGTCGCGCGGGTGGTGTTGGTGGAAGGCTACGTCAGGGACATCCAGATGCAGGGCGACGTCGGCCGGGTCAAAGGTCTGCTCGACAAGCTGGCAGCGAAAATCCAGGCTGAACGGCCGCTGACCCGCAAGACCTTCGAGCGCTATACCACGTTGATGACCCGCATTCCCGGCGTGACGGTGCAGGCCCAAGTGCCTCCGCCCGGCACCACTGACGGTGCCACGACCCTGGTCGCCCAGGCCAGTCGCAAACCGTTCACCAGCACCCTGAGCACCACAGAAGACAACCGTAACGGCACCCAGGCGTTGCTGGGAGTGAGCAGCAACTCGCAGACCGCCATGGGCGAGCAATTGACCCTCAGCGGGCTGTTTCCGCCGGGGGATGACCACGAGCATTACTACCGACTGGACTACAACCAGTTCCTCAACAGCGAAGGCACGCAACTGAGTCTGTTTGCCTCACGCTACCGGGCCGATCCGGGCACCAATGTGCTTACCAGCGATGGCTTCGAACTCAAGCCGCACAAGGAAGACGACCGTTACTCAATCGGTGTCAGTCACCCGTTCATCGCTGCGGCCAACGAACTGCTCAATGCCGGCGCGCGGCTGTATGCGGTCGATAGCACCAACCGCTACAAGGTGGTTGGCTACCCGTTGAGCATCGAGGAGCGAACTGACGTACGCGCCCTCGCGTTCGAAAGCGACTGGCGCAAGAGCGACGCCCGCCAACTGCGGATTGTCAGTGGCGGCTTGTATCAGGGGCTGGACAGCATGGGCGCACATTCCAACAACCCGGCACTGGATCTGAACTTCCTGCGCCTGCGCCTCTCCGGCGTGCAGAGCGACAAGTTCTTCGACAACTGGCAAGGCGTGCTGTCGGCCGCGTTGTACTGGAGCGATGACACCTTGCCCGACAGCGAACGCGCCGTGTTCGGCGGGCAGAATTTCGGCCGTGGTTACCCGGACGATCAGGCCTCGGGGGATAAAGGCTGGGGCGCGGCCTACGAGGTCAACTACAGCTTCAACCGCGACGGCAACTGGGTGCGCATCCTGCAGCCGTATGTGGTGCTGGACCGTTCGAAAACCTGGTTCAACAAGCTCGCGGTACAGAGCAACGACCTGTCATCGGCGGCAGTGGGGCTGCGCTTTGGCGATGCCAAGTACTACAACATTGCATTGGAGGCCGCCAAGCCGATGTCCGATGAGGCGCTGGATACGTTCAATCGTCGGGCGCGCTACAGCATCAGTTTCAGCTATCAGTTGTAGACCTTCAGCCATTGCGTCATCGCCGCTTTAGCGGCGATGACGCAATGGATTTAGCCTCGCCAGCAACCTAGTTCTTGGTCTCGATCTTGCCGCCCGCGTCCGGGTCGTAGAAGTCCGGGATCTCATACTTGTACTTCTTCAGCCAGCGCTGCATCGCCTCTTCCCGCTCGGCCGCCGTGGCGGTTTGCGGTTTCGTCGAGGCCGCCTGGTTACGGCTTTGCAGCACCAGCCAGCCTTCGGTTTCCTGTTGCTGCGCCGAGGCCGGGCCGGCGTCGATCGCGTGGGCTGCTAGCGGCAGGCTCAGCAGTATCAGGCAGCTTAGGCGGTGCACGGTGTTCATGGTGATCTCCCGGAATGTCACTTGAGCGTCGACGGTTGTGGGTCAGCCACCACCGCCACTTGATTACCGGCCGCGGTCGGGGCCTTGGCCGGCACCTTGAGTTTTTCCGCACGGGCCTGGGCTTCGGAGAATTGTTCCGGCGTCAGGTGCGCGCGGCTGACGATTTCGGCGGCTTGCTGCCAGTTGTTCTGGTAGAGCAGCAAGGTCACCAGATTCAGCGGAGCCAGTTGATCGTTCTGCTTGAGTTCGATGGCGGTAAGGAATTCGAAGCGCGCGTCTTCAAGACGCAACTGGTTGAGGTAGACCACGCCGAGGTCGTTGCGGATCTTGTCATTGGTTGGCGCCAGACGCACCGCGCGCTGCAGGTGCGCCTGGGCCTGACCGTTATCGCCACGGGCGGCATAGATTTGCCCCAGACCATGTTCGGCGTCCGCCGTCAGGCACGTGCCGAGCAGGCCGCGATACAGCGGCTCGGCCTCGTTGCGCCCGAGCAAGCGGTAAACCCTGGCCTTGCGCAAGCGCACCTCGACCAGATTGTCGGGCAGGCTTTGCAGGTTGGCCAGGCTGGCGTGCAGCTTGCCGTCGTTGGCCAGATCATCCGCCAGGTTCAGGGCCAGTTCCTGTTCGGAGTCGAGCTTGCTGCAACTGCTCGGCGCCAGCATTGCCGACCACGGTGCCTGGCCGTCAGTGGCACAGCCACCGAGCATCAACAGACTTGCCACGACAATCAGTGCTTTCATCAACGCTCTCCATGAGCCCACGTCAGTTTGCAAACGCCCGGGTAATCGCGGTGAACCCCGGGCCGGCCAGTACGATCAGCAAGGCAGGAAACAGAAACAGCATCATCACCACCGACATCTTCGCCGACATCTTCGAGATGTATTCCTGCAGTCGGGTCAGGCGCCGGTCGTCGAGCAATTGTTTGAGCGCCAGCAACGATTTCATCGCCCCGCCGCCCTGCTGAATCAGCTGTTGCAGGATCACGCAGGTGTCGGTGAACTCATCGACGGCGAGCATCACCGAGGCCTTGTTCAGCTCCTGCCCCAATTCCAGTCCCGAGTCGACCCGGGCCAGAATCAGGCGCAGTTCGCGGGTCAGTTCCGGCAGCAGTTTCTGCCCTTCGCTGCTGAGCACGCGCAGGGCCTGTTCGACCGCCATGCCCGACTCGAACAGGATGCGCAGCAACGGGATGAACGTGGAGATTTCCACGGCGATGGTTTTCTGTCGACGCCCGGCGGCGTACGCCAGCACTCGCTTGGGCAGCAAATAGCCGGCACCGGTGGCCAGCATGGGCACCAGCCAGCCGTTGGCCGCGTGCGGAAAAAACACTTCCTGCAGAAACAACGCCAGCCCCAGCGCCAACAGCGGTGTGCCGATCTGGCACGCGGCGTACAGCGAACGCTCACTGGCGCGGCGCCAGCCGAGCCGGCTGAGCAGGGCCTGGGTTTCACTGTCGATGCTCACCGAACGCTGGCCGAACTTGCTGTTGCCCAGCGCTCGCAGCCAATTGCCGAAACGGTTCTCACGCACCAGATGGCCTTGCAACCGCTGATTGACCTGGCGCACCCGACGCCGCTCCGTCAGCAGATGATTGACCACCAGCAACAGCGCGCCGAGCAGCAGCATCAGGGCGGCAAGATAGACCATGTCAAACACTCCGCAACATGCGCCACAGCGCCAGGCAGCCGGTCACTTGCAACACCACGGCGATGATCAACATGGTCCGGCCACCGCCGTCGTGCCACATGCCAAGCATGTAACCGGGATTGGTCAGCATGAAGTAGCTCACCAGGATCACCGGCAGCGAACCCAGCACCCAGGCCGTCATACGCGTTTCGCCAGTGAGCGCGCGCAGTTGCCGGGCACCCTGGTCACGCTCGCGGATCAGCTTGATCAGGTTCTCCAGCAACTCGCTGGCATTGCCGCCATAGCGATGATTGACCTTCAGGCCGAGGGCGAACATGCGCAATTCGTCCTGTTCATAAAGTTCGGCAAAGTCACTGACCGCATCCGGCAGATTGACGCCCAGTTGCACGTTGCGCTGCACCCGGCCCATCGCTTCTTTCAGCGGATCGTCACTCGACTCGATGCCGCCCATGACCGCGTCACTCAGGGTGCGGCCGGACTTGAGACTGCGCACGGTGTAGTCGAGCAACTGCGGTAACTGCTCGATCATGCGTTTGATCCGCCGGTGATACCGCCAGGACATGTACAGACGCAGAATCAGCGGCGGTGCCAACAGCATCGTCAGCAAACCGATCCAGCTCGCCAGCAGATACCCGAGGGCAATGGCCACGCCCCACAAGGTCAGCCACAGGCCGAAACGTTCGTTGGGACGGCCCAGCCCCGCACGCAGGAACATGCGTTCGAACCCGACCCACGCCGGTTTCTGGGCAACGAGTTGCGGCTGCCCCGCCGCAAGGCGATTGAGCACCCGTTCGTTGCCGCTCTTGTGGATGCCGTGCACGAACAGCCAGATCGACAGCCCGAGCAGAATCAGACAAAGCAGGATGAGAATGGCCGGTCCGATCATGATGTGCGTCCCCTGCTCTCAGCTCAGGTTCATCTCGTGGCGCAACTTGTCGCCCGCCGGATTGACCGCTTCGCGCAGGAAGCCGAAACCGGTACGCCGATCAAGGCGAAACAAGGTGTTGGTGACGTAGACGTCTTCGCGGATGCCGACCACTTCCACCACCTCGCTGACACAGCGGCGGCCGTCCGGCATGCGGGTCAGCTGGATGATCACGTCGAGGGCGGCGCAGATCATCTGGCGCAGGGTGCGCTCGGCGATCGAGCGTCCGGTCAGCCCCACCAGCGTCTCCAGGCGCAGCAGCGCATCCTGCGCATTGTTGGCGTGCACGGTGCTCATCGAGCCGTCGTGGCCGGTGTTCATCGCAGTCAGTACATCGACCACTTCGACCCCACGAATCTCGCCGAGGATGATCCGGTCGGGACGCATGCGCAGGGCGTTGCGGATCAGGTCGCTGGCCTTGACTTCGCCGTGACCCTCGGCATTTGGCGGGCGGGTTTCCAGGCGCACGACGTGCGGGTGGCCAAGCTGCAATTCGGCGACGTCTTCGATGGTCACCAGCCGTTCGTGGGGGTTGATCAATTGGCTGAGGATGTTCAGCAGCGTGGTCTTGCCGGTGCCGGTACCGCCGCTGATGAGCACGTTGCAGCGCTTGCCCACCGCCTCTTGAAGAAACTCGAAAATCGCCAGATCGATGGTCTGCATCGCCATCAGGTCACTGCTTTTGAGCATGTCCTTGCGAAACTTGCGAATCGACAGGCAGGGGCCGTCGAGGGCGATCGGTGGAATGATCGCGTTGACCCGACTGCCATCCGGCAGGCGTGCATCGACCATCGGCGAGGACTCGTCGAGGCGTCGTCCGAGCGGTGCGAGAATTCGTTGCATGACCCGCTCGACGTGATGCGCATCGATAAAGCGCAGGTCACTTTGATGCAGCACGCCGTCGCGCTCGATGAACACCCGGTGCGGGCCGTTGACCAGAATCTCGGTCACCGACGGATCGCGCAGCAGCACCTCCAGCGGGCCGAAACCGGTGAGTTCATCGACGATTTCTTCGGCCAGGCGCTCCATCTCGTAGCGGGAAATCGCCAGGTGCAGACGGGCGATGTATTCGGCGACCTTGTCGGTGACAAATTGCGCCAGCAACTGGCGCGAGCCTTCCAGCAGGTTTTTCCCCGACTCTTCGATGGCGTCAATGATGTAGCGATGCAGGACCAGCTTCAGGCCTTCGTGATCGGTGTTGCCGGTCGCGCCGTGCTGCACCGCGCCGAACAGTTTTTCCGCGCTCATGAGGTGCCTCGCAAGCGGTCGAACCAGGTGACGACCTTGGGCTTGACCAGGCCTTCGGAGCGCTTGGCCAGACGTTCGCCGAGGGTGCGCAGGCTCTGTGTGAGTTTTTCCCGCGGAGCCAGTTCGAACAGGCTGACGCCCTGGTTCTTGGCGTTCAAGCGCACTTCGGCGTTGGCTGCCAACACCGCGATCACTTCCAGGTTGAAGGTCTTGCCAAGGGTTTCGGCGTCCGGAGCGACGCTGCTCAAGTAACCGTCCACCAGCAAGCGTGCGTGGTCGAGTTTCATGCCTTTCTCGCGCCACAGGTTGAGCACGGCGAGGTTGCGACGGCAGTTGAGCACGTTCTGATCGGTGTACCAGATCAGCTTGTCGCAATGGCTGACAAACGTACGCAAGGCTTCACTGTCGGACTGCCCGGTGAGGTTCACGACGATGTGCTGGAAGTGTTGACGCAAGGCGCTGAGCAACATGTACAGCTCGGCGGCACTGGTACTGTCCAGCGGCTCGTCGCTGCTGGCATACGCGAGAATCCGCAGGCCGGCTTCCGTGCTGGTGAAGGCACTGTCGATCAACGTCGCATCGAGCCTGCGCAAGTGGCGCAGGGCATCGCCGAAGTGAAACGAACTCTCGAGCCCGAGCAGCGCCAGACTGTCGCCCCGGGGCAGGCCCAGATCCAGCAGCAAGGTTTGCTGACCGCTCTTTTGCACCACCAGCGCCATGTGATTGGCCAGCAGCGCACCGTCGGAATTGCTCTGGGTGCCGTACAACACGGTGAGGCCACCCAGTTGGGTGTTGGTGGTCACCGGTGGCAGGCGTTTGTTCAGGCGCCGCACCAGCCCGGCGACCTCACTGGCCCGCGAACCGTACGCGACGAAATCCCGGGCGCCGGCACGCATCGCATTGAGCACCAGTTGGTTGTCCATGCCATCACCCAGAGCAACGATGGCGAGCATGGGTTTGGCTTCCAGCGCACCTTCGATCAACGCACTCTGCGCCACCACGTGGTCACGGTCGAGGCCGACGAACACCAGGCTGGCGAAGGTGACATCGACCAGCGCCAGCAACTCGTCCAGGCTCCCGGCCCCGGCGCTGACCACCTGGCCCAGTGGCGCGAGAGCGCCTTGCAGCCACTCCAGATCGGTGCTGTTACGGGTGATCGCAAGAAAGGTCTGGCTCAGGTTCTGGTTCATTGGGACAACCCACTGCGCTTGTCGAAGTTGCCGTTTTCGAGGAAGAACATGCGGTAGAAATTCGGGTCGTAGTTGCGCAATTTTTCGCCCGGCAGCGACGGCAGCTGCGCATCGGCCGCCAATGGCTGCACCAGGTGCGGGGTGACGATCATCAGCAGTTCGCGCTCCTCGCGCTTGATCTGCGAATCACGGAAAAACGCGCCGAGCACCGGGATATCACCCAATCCCGGAAACTTGTTCACTTGCGAGGTGTTGCTGGTGCTGATCAAGCCACTGATGACGAAACTTTCGCCGTCGGCCAGCGATACGCTGGTATCGGTACGGCGTACGGTCAGGGCCGGCACCGGGGTGCCGGCGATATTGATGGCGTTGGCGTAATCCAGTTCGCTGACTTCCGGCGCGACCTTCAGCGCCACGCGATTGCGGTCGATCACGGTCGGCGTCAGGGTCAGGCGGATGCCAAACTCCTTGTACTCGATGGTCACCGTATCGCTGCCGGAACTGGGCACCGGAATCGGGATTTCGCCACCGGCCAGAAAGCTTGCGCTCTGCCCGCTCAGCGCGACCAGACTCGGCCGCGCGAGGGTGTAGGCAAAGCCGCTGCCTTCCAGCGCGTTGATGATCGCCATGGTCTTGCCGCCGATCCAGGAAAAATTGAACTGGCCGTTATTCACCGGCAACTTCGGTGTCGGCACACCACCGACATCGGGCAGCGTACCGGGCGAGCCAAACAGAAAATTGCCGCGCACACCGATCAAAGAGGCCGTGGCTTCCTTGAGTTTGGTGCGGCTGACTTCGACGAAGCGAATGTCGGTCTGCACTTGCGAAGGCAGCGTCGGGTCATCGGAAGGCAGTCTGCTGGTGCTGGTCAACGCCGCTGTGGCGCTGCCTTGCACGAACACCATGCTCTGACGCGGCTCACTGGAGCACGAGGTCCAGACCATCAGGCTGGTCGCGCCGGGGGCCACGCCAGTGAGCAAAAAAGAAGCGCTGCCGGTGTCATGCACATCGGCGATCTTCGGATCACCGATGGCCACCCGGGTGATTGCCACGGGCGACTGGATGTCCTGCTGGAACCCTTCGCCGATCTCGATCACCGGCGGCATGCGACCGAGCGCCGAGCAATCGCCGGTGGCCGCGATGGCCGCGTTCATCGTCAGTCCCATCAGTATCAAGGCCGGGACTACCGGTTTTAATAACGGCCTGAATCGACTCTGCATGCATGTGGATCCTTGCTCAATCATGGGGCTTGTTGGGAAAGCTGATTGCCGCGGATCACTTCCATCGGCTTGCGTTCATGACCACCTGAGGACGGCGCTTTCGGCGCGGCGCCCAAGGCCAGTTGCGTGAACTGGAAGAGTTGGCTGTTGGCGTTATCCAGGTGCGCCGGCGCCTGCTGTTCACCGGCCCAGTATTTCGCCAGCCGCTGCTCTTCGCTGCTGCGCACGGCCAGACGCAAGGTGCCGACCTGGGTGGCGAGCATCATCCGGCTGAGCAATTGTTCAGGTACGGCCAGGACCACGGTGCGCGCTGCGATCCGGCGTTGATCCTGTTTGAGTTTGTCGTCGGCGCTGAGGGCCGGGCTGGCGGGCTGGCCGTCGTTGGTCAGGCCGTATTGTTCACCCACGCCAAGCACGCGCATGGCCGGTACGACGATTTGCGCCGACTGCTGCAGATTGCTCGCATCCTGGCGCAGGTAGAGCAGCACATCGACATAGTCGCCGGGGAGCAGTTGCCCGGCAGCGCCGATCACTTCATCCACGGCCACCGTCAGAGCGCGCTCGTCGCTGTGGATCATCCGCGCCAGTGAGCCACCCGCCTCGAAGCTTTCATCGTTGAGCCAGGTGCCGGCGCTCAAATGCCGCCACGGGGTACGACCCACTGCCTGATCAACACTGGCAAGGCTGCCGGCCGGCGCATTGCGCAATTTTTCCACGGTCACATCGGCAGCGGTCAGCGGAGTGAACGGCGGAACATCGTGCAACAACACGACCACGGGCTGACGGGTCTGATCTTCGGCGGCAGCGACGGTTTTTTCCACCACGACGGGCGTAGCGACAGGCGCCTGGGCAACCGGAGCCGGTTGCCGACTGAGCACCAGGCCCCAGTAACCGACGATGATTGCGCCCAACAGCAGTACGGCTGCAAGGCCCATGGTGACGCGACTGTTCATGACGGCTCTCCCTTTCCTGCTGCACCGACAGCCTGTACTTCCTGCCGAGAGAATTTTTCGCGATCAGGCAGCTATGAACATGCAACGATTTCGCTATTTCCAAGCTAGCTGATACGAGCCAAAACGCCATTAGTGACAGGAAAATAACTCACTAAAGTATGAGTCATGGCCAATTAACTGTAGGGATTGGCTCAATTAACAATCCGGTTAATCCTTTGTGATTAATCCGTTCTTACAGTTGTTGACCGGGGGTTTGTTGACAATGCTCTGATAGCACGGTGAAAGCATGCCGCTGTAGCGTTGGATCGGCGCCAGAGGCGCGAAGGAGTGGACGTATGTTTCGGATGATCATCGACTATCTACTGGCCAGGGCCAGGCTGCTGTGCAGAAGTGAAGAAGGTGCGTCGGCCATCGAATACGCGATCGTGGTGGCAATGGTGGCGGTGGTGGTCGTGGTGTTTGTGTCGCCCATCGGCGACAAGGTGCTGGCCATTTTCAACGTGGTGCTGACCAAGCTCGGTGGCACGGCACAGGTCAGAACGACGCCTTGATCAACATCCCTCCCGTCGTCCGGTGTCCGGGTCCATGCTGACCAGCAGCAGCGCTCAGGCACTGGCAAATCTTCGGATTTCACAAGTCCGATCACCCGCCGTTACGAAGGAGAATGTCAATGATCCTCGAATATCTGATATTGCGCCTGAGGTCGTTTCTGGCAAGTACAGAGGCTGCATCCGCCATCGAGTACGCCATCGTGGTGGCAATGGTAGCGGTCGTTGTGGTGGTGTTCATCACACCACTGGGCGCGAAAATCTTTGCGATTTTCAATAGCGTCCTGGTATCCCTCGGCGGCACCGCCCAGACCGCTCCGGTACAGACCCCCTGATGTGAGTCGCGCCCGGCGAATGTCGGGCTACACTCGATATCACTTTCAGCTTTTCAGGGACTGCCCATGACTGCTTCCTCACTCCCCCGCCAACAGTTGCTTCTGGTTGACGACGAAGAGGACGCGTTGCTTGAGCTGGCCGAGCTACTGGAGGGCGAGGGCTTTGTCTGCCACACCGCCACGTCGGTGAAACTCGCCCTGCATCACCTCACCCGTTTTCCGGATATCGCCCTGGTGATCACCGATCTGCGCATGCCGGAGGAGTCCGGCATGTCGCTGATCAAACGCCTGCGCGAGCACACTTCACGTGAGCATCTGCCAGTGATCGTCACCTCCGGACACGCCGACATGGAGGACGTCAGCGACATGCTGCGCCTGCAAGTGCTGGACCTGTTTCGCAAGCCGATCTACCACGTGCGGCTGCTGGAAACCCTGGACAATCTGTTCCCCAAACCCAAGACACAGGCCGGGTAATACAGGCGAAGGTTTTTTGGCAGAATTGACTGCCTGCCCGGGAAGGGGCAGGCAAACAGAATCAGTGTGCGGTTACACGCTGACGGGCGGCCGAAGCACTGGGTGAAAGGGCCAATGCCAACTGCGTGCGGTTGTGCATGTGGGTCAGGCGCAACACCTGGGAAACGTACAGTTTCACGGTGTTTTCAGTGATGCCCAACTCGCAGGCAATCTGATAGTTGGTCTGCCCTTTGCCCACCAGCCGCGCCACATCCAGTTGCCGTGGCGACAACTGATTGAAGATCGCCGGAATCTCCTGCTCGGCTTCGGCGCTGTCGCCACCGAGCATGTCTTTGACCACCGCCGCCGGGTTACGCCGGACCTTGTCCAGGTCCTGGTAAAGATCGTCGATGGATTCGGAAAGAAACTGCAGCTTCTGGTTCAGGTGGCCCAACTGCACATTCTTGTGCCGCTCCTGCAGAGCCGCTTCCTGACGCTTCACGCCTTCAAGCAGTTCATCCAGCTCGATCGGCTTCTGATAGTAATCGGCGATCCCCGCGCGCAGGGCCTTGATCACGTCCTGTTTATCGGCGCGGCCGGTGAGCATGATCGCTTCGAACACCCGGTGTTTGCCGCAGATTCGTTGCAGTTCCTGCACCAGCTGAATGCCGTCCATGTCCGGCATGTGCAGATCGCTCAGCACCAGGCCGATTTCCGCGTCTTCGCTGAAACGCTCGATCGCCTGCGCACTGGATTCACACGGCACACAGCGGTACCCGCTGCTTTCGAGAAACTCGCACAACTCTTCGACGATCAGCGGCTGATCATCGACCACGAGCACTTTTACCGCCGACGTAAGCTTGTTCACGAACCACTCCATTGCTCGGGCCAAAGCTGACTTTTTCTGCACTTTGGCAATGTAACGACTTCATTTGAAAGTAGACGCACTTTCCGACTATGTACATAGAACTAGTGGCACCTGGCGACTAATGGATCCAATGAATCGAAGCCAGTACGCCCAGCAGCACGAACGGTGCAAATGGCAGCTTCTTTGACACTCCAGGCTCCATATATCGAAGATGTTCTCTAAGTCGTTGACTCATATGAAGCCAGACTCTTGGCGCAACAAGCAGCCAGATCAGACTGGCGACGCCGGCGCCGATAAACGCACAAAGAATGAATAAACCGTTCGTCGCAAGGCCCATGGCTGTCATTAGTTTCACATCGCCGGCACCCATGCGCCCCATGAAGTACCCCGGCAGGGTCAACACCAAGGCGATCACGCCCGCCCACAGTCCCTGCTGCGCTTCGGCACCGAGCCAGGTCGTGCCAGTCACCAGCAGATAGATCAGCGCCAGAGCTCCCGCGCCGAATGTCAGTGCATTGGCGATACGCCGGTGTCGGGCATCCTGGGCGGCGCAAACCGCCAGCCAGATCAGGAGAACGAAACTCTGCATCCGGTTAAATCCCGTCCGATTTTGCTGATTGATTCTATGCTGATACTACGCAGTGAACGTCAGGGTAGACGCAGTCATGAAAACCGGCTTCGCAAAATCACAGGCAGGCGCAGTGGCGATCGAATTCGCCCTGGTATTCGTGATTTTTTTCGCCGTATTTTACGCGCTGGTCAGTTACAGCCTGCCGTTTGTATTGATGCAGACCTTCAACGAGGCGACATCCGAAGCGGTGCGCCGCAGCGTCGGAGTCGACCCCAACACGCCTGGTTATGCCTCCGTGGTGGTGAGCACTGCCAACACCGCGTTGACCCAGCAGTTGCAGTGGGTGCCACCCGCGCTGAACCTGGTGGTCGGTGTCGACACCTCAGCGGTGTATGACGCCACTCAAGGTACGCTGACGGTCAGAGTCGATTACCCCACCAGCAAGCTCAATCAGGTCATTCCATTTCTGGTGCTGCCGGGCGTGGGTGCCGTGCCGAGCCTGCCCGCCACCCTCTCCGCCGCGTCGAGCCTGAAATTTTGACCTCCGGCGACCATCTGTTCGGACGCCTGCTCAAACGCGCGCCGGCGCCCGCCAGTGAACTGCCCGACCACCTCGGCTCACCGCCGCAGGGTTTGCACCTGCACCTGGATCACGACGGCGGCGTACTGCAGATGGCCGGGCCGTTGCGTCATCTGTTGGCGCAACAGCCGCCCCACGATTCGCCGCTACCGTTGGCGGCTTATTTACTCGCACACAGTACGCTGGCGATCGAAGGCCGGCCGCAGGACTGGCAAGGGCAAATGCTCGACCTGGATTTCCCCGGGCTCAGTGACCAGACCCTGCATTTGCGCGGCTGGGTGCAGCCTTCGGCGGCGGGCTGGGTATTGCAACTGATGGACATCGGCGACCTGCTGCTGGAGCGCCAGCAATCGCGCCACCGCGAATCCTGTCAGGCCCTTGCCGGGCAGATCAGCGACCACCTGCGCACCTGCAGCCTGATGCGCCTGCCGGTGGTGCTCAGCGAGCAGTTGCAGGCCATCGCCCAGCGCTGGCGAATCCCGTGCCTGGCCATTGCCCTGCTCGACGAACAGGCACAGGGCTGGCAGATTTTTCAACACTATCGCGCCCACGATGCCCCCATGCTGTGGCAGGACGGCCAGCGTCTGGGCACGCCGCTCGACAGCCTCAACGGCAGTGCACCGCAGCGTCTCGGCGCGCATCACGGTTTGTTCGAACACTCGCGCGTTGCAGCGATCTTCGGCAACGCCGATGGTTTCGCCGTGCCTTACAGCGATGATCGCGGGGTGGCGGCATGGCTGCTCTGTGGTTTCTACACCGTGGACGTTGTCGCGCCACACCTGAGCGACCGCGACTGGATGTCACTGACCGGCGCCCTCGCCGGCCCGCTGCTCAGCCGTCTGCGGGATCAGCAACATCATCACTACACCGAGCGCCTCGAGTCACTGCAAACCCTGCTGGGTACCGGCTGGTGGGAAATGCTCGGGGACGACGTGTTGCTGGCGCCGTCGCTGCTCGCTGCGCTGCCGGCGGACAGCGCTCGAATCTCGCTGCAAGACTGGCTGGCGCTGATTCATCCGGCCGACCGCGAAGAACTGCGCAGCCGTCTGCACGCCCTGCAACTGCACGGCGAAGCCCTGAGCCTGAGCGTTCGTCTGCACCGCAGCGAATCAGGACAAACACCGCAGTGGTATCGCGTGCAAGGTCAGGTCGCCGGCAGTGGCGAACAGCGGCGACTGGTGGGGTTCATGCTCGACATCAGCGACATCCGGAACCAGCAGCAGCGAGCCGAAGCTGCGCACGCGCGACTGGACAACCTGATCGCCAGTTCGCCAGCGGTGATTTATGTGCAGCGTTACGTCGAGGGCGCGCTACGTCCCGATTTCTTCAGCGCCAGTTTGCAGCCGCTGCTGGGCTGGACGCCGGACGAGGGCATTGGCACTGACTGGGTGCAATTGATTCATCCTGAAGACCGCGATCTGTATTTCGCCCGTACCCGCCAACTGCTGCGCGAAGGCTCGGTGCGCGGGCGCTTTCGTTTACGCGACGCGCGCGGCGAATACCACTGGCTGCTCGATGAAGCCAAGCTGCTGCGCAATGACCTGGGCCTGCCGGTCGAAGCCGTCGGCCTGTGGCTGGACGTCACCGAAGCGACCCTCGCCGCCGAACAGGTCAAACAGAGCGAAGAGCGCTACCGGATTCTGGTGGAAGACTCGCCGGCGATGATTTGCCGTTATCGTCCGGACCTGACCCTGACCTTCGGCAACCGGCCACTGGCGACTTATCTGGAATGCTCGCCGGAGCAATTGCCGGGGGTCGATCTGGGCAGCTGGATGTCCGACGAACAACGCGCCGCCTTCGTGCAACGCCTGGCGCTGCTGACTCCTGAGCTGCCGGTGAGCACCGCCGAAATCAGCCTGCAACTGCCCGGACGCGAGCATGCCTGGTGGGTGTGGTCCGATCGCGGGGTGTTCGATGAACACGGGCGCCTGCTCGAAGTGCAGGCCGTGGGCCGCGACAACACCGAGGTGCGCCGCTCGCAGCAGCAACTCACACAAAGCGCGAAAATGGCCACCCTCGGCGAAATGGCCACCGGCCTGGCCCACGAAATCAACCAGCCGCTGAACGTGATGCGCATGGCCATCGTCAACGTGCTCAAGCGTCTGGGCAACGGCGATGTGCAGATCGACTACCTGACCGACAAACTCAATCGCATCGACGCCCAGGTGCAGCGCGCGGCGAAAGTGGTCGATCACATGCGCGTGTTCGGCCGCCGCTCGGAGGTCGAGCAGCAACTGTTCAACCCGGCCTCGGCCATCGAAGGGACGCTGTCGTTGCTCGCCGAAGGCATGCGCGGCAAAGGTGTCGACCTGCGGATCAGCGAAACCGGTTTTAGCGTGCAGGTGCGCGGCTATGTCGATCAACTGGAACAGGTGCTGATCAACCTGATGGTCAATGCCCGCGATGCGCTGCTCGGCAAACGCGAGAAGGACGCGTCATTCAAACCCTGGATTTCGATTTACGCCGAGCGCGATGAAATCAAGGTGCGGCTGTGGGTTGAGGACAACGGTGGCGGCATCGACCCACGTTTGCTGGAGCGCATATTCGAACCGTTCTTCACCACCAAACCGGTGGGCGTCGGCACCGGGCTGGGGCTGTCGGTGAGCTACGGCATCATTGAAAACATGGGCGGCCATTTGAGCGTGCGCAACTCGCTGGAGGGCGCACGTTTCTGCATCGAGTTGCCGATAGCGCCGAACGTCTAGATCACCAGATAAGCCTTGCCGGTCTGACCGCAGGTCATGTTGGCGCCGACGTCGACGTCCATCAGGTTGATGCCCAGGCTTTTCAGCAGGTTGTTGAGCAAGGGGTCGAGCAACGGGCTGACGAGGTTGGTAATCAGTGGCTGCAAAATCGCCGTGACATCACTGATCAGGCTGGCCACGCCAGTGACGATGGCGCCCAGTGGATTGCTGCCCTGCGGTTTGTAAACGATCAGATTGATCCCCGCCAACGTGTTCGCCAGGCTGTTGACGATATTGCTCGACGGCGCCGCCGAGATCACGCTTGGCGGCAGTTTGAGGTTGGCCGGCGTGGCGAACGGCGTACTGCTGGAATACAGCAGATCCTGAGAAGTTTGCGCGACACTGGTGTTGACCATGATCGCAATACCACCCGCCCCGTACTGGACGTGGGTGCTCTCGTCGCAACTGCCAATGCCGAGGATTTTGTGGCAGGTCACGGTGCCAAGATCGACCAGTGGCAACGGTGTGACCGTCGGTTCGGCGAGTGAGGAAAAGGCATTGGTCGGGTCGATCTTGCCGACCTTGAGGTCCGCGATCGAGGTGAGGGTATGGGCGGTCAGACTTTTCGTGCCCGCAGTGCCCGGGCCTGCCGGGCAGCTGTAATCGGTGACGTAGCTGACCGCCCCACCGGCATCCAGGGCGATGTCGATTTGCGGCGATGGCAACAGCAGCGGATCAAGCTGTTCGCAACCGGCACCCAGCAGACAACCGACCGAGTTGAGGGTCGCCACCAGATTCAGACTCAACAGCGCATTGAGGGTCGGGGTCAAAGTACCGACCAGCCCCAATACGGCATTGGTCAACCCGGTCACCCCGGTCAGCACCGGCAGATTCACAGAGAGCAGCGTGCGAATCTGCGCCGTGCGCACATAAATCCGGTCCGGCCCCAACGGATTGGCCTTGGCCCGCGCCGGATCGCCAATGGCCGAGAACTGCGGCGGCTCGATGACCTTGACCCGCACCGTGACATTCGCCAGCCCCAGCACGCTGATCGGCAAGGTCGCAGCCACCGCGCTTTTGCTGTTGGCCAGTTGCACCACGCCCTGAATCAATTGCAGCAGTTGCAGGTTGGCATCCAGCCCGGCTGCCGTGGTACCAGTCTGCAACTGCAGGATGTCGCCGAGCTTGACCGGCGCCGCATTGATCGCCGCCACCTGCAACTGACCCAGCGCAGTGATCACCGTAGCGGTCGCACCATTGAGCTGCACCACCGTCGCGGCCGCCTGAATCAGTTGGGTGACCGTGGCCTGGGTATTGAGCAGTTGCGTGTAGTTACCGGCCGCGACGTTGAGGTTGATTGCCAGTTGGTTGAGGTAGCTGAGCAGGTTGATGTCGGTATTGAGCAGGCCATCCCAGCCCAGTGCCGTGAGGTTGACGTTGCCGCCGAGCAGCCCGGAGAACAGCGGATTGAGGATGTTCGATTGTGCAGTGTTGATGCTCGCAAGGTTGCTGCGGATGTTCAGTTGCGCAACCGTCGGTGTCGGCTGGGCGGCGACAGCCGAAGCATTCAGCGTGGTGTTCAGACTGACCGCCGAGCCCGTGAACAGCGCTTGTACCCCACCGGCAAAACTGGTGGTCACCGTGCGACTGGCAGCGACTTTCACCGCCGTCGACTGCGTCGCATCGGCAGTGAACGCGCGCAGTCCGGTGGCGGTGGTCTGTACGCTGCCGCAAGTGGTCACCAGCGTGTTGTTGCCATCGACGATGTAGCCATTACGCACGGCGCTTTGCCCGGCGTAAGTAGCGGCGCTGAGACCGGACTGGCAGTTGCCGCCGCGACTGACGGCTTCCAGCGCGGCACTGTCGACCACCCGCTGCAACTTGCGCTGCTCCATGTACAGCCGACCGGTGTCGACCACCAACAGCATCAACACCAGCGCCAGACTGAGGGTCGCAGCCGCCATCAAGCCGATCGCCCCGCGTTGCCGGGCCTTGCCATTGAACTGCGTACGAGGCGACATGGCGCACTCCTTTGCTGGCGCGTTGCCGAGCGCTACCTCCGATGGTGGGTTTGAGTGTAGACGGCGCTAGTGGCAACGCGCCATTTGATGCCGCACAAAACCCTGCAGACCTCGCCTGCTCGCGAATGCGCGGTGTCATTCAACATGGATGTGGCTGACACGCCGTCTTCGCGAGCAAGCTCGCTCCCACAGGGGATTTGTGGCGGGGCAAAAAAACGGGAGCCTCCTGGGCTCCCGTTTTTTTTACAGCGCACTAGCGCGGTGGATAGTTGGCCAATATCCGGCTGACGGTTTCGCGTACCGCGTTGCTGCGATCCTGTGGATTGGGCGTGCTGCTGAGCATCTGCTCATCGCTGCCACGCCACACCAGTTTGCCGTCCTTGCCGTCGAGCAGGTCGATCTGGATCGTTGCCACCTTGTAGGTGATGTTGCGGGTTTCGTTGTACATCGGCGCGCCCCAGTAACCGTTCCACGGGCCGCCCCAACCGCCGCCGTAGTTGGTGGTCACTTGCTGCTGGCGATCTTCGACGATCAGGTAGGTCTGCACACTCAGGTCACCCTTGGCCCCCGCTGCGGCGGGACGCAAACCGCGCTGGTCGAGCTGATCGCTGACGGCCTGGCGGATGCGTTGCTCGGTCAGGTCGCTTTTGATCCGTGGATCATCCGGGCGATATTGCAGCGCGGGTTCTTTCCAGCTCCAACTGCGATAGGCGGCGAAGTCGCGGCTGGCGTCGAAGTCATGGTTGACCTGATTGGCGGCGCAGGCACTGAGCAGCGCGGCCATGGCCAATAAAGCGAGACGGCGGAACATGATTTTTCTCCGGTTGAAGGCCTGAACCTGCGAAGCGTTCTCATATGAAGTCTAGCTCGGCGGATAGGCCGACAGGGCTTTTTCCAGAGCCTTGCGAATGGCATCGGTGCGCACCAGCTGGCTGCCCTGGTTGGCCGTCTCGGCGCTGGCGCTCCACACCGGTTGCCCGGTGCCGGCGTCGAACAGATTGACCTGCACCACCACGACCTGCTCCTGATAGGTGCGAACAATCGGCACGCTGTTGTACATGCCGTAACCGTGTCCGTAGCGATCATAGCCACCGTATCCGCCGTAGTAGCCGTAGTCGTCCTGCACCTGACGCAAGCGGGTTTCCAGACGCAGGTTGGCGCTGACCAACAGGTCGGCCGGACGGTTGTCGTGCAACGGCCGCAATCCGCGCTGATCCAGCGCATTGCTCACCGCTTCGGCCACTTGCGCCGAGTCGGCCCACGCCGTGCCCGGCGGCAACTGGCCGTTGAGCCAGGCCCAACTGCGATAGCGCCCGTAATCGCGTGGCGGTGCCGGATAAGCACTGCGATCGAAGGTGTTGGCCGCTTGCGGCGGTGCCGGCGGCAACGGCCGTGACTGCGCGACGTACGGGTTGCTGCCCTGGCAGGCGGCCAGCCCCAGGCAGATCAGCAATAAACCGGATTGAGCTTTCATGCGGTGCTCCGATCAGATCGGCCGGCAGATCCAGTGCAAGTAACGCCCAAGCCCGGCGAAGCTTGGGTGGCGACGGTGAGCGAGCTCCATCTCCAGCAAATCCACGAGTTCGGCGCGGGCCTGGAATTCCACGGGCATGTAGTCGTGAAAAACCCGGATCCCGCTCTGGGTTTCGACCTGCCACAACCCTTCGAGTTGCGTTGCCAGCTCCCGCGGATCAAGCGGCTGCTGCGGGGTCAGGCTCTGCTTTTCACCGGCCATGGTGTTTTTGCGCATTTTCTTGAAATGGCCCTTGAGCAGGTTGCGGTAGATCAACGCGTCACGGTTGTAGAACGCCAGCGACAGCCAGCCACCGGGTTTGGTCAGTTGATGCAGCACCGGCAGGATCGCATGGGGTTCGGCCAGCCATTCGAGCACGGCGTGGCAGATCACCAGATCGTAGGGTTCGGTGAGCTGTCCGAGCAGTTCCTGCCACGGTGCCTGAATGAACGTCGCGCTCTGCCCGGCTTCGGCGAAGCGTTGACGAGCCCCTTCGAGCATCGGTTCGGCCGGCTCGGTGAAGGTCACTTGATGGCCGCGTTCGGCCAACCACAGCGACATGTGGCCCAGACCGCCGCCGATGTCCAGCACGCGCAGCGGTCGGTCCGGCAATGCTTCGGCCAGGTCGGCCTGCAACACCGCGAGGCGAATCGCGCCTTTGGCGCCACCGTAGATTTTTTCGGCGAAACGGGTCGCCAACTGATCGAAATGCCGGTCGCTCATCAGCTGAACCGCCGTTCGCTGTCGGCGAGCTTGCTGCGCACCACTTCATTCATGTCCAGCCCCAACTCGCTGCACAGCAGCAACAGATACAGGACGATATCGCCGATTTCCTGCCCGGCATGCGCCAGTTTGTCCGCCGGCAACTGGCGTGACTGGTCTTCGGTCAGCCACTGGAAAATCTCCACCAACTCGGACATCTCGACGCTGGCGGCCATGGCGAGGTTTTTCGGGCTGTGAAATTGCCGCCAGTCATTACGGTCGCGGATGGCGTGCAGGCGTTCGGTCAGTTCAACAAGGTTCATCGGGTTCTCCTGAAGGCGTATAGCTTCGGGGGGATACGCGTTGAAGGCAAGGCCCATGTAGGAGCTGCCGCAGGCTGCGATCTTTTGATCTTGCCCCTGAAAATCAACAGCCAAAGATCGCAGCCTGCGGCAGCTCCTACAGATTTTCCGTTCGGCGCAGCATTGGGCCATACTCCTGTCAGGGAACTCGGCCACCCGCGTTGTGGCCCAAGGCTCAGCTCTTTCATCAGGATGCACACATGCAGGTAGAAAGCTTTTTCGAATGGCTCGGCCAGGCACTCGGTTCGATCATCCGCTTCATCGTCGACGGCCTCAGCGGCCTGTTCAACATTCTGAGCAACGCCGGCGGCAACTTTGTCGATGGCCTGGCGAAGACGCTGGGCATGGACACTTCGATCATCAGCATCCTCGCGCTGATTGTCGGCCTGATGCTGCTGTGGTCGGCGATTCGCGCGTTCATGAATGCGTCGATCATTGCCGGGATCATCTGGTTGCTGTTGGGGTTGTGGCTTTTGAGCTGGATCATCCATTAACCCTCGTGGGAGCGAGCCTGCTCGCGAAGGCGTCAGATCAGCCAAAACGGCTCTGAAGACACAGCGCTTGCGCAAGCAGGCTCGCCCCACATTGGTTTGTATCGCAGGCCGCATGAATCGCTACAATCCCCGCTCCTCCAAGGAGCCCGCATGTCCAACCTGATTGCCGACTGGCGCGACCGTCCGACTCACCGCAAGGTCTGGGCGCTCGCCGCGCCGATGATTCTTTCCAATATTTCCGTACCGCTGGTGGCGCTGGTCGACAGCACCGTCATCGGCCACCTGCCCCACGCCCATCAGTTGGGCGCGGTGGCGGTCGGCGCCAGCCTCTATACCTTTCTCGCCTGGGCCATGGGTTTTCTGCGCATGGGCACCACCGGGTTTGCCGCCCAGGCCGCCGGGCGCAGCGATGGCGCGGCGTTGCGGCAGATTCTGTTGCAGGGTTTGCTGCTGGCGCTGGGACTGGCGATCGTGCTCGGCACGCTCGGCGTGCCGTTGAGCGGTGTGGCCCTGCACTTCATGCAGCCGTCGGCGGAGCTTGATCAACTGACCCGCGAATTCTTCCACACCCGGTTATTCGGGCTGCCCGCAGCGCTGGCCAGTTACGCCCTGGTCGGCTGGTTTCTCGGCACTCAGAACGCCCGGGCGCCGCTGGCGATTCTGCTGAGCACCAACCTGATCAACATCGCTTTGAACCTGTGGTTCGTGATTGGCCTGGAATGGGGGGTGGTCGGCTCGGCCCGGGCTTCGGTGATTGCCGAGTGGAGCGGTGCCCTGCTTGGCCTGTGGCTGACCCGTGGCGCCTTGCGCGCCTATCCCGGGCACATCGCCTGGGCAGCGCTGAAGGTGTGGCAGAGCTGGCGCCCGTTGCTGGCGGTCAACCGCGACATTTTCATCCGCAGCCTGGCGCTGCAATCGGTGTTCTTCCTGATCACCGTGCAAGGCGCGCGGCTTGGCGATGCCACGGTGGCGGCCAATGCCCTGCTGCTCAACGGCCTGCTGCTGACCGCCCATGCGCTGGACGGTCTGGCGCATGCGGTCGAAGCCTTGTGCGGGCACGCCATCGGCGCCCGCGATCGCCTCGCCCTGCGCCGCTCATTGGTGGTGGCCGGCGGCTGGTCGTTGTTGGCCAGCCTCGGATTTGCCGCGCTGTTTCTGCTGGCCGGGCATTTGTTCATCGAAATGCAGACCGATATCCAGAGCGTGCGCGACACCGCGTTCATCTATCTGCCGTATCTGGCGGTGTTGCCGCTGATTGCGGTCTGGAGCTATTTGCTCGACGGCCTGTTCATCGGCGCCACCCGCGCCCGGGAAATGCGCAATGGCATGCTGCTGACCGTCGCCCTGCTGCTGCCGTTTGCCTGGGCGCTACAAGGGTTGGGCAATCACGGGCTGTGGATAACGTTCCTGCTGTTCATGGTCTTGCGCAGCCTGACCCTCGGTGTATTTGCCCTGTGGCTGCGCCGCGACGACGGCTGGTTCAGCGGCGCCGCTCACTGAACCGGCGTGTGTTTGACGAACGCGACGACCTGCTCAAGCACCGGCGCCAGGCGCCGAAGCGGCCGCGACAGGCTCGCCACCAGCGTCACATGACTGGGGCGCGAATAGTACAGATCCTGCACCGGCACACCGGCCTCGCGCAGTTTGCGCGCGAGGCCGGCGGTGTTGCGCGTCGGGTTGACCAGATTATCTTTGGTCGCAGCGATCAGCAGCGCTGGAGGCTCGCCCTGCCGGACATGGTTGATCGGCTGCGATTGCGGCGGTGAGTCAGGCCAGAAGAATACCGGGCGCACAGCGGCATTCTTGATCGGCAGAAAATCGTACGGCCCGGCCAGGCCAATCCAGCCGCTGAGGTCTTTCGACGACATGCCCACCGCACCGAGCAGCGCAGGGTCGAGCGCCAGCATCGCCGCATTGTAGGCCCCGGAACTGTGGCCCATCAGGAACAGGCGTTGCGGGTTGCCGGAGAACTCGCGGATATGCGCCCGGGTCCAGGCCACTGCCCGCGCCGAGTCTTCAAGAAACAGCGGATAGCGCACTTGCGGGTACAGCCGATAGTCCGCCAGCACCGCGACGATCCCTCGCGACGCCAGCGCCTCGCCGACAAAGGCGTAATCGCCACGATCACCGCTGTTCCAGCTGCCACCGTAGAAAAACACCACCACCGGCGCGCCCTCCAGTGGCTGGCGAGGCACGTAGACGTCGAGCTTCTGCCGTGGATCTTCGCCGTAGGCAATGCCCGCCGTTCGCTGGAACGTGTCATCGGGTGTCAGCGCATTGAGCACCTTGACCGGCGAACACCCCGACAGCATCAGCAGCAGGCACCCGCCGAGGATTGAACCAAACCGTTGCCACAGCGGGTTTGTCATGGGTGCCACACCTCAAGATTGATCGTTCTGCCAGTGCCGCCGCACATGGTCGAGCCGTGCCTGCTGGCTCAGCCCGTCCGGCACGTCCGGCAGTTGCGCCCGGGGATGCTGCAAGCGTAGCCATAACCAGCCATCCAGCACCGCGCGGTCGCTGAAACCCAGGCTCAGGCCCTCCTGCACATGGGAGGCCATCCGCGCATAGTCGGTTCCCATGGATTGGCACCAGCGCCAGATGTGTTGTTCCAGCAGACAGTTTTGCAAGCGTTCGCGCTGGCGCCGCGTCAGGCTTTCGTCGACGCTCAGCGGCTCGACCACCCATTGCGGATTGCGCAGTTGCTGCCAGCCTTCACTGCCAATCGCGAGGTCAGCCCAGGTACCACCGAACCAGCGCAGCAGTTGGATCGGCCCGAGCCAGCGGCTCAGGTCGGCGGCATCACAGGCATCGAAGAAGTAACTGGCTGTCTGCCGGTTGTAGTAACCGAGCAAGGCGCGATGATTGAGCCCGAACGAGACGGTCAGCATTCGTCGCAAATGACTCAGAAGAACCTGCAACGAGGCATCGCTTGCGATCAGCAGACCGCGCCAGGTCTGCGGATCACGGTGACACAGCGCCGCCAGTGCCGGGCACTCGTGCAGGTCGACCAGCAGCGGCCCGAGCTCGCTTACCGCCTGAAATTCGGTGCCCTCGAACAGCCGCGTGCAATGGACGGCGGCGAACCCCTGACGCAACGTCGTCAGCGCCTGCCGCGCATCGGCGCCATCGAGCAGCAGCCACTGTGTGTGCGGGGTGAATGGCGCGCCGCTCAAGTGGCGCCGCCCTGTCCCAGCGACGCGACCAGCCGGCAACTGCAGATTGCCGCCGTGCAGTGGTTATAACTGCCACCGCCGGGCACCAGACACAACAGCAACAGCGGTTCGGCGGACATCAGCCACCGCGCCAGACCTGCGCTCGGCAGAACGTCCGGCAGTACCGGAGGCTCTTGGCAGTCTTCGATCAGGGCCGGTTCCTGCAACACACCACTGATCACCGGCTGATCCGGATCGCCCTCAAGAAAACTCACCACCACCTCGACGCCCTCGTCCAACGCTGCCGGCGCCGTCTCGCTCAACGCCGCAGAAAGGGGCAGCCAGCAGTGACTGGCAGCAGCGCCTTCACCCTGATAGAGCCAGTCAAACTGCACCGCTACTGACCGCCATTCGTCAGGCTGGGGCTCAGCGACGGTCACCACCCAGGCCCGTTGCAGACTGTGCATGCGCGGTGGTGTAGCAAGGCTCGTCGGCGGGGCAAGAGGCGCCTCGGCCGAGGCAAGAATCCGGTTGCTGTACGGCGGTTCGCTGGCCGGATCAGCACGATGCTCGATCCGGTTCAGCAGCCAGCGACGGTTGCACTCGGCAAACGGATGTTCGCTCAGTGCCAGCCACCGCGCACTGCGCAAGGCTGGCAGATCGCTGTGGCCGTGGGCTTTACCGGGCCGAGCCAAACGCTCCTGCACATCGCTGGCATCCACTTGCATCTGCCAGCGCCGGACGCTCGGCGAGTTCGCGTCATCATCCACAGATGCCCCGCCAGCCAGCGGAAACCTTGCGGGATCATCAACGAAGACCAGGCAGTGCCCGTCAGGCCGATGCTCGAAGTAGTAGTCAATTCGCGCCTGCGCGCACAGCCGCTGCACGAACTGCAGGTCCGACTCGCGGTATTGGGTGCAAAACGTGCGTACCGGGTATTCGCCGTGCAAATCAAAACGCCGTTGCGCGCCAGCGATACCGTGCTCCTTGAGGACCTGTGCGAGGATCTGCGGCACACACTGGCAGCTGAAAATGCGCTGACTGAAACGCAGCGCCAGACAACTCAACTTCGGTCCCAGCGTCACTCGGCACAACCGCACCCCCGCCGCGTGCTCATGCTGCACGACGCTCTGCAATTGCCCGCTCAGGCCATTGTGTCTGGGGCCGAAATGCAGGAACGCCGAGCGGTACAGCAGACCGGCCAGGTCCAGTTGCGGGTCATCGATCAACAGGTCGATGTCAAACGCAAAAGGTTCGCTGATGCCCTCACTGCCGGTAAAGGCCAGCACCTCGAAGGGGTCGGGCAGCCCCGTTACATCGAGACGAAACGACGGCTCGTTGACTGATTCGAACATGGGCGGATCTCTACAGGAGGGGCGGCCGGGGATTCTCGCCGAGAGACATGGCCGAGTAGAGAGCTGAAGTACAACTTAGGAAATGACCTACGCGAAAAGCAGACGGGATCACTTCACCGGCTGTGGCAGGCAGTTATTTCGCGGGAAATTTGGGAGATGTCCCACCGGATCATCCGAATTTTCCACCGCTTTCGTGGAAATTTCAGACAACCCGGTGCAACAGCATCTGTCTCAGGAAGACAGGTAGGAGGAGCGGGTCAGACCCAGACGCAAGGCATCGAGGAACTGCGTGCGTTCGCTGGCACTGATGCGGGCACTGGCGCACTTGTCACGGTAGTGGGTCATCAGTTCTTCAGGCGACAAGTGCACGTAGCGCAGCATGTCTTCGATGGTGTCGTGGGTCTCGATACCGGCGTGGTACACGCTGCCATCGGCGTTTTGATAGATGTTCACCGAGTCGGTATCACCGAACAGGTTGTGCATGTCGCCGAGAATTTCCTGATAGGCGCCGACCAGGAACACCCCCAGCAGATAGTCTTCACCTTCGTTCAGACCGTGTACCGGCAGGCTGGTCTCGATACTCTGTTCGTCGACGTACTGGTTGATTTTGCCGTCGGAGTCGCAGGTCAGGTCTTGCAGCACGGCACGACGCAGCGGCTCTTCGTCCAGACGATGCAGCGGGATGATCGGCAGCACCTGATCAATCGCCCAGGTGTCCGGCAGGCTCTGGAACACCGAGAAGTTGCAGATGTACTTGTCGGCCAGCTTGTCGTTGAGTTCGTCGAGCACCTGACGGTGCGAACGCTGACGGGCTTTCAACGAGTTATGCAGGCGACGGCACACCGCGAAGTAGCACTGCTCGGCCAGGGCTTTTTCAGCCAGGGTCAGTTTGCCGTCGGCGTACTGCGAGGCCACGTCGCTCATGTAGTGCGTCGCGCGCCAGTAGGTCTCGGTGACCATTTCGATGTCGGTCGGGCCGAGCAGGTCAACCAGCCACTGCACGGTTTCCGGCAGGGCTTCCTTGTTTTCGATCTGTGGCACGTCGTCGTTGTGCTTCTCGACGTCAGTCACTTGCACCACCAGCATCGCGTGGTGTGCGGTCAGCGAGCGGCCGCTTTCGGAGAAGATGTGCGGATGCGGCAGGCTCTGCGCGTCGCAGAATTCCTTGAGCATGCCGACCACGACACCGGCGTAGTCGTCCATGTCGTAGTTGATCGAACTGGCATTGCGCGAGTGGGTACCGTCGTAGTCGACACCCAGACCGCCGCCGACATCGATATGATCGACCGGCAGGCCAAGGTTGCGCAGCTCGCCGTAGTAACGGATGGCTTCCTTGAAACCGTGCTGGTAGTCAGCCAGGTTGGCGATCTGCGAACCCATGTGGAAGTGCAGCAGGCGAATGCCCTGATCCAGGCCCGCGGCGCGGAAACGCTCGACCACCGACAGCAGTTGCGCCGCCGACAGACCGAACTTGGATTTCTCGCCACCGGTGTCCGCCCACTTCGACGACGCCAGCGACGACAGGCGCACGCGCAGGCCGACCTGTGGCTTGACCTTGAGCGAGGCCGCTTCTTCGATCACCAGGCCGACTTCGGATTCTTTCTCGATCACGATGAACACGTTGTGGCCGAGCTTCTGGCCCATCAACGCCAGACGGATGAACTCGCGGTCCTTGTAACCGTTGCAGACGATGGTGCCGCCCTTCGGCGCCAGCGCCAGCACCGCCAGCAGCTCAGGCTTGGAGCCGGCTTCCAGACCGATGGAAACGTTCTGGGTGGCGATGATGTTCTCGATCACCGCTTCCTGCTGGTTGACCTTGATCGGGTACAGCGCGGTGTACTTGCTCTGGTATTCCAGGCGCTCGATGTTCGAGTCGAAAGCACCGGTCAGCTGACGGACGCGGTCTTGCAGGATGTCGGGGAAACGTACCAGCAACGGCAGGGACAAGCCGCTCTTGCGCAGTTGGTCGACTTGTTCGAACAGGTCGATAGGCGAACTGCTCGGGCCGTTCGGACGAACTTCGACGCGACCGGCGTCATTGATCGCGAAATACCCGGCCCCCCAATGGCGAATCCCGTAAACACTGCGGCTGTCCGCAACTGTCCATTGGCTGCCATCGTCTTTGCGTGTGCGTCGTACGGACATCGAAGTCCCCTATAAAGAAGTCATAGTGCGTCGCCTGATCGCAGGCCGGCGCAGTCTAAAGAATGAAAATGACGGTTCGTCAGCGCGGCGGTAGACCGCGCTGACCGCGTGTAGTTTAGAAACCGGTCATGAACAGGCTCTGTGAAAACCATGGAGACGACGCCGGATCTGAACTGCTTCAGTGCCGGATCAAGCCGCAGATGGATTTCACAGAGGCTGCTAGCCGCCGGACTTCTTCGCTTTGAAACCGTGTTTGATCAGCTCAGCCAAGAGTAGCTCGACATGATCGCCCTGGATTTCGATGACCCCGTCCTTCAACGCCCCACCGGTGCCGCAACGTTTCTTCAACGTTGTCGCCAGCTCCTTGAGGGCGTCTTCGGCCAGTGGCACGCCGGTGATGGTGGTCACCGTCTTGCCGCCACGGCCCTTGCTCTCGCGACGCACGCGGGCAATGCCGTCCCCGGCCGGGATCACGGTTTGTTTGCAGATACAGGCGTCCACCGGTTTACTGCATTCCGGGCAATGACGACCTGCGTCGGTGGAAAATACCAGGCCACCAAGGGCGGCGAAGGATGCGGCTTTTTTGGCCACCGGCAATCCTCTTGGGAGGACAAAGACTGATCGCGACCTTGGGCAAGGTCATCGACCGCGAAGCCCCACTCAGGCAGGGGCAGCGCTACTGCACCGACACAATTGAACCGCTCGACGTCGACCTGTAGGAGCTGTCGAGTGCAACGAGGCTGCGATCTTTTGATCCTGATCTTCAAAAATCAAAAGATCGCAGCCTTCGGCAGCTCCTAAAGGCCTGTCATCGTTCAGGCCCACATCAAACCATTCGGTGCAGCTTGAAAAGGTCGCGCAGTGTAACGGCAAAAAGCGCAATTGCTAAGAGCCAATCGGCGCCAATTTATGTGTTCTTTGCGACGTCGCTTTGCTGCGCCTTCAGATAGCGCTTCAACGCGGCCAGAGAGTCCGGGCAGTAAGGCTTTTGCTCGATTTCCAGCAGCACCTGTTCGACCGGAATGAAGCGTGCTTCCAGCACCTCTTCCGGCTGCAGTTTCAGCGGGCCGTCCCACACCGCGGAAAACGCCGAGCACCACAGGCGATTGCCGGTGTCCTCGAAGAAGAAATGATCGTGGGCAGTCAGTTCCACCCCGCTCACCCCCAATTCCTCTTCCAGCTCGCGGGCCGCCGATTCGGCGTAGGTCTCATCGGCCTGGACCATGCCGCCGGCCGCCACGTCCCAATAACCGGGATAGATCGCCTTGCTCAAGGTGCGCCGATGCACGCAAAGCTCACCGGCACTGTTGAACAGCATGATGTAAGTGCCGCGACCGATCAGCCCACGCTCACGCAGATCGGCCCGCACCAAGGCGCCGAGCAGGTTGTCCTGCTCGTCGACCCAGGCGATCTGTTCAGCATCGGAGGCGGCGCGATGGGCCGCCTCTTTGGCGCTCTCGTCCATGACTCAGCCCTGATTGAGCAGTTGACGCAGATCGATCACGGCGGCGTTGGCCCGGGAGATGTAGTTGGCCATGACCAGCGAGTGGTTGGCCAGCACGCCAAAACCGCTGCCGTTGAGAATCATCGGGCTCCAGACCGGCTCCTGCGAGGCTTCCAGCTCACGAATGATCTGGCGCACGCTGACCGTGGCGTTCTTCTTCGCCAGCACATCGGCGAAGTCCACTTCGATGGCGCGCAGCAGGTGCGACAGCGCCCAGGCCTGACCGCGTGCTTCATAGAACACGTTGTCGATCTGCATCCACGGAGTCTCGACCACTTCCTCGTCAACCTGCGGCACTTCGCCCACCGCCGGCACTTCGGTTTTCAGTGCGGTGTTGAGCTTCACCCGGCCAACACTGGCCGACAGACGTTGCGACAGCGAACCCAGGCGAGTGCCGACATCGCCCAGCCAGTTGTTCAGGTTATCGGCGCGGGCGTAGAACAAGGCGTTTTTCTGCGTTGGATCAGACAGACGCGCCTGATAACGGCTCAGGGAGTTGATGCCTTCCTGATACTCCGATTCGCTCGACGGCAGGATCCAGCTCTTGTTGTCGAAGTTGAAACGCGGTTCGGCTTTTGCCAGGTCGGCATCTTCGGCCGACTGCGACTGCGAACGGGCGAAGTCTTTGCGCAGCGCCCGGGTCAGGTCACGCACCTGCACCAGCACGCCGTATTCCCAGCTCGGCGTGTTGTCCATCCACAGGCCTGGCGGGAAGCGGTCGTTGGAAATGTAGCCACCCGGCTTGTTCAGCAGAGTGCCGGCAACGGTCTTGAGGGTTTCGACCGTGGTGTAGCCGACCACCATTTGCTTGCCTTCTTTCTCGGCAGCCGCCTGGGCATTTTGTGCCACCGGGAACAGCGCGGGCTCCTGGCTCCAGTACCAGCCCAGGCCGATGGTGACCAGCAGATAAATGCCGATCAGCGTGGCCAGCGCGCGGCTGAACAGCAGCCCGCCCACGTAGCTGCGGGTGGCCGACTTCGGTTCAGCGGCACGTTCAGGCGCGCTGCCCGCGCGGTTCTTCCAGTCCAGCATGGCGATATCCTTTCAATCACTTGGGTTCAACGGTTCGACCACAACCATACAACAACGTGCCAAGGCCGGGCACCCGTGATCGGGTCATGGAACAAAAAACCGCGCGCGGTCGGTGAGCGAAAGGATAGACGCGCCCTTCAGACGCTGAAAATTTTCATTGAAATCGGCCGGACGGCGTCAGCTGCGAACAGATGGGCGATGCCCTCAGCGTCGGTCTTGCGCTGGCTGACAACGCCGTCAACCGTTACGAGGTAAGGCTGCTGCGCCAGTGGCTCACCGGTGATGCTGTCGACCAGACGAAAAATTCGCGGGGTTCGGACGGGCTGCGCGGGGGGATTGTTCATCATCTCGAGCACAGTCTGATCGAAGACCGACGCCGCAACCGGCCACTGGCCGAATTCGGCTTGTGACTTGAGCAACAACCAGTCGCCACACTCGATCTGCCCCAGCACTTCGCTGTCCAGATTGATCAGCAAGCTGGCCCGCAGCTCATCGAGCCCTTCAAGCCGGCGGCGCTCCAGCAATACCTGACAGACGCGTTCCAGCGCCTGATCCACCGGGTAAACATGCTGACGCTCGGCGCTGGTCAACTCAGCATGATGAACCAGCCTCATCCCTGCGCCTCGCCTTGCCACTCGTCGGAGCCCATCGTGCGGCTCACCTCGTGTCGCCAGTAAATGCGCTGGTAGCTGAAATGGACTTTTTCCAGTTGAGTGAAGTGCGACACCGCCGAATCCAGACAATGCGGCATCAGCACCTCGGCACCGACGATCAGCGCATCCTCCAGTTCGATAGTGTAGAAGTGCTCCTGCACGCCCTGGGCGGAGGTGCGATAGAACTCCACGCGACACTGGCTGAGCAGCTCACCGGAACACATCGCCACCTCTATCAGGGGCGATGCCTTGTCGAGTGCCTTGGTGATGATCAGCGGCTTGTGCATCCGCCGCCCCGCGCCCTGCCCCTTGGGAAGGAAAATGCCGTGGCTCAGGGCCTGAACCATGATTTTGTCCTCACGCCCTTTCTGATAGATGTTGCCCACCGACTCCTCGGTGAAGGCCCCGGCACTGATCAGCCCCTGACGGCTGCCGTGAATGGTCATGAAGGCTGGGCTGGGCATGGGGTTGCTCCTTTTTGTGGCTGGGGCGGGGGGAAATGGTCGGGTTCGTCGGGGAGCTTTTCGATTTCTTCGAAAGGTATCCAGGGTTCGGCGACCTCAAGGGTGATGAGGTAGCGCTCCTGATCCGGATGCCTGGAGTCTCGAAATCGTGCCAGTGACAGCATTGCCTGGTACTTGTCGCCAGCCTGCCAATAGGACGTGCCCGAGAGCACGCCTTGTCGGACGTATGCACGCCACTGCGGGGTATCCGCCATAGTCGGATCGCGCCGCGTACCCATCGGTTTCCAGCCCTTTGCACACCACTGTGCCTGCAGATCGACTACAACTTTCATCGCATCGTCGATGAGTAAAGGCTCGATTTGCGGGGACATGCGGATGTCGATGACCAGGTTGCCAACGAAAGTCAGCGTAAAAAAACGCGCAAGAGGTGTTTCGAATCCGTACTGCGGATCAATAAAGCGCAGGCGGGCGTCAGTCTTCGGGATCCCACCCGAAACGCCGCCTCGGCCGCGACCCCACGCCTTGAATCCGGCTGTCGAGTGCGCTTCCATGTATTCATATGTTCCCCCCATTTTCACGGTAATCACGGGGTCATCCCACAATGGCTGCGTCAGTAGACGTGCGGCGGCTATCGCTAGAACAGTACAGAGCACCAACGCCCCCCAACAGCGCCTGTTGAACAGAAAGAAGTGCAAGTTAACTCCCCTCCATGGTGGCAATTTCATGGATGGATTGTGCTAGCGCATTTCTATTGTCGTTATTGAGCATCTGGTCAAAACGAGCCGCCGCCCGATGCACGAACGCCATTCGTTGATCGATATCGGATAAATCCGCTAGAGGATTAGTATCGAAACCGATGGTGCGGCCATCATCGACTCGCTGGCATTGACTGGTGAGGGTCAACTCGATGGCCTGGGCAACGCCTGAGGGAAAATCCGTTACGTAAGAAAAATGATTGCCCCGCAGCAGCGTCACCAGATGAAGGTTTTCGTAGATGGTTGGCTGAAGAATGTTTCGTTGCTCATGCCAAGCCAGATGCTCCACACTTTCGGCAATATTCCCTGCCTCGATCGCTTCAAAAGCATCCAGAATTTCTGTAAAGCGCTTTCCAAACTCAAGCGTTTCCTGCCCCACCGGCCAAAGCACCGGAAACGTGGGGTGCCCATATATTTTTTTCCGCTCACCAAGACACTTCTTCAATTCCGCCAACCCACGCACCGCATAAAACCGGTGCAACGGATGTACATCCAGAAACAGCGTGGTATTGCCCATCGCCATCATCTCGTACACATGCCGGAACTGTTGCTGCGCCACTGACAACGCCTCACCGGGGCCACGGAAATCCAGCGACGACACAGAATTGCGCGCCCGGGCTTCGTCGTACTCGCGCAACGCATCGGCTTGCTCAGGCATTTTTGCAGGAGTCAGCAATCCGGACTCGCGGCGAGCATCCCGCACCCGCTGCCGCGCCTCATGTTCTTCACGAATACGTTCGATACTGTCTGCGGCATGGAGCAGCCCACAACCCACCTGCTTGGAAGCGAAGGCCGCCAGACCCGCCCACTGGAACCGCGGATCGTGTTGCCACAAGCGGGCATAGGCGGCGTTGATCGCCCGGTTGCGTGCAACGGGGTCGGCGATCAGAACGCCCTCAGGCGCGACAACTTTCTCGGCCTCCTGCTGACAGGCGCGCCAGAGGCACTGACACGTCAGTACCGGAACCTCGGTAACCAGCATCTTTTCGCCGTACAGCCACTCTTCCTTGCACTCACACTCGGCGACGGGCGCGGTGGTGTGGTTCAGGCGTAATCCATCGCTGGGATGCGGGTTGAAACATTGGGTCATGGTGGCGAAGGCATCTAAGGGAATCCCTTAACCCTACCCGTCCGTAATCCCTGTGAAAGGGGTCGAAGAAAAATCAGAAGACTCTGAAAGACAATGACTTCAAAGCGGTGGGACACTCCTTCGCGAACGACAGGAAAAATCCCAAAGAGCCCGTAATACGGGGGCTTGACCGACGAGCAAGTCAAAAACAAATCCGCTCGGTCAGAAACTGAATTGTGCAGCACCGCAGATTATTGACGCACGACACTCATATAAGGGAAAAGAGGTGCTAGCATAGAGCCACCAGTCGATCTCAGCATGCGCCCTAACTAGTAGTCAGGATATGACCGAGCCAGAAGACCCCAGCCGTGAGCGCCTCAAGCACCACTTTGCCCAGCGGGTAATTCATCAGGCACGTCAGATTCTTGAGATATGGCAGCGCCTGCAACGCAGTGAGTGGTCCACTGCCGACCTCGCCGAACTGAACGAAGCGAACTTGCGCCTGCTGCGTTTTGCCGAGCGCTTCGAGCAGCCCGAGCACACGCAACTGGCTCATCACATCAGCCAGTCGCTGGAGGCCGTGGATGCCAATCGCGGGCGCCTGAGCAGTGGCCTGATTACCGACCTCAATCGCTTGATGCAGCGCCTGTCTCGCACCGGTCTGCGCCATGGCGATCAACTCGACCAGACCTTCCTGCCGCCGCTGCGCAAGCCGATCTACGTGATGCTGCAGGATCACGACCGCGCCGAACGCCTGGCCAAGCAGCTGGAATTCTTCGGACTGACCGCACAGGCGCTGGACAGTGTCGCCGCATTTCGCTCCTCGATGGTCGAGCGCTTGCCGGCGGCAATCGTCATGGACGTGGACTTCAGCGGCGCCGGTGTCGGCCTGCAACTGGCCGCCGAAGCCCAGACAGGTCTGGAAGAACCACTGCCGCTGCTGTTCTTCAGCCTGCATGAAACCGACACCCCGACCCGTCTCGCCGCCGTGCGCGCTGGCGGCCAGGAATTCCTCACCGGCACCCTCGAAGCGTCGAGCCTGCTGGAAAAGATCGAAGTCCTGACCTGCGTCGCCCAGTACGAACCTTATAAAGTGCTGATCATCGACGACTCCCGCGCCCAGGCCTTGCACACCGAACGCCTGCTCAACAGCGCCGGAATCGTCACGCGTACCCTGATCGAACCGATCCAGGCGATGGCCGAACTGGCGGATTTCCAGCCGGACCTGATCATCCTCGACATGTACATGCCGGCCTGCACCGGCACTGAACTGGCCAAGGTGATTCGCCACAACGACCGCTACGTCAGCGTGCCGATCATCTATTTGTCCGCCGAGGACGATCTGGACAAGCAGCTCGACGCGATGAGCGAGGGCGGCGACGACTTCCTGACCAAGCCGATCAAGCCGCGACATCTGATTACGACGGTGCGCAACCGCGCCGCCCGTGCGCGCAATCTCAAGGCACGCATGGTCCGCGACAGCCTCACCGGCCTGTACAACCACACGCACATCCTGCAATTGCTCGAAGACTGCTCGTTCCGCGCCCGGCGCGAGAACAAGCCGCTGAGCTTTGCCATGCTCGACATCGACCACTTCAAACGGGTCAACGACAGCCACGGTCACCCGATGGGCGACCGAGTGATCAAGAGCCTGGCGCTGTTCCTCAAGCAACGCTTGCGCAAGACCGACTTCATCGGCCGTTACGGCGGCGAAGAATTCGCGATTGTCATGCCCGACACTGATATAGAAGCCGCGCACAAAGTGCTCGACGAGATCCGCCAGCGCTTTGCCGAAATCCACTATCCGGCGCAGCCGCAGGATTTGTGGTGCACCTTCAGCGCCGGCGTGGTGGAAATGCACGAAGACTCCGACAGCCTGATGATGGCCAGCCAGGCCGACGAAGCGCTGTACCGCGCCAAGGGTGCCGGACGCAATCGGGTGCAGACTGCGCGCGACTCAAAGCAAAGTGCCACCTTTTCATCGGAATCCACCGATTCGGTCATAACCCTGTAACAGAACCGCAATAAATTCAGGCACTTACCATTTCTGCCGTTGGTAGCCGTCATGCGCCTGAAGTTGCTCACCAATCTCAACACCCTGCTGCTGGTCGCCGTCTGCGTGGCCCTCGGCGCGACGCTGTGGTGGTCGCAAAAAGCCCTGGAGCGTCCGTATCTGTTGATGGAGCGCTACCTCGGCCTGTCGCAGCAATTTCAGAATGACGTGGCGCGCAATGTCGAGGACTACCTCGCCAGCGGCGACGCCCTGCGACTGAGCAGCGCCAGCCAGGCCATCGACGGTTTGCAGAAAGAGCTCGGTGAACTGCCGCCGGCGCTGGCCGAGACCCTGCGCCCGAGCCTGTCGAGCCTGGAAGCATTCAGCAAAACCGACCTGCTCGCCGCCGGCAAACTGGCCGGTGATCCGCAGGCGTTGTTGTTGCAGGCCGAACGCGAACTGAGCGCCAGTCTCGATCAACTCAGCACCTACGCCAATGGCAACGCTACGTATCTGACGCCGCTGCTTGTCGCTTCGCAGCACTTGGGCAAGCTGTCGCTGGCCCGCGACAAACTGGTCAGCAGCGGCCGCAGTGAACTGGCGGCCGACGTCGAGCGCGAAGTCGACACCATCCGCGCCCAGGCTCAGGCCATTGACGCCCTGCCCCTGCTCGGCGTGGTCGCCAGAAATGAATCCGGCAGTGATGATTTCGCCGCGATGATGGGCATCGAAAGCACCGAAAAATCCGCCGCCGAAGACGCCGGCATCGGCCTCAAGCGTGAATTGAACAGCCTGCTCGGCCGCTACCCGGCGGAACTGGCACGCACCCGCGAGCAGATCCAGAAACGCACCGAACTGAGCACCGCGACTCACCTGAAAATCGCCGCCGTGCAACAGGCCATCGCTGGACTTGAGCCGGTGGTGCGCGCCCAGCACGGACAGATTCAGGGCGAAGTGCGCCTGATGCAGGGCGTGATGATCGGCCTGATTCTGCTGATCGCGCTGCTGATCGACACCTTGCAGCGGCGCCTGGCGCGCACCCTGACCAACCTTGCCCCGGCGCTGTCGACCTGGGCCGAAGGCGATTTCAGTCGCGACATTCAGTTGGGCAAAACCAACCGCGAACTGCATGACATTGAAGCTTCGCTCAACCGCTTGCGCGCGTATCTGGTGGATCTGGTCGGGACGATTCGCGGTAACGCCGAACAGGTCGCCGACAGCAGCCGCACCCTGGCCGAGCTGAGCAACAACCTGCACTCCGGTGCCGAGCATCAGGCCGGCGACACCGCATTGATCCGCGATTCACTGGGTGAACTGGAAGCGACGATTCAGCAGGTCGCCGGCGATGCACGGCAGGCTGCCGATGCCAGCCGCCATGCCGGGCTGGCCGTCGAACACGGACAAACCGTGATCGGCCAGAGCCTCACCGGCCTGCACGCGCTGGTCGGCGAAGTCCAGGGTAACGCGCAGATGATCGAGCACCTGGCCGAAGAGTCGGCGACCATCGGCGGCGTGTTGACGGTGATCCGTTCGATCGCCGACCAGACCAACCTGCTGGCCCTGAACGCGGCCATCGAAGCGGCGCGGGCCGGGGAAATGGGCCGTGGCTTTGCAGTGGTGGCCGAGGAAGTGCGTTCACTGGCACAACGCACGGCCGGCGCGACGGCGGAAATCCAGACGCTGATCGCCGGCCTGCAAGCCGCCGCTCGACAATCGGTGGAAGGCATGCGCGCGCAGGTCGAACACGCCGAAGCCACAGCCAACCAGGCACAAGCGGCGGACGGCGCGCTGGATAAAATCGTCGGCGCGATCCAGACCATTTCCGATACAGCGATCCGCATCGCCGAGATCACCGCTCAGCAGAGCGGCGCGGTCAGCGAAATCCGTGATCACAGCGAGCGGATCCATCAATTGGGTGGGGATAACCTGCTGCGCATCGGCGAAGGTCGAGAACAAGGCGAGAACCTGCTGCTATTGGGTGGGCAACTGCATACCGCCGTACAAGCCTTCCGCGTCTGATCACGATCCCTGTAGGAGCTGCCGAAGGCTGCGATCTTTTGATCTTGCTTCTAAAAATAAAAAGATCGCAGCCTTCGGCAGCTCCTACAGGACGAGATGAATGACCGGATCAAATCACTCAGTCACAAATTTCGCGTAAACATCGGTCATCGTGCTGGCTATTGCAGAGAACTGGACAGCCACAAAGCCTTTGCGGCATAGTCGCCGGGTTCTGACGACTGCTCATTCATAACAAGGAACACGCAGATGGCAACGCTACTGGTGCTGCACGGCCCCAACCTGAACCTGCTCGGCACCCGCGAACCCGGCACTTACGGTTCAACGACCCTGGCGCAGATCAATCAGGATCTGGAGCGCCGCGCCCGTGAAGCCGGCCATCATCTGCTGTATCTGCAGAGCAACGCCGAGTACGAATTGATCGATCGCATCCACGCCGCTCGCGGTGAAGGTGTGGATTTCATTCTGATCAACCCAGCAGCTTTTACGCACACAAGTGTCGCATTACGTGACGCGCTGCTGGGAGTGAGCATCCCATTCATCGAAGTGCATTTGTCCAACGTGCACAAGCGCGAACCTTTCCGCCATCACTCTTACTTCTCCGATGTAGCGGTGGGAGTGATCTGCGGCCTTGGCGCCAGCGGTTACCGACTGGCCCTGGAGGCCGCACTAGAGCAGCTTGAAACACAGGCAACGACTTGAACCACAAGCGTTAAACGCCCCTGACCGACCCTTGGGAGTTGATGATTCATGGATATCCGTAAAGTTAAGAAACTGATCGAATTGCTGGAAGAGTCCGGCATCGACGAGCTCGAGATCAAGGAAGGCGAAGAGTCCGTACGCATCAGCCGTCACAGCAAGACCCCGGCTCAGCAGTACTACGCTCCGGCGCCGATGCAGGCTCCGGCGGCTGCACCTGCCGCCGCTGCTGCTCCAGTGGCTGCTGCCGCTCCAGCCGCCGCTGCTGCTCCTGCACTGAACGGCACCGTGGCCCGCTCGCCAATGGTAGGCACCTTCTACCGCAAATCTTCGCCAACCTCGCCAGCCTTCGTTGAAGTCGGCCAGACCGTGAAGAAAGGCGACACCCTGTGCATCGTCGAAGCCATGAAGATGATGAACCACATCGAAGCTGAAACCAGCGGTGTGATCGAATCCATCCTCGTCGAAGACGGCCAGCCGGTTGAGTACGACCAACCGCTGTTCACCATCGTTTGAACTGCGGAGAGCCTTTGATGACTGCGAAGTTGGAAAAAGTTCTGATCGCTAACCGCGGTGAGATCGCCCTGCGGATTCTGCGTGCCTGCAAAGAGATGGGCATCAAGACCGTCGCCGTTTACTCCAAGGCCGACAAAGAGCTGATGCACCTGGGTCTGGCAGACGAGTCCGTCTGCATCGGCCCGGCTTCTGCCGCTCAGTCCTACCTGCACATCCCGGCCATCATCGCTGCCGCTGAAGTGACTGGCGCCACCGCCATTCACCCAGGCTACGGTTTCCTCGCAGAAAACGCCGATTTTGCCGAACAGGTCGAGAACTCCGGCTTCGCCTTCATCGGCCCGAAAGCCGAGACCATTCGCCTGATGGGCGACAAGGTGTCGGCCAAGCACGCGATGATCGAAGCCGGCGTGCCGACCGTTCCAGGTTCCGACGGCCCGCTGCCGGAAGACGAAGAAACGGCGCTGCGCATCGGTCGTGAAGTCGGCTACCCGGTGATCATCAAGGCCGCTGGCGGCGGCGGTGGTCGCGGCATGCGCGTGGTGCACAAGGAAGAAGACCTGATCGCCTCGGCGAAACTGACCCGCTCCGAAGCTGGCGCGGCGTTCGGCAACCCGATGGTCTATCTGGAAAAATTCCTGACCAACCCGCGTCACGTCGAAGTTCAGGTGCTGTCCGACGGCCAGGGTCACGCCATCCATCTGGGCGACCGCGATTGCTCGCTGCAACGTCGTCACCAGAAGGTGCTTGAAGAAGCACCGGCACCCGGCATCGACGAGCAGGCACGTCAGGAAGTGCTGGCGCGCTGCGTCAAGGCGTGCATCGACATCGGCTACCGTGGCGCCGGCACGTTCGAGTTCCTGTACGAGAACGGTCGTTTCTACTTCATCGAAATGAACACCCGTGTTCAGGTGGAGCATCCGGTTTCGGAAATGGTCACCGGTATCGACATCGTCAAGGAGATGCTCAGCATCGCCGCTGGCAACAAGCTGTCGTTCACGCAGGATGACGTGGTGATCCGCGGTCACTCGCTGGAGTGCCGGATCAACGCTGAAGACCCGAAAACCTTCATGCCGAGCCCGGGCACGGTCAAGCATTTCCACGCTCCAGGCGGCAACGGCGTTCGCGTCGATTCGCACCTGTACAGCGGTTATGCAGTTCCGCCGAACTACGACTCGCTGATCGGCAAGCTGATCACTTACGGCGCCACCCGCGACGAAGCCATGGCGCGCATGCGCAATGCCCTGGACGAAATCGTGGTGGACGGGATCAAGACCAACATCCCGCTGCACCGTGATCTGACCCGCGACGAAGGCTTCTGCAAAGGGGGCGTGAACATTCACTACCTCGAGCACAAGCTGGCTGGCGACAAGCACTAAGCTTCAGCCCGCACCAGACAAGGCCGCCTTCGGGCGGCTTTGTTGTTTCTGGAGCAAAGTCAAAAGATCGCAGCCTTCGGCAGCTCCTACAGGAGAATGCATTCGAAATGTAGGAGCTGCCGAAGGCTGCGATCTTTTGCTTTTCAACCAAGTTCGTCTTCTTTGGCGCGCTCGCGTAAACTTGCGCGCTTCTCGCTGGCCGCTAGGCTGCAATCATATTTTTTCAAAGGTGCCCGCCATGCCTTGGCTGCAAGTACGTCTCGCCATCAGCCCGGAACAAGCCGAAACCTACGAAGACGCTTTCCTTGAAGTCGGCGCCGTTTCGGTGACCTTCATGGACGCCGAAGATCAGCCGATCTTCGAGCCGGAACTCAACACCACCCCGCTGTGGGCGCACACACATCTGCTGGCCCTGTTCGAGGGCGGCACCGAGCCTGCGCCGGTGCTGGCCCATCTGGAACTGCTGACCGGCAGCCCGCTGCCCGAGCATCACAGCGAAGTCATCGAAGACCAGGATTGGGAACGCAGCTGGATGGACGGTTTCCAGCCAATGCGTTTCGGCCAGCGCCTGTGGATCGTGCCGAGCTGGCACGCCGCGCCTGAGCCTGACGCGGTCAATTTGCTGCTGGATCCGGGCCTGGCATTCGGCACCGGCACCCACCCGACCACCGCCCTGTGCCTGGAATGGCTCGACGGTCAGGACCTGAAAGACTGCAACGTGCTGGACTTCGGCTGCGGCTCGGGGATTCTGGCGATCGCCGCCCTGCTGCTCGGCGCCAAAGAAGCGGTCGGCACCGACATCGACGTGCAGGCGCTGGAAGCCTCGCGCGACAACGCCGGGCGCAACAATATTGCCGACGAGCTGTTCCCGCTGTACCTGCCGGAAGATCTGCCGCAGGTCAAAGCCGACGTGCTGGTGGCCAACATTCTGGCCGGCCCGCTGGTTTCCCTGGCGCCACAGCTGTCCGGCCTGGTCAAGTCCGGCGGGCGTCTGGCGTTGTCCGGGATCCTCGCCGAACAAGGCGAAGAGGTCGCTGCAGCCTATGCGCAGGACTTCGATCTGGACCCGATCGCCAATCGTGATGGCTGGGTGCGCATCACCGGCCGTCGGCGCTAGAATGGCCGCCTGCATAAACCGGATCGCCGCATGACCGACAGCTTCGTCACCCAGTGCCCGCATTGCCAAACCAGCTTCCGCGTCAGCCATGCTCAGTTGAGCGTGGCCCGCGGGGTGGTTCGCTGTGGCTCCTGCCTGCAAGTGTTCAATGCCGCCAAACAGCTGCTGGAACAACACGCCGGCAAGGAAGCGGTTACGCCGGTGGCGCCGTCCATTGTCCAGCCAGCACCGTCTCAACCTGTGGTCAGCGAACCGCCGCCAGTGGTCGAAGCGCCCGTCAACGACGAACCGCCCGTGCCGCGCGCCATCAGCCAAAAGCAATGGAGCGCCAGCGAGCTGGATCTGGACAGCCTCGATCTGGACGAAGAACTGGCCCGCCTCGAACAACGGGAAATCCAGCCGACCACCGAATTCGGTCGTCAGCGCGAGGAGTCCCTGAGCGCGCGCCGCGACAGCCCTGAAGCCGATGAAACGGTGTGGCGCGACAGCTTGTTCAGCGCACGCGACGATGAACGCCTGTCCGAGCCCGACGTTCAAGCCGAGCCCGAGATCGTCGAAGCAGAACCGCTGAAAACCGCGCGCACCGAGCCTTCGTTGTCGCTGGAGCCGGTGGATCTGGATGACGAGCCGCCGATCCCGCAACTGCGCCTGCACGATCCGATCGATCCGAATGCCCGCCGCGAACGCCTGTCGGCCAGCGTCGAGCCGGACGATGACGAGTTGCCATCGGTCGAACCGCTGCGCAAAAAACGTGAACGTGCCGAACCCGGCGTACGCGCCGAAGTGCTGCAGGATCTGACCGACGACCCGCTGCAACTGGACTGGCAGAAGCGCCGTTCGCCCTGGGGCCGGCGCCTGCTCTGGAGTTTGCTGGTGCTGCTCGCCGCCGCCGGTCTGGCGGGTCAGTACATCGCCTATCATTTCGACGAACTGGCGCGCCAGGATCAGTACCGCCCGTGGTTCCAGCAGTTCTGTCCGCAGATCGGTTGCACGGTGCCGTCCAAGGTCGACATCGGCAAAATCAAAAGCAGCAACCTGGTGGTGCGCAGCCATCCGGAATTCAGTGGAGCGCTGGTGGTCGACGCGATCATTTATAACCGCGCAACATTCTCCCAGCCGTTCCCGCTGCTGGAGTTGCGCTTCGCCGACCTCAACGGTCATCTGATTGCCAGTCGTCGCTTCAAACCCGGCGAATACCTCAACGGCGACCTTGAGGGCATGGCGGAAATGCCGCCACAGACGCCGATCCACATCGCACTGGATATCCTCGATCCAGGCCCCAAAGCGGTGAATTACAGCCTGAGTTTCCACTCCCCCGAGTGAATCGCTTTATCGCTTCAGGTTTGACGGCAGTTTTCTGACTTCCTCCGCGGCCACCAAACCGCTGGTAATAACAGAATAACTGTTCAGATTTTGTTCAATTCAGCCTTTATCCAGTCATCGAGAGCGGGTATCATGCCAACCCTTTTTCGAACTCTCATGATCCGGCCCCACTTCAGGGAAGTCCTATGTCGGCGGTACGCATCGGCCCATATACATTGCAGAACGGTTTGATTCTCGCCCCGATGGCGGGCGTCACCGACCAGCCCTTTCGTCAGCTGTGCAAGCGTTTGGGCGCAGGGCTTGTAGTCTCGGAAATGGTCACCAGTGACATGAGCCTGTGGAACACCCGCAAGTCGCGCATGCGCATGATCCACGAAGGCGATCCCGAGCCACGCTCGGTACAGATTGCCGGTGGCGACGCGCAGATGCTCGCGGATGCGGCCAGGGCCAACGTCGAACTGGGCGCACAGATTATTGATATCAACATGGGTTGCCCGGCAAAGAAGGTCTGCAATAAGGCCGCCGGCTCCGCGTTGTTGAAGGATGAAGCACTGGTCACCGAGATCCTGCAGGCCGTCGTCGCTGCAGTGGATGTGCCGGTGACCCTGAAGATCCGCACCGGATGGGATCGCGACAACAAGAACGGCCTGACCGTGGCGAAGATCGCCGAGCAGGCCGGGATCACCGCGCTGGCCGTGCATGGCCGCACGCGCGCCGATCTGTACACCGGCGAAGCCGAGTACGACACGATTGCCGCGATCAAGCAGGCGGTGTCGATCCCGGTGTTTGCCAATGGCGATATCGATTCGCCGGAAAAGGCCCGTTACGTGCTTGACGCGACCGGTGCCGATGGCCTGCTGATAGGCCGGGCTGCCCAGGGGCGGCCATGGATTTTTCGCGAGATCGAACACTTCCTGCGTACCGGCGAGAAATTGCCGGCGCCGGAGCTGAGCGAAGTGGAACGCATCCTGCTGGAGCATCTGGCCGCCCTTCACGCCTTCTATGGGGATGTGATGGGCGTGCGCATTGCCCGCAAGCATGTGGGCTGGTATCTCGCAACCTTGCCGGGCGCCAGGGAGTTTCGCGCCCACTTCAATCGTTTGGATGGTACGGAAACACAATGCGCCAACGTTCGGGAGTTCTTCGCCGAGCGTTACAAGAGCCTGACAGGGGACGAAGAAGGGGTGGCCGCATGACGATGATGACCGAGACTTTAGTGAGTGGAACAGCACCCGTGAGCGACAACGTGAATTTGAAACAGCACCTCAATACCCCAAGCGAAGAAGGTCAGACCCTTCGCGGGAGTGTCGAGAAGGCGCTGCACAATTATTTCGCCCACCTTGAGGGCGCGTCCGTCACGGATGTGTACAACCTGGTGCTCTCCGAAGTCGAGGCTCCCCTGCTCGAAAGCGTGATGAACTACGTCAAGGGCAACCAGACCAAGGCCAGTGAGCTGCTGGGACTCAACCGCGGCACACTGCGCAAGAAACTCAAGCAGTACGATCTGCTGTAAGCATTCAATCAAACCAGAAAGGCGCCCGCGTAAAACCGGTCGCCTTTTTTGCTGACTTCCTTTGCTTTTGATGGAAATTGAGATGACCGACCAGACTACCCGCCTGCCGATCCGCCGCGCCTTGATCAGCGTTTCCGACAAGACCGGGATCCTCGAGTTCGCCAGGGAGCTTGAAGCCCTCGGCGTCGAGATCCTCTCCACCGGCGGGACGTTCAAGCTGCTGCGCGACAACGGTGTTGCCGCAGTGGAAGTCGCGGATTACACCGGTTTCGCGGAAATGATGGACGGTCGGGTGAAAACCCTGCACCCGAAAATCCACGGTGGGATCCTCGGTCGTCGCGGTATCGACGACGCGATCATGAGCGAGCACGGCATCAAGCCGATCGACCTGGTTGCGGTCAACCTGTACCCGTTCGAAGCCACCATCAGCAAGCCAGGCTGCGACTTGCCGACCGCTATCGAGAACATCGACATCGGCGGCCCGACCATGGTCCGTTCGGCGGCGAAAAACCATAAAGACGTGGCGATCGTGGTGAATGCCAGCGATTACGCCAACGTTCTGCAAAACCTCAAGGCCGGCGGCCTGACCTACGCTCAGCGTTTCGACCTGATGCTCAAGGCCTTCGAACACACCGCCGCCTACGACGGCATGATCGCCAACTACATGGGCACCGTGAATCAGGCTACCGAAACCCTGAGCACCGAAGGCCGCAGCGAGTTCCCGCGCACCTTCAACAGCCAGTTCATCAAGGCCCAGGAAATGCGCTACGGCGAGAACCCGCACCAGAGCGCGGCGTTCTACGTGGAAGCCAAGCCTGCCGAAGTCGGTATCGCCACCGCGACCCAACTGCAAGGCAAAGAGCTGTCGTACAACAACGTGGCCGACACCGACGCCGCGCTGGAATGCGTGAAGAGCTTCGTCAAGCCGGCCTGCGTGATCGTCAAGCACGCCAACCCGTGCGGCGTGGCCGTGAGCCCGGACGCCGAGGGCGGTATCCGTCAGGCCTACGAACTGGCCTACGCCACCGACACCGAGTCGGCCTTCGGCGGCATCATCGCCTTCAACCGTGAGCTGGATGCCGAGACCGCCAAGGCGATCGTCGAGCGTCAGTTCGTGGAAGTGATCATTGCTCCAAGCGTCAGCGCAGAAGCCCGCGCCATCGTCGCCGCCAAAGCCAACGTGCGTCTGCTGGCCTGCGGCGAGTGGTCGGCGGACCGCGTTCCGGCCTGGGATTACAAGCGCGTCAATGGTGGCCTGCTGGTGCAGAGCCGCGACATCGGCATGATCGGCGCCGACGACCTGAAAGTGGTGACCAAGCGTGCACCGACCGAACAGGAAATCCACGACCTGATCTTCGCCTGGAAAGTCGCCAAGTACGTCAAGTCCAACGCCATCGTCTACGCCAAGAACCGTCAGACCATCGGTGTCGGCGCTGGCCAGATGAGCCGCGTAAACTCCGCGCGTATCGCCGCGATCAAGGCTGAGCACGCCGGTCTGCAAGTGGCCGGTTCGGTGATGGCCTCGGATGCGTTCTTCCCGTTCCGCGACGGTCTGGACAACGCGGCCAAGGTCGGTATCACGGCGGTGATCCAGCCAGGCGGCTCGATGCGTGATGCCGAGGTGATTGCTGCTGCTGATGAAGCCGGCATCGCCATGGTCTTTACGGGCATGCGCCACTTCCGTCACTGATACACCGCTCCCTCTGTGTAGGAGCTGCCGCAGGCTGCGATCTTTTGATCTTGATGTTGAAGGCCAAGAGCAAAAGATCGCAGCCTTCGGCAGCTCCTACAGGTTCAGTCCACAGAGGTTTGGTAGCGCCCCACAGAATTTGAGGTTTTTGAAATGAATGTTTTGATCATTGGCAGCGGTGGCCGTGAACACGCCCTGGCCTGGAAAGTGGCTCAGGATCCGCGCGTACAGAAGGTTTTCGTCGCGCCGGGCAACGCCGGTACCGCGATTGAAGCCAAGTGCGAAAACGTCGCCATCGACGTGCTGGCCCTTGAGCAACTGGCCGACTTCGCCGAGAAAAACGTTTCCCTGACCATCGTCGGCCCGGAAGTACCGCTGGTCGCTGGCGTGGTCGATCTGTTCCGCTCCCGTGGCCTGGACTGCTTCGGTCCGACCGCCGGCGCTGCGCAGCTGGAAGGCTCGAAAGCCTTCACCAAGGATTTCCTGGCCCGGCACAAGATTCCGACCGCCGACTACCAGAACTTCACCGAGATCGAGCCGGCCCTGGCTTACCTGCGGGAAAAAGGCGCACCGATCGTGATCAAGGCCGATGGCCTGGCCGCCGGTAAAGGCGTGATCGTTGCCATGACCCTGGCCGAAGCCGAAGACGCCGTGCGCGACATGCTCGCCGGCAACGCCTTCGGCGACGCCGGTTCGCGCGTGGTGATCGAAGAATTCCTCGACGGCGAAGAAGCCTCGTTCATCGTCATGGTCGACGGCAAGAACGTCCTTCCGATGGCCACCAGCCAGGACCACAAACGTGTTGGCGACGGCGACAGCGGCCCGAACACCGGCGGCATGGGTGCCTACTCCCCTGCCCCGGTGGTCACCGCCGACGTGCACCAGCGCGTGATGGATCAGGTGATCTGGCCGACCGTGCGCGGCATGGCCGAAGAAGGCAACGTCTACACCGGTTTCCTGTACGCCGGTCTGATGATCGACAAGGCCGGCAACCCGAAAGTCATCGAATTCAACTGCCGTTTCGGTGACCCGGAAACCCAACCGGTGATGCTGCGTCTGCAGTCGAGCCTGGTGCTGCTGGTCGAAGCCGCTCTAGCGCAAGCGCTGGACAAGGTTGAAGCACAGTGGGATCCGCGTCCGAGCGTCGGCATCGTATTGGCCGCTGGCGGCTACCCGGGCGACTACGCCAAGGGTGCGGCGATCAACGGTCTGGACGCAGCCGCAGGCCTGGAAGGCAAAGTCTTCCACGCCGGTACGGCGCTGAAGGATGGCAACGTGGTAACGGCCGGTGGTCGCGTACTCTGCGCCACTGCCATGGGCGCCAGTGTCAGCGAAGCGCAGCAGCAAGCCTACAAGCTGGCCGCCGCCATCGACTGGGCAGGCTGCTTCTACCGCAAGGACATTGGCTACCGCGCCATTGCCCGTGAACGTGGCGAAACCCAGGAATAAGCTGTCCTTCACGTCCGGCGCGGGATGCAGTCCCTCGCCGGGCTATTCCGCCGCCGCGCATCGTTATATTCTGGCATCAACCTACGAAGGGATTTCGCCGTGCGCTGGCTCAGGATTGCCATAAGTTTCACCGTCACGTTGCTGACCTTGCTCTGCATGCTTCCGGCGCTGGCCGCGCAAGGCAGTGGCTGGTCGGTATTGCTTGACGATCAGGGTAATCTGCAACTGAGCGACATCCGCTCGGCGCGCTACACCAATCAATTCAGTCCCATCGAACTTGATCGCCTCACGGCGGCCGAGCCCGATGGTGCACTCTGGCTGCGCTTCAAACTGGCGCCGGGCAAGCACGAGCAAGTGCTGCGTATCTTTGCGCCCGACCTGTCCAGTCTCAGTCTGTACGTGCTGGACGGCGACAAGCTGATCGAGCAACGCCTCTCCGGCACCCACCAGCCGCAGGCCGAGCGGCCACTGCCCAGCAGCGACTTCCTGCTACCGCTGCCGCAAAGCGACAAGCCACTCGACATCTATCTGCGTATGGTCTCCGACCATCAACTGCGCCCGCACATCACCCTGCAATCGGCGGTGATGAGTGCCGCCAACCAGAACCAGACGCTGATCTTCGGTCTGCTGTTCGGCTGCCTCGGCATGTTGCTGCTGCACAATCTTGTGCGCTACGCCTACTCGCGCTCGCGCAGTAGCCTGTGGCTGGCGGTCTGCGAAGGACTGCTGGGCCTGAGTCTGTTGTTGCTGCTCAACCTCGCCGGCCCGTGGCTGCCGAACTGGCACGCGATCCAGACCCCGGGCGCCTATCTGGCGTTGCTGCTGACCGCCCCGGCCGGGCTGATGTTCGCCCTGCGCTTCTTCGCCCCGCTGGGCCCGCACCCGCTGAACAAACTGTTGCTGGGCGACATTCTGTTCATCGTGATCTGCAGCCTGCTGCTGTTATTCGTCAACACCCTGCCGCTGAACATCATCACCTACGCGCTGGTGGCGCTGGCCGGCCTGAGCATGTTGCTGGTCGGCTTCTATCATTGGCAGAAGGGCTACCGTCCGGCGCGGCTGTTCGTGGCCGGGATGGTGGTGTTCAATATTGGCACGCTGATTATTTTGCCGGCCCTGCTGGGGTTGACCCTGGTGGCGCCGCAAGGCCTGATCATGACCCTGATGGGCTTCATCTGCATCAGCGGCCTGCTGATGAGCATCGCCTTGGGTGAACGCCAGCGCAGCATCACCGAAAGCCGTTTCAGCATCAGCCGCGACCTTGCCGCGAGCAACGCCGAGATCAACGCCAAGGCCGAATTTCTCGCCAAGATCAGCCACGAAATCCGCACCCCGATGAACGGCGTGCTGGGCATGACCGAACTGCTGCTGGGTACGCCACTGTCGGTCAAGCAACGCGATTACGTGCAAACCATCCACAGTGCCGGCAACGAACTGCTGACATTGATCAACGAGATCCTCGACATCTCCAAGCTCGAATCCGGGCAGATCGAACTGGACGATGTGCAGTTTGACCTCAATGCTTTGATCGACGACTGCCTGAGCATTTACCGGGCCAAAGCCGAACAGCAAAACGTCGAGCTGATCAGTTTCATCCAGCCACAGGTGCCGCGCGTGATCAGCGGCGACCCGACCCGCTTGCGCCAGACCCTGCTGAGCCTGCTGGAAAATGCCCTGAAAAAAACCGACGAAGGCGAAGTGCTGATCGTCGTCGCCCTTGACGAGCGCAGCGTCAAGCCGCGCCTGCGCATCGCCGTGCAGGACAGTGGCCAGCCGATGGAGGCAGAAGAGCGTGAGGCGCTGCTGCACGCCGAGTTGCACAGCAAGCACTTCCTCTCGGCCAACCGTTTGGGTGGCAACCTTGGGCTGGTGATCGCCCGGCAACTGATCCGCCTGATGCACGGCGAGTTCGGGATCAAGAGCGGCGCCAATCAGGGCAGCACTTTGTGGCTGACCCTGCCACTGGACCCTGACCGTCTCGAACACCCGACCTCCGACCTAGACGGCCCGCTGCAAGGTGCGCGCGTGCTGGTGGTGGACGACAACGACACGTGCCGCAAGGTGCTGGTGCAGCAATGCAGCGCCTGGGGCCTGAACGTCAGCGCGGTGCCTTCGGGCAAGGAAGCCTTGGCGCTGCTGCGCACCAAGGCGCATCTGCGTGACTACTTTGATGTGGTGCTGCTGGACCAGAACATGCCCGGCATGACCGGCATGCAACTGGCGGCCAAGATCAAGGAAGACCCGAGTCTGAACCACGATATTCTGCTGATCATGCTCACCGGCATCAGCAACGCGCCGAGCAAGATCATCGCGCGCAACTCCGGGATCAAACGCATCCTCGCCAAACCGGTGGCCGGCTACACGCTCAAGACCACGCTGGCCGACGAATTGAACCAGCGCAACAAGGGGCAGGTGGTGTTCCAGCCGCAAGTGGTCACCCCCGCGACCGCCGCCAAGGTGCCGAGCGATTTCCGCATTCTCGTCGCCGAAGACAACACGATCTCGACCAAAGTGATTCGCGGCATGCTCGGCAAACTCAACCTGCAACCGGACACTGCCAGCAACGGCGAAGAAGCCCTGCAGGCGATGAAGGCTCAGCGTTACGACCTGGTGCTGATGGACTGCGAAATGCCGATCCTTGACGGCTTCTCGGCGACCCAGCAATTGCGCGCGTGGGAAGTCAGCAATCAGCGTACCCGCACACCGATTGTCGCGCTGACCGCACACATCCTCGCCGAGCACAAGGAACGCGCGCGCCAGGCCGGGATGGACGGGCACATGGCCAAACCGGTGGAGTTGTCGCAACTGCGCGAGCTGATCGAACACTGGGTGGCCCAGCGTGATCAGCAGAACCGTACGGCCTCGACTTTCTGACGATTGCCGTTCATCGCCCGAAAGCGCTTGCAGCCCCCGGGCAATCCGCCTCAGACACCGAGATCGATTGCCTCAGCCAATGGCGCCACGTTCTGCGCCAGTCGATCTCCAAGCTTTCGCGCCACGGCCTGACGCGATAGTGCGTAGAGCGTTTGTGACAGCGTCGCTCGCGCATAACGCACACACACCGGACCTTCGACTTCAGCGCTCGCGAAACGCTGCGACCACGGATTGGCAGCCAGCGTCTGTCGCGTCTTGAACTCAAGATAAAGGCTGCTGATCGATGTCGGACTCTGCGCTGCAATGGTCAGCAGGCGCACCACCTGAAGCGCAGGCCTCGGCGTCTGCATGAGCGCTTCGCCAGGCGGCTCGGGCAACGTCTGCACTGCCGAAACACCGTCAGTGATTCGCGCCGCATATGCCATCAGCCCGCCAAGTGCCGGATCGTTGCCAGCGTTATTGGCCAACACTGTCGTGGCCCACTCCAGCGCCGAACCCGTATCTGCCTGAGCGACAGAGAAATCCTCGCGCAACTTCACGCTTCGCACCCAGAAGTCATCCAGCACAGCGATGTAAGCGTCGTACCAACTTTCAACTTTCGCGTCTTCGATTTTTTTATTGGCGACCAGTTGCGCCAACAGACCTGACTGAACGAGATCATCGTAATCCGTGCGGCGTCCAGATTCCGGCAACGCCAAAACAGCATGCCCTACTGCCAACAACGTGTATAACCGAGCCATTATCAACCCTCAATAAGAAAAGGGCGGACCGATAACGGCCGCCCTATCAATAACACTCAGTCAGATCTCGTAATCTTCGATCTTGGTTTTTGCGTTCAAACCCAGTTTGACGCGGATGGTATCGCGGGTTTGCTCGACGATAGAAGGCACTTTGCGGAATACCGAATCACCCCGATAGAGTTTCACTTCACGCGAATCCCAATCCATGAACAACACTTGTTTGGCCGTGTTTTTGCGGATGAATCGAACAGTCCCCAGGGCCATGGTGACTTCGCCATTGATTTCGGTACACGTGCCCGCCGCCATACCGCCGACACCATGTTCAAGCATGTTGCGCTCGTACAGCGTCAGCGCGGTTTCACGCTTTTTCAGGGCGGTAATGGCGTCGCCTGCGACTTTCAGCATCAACACCGAAGCCGAGCCCGGCACAGCAAGCCCGGCCACGACGCTGCCGAGGATCTCCAGCACCAGTTGATCCATCCGGACGGTATTACCGCCGATGTTCATGTCATTGTAGTACTTGCTCGTTGGCAGCCAGCCGGCATCGGTCATCACTTGCAGAAACAGGTAGTACCATTCCTTGCCCTGATATTCGTACGGATACTTCTTGTTGGCGACCAGCGTGGCGAACAGGAACGCGTGTTGCACATCTTCGCGATTCTGTTCACTCAAGTTTCCGGTAAAGGACAGAATGCCTTCACCGACGATGGAACCCTTGCCCGGCTCTTCGATTGCCGGCAGCGAAAGACCACGAGGACGAATAGCCGCGCCGTCCAGTTCATAGCTCTGCAAGCGGTGGACACACTCAGCAACGGCGCAATCTTCAACATCATGAATATTCATTATCAAATCCTTATTAATTAAAAACGAGCTCCTCTTGAACCCGCGAAAGAACAATAAACAGAACAATAAAAAACCACAAACCAGAACATGTAACTTGCTAATAACAAGCCCCGAAAATACCCACTTCAAACTACAACTTGTTTAGTTACTCCGGGGATATTTGTTTTCGCCTCCCCCAAAAATCAAACCGGCTGATAGACTCCGCTCTGTCCATCTGCCGCCGCGAGCCAACACCATGCTCCACGTGTTATTCAGCGTTTACCTGAAGATGCTGGTGCTCTACAGCCCATTCTTCGTGTTGTCCTGTTTCATCAGCCTGACCCGTGGCTACTCGCGCAGGGAGCAGCGGCGCCTGGCCTGGAAAGTGGCGATTGCCACGCTGGTATCCAGCGTCTTGCTGTACCTGTTCGGGCGGGTGATTTTCGATGTGTTCGGGATCACGGCGGACGCATTCCGCATCGGTGCCGGCAGCGTGTTGTTCATCTCGGCGCTGGGCATGGCCCAGGGCAAGCCGGTGGTGCAGAGTGACAACGTGCAGCAGGACGTGACGATTGTTCCGCTGACCATCCCGCTGACCGTCGGCCCGGGCACCATCGGCGCCCTGCTGGTGATGGGCGTCAGCCAACCGCACTGGGACGACAAGCTGACCGCAATCATGAGTATCACCCTTGCCAGCTTCACCGTCGGCGTGGTGCTGTACCTGTCCAATCACATCGAGCGAATTCTCGGCGACCAAGGCTTGCAGATCGTCAGCCGGTTGATGGGCCTGTTTGTTTGCGCGCTGGCGGCGCAGATCATCTTTACCGGGGTGAAGGGCTATCTGGTTTCCTGAGGTGAAGTCAGCCGGTGTAAACCTTATTCAGGACGAGACAGAATCAGTAAAAAGGCCCGCGCAGTAATCTGCGCAGGCCTGGTCAGTTTCCCCTCCGCGTCAGGCCGACACGGCTCCCAGCAACTGCGCAAGCGTTGCACTGCCGTCGGCATCATCGACCTCGACGACTTCACGCAGCCTGTGCACCAGACTCGATACCGCATAGGAACGCTTGCCCTCGAAGCCGAGGAAGACATCGCCGCGCATCGCCGGATCCGCCGAGCACACATCCCGCAGGATCAGGCTGTGCTGGCGATCCGGGTCGACGATCAGCAAGTGCTCGTCGACAAACGACAGTTGCAGTTTTTGCGGAGCGTCCAGCGCCCAGACCAGCTTGCCGGGAATCACCGGAGCCTCGCCCAGTGGCGGTCGACAATCGACGATGACCGATTCCAGCCGCAACCAGCTGGCCCTCGACAGGTGATACGTCACACCACCCTGCCCCACGCGCAATACCAGACAACTCACGTCATCAGCGATCAGTGGCAAGAGGTCGTCGACCTGTTTCTGGCCCTCGACCACCAACACCTCGGCGTCGCGCCGCATATATTCGAAAGGGCCAATGCTCTGGTGATCGGGGTAGACGAACACGCAGTGTGCCGCGCGCTCGTGTAACAGCACATGCCGATGGCGCGTACCGAGCAATTCGCAATCGTGCGGCAGGTTCTGGCCCGCTATCCGGATCAATCGGGCATTCGCCACGTCGAACCATTGCAGTTTGCCCGCGTCGGACTCCACGGCGATGTAGGGAGCATGCTCGGCAGTCTCCAGCAATGCCTGCAGAGCCTCTGACAAATGCTCTGCGTGTTCGCTTGCCCACTGATGATCGACGCCAATGATTCGTTCAGGTTCCTGATATCGCAGCTCGAGAGACACGCCATCGGCTGACGTCCCGCGCAGACCGGAGCCATCATTGCTCACGGTGCTGAACCGCCAGTCGTCCCACTCGGCCTGCGGTGCCGGCAACAGCTCGCCCGCCAGTAACTGTGCGCCACCGCTGAAGGCTGCTGCGAGCTGTCGACTGTCAAAGAACTGCTGACTCAAGATCTCACCGCTGCCGACGTCGAACAGCCAGACCGCCCGATTGTCCGGGGTCACGCCGAGCAGGCGCATTTCCCGGTCGTGCCCCGGGTCGCACAGCAGCACGCGGTTATCCACGTACCAGGCACACAGGTTGCGATCACCGCTGGCGTTGCGCACACCCAGAATGGCAAAACTGTCGATCGGGTACTTCGCTGCCAGCGCTTCCAATGCTTGCCACCACTGGGCCCGTCCCTTGAGCCAGCGCTCACTCAAGCCACCCAGCTGCACTTCACCCTCGGCGGTCAGATTGAAGAACAAGCCGTCATCGGTCAGGGCCAGATACCCGTCCTGTACCGGCACCACGTCATTCAGTCCGTCAGGCTGAAGCCATTGATGCGTCCATTGCGCCGGCCAGCGCTCGCTGCCTGCGGGCGCGCTGCGTTGCACCCTGCACAGTTTTTGCGCCAGCCGGTCGTAGATGAAAAACAGCGTGTGCTCGTCGTTGACCGGCAGCAGCACCAGATCATCTAGATGCTTGATCGAATCGGCCCAACCGCGGTGACGCCCAGAGGCAAACGGATGAATGCACAACAGGTCACGGCTGCGAATCCAGACCAGATCGCGCTTGTCCGGATTGAACTTCCAGCACACCGACACGTAGGCGGCCGGTTGCCAGTCGACGGTGGTGACGCCTGCGCGTTCGGGCACCGGCGATAACGGGAAATAGTGACCCAGCACCGCCGACCAATGTGTCAGGGTCGGATTGGCGAACACTCGCTGGCCCAAGTCACGGTCCATCTCTCGGGTCACCGCAACCAGCTGCAGCTGGCCCTCACGGATCAGGTAATTGAACTGCGTGACTTGCTGATCGGCCCCCCAACATTGTTGCTCGATGTGAATCACCCCTTGGGCATCGACATCGATACGCCGCACGCTGCTCTGCCCCTTCATCACCAGCAGCCGGTAACGGCATTTGAGTAAACCGCTGACGGCATCGACCTGCCAGATATCGTAGTTGTGCGTCTCATAGAAAAACGCAGAATCGTCGACCACCGCCGCCAGCAGCATTTCATCGGCCGCGAGTACCTCTTCACTGCGAATGTACAGAAAACGATCCTTGGCAGCGTCGTACCAGGCCGTGGTGTAGCGCGGTTGTCCCTCGGGCTCGAAAGGAATCGGAAAGTGATGAACCGGCGTGTAAGGCATCACCAGCCGATGCTCCCGGGCCAGCCTCTGGTAATGCGTAAGCAGCGACTGCTCATGCTCCCCGGCTGGCGCGTCCTGCTCGAGAATGTCCAGTCGTGCGTCACCGCGGTTGACCTTGAACGTTTGTCGCCCGGTCAGTTGCAGCGTGACGTCATGCCGTCCTCTGCCGGTGAACGTCACCTTCACACCGCCCACAGCAAGAATCCCGGCGGCGTCAATCCGCACATCCCTTTCGCTGGCCCAGGTGGCGACCAACTTCCAGCGACACAGCTGCAGGCTGGGAGACTGCAACTGGACATCGACCCCACGATTGAGAATCAGTGAACAGGCGCCGCCCGCTCCTTCGATGCGATACGACAACTTGTCGTGCCAGACCGGCGGCGTCATGGGTACTGCCAGCGCACGTTCGCGGGCATCCAGCCGCACCTCGATCACGGTTGAGCGATACGACGGTATCAGACGGTTGATGATGTAGTGCGTGGGAAAAGAGTAGAACGAAAACAGGAACTGCCACTGGCCTGCCGCATCCTTTTTCTCCAGCTTGCGGGCCGTATCGAAACCGGTGTCGTGACGCAGCGTCGAGAACGGCAGCGCCTTGTATTCGTACCCGTAGTAGGTGGTCGGCGTGCATGGCAGGACGACCAGTTGCGTGCTCGGCGGATCGAAGCGGATGTAGCCTGGCAAGCCCAGTTCACGCCGCAGATCGAGCGCTTGTTGATCATCCGGGTTGATACCCGGCACCCCGAAATGGTCGCGCAGCCGATACACCTTCGGACTGTCGAGCACCATCATCGCGCGATTGAAGTCCAGGCTCTGAACCACCAGCGAGGGGTGAGCGAGCCACGCCCCAAGCCCGTCGTCATAACGATAACCGACACCGCGACAGGCCCGCTCCAGATCATCGAAAAACAGCCCCACCTCCTGCGCCTGCCCGGCGATCCTGGCGAACCCCTGAGCCAGTGCCGCCACACCCACAGCCAAGCCGCCCAGCACCACCCCGGCGCCGCCGAGCACAGCGGCTGCAGTCGCCGCGCCCGCCGTGGCGGCTCCCAGACCACCAGCGGTCAACGCCAGACTGGTGGCGTCGAAGGCCAACTGAGTGCCGAACTGCGCGCGCTCGACCTCGTTGTCTGCCGTCGCCAATTGGTAGATGTCGAAGCCGACATTGGCCAGCCCCAGCACCGCGCCCACACCTTCGTTGGCGACGTGTCCCAGCGCCTCGCCCACCACTGGCGCACAGGTACGGGCAATGACTTTCTCCTCATTGAGTGCGGTCTTGATCAGACTGAGCAGACCGGCGACGTCGGTGACATTACCGTGCAGCAATTGCGCGTAATTGACGTAAGCATGCAACCTGACGGCGGTGGTCAAGGTGCGGCCATCCCCCTCTCGTCCACGCAAGACGTTCATCAGTGCCTGGATCGTGAAGCCGGTATTGAGGGTGTGAACGGCACCGGCCTCGACCATCTGCGGCGTGGCTCGGGTGCCCAGTGTCGAAAACTGCTCCGACAGATAATTTCTGATGCGCAGCAGGCGATGATCGCGGCTGACCACCTGTACCACATGCTCGGATTGCGCGGGATCGATCAGGTTGATCCGGAACTCGCCGGTGGGCATCATCTCCAGGGTTTCGAACAACGGCACCAACGGTTTTGCCGAAGCATGCAAGTGCTGTAAAGCGTCAGTTGCCTGGGCGATCTGCTCTCCCCACCAATGACTGTCCAGATCGCGCAGGCTGCGCCCCAGGTGTGGATTGCTGACCAGCGAATGGCCGCGGGCACTGTTCAAGCGCCGACGGATTGGCCGCTGTGCCTGCTCCGGCAACACATTGTCGGACTCCAGCAATTGCCCGACGCTAAATCCGCCGGACAGATTCAGGGCCGATATCTTTTGCCCCTGCAGCTCGATCAGATCAAAGGTCGGACGCGCGTTGTCGCCATAGGCTGCATAGTATTTCGCCATGCCCTGTTTGTGGAAAAGGTCAGTCAGTGCCAGCTGCAACTGATCCGGCTGGCTGAACTCGAACACGCCGAAATTGGGATCATAAAAGTGATAGGTGGCGTGCCCACCCTTGAAGGTTTTCGCCACCAGCATGGCGTGGTTGTCCGAGTTGAGCATCAACGTGCGCGGGCTGGCGAACGCTTCCAGCGCGGTGCCGAGCTGTTGCAGATCGACCCGCCCCAACGGCTTGCCGATGTCGTGCAATTGCACGCCGCGCAACTCTTCGAGCGCCTCCAGAAACATCATTGAATCGTGCTGCTGCGGCTCGGCAGTGGCCAGAAAGAACCGCTCGCGCAATCGTCGCGACGCGACAACGCCCTGCTCCAGAGCAGCACTCATGATCAGCGCCAGCGGGTAACAGCGGCCACCGGGATCGCCCGGCCCTTCGAGCAACAGATCCTGCGGCACGAGTTTGACGTCACTGGCCTCGATTTGCCCCAGCACCTGACCCAGCCGCAGGATCACCTGCTCGCGATGCTCGCGGGTGGCGACGGTCTGAATATGGGCAACATGACGCCCCCATTGAAACAGCGTGTGCGCCTGCGACAGCGCGGCTCGCTTCAGCGTCAACGCACTGTCTGACGACATCATCGGCTGCTCGACATGACTGGCGAGACCGGCCATGAATTGCGGGGCTCGCTGCTGATACAGATGGTGTTCAATGGCCGCATAACGCACCGACGCCCCTAACTCGGCAACGCTGTTGGCCAGATTATCCAGCTCGGAGGCAAGTTGCGTGAGACTTGAGTTATCCAGTGAGCGTGCGCCGAGCATCTGTCCCAACACCACCCGTTGCAACGGACTGATCTGAAAGAACGGCAGCGAACCCTCGGCAATGCCGCTTAGCAACTCATCCAGCGCCAGCCCCTGAATCCGCGCATCGCTGAGCGACGCCGGAGCCTGCAAAGTGACGGGCTGGGCCTTGATGGCCTGGCGATCATCGAAGCTGAGCCCCGGCCCGTCGGGAAACCATAATGTGCCGTTATGTCCGTGGCGCATCGCGACCACGAACGGTTCACCGAGTCTGTCGATCATCCGTTGCAGCACCTGCGTCAACAGCACTGGCCGGCCCTCGATAACCGGCCAGCCCTCCTCGAACGTTATGCTCTGCTGGGTCAACAATGCTTTTACATCGCCGCGGTAGCGCGCGCTGTAATGTCCTTCGTGCCAGCGCTGCTGCTCGTCGAGCACCCACTGCTCGACATCAACGGCGTTGTCTTTCCAGGAGTGGTCCTGCTCTTCCTCGGTCTTGTCGTTGACCATCCACAATGGCTCGATAGCCGCTTCCACACGCAAGGTTTCCTCCTCGCGCGGGACGAAATTGCGCCGTGCGTAATCGGCCATGCCATCGCGCATCGCGGCGGGTCCGGTCAGATAAATCGTCCCCTCGCTCTGCGGGCGAATGCCGTCACTGAAGTAGCCCGCGATGGCCAGCATCAAAAAGTTGGCCGCCACGTCCTCGGTCATCGACAGTTCGGCCAGAGGGCCAAATGCCTGCTCGAGTACTTCCCGTGCCAACTCTGTCATGCCGTCAAAATCGCTCAATGCGACGCCTCGCTTGGCGGCGAGGCGGGCCGTCTGGTCAATGGCCTGATAGTTGAACCGGAACCGCTCGATCACGCTGTTGAGCATCGGCGATTGCGCATGAGCCATCAGAAACGAGTTGCTCAACGTGTTTTGCACGGCAACAGCGCGCAGGTCCTGCGGGCGCACAAGCAGCTCGGCCGGCGCCTGGAACACCTCGTGCAGTGCCGGTTGCTGCCGGGCAAAAGCCTCCAGCGCGGCGCGGTGTTCGTCGGGAATCCGGCCCAGATAATCGGTGTACCGGTCGCGCAATGCCTGGCGTCCCGGCATCCAGTGCGGATTGTGATCGAGCAGCAGTTGCAGAACGCCAAGGCGCGCGTCGCCGCCGAACGCACTGATGTCGACCCCGCCCATGGTTTTGACCAGGGGCGGGAGATTATCGACATCGACGTAGCGACCGCCCTCCTCGTACAAGACCTCGGCCCGCACCACGTCGGAGGCGGCGGCCAGATTACCGCGCAACCGGGTCTCGCGCTCATAGATGGCTTGCAGTCGCAGCGGTGCGTCCAGGTCACGCAAGTCACGTAACTGCAAATCATCGCCTGCCAGATCGAGCAGACTGCGCCGGTTCTGCTCGATCAAGGCTTCCAGTTGTACCGCGTCCTGGCCGTAGGCGCGGGTCAACAAATCGACCCGTGCGTCATCCGCCGATTCCCCTCGTTCCAGCGCTTCGTTGATGTGCATGAACATCTGCTGCTTGAGGACGATGACCCGTTCTTCGTACAGCGTCCCCAGTCTGCTGTCGGTAATACTCTCGCTACCGCCATGTTGCATGGCGTCAGCCTTGGCGGCCTCGACGATCAACTGATTGGTTTGCCAGGCCAGTAGCGCGTCACTGTCATACCAGAGATGGAGGCTGTACCCCTGCCCGCTCAATACCTGCTTCCACAGGTCGAGGTAGTCTCGCTGGATCGCGCCAAGACCACCGCCCAGCCAGACAAAATGCAGATTTTTTACAACCGGAGTGGCGGCGGTCTTCGCGTAAATCTCGCTGTTTCGCAGACGGGTCTCAAACGCCTGGATATTGTTGTAAATACCCGATAAAGAGTTTTTCGGCGGCTCAGACTGGCCAAGAGTGTCACGGCGCACACGCGGCTCGCCGATCAACTGCGCCAGGGAATGCTTGAGCAATGTCAGGGGTTCAATCAGTCGCGGGGAGTTGAGCAAACCGATACATGCAAAGTAATAGCGCCACACTGACGGATAAACGTCACTGTCCCGGTGTACCAACAGGGCCTGCTCGAGATCAGCCTGTTTGAACAGATTGATAAAACTGACATAACCACTGGCATCTTTAAATCGTTGATTGCGCATGAAAGTTCCTCCGTTATTCTGACCGACATCATCAGTGCACCCAGGCACTTGAATGGCAGCGAAGTTAACGAATGGCAAATTCACACTCAAACTTCAGAACTTTCAATACATGTCAGAACGGGCGACTAAAAAACAACTGATAACGCATGTAACCGCAACAAGTTATTGCGACAACCCTGATCAATAAATTAAAAAAACTGCGAAAGTCGGCGGCACAACTGCGCATCGACTTTTACTGCGGCCAATCAAGATTCAGGATAAGTCCGACAAAATGTAAGTCATAAGAAAGAGCCCACGCGACAATGGAGCAAATCACACACGCCCTGCTGAAAGATATGACATCGGCAAATCCGGAAACAATCTACCCGCCATGTCCGGCACGGCGAGGGAGCATGCCCCCTCGCCTGCGCTCATGACTGCGGCTTTTCGCCGTACCAGCGCGGCGTGTAGACCCACTCGCCACCTTCGGCCTTGGGGAAGGTGCACGTGGTCGAAGAACCAATCAGCACCATGGTGCGCATGTCCACCTGATCCGGGGTCAGTTGCCCCAGTGTGGTGACCCGCAGCGACTGCCCTGGCCGACCGATGTCGCGCCCCAACACCACCGGCGTCGCCGCAGTCCGATGTTGCGCAACGATTTCCAGTGCACGGCCCAGTTGCCACGGACGCGCCCGGGAGATCGGATTGTAGAAGGCCAGGGCCAGATCGGCGGCGGCCGCCAGATCCAGACGTTTCTCGATGATCGACCACGGCTTGAGGTTGTCCGACAGCGACATCACGCAGAAATCATGACCCAGCGGCGCACCCGCTTGCGCAGCCGTGGCGAGCGAGGCGGACACTCCCGGCAGGATTTCCAGCTCGACGCTGTGCCAGGCCGGATCGGTCGACTCGTGCAATGCTTCAAGCACCGCTGCGGCCATGGCGAACACGCCGGGGTCGCCGGACGAAACGACGATCACCGAACGCCCCTCGGCCGCCAGCCGGAAGGCGTGACGGGCGCGCTGCATTTCTTCGCGATTGTCGGTGCAGTGCTGCACCTGATCAGCGCGAAACGGGCCGGCCATGCGCACATAGGTTTCATAACCGAGCACATCGGTGGCCCGTGCCAGTTCCGCCTTGACCGCTGGCACCATCAGTTCGGCAGCGCCGGGGCCGAGGCCGATCACCGCCAGGCGCCCACGCTGACGACCGATCTGCGCGACGTCCAGCGGCTGTTCGGCGCGCGCAATCGCCAAGCCGTTGGCACGGATGATCGTGGCCTGCGGCAGTGCCTGACGCGCCAACGCGTCGAGGTCGTTGTGCGCCGCGACAAAGCGCAGCGGCACACCCAGCTCGATGGCGGCTTCACGCAGCTTGGCCGCCGCCATTTCCGTGTCAGCCGCCAGCAGACAAGCCAGCGCCTGCTGCGCAACCCCGGCCTGCTGCAACGCGGCGCGCACAGCGTTCGGCAGGTCCTCCAGCTGCGCACTCACCGCCACCGCGACGCTGCGCGGATAGATCAGCAGCTCGTTGGCGTTCGCGATACGTTCGGCACTGCCGACATGAATCGAGCGCTGCGCCTGCGGGTCTTGCGGCAACTGCGCCTGATCCAGCCACGGCGCCGCACCTTCGATGCGCACGCTGTGCCCGGCCAGCAGATCGGAAACGAAACGCTTGCCCAGTTCCAGATCCGCCAGCGCATAGCCGCTGGGTGGGTTGAGCAGGCAAGTGCCGAAGCGCAATTCGCCACTGGTGGTGATCGCCGCTGCGACCTGCAATGCGCCAGCGATTTCCCGGGCCATGACATTCACCCCGCCGAGGCCACCGAGCAGCGGCACCACGGCGCTGCCATCTTCGGCAACGGCGAGCACCGCCGGTTCAGCGCCCTTCTCCAGCAGTAACGGTGCCAGGGTGCGAATGACGATGCCGGCCGCGCACAGGGCAATGATCGGCGTGTCTTGCTGGTACAGCTCACGCAGGGTTGCGCCGAATTCCTGATAGCGGCTGTCGGCGCCTTCGACGCGTCCGGCGAGGCCGTGGATCTGCGCCGTCGGATACACCTGCTGGATACGTCGCGCGGTGGCCAGCGCGCTCTGTCCGAGGATGACAATGGCCGGAGTGGACTGTGTCATCAACCTTGCCACCGTTCACCCGGTACGATGATCAGCGAGAAGTACGGCGAGGACATCGGCTCGACCTGATCCAGCGGCACGATCTTCTGATTGGCCATGGTCGCGCGTTCAACGTACAGCGCCCGCTCGGCCAGCCCGAGCTCTTCGAGTACCGCTCGGACTTTGGGAAAGTTGCGCCCCAGCTTCATGATCACCGCCGCATCGGCGTCGGCCAGACGCCGCTTCAGATCCTCGTGCGGCAGTACACCGGAGAGCACCGACAGGCTCTGGTTGCGATACACCAGCGGCGCGCCGAGTACCGAGGCGCCGCCAAGCATCGAGCACACGCCCGGCACCACTTCGGCTTCATAGCGGGTGGACAACCGGTCATGCAGATACATGTAGGAGCCGTAGAAGAACGGATCGCCTTCGCAGATCACTGCAACGTCGCGCCCGGCGTCCAGATGCGCCGCGACTTCTTCGGCGGCAGCGTCGTAGAAATCACTGATCACTTGCTCGTAGGACAGCGGCGCCGGCAGCACTTCGGTGGTCACCGGGTACACCAGCGGCAGCAGGTTCTGCGCGTCCTGCAGGTGCGCTTCGATGATGCCGAACGCATTGCCTTTTTTACCCTTGGCGACGAAGTACGCCACCACTGGCGACTCGCGCAGCAGACGCAGGGCTTTCACGGTAATCAGTTCCGGATCACCGGGGCCCACGCCGAGGCCGATCAGACGTCCTGTTGCCTGCATCATTCGACCTCCGTGGCGAGGGCATTGACTGCGGCGGCGGCCATGGCGCTGCCGCCGAGCCGGCCTTGTATGATCACGAACGGTACACCGCGACTGTCAGCCGCCAGCGCCGCTTTCGATTCGGCGGCGCCGACGAAGCCCACTGGGAAGCCGAGGATCAGCGCCGGTTTCGGTGCGCCGGCGTCGAGCATTTCCAGCAGATAGAACAGTGCGGTCGGCGCGTTGCCGATCACCACCACGCTGCCTTCGAGATGCGGTCGCCACAACTCCAGCGCCGCCGCCGAACGGGTGTTGCCCAGCTCACGGGCCAGCTCCGGCACGCTGTCGTCGCGCAGGGTGCAGATCACTGGGTTGTTCGCCGGCAAACGCGCACGGGTCACGCCTTCGGAAACCATCCGCGCATCGCACAGGATCGGCGCACCGGCCGCCAACGCATCGCGCCCGGCCTTGCCGGCGCCCTCGGAGAATTGCAGACCGTCGATGGCCTCGACCATGCCGCAGGCGTGGATCACCCGCACCGCGAGTTTTTCCAGATCGGCCGGGATGCGCGCCAGATTGGCCTCGCTGCGAATGATCGCGAAGGAGTTGCGATAGATCTCCTGACCGTCGCGGATGTAATCAAGCATCAAGGGGGCTCCGTGAGCGGGCGTCGAGCAGGATCGCGGCCGCTTCAATAGTAAGGTTGCGTGCGTGCAGCGTGCCGAAACCCGGCAGCGCTGCATCGCGAAAATAGAGGTCGTAATGACCGGGGCTGATCGCCAGCAATGTGGCGGGTGCGCGGTGGGCCGCCGCGCAAGAGCGCGGGCAGCCGGACAGGTGCACGTTCTGCGCCTGAGGCAACAGCGTCGCCAGCCATCGGGCGTCGTGTTTGGTATCGGCCAGGCCTTTGCCGCAACCGCTGGAACCGGTGCAGGCAATCAGCCTGGACAGCGGCTCACTGGCATCGGACAGCCAGTGCAATTGCGTCAGTGTTTGCAAGACTTGCGCCGCGTCGGAGGGCTTCACGTTCGGCAGCAACAGACTTTGCCACGGGGTGAAACGCAGGCTGCCATCACCGTACTCGCGGGCCAGCCGGGCGGCGCCACGCAGCATGGCCGGGTCGAGACGGCCGAGCGCCGGCACCGCGCCGACATACACCCGGTCGGCAGCGTTTTGCGGGTGAACACCGATGTGCAGAGCCTCCGCCAGCGGCGTGCGCTGTCGGGCAACGACGGCTTTGATCGCCACCCGTTCGCGCAACTGTTCGAGGAAGGCCGGCATCGGCCATTCATCAAGCAAATGGCGCATGCGCGTCTGCTCCGGCCGAGCCCGCTCAAGGAACAACTCCAGCACCGCGACCACCAGCGCATGGCCGTTTTCCAGGGTCACGGCACCGGCCGCCCGATCGGTCGGACAGCCGGCCAGACCGAAGGCCAGCAAGACTTCACCGTCACACTCAAACGCCGACAACCACAGATCATGCGGATGTTCGAGCATCGCCAACGCCTCACCGCCGTCCAGTTGCACGGCAAACTTGGCGCTCAACTCGGGAAAACGCGGATGCGTCTGCAATGTCAGCAGAATCTGTTCGGCCAGAGGCCGGGTATCGAATAGCAACCGCCGATCGATACCGGCGCTCGGGCTGAGCATCAGGTTGCGTACATCGTCACCCGCTGCGGTCTGCGGCCCGAGGCCGGCGGCCAGCAAGCTGTCGGTCAATACCGCTGACTGCTCACCGATGCCGCGAATCTGCAGATTGGCGCGGTTGGTCGCCTCGATTTCCCCACGGGCGAAACGCTCGGCGGCATTGGCCACCGCGTCGGCCTGATCGGCAGTGATCGAACCGCCATTGAGCTTGATCCGGCAGATGCCGCCGTCCAGCGCCTGGACGATACGCAGCAACCCCGGACAAGCCGAGGGGCGCAGAGCGGTGGACAGAGGGCGTTCGTTCAAGGGATGACCGGCTGGCTGGCAGCGCTGTGGTGGGCGAAAGGTCGCCATTATGCCTGCTTTGCCCGAGCGCATGAAAATGCCTGCCGGTCGGAAATTGCACCCAGGCTGCAATTCCCGCTGTCAGGCGCTGCTTCAGAGTTGGTATTCCTCAAACCTGGACGCATTCTCGCGAATGGCTTGCTCCACACTTGCCCGGTTGGCATCCATGGCCCGGCGCTTGATCAGCAGCTTTCTGGCGCGAATGTCCAGTTGTGACATCGGTTGATGAACCTGCCAGAACAGATAGTTGGTATTGAGTACCAACTTGATAAAGCGGATATGGCTGATGACCACCACCAGCTCGTCACGGGTGTTCTGACTGACCGGCAAAATGTGCGAGTTGAAGGTTTTGCCACTCAGCGCGGAAAACTGCTTCAACAATGCCGCATCTTTTTCCAGCGCTGCAAGTCCCGCTTCAACCTGGGTCAGTTGCGAACGCGCGAGCAACGGCGCAGTCAATCGCCGCCATGCCTCCTGCACACTCCCGGAAAACGCCGTCTGGACCAGCACCACTGGCTGTTCCTCAAGGCTCCAGCCAAACGACCAGAGGATGCCGGCAAAATGATCGAACCACTGCGCAGGCTGAGTACTGCTGTTATAAACGCCGTCCGCCTTGATCTGCGCGAGATAAACGCAGTGCTTCACAAAGTTGTTATCGGCCTCGGCCCGACCTTCCAGGCCGGTGAATAACATATTGTTAACGGCCACTGCGTTATTCTGACTTAAACGTGTATTGGAACTGATATCCATATCATCTCCTGCCAACTTGGCATTGATTATTTATCGATCTATTGCGCCAGACTTATTAAAAGACTGAACTGAAGCAAACTAACAAAAACAGCAGTTGAAAAAACCAATATTGCTCAACAACACATTTCCGCGCGGCTTTCAGCCCACCGCGACGACAGACCCGCGTCAGATGCCGGCCGCCGCGTTATCATGCCGCCCTTGAAGATCTACCCTGGATTAAAGGAACGGCATGACACCCTGGCTGACGGTTGTGGGAATCGGTGAAGACGGCTTCAAGGGCCTGGGCAAAAATGCCCGGCGCGCCCTGATGGGCGCCTCGCGGATCATCGGCGGCCAGCGGCAATTGGACTTGCTGCCGGTATGCATACGCGGTGAACGCGCGTTGTGGCCAAGCCCGTTTTCCCTCGCGCCGGTACTGGAGCAGCGCGGCGAAGCCGTGTGCGTGCTGGCCAGCGGTGATCCGATGTTCTATGGCGTCGGCGCCAGCCTTGCGCGGCAGGTGCCGAGTGCCGAGATGCTGATCCTGCCGGCGCCCTCTTCCTGTTCGCTGGCCGCCGCCCGACTCGGCTGGCCGTTGCAGGATGTAGTGACACTGTCGCTGGTCGCGCGACCTTTGGCGGCACTCAATGCACAGCTGTTCAGCGGCGTACGCCTGTTGCTGCTGAGCAATGACCGGCAAAGTCCGGCGGCGATCGCGGCGCTGCTGCGCGAGCGCGGATTTGGCGGCAGTCGCCTGAGTGTTCTCGAGCACCTGGGCGGCGACGCCGAGCGGCGCATTGACAGCACTGCCAATGACTGGAGCGACCCGGCGATTGCCGATCTGAATGTGATCGCCATCGAATGCCTGGCCGATGCGCAGGCACCGCGCCTGTCGCGTCTGGCCGGACTGCCCGATTCGGCATTCCAGCACGACGGGCAACTGACCAAACGCGATGTCCGCGCCATCACCCTCGCCCGCCTTGCGCCGATCCCCGGCGAATTGCTGTGGGATGTCGGCGGCGGTTGCGGCTCGATCGGCATCGAATGGATGCGCGCGCACCCCAGCTGCCGCGCCATTGCCATCGAGGCGGACGAAGGCCGACAGGCCTTGATCGAACACAACCGCGACGCGTTGGGCGTACCCGGTCTGCAATTGGTGCGGGGCCGCGCACCGCAGGCGCTCGCCGGGCTGGAGCGCCCCGACGCGATCTTCATCGGCGGCGGCGTGACCCGTGAGGGCGTGTTTGCAACCTGCTGGGATCAACTCAAACCCGGTGGTCGACTGGTGGCCAACGCCGTGACCCTGCAAAGCGAAGTCACCTTGATGAACTGGCGCGAACGCCATGGCGGCGAACTGACCCGAATCCACGTTGCCCAGGCGCAACCGCTCGGTGAGTTCGACACGTGGCGGCAGGCGCTGCCGATCACCTTGCTCGATCTGGTCAAACCCCTCGATGCGTGACGAAACCGCCGAACAACCCGCGCCGCTGCGTAGCGGCCTGACCACTGGCAGCTGCGCCACCGCCACCAGCCTTGCCGCCGCGCGCCTGCTGCTCGACGGTACCTCGGCGGACGCGGTGCAGATCGTCCTGCCCAAGGGCAAGCAGGTGCAGATGCGCCTGGAGTTTTGCCGCTTGACCGCCGACGGCGCCGAGGCCGGAACGATCAAGGACGCCGGCGACGACCCCGACGTGACCCACGGTGCGCTGCTCTATTCACACGTGCGGCTGCTGGCCGTGCCGGGGATTCGCTTCATCGCGGGCACAGGTGTCGGCACCGTGACCCGGCCGGGGCTGGTGCTCGGCGTCGGTGAGCCGGCAATCAACCCGGTGCCGCGCAAGATGATCAGCGATCACTTGAGCCTGCTCGCCGCCGAAAGCGGTTATGGCGGCGGCTTCGAGGTCACGGTCAATGTCGAGGGCGGCGAAGCGCTGGCGCTGAAAACCATGAATCCACGGCTGGGCATTCTCGGCGGGCTGTCGATTCTCGGCACCAGCGGTATCGTTCGGCCGTTTTCCTGTGCGGCGTACATTGCCTCGATCCATCAGGGCATCGACGTCGCCAAAACCAATGGTTACCTGCACATCGCTGCGTGCACCGGCAACGCCAGCGAAGACACCATGCGCCGGGTCTACGACTTGCCCGAAATCGCCTTGATCGAAATGGGCGACTTTGTCGGCGCGGTGCTCAAACATCTGCGCAAAGTGCCTGTGGATAAACTCAGCCTGTGCGGCGGCTTCGGCAAGATCAGCAAACTGGCGGCCGGGCACATGGATCTGCACTCTCGCCATTCCAGCATCGACCTGCCGCAACTGGCCGAATGGGCGGCGGCGATTGGCGCCGATCAGGCGTTGCAACAGCGTATTCGTGAAGCGAACACCAGTCAGCAGGCCCTGGCGATGGCCAGTGCGGCAGGCATTGCCCTCGGCGATGAGGTCTGCCGCCACGCGCTGAATTTCGCCCGCAGCGTGGTGCCGGCGCAGGTTCAGGTCGAGGTGTTTGCGATTGATCGCCAAGGCGGCATTGTCGGCCACGCCGGAGGTTTTGCATGAAGCGCATTCTGTTGCTGGGCGGCGTCACCGAAGCCCTGGCCATCGCTCGCACGCTGGGGCCAGAACACATTTACAGCCTGGCCGGCGTGGGCCGGGTGCCGACCGACCTGACCTGCCAGGTACGCGTCGGCGGCTACGGCGGGGCCGAAGGTCTGGAGCAGTTCATGCGCGACGAAGGCATCGACCTGCTGCTCGACGCGACCCACCCCTACGCCGCGCAAATCAGCCACAACGCCGCCCGCGCCGCGCAACTGACCGGCATCCCTTGCTGGGCCTTGCGCCGCCCCGCATGGCAGCCGCAACCGGGCGATGACTGGCGCGAAGTCAGCGACTGGGCCGAACTGACCGCAGCCCTCAAACCGTTCCGCCGCCCGCTGTTTACCCTCGGCCGCGAACCGCTGCAACACCTCGACGAAATCCCTGCCCACCAGTTCTGGACCCTGCGCGCCCTCGACGCTTATCCCGGTAACGAACGCTGCGAAGTCATCGGCGCCCGTGGGCCATTTCTGCTTGCGGAAGAACGCGCGCTCTTCGAACGCCGGCAGATTGATGTGCTGATCAGCAAGAACAGCGGCAGCACCGCGACCGAGCCGAAGCTGGAAGTGGCGCGGGAGCTTGGGGTGCCGGTGATGGTGTTGAAGCGGCCGGAGTTGGCGGGAGTTGATCGGGAGTTTCTGACGACGGCTGAAGTCTTCGCTGCCCTTGCCGCCTTCACCCGGCTTTAGCCAGGTGCAGATTTCGAATACGCCTTCGCGGGCAAGCCCGCTCCCACAGTGGTCGGCGGCAACCGCATAGTCTGTGTATGCCAGAAACCCAGTGGGAGCAGGCTTGCTCGCGAAGGCGTCGGATCTGGCGTTGCACATTTCCACCGCTACACTCATTTCCATTGATCTGCGACACCAAACCGCACGACGCCTTTTTACTTATCGGCCCTGATCAGGCTAAATAGCCCGCGCCTGATCGCCCACCCAACGGATCTGTCCCATGAACCGACACCGGCTCGCATTTGCCTGGATCGCCTGCTTTGCAGTGCTGTTCAACATGCTCGCCATGCCGATGACCGGGGCGCTGGCGCAGGCGGCCAATTCACCGGCCGAACAATTGCTGTGGAGCAGTTTCTGCACTGGCAGCGGGACGAAGATGGTGGCGATCAACATCGGCACCCCGCAGCAGAAAGCCCCATCCAATGACAGCCATTCCAGCATGCAGCATTGCTGGTGCTGCTCGGGTTCAGCGCCGCTGGTAGCGTTGCCGGGGCATGCGCCGCAGCTGTATTTTGCCCGCTTCGAAAGCAATCGCAGCGTGGCCCCGCCCTCGTTGCAAACACCGACACCGCGCCAGCAATGGCCGAGCCTTAATCCGCGCGCCTCGCCTCTGGTTTGATTTGTTCTCGCAATTGACCTGCGTATCAAATCGTTCTGGAGAACTGCCATGTTGAACAAACTCTTCGTCATCGCTGCGCTGTTGCTGCCGGCGTGCTTCGCCCATGCCCACGAATACAAGGCCGGCGAGCTGGAAATCGCTCACCCGTGGTCGCAGGAGTTGCCGCCCAACGCGCCAACCGTCGCCGCTTATTTTGTGATCAGTAATCCCGGCAAGACCGACGACCGCCTGCTCAGCGTCGACTCGCCGATCACTGACGAGGCTCAGCTGCACGAGCATGTAATGCAGGGCGACCTGATGAAAATGCAGCAAGTGCCCAACGTGGTAATCCCGGCCGGCGGCAAAGTGACGTTCGCGCCGATGGCCTATCACGTGATGCTGCTCAACCCGAAAGACCGCAGCCTGCTCAGCGACGGTAAACGCTTCCCGCTGACCCTGCATTTCGAAAAGGCCGGCAACGTTACCGTCGAAGTCGCGGTGCAGAAGAAACCACCGGAAACCAAGGCACACGATCACGCCCAGTAACCGATCCGGCTGACCACGCCCGTGCGCCCGCAACGCGCCGGGGCGTCCAGCAAGCATCGCCAGAGTCAGGCTCTGACCCGCGGTAGCTGGATCGCCCTGTTCGCCATGTTGATGATCTTCATCGGCCCGCTGATTTCTCAGTCGATGCCGATGGATCAGCACGCCTCGAGTTCCATGCCGATGAGCATGGACATGGCCATGCCGGGTATGGATCACGCCGCGCACGGCGCACAACCAGCTGCCGAACACTGTCCTCCGCAATCCTCGCACCACGCCCTGTGGGAAAAATGCGGTTATTGCAGCCTGCTGTTCAATTGCCCGGCGCTGACCGGTGGCGGCACGTTCGCCACATTCAGCATCACCCACGTCAACACCTTCGTCCCATCCTCCCCGCGTCTGGGCCATGCCCGGCAGACCTTCTTCCCTGGCGCCCGCACCCGCGCCCCGCCCGTCACAGCGTAAACACCGCACCTTTGATTGCACACGGTCGAGAAGACAGCTTCAGCCTGCCGGCCGTGTCGTTTACGACTGTTTGATGGAAATTGTCATGTCCAGGTTTTCTGCTGTTCCACGTTTGAGCACTGCTCAAGCGTCTTTCGCCTTGAACGAATCGCGGATTCGTTTCTCGCACGCTACCGCCGTCCTTTGCGGCGTCCTGCTGTCGCCGCTGGTGCTGGCCGATGACCACGCCGGGCACAACGAAGAATTGAGCCCGACGGTGATCACGGCCATCGCCCCGAGCTCGCCGCTGACCATCGTCACCAACCCCAAGGACCCGCGCCAACCGGTGCCGGCCAGCGACGGCGGCGATTACCTGAAGACCATTCCCGGCTTCGCCCTGGTGCGCAACGGCGGCACCAATGGCGACCCGGTGCTGCGCGGCATGTTCGGTTCGCGGCTGAACATTCTCACCAACGGCAGCATGCTGCTCGGCGCCTGCCCGGGGCGGATGGACGCGCCGACCTCGTACATCTCGCCGGAAACCTACGACAAGCTCACGGTGATCAAAGGCCCGCAAACCGTGCTCTGGGGGCCGGGTGCCTCGGCCGGCACGGTGCTGTTCGACCGTGAGCCGGAAAGCTTCGGCGAACTCGGCACGCGGGTGAATGCCAGCGTGCTGGCCGGCTCCAACGGGCGCTTCGACAAGGTCGTCGACGCTGCTGCCGGCGGGCCATTGGGCTACGTGCGGGTGATCGGCAACACCGCGCACTCCGACGACTACCGCGACGGCAACAACGACATCGTTGCCTCGCGCTACGACAAGTGGAACGGTGACATCGCCGTCGGCTGGACCCCGGACGCCGACACCCTGATCGAACTCACCGCCGGCAAGGGCGATGGCGAAGCGCGCTACGCCGGACGCGGCATGGACGGTTCGCAGTTCCTGCGCGAAAGCCTCGGCCTGCGCTTCGAAAAATCCAACATCACCGACGTGCTGGAGAAACTCGAAGCACAGGTCTACTACAACTACGCCGACCACGTGATGGACAACTACACCCTGCGCACACCGTCCGGCACCGGGATGATGGCCGGGCCCATGGCCTCCAACGTCGACCGTCGGACCCTCGGCGCGCGGATCAAGGCGACCTGGCGCTGGGCCGACATCCAGTTGATCACCGGTCTCGATGCGCAGACCAACGAACACCGCCAGCGCAGTGGCATGGGCATCGACACCTACAAGGATCAGCCATACACCAAAGATGCCGATTTCCATAACTACGGCGTGTTCAGCGAAATGACCTGGTACGCCGCCGACCGCGATCGGCTGATTACCGGCGCCCGGGTTGACCGTGCTTCGGCCAAGGATTACCGGCAGAGCATCGGCTCGGGGATGATGAGCCGCCCCAACCCCACCGCCGACGAGACCCGCGCCGACACCCTGCCCAGCGGTTTCGTGCGCTACGAGCATGACCTGGCCGACACACCGGCCACGCTGTACGCCGGCCTCGGTCACGCGCAGCGCTTTCCGGATTACTGGGAGCTGTTTTCACCGAAGTCCGGCCCGGCCGGTTCACTGAATGCGTTCGACTCGATCAAGCCGGAGAAGACCACCCAGTTCGATTTCGGCGTGAACTACAAGACCGCCGAACTCGAAGCCTGGGCCTCGGGCTACGTCGGTGTGGTGCGCGACTACATCCTGTTCGACTACACGCCAACGATGATGGGCATGAGTACTTCGCGCGCGGAAAACATCGACGCACGGATCATGGGTGGCGAACTCGGCGCCGCCTACAAACTCACCGATAACTGGAAAGCCGACGCGACCCTGGCGTACGCCTGGGGCAAGAACAGCAGCGATGGCAAGGCCCTGCCGCAAATGCCACCGCTGGATGCGCGTTTCGGCCTGACCTACAGCGAAGACAACTGGAGCGCCGGGGCGCTGTGGCGCGTGGTCGCGGCGCAAAACCGCATCGACCAGAACAAGGGCAACGTGGTCGGCAAGGACTACGACAAGAGCGGCGGCTTTGGCGTGTTCTCGCTCAACGGCGCCTACCGGATCAACAAAAACTGGAAGGTCAGCACCGGCGTCGACAACCTGTTCGGCAAGGCTTACGCCGAGCACCTGAACCTGGCGGGCAACGCCGGTTTCGGCTACCCGGCCAACGACCCGCAAGCGATCAACGAGCCGGGGCGCACGCTCTGGACCAAGGTCGATATGAGTTTCTGACAAGAAAAAATCAAAAGATCGCAGGCTCCTGCAGGGGAGCGCGTAGATCCTGTAGGAGCTGCCGAAGGCTGCGATCTTTTGATCTAAAAAAATGATTCGCCAAGCGGAGCAAACGTGATGCAAAAGCCCAAACCGAATTTCTACAACCTGGCCTGGCGCTGGCATTTCTATGCCGGATTATTCGTCGCGCCATTCATGGTGATGCTGGCCCTGACCGGCATCGTCTACCTGTTCAAACCGCAACTCGACTCACTGATGTACAGCAGCCTGCTCAAGGTTCCGGCCGGGCATCACACGGTGCCGGCCGATGACTTGCTGCAACGGGTCAAGAGCGCTTATCCACAGGGTCAGATCAGCCAATACCTGCCGCCGGCCAACGCCGAGCGCAGCGCTCAGTTTGTCGTCAAGAATGAGGGGCATGAACTCAACGTATTCATCGATCCGTACCACGGCGACATCCTCGGCGAGCAGGATGCGAAGAAAAATCTGCAAGCCGTCGCTCGCGCCATTCACGGCGAATTGATGATCGGCACGGTGGGTGATCGTCTGATCGAACTCGCCGCCGGTTGGGGTGTGGTGTTGGTGGTGTCCGGAGTGTTCCTGTGGTGGCCGCGCGGGCAGTCCGCCGGGATTCTGTGGCCACGGCTGAACAGTCGCGGTCGGGTGTTGTGGCGTGATCTGCACGCGGTTACCGGATTCTGGGGCGCCGCACTGTTGCTGGTGATGCTGCTCAGCGGCATGACCTGGACCGGCTTCTGGGGCAAGCAATATGCCCAGGTTTGGAACGTGTTCCCGGCCGCGATGTGGAACAATGTGCCGACCTCCGACATCGAGGCCGGCAGCCTCAACAACGCCGCGCGCCAGACCGTGCCATGGGCGATGGAAAACACGCCGATGCCGATGTCCGGCGACCACGCCGAGCACATGGCCCACGGCGGCATGCAACACGGTCCCGCAGCGCCCGCGATCACCCTGCAAGACGTGCAGAACATCGCCATTGAGCGCAAGGTCGAACCCGGCTACAGCATCACCCTGCCGACCACCGCGACCGGGGTATTCACCATTGCCGTGTTCGCCGACGACCCGCGTAACGATGCGACCCTGCATGTCGATCAGTACACCGGCAAGGTCCTCGCCGATGTCCGTTTCGAGCAGTACGGCGCGGTGGCGCGGGCCACGGAAATCGGTGTGATGCTGCATGAGGGCAAGATGTTCGGCACCTTCAACCATATCGTCGTGCTGCTGATCTGCCTGATGATTCTGCTCAGCGCCGTCAGCGGTGTGGTGATCTGGTGGAAGCGCCGTCCGCAGGGCAAGTTCGGCGTGCCGCCGCTGCGCCATGACCTGCCGAAATGGAAAACCGGCGTGGCGATCATGCTCGCTCTGGCCGTGATCTTTCCGCTGGTGGGCGCTTCGCTGGTGCTGGTCTGGCTGCTGGATCGCCTGCTGTTGTCGCGTCTGGGCCGCCAAGCTGAATCTGCCTCAACTTCAACGTGAAGCAGGCGAGATGCGCGTTTCAGACAGATCTTTAAACTGCCGGGGTTTAAACTCCGGCAGATTTTAGTGTTACTGTATAACGCAAATGTGCCGCTCTGCCCGCCACCCAAAGTGGCGGGTTTTCTTTTGAAGAAGTGATTCACCGCCCCGATGAACAAGTACCTCTTGTCCAGCCTCTGCCTGTTCGCCCTGAACAACGCCAACGCCGACAGCCAGCCGTTGACGCTGCCCGCGGGCACCATCACCGCGCCTGCGCTTGACGAAGAAAATGTCAGCCCGACCACGCCGGCCACCGCTGGTTCGCGCCTGAACCTGACGGCCATGGAAACCCCGGCCAGCGTCGAAAGCCTCAGCGGCGAACAGGTGCGCGCCCGTGGTGACCGCAGCGTGCAGGACGCCGTGTCGCGCAGCACCGGCATCAGCCGCACCGGCACCCCGGGCGATGGCGGCACTTCGTTGCAGGCGCGCGGTTTTACCGGGCAGAGTTCAGTGATGCAGTTGTATGACGGCAACCGCATGTACACCGGCATGGGCACCGTGACCTTTCCGGTCGACACCTGGTCGGTGCAGCGCGTCGACGTGCTGCGCGGCCCGGCCTCGGTGCTGTACGGCGAAGGCGCGACCGGTGCGGTGATCAACGTGATTGCGAAGAAACCGTTCGAGGGCGACATCGAAAACCACTTGCGCCTCGGCTACGGCTCCTACGACCGTCAGCAGCAGGCATTCGACAGCGGCGGTTCGCTGAGCGACACCCTGAGCTATCGGCTCAATCTCAATTGCCTGCGCAGCAACGGCTGGATTGATCGCGGTGATTCATCAAGCGATTTCATCAGCGCCGCGCTGCGCTGGCAGGCCACCGAAGACCTGGCCTTCACCCTCGCCCACGATTACGGCGATCAGCGCCCGCAGAACGACTTCGGCACGCCGTTGATCAACGGCCAATTGAAAGACAGCCTGCGCAACAAGAACTACAACGTGCGCGACGACCAGCAGCACTACAACGATCAGTGGACGCGCCTGACCACCGATTGGCAGATCAACGACACGGTCAGCGCCAGCAACGAGCTGTACTACCTCAAGGCCCAGCGCCGCTGGCAGAACGCCGAGAACTACAACTTCGACACCGCCACGCAACAGCTCAGCCGCAGCGGCTACTTCGGCATCGGCCACCAACAGGAACAGGTCGGTGACCGCCAGACCTTCACCTTCAAACACTCGCTGTTCGGCCTCGACAGCCAGACCGTGACTGGCGTCGATTACAACCGCATCCGTTTCCAGCTCAACAGCAACTCGCCGTTCAACGATGTGCTGCCGAACGGTCAGGCGCTGGATCTGTATCACCCGCAACCGGGCTATTTCGAAAGCGCCAACCCGTACCGCGACCAGTTCGACAGCACCACCAGACAGATGTCAGTGTTTGCGGAAAACCGCACGCAACTCAGCGAGCGCTGGTCGCTGGTGACCGGCGTGCGCCGTGACTATGTACAGGTGGATCGCAACAACCTGGTCGACGACAGCCAGAGCGACAAGACCCTGACCGGCAATAACTGGAAGGCTGGACTGGTGTTTGCCCTGACGCCCGAGACTTCGTTTTACGCTCAGGTCGCGACCAGCACCGACGGCATTGGCGGCCTGATATCCCTGAGCCCGAGTCAGCAGCAATACGACCTGTCCACGGCACGCCAGACCGAGGTCGGCATGAAGCAGTTGTTCTGGGATCAACGCGGCGAGTTCACCCTGGCGGCCTATCGCATCGTCAAAAAGAAGCTGCTGACCGACGATCCGGGCAACCCGACGCTCAAGCAGCAAGTCGGTCAGCAATCGTCCAACGGTCTTGAAGCCAGCCTCGACCTGCAACTGCCGCACGCCTGGCAACTGCAGGCCAACGCCGCCATCGTCAAGGCCAAGTACGATGACTTCTCCGAAGTGATCAACGGACAGACGCTGTCGTACAACGGCAATCGTCCGGTGGATGTACCGCGTCGAACTGCCAATCTGTGGCTCAATAAAAACCTCAGCGATGATCTGAAGGCTGGCGCCGGCGTGCGTTATGTCGACGCGCGCTACGCCGACATGGCCAACCGCAACGAGCTGCCCAGTTACACCGTGGTCGATGCGATGCTGTCGTGGCAAGCCTTGCGCAACACCACGCTGGGCCTGCAGCTGAACAATCTGTTTGACCGCCGGTACGCACAAAGCCAATACAATGACGGCCAGCAATGGATCCTCGGCGAGCCGAGAGCGTTCTTCGTCACGGCGGATTACACCTTTTAAAAGCTCAAACATTCCTGTGGTGAGGGGATATATCCCCGATCGGCGGCGAAGCCGTCGCAATCCGATGAATACAGTCTTCTGACAAATCGTGATTACAGGTTTTGGGACCGCTGCGCGGTCCATCGGGGATAAATCCCCTCACCACAAATGATGTAATGAATTCAGGAATTTGATGACCTCGCTAAATCTCGCCAACCTTGCCTGGACACCCCTGGGCCACGGCCACTGCCATCACCAGTTCCAGCTGCGTGATGCCTCGTTGCAGGTGGCCGCCGGTGAGTTTGTCGGGCTGATCGGCCCCAACGGCAGCGGCAAGACCAGCCTGCTGCGCTGCGCTTATCGCTTCAGTCAGCCGGAAAGCGGTGAGGTCAGACTCGATCATCACAACGTATGGAAGCAATCCTCGCGCTGGTGCGCGAAACGCATCGCCGTGGTTCTGCAGGAATTCCCCGATGCCTTTGGCCTGACCGTCGAAGAAGTGGTCGCCATGGGCCGCACGCCGCACAAAGGCCTGTTCGATGGCGACACGCTGGAAGATCGCAACCTTGCCACGTTAGCGCTCAAGTCCGTCGGCCTCGACGGCTTCGAAGACCACGCGTTCGCCACCCTGTCCGGCGGTGAGAAGCAGCGGGTGATCCTTGCCCGCGCCCTGACCCAGCAACCGCAACTGTTGATCCTCGACGAGCCGACCAACCACCTCGACCCGCGTTATCAGCTCGAACTGCTGCAACTGGTCAAACGTCTGCAGATCGGCACCCTCGCCAGCATCCACGACCTGAACCTGGCCGCCGCGTTCTGTGACCGACTGTACGTGATCAACCACGGCCGGATCGTCGCCAGCGGCACGCCGCCAGAAGTACTGACCACCGAGTTGCTGCGCGACGTGTTCGGCGTCGAGGCGTTGATCGACTCCCACCCCCTCCACGGCTACCCGCGAATCACCTGGATAACCCGACCATGACTGTGCGTTCCCTGCTTTGCGTCGCTCTTCTGTTGTGCAGTGCCCAAGCCTTGGCCGAAGCCACCAAATACCCGCTGACCGTCCATAGCTGCAACCGCGAAGTGACCTTCAACGAGGCGCCGAAGCACGCGGTCAGCCACGACATCAACATGACTCAGATGATGCTCGCCCTCGGCCTCAAACCGCGCATGGCCGGTTACAGCGGCGTCAGTGGCTGGAAGTCGGTGACGCCCCAGATGCAGTCGCTGCTCGACGGCTTGCCGGAGCTGGCCGCGAAATATCCGTCGGTGGAAACCCTGCTCAACGCCAACGTCGATTTCTTTTTCGCCGGCTGGGATTACGGCATGCGCGTCGGCGGTGATCTCACCCCGCAGACCCTGCAACCGCTGGGCATCAACGTGTATGAGCTGACCGAGTCCTGCGCCTTCGTGATGAAGCGTCCGGCGGCCACGCTGGACGACACCTACAACGACCTGCGCAACCTCGGGAAGATTTTCGACGTACAGGATCGCGCCAACGCACTGATCGCCGACATGCAGAATCAGGTCGCCGAGATCCGTAAAGACCTGCCCGCCGACAAGCCGCGTGTGTTCCTCTACGACAGTGGCGAAGACCGCGCCATGACCTCCGGCCGACTCGGCATGCCGCAGGCGCTGATCGACGCGGCGGGTGGGCGCAATATTCTCGATGACGTCGACGCGAGCTGGACCCGGGTCAACTGGGAGACCGTGGTCGAACGCAATCCGCAGGTGATCGTGATCGTCGACTACAGCGAAATCACTGCCGAGCAGAAGATCGAATTTCTGCTGAAGAACCCGGCGCTGCAATCGGTGGACGCGATCAAGAACCAGCGTTTCATCGTCATCCCTTATGTGCAGGCCACACCGGGCATCGATAACGTGCTGGCGGTGGAAACCCTGGCCAAAGGATTCCACGGCGAATGATCGACCGGCGCTACGCCCTGTTGCTCACCGCCCTCGGTGCCCTGTTGCTGGTGTCGTGCGTGGTCTCGCTCGGTTTTGGTCCGGCGCGGGTGCCGGTGGAGGTGGTGTGGCGGATTCTGCTGCACAAGACCTTCGGTTTCGGCGAGGTGAGCTGGAGCGCCGGGCAGGAGCACATCGTCTGGCTGATCCGCGTGCCGCGCATGCTGCTCGGGGCGTTGGTCGGTGCCGGGCTCGCGTTGATCGGCGCGGTGCTGCAAGCAGTGACGCGTAATCCACTGGCCGATCCGCACCTGCTCGGCGTCACCTCTGGCGCGACCCTCGGCGCAGTGATCGTGGTGCTGCACATTGGTGAAATCGTTGGCCTGCTGGCCTTGCCGATTGCCGCCTTCATGGGTGCATTGCTGAGCATGTTTCTGGTATTGGGCATCGCCAATCGGCAGGGTCGACTCGACAGCGACCGCTTGCTGCTGTGCGGCGTGGCGGTGTCGTTCGTGATGATGGCGATCGCCAACCTGCTGTTGTTCATGGGCGACCATCGCGCCAGCTCGGCGGTGATGTTCTGGATGCTCGGCGGCCTTGGCCTGGCGCGTTGGGAGCTGCTGGCGATACCCGCGCTGAGCGTGCTGCTCGGCCTCGGTCTGCTGCTGGGCATGGCCCGCCCGTTGAACGCACTGATGGCTGGCGAGCAGACCGCCGTGACCCTCGGGCTGAATGCCCGGGCGGTGCGTTTGCGGGTGTTTGTGATCGCCTCGTTGATGACCGGAGTGCTGGTGTCGATCAGTGGCTCGATCGGCTTTGTCGGACTGATGGTGCCGCACATTGCCCGGCGTCTGGTGGGTGCCGAACATCGCCGATTGCTGCCGGCCTGCGTACTGCTCGGCAGCCTGTTTCTGGTGTGGGTCGATGTGGCCGCGCGAACCCTGATCGCGCCGGAAGACCTGCCCATCGGCGTTGCCACCGCGGCCATCGGCGGCCTGTTCTTCATCGGCCTGATGCGCCGCCGCTGACACAACACAATCCCCCTGTAGGAGCTGCCGCAGGCTGCGATCTCTTGATCTTGCTTTTGATCATTAGAAATCAAGGTCAAAAGATCGCAGCCTGCGGCAGCTCCTACAGGAATTGTGGGCGCCCCAATCTGGCGCGGCCGCCTGCACCAACGCTCTCTCCGCGTCCCTTCATGGTGCACCCCACCCACGCGCGACCGCTCTAAACCGACATTTTCCTGCCCGATCCCGACCGGGCACAGCCCTTGCAAAACACCCTTCAGTCGTCCGCATCTGCCAACCATAAAAAACTTTAACGTTCATGGAGATCGCACAATGAAGCGTCGCAGTTTGATCAAGGCTTTCACACTCACGGCATCCATTGCCGCGATGGGCATGACCTGGACTGTCCAGGCCGCCGAGACCATCAAGGTGGGGATTCTGCATTCGTTGTCCGGGACCATGGCGATTTCCGAAACGTCGCTCAAGGACATGGCGCTGATGACCATCGACGAGATCAATGCCAAGGGCGGGGTGAACGGCAAGATGCTCGAACCGGTGGTGGTCGACCCGGCATCGAACTGGCCGCTGTTCGCCGAGAAAGGCCGGCAGTTGCTGACTCAGGACAAGGTCGCGGTGGTGTTCGGCTGCTGGACCTCGGTGTCGCGCAAATCGGTGCTGCCGGTGTTCGAAGAACTCAACGGCCTGCTGTTCTACCCGGTGCAATACGAAGGTGAAGAGATGTCGCCGAACGTGTTTTACACCGGCGCCGCGCCGAACCAGCAAGCCATCCCGGCCGTTGAATACCTGATGAGCGAAGAAGGTGGCAGCGCCAAGCGCTTCTTCCTGCTCGGCACCGACTACGTCTACCCGCGCACCACCAACAAGATCCTGCGCTCGTTCCTGCATTCCAAAGGCGTGGCCGACAAGGACATCGAAGAGGTCTACACCCCGTTCGGTCACAGCGACTATCAAACCATCGTCGCCAACATCAAGAAATTCTCCGCCGGCGGCAAGACCGCTGTGATCTCCACGGTCAACGGCGACTCCAACGTGCCGTTCTATAAAGAGCTGGCCAACCAGGGGCTGAAGGCGACCGATGTACCGGTGGTGGCGTTCTCCGTGGGTGAAGAAGAACTGCGCGGCATCGACACCAAACCGCTGGTGGGCAACCTTGCGGCGTGGAACTACTTCGAGTCCGTGGAGAACCCGGTGAACAAGAAGTTCGTCGCTGACTGGAAGGCTTACGCGAAGAAACACAACCTGCCGGGCGCCGACAAAGCGGTGACCAACGACCCGATGGAAGCCACCTACGTCGGCATCCACATGTGGGCGCAGGCGGCGGAGAAAGCCAAGTCCACCGACGTCGACAAAGTCCGCGAAGCGCTGGCCGGCCAGACCTTCGCCGCACCCTCGGGTTACACCTTGACCATGGACAAGACCAATCACCACCTGCACAAACCAGTGATGATCGGCGAGATCCAGAACGATGGTCAGTTCAACGTCGTGTGGCAGACCGAAGGCCCGATCCGTGCGCAGCCGTGGAGTCCGTTTATCGATGGCAACGACAAGAAACCGGATTATGCGGTGAAGAGCAACTGAGCCATTGGGTGTCGGGCTGATGAGCATTTTCGGCCCGACACAATCCCTCTGTGGGAACAATATTTTGTGGTGAGGGGATTCATCCCCGACCGGCTGCGAAGCAGTCGCGAAATCAGTCGACGCGATCAATCTGATACACCGCGACCGCTGGATTTGGGGCTGCTTCGCAACCCATCGGGGATGAATCCCCTCGCCACAAAGACTGCGCCCACAATTAGTCCGCGCAAGGCGACTCTTTATGCCGACTACCCTTTACCGCTTCATTCTCGCCCTCGCACTGTTGGTGCCGATGGCCGGCCACGCCAGCGACGCCGAAGACTTCGTCGCCGCCAACCCGGTGCAACAGGCCAAACTGCTGGAAGCCTGGGCCGCGCAGCCCGAGCCGGCGCGTGTCGAGCTGATCAACGCCCTGCAACAAGGCGAATTGATCATCGACGGCCAGCCCAAAACCCTGCGCCTGAATAACCGCCTGCGGGGTCTGATCGACACCGCTCTGGCCAGCCACCAATTGCTCGCCGCCGACGCCAAAACCCGTCTGACTGCCGCGCAGCAATTGCAGAAAAGCGCGAAACCCGCGCAGCTGAAATTCCTCGACCAGCAACTGGCTGGCGAAAAAGATGAAAGCGTCCACGCCGCCCTGAGCCTGGCGCTGGCCAACCTGCAACTGGTGGACAGCGACCCGGCGGTGCGTCTGGCCGCCGTGCGCCTGCTCGGCGAAACCGGCGATCCGCTGGCCCGCACCCGCCTCGAAGGACTGCTCGAACCTGGCGTCGAAAGCGATGCCGGTGTGCGTACCGCCGCCGAAACCAGCCTGGCGCAGGTCAAGCGCAAACTGCTGATCGGTGAAGTATTGGGTCAGGCGTTCAGCGGCATGTCCCTCGGCTCGATTCTGCTGCTCGCGGCCCTCGGCCTCGCGATCACCTTCGGCCTGCTCGGGGTGATCAACATGGCCCACGGCGAGATGCTGATGCTCGGCGCCTACTCGACCTACGTGGTGCAGTTGCTGTTCCAGCGCTACGCGCCACAGGCGATCGAGTTCTATCCGCTGATTGCGTTGCCGGTGGCGTTCTTCGTCACCGCAGCAATCGGCATGGCGCTCGAGCGCACGGTGATTCGACACCTCTATGGCCGACCGCTGGAAACCCTGCTCGCCACCTGGGGCATCAGCCTGATGCTGATCCAGTTGGTGCGCCTGCTGTTCGGTGCGCAGAACGTTGAGGTGGCGAATCCGGCGTGGCTGTCCGGCGGGATTCAGGTGCTGCCGAATCTTGTCCTGCCGTACAACCGCATCGTGATCATCGCCTTCGCCTTGTTCGTGGTGGTGCTGACCTGGCTGCTGCTGAACAAAACCCGCCTCGGCCTCAATGTCCGCGCGGTCACGCAGAACCGCAACATGGCCGCCTGCTGCGGCGTGCCCACCGGGCGCGTCGACATGCTCGCCTTCGGCCTCGGTTCGGGCATCGCCGGCCTCGGTGGCGTGGCGCTGAGCCAGATCGGCAACGTCGGCCCGGACTTGGGCCAGAGCTACATCATCGACTCGTTCCTGGTGGTGGTGCTGGGCGGTGTCGGCCAACTCGCCGGCAGCGTACTGGCGGCGTTCGGCCTGGGCATCGCCAACAAGATTCTCGAACCGCAGATCGGTGCGGTGCTCGGCAAGATCCTGATCCTCGCGCTGATCATTCTGTTCATCCAGAAACGTCCGCAAGGCCTCTTCGCACTGAAAGGACGGGTGATCGACTGATGAACCAGCCTCTACTTGTCACGGCCACGCAAAAGGCCGGCCCGAAACTCACGCTTGCCATCGGCGCGGTGATCCTCGCGCTGTTGATCGCCCTGCCGTTGCTCTCGCTGTTGCCGGCGGACAGCGCGCTGCACGTCTCGGCCTACACCCTGACGCTGGTCGGCAAAATCCTCTGCTACGCCATCGTTGCTCTGGCGCTGGATCTGGTCTGGGGTTACGCCGGGCTGCTGTCGCTGGGCCACGGGCTGTTCTTCGCCCTCGGCGGTTATGCGATGGGCATGTACCTGATGCGCCAGGCCGCCGGTGACGGCTTGCCGGCGTTCATGACCTTTCTGTCGTGGACCGAATTGCCGTGGTACTGGAGCGGAACCAGCAGTTTTATCTGGTCGATGTGTCTGGTGGTGCTGGCGCCAGGTCTGCTGGCGCTGGTGTTCGGTTTCTTTGCCTTCCGCTCGCGGATCAAGGGCGTGTATTTCTCGATCATGACCCAGGCCCTGACCTTCGCCGGCATGCTCCTGTTTTTCCGCAACGAGACCGGCTTCGGCGGTAACAACGGCTTCACCAACTTCCGCACGATTCTCGGCTTCGGCATCACTGAACCGGGCACTCGCGCGGTGCTGTTTCTGGCCACCGTGTTGTTGCTGGTGGCGAGTCTGTTCATCGGCTGGCGTCTGGCGCAGAGCAAGTTCGGCCGGGTGCTGACCGCGCTGCGCGATGCGGAAAACCGCCTGATGTTCTGCGGTTACGACCCGCGCGGTTTCAAACTGTTCGTCTGGGTCTTGAGCGCGGTGCTGTGCGGTCTGGCCGGGGCGTTGTACGTACCGCAAGTGGGGATCATCAACCCCAGCGAAATGTCGCCGACCAATTCGATCGAAGCGGCGGTGTGGGTCGCCCTTGGCGGACGCGGAACCTTGATCGGGCCGCTGCTCGGCGCCGGTGTGGTCAACGGCATGAAGAGCTGGTTCACCGTGGCGTTCCCCGAATACTGGCTGTTCTTCCTCGGCGCGCTGTTCATCGTCGTGACGTTGTATTTGCCCAAAGGCGTGATCGGCCTGCTGAAGAAACGAGGTGAACAATGAGAGTCACTGCGAGTGCTGAATTCATGCTCGAACCGGCGTTTTTCCCCGTGGAACCGAACAAGGATGAGGGCACCAGCCGCGACTCGATCGGCCTCGGCCAACGCGTCGGCCCGGGCCTCGACACCCGCCACGGCACGATCCTGACCCTGGAAGACATCAGCGTCAGCTTCGACGGTTTTCGCGCCCTGAACAATCTGAACCTGTACATCGGCGTCGGCGAGTTGCGCTGCATCATCGGCCCCAACGGCGCGGGCAAGACCACGCTGATGGACGTGATCACCGGCAAGACCCGCCCCAGTCACGGCAAGGCCTGGTTCGGCGAAACCCTCGACCTGACGCAGATGAGCGAAGTGCAGATTGCCCAGGCCGGCATCGGTCGCAAGTTCCAGAAACCCACAGTGTTCGAAGCGCTGAGCGTGTTCGAGAACCTGGAACTGGCGCAGAAAACCGACAAGTCGGTGTGGGCCAGTTTGCGGGCGAAGTTGAGCGGCGAGCAGAAAGACCGGATCAGCGAAGTGCTCGACACCATTCGCCTGACCACCTCGGTCAATCGCCCGGCGGGCTTGCTGTCCCACGGGCAGAAACAGTTTCTGGAAATCGGCATGTTGCTGATGCAGGACCCGCAACTGCTGCTGCTCGACGAGCCGGTGGCGGGCATGACCGATGCCGAAACCGAATTCACCGCCGAGCTGTTCAAGTCGCTGGCCGGCAAGCATTCGCTGATGGTGGTGGAGCACGACATGGGCTTCGTCGGCTCGATTGCCGACCATGTGACGGTGCTGCATCAGGGCAGCGTGCTGGCGGAAGGGTCGCTGGAACAGGTGCAGGAAAACGAGCGGGTGATCGAGGTCTATCTCGGCCGCTGACGATTGCGAATACAAAACCTGTGGGAGCTGGCTTGCCAGCGATGAAGGCGGCCTATCCAACATTGAAGTTGATTGACACACCGCCATCGCTGGCAAGCCAGCTCCCACAGGGTTCTGTGTGCAACAGAAGGAATTTGAACATGCTGCAAGTCGACAAGCTGCATCAGTACTACGGCGGTAGCCACATCCTCCGTGGCCTCTCATTCGACGTAAAAGTCGGCGAAGTCACCTGCCTGCTCGGGCGCAACGGCGTGGGCAAGACCACCCTGCTCAAATGCCTGATGGGCCTGTTGCCGGCCAAGGAAGGCGTGGTGAATTGGGAGGGCAAACCGATCACCACGCTCAAGCCGCACCAGCGCGTGCACGCCGGGATCGCCTATGTGCCACAGGGCCGGGAAATCTTCGGCCGGCTCACGGTGGAAGAGAATCTGCTGATGGGTTTGTCGCGGTTTCCCGGCAGTGAAGCGAAGGAAGTCCCAGGTTTCATCTACGAATTGTTCCCGGTGCTGCTACAAATGAAGCAGCGCCGAGGCGGCGATCTCTCCGGCGGCCAGCAACAGCAGCTCGCTATCGGTCGCGCCCTGGCCAGTCGTCCGCGTTTGCTGATCCTCGACGAACCCACCGAAGGCATCCAGCCCTCGGTGATCAAGGAGATCGGCGCGGTGATCAAAAAGCTCGCGGCCCGAGGCGACATGGCCATTTTGCTGGTGGAGCAGTTCTACGATTTCGCTGCGGAGCTGGCCGATCAATACCTGGTGATGTCCCGGGGCGAGATCGTGCAACAGGGTCGCGGCGAAAATATGGAGGCCGAGGGTGTACGAGGTCTGGTAACAATTTAATCTGTAGCTTCCTAACGATAATCACAAACCATGAACTTACCGCTTCCCACTGCCCTGTTTACCCCGAGCTGGCACGCCGAGCTGGAACTGGCCTACGCCCGCTTCGGCGACTGCACGCGCCCGGTTCAACGCCGGCATCTCGGCCCGCTGCGCGTGCAAAAGCACCTGTACGCCGAAGGCCCCGAGGTCTGCCAACACATCATCGTCCACCCGCCGGGCGGGATCGCCGGCGGAGATCGGCTGAACATCAGCGCCCGCGTCGAACAGGACGCCTGGGCGCAGATCACCAGCCCCGGCGCCGCCAAATGGTATCGCGCGGCGGGGCCGGCGTATCAACAGCTCGATCTGCAAGTCGCCGCCGGCGCGACGCTGGAGTGGCTGCCGCAGGAAACCATCGTCTACAGCGCCGCTCAGGCTGAACTCACCACCTCGATCGAACTGGAGGGCGATGCGCGGCTGTTCTACTGGGACGTGGTGGCGCTGGGCCGACCGGCCAGTGGCGAGCGCTTCGACCTCGGACACTTTCAAGCGCATCTGGATATCCGCCGCGACGGGCGATTGCTCTGGCACGAGCGTCAGAGGATTACTGGCGGTGACGGTTTGCTGGATTCGCCGATCGGCCTGGATGGCCGTCCGGTGTTCGCCACATTGTTGGTCACCGGTGAAATCGACGCCGAGCTGCTGGAGCGCTGTCGTTCGCTGGGGCATGCCGTGCGCGGGGATTTGACCCAGTTGCCGGGGCTGTTGGTTGCCCGCTGCCTGGCGAGCGAGGCACTGCTGGCCCGCGCCTGGCTGATCGACCTGTGGCGCCTGCTGCGCCCGGCCCTGCTCGGTCGCGAGGCCCAGCCACCGCGAATCTGGAACACCTGAAATGCACTCCCCGTATTCCTCTGTAGGAGCTGCCGAAGGCTGCGATCTTTTGATCTTGCTGTAAAAAATCAAGATCAAAAGATCGCAGCCTTCGGCAGCTCCTACAGAGCGTACGACTTAACTTTCTTCTGCCGAGATTTGAAAAACAAATGGACCTGACCCCACGCGAAAAAGACAAGTTGCTGATCTTCACCGCCGGCCTCGTCGCCGAGCGCCGACTGGCCCGTGGTTTGAAGCTCAACTACCCGGAAGCCATGGCCTACATCTCCGCCGCGCTGCTCGAAGGCGCCCGAGACGGCCAGACCGTGGCCGAGCTGATGCACTACGGCACCACCCTGTTGGGCCGCGAGCAAGTGATGGAAGGCATTCCGGAAATGATCCCGGAGATCCAGGTCGAAGCGACGTTCCCCGACGGCACCAAACTGGTCACCGTCCACCAACCGATCGTTTGAGGACTCGCCATGACCTACACCATTCGCGATGCCCTGCACGCCGACCTGCCGGCGATCCGTGACATCTACAACGACGCGGTGCTCAACACCACGGCGATCTGGAACGAGTCGGCGGTCGACCTCGGCAACCGCCAGGCGTGGTTCAGCGCCCGTCAGGCCCAGGCCTACCCGATTCTGGTGATCGTCGACGCCGACAACGTGGTGCTCGGCTACGCTTCCTTTGGCGACTGGCGGCCGTTCGACGGTTTCCGTCACACCGTCGAGCACTCGGTCTACGTGCGCAGCGACCAGCGCGGCAATGGCCTTGGCCCGCAATTGATGAGCGTGCTGATCGAGCGGGCCAAAGCCTGCGACAAGCATGTGATGGTCGCCGCCATCGAAAGTGGCAATGCCGCTTCCATTCGTCTGCATGAACGCGCCGGTTTCAGCATCACCGGACAGATGCCGCAAGTCGGCACCAAGTTCGGCCGCTGGCTCGACCTGACCTTCATGCAACTGATCCTCAACCCTGGCGCGCAGCCGCCGCTCGCCAACAAGGAGTGACACGCGATGAACCCCGCCCAACTGCGACGCGTCAATGCGGAAAGTTTTGCGCACTATCGTCAGGGCCTGATTGATCTGCTGCTCGACGCCGTGGGTTATGGCGCCAGCGTCGGCTTCATGGCCGACCTTGATGCCGCGCAGGCTCGCGCCTACTTCGATGAAGTGCAGCAACACGTGAACAAGGGCAGCGTGTTGCTCTGGGTGGTGGTCAAGGATGAAGAAGTGCAGGCCAGCGTGCAGTTGGGCCTGTGCCAGAAGGCCAACGGCCTCAATCGCGCGGAAGTGCAGAAGCTGCTGGTGCGCGAACAGGCACGGCGACGCGGTCTCGGCCAGCAGTTGATGAATGCGCTGGAGCTCGAAGCGGCCAAACACAAGCGCGGCATGCTCTACCTCGACACCGAGGCCGGCTCGCCCGCCGAAGAGTTCTACAAGGCCCTGGGTTACACCCGTGCCGGTGAAATTCCCGATTACGCCTGCGACCCGCACGGTACCTATCGCCCGACTGCCCTCTACTACAAGATTCTGCAAGGAGCCCGGCCATGATTCCCGGCCAGTACCAGATCCAGCCCGGCGACATCGAACTGAATGTCGGCCGCCGCACGCTCAGCCTGAAAGTCGCCAACAGCGGTGACCGGCCGATTCAGGTCGGTTCGCACTATCACTTTTTCGAAACCAATGACGCGCTGACCTTCGACCGCGCCGCCAGCCGTGGCATGCGCCTGAACATCCCCGCCGGCACCGCCGTGCGCTTCGAGCCGGGGCAGAGCCGCGAGGTCGAGTTGGTGGAGTACGCCGGGCATCGGCGGGTGTTCGGCTTTGCCGGGCGGGTCATGGGTGATCTCGACTGAAGCAGATTCACCTGTGGTGAGGGGTTTATCTGTGGTGAGGGGATTCATCCCCGATCGACCGCGCAGCGGTCGCCAACCGCCACCGGCCCCACCACAAAATCACTTTTGCTGAATGGCGGGTGCTTCGCACCCGATCGGGGATGAATCCCCTCGCCACAATAAATTTTTGCAAGGAATTGAAATGAAGATTTCCCGGCAAGCCTACGCCGACATGTTCGGCCCCACCGTCGGCGACAAGGTGCGCCTGGCGGACACCGAGTTGTGGATCGAAGTCGAAAAAGACTTCACCACCTACGGCGAAGAAGTGAAGTTCGGCGGCGGCAAAGTCATCCGTGACGGCCAGGGCCAGAGCCAGTTGCTCGCTGCCGAAGTGGTCGACACGCTGATCACCAATGCGTTGATCATCGACCACTGGGGCATCGTCAAAGCCGACGTCGGCCTCAAGGACGGGCGCATCGCTGCTATCGGCAAGGCCGGTAACCCGGACGTACAACCGAACGTGACCATCGCCATCGGCGCCAGCACCGAAGTGATCGCCGGTGAAGGCATGATCCTCACCGCCGGCGGCATCGACACGCACATCCATTTCATTTGCCCGCAGCAGATCGAAGAAGCGCTGATGAGCGGCGTCACCACCATGATCGGCGGCGGCACGGGGCCGGCGACCGGTACCAACGCCACCACCTGCACCTCCGGCCCGTGGCACCTGGCGCGGATGCTCCAGGCCGCCGACGCGTTCCCGATGAACATCGGCCTCACCGGCAAGGGCAACGCCAGCCTGCCGGAGCCGTTGATCGAGCAGGTCAAGGCCGGGGCCATCGGCCTCAAACTGCACGAAGACTGGGGTACCACCCCGGCGAGCATCGACAACTGCCTGAGCGTCGCCGACCAGTACGACGTACAAGTGGCGATCCACACCGACACCCTCAACGAGTCCGGTTTCGTCGAAACCACCTTGGGCGCGTTCAAGGGCCGCACCATTCACACCTATCACACCGAAGGTGCCGGTGGCGGCCATGCGCCGGACATCATCAAGGCCTGCGGTTTCCCTAACGTGCTGCCGAGCTCGACCAACCCGACCCGGCCGTTCACCCGCAACACCATCGACGAACACCTCGACATGCTGATGGTCTGCCACCACCTCGACCCGAGCATCGCCGAAGACGTGGCGTTCGCCGAAAGCCGCATCCGCCGCGAGACGATTGCCGCCGAAGACATCCTCCACGACCTCGGCGCGTTCTCGATGATCAGCTCCGACAGCCAGGCCATGGGCCGCGTCGGCGAAGTCATCACACGCACCTGGCAGACTGCCGACAAGATGAAAAAGCAGCGCGGCCCGCTGCCCCAGGACGGCGAAGGCAACGACAACTTCCGCGCCAAGCGCTACATCGCCAAGTACACGATCAACCCGGCGATCACCCACGGTATCAGCCATGAGGTGGGCTCGGTGGAGGTCGGCAAATGGGCCGATCTGGTGCTCTGGCGTCCGGCGTTCTTCGGTGTGAAACCGACGCTGATCCTCAAGGGCGGCGCCATCGCTGCGAGCCTGATGGGCGACGCCAACGCGTCGATCCCAACCCCGCAACCGGTGCACTACCGCCCGATGTTCGCCAGCTACGGCGGCTCGCTGCACGCCACCAGCCTGACCTTCATCAGCCAGGCCGCACAGGAGGCAGGGTTGCCCGAGGCACTGGGACTGAAGAAGAAAATCGCCGTGGTCAAAGGCTGCCGCGATGTGCAGAAAACCGACCTGATCCATAACGATTACCTGCCGAACATCGACGTCGATCCGCAGACCTATCAGGTCAAGGCCGACGGTGTGCTGCTGTGGTGTGAACCGGCGGAAACCTTGCCGATGGCTCAGCGTTACTTCCTGTTCTGACACACGGCAAAAGGCCCCCGACCCGCATCTTGCGCACGGGCCGGGGCCTTTTTCATGGGGCAGGAAAACCGATGCGCAAACGGTCGTGTATTTCCCGCCAAAGGGGCTAATATTCGATTCGCTCCGCCTATTTTCAGGAACTGCCCATGCGTCTTTCCGAGTTCATCTTGGCCAACATCGAGCCTATCGTCGATGAATGGGAACAGTTCGCCGCGACCATCACGCCGGCGGCCGACCATCTGGATTCCACTGCGCTGCGCGATCACGCCAGCGAGATTCTGCGGGCCGCCGCCCGCGACATGAGCAAGCCACAGAGCCCCGCCGAACAGGCTGCCAAAGCCAAGGGCGAGGGCCCGGAAAAGACCCCGAGTCTGGACGAGGCCGGCGCCAGCCATGGCGAACTGCGCCACACCGTCGGTTTCGATCTGGTGCAGATGACCAGCGAATTCCGCCATTTGCGCGCCTGTGTGATCCGCCTGTGGGTCAACAGCCTTGAATCGCCGGACATGACCTATTTTCAGGACATGATCCGTTTCAACGAAGCCATCGACGAGGCACTGGCCGAATCCACCGCGGCCTACGCCGAGCAGGTCAATCGCTCGCGGGACATTTTCCTCGCCATCCTCGGCCATGACCTGCGCGCGCCGCTGCAGGCGGTGAGCATGTCCACCGAACTGCTGCTGCGCAAATCCAGCCTTGAAGGCGATGCCCTGGCCTGCGCCCAGCACATCAAGCGTGGCGCGCGGCACATGGCGACGATGGTCAGCGACCTGCTGGAGCTGGTGCGCAGTCGCCTCGGCCGTAGCCTGCCGATCGAGCCGGCAGCGATGGACCTGGCCGTTGCGGCGCGGGCGGCGATTGCCGAAGCCTGCGCCGGTAATCCGCTATCCGATCCGAAGCTCACGGTGCACGGCGACACCCGTGGGATGTGGGACGCCGGGCGAATCGACCAGCTCCTGCAAAACCTGATCGGCAACGCCTTGCAGCACGGCACCAGCCAGCGCGACGTGACCCTTGATCTGCGTGGCGAGGGCGACAACGTGTGCCTGACGGTGCACAACTACGGCACACCGATTTCCGAAGAGGCGATCGGCACGATTTTCGACCCGCTGGTGCGCAGCGCCGACGAAGAACTCGGGCAGCCGTCGACCAGCCTCGGGTTGGGCTTGTTCATCGTCAAGGAAGTGGTGAGCGCCCATGGCGGGACAATCGACGTCAGCTCGAGCGAGGCTGACGGGACGCTGTTCAGTGTGGTGTTGCCGAGAAAGGTTTAAGCAAGAAAATCTGCGGTAAATTCATCGCTGGCAAGCCAGCTCCCACAGGTTCGGCGTCGAATACAAACTTTGTGTACGACATAGTTCCTTGTGGGAGCTGGCTTGCCAGCGATGAGGCCGGCCAATACCACGGAAAACCTATTCGACCACCAGCCGCCCCAAGCGCTGCCTGAGCATCCGGTTCTCCGCCCGCAACTCGTGCACTTCCTCCAGCAGATTCAGTGCCAGCGCGACCCCATCCCACTCCAGCTCCAGCTCGCGCCGCAACTTCGCGGCGCGTTTGGCCAGGCTCAGCTCGTAGTCGGTGAACCGCCATTCCCGGGGCTGCGCGCCCTGAGGTTCGAGGATGCCGTGTTCGACGATTTCGATCACGTAGACGTCCGACAGATCGGCCGCCTCACAGAATTCTGCCATGTCCAGTTGAACGATCAGGGGGCTGCTCATGATGGGCTACTCCGTCGTCGGGTTCAGAAGTTCTCGCGTGGGTTGAACGCGGCTTTCTTCGCCAGTTCCTGCCACAGCGCCTTGACCTCGTCGTCCGAGGTTTTCGGCATCACGGCCTTGAGCTGCACGAACAGGTAACCGCGCTCACCGGCCTTGTTTTTCAGACCATGGCCCTTGGCGCGCATGCGCTGGCCGTTCTGGCTGCCGGCCGGAACCTTGAGGTTGATCTTGCCGGTCAGGGTCGGCACGGCCACCTCGGTGCCCAGCGCCAGCTCCCACGGTGCCAATGGCAAGGTGATGATCAGGTTGTCGCCTTCGACATCGAATTTCGGGTGCGGCGCAAAGCGAATGGTCAGGTACAGATCGCCATTGGCGCCGCCACCGATGCCCGGCGCGCCCTGCCCCTTGAGGCGGATGCGCTCGCCGTCGGTCACGCCCGCCGGGATCTTCACGTTCAGGCTTTTGCTGGTGTTGCTGACGTGCTGACCGTTGGCGTTGTACTGCGGGACCTGAAAGCTGACCTTCTTCGACTCGTTCGACAGCGTCTCCTCAAGGAAGATCGGCAGTTCCATTTCCACGTCTTGTCCCCGCCGTCCTGCACTGCGTTGCTGCCGACCTTCGCCGCCACCGAAACCGGCGCCGCGATTGCCGAAGATCGAACTGAAGAAGTCCGAGAAGTCGCCGGTGTCGCCACCACCGCCGCCAAAGCCACCACGGCTCTGCCAGCCCGGCGGGCCCTGGAACGGCTGACCATGCTGGCCATAACGGCGCAGGTCGTCGTACTCGGCGCGCTTGTCGGCGCTCTTCAGCGCTTCATAGGCTTCCGAGGCGTCCTTGAACTTGGCCTCGGCGTCTTTTTCCTTGCTGACATCGGGGTGGTATTTGCGCGCCAGCTTGCGATAGGCAGCCTTGATCGCCTTGTCGTCCGCTGTCGGCTCCACGCCGAGTATCTTGTAATAGTCTTTGAAGTCCATCGAAGGAATCACCATCCGTTATCGATTTCGCGCCGAGACCAGCATGCGCTCATTCGCGCGTGCCGGGTTGACCGATCTCAACTTTGTGACCGGGTGGCGCAGCAGAAGTTTATCGGCAGTGGACGACGGTTCTTGCGACCGCCGGTATGTCTGCCGGCCCATGCCAGCAAGTTTGGGGCGAAGCTGCGACTTTCAAGAAGCTTAGTCGTGAAATAGCAGATGACCGGCCTTCGAATCTGCCGCGCACTGACATACACTGCGCGGCCGTTTTTTGACCGGAACCCGAAAGACATGAACAACGCCTCTCCAGCCCGTGCCTGCGGTATCGACTTCGGCACCTCCAACTCCACCGTCGGCTGGCTGCGCCCCGGCATGGAAACGATGATCGCGCTGGAAGACGACAAGATCACCCTGCCGTCGGTGGTGTTCTTCAACATCGAAGAGCGCCGTCCGGTTTACGGTCGTCTGGCCCTGCACGAATACCTGGAAGGCTACGAAGGCCGGCTGATGCGCTCGCTCAAGAGCCTGCTGGGTTCCAAGCTGATCAAGCACGACACCAGCGTCCTCGGCACGGCGATGCCGTTCAAGGATCTGTTGGGGCTGTTCATCGGCCAGCTCAAGAGCCGCGCCGAAACGGCCGCCGGTCGCGAGTTCGAACAAGTGGTGCTGGGGCGTCCGGTGTTTTTCGTCGATGACGACCCGCTGGCTGACCAGGAAGCCGAAGACACCCTGGTCGAAGTGGCGCGCAAGCTTGGTTTCAAGGACGTGTCGTTCCAGTACGAACCGATTGCCGCCGCCTTCGACTACGAGTCGACCATCGAAAAAGAAGAGCTGGTGCTGATCGTCGACATCGGCGGGGGTACCTCCGACTTCTCGCTGGTGCGCCTGTCGCCCGAGCGTCGTGGCATGGACAACCGTCACGACGACATCCTCGCCACCGGCGGCGTGCACATCGGCGGGACCGATTTCGACAAACAACTGAGCCTGCAAGGCCTGATGCCGCTGTTCGGCTACGGCAGCCGGATGAAGAGCGGCGCCTACATGCCGACCAGCCACCACATGAACCTGGCGACCTGGCACACCATCAACTCGGTGTACTCGCAGAAATCCACCCTGGCGCTGGGCAGCATGCGCTACGACATCGAGGACACTGGCGGTATCGACCGGCTGTTCAAGCTGATCGAACAGCGCGCCGGGCACTGGCTGGCGATGGAAGTCGAAGAAACCAAGATTCAGCTGACCCACACCGACAGCCGCCACGTACCCCTGGACCGCATCGAGCCGGGCCTGAGCGTGGAACTGAGCCGCGCCCTGTTCGAATCGTCGATCGACGCGCTGCTTGAGCGCGTGCGCGGCAGCGTCACGCAGCTGTTGAACGATGCCAACGTCTCGGTGGGTCAGGTCGATACGGTGTTCTTCACTGGCGGCTCCAGCGGCATTCCGGCGCTGCGCAACAGCGTCTCGGCGATGCTGCCGAATGCGCGACATGTGGAAGGGAATATCTTTGGCAGCATTGGCAGCGGTCTGGCGATTGAGGCGATGAAGCGCTACGGCGCCGTGAACTGATCCAAGACCGCGTTGCGCCCATCGCTGGCAAGCCAGCTCCCACAGGTTCTGCGCCGCTTTCGAAAGCGCTATCAATCCTGTGGGAGCTGGCTTGCCAGCGATGGCGTCAGCTAAGGCAACACAGTTATCGGATCAAACCATCCCGCCCAGCTTCAACTCGCTCTTCAGATACGCGTAATAAATCGGCCCCGCCACCACCCCCGGCAGGCCGAACGCGGCTTCGAACACCAGCATCGCCAGCAGCAACTCCCACGACTTGGCACTGATCTGCCCGCCGACAATGCGCGCGTTGAGGAAGTATTCGAGCTTGTGGATAAAAATCAGGTAACCCAGCGCCGCCACCGCCACCCAGATCGACAGCGACAGGCCGACGATGGTGATCAGCGTGTTCGACATCAGGTTGCCGATCACCGGCAGCAGGCCGAGCAGGAAGGTCAGGACGATCAGGGTCTTGGTCAGTGGCAGCTTGATGCCGAACAGCGGCAGGATCACCGCGAGGAAGATCGCGGTGAAGAAGGTGTTCAGCAGGGAAATCTTGATCTGCGCGAAGACAATGTTGCGGAAGGCTTGCACCAGCAGGTGCAGGCGATCAAACAGGGCGGCGGCCAGCGGCTTGCGCTTGGTCACATCCGGTATCCGCTGCAGGGCAATGATTGCGCCGAGGACCATGCCGATCAACAGGGTGACAAACATGTGCGCCGCGTCCTTGCCCACCAGTTGCAGGTCAGCCAGGTGTTTGCTCGCCCACTCACCAATCGCCACGCGGAACTCCGCAGCACTGGCCGGCAGATAGGCATCGAGAAACGGCGGCAGTTGCCCGCGCGCGCGATCAACCACGCCCATGAATTTGTCGAGCGAGGCGCCCGGGTTTTCCGCTTCGTGCAGCAGGAAACTGATAGCACCGGCAAAGATCAGCGCCAGCACGCTGACCACCAGGGTGCCCAGCAGCGCCACCGCCAGCCAGCGCGCGCGCCGGCCTTCGATCAATCGTTGCAGTTGCGGGGTGAGCATGTTGACCAGCTCGAACACCAGCAAACCGGCCAGCAGGCTGGGCAACAAGCGCAGCGGCAATGCCAGCAGCAAACCGCCAAAAATAATGATGCAACTGACCCAAAACACAACATGACGCTCAGAAAACGTTGGCATACAGCCTCAAAACGAACGGCGTAAAAGGATTGGCAGTCTGCCAGCGATCCGGCGCCGAAGCGAGTAGATGCCCCGCATCCTGGTCGCGCCGAAAAGATCGCAGCCTGCGGCAGCTCCTACAGGATCGCGATCTCATGTAGGAGCTGCCGCAGGCTGCGATCTTTTGATCTTATTTTTTCTTCAGGCAATCACTCATGAAGGTCTTGCGCGCATCACCGGTCAGGGCCTTGGTTTTCGCGTCGGCGTTGCAGGTCTTCATTTTTTCCTGCTGCGGGGTCAGCACTTTGGCGTCATTGGCGGCCGGAGCGGCCTTGAGGCAAGTGCTCATGAAAGTCTTGCGCTCATCGCCCTTGAGGTTCTTGGCGGTAGCGTCGGCATTGCAGGTGGTCATTTTGTTCTGTTGCGCCGTGGCGGCGAAACCCTGGGAACACAGGAGCAGACCGATCATCAACAAAGGCACACGCAACATCTTCATGGAGTTTTCTCCTTGTCGCCGCATCGATGGATGCGGCCTCCGCTGAAGTGTAGCCAAATCTTGTTACACCTTCCTGCCTTCCAGGTGGCTCCGCCGATACTGTTCCGGGGTACAGCCGGCCTGACGGGCAAACATGGCGATGAAGGCCGAGCCACTGCTGTAACCCAGATCGAAGGCGATCTCCTGCACGCTCTTCGTGCTTTCCAGTGCCTCGATGGCAGCCAGGTAACGCAGGCGCTGACGCCATTCGCCGAAACTCATGCCCAACTCGCGCACGAACTGCCGGGCCAGCGTGCGCTCGCTGACGTGTACCTGCGCCGCCCAGTGCGCCAGCGGCTGGTTATTGCCGGGATCGGCCTGCAATGCATCGAGAATCGCCAGCAACCCGGGATGGCTCGCGTACGGCAGATAACATTCATGTACCGGCGCCTGTTGCAGTTGATCGACCAGCACCTGGGCCAGACGCTGGTCGGCGTCGAGTTCGGGGATCTTCACGTCGCGGGCGGCGAAGTCCTTGAGAATCGCCTTGAGGATGTCGCTGATCGCCAGCGTGCAGGCGCGCTCCGGCAAATTGGCGCAGACCTTCGGATCGAGGCATACCGCGCGGTAGTTGACCGGTTGATGGCTGTAGAAACTGTGGTCGATCTGCGGCGGCACCCACACCGCGTACTGCGGCGGCGACATGAAGCGGCTGCCGTCGACGTCCATGTGCAGCACACCGTGGGCCGCGTACTCCAGCGTGCCCCACGGATGGCGGTGCGGCGCGGCGTATTCATGGGCGTTGAAGTCGGCGTAGCGGAAGTACACCGCCGACGGCAATTCGCTGAAATCCAGCAGATCGATGTGTTTACTGTTCATGCTGTCCGGTTGCAGAGGCAGGTTGTCCGGTTCGCAGTATAGGGCTGCATCCAGACAGGGGATAATCACGGTTCATCAACGCTCTGGTTTTAACTCATGCAATACGCGTTTCCCCTGCTGGCGATTTTCATCTGGGCCGGCAATACCGTGATCAACAAACTGGCGGTCGGAGCAATCTTCCCCGCCGAGATCGGTTTCTATCGCTGGCTGCTCGCCGGCCTGCTGTTCACGCCGTTCATGCTCAAAGCGGTGATCGCCCACTGGCCGCAGATCCGCCCGAATCTGGGCAAGATCTTCGTTCTCGGCGTGCTGGGCATGGCGGTGTATCAAAGCCTGGCCTACTTCGCCGCGACCCTGACCACGGCGACCAACATGGGCATCATTTTGTCGCTGATGCCGCTGATGTCGCTGGCCATGGCCATCATCAGCCTCGGCCAGCGTCTGACCGCTGGGGCACTGTTCGGCGCGGTGCTGTCGTTCGCCGGCGTGCTGGTGGTGGTGTCGTCCGGCAGCCTCGGCGCGCTGCTGCAGCACGGGGTAAATCTGGGTGACGCGATGATGCTGATCGCTACCCTCGCCTACGCGATCTACAGCACCCTGCTGAAAAAATGGCAGTTACGCCTGCCGCCGCTGGTGTTGTTGTACTTGCAAGTGCTGGTGGCAATTGTGGTGCTGTTTCCGCTGTATGCCGCTTCACCGAAAACCGGCTTCACCGCGCAAAATATTCCGCTGGTGCTGTACGCGTGCCTGCTGGCCTCGATGCTCGCGCCGCTGGCGTGGATGCAGGCGGTGCAGCGTCTTGGGCCGAGCCGCACGACCTTGTTCTTTAACTTGTTGCCGTTGATTACCGCGCTGATTGCGGCGGTGGTGTTGAAGGAGCAGTTGGCGATGTATCACCTGGTGGGTGGGGTGTTGACGTTGGGTGGGGTGATTCTGTCGGAGCGCTGGACCACCGTTCTAGGCCGCAAACTCAGCGTTGCCTGATGGAAAAGATCGCAGCCTTCGGCAGCTCCTACAGGTGATCGCGTGGATGAACGCTGAAACCTTGTAGGAGCTGCCGCAGGCTGCGATCTTTTGATCTTGTCTTTGCCTTTACAAGCCGGCAGCCTTGAGCCGCGCCGCATGCTCGACAAACAACCGCACCGGATCCGCGCCCTTGCCCACCAGCCCCAGCGACTGGTTGACGATATCGAAGTGATCCAGCGGATAGTCGTCGCCAATTACCGTGCCCAGGTGCGAGCTGTAGCGCCCGACCATCCCGTCACACTGCCCCGGCTCACGCACGAAGGTTTTCGCGAACAACCGGCAGCTGCGGTTGGTGCCGTCGAACAGGTTGCCACCGCGGTCAGTCTTGCCCGGCTGCAATGTGCCTGACCACGAGTAATAACGCACGCCGTTGACCTCTTCCGGCCCGTGCCCGCCCCAGGTTTCGGGCAGGCCCTGTGGATAACGCTGATTGAACAGCGCCACGCCCTCGCGGGTCAGCGACTGATGCGATGCGTGGATATCCACCGGCAGTTTCGGCCCGTGGTAACCGGTTTCCAGCAATGCCATCAGCCAGCCGACAACACGCAGCAGCGCTTCGAGCAGACGGCCCTTGGCGGTGTTCGCCGGGTAGTGTTGCTGCAGATAGTCGGCCAGTTCCGAACCGTGATTGGGCCCGGCCACCGACGTGACCGAAGCGACCAGATCCGGCCGTTTGGCGGCGGCATAACGGGCGGTCAACGAACCCTGGCTGTGACCGAACAGATTGACCCTGGCCGCGCCGGTCTCGCGCAGAATCTCGTCGATCCGCGCCAGCAGTTGCTCGCCGCGCACTTCGGTGGAGTTGAGCGGCGACACCTGCACCGCAATCACCGTCGCCCCGCCACGGCGCAACGCCTTGATGATCCCGCACCAGTACGGATACAGCAGCAGCCGGATAAACCCGAGCATGCCCGGCACCAGCACCAGTGGATAACGTGTCGCCGTACCTTGTGACATGGGCAAACATCCTTGTGGTCGCTGAGTGGATGCCGGACGTGCAAAACGCCCGCCAAGCATCCTCTCTGATGATGACAACTCCACGACCAGCCTACTTCAGGCCCACCACCCCCGCCACAATCAGCCCCACCGACAGCAGTTTCATCAGGGTCAGGCTCTCGCCCAGCAAGGCAAAGCCGAGAAACACCGTGCCCAGCGAGCCGATCGCCGTCCAGATCGGGTAGGCGATGCTTACCGGCAACTCGCGCATCGCCAGCGTCAGGAAGTAAACCCCGCCAATCGCCGCGAGCACCGTGATCAGCGACGGCCACAACCGGGTGAAGCCTTCGGCGTACTTCATGCCCATGGCAAACGTGACTTCGAACCCGGCGGCGATCAGCAGGAACAGCCAGGCCACTTAGAACGTCCGGGCGAGGTCGAGCAAACGCTGCTCGGCCTCGGCCACTGACACGGCGAAGGTGCGCTCGGCCGACTCCTCGCCCTCGGCCGCGACCACCGTGACGTCGTTGATACCGATAAAGCCCAGCGCGGTGCGCAACCACGGATCGGCGTGGTTCAGTGCTTCCAGTTCACCGCCGGGGCCGAAACCGAATCCGCCGCGACTGGTGACAATCAACGCTTTCTTGCCCAGCAGCAGCGGGGTGTACTGGGCCACGCCGTTGTCGAGGGTGTGGTCGAACGTCAGGCCCAGGCGCACGATCTGATCGACCCAGGCCTTGAGGCCGCTGGGCACGCTGAAGTTGTACATCGGCGTGGAAATCAGCAGCAGGTCATGCTCGAACAACTCGCCGACCAATTGATCGCTGAGCGCCAGATCGGCCTGCATCGACAGTGGGCGCGCCTCGGGCTCAGGATGAAACGCGGCAGCGACAAACGCTTCGTTGACTGGCGGGATCAGCGCGCGCCCGACTTCACGGCGGGTGATCTGCGCCTGCGGATGGCGCAATTGCCAGGCGCTGAGAAAGCTTTCCGCGAGGCGCCGTGAATGCGAACGGTCACCCCGTGGGCTGGCATGTATTGCAAGAATTTTGCTCATCTGTATTTCCTCCGGACTAGAATCAAACGGCTTGTGGCTTGCAGCTTGAAGCGCGTGACCGCGTCCATTCAAATGAGCAAAAATCAGTCGGGATGAATTCATTTCATCCATGGAGTTTTCAATGTTCGCCTCGTTGCCGCTGACCGCCCTGCGCGCCTTCGAATCCGCTTCGCGCCTGCTGAGTTTCAAGGCCGCCGCCGAAGAGCTGTCGGTCACGCCCACGGCAATCTCTCATCAGATCCGTACGCTGGAAGACTGGCTCGGCGTCGCCCTGTTCGAACGCTTGCCGCGTCAGGTGCGCCTGACTGAAGGTGGCGAGCGGCTGTTTCGCAGCCTGCACGGCGCGCTGCTGGAAGTGGCGCAAAGCGTCGATACCCTGCGCCCGCAACGCAGCGGCAGCAGCCTGACGCTGTCGACCACGGCCGCCTTCGCCGCGCTATGGCTGGTACCGCGCCTCGGGCGCTTTTATGCGCAGCACCCGAACATCAACGTGCGCCTCGATACCCACTGCGAAGTCATCGACTTGCATCAGGACGCCAGCGTCGATCTGGTGCTGCGCTACAGCCTTGACGACTACCCCAATCTTTACGGCTTGTGCCTGTTCGATGAGGCGTTCGGCGTGTACGGCTCACCGGAGCAGGTGGCGCTGGCCGCCCGGCGCACGCCGGCGCTGATCAGCGTGCGCTGGCACAACTCGAAGCTGTATGCCCACGGCTGGGAAGCGTGGTGCGCCCGCGCAGGTGAGAACTGGCTGAACCAGCATCCCGCAATGCGCGAATACGACGAAGAGCACTACGCCTTGCAAGCGGCAATTGCCGGGCAAGGATTGGTCCTTGCGAGCAATATTCTGGTCTCGCAGAGCGTCGCCAGCGGTTTACTGGTGCCGTACAAGGGGCAGGTGCAGGTTGAGGGTGCCGGGTACAGCGCGCTGTGCGTGCCGGGACGGGAGCGCCATCCGCCGGTGCGGGCGTTTTTTGCCTGGTTGCAGGAGGAGGCCGTGTTGTCCGGACTGACGCCAAGATCGCAGCCTTCGGCAGCGCCTACAGGGGGGACGGAGCAAATCTCGTAAAACTTTTTGCGTCGCGCAGGACTCACAACCAGGGTAAGCGATCACGCCTGTAGAGCGTGGCGCCCATTGGATTAGCCTCCTGGAGATCGAAATGAGCGATGACCTGCACTTGTCGGATGTCAAAACCCTGCGCGAACGTGCGCGGCAACACGTCGAGAACGGCGCGGTAACCGAAAGCTACAGTGCCAACCGTGAAGAGGTGCTGCGCCTGCTCAACGAATCGCTGGCCACCGAACTGGTCTGCGTGCTGCGCTATAAGCGTCACTACTTCATGGCCAACGGTCTGAAAGCCAATGTGGCCGCTGACGAATTTCTCGAACACGCCACCCAGGAAGCGCAACACGCCGACCGCCTGGCCGAGCGCATCGTGCAACTGGGCGGCGAGCCGGAGTTCAACCCGGACCTGCTGTCGAAAATGTCCCACGCCCAATACGTGGCCGGGAACACCTTGAAGGAAATGGTCTATGAGGACCTGGTGGCCGAGCGGATCGCCATCGACAGCTACCGCGAGATCATTCAGTACATCGGCGAAAAAGACCCGACGACTCGGCGCATATTCGAAGACATCCTCGCGCAGGAAGAAGAGCATGCCGATGACATGGCCGACATTCTGAAAGACCTGTAAGCCTTTCAAAACCGTCTTCGCGAGCAGGCTCGCTCCCACACTGGAATCCATTTCAAATGTGGGAGCGAGCCTGCTCGCGAAGGGGCCGCTACAGAAACAAAAAGATCGCAGCCTGGAATGCTCTTCCTGTAGGAGCTGCCGCAGGCTGCGATCTGTTTGCTCTTGCCTTTACTTGGTTGGCTTGACGGTCACGGGCGCCTTGCCCGCCTTCATCTGCTCAAGCAGCGGCGCGCATTGATTCGGCTCCCCGCCACTCGGCGCCACCAGCGCCAGCAGCCCCGCCGCTGGTGCAGCGATCACGCCCAGTGCAACCATTCCCGCCCCGCGCAGCATCAACGGTACAGCCTTGACCCCGGCGTCCGGCTTGATGAACTTGCCGCGCACGTACAGCGGTGAACGCAGCGAAATCAAACGCCAGCCCTTGGATTCCGGGGTCACGGTCAGGTCCAGTTGCTCGGTGGCCATGTTCGCCGTGCCGTCGATGTAGATGATCGCGTTCTCGGTATCGAACACAAACAGCCGAGTGGTCGCCAGACCCGTCTTGATGTCGAAGTCCGCCGCCGCGCAGTTGATCTTCACTTCCTTGTCGCCAAAGATCTTGCCGACCACGTAGTTGCCGACGTTGAGCCCTGCCAGTTCCATCAGCTCACGGCTGATCGCGCCGTCGTTGATCAGCATCTTCAACTGGCCATTGGCGCCGCCGAGCAGCTTGGCCACCGAATTGCCGCGGCCGCTGATATCGGCGTCGCCATTGAGCTCACCGAAACTGGTTTTCATCGGTTCGAAGGTCGGGAACAACTGCTTGAGTTTGAACCCGCGCGCGGTCAGTTTGGCCCGCCCTTCCAGCGGTTCGGCGCGACCGTTGAGGCGGATCTGCGCGTCCAGATTGCCGCCGGCCACGCCGAAGCGCAGCGGTTCCAGGCTGAGCTCGCCGTCGTTGAGTTTCAGGTGGGTATAAAGGTCGGTGAAGGGCAGTTTTTCGCTGTGCACGATGCGTTTGCCGGTGAACTCGACGTCGGCATCCATCGCGCGCCAGCGGTCGGTCTTGAATTCTTCCACCGGCAGCACTTTGTCGGTCGGCTGCTTGCTCTCGCCGCCGCGGGCCTTTTGCTTGTCATTGGAGTCGGCGCCGATCAGCGGCGCGAGGTCGGCGAACAGCAGCTGATTGGACAGCAGCGCACCACTGAGTTTTGGCCGAGGCTGACTGGCGACATAGGTCAGATCGCCATGAATGTCACTGCCGCCGATCTTGCCGTTGAACTGCTCGTAGGTGAATTTCGCCCCGGCGGCGTCATGCAATTTGGCAATCAGATGGCCGTCGGTGGAGTACGGCGGCGTGTCCGGCAGGGTCACGCCGGTTAGCGGATAGAGGTTGCCGAGGCTGGCACCGGCCAGTTTCAGCCGCAGATCGAGGGCACCGAGGTTGAGCGGGTCGGTCAACGTGCCGGCGAGTTCGAGGCTGGTGGCGCCGATCTTCGCCTGGGCCTGCAGCGGGAACGGTTTGTTCGCGTCCTGCAACGCCAGCAACCCGCCGATTTTGCCCTGGCCGGTGAGATTCTGGCCGTGGTACTGGCCTTTGACCTTCAGCGCGAACGCATAGTCCTGCGGCGCGGTGCCTTTGTCCTGGGCCGTTTTCGCGGCTTTGTCACCGACGATTTCGCTGAACGGAATCGGTTTGCCCAGCGGGTCGATCACCACGTCGAGATTGGTCTTCAGCGTCTGGTCGTCCAGCGTGACGTGGCCCTTGTCGAAACCGATGGCGCCGATGTCCACCACCCAGTTCGACGGTTCGGCGTTCGGGTCTTTCGGGTCGAACTTGAAGGTCCAGTTGGCGCGCCCATCGGCCAAGCGTTGCAGTTGCGCGTTGGGCTCGGTCAGGTCGATGCGCGGGATCGTCACCCGTTGCGCCAGCAGGGCCAGCGGCGAGATGCGCAGCTCCACGCGTTTGAGCGTGACCATCTGCGGCTGCTTCGACCAGTCCGGATTACCCAGCGTCAGGTCTTCAGCCACCACATGCGGCCACGGCACCCAGGCCCGCCAGCCGCCCTCGTCCGGCTCGCGCTGCCAGATCACCGCGAGGTTGCCATTGATGGCAAACGGTCGATGCAGTTCTTCCGAGACTTTGGCGTTGAGCGGCGGTTTGATCCGGTTCCAATCGAAGAACACGATGATCAGAACGAGTACCGCCAGCAGCAGTACGAGGATGGCGAAGGTCCAACTGAAGATTTTCCCGGTGCGCGTCATGCACAAAACTCCTGATGACGACCGCACGCCGACTTCGCGACGCACAGCTGAAACGGCGGGCCAAAGCGGCCCTCATGAAATCTACGACTGGCAAACAGTGCGCAGGTTTAATCGGAATATAGATTCCGTGGCAAAAAATCGCCCGAATGCTGACCGATTGGTCGAACAGCGTTACCGCCACCCGCACATTTGCGAGGCGCGAGTGACTCGAAAATACCCACTGCGGTGCAAAACCACCGCCCGCAAACGCCCGAGCTAGAGCGCCTCGGCAGAACAATCAATTCTGTTGATTATTACCATTGCGTTTATGAACTTTTATATCGACTTATCGAGAGTAGCATTGGCTTCGTACCCACTTTATCGCCCTCCCAAGGAGCAACCCATCATGAAACGCCAATTACTGCTCAGCCTTACCCTGTCGATGCTAGCCAGCACTGCTTTCGCCCTGCCCGCTGCCGATCAGGCTACCCCACAAGTGAAATCCAGCCACTCGGTGTTCAGCCAGACTGTGGCTGCTGATGGCGGCGACCGCACACCACAAGGCCAGACCCTGGCTGAAAACGGCCGTAATCGTCTGGAAGAAAAAGGTCTGGTACAAGACGGCTACGACAAGACGCCACAAGGCCAAGCTGTAGCAGAAGGTGGCCGTGATCGTCTGGAAGAGAAAGGGCTGGTGCAAGACGGCTATGACAAGACTCCACAAGGTCAGACCCTGGCTTCCGATGGCAGCGACCGCACTCCACAAGGCCAAACCCTCGCTGAAGGTGGTGGTGACCGCACCCCACAAGGCCAGACCCTTGCCGAAGACGGTTTCGACAAAACCCCACTGGGCCAAGCCGTTGCCGAAGGTGGTGGTGACCGTGTGATCGAACGCAACAGCGCTTTGAGCTAAGCCCATGGCGGCCTGGAAAAAAAGCCCAATCACCGGATTGGGCTTTTGACTTTTTCAGCACTGGCAATCTGTAAAACCCTTTTTTACCGCTGACATTCCCCCTGCCGTTCGACGCCAGCAAAGCCGATTTGCTAGAGTGCGGCGCTTGTCCCGCTCAAGAAAACGCCTTTGCGATGCTGCCCCGCGCCGAACAGAAACAACAGACCCGCAATGCCCTGATGGACGCTGCCCGCCATTTGATGGAAAGCGGCCGAGGATTCGGCAGCCTGAGCCTGCGCGAAGTGACCAAGACCGCCGGCATCGTGCCCACCGGTTTCTATCGGCATTTTGCCGACATGGACGAGCTGGGGCTGGTGCTGGTCAGTGAAGTCGGCCAGACCTTCCGCGAGACCATCCGCCTGGTGCGCCACAACGAATTCGTCATGGGCGGCATCATCGATGCGTCGGTGCGGATCTTCCTCGACGTGGTCAGCGCCAACCGCTCGCAATTTCTGTTTCTTGCCCGCGAGCAGTACGGCGGCTCGCTGCCGGTGCGTCAGGCAATCGGTCGTCTGCGCGAGAACATCAGCGCCGACCTCGCGGCCGACCTGACGCTGATGCCCAAGTTGCAACATCTGGATGCAGCCGGGCTGAGCGTGATCGCCGACCTGATCGTCAAATCGGTGTTCGCCACCCTGCCGGACATCATCGACCCGCCCGCCGAGGCCCTGCCGGAACATCTGACACCCCAGGCGAAGATCACCCAGCAATTGCGCTTCATCTTTATCGGCCTCAAGCACTGGCAAGGGCTGGGCAGTACCGAGTAAAGATCAAAAGATCGCAGCCTTCGGCAGCTCCTACACCAACCCCCTGTAGGAGCTGCCGAAGGCTGCGATCTTTTTTATTGGCCACAAATTGGTGCATGTAAAAATCTTCACGCACCAAAATCTTCCAAAATTCTGCAACATCTTGAAACATCCTCTACGCTCCGACAGGGATTTCCTACATCTCGCACGGTTGGCAAGCCCCTTGCTCTAGCCCTCCTACAAGTCCACTGCTGGAAGCTTTCCGATGCTGGTGATTCATCGCAGAATCGACCCTCAACCTGTCTGGTCCGCCGAGTTGCACCTGACTTTCGAAGCGCGGAGCAAAAGCCGTCTGCGCTGTTTCAGTGCCGACGGTGAAGACGTCGGGTTGTTTCTGGAGCGCGGTCAGGCACCGTTATACGACAGCGAATGCCTGCAGGCCGAAGACGGCCGCATCGTTCGCGTCTGCGCCCGCCCCGAGCAACTGCTGCACGTCACCTGCGCCAATGCCTTTGAACTGACCCGCGCCGCCTATCACCTGGGCAACCGCCACGTCGCTCTGCAAGTCGGCGATGGCTGGCTGCGTCTGCTCGATGATTACGTGCTCAAGGCCATGCTCGAACAGCTCGGCGCGCAGGTCGAAGCGATTGAAGCGCCGTTCCAGCCGGAGCACGGTGCCTACGGCGGCGGCCATCACCATTCGCGGCATGGCGACGAAGATTTCAACTACGCGCCCAAACTCCATCAGTTCGGCGTTCGCCTGTGAATCCGGCCTGGGCGCTGCTGCGCCTGGCCAGTCCGCAACTGCCGATTGGCGGCTACAGCTATTCGCAAGGCCTGGAAATGGCGGTGGATAACGGCCGCGTGAACAACCCGGACAGCGCCCGGCGCTGGATCAGCGATCAACTGCTGCTCAACCTCGCCCGTTTCGAAGCGCCGCTGCTGCTCGCCCATTGTCAGGCTGCGGCCGAGGAAAACTGGCCCGAGTTGCTGCATCTCTGCGAAACCCACCGCGCCAGCCGCGAGACCCGCGAGTTGCATCTGGAGAGTCGGCAGATGGGTTACTCGCTGCAGCAGTTGCTCAACGGTCTGCCGGAACTCGACGCGCCGGCCCGCCGCTTTCTTGAGCAATGCGCGGAACCGCATCTGGCTCTTGGCTGGGCACTGGCGGCCCGCGCCTGGGGCATCAACCCGCAGGATGCGCTCGCCGCGTGGCTGTGGAGCTGGCTGGAAAACCAGCTCGCGGTATTGATGAAAACCCTGCCGCTGGGCCAGCAAGCCGCCCAGCGCCTGACCAGCGAACTGCTGCCACTGCTGCAACAGGCGCAGCAGGACGCCACGCGCATTAATCCCGAACACATCGGCAGCGCCGCGTTCGGCCTGTCTCTGGCGTGCATGGCGCATGAGCGCCAGTACAGCCGACTGTTTCGCTCTTAGGAGAACAAACCATGAACACACAACCCCTGCGCGTCGGCATCGGCGGCCCGGTCGGTTCCGGCAAAACCGCATTGACCCTGGCCCTGTGCCTGGCGCTGCGTGATCGCTACAACCTGGCCGTCGTCACCAACGACATCTACACCCGCGAAGACGCCGACTTTCTGGTGCGCAACGAAGCGCTGGCACCGGAGCGGATCATCGGCGTGGAAACCGGCGGCTGCCCGCACACGGCAATCCGCGAGGACGCCTCGATCAACCTCGAAGCCGTCGATCAACTGAACCGACGCTTTCCGGGGCTGGACCTGATTCTGGTGGAATCCGGTGGTGACAACCTGTCGGCAACCTTCAGCCCGGAGCTGTCAGACCTGACCATTTACGTGATCGACGTCTCTGCCGGCGACAAGCTGCCGCGCAAGGGCGGGCCGGGGATCTGCAAGTCCGATCTGCTGGTGATCAACAAGATCGATCTGGCGCCGCTGGTCGGCGCGTCGCTGGAAATGATGAATAGCGACACCCAGCGCATGCGTAACGGCAAGCCGTTCGTCTTCAGCAACCAGAAAACCGGCCAGGGCCTGGAAGACATCATTGCCTTCATCGAACGCCAGGGCCTGCTGAACGCCGCCTGATTTATTGACCAACAAGGAAGCTTCTCCATGACACTCAAACGCATTCTCGGCGCCGTGGCGCTGCTGCTGACCCCAGCCCTCGCCTTCGCCCACCCGGGCCACGGCGACAGTGGGCTGGTCGCCGGTATCAGCCACCCGATCGGCGGCCTCGACCACTTGCTGGCGATGATTGCGGTCGGCCTGTGGGCGGCACAGCAACAAGGTGCGGCGCGTTGGGCGCTGCCGTGCACCTTCGTCGGCACCATGCTGATCGGCGGCATGCTCGGTTTTGAAGGGCTGGAGTTGCCGGCGCTGGAAAGCGGGATCGCCGCTTCGGTGCTGGCGCTGGGTCTGGCAGTGGCACTGGCGGTGCGTCCACCGCTGGTGATGGCGGTGGCGGCGACGGCATTGTTCGCGTTGTTCCATGGCGTGGCGCACGGCCTGGAACTGCCGGACATGAGCAGCCCGTGGGCGTATGCCGCCGGTTTTGTCGCGGCGACGGCAGCGCTGCATGCGGCGGGTTATGCCGTGGTTCGTGTTCTGCCGCAGGCTGCTGCGCCGTTGGTGCGAGTGGCAGGTGCTGCTTCGGCGGTGACTGGCGCCTGGTTGCTGGCCGGCTGATCTCTATCGCCTGAACCGGCCTCATCGCTGGCAAGCCAGCTCCCACAGGTTTGTAATTGATAACAATCCTTGTGGGAGCTGGCTTGCCAGCGATGACGGCCGATCAGACACCGAGACTCTAACAGCAGTCTCTCTGCTACCATGTCGCGCAATCGCCCCAGCCGTGACGACGTCCGCCAATGCCCCATGCTTGCCGCTCCACCTCCCTGCCCGAATTGACCACCCTGTTCAGCGACGTGCAACAGCACTTTCTGAACGTGATCGTGCCGCTCTGGCAAGGCCCGGGCTGGAACGCCGACATGGCGCTGCCTTACGAGGCACTCGACGCGGCGCATCAACCCTTGCCACCGCAACGCTATCGGGCGATGGCCTGCGCACGGCAGCTGTACCTGTTTTCCAGCCTGATCGGGGTTGTGGATAACGCCGAGGTGCGCGCCGCCGCGCTGTTCCGCTCGCTGCAACGGCACTTCCATGATGCCGAGCACGGCGGCTGGTTCTACAGCATCGACGCGCAAGGCCAGCCGCTGGATCAGCGCAAAGACCTCTACACCCACGCCTTCATCCTGTTCGCCTGCGCCCATTACTGGGCCAAGTCCCGGGAGCCGCTGGTGGAATCCACGCTCAACGCTGCACTGGAAGTGATCGGCCAGCGCTTCGCCACCGGTGATGGCCTGTACGAAGCCTGCCTGGACCGCGACTGGATCACCCTGCAAACCGGGCCACTGCAGAACCCGCTGATGCACTTGGCCGAAGCGTTCCTCGCCACTTTGGCGGTACGTGAAGACGCGGCGACGCAGCAAGCGCTGGTCGAGTTATGCACAGCCATGCACACGCAGTTCGTCGATCCGCAGCACGGAGTGTTGATGGAGAAGCCGCTCGGGGCTGTGGATAACTGGTACGAGCCAGGGCATCAGTTCGAATGGTATTTCCTGCTTGAATCTTCAGCGCTGCTGCGCGGTTCGAAACTGCACGCGGCGCTGGAGCGAGCCTTTGCTTTCACCGAGCAATTCGGCGTTGAACAGCCTTCAGGGGCGGTGCGGGCGATGCTCGATCTGGAACTGGACGGTCGCCCGAAAGATTCGACTCAGCGCATCTGGGCGCAGGCGGAATACCTGCGCGCCCTGACCTTGCGCCCTAACAGCGAAGGCACCGTGCTGCGCCAGTTGCAGGCGCTGCAGCAGCGTTTTCTGCACGCGGGCGGGTGGCATGAATGCCGAGATGAGCTGGGAGAGGTCAGCCGCAAGGACATGCCTTCAACAACGCCTTATCACTTGGCGACGTGCTACAGCGGGCTGGCTGAATACCTGAACTGATTGACTGAACTTATCCTGTGGCGAGGGAGCTTGCTCCCGCTTGAGTGCGCAGCACTCACAAAAATCCGGGGCCGCTTCGCAGCCCAGCGCGAGCAAGCTCGCTCGCCACAGGAGATTCAGCAGCTCTGAATCAGGCGATCCACTTCTTGTCGCCCGTGAAGCTGATGGTCAACCAGCGCGCCGCATCCGGCTCGCCCAACTGCGCCGAAATCTCCTCCCGCAACGCATCCAGTTGCCCAACGCTGTGCAACCGGTAATCCGCCGGCAGCACCACATGAATCTCGATGAACCGCGCCCGTCCGTGCTTCTGCACGTAGGTCACGTAATCGTCGAAACCGTGTTCGACCTTCGCCGCTTCCATGACCTGACGCACCTGGTCATCCAGCGTGTCCGGGGCAATACCCAGCACATCGCGCAGCGCGGGGCCGAGGATCTTGAACGCCGGCGGCAACATGGTCAGCGCCAGCACGATCAGGATCAGCGGGTCGACAAATTTCGCCCACGCCTCAAAGCCCTGGGCCTTGAGCAGCAGCGCCACGAGAAAACTGATCAACAGGCCGACCGAGAGCATCGCGTCCACCAGCCAGCTGATGTTGTCGAACTGGATCAGGCTGGACTTGAGTTTGCGATTGCGCCGACGCACGTAGAAGAAGTAGGCGAACTCGACGACGGTGAACACCGCCGCATAAATGATCACCAAGCCCAGCTCGATGTCGCGGCCGCCGTTGATGATGCCGAACACACCGTTGAGAAACGCATAGATCGCGATCAACAGCAGGAAGCTGCCTTCGATCAGCAGCACCATCGGCTCCAGATGCCAGAAACCGAACTGGAAGCGGTGATTGCTCTCTTTGGCGATCAGCCGGGCGGTGATCAGCATCAGCACTTTGATGAACGTTGCGATCAGCGAGAAAAAACCATCGAAAAGGATGGATTGCGAACCTGAAACAAAACCGGTGACGATCCCGGCAATCGACACCGCGAACATCAGGATGGTCGATTGTTTGAGCAGCGACTGCTCACCTCGGTTACTCACTTTAACTCCTCGAAAACCTTGAAAACCGCGGGGTGCGGTGGGGTTGTTGAGGAGAGAGTTTACCTTATCGCCATGTTTTGCCTGTTACGGCCTCATCGCTGGCAAGCCAGCTCCCACAGGTACCGAGTCGATTACAAGATTTATGTATACCGACGATCCTGTGGGAGCTGGCTTGCCAGCGATGGCCATTATGCGGTCTTACGCCTTGTTACGCTCGATGGCGAACCCGGCCCAGGTCTGGCTCACCGGCATCAGCTCCAGGCTGTTGATGTTGATGTGTGCTGGCGCGTTGAGCACCCAGAAAATCGTTTCGGCGATGTCCTGCGGCTGGATCGGCTCAGCCCCGGCGTAGGTGGCGTTGTAGCGTTCCTGGTCACCGGCAAAACGCACCAGCGAGAACTCGCTTTCGCACAGGCCCGGCTCGATGTTGCTGACGCGCACGCCGGTGCCCTGCAGGTCGCAGCGCAGGTTCAGCGAGAATTGCTTAACGAACGCCTTGGTCGCGCCATACACATGGCTGCCCGGGTACGGATAGTTACCGGCGATGGAGCCGAGGTTGACGATGCCGGCGCCACGGCCGTGAGCGATCAACCGTGGCAACAGCAGGCGGGTGCTGTACATCAGGCCTTTGACGTTGGTGTCGACCATGGTGTCCCAGTCGTCGAGGTCGCATTTCGGTGCCGGATCGACGCCCAGCGCCAGCCCGGCGTTGTTGATCAAGCCACGCAGCTTGGCGAACGACGGCGGCAGATTGGCAATTGCCTCTTCCATCGCCTTGCGGTCACGTACATCGAGTACCAGGCCATGCACTTCAGTCTGCTCCGACAGTTCGGCGCACAGGGCATTCAGACGCTCTGCACGACGACCGGTCAACACCAGTTTCCAGCCAGCCTCGGCAAATCGACGGGCACAGGCTTCACCAAAACCGGAGGTTGCGCCGGTAATAAACAGGGTGTTGGACATCGTGTTCTCCTTGCGTCGGCCGCCAGCGCAGCCATTGGAATAGAAAATCAGCAGCCAGCATGCCCGGCCCGGCATTTACGAGCAACACCCGCACCGGGACATATTCCGATCAAATTTTGATCAACCGTCGCTACGCCATACCTGCCGTGGCCTGTAGCCATGTGCACGCACGTTATCCACAGTCCCTTCCACAGTTTCCGGGGGCAAGTAGAAACGCGCAAAGCCGCGCCACACAAGGCTTTGCGCGGGAAATAGAAAGTTTTTTGCTTGACCCTGAAGCCGCGGTTGTGCCGGAGATGGCATTTTGCACGACCGGCCGGTCAGTGCGGTGATTGCGCGAGGCCAGTAATTACGGCCCTCAGCGCGGTCTTTCCAGAGTTTAGTCACAGACTTATCCACAGGCTTGTTCACATGGAATTGCCTTTAGCGCGAGGCCTAGAAAAAGGTTGACAACAGCGTCTACAGCTCCCGCAAAAACGCCTGATCAAAAAGCGATCACCAGCCTGCAAGCCACGTCAAACAAGGGCTTCAGCCAGCTACTCCCACGTTATTCACAGCCAGCTCCACAGCAAACGGGGACAAGTCAAAACTGTGGAAAAACAGCCATTTGCAGCGTCTATATGTCGCGCTTTGACAGCGATGGGAATTTGTTTTCCACAATTTCCAAATCGACTTGATATTGAAGATGGATTCACTGTAGGAGCTGCCGAAGGCTGCGATCTTTTGATCTTCAAAAACAACATCAAAAGATCGCAGCCTTCGGCAGCTCCTACAGGGGATTTGTGCGGGACTTGGGATGTAAAAAGCCCCGGGACTTTCGTCGCGGGGCTTTGTGGACAACTCAAGCAGAATCAGTGCCCGCCCAGATAAGCGTTACGCACCTCCTCGTTCACCAGCAGCTCTTTACCGGTACCGGTCAGGCGAATCTCGCCATTGACCATCACATACGCGCGGTCCGACAGCTTCAACGCATGGTTGGCGTTCTGCTCGACGAGGAAGATGGTCATGCCGGTTTTCGCCAGTTCACGCAGGGTGGCGAAGATCTGTTTCACCACGATCGGCGCCAGGCCCAGGCTCGGTTCATCAAGCAACAACAGCTTCGGCCGACTCATCAAGGCGCGGGCAATGGCGAGCATTTGCTGTTCGCCGCCGGACATGGTCATCGCCCGCTGAGTGCGGCGCTCTTCGAGCCGCGGGAACAGCTCGAACATGCGCTGCATGTCCTCTTTGGCGTACTTGTCGCCAATCGGGATGGTGCCCATCAGCAGGTTTTCCTCGACGGTCATGTCGGGGAACACCCGCCGCCCTTCCGGCGACTGCGCGATGCCGTTGGAGGCGATGTAGTGCGAGGACTTGTGGGTGATGTCGATGCCTTGATAGAGGATCTGTCCGCCCGCCGCCCGTGGCTGGCCGAAGATCGACATCAGCAGCGTCGATTTGCCCGCGCCGTTGGAGCCGATCAGGCTGACGGTCTCGCCTTCGTTGATCTCAAGCGACACGCCCTTGAGGGCCTGGATCGGGCCATAGAACACGTCCAGGTCTTTGAGTTCGAGGATCGGTTTGCTCATACCAGTTCCTCTTCGTCGGCGCCCAGGTAGGCGGCAATCACTTTTGGATCGTTGCGAATCGCATCGGGCCCACCCTCGGCGATGACCACGCCGTGATCCAGCACCACGATGTGGTCGGAAATGCTCATGACCATGCCCATGTCGTGTTCGATCAGCACCACGGTCAGATCATGCTCGTCGCGCAGCAGCCGGATCATCGCGCTCAGCGCTTCGGTTTCCTGAGGGTTGAGGCCGGCGGCCGGTTCGTCGAGGCAGATGATCTGCGGCCGCGTGCACATGGCCCGGGCGATCTCCAGACGACGTTGCTGACCGTAGGACAGCTCACCGGCCAGACGGTTGGCGCAGTCCACCAGATCGACCACTTCCAGCCAGTAGAACGCGCAGTCCAGCGCATCGCTTTCCGCTTTGCGGTAGCCCTTGGTGTTGAGGATGCCGGCGAGCATGTTGCGGTTGACCCACATGTGCTGCGCCACCAGCAGGTTTTCCAGCACCGACATTTCCTTGAACAGGCGAATGTTCTGGAAGGTCCGGGCCAGGCCGGCGCGGTTCACCAGATGCGTGCCACCAAACATCTTGTAATACAGGCGACTGAGGAAGCTTTTCGGCGAGACGAAGTCGGTGGGTTTGAACGACTCGCCCAGCAACTGGATGACGTTGGTCTGCTTGCCGCGCACGTTGAGTTCGATCTTGCCGCCGGAGGCCTTGTAGAACCCGGTCAGGCAGTTGAACACCGTGGTCTTGCCGGCACCGTTCGGCCCGATCAGGGCAAAGATCGAGTTGCGTTTGACCTTGAGGCTGACATCGCTCAAGGCTTTGATGCCACCGAAGTGCATCATCAGTTTTTCCACAGAGAGTACGACTTCACTCATGGCGCAGTCCTCTCATAGTGAATGGCACCTTTGCGTGGGGTGACCCCGGTACGGCTGATGCGGATCAGCCCTCGAGGTCGCCAGATCATCATCAACACCATCAGGATGCCGAACAGCAGCACGCGGTATTCAGCGAAGCCGCGCAGCAGTTCCGGAGCAACCGTCAACACGAATGCAGCAATCACCACGCCGATGGTCGAGCCCATGCCGCCGAGCACGACGATGGCGAGGATCAGCGCCGATTCGAAGAAGGTGAACGAGGTCGGGTTGACGAAGCCTTGATAGGTGGCGAAAAACACCCCGGCCAGCCCGGCGGTCGATGCACCGATAGTGAACGCCGAGAGCTTGACCAGAACGTGGTTCAGGCCCATCGAGCGGCAGGCGATTTCATCTTCGCGCAAGGCTTCCCAGGCGCGACCCACCGGCATTTTCACCAGACGATGCTTGATGTACAGCACGGCCAGCACCACCAGGAACAACACCGTATAGATGAAGTAATACTTCACGTCCGGGTTGTAGGCGATGCCGAAAAACTCATGGAACGGTACCCCGCCATCCTTGGCCCGCTTGCCGAATTCCAGGCCGAAGAACGTCGGCAATGGCGCCGGCATGCCGTTCGGCCCGCCGGTCAGCGACAGCCAGTTGTTGAGGATCAGGCGGATGATTTCACCGAAGCCCAGGGTCACGATGGCCAGATAGTCACCGTGCAGACGCAGCACCGGAAAACCGAGGATGCAGCCGGCCAGACCCGCGGTGATCGCCGCCAGCGGCAGCACAGTCCAGAAGCCCAGCCCGAGGTATTGATAACCGAGCGCCAGACCGTAGGCACCGATGGCGTAGAACGCCACGTAACCGAGGTCGAGCAGACCGGCGAGGCCAACCACGATGTTCAGCCCCAGCCCCAGCAGCACGTAGATCAGCCCGAGGATGACCACGCCCAGCAGGTACGAGTTGGAGACAAACGGCACAATCACCGCCAGCACAATCAGCAGTGGAATGATCCAGCGCAAGCGTGATTTGTGATCGGCAGGCAGCACATGCACACCGGAACCGGTGCTCTCGAATCCATCGAGGATCTTCAGGCCCTTGGGCGTCTGCAGAAACAGGCTCAAGGCAAAGCGGCCGATCATGACAATGCCGATGATCCACGCCACGCGGGTTGGTTCGAGGTTGAAGCTGTAGCCGTCGAGCACGACACCGACAATCGGGCCGAACACGATCAAGGCAATAAGGCCGGCCAGAATCGCCTCAACCAGGCTTTTTTTGATATCGATGTTTTTTTGAGTGGTTGAAGACATCGCTTACACCTTCGACACAAGAGGACGGCCCAACAGGCCCTGAGGCCGGAAGACCAGAACAAGTACGAGCAGCGAGAAGCTGAACACGTCTTTGTAGTCGGAGTTGACCAGGCCCGAGAACAGCGACTCGGAGATCCCGAGAATGATCCCGCCGAGCATCGCGCCGGGCAGTGAGCCGATCCCGCCGAGCACTGCGGCGGTGAACGCCTTGATGCCGATGACGAAGCCTGCGTAGAAGTCGAACGTGCCGTAGTTCATGGTGATCAGCACGCCGGCCAGAGCTGCCATCGCTGCACCGATGATGAACACGTAGGAAATCACCCGGTCGGTGTTGATCCCCAGGATCGAGGCCATCTTGCGGTCTTGCTGGGTGGCGCGGCACATGCGGCCGAGCTTGGTGTACTTGATCACGTAGGTCAGCAGGCCCATGCCGACGAACGCGGCCACCAGAATGAAAATCTTGGTGTAGGTCAGCTGGACGAAACCGCTGCCGACGTCAATGCGCCAGGCACCGGTGAGCAGCGTTGGAACACCCTGTTGGCGGGCGCCCTGGCTGATCTGGGCATAGTTCTGCAGGATCAGGGAGATACCAATGGCACTGATCAGCGGTGCCAGTCGGGTGGAGTTGCGCAGAGGTTTGTAGGCGACGCGTTCGATTACCCAGCCATAGACGCCAGTGACGACGATGGTGAACACCAGCGTGCCGAGCATCAACAGCGGGAAGGATTCGATACCGAAGTAAGCCAGCAGAGCCAGACTGATTGCCGCCAGGTAAGCGGAAATCATGTAAACCTCACCGTGGGCGAAGTTGATCATGCCGATGATGCCGTAGACCATTGTGTAGCCGATGGCGATCAGGCCATAGACCGACCCGAGGGTCAGGCCGTTGACCAGTTGCTGCAGGAAAATACCATCCATAACGCAATCTCACGCAATGAGAACCTGCCCGCCGGGGCGGGCGGTTCTTCTAGGAAAAATACAGATTTACGTCGGAGCAATGTCAGAGCGCGATGAGTCCAGACCCACCGATCTTCTGTGGGAGCTGGCTTGCCAGCGATAGCGGCGGATCAACCAATCTGTGTGTCGACTGACCTGACGCCATCGCGGGCAAGCCCGCTCCCACAGGTATTGGTGGGGATCAAGCTGATCGCGTCAGCCCTTACTTCTGTTTTTCCAGCTGATGGTATTTGCCACTCGCGTCCCACTGGTAAACCACGTAGTCGGACACTTTCAGGTCGCCTTTCTTGTCCCAGGCTTTCTCACCCATCACGGTTTTCACCGGGTTGGCCTTGAGCCATTCGGCGGCTTTTTCGCCACTGTTGGATTTGGCGCCGTTGAAGGCGGCCGCCAGGGTCTGAACCGACGCGTAGGCGTACAGGGTGTAGCCTTCAGGTTCGGTGCCAGCCTTGCGGAACGCATCGACCACGGTCTTGCTGTCTGGCAGCAGGCGTGGGTCAGCGCCGAAGGTCATCAGCACGCCGTCGACGTATTGCGGGCCACCGGCGGTGGTCACCAGTTCGTCGGTGACGATGCCGTCATCAGACATGAACTTCACGTCTTTCAGGCCTTCGGTGCGCAGTTGCTTGACCAGCGGCCCGGCTTCCGGGTGCAGGCCGCCGAAGTAGACCACGTCGGCACCGGCCGCACGGATCTTGGTGACCACGGCGCTGAAGTCTTTCTCGCCACGAGTCAGGCCTTCATACAGCACCGGCTTCACGCCACGCTTTTCCAGTTGAGCCTTGGTCGCATCGGCCAGGCCCTGACCGTAAGTGTCCTTGTCGTGCAGCACGGCGACTTTCTTGCCCTTGAGCACATCGACAATGTAATCGCCCGCGACGATGCCTTGCTGGTCATCACGCCCGCACATACGGAACATGGCGCTCAGGCCGCGCTCGGTCACTTGCGGGTTGGTGGAACCCGGGGTGATCGCGATAACACCGGCTTCATCGTAGATTTCCGACGCTGGAATGGTGGAGGAAGAGCAGAAGTGACCGACCACACCGGCCACCTTCTGGTTGACCAGATCCTTCGCAACCGTTACTGCCTGTTTCGGTTCGCAGGCGTCATCGCCCTTGACCAGTACGATTTTCTCGCCGTTGACGCCACCCGCCGCGTTGACCGCGTCCGCCGCCGCCTGTGCACCCTTCATGTACTGCTCGCCAAATGCCGCGTTGGCGCCAGTCATTGGACCCGCTACACCGATTTTCACATCAGCTTGAGCAAACGCAGAAACACCCAACGCAGTAGCCACTGCGAGGGCCAGAAAGCCTTTCTTGTAAAACGTCTGGGACATGAGGTGGTGCTCCAAGGTTTTTTTTAGTTGGCACTGCGACTTCACTTCACTGAATGCTCTGAGCAAGCGCCGTGCCATCGGTTTTTTATTCTTCAAAAAGTCGCTGCTTTCTTGTTATTTCGACTGTTTCGTTCCCATTTTCATTGGGCGTGCAACCGTCTAAACCGCGGAAGGTGAAACCTTTTTAAATCTCAGGCGCAACCCGCTTGCGCCATCATTGCAACCGCGGCACCAAACGACGTGCAACCAGCCTGTAACAGCTCGCGTCACCGAACTGCACACTGCTGGTGCGGGACTGCTACAACCCGCACCATTACAGGCTAGTCGCTACGCCGAAAAGCGCCGCGTTACGCAACATATTTCAACACTCAGATGACGATGCGCAGGCACTGGCCCGCGTGATACAGCGAGAACCCGGCCTCGTACAGGCAACTGCGCAGGCCGACACCGGCCAGGGGCTGCATCGGTGCGAAGGGGATCGGCAAGGCTTGAGGATTTCCGTTACACAGATAGTCGGCGAAGGCTTTGCCGACCACAGTGCCAGTGGTCACGCCACGACCGTTGTAACCGGTGACGGCCACCAGTCCCGGCGCCGGTTCGAACAGGCGCATCAGGTGATCGGGGGTAAAGGCAATGCGCCCGGTCCAGGTGCATTCCCATTCCACCGGTTTCAGGTTGGGGAAGTAATGCTGCTGCACCCGATCGGCCCAGGCCTTGAGGAACCACGTCGGTTTCTGGTTGCCGTTGCCCAGACTGCCGAGCAACAACCGGTCGTCCTTGTCGCGACGGATACTGCTCAGCACCTGCCGCGTGTCCCACGAGCCCTGCCCGCCGGGGAGAATGTCATGGGCGGCATCTTCGGTCAGCGGCACCGAGGCGACCTGATAGTAGTAACCGGGGAAAAAGTTGCGCTTGAGTTCGGTCCAGTCGCCCTCGGTGTAGGCGTTAGAGGCGATCACCACTTGCTCGGCGAGTACCGAACCGTGCTCGGTCTGCACTGACCATTGCTGGCCCACGCGCTCGAGACGGCTCACCGGCGAATGATCGAACATCTGCCCGCCCAGCCCTTTCACCGCGTTGGCCAGTCCGGTGACATAGGCCATCGGGTTGAGCGTGCCGGCGCGGCGGTCGAGCAGCGCGGCAGCGATCTTTTGCGTGCCGGTGGCTTGCTCGCAGGCCTTGCCGGTGAGCAACTCGACGGGCGCCCCGCGACGCTTCCATTGTTGCTCGCGACTGCGCAGATCCGCTTCGCCCTTGGCGTTGTGCGCCATGTGCAGGGTGCCTTCGCGGCGCAACTGGCAATCGATGTGATATTTATCCACAAGGCTGAACACCAGCGCTGGCGCCGCCCCGAGCATGCGGTTGAGCTGGCTGCCGACCGCTTCGCCGAACCCGGCCTCGATCTCGTCCGGCGGGATCCACATGCCGGCGTTGACCAGCCCGACGTTGCGCCCGGAGCCGCCGTGACCTGCGCGATGCGCTTCCAGCACGCAGACGCTTTTGCCTTTTTCCAACAGATGCAGCGCCGCCGACAACCCGGTAAACCCGGCGCCGATCACGCAGACATCGACTTTGACCTCGCCCCGCAGCGCGGTGTTATCCGGGCGCTGCGGCGTGAGTTTTTCCCACAGACATTCTTCGCGTAACGGCATTGCCAGACTCCAACAGAAACCTGCCAAACACACTGCTGATCCTGTGGGATAAAGCCCTGTGGCGAGGGGATTTATCCCCGATCGGTTGCATAGCAACCGTAAAACCAGTGCATGCGGTGTATCTGAAACTCCGCGATTGCATGTTTTGGGGCCGCTGCGCAGCCCATCGGGGATAAATCCCCTCTCCACAAAAGCCCGCTCCCAGGATCTGCGTCATTCCAAACTCAGTCGAAGGTAATGCCCTGCGCCAGCGGCAACTCCAGCGAGTAGTTCACGGTATTGGTCTGCCGGCGCATGTACGCGCGCCAGGCGTCGGAACCCGACTCACGACCACCACCGGTCTCTTTCTCGCCACCGAATGCGCCGCCGATTTCCGCGCCGCTCGGGCCGATGTTGACGTTGGCGATGCCGCAGTCACTGCCGACCGCCGACATGAACTGCTCGGCCTCGCGCACGTCGGTGGTGAAGATGCACGACGACAGGCCTTGCGGCACCGCGTTGTTCAGGCGTAGCGCTTCCTGGAAGTCGCGGTAGCCGACCACGTAGAGGATCGGCGCAAAGGTTTCGCTGCAGACCACATCGCTCTGCTCCGGCATTTCGACAATGGCCGGCGACACGTAGTAGGCATTCGGGAATTGATCTTCCAGTTGGCGCTTGCCACCGAACACCCGCCCGCCCTCGCTCAGTGCCTGCTCCAGCGCGTCCTGCATATTTTCGTAGCTGTGTTTGTCGATCAGCGGGCCGACCAGATTGCCTTCCAGCGGATGGCCGATGCGCACCTTGGCGTACGCGGCTTTGAGGCGGGTGACGATTTCTTCCTTCACCGATTCATGGGCAATCAGCCGACGCAGGGTGGTGCAACGCTGCCCGGCGGTGCCGACCGCACTGAACAGAATGGCGCGTACAGCCATGTCCAGATCGGCGCTCGGGCCGAGGATCATCGCGTTGTTGCCGCCCAGTTCAAGAATGCTGCGGGCGAAACGCGCGGCGACTTTCGGCGCCACTTCGCGGCCCATGCGGGTGCTGCCGGTGGCGCTGATCAGCGCCACGCGCGGATCATCCACCAGCGCTTCGCCAGCGTCACGGCCACCGATGATCACTTGGCACAAGTGCGCCGGCGCATCGCTGAAATTCTTCACCACACGGTCGAACAGTGCCTCGCAGGCCAGTGCGGTCAGCGGGGTTTTCTCCGACGGTTTCCACACCACCGGGTTGCCGCAGACCAGCGCCAGCGTGGTGTTCCACGCCCACACTGCGACCGGGAAGTTGAACGCACTGATCACGCCGACCACGCCCAGCGGATGCCAGGTTTCACGCATGTGATGGCCCGGGCGCTCGGAGGCGATGGTCAAGCCGTACAGTTGACGCGACAGGCCGACGGCGAAGTCGCAGATGTCGATCATCTCCTGCACTTCACCGAGGCCTTCCTGGGTGATCTTGCCCGCTTCCCACGACACCAGTTCGCCGAGGTCAGCCTTGTATTCGCGCAGCACCTCGCCGAACTGACGCACCAGCTCGCCGCGACGCGGGGCCGGCACCTTGCGCCACTGCTCGAACGCATTATCTGCGCGACTGATGTGCTGCTCGACTTCGGCCGGGCCTTCCCAGTTCACGGCGGCGATGCGGCTGCCGTCGATGGGCGAATGCACCGGCACTTTGCCGTTCTGGTACAGGGCCGGGTTCACACCAAGACGATCAAGCAATGCGGCAACCATGGGTCACTCCTCAAGCGAAAAACTGAATGTGTGCGGCCGAATGTTCACGACCGGGCAGGCCTTTAGTTGTAGCTTCCCGAAGGCAAGGCAACAAACGACCTTTACGCGAGATATCATTCCGTTTATTCATGCTGCGCATAGAAAGACAAGAAAAAGGACCACCCATGCTGAACAAACGCCACCTGCCGTCGATCACCGCGCTGCAGTGCTTCGAGGCCGTGACCCGGCACCTGAGCTTCACCCGGGCCGCCGAAGAACTGAACCTGACCCAGAGCGCCGTCAGCAAACAGGTCGCGCAGCTTGAGGAATTGTTGCAGCACTTGTTGTTCCGCCGAGTGCGTCGGCGTTTGCAGATGACTCCGGCCGGGGATTTGTACCTGGTGGAAGTCCGAAAAATCCTCACTCAGGTGGAAATGTCCACGCATTACCTGCGTTCCTACGGCGGCGAGACCGAAGTCCTGCGCGTTTCTACGTCTTCGACCTTCGGCGCGCGCTGGCTGGTGCCGCGTCTGAAGGGCTGGCGTCTGCGCCATCCGTCGATCCATCTCGACTTGTGCAACGAGCAGGAGGCCGACGATTTGCTACAGGGGCGCAGCGATCTGGCGTTCTATTTCGGCCAAGGCTCACGCCCCGGCACCGAATGCCTGAAGCTGTTCGGCGAAGAGCTGGTGCCGGTCTGTGCGCCAGGCAGCCTGCCGGATCAGCCGTTCACCGACCCGACGCAACTGACCGATCTGGTGCTGCTGCAAAACGCCTCGCGTCCACAGGCCTGGCACGACTGGTTCGACAGTCAGGGTTACCACACCGAACACAGCTATCACGGGCCGCGTTTTGAAACCTTTTATATGTGCATCCGCGCCGCCCAGGTCGGCTGCGGCGTGGCGCTGCTGCCACGGTTTCTGGTGGAAGAAGAATTGGCCGACGGCAAACTGGTCATTCCCTGGCAGCATGCAATGCCCAGCTCCGACGCCTATTACCTGGCCTACCCGGAACATGCGGCGGAAGTGCCGAAGGTGCGCGATTTTGTGAAGTGGATGCTGGAGCAGATCGATAGCCCCGACGACCACTGATTCTCCTGTAGGAGCTGCCGAAGGCTGCGATCTTTTGATCTTGTTTTTCAGGATCAAAAGATCGCAGCCTTCGGCAGCTCCTACATTAAGCAAAATCCGCTACAGGCCAAAAATTGCTGGCAATCCCCACCGCTGATATGCGCCACTAGCGTCATTGATTGATCCCGCGCAGCCGCGCGGTGCACCTGGAGACCCCGTTTATGAGCGAGAGTGTGTTTGCCGATCGCATCGTGCAGAACCTGCTCGACACCGACTTCTACAAACTGACGATGATGCAGGCGGTGCTGCACAACTACCCCAACGTCGAAGTCGAATGGGAGTTTCGTTGCCGTAACAGCGAGGATCTGCGGCCGTATCTGGCCGAGATTCGCTACCAGATCGAGCGTCTGGCCGAGCTGAGCCTGAGCGCCGACCAGTTGAGTTTTCTCGAGCGCATCACCTTCCTCAAGCCGGATTTCCTGCGCTTTCTCGGACTGTTCCGCTTCAACCTGCGCTACCTCCACACCGGCATAGAGAACGGCGAGTTGTTCATTCGTCTGCGCGGCCCGTGGCTGCATGTGATCCTTTACGAAGTGCCGCTGCTGGCGATCGTCAGCGAAGTGCGCAACCGCTATCGCTACCGCGAAATCGAACTGGTGCAGGCGCGGGAACAGCTGTATCGCAAGTTCGACTGGCTCAGCGCCAACGCCTCGGCCGACGAACTGGCGCAATTGCAGGTCGCCGATTTCGGCACCCGTCGGCGTTTTTCGTATCGCGTGCAGGAAGAAGTGGTGAATGTGCTCAAGCACGATTTCCCCGGGCGCTTCGTCGGCACCAGCAACGTGCACTTGTCCCGCGAACTGGACATGAAACCGCTGGGCACCATGGCCCATGAATGGATCATGGCCCACCAGCAACTCGGCCCACGCTTGATCGACAGCCAGATCGCCGCGCTCGACTGCTGGGTGCGCGAGTACCGTGGTTTGCTCGGGATTGCGCTCACCGATTGCATCACCACCGACGCCTTCCTCGGCGACTTCGACCTGTTCTTTGCCAAGCTCTTCGATGGTTTGCGCCACGACTCCGGGGATCCGGTGCAGTGGGGCGAAAAATGCATCGCCCACTACCACAAGCTCGGCATCGACCCGATGAGCAAGACTCTGGTGTTCTCCGACAGCCTGACCCTGCCCAAGTCGCTGGAGATCTTCCGCGCGCTGCACGGGCGGATCAACGTCAGCTTTGGCATCGGCACCAACCTGACCTGTGACATTCCGGGTGTCGAACCGATGAGCATCGTGCTTAAAATGACCGCCTGCAACGGCCAGCCGGTGGCGAAGATCTCCGACGAGCCCGGCAAGACTCACTGTAAAGACCCGAATTTCGTCGCCTATTTGCGACATGTGTTCCAGGTTCCTGCCGTTTCCAGCCTATCTAGCAAGGAGTGAATTCATGCAAGCCGTACAGCGTGAGATTGCTGAACAGCTCAAGGTGCAACCGCCATTCGCCGGGCATCAGGCCCTCGAAGCGGAAGTCGCCCGACGCATCACCTTTATCCAGGATTGCCTGGTCAATTCCGGCCTCAAGACCCTGGTGCTGGGCATCAGCGGCGGTGTCGACTCGCTGACCGCCGGTCTCTTGGCCCAGCGCGCCATGCGTGAGCTGCGCGAGCGCACTGGCGACAACGCCTACAAGTTCATTGCCGTGCGCCTGCCGTACGAAACCCAGTTCGATGAACACGACGCCCAGGCTTCGGTGGACTTCATCGCCCCGGACGAGCGCCACACCGTGAACATCGGCCCGGCGGTGAAGTCGCTGGCCAGTGAAGTGGCGGCGTTCGAAGGCAAACACGCGGTGTCGGTGGATTTCGTGCTCGGCAACACCAAGGCGCGGATGCGCATGGTCGCCCAGTACACCATCGCCGGCGCGGCCCACGGGCTGGTGATCGGTACCGACCACGCGGCGGAAGCGGTGATTTCTACCCCCCTACACTGAAGTGCACAATCACTAGGCGCACTTGCCTCAAGTCCATCCAGAATCTAATCCGTGAGTCATACTCCACACCAAACATCCTGAGTTGATGAGTGGGGCGTCAGATCATGAAAGTGGTTGCTGTACGAGAAAGAGAGCTCGACCTTAGCAATTCAATCCTCGCCAGCGGCCCATACCGTGAGCAGTTCTTAGCTCAGCCAGAGGGCAGTGAACCAAGCGTGAAAGTGACAGGATGCGCGTTGATCGGTAACGATGAACAGCTTCTTCCCTTGGTGTCCTCCTACCTTTGCCGGAACTACAGAAACACCTTACTCGCGGACAAAACCGTTGTGTCCTATGCAAGGCGTATCTCGTACCTGCTAGATGACCAGAGGAGAAAGCCTGAGTACGAGACCACAGTCAGAGACGACCTCCTACTGAGTATCGGATTAGGTAATTTCGAAGTTTACTTGGGTCGTCTGGATGCTGCGGGCCTAGCTCCGAAGACAGTGCAGGGTCGAGATGCTGCTTACCATCATTTGTTCAGCAACCACCTGAGCATCAGCCTTAACGATCAGCCACCTCTCCGGACTGACAATCCTTATGAGCACGGGCCGATTCGCCCTGGCAAGGCACACACAAAAGAAATCGTCCAACCGTGCAGCATGCTTGAGCTTGAACAGTTGATCTTGCATGCACACTCAGAACGAGAAAGGTGCATGCTGCAGTTGATATACGACTCTGGCATTCGAGAGTCTGAGCTGCCTCATATCACGCTTCAGGACATCCGCAATGCACTTGAGTACCAGAAGCTCCAGTATGTTTCCGCTGACAGTAATATCCCGGTGAATGCGGATTACAGTCCGTTGCATGTCTTGGGAAGCAAGGGTAGAAAAAATGCAAAAAAACCTAGGATAACACTCGTCAGTAGGACAACCCTGGAGCGCATCGAGAACTATCACAGAACACCGCTCTACCACCGACATAGCCAGCGGATAAGAGACCCAAGTAAGACGCCTGCGTTTTTCAATTCACATGGGAAGCCCTATACCACCAAGAGCGTTGAAAAGCTTTTTGAGCGTGTAAGCAAGCGGGCCCAGAAGGCTGGGAAGACCAAGCGAAAGATCTCGGCGCACAAATTTCGTCATGGCTCGGCGTATCTCCTCCTCACAAGCCCAGATCTGGGAAAGGATTATTTCGAGCGCCTCGGAATGCTTTCGATAGGGCATGGTCACAGCCACTCCACGACATCTGAGGGCTACACCCAGATCCCTCATGACATCTACCAAAAGCTCTGCAAGCCTGACTCACTCATCAAGACCAAATGCGGAGAAATGCAGGTACTGCGCGAGCGGACGACCAAACGAATCAAAACCGGTGATAGAAAGTGATATCTCAGACCACACCCGCCAGTACAGTTTTCCACGCTGAACGGATCACTTGAACAAACCAGCGACCTTGCCGTAGTCCCTGACTTTCGTCCGTAAAAACTCCCCAGTAATTTCTGACGCAGCTGGGCACGACATAACGACGAAAAAGCCTGATGGGACAACGGCTTAGCTTAAGGGTATGCCGACAGCATACTCTTAACCCATTGATTTACATGGTTTTTTTACTTTAATCTGCTTGACCACCGCTTCGCTATGGTGTTCATTTCTGGCTACCAACCGGGAGGAACCCTCATGCTGCTCTGTGCTCACCTGTACGCCCAAAGAAGCCAAAAATGAGCACTACTCATCATTCGCCCGATGAGCTAGCAGCGGCTCATGCTCACACCGAAGCCGAGCTCCCCAGCCAAGCCAGACGCCCGAAGCGTTTGAAATCCGAAGTCACTGTGGCGATTCAGACTTGGGCCACAAGGATCAAAAGCAGCCGCCAATCTCTCTTGAACGTGCAGCTTTCTCAAAGGGGAAAGCTGAGACCGGCTTACACGTATCTCTTAAAAGAGTTGGAAACGAGCGGCAACACCTTCAACACTAGGGAAGACATCCTCGACTCAATCATCCAGCGAATGATCGAGGAAAAGATCGTGATCCCCGACCACCCCTCAATTGCGAATGAGTGGCGCCGCAAACTTCTCTGCTGGTACGAAAACCTAAGTGAGACAGAGAAGCGAAACATCCCAAGGTTCGGCAATACCATCTCGTCGAAAGCCAGCCTTTACCAGGTTGACGGCATGAAAAACCTGAAACAGGCTCGCGCCAATTTCTCCATCGTTGAACAAACCTTCCAAGAGATCCTCCTCGACCTGACGAACCTTGGCGTAATCAATGCTGATTACAAGAACTGCAAAGAGCGAGCGGCTGAAGCTGGGCAGAAAAAACAAGAAGCAACGCCAAAAGACTCTATTACCAAGGCGCTCTCTAAGCTAAGGCTGGTCGGGCTCTCGAAGTTCGAAGATCTGGCGGAAGACTCTGGTCGCCCCTTCAGCAAGCTCCTGCATATGTTCGCCGCCGCGTCGATGAAGTCGAAATCCTCATCCGGCCAGCAAAACTACAGTGACGCCTTCCGGCAGATGTCCATGCATTTGACCGAGGTAGGATTCGAGGGAGGTGAGGATCCTCGGGAATACGTCACGGCCCACTACTTAACGCGACTCAGGAAGTACCTTGTCGACCAAATGGAATCGGGCACCCTAACGTCGAATTATGCTAATGGGGTTTTGTCGGCAGTCCGCTCAATGTTAAAGCGCACAGTGAAGATTCGAGGCTTTGGCCTTTCATCTTTTATTGATGTGCAGGGGTTCGACACCGGTCGGGAAACTGATATGTATCGCCCTTACCCTAAGTTTGCGAGAACGGCGATCCAGCAAGCCTGTGACATGGAGAGGCAAAAGACCAATGAGCTGGCGAAGAACTACGTCTCGTTTCATGGAGGCAGTGATCCGTTGGACGAGAATGGGCACCTTGTCAAAGGGATGGCCACCTTGGAAAACGCTCGTTGGATCTTCGAGAACAAGCTCAACTGCAGACCGACCAGCGAGTGGTCAGCTGATTCGGAGAACAAGTACGAACAGGGTTTCACACGATTAGTGAGGATCGGCGGCCTCGGGGTTACTGAGACGTATGCCAAGTGGGGGGTAATCTATCAGGTAACATCTAGGACGATTGCCCCTTATATCACTCGGCTGGCACAGGTTACAGGACTCAACGCTGACTCCCTCAAAAGCCTGGATGTTGATGACTTCGTCGAGAGCCACGAACTGACTCAACGCCCTTATCTTCGTTACTGGAAAGAGCGGTCAGGTGGAGGAAAGGTTCTTCACCTTGATCTCATGTACGCGGACTGGACGTGGCTAACGCGGGCACAAAGCATTGAGGTCAGGAAGATCTTCAGCGAGGTCGTTTATCTGACTCGCCACATTCGAGAACTCGCCGAAGGCGCTGTCAAAGAAAGACTGTTCATTTACGAGTCCCAGAAACAAAGCGAATTCAGGAAGGTGAAGTCGTTCGAAAACTCCACACTTATCAACAATGTGATGAACCAGTTTGCCAGGGATCACAACCTCAAAACTGAGGGAGGTGAGGATCTGAATATCTCGGCTTCTCGACTCCGGCCCAGTCTTGTAGCGGATCTTGTTGAGCAGGGCGTCTCAATCAGGGAAATCCAAGTGATTCTTGGTCACGGATCCCACAAAACCACTATCAATTATCTCGATAAGTTGGAATTCAACAAGACGGCTCGAGAGGTCAACTCCAAAGCTCTTACCGAGATTCACAAAGGTACGATCATCCAGGATGCTAAATCGGCGACCAAGCACAAGCCAAGTACCCCAGGTACAAGTTCGTCACCGGTGATCATTAAGACAGGCTTGGTCAGTTGCAGGGACGCCCTAAATCCTCCTGATGAAATCACAAAGCTGCCGAGCTACAAAAAAGGCAGTAAGTGCTCGCTGCTGAACAAGTGCTTGTCATGCAGCAACTCCATCATCACCGTATCCAACCTGCCAGACCTCTTTGCGATGCAGTGGGACTACATTTCGATTATGTCCACCAGCAATGTCGCAGAAACACCATACGGCACTGTCATCCGTGAAAACCTGGAGGTACTGAACAGCATCCTCACGCCTTCCGAGCATGGGTTCACGGCGGAACAGCTGGAGGAGGCGCGCCGGTTGGCAGAGCACATCGTCACTAACCCGATGATTGAGGCAGTGTCCCTGTGATTCTTGGATTCGATACGCTCATTTACAAAATCAAAGCGGTGCGTGAGCGGTTCTTGGGCTATTTAGGCAATGAGCTCATTGTGGTTACCTCTCATTCCAACAATGGAGTGAACGCACTTGAGTTGCTCGCCGCACTGATGAACCTTCCTGCCAGCAAGTTGAGCCTCGTGAAGCATACGATCTGGGACTTCAACGGTGAATCACATGTCTTAGCAAGGGATATACAGGGCTCAAAATCCCGGATCGATTTCGGAATCTATGAGAGTCTGAACAGCACAATTCTTTTCGAACTGAAGGTCGCTATCCTTTGCGTGTTGGAGATCCCTGGAGCTCTTCGCCATACCAAGAAGCCTAGAAGCTACAAACCCCATACCGTGCTGGATATCTTCAAGTCTGTGATCCCGTTTATCAATCAGATGTGCGCACGCAAGCGATTGGAGCATGGGGATCGCTTCTTCGAAGGATCGCATTTCAGCCTCGCAGACTTTACCGAACACGATTACCGGACTGAGGCTGAAGTCTTCGACCGAGCATTCCGGGGAGTGATGCTCACTGGTTTCCAGGTTCTTAGGTCTCACTTCCTTGTCGAAAATCTTTTTCCAAGGCCGTTGGTGTACGTCGATCTGGAGAATCTTGGGTGGAAGCAAAACAGCGTCAAAAATAAACAAACCCGTACCAGGAGCAAATGGTTCAGCAACAAAATTTTCGAGAAGAGCTCCCGAGAAGGTTCTTTCGCAGTTGTAGATTTCCTTAAAGCGCTGAAAGAGGACATCTCGGATCAGGATACGCTGAGCCGGCTCGAGATAATGGGCTATGACCAGGCTAAGAAAGCCAAGATCACGCGGAGAAATTACGACATTTATGTGGCGATACGCCTGACCTCGCGCGGTTATACAGGACTCGAAGTGGAGCCTTACTTGTATAACCTAGAGCCTGTTTTTTGGTCGCCTCAAAACCTTGGCATGCTCAAGGACAAAGAAGCGCTGTGTAAATTGACTCGCGCCCCGATGGACAACGACCTGTATGAGTACCTGACACACATCAGCAACAGCGCAAGCTACATCATCGGTCAGTACACCGGTATGAGGCCGTCCGAGCTTTCCGGCTGCTTGATTGATGACTGTCTGACGGTCGACGAATTTGGACACGAGCTCATCACCAGCAGGGTCATCAAAAATCGAGAGGCCGTCAGGAAACTCTTCGACGATATGTGGGTTGCAATTCCAATCGTCAAGGACGCGGTAAAGGCACTACAGATCTTGAACCGGTTCAAGCAGAATCCATACCTCTTCTCGAACATGAATACCATCAAGCCGGGCATGCAGCATGAGGCGAATTCGCTGAGCGGGTCTGGTCTAGGTCATCAGCTTTGCGCATTTTTGTCTAAAACCTTGACCGTCGAAGAGTATGACGAGATCGAAGTGTCTCCATACACGCTCAGACATTCGTTAGCGAACCAGATGCTCAGGGCTGCCGTGGGCCTGCCGTTCATGTCCTATCAGCTCAAACACTTTGGTCACCATGCCAGCACCATCGGCCAAGATGTGCGCTGGAATCAGTTAGGCACCGTCACGATTGACTATGGCGGTATTGGTGAGGCTCTTACGTCAGGTGGTGGCCCAGATGCTCCTGGTCGAGTGCATGCCGAGACGGAATTCATCATGAACTCCCTGAATCCCGCCGGGGGTTATGCAGGCGAGAACGCTCCCGCGCATCGTGCTCGGCTTGAAAACTATTTTAAAGGTTATCTCGAGGCCGGTTATTCGAACAAAGAAATCTTTGAGCGAATGGCTGAGCTGAATTTCGCGGTAATCAATGTGGGCCAAGGCTATTGCTATGGCAACGCAACGGAGTTGGACGATCCCTCAATTCCTTGCATCGGTTCACTGCGCTGTAACCCCAACCGATGCAAGAATGCCGTGGTAACTGAAGCTAATGCGCCAAAGTGGCAAGAAATCTACGTCCAAAATACCTTAGCACTCAGGAGGTATGAGACAGATCCTGCAGCAGCTTATGCGGAGCTGCGAGACTCAGCTGACGCTTCCTTGTCCATCGAACAAATGAAGCTCGCTATTTCAGAGGCCAAAGGGGTGCTCCATCAACTTGGCATCGAGATGTCAGTGTGAGCAGCGCCTACGACTCCAAGAATGAGGAAAACTTTGAGGCGGGCAGTCGTGCGATTGATGCAGCGCTAGAAAAAATATCAAAGGATCCGTCCATTTCGGCCACCATAACCCAGTTGGCCAAGCTAGCAGGCGTGCATCGGAACACCCTCTACTTCCGTCAGTGGCCGAAAGCTCGAATCGAAGAGATCAAGACGAAGCGTGCCCAGCAGAAGAAAGACCACGCTGCAGCAAAAGCAGCATCTGGCTCCCCCGAGGAGCAGCTGGAGCGTAGCAGGCTAGAAATCATCTACTGGTTTACTCAGCTTCAAGATGCGAGGGCTGACAACGCTTCGCACGCGAGGACGATCAAGCAGACAGCAGCGGCACGTGATTACTACAAGGAAGAGAATCAGATACTGCTTCGTAAAATCAACGAGCTGCGCCTTGAAAATCAGCAGCTACATAATATGGTCGATGTATTGGAGCAGGAAATTGCCAGCGGACTACGACAGTCCTAATAGATAGCTCAAAGTATTTCCCCCGGTTACTACGACCCTCTAATTCAGTATTTCTGTACGATTGAGACAGCAGATGCTCCTATTGAATCTCCTCGCAAAGCTGTGGCGCTTTATCAACAACGACCGTCGCCCTGACTGGGAGAAAGCGCGAGAACGCGAGTTCATCCTGGCAGCGAACAGCTTGAAGACCCTTTCGGTCACCGACCGGGGCGGCATGTCCATCGATCCCGAAGAGCTCCGCGAACATATAACCGCCTCACGTGAGCAGTTGAAGCACCTTGTCCACACAACAGGAGCGCCTAGGAGACCTTTCGAGGCAGCGACAGACCTCCTGGTGGAACAGGAATCGAGTCCCTCCGCAGAGACTCCAGTGAGTGCCATGGACTGTATCGAGGTGGTGGCTTGGCGTCGGTTGCACAGTGGCGGTGCAGTGCGTTATCTGTGCCTCCAGTCTACGAGTACGGGGCGATTCGCTGTCGCGACCGCAAGCCTGTTCTCGGACGGCACGCAAAGTATCCCAACTTGGATCGAAGCCAACACCGCCAAGCACGTCGCCAATGCCATACAGAACGATCATCTCCGCTGGTTGGCTACTGTGAGCGAGGCGATGGACGCTTGGGATGCAAACCTTTGATTGCCTTGAGGCGAGACTTACCGACGCTTGGGCCTACAACTGCCATGCCTCAATAGTGTTGAAAAGTCTTTCAATCTGAGTTGGCAAGTCGGTTTGTGGGTCATAGCTATAGTTGAAAGTGCTACCTCCGGCTACGAACTTGTCCGCGATTGTAACTTTTGAATAAGTAGTAATTTGCTTTAGTCTAGCGCCGAAAATTCGATAATGCTTGTCTCGAAAAGCTGCTGGCAAATAACTTTCAATCGTATAGCCATCAGTCACCCAGCAATATCCTGTCTTCGATTCATGTTCAGCAATGTCTGCCCAAACCTGATATTTCACGCAGTTTTGGTTAATGCATTCATCAGCGCCGTCAGCTGCGCGCTGAAAGTCTAGATCTCGATCCATAACTACTATGGAGTTCCTGTTTATACTGAACATGTCAATTAATCCTGGCGTAGCATTTGATGTGAAATGGCCGAGCATAGAGCCGCCGTAAAAAACGAAGGAGAAATCAAGATTCTCCATGGGCATGGATTTACCATGCGTCGAGCACCAGAGCGAAAGCCAGTGCAAAATGTAGATTCGATCAGACGCCCCTTCGACCCATATCACTCCGTTGGCTTGGAAAACATCGCTTGGTTTTATGCCGAGCCCTGACAGAGCCCTTGCAGGTGATGTTAATTCTGATAATGCGTAACCATTGACTTCAAATAGCTTTGTGCCTGGTACAGACCAGCTTGATATGTCTAGAAGCACAGAAGAGTGCGTAGAGATGAAAAGCTGAAGGTTCTTGCGGGTGACGATTTCAGAAACTCTAGCCATCATGAGTCTCTGAAGCGTTGGATGCAGGTGGACTTCAGGCTCCTCGATGACACATATCTGGTCATCCTTAACAGAGTTCAGCCATCCTATTAGCCCAGCAAACGCCCGCCATCCAGACGGCAGCATCTTTAATGGGATATGGTTGTACTGACCTAAATCATCGTTGAGGTAGACACCTAACGTATTCTTATCAAGAAAGCTAATTGGGTTGGCATGCTTGTAGGCGTCATCTGCATTTGGAGGCCTTTTATAGTCTACTTGGTCGGGCTGCAATGGGTGCGGCGCGAGTCCCACTAGATGCTTGCCATCATTATTGAGCGCATTGATGATTTTGTTAATACAAACTCCGCGCTCGTCGTGTGATGAGCGAAAACTAATTATTGCTTCTAGTTTATCCAAAACCTTTAAAAGTTCTTTAGGAGGTTTCGACGATTTACTGTAAATACTTCCCTTGAATAAGTGTCCGTCTTCTCGTGTGGTAACGGCTATGTATGTGCCAAATTCATCAATATCTAGCTTGTTGAATACTGAAGCTACCCAAGTTCCATTGTCAAAGTAGATGATGGAAGCCGCCACGGTAGTGGATCGCATGTTTTCACGAGCAATCGTTTTTATAATCTCAACATCCTTGAGTGCGCGCACCATATCTAGCACAGTTGACTTACCGCCGCCGTTGGGGCCGACGAAAATATTAACCTTTGACGCTTTGACTTGAGGAACATCACGCGGATTGAGGGAGTTGGTCTGCATGATGTTATTGAGGCAGAGTGTTCGAAGCCCCAACAGACCAAAACTTTTAATATGCAAGATTGTATTCCTTTACTGATTGATTTTGATAGGCGCACTCATTAGGCATCTTCTGAAAATGAGCTCCCGAGCGGTGCAGGCGTCACGCTCGTATTGTACCTAGAGAGACGGAAGGAGAGGTGCTTGCAGGAGTTGTAGTCGCCGGCACCGGCAGCTTTCACACTGGTGGGCTATCCGCGATATACAGGAAGAAACAGTACGGGCTGTGGTGAGGTTTACTGAAACCAAGGCCCCCAGGTCAGCGGGTTCTCAACGATGTCGATTGAGGTGCTGAGCTCGTCCTGAATGTGTTCAAAAACTCTGTCGAGACTTGGATGAACTTTCGACTCTCGCAGGGCAGTCACTACTTCCAGTAGCTCCCGGCCTTGGGCTACATGCATTTGGATATCGCAATACACGGTGTCATCGCTGTCTCGTTCCACGTCTACTCTCCGTTTGCATCAATCCAACTTGGCCTTACTGCATGCAGCTCTGTGTGCATCGAGGTGCTGCATCTCTGATTCCCAACAAGCCAGGAATTTATCCCAGTCTGAGGCATATGGCCCATCAAGCAACCTGGTCGAGCCGATACTTGCTTGATTGAAGCGCTCCCTCCATGGCTGCGGGATAGTCTGCTCCAAAATGATGTCGATTCCGGAGCTATGACGCATCACCGAGACAGAGTTACGAACCTCAATGAGGTCGAGTGGCTTATCGCTACAGGGGGTGTCGTTTCGCTCTTGGTCGTCGAGATCGTCGAGGATGGCAAGGAGGTCTGATGCAGTGGGATCGCCAGGACGGAGGCTGCCAAGCGCCCACAAAGTCCTTCGCCTAGCCCCCTCAAGCTGACGGAGTTCATCGTGGGTCATTCAGCCGCATCCTTGTTGAATTGATATCGGGCAGTAGCTATGGCGTGCCGCCTGCGGCGGATGGCTGGCGTGAACCGAGCCGTGGCAAGCCACGGCTCGGCCCTACGGGCTTTCATCCAGCACGCCTGCGCGCTCCGCTTGCGCTGCTCTAAGGTTGATTACCTCAGTGCATATCTCGGGGTCTCAACGGCCGCGCACCTATCGTCAAACTTAAAGAACTATGACTTGTGAAACTTACTGAATCGACTCGATAGTACGGCGGGAGTAATTGTTTCCCACGCTTCAGGATTAGATGTCTTACTGAACATAACCCAAGCTCGCCAGAGAAAAAATAAGCCGGCTAAAGTTGCCTCGATTAAGGCGAAAACCGTAGTGGTATGCATCATTGCTCCAGGATTATATTCACTGCTGAACCCAACTACCAGAGCAAGTGAAGCCGCCCACCCTACGACGAACATCATACAAAACGCCAAGCAGGCATAGAATGCGAGCAGCGCTGGAACTCCAAGCCTCATGTTAGTGGCAAACACCCTTTCCCCACCCTCGGGTTTCATTCCGTACAAAAACCCTTCATTCTTTTCTTTTTTCCGACTATTCTTGAAAAACCCATACAAAGTTACGTTCTTGTTAGTTTCTAGCTCTTCATAAAGTTTGCCAGGCACTACCAGGTTTGGAATAACTTCCCCATCTATTTTTAGCGTCACTTTGTAACCACCCCTCATGGGCCTGACGAAGCTTACGTTATCAACCTTTCCAGAAAACTTTACGCACTCAAATTTCATTAGTACCGGATCCCTGCATTCAATAAAAAATAACGTCTCATCCTCAAAGCGGTTGCGTCAGACCACCTGACGACCTGCGCCTCCAACACGTTATCGCTGCGCAGCGTGGCGAGATCTCCGCTCACCAAGGCTTGAGTCTCTCCTCTGTCACCAGACCACTGCTGCTAACGCCGTCGCCTAGCGGTCGTATGCCTGGCCCAAGCTGATCGCATGTCACGATAATATCACCATGATCTGTTTATCGGAACGCACTACCCGTGGCTTTATCCTCGCTTTTGGGGATCCGACTCATGAATCTGAAGGAAGCGCTGGCGGGGGCATTACGCGGATCCCGTGCACACCAAGGGTTGAGTTACGAGGATCTCGCAGGGGCAACGCACCGGACGAATGTAGGGAAGCTTGAGCAGGCCAGGACGACGCCGACGCTGGAGAAACTGGACGAGATCGCTGACTACTTGGGCCTCGACCTTTTGACGGTAGTCACTCTCGCCATTGCGGCTCGGGGTGGCGAACTCCCTTCGGAAACTTTGCGACGTACTGCCTTGCGAATCAGGGAATTCGAGATGTCCGGAGGGTGGCAGTTAGTAGAGGAGCAATTCAGTGATGGAAAGCTCATCAAGCGCTCTCAGGGCAAGCCTAAGCGTCCTCTCAATGCGGACACCATAAGAGCTCTCAAGGCTGCGGGGATGGATAAGAAATTAATCGCGGAGAAGCTTGGCGTGGCCAGGAGCACAGTCCAAAAATATTGGAATACCTGAGCCAAGCTGAGCTGGATTCATGCACTCCGGTATGGCCGAGCCACGGCTGAACAGTTACGGTAGGAGATGTAACGCTGAATCAATATCAAAATCTCTCGATGTCTGACACGGCGAAAGGCCATGCCCCCAGGCCAGAAGGAAGCTCGCATGGACGACGCAGCAAGGTTTATTTTTTACGAGAAAATCTATTTCTATGAGCTAGAGCGTAAAGAAAAGCTCATTTCTAGGCTGAATCTTCCCCTTGCTATCCTAGGCGTACTGCTCTCATTTCTGTCCTATATGCTGGGCAAAGCACCGAGTTCGGAGGATGGCTTTGCAGGCGTTTCATTTTGGATTTTTTACCTGTCTGCCGTCTTTTGTCTGCTTTGTGGAGCATATTACTTTCGCTCGTCATGGCAACTGCGCGACTTCGACAGAGGGCTTCCAACCTTGTCTGAGCTGGAAAGGTATCGAGCTGATGCTACGGCTCATTTTGCGGTTCACGGTGAAAATGACGATGACGCGGAAACCTACTTCAAGACGATCATTTTGAGCTATTACATTGAAGGCGCGACCGTTAACACGGTGAACAACGATAAACGTGGTGCAAAACTTGTTTCCTTATCAAATTACGTAACCCTCACCATGATTCTCTCGGTGCTGTCGTTCGTCCCGTTCTACACCCACCAGCAGGAGCTAAACCAGCATGAGCAATCAAAAGCCGCCTCCGCCACCGCCCCCTCCAATGCGCTTCGTTAAAGATCACGGAAAAGACCTTCCGAAATCTCCACCGCCGCCTCCGCCGCCAAAAAAATGATTTACGGGGCACAGGTTTTAACAGCCTGTTGCCCCTTTGCCAATTGAGCAGAAACGAATGTCAAAATCTGACCGAGTCTCCGATTGATGAAGAATGTCAGGCTGATACGACATGGAGAGAGCGCTGCGAATGCAGGGCAAGCCACTTTAGATCACGCGACCATTCCTCTCACTCCGAAAGGATTTGAGCAAGCGCACTTGGTGGCACTGTCGTTCAACCATGCACCGGCTCTGATTGTTGCCTCGTCTTTCACCCGAGCGCATTCGACCGCTATGGCGACCGCTGCGGCTTTCCCTCATTCCCCATTTGAAACTTGGCCCATTCAAGAATTCACTTACCTTGAACCCGCGCGGTGCACTAGCACAACCGTCGCTGATCGGCACGAATGGGTGGAGGCGTATTGGGCCAAAGCAGATCCTGGTTTCACGGATGGTGAAGGCGCTGAGTCATTTCTAGATTTCATAGCTAGAGCTCAGTCTTTCCTGGAGCGCCTTGCTGAACATCCCGCCCGAGACATCGTAGCGTTTTCGCATGGTCAGGTTATCAACGCTATAGCCTGGCTTATTGAGCGCATGCCGCTCGGCATTGATAGCGAAGCTATGATGGACTGGCGTGAGTATGAGATCGCAAACCACGTGCCCAATTGTGGTGGGTGCCTGCTTTCGAAAGATCTGGACGAAGCCGGGTGGAGAGTAAGCCGGTCAGCCACTGAGGAGCCACAAATGGATGCCACTTGGCGCGTACCGGGCAGAGCCTACCAAGCAGTTCGCGATCCCGAGCGTTTGCTCATTGAAGAGCGCGCCGAAGCTCTCTCAGCTGCAGGCTATCCGCTGCCAGATGATGATCCGGCTATGTACGCTGAGCAAAGGCTGAAAGAGGCCAGAGCGGCAGCTCGTTCATCCCAGGTAGGTAGCGTTAGCGAAAACACTGCGGCTGAGCTCTTCGCAAGAGAGGTATCCCAGGTGCTAAGGGAGGCAATTTTCGGTCGAACCGTCATGAGTAAGGTGGGTCATGAATCGTGGGACGAGATCTATGCCGGCCACTTCCAGATCAATGTAGACGGTTGGGAGATATCGATTTACAACGACTGTGATCAGCTCGACTACTGCGAACAATGCGTCAGTCCAGATGGGCGACACTGGTCGTTTGACTCCGGGGATCGCTTTGGCACTGATCCAGTTGCACTGCTCAGCACATGGGAACATCAGACACTTGAGCGGATGTTGAAGGAGTTGTAAGTCCGAATTACCGTATCGTTGCGTGTCCCTGAAGGAACGGCTGTCGTGAACCAAGCCTTGTCGTAAACGCCAGCGTCTTGGCCCTGTGGGCTTCCATCCTCACGCCTTCGGCTGTCGCCTGCGCGCTCCGCTTGCTTTGATCATTCTTGAGTGGATAACGCGATGCTTTTGCTCCTGTTATTCTGCCGACTCTGACCATGGAGGTGATCAAGTGCAGAGTGAATACTCGCTATCAGATGTGCTGGAAAGGATGTACCAAAATCAGCTCGCCCTTGAGGCTGCTCTCATGGAGTTGACCCTCCACGTCGAAGCTCACGGTCATGCAGATGTAGGAGATAACGTCCGTGGAGCGCTCGAGACAATCGGCGAGAACGCGGGCCACATAAAACAGGGCCTGGCGCGTCTCAGCAAGTTCCCATGAGGCAGCCGCTTTTCGATTTTGATCTCAAACGCGTCTCACGCGGGCACTACATAACCGGGAAAGCCGCAATCAATTTTCCGCACGCTGGGAGCACAACTGGTGGGTGGCATTTTCTGTCGTACTTCGACCGAGAATCCGGCGTGGCCAAGGTGTCGCTTGCAGGCATCCATTATCCAGATACCACCGACTTTTTTGGCGAGATAGGGATCGTCGAGGTCACTGAGCAACTGGCCAAATGCGGTTGGTCTTTAGAAGGTCGACAGCTTTACATGGCAGATCACTACCGAGCGACAGCCGACATGATTGTGAGGTGGGCACTGAGTAAGTCCGAGCACTGTAATGTTGAAGTGGATGAGTGGTTTCCATCCTTTTCCGATAAGCAACTATTGCTCAATCTCGTAGCTACTGGGAAGTCAAAGCTTCAAGAGGTGGGTAGGCTGGAGAAGATGGAGGTTTGGCTCCGGTCGCAGCAACGTCAGTGGAGATGAGCCCGATAGCTGGAGGGCTAGGGGCGCGAGTTAAACCTCTCACGCATTGTGTGCGCTTGACCAATAGCCTTCCTCCTTCCTCCTTCCTCCTTCCTCCTTCCTCGCTACCTCCCTGATATTCGGTTAAAGGGTAGTGCCTATACCTTGAGCTACTACTTCCTCTAGTTTAGGATGATTCTACATCCCCCCTAGGGGGATATATAATCATCTGCAAACGGGAAACTCGTCGCTTTCTTTCTTCGAGAAATACTCGACAACCAGATGGGGACGCACCTTTCCATTTGAGATTTCTCATGCTGAAAATCCTAGCCAACCGAACCTACCGTCACCTCTTCCTGGCACAAGTGATTGCGCTCGTTGGGACTGGGCTTGCCACTGTCGCATTGGGCCTACTGGCATTCGACCTTGCAGGCGCCCAAGCAGGAGCCGTTCTCGGCACGGCGTTGGCGATCAAAATGACGGCCTACATCGGCGTTGCGCCGATTGCAGCAGCTTTTGCAGAACGCCTACCTCGTCGGGCAATGCTGGTTTCGCTGGATTTGGTGCGAGCTCTGGTTGCGTTGGCTCTGCCGTTCGTGACTGAGGTCTGGCAAATCTATGTCCTGATTTTCGTACTACAGTCGGCCTCGGCAGCGTTCACACCAACGTTCCAGGCAACTATTCCGGACATCCTGCCGGACGAGGACGACTACACCCGTGCCTTGTCGCTATCGCGTCTGGCCTACGATCTAGAAAGTGTCGCAAGCCCGATGCTCGCCGCCGCATTGCTGACCGTTATCAGTTTCCACAACCTGTTCGCCGGCACTGTCATCGGTTTCCTTGCTTCAGCGGCCCTCGTCGCCACAGTGCTATTGCCAAAGGCAAAGCAGACGCCTCGACGTAGCATCTATAAGCGAACCACTCGTGGCACGCGCATATTCCTGGCAACACCCCGACTACGAGGGCTGCTGGCTCTCAATCTTACAGTAGCTGCCGCCAGTGCCATGGTCATCGTCAACACCGTGGTGCTGGTTCAGTCGCGCTTCGCTCTGCCTCAAAGCTCAACGGCATTGGCGCTGGCTGCGTTTGGTGGTGGTTCCATGATCTCGGCCCTGGTATTGCCTCGCCTGCTGAAAAACGTCAAAGACCGAACGGCCATGTTGTTTGGCGGAGGAATACTGGTCGCGGGCTTGGCCGTCGGCATCAACCTGACCACCTACAACTTCCTGTTGCCGCTGTGGATGGTGCTCGGGATGGGCTATTCGCTGGCCCAGACTCCGAGCGGTCGCCTGTTGCGTCGCTCGGCACATGCCGAAGATCGCCCGGCGTTGTTTGCCGCCCAATTTGCGCTGTCCCATGCTTGCTGGTTGATTACTTATCCACTGGCAGGATGGTTGGGTGCCAACATCAGCCTGACGGCGTCGTTTCTAGGACTCGCCGTCGTGGCAGGTAGTGCGCTGCTGATCAGCATCGTGATCTGGCGTCCAGTTCATGACCAGGAGTCGATCAAGCACACCCATGAAGATCTACCTGGCGATCACACGCACATCGATGGCCAGGGAGGTGATGATCATGAGCATCCGTTCGTTATCGATGATCAGCATCGCCGATGGCCCACCAAGTGATCGTAAGTTTCTATGGTTTGCTAAGACTTGTCGGTTTGCTCAAGACCAAGAGCCGTATGGTTTGTAGAGCTGCTGGGTGCATCAGATAGATCCAGTTGCCCCGTCGTAGCACTGGCAGACCTCGAAGATGAACGCTCTTCAGTTTTTCCGGCAGAAGCAGTACACAAAGTTCTGTGTTGTCCCAAACGGCGTGTGGTGTGCTTCCTTCTCATGGCTGATCAGCTCAAACGGAGCGCCGAATTCATCATGCAGTTCATCTGCTGTATACCGTTGCACAGGCAAGCCACTGCAATGAGTCGGCCCATCTTCCGAGAAGGTCGCCACAATGACGAAACCTCCAGGTTTTACGCTTCTCAAAACAGCTTGGACGTAAGCCTGACGGTCGGCCTCATCGGTCAAAAAATGAAAAACGGCCCTGTCATGCCAGACGTCATAAGATAGCGAAGGAAGTGAAGCTTTCGTGATATCTCCGGCAATCCACCGCACCTCATCGGCACGGCTGCCCAATCGCTGCTTTGTGGCTTCTAGAGCTGCCGCTGAAAGATCTAGGACACTCAGGCGGGTAAAGCCACTCGCAATTAAGTCATCTACCAACGTAGAGGCGCCACCTCCTACGTCGATGATTTCTGCGGACGAGGGAACTCCAGTTTGCTGGATCAGCCGCAGCGAGCTTTCCGCATGCTCTTGATACCAGCTCACGCCATCTGCTGGCTTGCTGGAGTAGACCTTGTCCCAATGCTCCTTCGATTGCATAAAGTGCCCTCTCTTGCAGGTCGATAACCACTTCACGATTGCACAATTGCTGAGTCTCTACCTTTAAGACCTCAGAGCCGAGCGCACCAGTAGCAAGCTGAGCCCATCAAAATATGATGCTTAGCAACCATCCGAGCAAGCCACATTGTGTCGCTGCTATTGTCGCGCATTAGAGCACTTCTACCGCGTACGCCTGTCGTTCGACCAAGGTTCCGATAGGCGCCAGGTGCAACCCCAACTCAGCGGAGACGGCGAGAAACTCCGCCTCACCCTCCGGCGTGACGTGATCAATAGGCCACCACTGGTCTGCGGGTCGCAGAGCAGGTCACGCTGCGCGTCACTGATCGGCGCGATCTTATCTCCATAGCTGTCGAAATTCCTCAATGTGCCACCCGGCACACAGCCCTCGGCGAGGTAGTGATCGACACCAGGTAGGCGAGGGACAGCTGCATATTCGAGTCGGGCGGTGAGCTCAGCTCCATCGGCCATTTCCACCAGGTGTCCGAGTAAACCAAAACCGGTCACATCGGTCATCGCTGTGACCCCTGCAAGCTTGCCAAAACGGCTGCCGGGCTCATTCAAAGTGCACATCCAATCGCAGGCCACGCCAACATCCTCTGCCCGCAGCTTGGACTTCTTTTCGGCGGTGGTAAGAATGCCTATACCCAGTGGTTTGGTGAGGTATAAAGCATTGCCAACTCGGGCGGTATCATTGCGCTTCATGTGTTTTTTGTGCACGACACCGGTCACCGACCATGCCTACCACGTGCTTACGATCCTGCAACTCACCAATCGCCGAGAGCTTGTCAGCGGGCAGCAAGTTTCCCCGCGCCTCATCTATCCCAACTCGTTTGGCAATCGCGTCAGCCGTGTGTGAGTTGTCGCCTGTCAGCATCATGGTTTTGATGCCCAGCGCGTGCAGCTCTTTGATCGCAGTCTGGCTTGTGTCCTTTACCGTATCGGCCACATGCCTTCGGAATACGCCTTTGATCCCACGGGTGTGGGCCGGGCGCTGGGGCTCACCCAGATGGGCGAATTGAAGATCATCCTTGCCCAGGAAGCCTTGGCGGATGCCGCACCACCTCAACCAGCAGCTACAGCTCCAGCACCGCAGGTCGTGCAGAGCCAACCTATTGCGGCACCTGTTCCTCAGCCAGCCGAATCACAAACCATTTATTCCATCCATTTTTTGAGAGTTCTTCCATGCCCCCCCCGACAACGCTGATTCGCTCAATGCTCCTGATCTGCTTCCTTGGCCTGATGACGGCATGCGGTGGCGGTGAGAAAGCAGCAACGTCCGAGAGCGCTGAGCACGGACACTCACACGAGTAACACCCCTGAAATAAACAAGGCCGCATTCGCGGCCTTGTTTATTTCTACATCTCAACCTGAGTACCCAGCTGGATCACTCGGTTCAATGGCAAATTGAAGTATTTCAGGTTGCTATTGACGTTCTTCAGTAGAAAAGCGAACAGGCTTTCCCGCCAACGAGCCATCCCGATAGGCTTTGTCGGAAAATGCAGGTCATTTCGCCGGTCTTTACGATCATGACACTACCTTGAAGTTGTTCAGGAGTGTTCATCTTTGGCGAAGGCGAACACGATCATCACTGCAGCAACCTTGGCGCGAAATGGTGGTAATTCTGTGAAAGGCGCAAAAAATCTCGCAAGCTCGCACGCCCATTACCGTGCTGAAACGTCGCGATCACGTAGCGTGAGTTCTCTGTGGTAAGTACCCAAAATCGGCCCTCGCGCTCCGCCTTAATGACGTCAGAAGTCCGGATCAGGTGACCGTCGCCGAACCGTCCATATTGGTCTTTACGGTTGTGACCAAACACGACGCCTAATCCAGCACGAGCCTTTATGGATACTCTGCAGAGATAGGCTGTTATCGGTTTGTCGAAGCCTTGGGCTTGTGCTTTTAGGATTCGTGCGAGATCGAAATCCGTATGTCGTTTTCCATGAAAATTCACATCCAGAGTGTTCAGCATAATTGCGCTCCTTTCGCAGCCCGTATGGCGTTACCAGGAAATCTTCAAGGAACCATCTGCGCTGGTATCGTGCAGGATTCTTTGTAAATCTCAGGCTGTACGAATCATGTTCGCGTGGTAGATTGGACGAAGATTGCTCAGCACGTCAGTGTTGAAGCCAGGTTGGTGAGAGCTGTGGTATTTGGAGCCGGTCTCCACCTCCAGCAGACACACAACACACTTGTTTTGGTCTTCACCAAGCGTCACTTTGGTCAGTTTCTCCATGCGCCAAATTCCCGTGCCATTCATGTGGGCAGGTGTAACTACTTGCACCTCTGTGATGATCGTCTCCGCGTCCTGGGCAATCAGCAGTTGCTGAAGCCGAGGTTCGCTGTCGATCATGAGAACCGCCTCTGAAATTCTGTCCTCGTACTTAGCCAGAACAGTTACGTGATACCAGTGATTACGAAGCACTTTGGATACCTGATGCCATTGGTACTGACCTTCACCGAACATGCCCGGCAGTCCGAGCATGTCGGAGTCGTGTGTTCTAAACATCGTATGTCCTTAGCCTGAATGGGCTCCGATACTGAGCGCAGTTAGAAGAGGGAGAAAACGTCTTTCAGGCTTGCGAGCTGTTCATGACCAGGGCCAATCAATACGTAAACAGAGTTTCTGGTCTCGAATGCAACACCGTCGTGGAAACCGGTGCACATGCTTGAACGAACCCAATCGCCCCGTTCGAAACGACCTTGGCTGTCCTCGGCCACGTTGTGAGCAAACAGGATCATCGGGAGCTGGCCTGCTGCATGACATTTGAAGAGTTCGTCGCGTGTGACTTCAATGCGAAATATTGTCCAGTCGCGAACTAGGCAGTAAGGCTTTTTAGGGAATCGTTCGACTGCTAAAGCTCGAGCTTCGGAAGTACCCTCCAGGCCCTCAAGGGGCGTTCTTGGCCCTTTCATAAAGTCGGGCTCTTGGACGCTAGCCATAGGGTTCACCTCAATTAATAACCCGGAAATTGACAATTCAATCCCGCTTGTTTGAGCTCGCCCCTCGCAAAGAGTATCTCCGCACGCCAGTTGCGTTGGCTTGGAGACGTCAATCGGATCACGGGAAGCCAGCCTGAAAGTGCCAATCGCACCATAATACGGATGATAGTCCGTGTTATGGTGCGCCGCAATATGGCCTCATCCTCGATTTGCTTGGGGAAATGTCATGGAGGCCGCAGAAGCCCTTGCTGTAGTGGTACGAGCACTGCGTAGAAGAAAGGGTTTTGCGCAGGAAAACCTGATCACAATTGACCGTTCCTACTGGGGCCGGATAGAGCGTGGTGAAGCTAACATCACGATTGATGTGCTCATTCGTCTTGCAGCGCTAATGGAAGTTGAGCCGGCCTCACTCATTCTCATGGCGACGTCTCTGCAATCTAATGAGCCGTTCGGGGAGGGCCTTAAACGCGTTTCCAAACAGATGAACAGAATTAGAAAAGAAAGTGTTGATCAGGAGATGGAGTCAATGGCACGAGCCGGAAAACTACCGCCTGGTCGACCCGTCCGATCCGATGCGGCGCAAAAGGCAGCGGAGGCTAATCGTTTGAGCAGCGCGGGCGTGTCTGTGTCAGAAATCGCAGAGAGACTGGAGCTGTCGAGATCGACTGTGCGCAGATATCTACAAACAACCACGCCCGAGCGACCTTGATTTCGAATGACCTTTAAATGAGCACAACCCGAGTCACCGTGTCATAGGAAGGCTTCCTGTGGAGAACTTCGGAGGAGCACCTCGGCCCATCGGATCTCCATCAAGTTGTGGGCGCGTCATGGACGGATGTCCGGTCGACCGGTGGTAAAACAGAGGGTATCTGGACGGCAACCTCGGTGGTGATGGTGTGTTGAGTATTCTGAAGATTGCTCAGGCCGCTGCGGGCGCGATTGTTCCCTATAGGCGGTTTGAGCGAGGGCAAATCGTTATCTATTCCGTTCATGCTGAGCACCTGGCGGATAATGAAAATGGCCTTCCGCGTTGTCACCACAGAGCAGCTCCGCGACTTGCTCCGACGTGCGTGCCTTCCATTTCATTCTCCGCTCGACCCGATTGGCCAATACAGACTGTGCGCCTTCTCAGGGTAGTCCTTCCTATGGATTGCTTGTGATGAACATGCTAGCGATGATACGGGCGTCAAGGAGAGCGTGATGCGGAAGCGGAACCCCGTCGCTTGTGGCATTTAGAGTGGTTGCGTCAGTGGGGTAATTCCGGACGTTCCTTGGCCACTTACCATTGTCATATGCAAGTTCGGTGAAAAGCTCCCAATCGTACTGTGGAGCGTCTGTGACAATCACCAGAACTTCGTCAAACGACTCTAGGAACTCGAGCAGCGCTGACCTTGCCTCAATGGTGGGTCGTACGTAGCTACCGCCCCACAGCTGCGGAAGCACGATTTCCTTTACGAAATCACTGCAGTCTTCTTCTTTCCAAGCATCGAGCAATTCCACGTAGAATTCGCGCCCATCCTCAGCCACCAATGCGAGTGATATCAGCTTCGCAGCCGCTGAGAGCTTGGTAAACTCGCAATCAAGAAAGACCCTCACCTTGTTAGAACTCCGTAATGACTAGGGCTCGCCTGGATATGGCGCAGGAAGGCCAGCTGTGGGAGATAGCTCTTGAACATCTTGGCTCAGACGGACTGCTTCAGGTGGTTGTAAATATGTGGAGTCACGCCGCGCCTCCGCCCAAACCTGTCGTTGAGCATTTGTCCACGAAACAGGTGAGCCCAGAAGTCCTAGATATATTAAAAATTGCCCAAGAGCGAGTCGGTGCCTTCGTTGCTGATCGGATACCGGTTCCTGGCACAGTGACGCTATACGCTCGTCACGCCAGTGACCTAGCGGACGGGCTCATCACGCTATTACCGAAGGAGCAGCTTTCGCGAGCCTGGAGAGGTTCCTGTCTAGAAATAGACTTAGGTATCTGAAGTCTGATCATGCCCCACAGCGTACCTTAGCGTAGCCACCCCTGTAGAATTTGTTGAGCTAATTGCTTCTCCATTGAGATGTTTTATGAACGCTGGTTTAACTGAAGAAGAAATGCGTCGCGCCTTGTTTGGTGAGGCTCAGCAGGAGGTGCAGGTTTCTGCTCCTCCAGTGCAGGAGCCTGCGCCAGAGGTTGTTTTTACCAAGCCGATTGCAACTCCCGCAGACAAGAAAAAAGCAGAGAAAGTGTTTACGCCCAGGCTGCGAGTCACGCTTCGCGTTGGAAACGAATTCGAGGGTAAGATGCATGAGTTGATCCACGAGACCGACACGTTGAGCTCTTTGCTTGCGGAGCTGGAGGCTGTGAAGCCTGCTAAGAAGAGGTACAAGTACGTGGAAGTGGTTTCGGTCAAAGCCATGTAGGCGGCCCTACTGGCATAGTTAGTCGCAGGTCATAGACTGAGCCGCGCATGGTGCAAGGCATCCCTGTCACAACGCTTTTACAGTGCTCACCATAAAATCGGTACTCGGCTCTTGGAGGCGGATTAAATCAACAGGAGGCAAATTGAGTACCTATCCAGAGGCACTAATTTTCTTGGGTGCCCTTGCTGTTGCAGTTGGAGCGATGCGGTTTTTGGCTATCGAAATATTGCTCAAAATCGCCAACTCAACGAACTCACCGCAAATGTATGAGGATGGTGCTGAGACCAGCGACTCAGAAGTGCAACCGCGAGCACCAGATGGTTGGCGAGTCATACGTTGTTTGCTTTTAGCGGCAGGCCTGATAATCAGCGCTTTTCTCTGCTTGACCATTGCGGTGCTGCATTGGAACAGGACATCCGCCATCGATTTGGCCGTGAACGACTTTTTTCAGCCATTTCGTGCTCCTTGGCTTTTACATCTTTTCGTCGAAGTGACGTCTTTAGGGACGATAATTTCGATGGGGATGCTTGTAGCTGTCGTATCAGTCTTGTTGTGGTCGATGCGCAGATCCAGCATTTTGCTTCCGCTTTGGGCTTCTTTTTTGGGCGCGGAAGTCACTACATGGGTTGCGAAATACGCCATTAATCGGGCGAGACCAGTCTTTATTGACGGAATCACAGAATTCAATCCTTCTTTTCCAAGCGGACACGCTACGGCATCTACGGTGGTGATTGGATTCATAGGGTTTGTGATAGCTCGCGAGCTATCGACCAAAAGAATGCGGGCAGAAGTTGGGGTTTGGTCAGCGATGGCAATCGCGGCGATTTGTCTTAGCCGACTATTTCTAAGTCTGCATTATCTGAGTGATGTACTTGCCGGTGTCCTCGTCGGCTCCGCTTGGCTCTTGATAGGTATCGCTATCAATGAATGGCGGGGGTTGGAAGCGAAGCCATTGCATTGAGCTGGATTAGGAATAATTTCAAACAGAGCTACTGCGTGCTAGGTCACTTTTCCCCATTTTGCTGCTAGATTGTAGCCAGGAGATGGCATTCCTCCTTCAACCGCCTTGTGCTGATGATGCCTACGTGAACCCTGGACAGGGTGCGTAGGTGTATCCGCTTCCTGTCTCCAATCTAGGACAGGATTATGATCCTACTACCCCAGTCGCCACTCCCGCGTTGTGCTTACCTGCTACCTGTTTGGCCTAGGTCTGACGAGGTGAGCCCGCCATGCTGAAATCACTTGTAGTTATCGCCATTGGCGCGTCACTTGGTGCCTGGTTGCGCTGGTTCTTGGGCATGAAGCTAAACGCTCTGTTCCCTACGATTCCGCCAGGCACAGTGGTTGCAAACATGGTTGGGGGCTACATCATTGGCCTAGCCATCGCATTTTTGGCCGCGTCTCCCACCCTGAGTCCTGAGTGGCGTCTGCTGATCATCACGGGTTTCTGTGGCGGGCTTACAACCTTTTCCACGTTTTCGGCAGAAACAGTTGCCCTGATCCAGGAAGGCAGACTTCTGTGGGCCCTCGGCTCGGTTTCATTGCATGTCGTGGGCTCGTTGGCGATGACGGCTGCCGGGCTTCTGTCTTATCAAATGATCGGCACGCGCTGAGGAGATGAAAATGAAAGGTTTTCTGGTGATTTTCTTTACCCAACAGAACCGTCGTTATCAGGGAAAGATGCTCGGCGACTGGATCGTAGATTTGGCGAAAGAAATGGGACTACGTGGTGCGACCCTATCTACTGGTATCGAGGGTTTTGGGCATACCGGTCGGCTGCACTCCTCCCATTTTTTTGAACTGGCGGATCAGCCTACCGAGATTCGCATGGCTATCACCGAGGACGAATCTGAACGCTTGTTCAAGCGATTGGAGCTTGAGGACATCTCGGTGTTTTACATCAAGACTCCAATTGAAATGGGCTTTGTCGGCAAAAAAACCACCTAGTCCGGCATCCTTTTACCAAACAAGACTTCACGAGCTCTTCCTGTGCTTACTGCCTCCGTAACATGATTTTACATTTTGAGCGGAGCTAGCTAAAATCGACGGATTGGAGATGGCATTCCTCCATTAACCAACCGCTGCACCCGTAGCAGCTGATGATGCCTACAGAAACCTGATCAAAACAGGTCTGTAGGCGTTCGCGCTCAGAATCCCACTTTTGGTCAGGCCCACTTACTTTTTTGTGGCTGGCCAAATGTCTAAACTTCGACGACCTGAACAACTCGACTTACTGCCCTACATAGCAAAATGGCTTGCGCTTGCAGTTCTCGTCGCACTGTTGGCGGGTTCTGCCTCTGCGCTATTCCTCTTCTCTTTAGATCACGCCACCCAATGGCGGGAAACTCACCGCTGGGCGATCTGGCTACTTCCAGTTGCTGGCTTCGCCGTGGGGCTCGCTTACCATTTGATGGGTAAACCGGTTGATGCCGGAAACAACCTGATCATCGATGAGATCCATGATCCTAAGAAGATCGTGCCTTTGCGCATGGTGCCGATGGTGCTGATCGGAACCGTGGTTTCCCACCTTTTTGGTGCATCTGTGGGACGTGAGGGGACGGCGGTGCAAATGGGCGGTGCCCTTGCCGATCAACTGACGCATGTCTTTCGTCTGCGCCGCGAAGACCGTCGGGTGATTCTCATGGCCGGTATCAGTGCTGGCTTTGCGTCCGTCTTCGGCACCCCTCTTGCCGGGGCTTTATTCGGACTTGAAGTATTGGCCATTGGACGTATGCGTTACGACGCGCTTTTCCCTTGCGTGGTTGCGGCAATCGTTGCTGACCAGGTGGGGCAAGCCTGGGGCGTGGTTCACACGCATTACGTCATTGGCGAAGTGGTTCCGGTGCAGCTGTGGAGCGTCTTGGCTGTGGTGGCAGCTGGGATTGTCTTTGGCCTCACTGGTCTGCTATTCGCTACAGCGACCCACAAGCTCGGGGCCTTCGTTAAGCGGCTTATCACCTATTCACCATTAAGGCCCTTCGCCGGCGGCCTGCTGATCGCAGTCGCAGTGTGGGCGCTCGGTAGTAACCATTACATCGACGTCGATAAGTACATCGGACTGGGCATTCCGAGCATCGTCCAATCCTTTCAAATGCCAATAGCTCCTTGGGATTGGCTTGGAAAGATGGTGTTCACTGTTGTCTCCTTGGGCACTGGATTCAAAGGCGGTGAAGTGACACCGCTGTTTTACATCGGCGCCACCTTGGGGAATGCGCTGGCTCCCCTCTTGCACCTTCCCTTCGGCATGCTGGCTGGTATCGGCTTTGTCGCCGTCTTTGCCGGTGCAGCTAATACACCACTGGCAACCATCGTCATGGCCATGGAGCTCTTCGGGCCCGAAATTGCTCCGCTTGCAGCCATTGCCTGTATCGCCAGTTATCTCGTATCCGGACACACCGGGATCTATCACGCCCAGCGTGTCGGCCACAGCAAGCATCACCGTCTGCTTCCGGAGGAAATCCGGCTCTCTGATATCAAGCAATTCCACGCACAAACTAAATCTGAAAACGAGCGAAAAGTGGCTCTTGAGGGGGAAGAGAAATGACCGAGGATCGTCAAGATCGCCTGACAGCTTTGCAACTCTATTTCCCTGGCGCTAGTCGAGCTCGGGTTACCAGCTTCTGGCACCACCTCAGCGCACCTGCGCTAGCCCAGCACCTCCTTAAAGTTGCTCAAAACGCAAAAATCGAGCAGGTAATGCTCAAGACGATCTCTGCAGGTTATTTGCCGGGGCATCGCATCTCGCATCATCACCCGGAGCTGGGTGATATGCGTCATCCCCAGTGCCTGGAATTGCTGGATACAGAGGACAAGCTACGCGCCTTCCTGCGCGATCACGCTGACGAATTACGCAAGGTGCGAGCAGTCCTCCTGTTATGCGAGTTACCACTTAGTGACGCGTCGTAATTCAGCTTGAAGAAACAGCTCGTAAATGAAGATGCATGTTCGACCGAAGCATCGGTCGCTCTTGCACCCTAAGAGGATTTTCTATGAAAGGCTTTCAACTGACGTTTTTCACTGAACAGAATACCAACTACCAGCACCTTCCACTGGGAGAGTGGTTGGTCGAGTTCGCCAAGCGAGAGGGCGCGTTGGGTGCGACTTTGGTGAGCGGTACGGAGGGGCTAGATCATTTGGGGCATTTGCATACGGCGCATTTCCTCAGCGGTGCCGATCATCCCGTCACTGTGACGATATCCACTGATGAAACTGGGTGCGACAAGTTGCTGGAGGCATTAGCCAAGGAGTCGTTTTCGCTGAGCTATATCAAATTGCCCACCGAGTACGGGCGAGTGGGCCAGGCGAAAAACTAAAAAACACACCTTGTTGGACAACCAATAAAAAGGATAAACGCCATGTACCGAGTTTATAACCTACGTCCACAGCCAGCTCCTGCTAACTGGGCCCGTGACAACAGGCCGCTCCTCGTAGGACTGATTTTTTGGTCACTTTTTCTGGCGGGCGTTGCAGGTAGCCAAAAGGTATCGAGCGAGGGTTGGTACATCGTCACCTCGCTCGAAGGGGCGTTAGTAACGATGCGCATGCCCAGTGAGAAGTCCTGCAAGGCCGACGTAGCCCACACCTGCCTGCCGGGCTACGAACTGAGAGCACAGCAAAATTGAGGGTAATGAGCGCGATGTCCATGGGTAACCCAAAGATGAGACTGCGAAATGGTGCTCAGCGAGGTCGGCTCATCAAAACCACTTTAGAAAATTGGGAGACCACATGAGCGCAGTGATGCTGAGCAGCGTATTCGGGCTTGTGATGGGTAAGCTTTTTACAGGATCAGTCTATGAGTTCTCCGTGCTGTTCATCGTAAGCATTGGCGTGTCGTTGCTGACCTTTCATCTGCTCAATCAAAGGCAGGCCAGGCTACAAGCCCAGACTGCGTACTGCTGCTCCGTGATGGTTGCGTCAAACCAAATGCTGGAGCTTTTCCAGATGGCAAAGGGAGGGCAGTTCATGCCCTTGGTTGGAGAGATTCCTGAACTAATTATTGGAGGCTTCTTGGTTCCCGCGATTGCGGTGTCGGCAGTGCAGCTGTTCAGGATACTCATGGAGAGCTGACGTCCGACATAGAGGCCTCTCAACGGATTCACATGGTTAATGACGTTCCCGAATCGTTCCTTGGAGAAGATCAATGAAAACGCAAATCCAGGCTATTCATGCACGTGAAATTCTCGATTCACGCGGTAATCCTACCGTTGAAGTCGACGTCACCTTGGAGTGCGGAGCCCTAGGCCGGGCTTCAGTACCGTCCGGTGCCTCTACAGGCGCTCACGAAGCAGTTGAGTTGCGTGACCAAGATATACAGCGGTATTCCGGCAAAGGAGTTTTAAAGGCCGTTAGCAATGTAAATACCGAAATACTTGAGTCTTTGAGAGGCCTGGATGCGGCTGACCAGGAACAGATTGATCATCTGATGATTAAGCTGGATGGAACCTCTGATAAATCCAGGCTTGGAGGAAACGCGATCTTGGGCGTGAGCCTCGCCGTTGCCAGAGCGGCAGCTTCTGCGCTGAACTTGCCCTTGTTCCAATATCTGGGCGTCGAGCAAGCAGCAAGAATGCCCGTCCCGATGTTCAATATTCTCAATGGCGGTGTTCACGCCAACTGGCAAGGCCCTGACTTTCAGGAATTCATGATTGCACCTACAGGGGCTGGCAGTTTCAAGGAAGCCTTGCGATGGGGCGCTGAGGTGTACCACGAGCTGAAAGCGGTGCTTAAGGGCGCCGGCTATTCAACAGCGGTCGGAGATGAGGGCGGCTTTGCGCCGGCACTCAAGAAAAACTCAGACGCCATTGAGCTGATCATTAAGGCAATTGAAAGGGCTGGTTATACCCCTGGATCTCAGATCGAGATCGCCATCGATCCAGCATCCAGCGGTTTTTATGAAAACGGTCTTTACCATCTACGCTCGGAAGGTCGCAAAGTCGATGCCCAAGAGCTGATTAGTCTCTATTCCTCATGGGTCGATAAGTACCCAATTGCGGTACTGGAAGATGGACTCGCGGAAGATGATTGGTCGGGCTGGAAGCAATTGAATGCTGCGCTGGGTGACCGGATAGAGTTGGTTGGAGATGACCTATTTGTCACTAATGTCGAGCGGATTCAGCGCGGCATCACAGAAAACGTCGCCAATGCCGTATTGATCAAACCCAATCAAATCGGAACCCTGACGGAGACAAAAGCAGCTATCGAAATGGCCTACGGGGCAAACTGGGGGGCGATGGTTTCTCATCGTAGCGGGGAGACGGTGGACAGCTTCATCGCTGATCTGACTGTCGCCATGGGGACTGGCCATCTCAAGACTGGAGCTCCATGCCGGGGGGAGCGGGTCGAGAAATACAATCAGTTTCTGCGAATAGAAGAGCATCTGGGAAACCGTGCCATTTATGCAGGACATGATGCGTTTGTGCGGTGATATCCACTGATTTGCTGTCAATCAGATTGAAACAAGAGAGACGTAATGACCCCGTCCGAGAAGCTAGTCGACTGGAACAGGAGATGGAGAGTCCAGGGCGGCATTGTTATTTGTAGAAAGTGCGCGGCGCAGCAGCCCGAGACATTGAGTAATCAACCGTTCGCCCACGGCTCTGGCTGTGGTGAGGTCAGCTCTCAATTTTCGCAACCTTGGACTGACTTGGATGCGATCAGAAAGTCATTCGTTTTATAGCCGGTAAATCTGTTGGTTGGTCAGCGTAAGAAATCGAAACAGTGTATCCGCTGGCAAAAACGTCAGCGGCCTTTGCCTTTCATAGACGCTTGGAGATATGAGCATGAGCTACACGGACATTCCAGCTGGTAACGCGATTCCCGATGACTTCTTCACCGTAATCGAGATTCCTGCAAACCACTCGCCGATCAAATACGAGGTGGACAAGCCAAGCGGACAGATCTTCGTTGACCGCTTCCTCAGCACGCCGATGTTCTACCCGGCCAACTACGGATTCATTCCAAATACGCTCAGCGATGACGGCGATCCTCTCGACGTCCTGGTGATTTGTCCTTACCCAGTATCACCTGGCGTTGTCATTCGTAGTCGCCCGGTTGGTGTGATGTATATGACGGACGAAGCTGGAGCGGATGCCAAGGTGATCGCAGTGCCTCATGAAAAACTCAGCTCTATATACAGCGACGTTAAGGAGTGCTCAGACCTCCCTGCATTACTCCTCGCGCAGATCCAGCACTTTTTCGAAAACTACAAGGCGTTGGAGCCGGGTAAGTGGGTGAAGATGGGCCGCTGGGGAAGCGCAGATGAAGCGCGGGAAGAAATTCGCAAATCGGTGGCTGCCGTCCTCCAAAAATAGTCTCCGTCTCAGTAGCTTAAGGGCGATGCAAGTCCGCCATTGCCCCCCGGATGTAGGCAGAAAAATAGGAATGGCAAGTTTTGCCAGTCTCAGGCTATCGTATTTAAGCCTCATGTACGGGGCTAAGATATTGCTTAACGGCTGTCAAAGAGTCACCTACTGCTCCGACAGCCGATTTGATCTCATTTCTTGATACTCCAAATTTTTGGGCCCAATGCTTGAGTTCAGTGACGTCGTTTATATTGATTCTAATCGAGTCGGTGTCGAACATAGGATTCTGCCTTTGCATCGAAAATTCCATTACAGGTTAAGAGGGCTAAACTAGGATTGTAGACTTAGCAAGTTCACGCCCGTTTCTATGGCAATCTTGTACGTTAGGTTGCGCGCTGTATGCGGAGAATGGAAGTGCGGCTGGCCTCAAATCACTTACGAAGGCTTGGAGATTTTTTACGGCGTAGCATCACACGCAGACGCACCAGTAGGTACGCCACGGCAAATTTGGCCGCACCTAGTCCAAGGCGTGGCTTGCGTTGGTCGGCGCGCCTTGAGTCGCTTCGCCAATCATCGAGTCATCTGCGACTAGCAATATACGCATGTAACTCACTAAGACCAGCGCAGGGATCATGACCTGCGCGTCTGTGTTGAAGCGTCTGGGCCGATGTTTGCCCCCTGATGCATCAGCGGCCATGGTGCGGTGTCATGGCTTACCCATCATAGAGTCGAAGGTTTTCAACAGGTTATCCATTGCCGCCTTGCAATCGGCTTGCTTGGGTGTACTTGCTCGCAGGGCATCGAGTGCCCTATCAATTGCTTTGTCCAGCACATGCCAATCACTGGCAGCGCGGGGTTTAATTCCTGCTTCAGCAGAGTCCCATGAGGTTTCTAGATCCTTGATGCGAGCTTTTGCTCCAGCGAGGTCGTTTTTTTCGGTGAGGCTGGAAGTATCCGCCGCGATGGTTCGGAACTCAGATAGGTCACCCAACTTTGAAGCAGACTGGGTAGATGCGCTGACGGGGGTGGCCTGTATTCCAGAGGCGACATTATCGGAAGGTTTCGAGCAGCCAGCGGCGATGCTCAGCAAAAAAATAGTCGACACGATACCGACTTGACGGATCATATTTTGAAGAGTGGGCATGAGAATTCCTTGATGGTTTTTTGACCAGTTATTGATTTACGGATTTACGGTTACTGACACTTATTTGTGCGACCCCTACCAGAAGGACAATTACGCACAAGAAAATTGCGCTCGTCCAAGCAGCCCCCATGCCAAGGCCACCATAGGTCTTAGCTTGAGTAAGCAAGTCGCCGAGAGAGGCGCCAAAAGGACGGGTCAGGATGTAAGCCAGCCAAAAGGTCAGTACCACGTTGCCACCCAAGCGCCAAGCCACCAGAGTGGCGGCAATAAGCGCACCGAAAATAAAAACGCCAAGGGTGAAACCCAAGCCCAGCGCTTCGGTGGCTAGATCGCCGGCTGCTGTGCCAAGCGCAAAGGTGCAAAGTACGGTCGTCCAGTAAAAAAGCTCCCTTCTAGGCGTGACAATTTCACGAATCGACAGGTTTCGCTCGACCTTGTACCAGACTAGAAAGTTAATCGTCAGCAGTACCGCAAAGAGCGCCGTGCTAGTGTACAGGCTGATATCTAGCATGTCGGTCATGACGTCGGTAATCTGTGTCCCGACAATGCTTACGAGTACCACTGTTAGCCAGTAAATCCTGGGCGAATAAGCCTTGGTATTGAGCTGGAAATACAACGCTAGCATTAGTAATGCGGCCATGCCGATGGAAGTCCAGGCAGCTCCTAAGCCAGCGTTTACTGCCAGAAAGTCCGCCCCTGTTTCCCCCACCGTAGTGGACAGTATTTTTATGACCCAGAATGACAATGTCACTTCAGGTACTTTGTTGAGCCATCCGGCTTTGTCGAGATTCATGTGATGACAGCCTCTTTTGATATGCGCTGAGCTTATGTAAAGGCGAAGTTAGATAGCGAAATTTTTCTGAGGTTGAGCGAATACAGATCCGTCGCCGCCTTTTAAAGTTTTAAACCCTGTGTAATCTGGTTATACATCCTGACTCTTCTGTGGTTTTTGGTGTAGCCGCCTAGTGAGGAAATCGTTCCACTTTGAATATGGTCTAGATAGCGAAACATTTTCCGAGGCGATATAAATCTAATTTTATAATCCAACTCGGTCATCCTATCCTGAAGCTCATAGCCTGGATTGCGTTCATCCATTTGAAAATGCAAACCGTGCTTTTTGATCAACCTTACATTCCACAGGGCGCAAAAGCTTTTCAGGTGTTTTTCTATATATGGTTTCGGCTCCCTCGTTTTTATTCCAAGCGCTTTAAGACTACGCCTGGTGTAATGTTTAAAAAACCGTGCTGATATTCTCCAGGCCGAGCGAAAAAAGCCTCTATTCAGCTGCTCTAAGCATCCAACGGCTGCCACGCCTTGTTGTTCGGCGCATTGCGCGAGCATCATGTTAAAAACTTCAAGGTCATAAATGAAAGTGTCGGTATGTAAAAGAAATACATATTCCGTTTCCACGAAACCTAAAGCGAGATCAAGAGCTCGGCCATGAGCAATATTTCCAGCCTCAGGATGCTCTGGTTTTCGCTCAATCAAGTTGATCCACTTTAAAGCTCGAAGATACTTTGTGCTTGAATCCCTAGAGTCGTTGTCCACCACATAAACAGAAATACCTTTTTCTTTCACAGTATCTTGCAGGAGCTGGAGGCATTTCTTGGTCAGCTCAAGCGACTTGTAGTTAACCAAAGCGATGCTGTAGCTTGCCTTTTCTGGGTGGTGATCTTTCATAGCCAACTAACTCTCGAATTTGATTGCCTTTGTTATAGCGAGCAACAACCAGCGAAGCCGCCCTGCTACCCTCCATCGAAAACGTATACCTGTCCAACTCTTAGACTTTTACATTGGATGTGCACAATTAAACCGCCATAAAAAGGCAGTATCTCTTATTGCAGATTTTTCCCTATGGAGAACTCAATGCCTAGCTATTTGCTTTAGGGCATTTATTCTTTATTTATTCTGTGCCTGGGAGCTTATAATTCAGTTCCCTTGCAGATGAATTTTTTGACAGGTTTGTCGCTATGGGAGTGGTTGCTCCCCCAGCAATCGTCGCATCCTATTGGTAGGCGAAAAATTCAGGATGTAACTCTGAAACGAAAGCAGGTCAAAGACCTGCTGACGTGCATAGCGGACAATCCAAAACAGGGATATCAGTTGAGCCAAGAGACAGGCAAGCAATCGAACGAGTCGCTCGCCGAGTTACGAAAGCTTTAGATATGGATACAGGGTCTCAAGCGTTTTGTGCTTTACCTATCAAGTCCACCCGGCATCCAGGCCGGGCATCGTGCACCTGTAGGGACATGTCATGTAAACGTGCTACAGCTGAAACCATACTTAAGCCCAGGCCATTTCCTGGCGTATGACGGCTGGACTCTGAGCGGTAGAGCCTGCGGAAAACCGCTTCCCGTTCCGCCTCCGGTATTCCGGGCCCATGGTCACGGATACTGATTCCACAGTTGTTAGAATCTGCCGAGACTGTTACTTCAACGTCACTTCCGTCCGGTGAAAACTTGATGGCGTTATCGATGAGGTTGCAAACCGCATCAAACAGTAACTGCGAATCCCCCATTACTGTGTCGACTCCCTCGCATGGCTTGAACTCTAGATTCATACCACGTTCATCAGCGAGAGGCTCAAAGAGCTCAACTGCATCAGCGCAGATTTGATTGAAACCAACAAGGGTAAAATTACTGCGTCTAGCACTGCCTTCTATTTCTGAAATGCGTAGCAGTGCCCGGAAGGTTTGCATTAGACCCTTAGCATCCTCAATGGCTGTATCGATAGCGCTGGCGTACTCTTTTTGCGTCAAGCTACGCCGTTGTGCACGTTCCAATCCAGCGATCAAACGAGTCAGCGGTGTTCGCAAGTCATGAGCAATATCATCGCATACACCTTTGACTTCACTCATCAGCCGTTCAAGTGCATCCAGCATGCCGTTTACCACGCCGGCAATACGATCAATATCGTCGTTATTTCCCCGTGTAGGTAAACGCCCACTGAGATCACCCTCCACAATTATTTTTATGGAGCGGCTAAGTACGTCTAAACGGCGGCGAGCAGATACGCCTAATGCAATCGCTCCTAGTAGCCCAACTACTATAAGTAGTGAGCCACCTGAAACCAGAGCATTGACCAAAAGTTCGTCAAACTCACGAATATCGTGAATATCCTGGCCGATCAGAAGAGTGCTTCCATCATCCAGTTTGTGAACAAGGTAGCGGATAGGGCGATCATGCCCGTTAGCTTTATCCCAGAAAAATTCCGCAGGCTTATCGTATGCACTGAACGTAGGCAGGGTTGATAGCGCCCCCGCAATCGTTGTACCTGCAGAGTCGAATAGCGTATATGGGAGCCGCCCTTCGGGGTCTTGTTCCGTATGTTTAAGTATTTCTGTACGTCGTAGCGCAGGCTCTTGGGCGTTTTGGCGGTCTACCTCTCGATGCAGTGCAGTATCCACCTCTGAGATCAGATATCCGGTAGTCTGCCAATAAATATAACCAAATAACGCAAAAAACGAGCACCCAAATAATGCCAGGAACATAAGGGCTGTTCGAAAGCTGATGGTACGCGGAATCTCACTCAGGCGAACGTAGGACATAACCAGCCCCCCGAATGGTTTGGAGCATTGGAGAATCGCCCTCGCCATCAATCTTATGACGCAGACGACCAATATGAACATCTATCACATTGGTGCGGTCGTCATAACTATAATTCCAGACAGCTTCGAAGAGCATGGTTCGCGTGACGACTTGCCCGGCATGTTGAGCGAGATACTCTAGTAACGCGTATTCACGAGGTAATAAGTCAATCTGTCTTTCGCCTCGGCGCACTGAGCGTCGTAGTAAGTCAATTTCCAGATTCCCAATGCGCAATCGACTGTCTCGATTTGCTGCGGAAGGAGGTGCCCTTCGGCGATTCAGAGCATCTAGTCGAGCAGTCAGCTCAATGAACTCGAACGGCTTGGTCAAATAGTCATCGCCTCCTGCACGAAGGCCTCGAACCCGCTCATCTAAAGCGCTTAGCGCACTGAGAATCAGAACCGGTGTGGTGATGCCGGAGGCGCGCAATGCGGTAAGCATGCCTAGGCCGTCAAGCGCTCCAGGTAGCATGCGATCAAGAACAATGATGTCGAAGGTATCACTAATGGCCGCTACCAAGCCTTCACGACCATTGTTTACCAGGGTTACGTCAAAGCCATGGTCGTTAAGGGCTGCCTCAATCTCCCGTGAGGTGACGGGATCATCCTCGATAACCAGTACGTGGGTCATAGGCGTCGCGCTGAGCTCCGGGCTGAAATTCATAGGTCGATGTAAATCAAGCGACCCCTTTGATGGCATAGTGTGCCAAGCCAGTCTATACACTGAGCTTCCGAGAAAATGAAAAAAAGTTTATTTAAGTCTTTGCGAGGTTTGTGTGCGTATTCTAGTCATTGAGGATGATGCCCGTACCGCTTCATACCTAGTGCGAGGACTCGGAGAAAGCGGACATGTGGTCGATGCCAGCGAAGATGGTCGTGACGGTCTCGCTATGGCGCTTGAGGGTATCTATGACGCTTTGATCGTTGATCGATGCCTACCCGGTATGGACGGTTTGTCGTTGGTTCGAGAGTTACGTAGGGAGGGGATGCAGACGCCAGTATTGATGCTCAGCGCCTTAGCCTCGACCCAGCAGCGTGTTGAGGGGCTTAAAGCGGGTTGCGACGACTACTTGGCGAAGCCCTATGCCTTTGTTGAAGTATTAGCTCGACTGGAAGGGTTATTGCGTCCTAGAGATCAGCAACCTGGTAAGGCGAGTACCTTGTGTATTGGCGAACTGTGCCTTGACTCTGCAGCCCGGCAGGTGACATGGATGGGGCGCACGATATCGCTTGCTCACCGCGAAACCTTGATTCTAGAAAAACTCATGAGACATTGTGGTGAGGTTGTTACTCGCTTGATGCTACTTGAGAGTGCCTGGGACTATGAATTCGATCCAAACGACAACGTTATCGATAAACATATTTATCGTTTACGTCGAAAGTTAGATGATGGATTTGGAATTGCGCTAATTGCTACCATTCCTGGCGCAGGCTATCGCCTCAACGTGGTGACGAACTTGTCTTAAACTCCCGCTCGGTAATAACTAGAGCTGAAGCAGCAGGTTGGTGTAATGTTGGCGTATCATTAGAGCAGCTTTTTTGCTGCCGACCTATTACTCGGGTTGTCGGTGTACCCCGCAACCCGAGCAGGTCGTTTTGACTGTTTTTAAAGGATGAGTCCTACTGCCACACGGCGAGTAAGCGACTCTGGTTATGCGTCCTTGCGGCAGCTTTCCCGACTGCAACTCATGGCACTTAAAGCGCATGATTAAGTAGTCGGCTGCTAATGAACTTGATGAGTAAAACGTCCTGTCAATTCGAACGCGCGACATCGTTGGACGCCGCTTGGTGATTGCTGGCAACGGCGGTTGCGTGTTCAGACTGTTGGTACGTTACCATCGCAGACTCTCTTGCGGCCTCCATCTTTGCAGCTACTGTATCGCCGCCGCCTTCTGCCATCGCAGCTACAGAAGCACTCATCAAGGTTACGATCAAAAGGGCTTTCAGGGTTTTCATGGCAAATCTCCAGTGTTTAGGTTTAGCCATCACAATGTTTGCTGGCTTGGGCTAATACTAAAGCTGGTTGTATTTCACGCTCTTCCCCGCAAAATGAATTTTTTGACAGATAAATAACCGAGGTGCGCTCAGTGTTACTTCCGTATCCCGGAGGCCATTTCTTCCCACCACTATCTGCATTCCCAGCGAGTACGAAAGCAATGTAGAAGTGGCCCTGCCGTTCCCGACCTCCCTTTGGCAACAACGAGTACAGGATGAAAATATGAGCAGCGATATGGAGGCGTGAATGCCCGGTACGAAGCGCACGAGAAATACGCTCTTCGCGTCGTGACGCTCGAAAAAGGCCTTGCTGCTCTGAATCAGTTCAGGGTGGCGGCTCAATGGCCAGAAACCAAGAGTTTTGCGCGGGTGTCGATGCCCTAGCCAGAACGAAAAACCATCCCCACTTCAGCACCTAATGTCGCGGCGACTAACAACGCACAGAGCAATAACAAAGGAACTTAGCGCAAGGATCACGGCAGTGCCTGGAACAGCGGCCCCGATGATCGGAACTGACTCGGAAAGAGCCAAGAAAAATACCGCCAGATAGGCAGCATGAGGATGCACCGCGAGGAACTCAATGATCGTTTAGACCAGGGACGACATCATTCGTGGGCTGCCTATAGAGTACCGGTGACGAGACAATCAGGCCCTATAGGTCACACGACCACTCTGAAGCGGTAAACGGTAGTGGGAAATTCCTCGGTGCCTTTTTCAAAGCGCCTAATTGGCTTAAGAGCAAATGTCGTATCGAGAATTTTCCATTTTTAGACCAGGCCCATCTCAAGGTTGGGGCGACCACACAACGTAGTCATCAGTGACGATGAACTCCGTACGCGGAAAATTCGGCTCACACACCATGCTGTCAAGCACCAACTCGACACTTGTAGTGCTCCTGCTCCCCCACAAGCCGTTTAGCCGTAGATTTCTTCAGCGCTGCGGGCCTTGACGGCGAAGGACACCAGCACTACCAATACACTGGCCAACACTAACGATGAACCAACTGTGCCAAAATCCAAACCGCCTTTTTCGTGAGACTTCGTCAAAAAGTCGCCGAGTGTCGCGCCGAACGGTCGGGTCAGGACAAACGCCAACCAGAAGAGCAGCACTGTGGAAATCCGCGTGTAGAACTTGGCCAGCATCACTGCGGCAATCGCTGACCCGATCAGCAATGCGCCGCCAGCGAAGCCCAGGCCGGAGTCATCTGCCAGGTAGTCGCCTAACGCTGTGCCTAGCGTGTTGGAAATCAGAATTGCCGCCCAATAGAACAGCTCGCCCTTAGTGGTAAGGATGTTGTTTACCGACAGCGTTTTTTCGCTCAAGCGCCAGATCGCAAAAATGGCGATCAACAGGCTGATCAGAATTAGCGAGCCGGACGCATAGCCAAGGCCCAAGGTGCGATCCATAAAGTCCGACATGGTGGTGCCTGCGGTACTGGTGGAGAGAATAACGATCCAGTACAACACGGGATTATAACTTTTCGAAAATAGCTGCAAGCTAAGTGTAATCAGGAAGGCACTTATCAGGATCATTGAGCTGATCGCATACCCCACATTCAGCGTCATAGACAGTAAATCACCGGCAGTCTCGCCGAGGGTGGTGGCGCAGATTTTCATCGCCCAGAACGCCAAAGTTATTTCTGGCAGCTTATTAAAACTGATAGAGGTGCTCATAGAGGGGGCTCCTGGAAACGGATTAAAGATATAAATTACAGCGCCTAAAATCTCGCCATTTGCACCGGATTTACATACATCTATTAGGGATAACCGGTATAGTTTGTGAGGGTAACGATCAAGCTATAGCGCGATGTATGGATGAGCGCAGCTTAGGGTGTAAAAGATCAAAATTCTGTCAAAGAACAATCATAATTAAATTTATTATTCGTGTCGTTTCTGGCGCAAACTCAGCACTAAGCTTTTACTTTCTTGCCCCCCCTTGTAGGGGATATTCAGTTCAAGGGATTTATTTAATAGGGGCTCGCAAACAAATTTATTGTGATTGCTTACGTTAATAATTGTCGCAGACTAGACTTTTTACTTGTGCTTTGGAGGTATGGTTCGTAATTTAGGCCGACCATAACCTTCATGCAAATTATATGTGCAAAGTATTATGATGCAAGCAAGTAATTTCTTGCACGCCCAATACTCGGATTGTCGATGCTCTTCGCAACCCGAGTTGAATTTTTTATTCTTTTAACCTGATAGCCCCTACTGTAAGCTGCGAGTAAGCGGCTTTTTTAGTGGTTGTTTGTAGCAGGTTCTTTGGCTGTGGCCCATGGCAGTTAAAGCGCACGAGCAAGTCGGAGGCTGCTAAATAATTGATGAGTATTGCGTAGTATTAATTTGTGCATTCGACATCGTTGGACGCCGCTTGGTGATTGCTGGCAACGGCGGTTGCGTGTTCAGACTGTTGGTACGTTACCATCGCAGACTCTCTTGCGGCCTCCATCTTTGCAGCTACTGTATCGCCGCCGCCTTCTGCCATCGCAGCTACAGAAGCACTCATCAAGGTTACGATCAAAAGGGCTTTCAGGGTTTTCATGGCAAATCTCCAGTGCTTAGGTTTAGCCATCACAATGTTTGCTGGCTTGGGCTAATACTGAAGCTGGGGGCATTTCACGCTCATCCCCGCAAAATGAATTTTTTGACAGGCAGATGCCTAGGTGTGTCCTGTGTAACCTCCATATCTTGGGCACCATTTCTTCCTACCACTATCTGCAGTCCAAGCGAGTGAGATAGTCATGTAGAAGGGGCGCTGCCTTCCATATTTTTCTGCGGCACCGACGAGTACAGGATGAAAATATGAACAGCGATAGCCCTAATACAAATGTTGAGCGCCTTCGGATTCCGCGCACGATCTGGGCGTTGGGCTTTGTTAGCTTGTTCATGGATCTATCGTCTGAGCTGGTACACAGTTTACTGCCTGTGTTTTTAGTCACTACGTTGGGCGCGAGTGCATTGACTGTCGGAGTGATAGAGGGGATCGCCGAGTCGACTGCCATGTTCGTCAAAATATTTTCTGGCGCCATCAGCGACTTTATAGGGCGACGCAAAGGACTAATGCTACTTGGATATGGTTTGGCCGCCCTGACCAAGCCGCTTTTCCCTTTGGCTCATACAGTCGAGGTGGTATTCACTGCTCGCTTTCTGGATCGTATCGGTAAGGGGATTCGTGGCGCGCCGCGTGATGCACTGGTCGCAGATGTTTCGCCACCAGAGATCCGGGGCGCCTGCTTTGGGTTAAGACAATCGATGGATACCGTAGGAGCCGTTTTTGGCCCCGCTCTGGCCATATTGCTGATGTTGTGGCTCGCAGATATACAGCTTGTACTGTGGGTTGCAGTGATTCCTGCAGCGATAGCGGTGACTCTAATTGTCACGGGAGTAAAAGAGCCCGTACACGCCCCCAGCGAACACAAATTTCGCTCTCCGATTCACTGGAGAGCCTTGCTCGACTTCTCGTCTGGATATTGGTGGGTTGTTGTCATTGGTGGAGTATTTACGCTAGCCCGGTTCAGTGAAGCGTTTCTGGTATTACGGGCCCAGCAGTTAGGCTTTTCGGCCACCTGGATTCCTCTGGTGATGGTGGTCATGGCACTTTTCTATACCTTGTCTGCTTACCCCGCCGGTTGGTTATCTGATCGTATCAGCCGTACGAAACTGCTCGTTGTGGGGATGGGGTTACTCATCCTAGCGGATCTGGTGCTTGCTCAGTCCAGCTCTGCCATTACGATGATGCTGGGCGTTGCATTGTGGGGGCTTCATATGGGATTCAGCCAAGGCATTCTTGCCTCGCTTGTAGCCGATAAAGCGCCTGAAAAACTTAAGGGCACCGCCTTCGGTATTTTCAATTTGGTCAGTGGTGCATGCATGCTGATCGCCAGTGTTCTTGCGGGCTGGCTATGGCAAAGCATCGGATCAGACAGCACCTTCGTCGTGGGGGCATTGATTGCTTCAACAGCTCTTCTCTTACTGTTGCTGAAGAATCAATAATTCCTCAGGTCAGATGATCTGCTCACTGGAACATCAGGGGCTCATTCGTCTCGTCCGTCAGATCGATATGCCGCGCTGGCAGTTTCTGCCAGTCCGAAGCCTACCAATAGGTGGAGGCCAAGGTTGGGTTTGCGCCATGACAGCATAGCGCTCGGTATCGGTTGCATGGCTACGATAGATATCGAAGCCTTCGTAAGTATCAGTGCCTAACATCCGGCGACGAGTAGTCCCTTTGGCCCAACTTGGCCGGCTTGAATCCCCAGATAGGACAGTCCGAGAAGTGCCGGCCACGCCGATCCAAATGCCAGCCCTTCAAGAGCCTCGCAAATGTAGCTTTGTTTGTGCCGGGTGTTACTCGTGTGAGTGGCCGTGTTCAGCGCTTTCGGTGGTAGTAACTTTTTTACCACCATCGCATGCCGTCATCAGGCCAAGGAGGCAGATCAGGAGCATCGAACGGAACAGTGTTGTTTGGGTTTTCATGGGGATACCCTTTAAAGAAATGGATGAAAGAGATTTTCCGTTATTGAACGCTGCCTCTCGACAGCAGCACAGCCATCGCCGTCTCGGATTACTGCTTGACGCTCAAGTAATCGCCGGTCGCTTTGAGTGAGATGGTCACGTCACTGTTGCTGCGGTTACGCCAGAACCAGCCATGAGTACCGTCAAAAATCGCAGTAAATTCCCCCTGGTTATCTTTGACTTGTTTGCCCTTGCCATAACTGTGGAAATAGCCCTTTTTAGCATTGTAGGGCTCACCATGGGTCTCGTAGTTCACTGGCCCACCAAGCGCTGTCCATGCATAGCTGACAGTCTTGCCCTTCAGCACTTCCAGCTTGATTTCTTTCCCTTCACCAGGCTTGAGCGTGACGGTGATTTGATTCGTCTTCAAAGCAGGAGCTGATGTTGCTTCAGATTGAGGAGCAGGTTTCGCAACAAGTTGAACTTGCGCAACCTGCGGAGCAGGAGCAGGAGCAGGAGCAGGAGCAGGAGTAGATGCTTGCGGCGCAGCTGCATCCGCTAAAGCCTCCTGGGCAAGGATGATCTTCAATTCGCCCATCTGGGTCAGCCCCAGTGCTCGGCCCACACCTGTCGGATCAATGGCGTATTCCGAAGGCATTACGACCGTTACCAGAAGACCGGCAGCAACCAGCATTGCTATGACAGTCGAACGTACCAGTTTGCGAGTGCTGGGCAATTCATTAACAGTTGGAAGCGGAGTATTGAACATAGTCAGAATTCCTTACGCGGAGACAAACAGGCCGGTGATCTGGTAACCCATCAGGAGGAAGCCGGCACTCATCATGGCGACGTTGGCGGTGTAGGCGTGGCGCCAGAAACCACCTGTACGCCGCCAATACCCCATCAGAATGAGAATCGCGCTGAGGGCCAGCAATTGGCCGATCTCAACACCAATGTTGAAGGCGATCAGGTTCGGAATCAGTCCATCAGGAGAGATCTCGTACTCCTGAATCTTCGTCGCCAAGCCGAAACCGTGGAGTAGGCCGAAGATCAGCGTGGCCACCTTGGTGTTGGGTTGGAAGCCGAACCAGCGCTGGAATGCACCCAAGTTATCGAGCGCCTTGTACACCACAGAGAAACCAATGATGGCGTCGATGATGTAGGAGCTGATGCTGATCTCGGTCAGCACGCCAAGCAGCAGCGTGACCGAGTGGCCTACAGCGAATAGCGTGACGTAGAGCCCCACGTACTTCAGACGGTAGAGGAAGAAGATCACCCCAAACAGAAAAAGCAGGTGGTCGTAGCCCGTCATCATGTGCTTGGCGCCCATGTAGATGAATGGCAGCAACATGACGCCGGAACTCTCCTGAATGAAGCCCTTGTCACCTTCCGCGACGGCATGAGCCATCGCCTCGGGCATCCCGAGGAAAAGTGCAGCGACAAGTAAAAACAACAGCAGTAGCGGGCGGTGCGATGGCGCAGTGAATGCGACAACGCCACTCATTGAGTGCGAATGCATAGATCAATCCTACGTTGCAGGGATCAAAGGCCGCAGTGCGGCCACGGTCAGGATGCGAACGAAGGACGGGGCGGACGCTCGATCAAGAAAATCGGCGGACGAGGAACGGAATATCTGCGCGCATCAACTCGTATGGACAGCTTTGGCTGTGCAGCCAAACTCAACGCGGACGTGAGCTGTGGCGTTTCGTGCTGATGGTCAGGGGTCAACGGCGAGTGGTAATGATCCGAGTAGCTCGCGCTCGACATCTCTGCCTGCTGCTCATGGGAGTGATGTGCGTCTTGCGCAATCTCCCAGGCTGGCTGTTTCGATGTCACCGACAACGTATAGGTGTGCCCGGCCCAAGCCACAAACATGGCGAGAGCAAGTGCGATTACCACCGTCATTGTCAGTGTTCTGCTGAACATAGTGTTCGGGTTTCAACTCGTTTTGTAGGGCTTTGATTCGTTTGACCGTATCCCCCTAGGGGGGATACGATGCCAGCGTAATTCATTGAGGCCTGAGGCTCAAGTCATGAGTGAGCACGAACACGAACACAGCCATCCCCACACCCACCAAAGTCATGAGGCGATCATCAAGCGCCTCAAACGAGCGGACGGCCATTTACGCGGCATCATCACCATGATCGAAGAGGGTCGTGAGTGCGTGGACATTGCTCAGCAGTTGCATGCAGTTGAGAAAGCCGTATGTCAGGCAAAACGAACGCTCATCCAAGATCACATTGATCACTGCCTCGAGGACACCGTTTCGGCGCTGGGCAATGGCGAGCGTGCACCGCTGGAAGCTTTCAAACAAATCACCAAGTACCTTTAGGTCTGATATGCCCAACTTCGCTGAACTCTTGCAACAGGGTGGTTCGCACGCCTGGCTGTACTTCCCGAGCGCCATTCTGCTCGGTGCTTTGCATGGGCTTGAACCGGGCCATTCAAAAACCATGATGGCGGCTTTCATCGTGGCCATCCGTGGCTCGGTAAAACAGGCCGTATTGCTGGGGCTGGCTGCAACGCTATCGCACACCGCCGTAGTGTGGCTGGTCGCCATCGGCGGCATGTATCTGGGCAAAGGCCTGGACGCTCAAACCACTGAGCCATACTTCCAGCTAGCATCCTCTGCCCTGATCATCGTAATTGCGCTGTGGATGCTTTGGCGTACATGGCGTGGTGAGCAGATGTTCAAGTTCGAGCAAGGTGATGATCACCACCATGGCGAGCATGACCACGGCCATCATGATGAGACCCACCGAATCGATACTGGCCATGGCCGTGTTGAGCTGTCGATCTTCGAAGACGGCGTGCCACCGCACTGGCGCCTGAAGACATTGACCGGGCACGCTTGGGCAGCCTCAGATGTTCGTCTGATGACAACTCGTCCTGACGGCAGCACCCAGTCGTTCACCTTCGTCGAGCGCGAGGGCTTCCTGGAGTCGGCAGTCGATATCCCCGAGCCTCATGAGTTCAGTGCTCGCTTGAGTCTTGGGCACGCGGGGCACTCCCATGATTATGACTTGGACTACCAGGAGCATGATCACGGCCACGCGCATTCCGAACTGGAAGGGTTGGAACTGTCGATTGATGGGTATCAGGACGCACATGAACGTGCCCATGCCAACGATATCCGTAAACGCTTCACTAACCGCGAAGTCACCACCGGCCAAATCGTCATGTTCGGTCTGACTGGTGGTTTGATTCCTTGTCCGGCTGCTATCACCGTTCTGTTGCTATGTCTTCAGGTCAAAGAGGTCGCCTTGGGTGGTGTGCTAGTCCTGTGTTTTAGCATTGGTCTGGCACTCACACTGGTAACCGTCGGTGCTGCAGCCGCTATTGGTGCCAAGCAGGCTTCCAACCGTTGGCCATGGCTGGGCGCCGTTGCGCGTCGTGCGCCCTACCTGTCCAGTGTCTTGATCATCGGTGTTGGTCTGTACGTGGGCTTTCATGGCTGGATCGGCTTGAACGCTTGAGGCGACTCTTTCGTGTTTGAGCTCACCAGCTACGTTGGTCTGTTCCTGGCGGCATTCGGTGCCGCCACGGTATTGCCAATGCAGTCTGAAGCCGTGCTGGTCGGCATGTTGCTCTCCGACCAGTACGTCGTTTCTACGCTCTTGGCGGTCGCCACCTTTGGCAACGTTCTTGGCTCCGCACTGAACTGGCTTTTGGGCCGTTCTGTTGAGCGATTCCGCCACAAGCGCTGGTTCCCCGTGAGCGAGAGCAAGTTAGAAAAAGCCCAGCAGTCCTATCTGCGCTACGGGCGCTGGTCACTGTTGCTGAGTTGGGTGCCCATCATTGGCGATCCGCTGACGGTCGTCGCCGGAGTCATGCGCGAACCACTTTGGAGTTTCCTGCTGATTGTCACCCTGGCTAAGGGCGTGCGTTATCTTGTGCTTACCGCAGTCACATTGGGATGGACATGACGACGGCTAATACAACCCCGCATCCTTCACTCAAGAGCCGAAGCATTAGCCTAGATCTGATCAAGTGGCTGGCGATGCTGACCATGGTTATCGATCACTTGCGCTTGGTGTGGCCGGAGATGAGCAATCTGTTCATTCTGGGAAGACTGTCTTTTCCGCTGTTCTGTGTCGCCATTGCGGCCAACGTGGCGCGCTCCAAACCGGGCGAGTGGCTGACTGCCGCGAACGGACGCTACCTCGCCTTGATGCTGTTGTTCGCCGCCATTTCAGAAGTGCCTTATCGCTACATCAGCACCTCGGGATCATTCAACGTGTTGGTTACCCTGGCATTAGGGCTATTGATTGCGTGGGGATTGCAATATCGCACCTTGTTGAGCGGCGCTACGGCGTTGATGGCCGCCGCAGTTGCCTACGTGCTGGATGATCCACTGATGTGTGGCTTCTACGGAGCACTCCTTCCAGCGGCGGTCTTGTTAGCGATCAAGAGTCCCGGTGTTCTTTGGTTGCTGCCAGCGGCTCTATGCCTGTTGAGCAATACCCGCAGTAGCATCGTGACCAGAGCGCTAGATCTGGAAGTCTATTCACTATTGGCACTGAGCACTGCATTCGCGGCTCCCTTGATCGGACTCTGGCTTCTGCGTCAGACCTTCACCTTTAGAGTCTTGCCGGTCGGGCAATGGGCCTACTGGTTCTATCCGGGGCACCTTGCTGCTTTGCAAGCTCTGCGGCTCCTGATCTGAGGGATGTCAACTCAGATAGGTAGGAGACTGGTGCTTATAGCTAATTGCGGGAAGAAGTTATTCGTTCTGCTGAGCGCTCCAAGCAGCATCGGCTGCTGAATGTCGCTTAACCCCTGCAGACCATATGTCATCGATTAGTCAGTGAGCGGATACTGCATCCAGGCTATTTTTCGAGGGCTGGTAATAATCGGAGCTAGAAATTACATTGAGCGACAGAACTATAAGTAAGCGAGAAATACTCGCCAACGCCGACAGGGGCTAGAAAAGATGGACGCATACCAGCGCCGCCGACGCATCCAATTCTGGTTGGGCTCATTCCCAGTGTTAGTAGGCTTTACTATTCTAGTTCTCGCCTTGATTCTGTCTGGCGGAGGGGCCACGTTAAGCCCTCAAGAACTTGATGGCTTAAGCTTGGTTCAGCAAACGAAATCGGCCCCTCAAATGACCGACCATAAAGCAGCTGCAATTCTGGCGGTGTCTCAATAGCCAAGCTTACAGATGCTGCAGGTGTAGCAGCTGAGCCATGCGCCTGCCTGGAAAACTCATCGCACGGGTATTAATCCACTTACCTTGATGGCAGTCCTAGCGGCCTTTGAACTCAGGAATTTCAACAGCGCTGCAGCCTCCTCTTGCTGTACGCCACCAGTAGAGATGGCTGCAGAATACATCGTCATTTTCTGCACCTGATCTGGAATAAGCCCGATCACATCAATACCTTCCGTGTGCATCAATTCACTCAGTTGTTGGAAGCCTATCTCTGCTTCGCCACGAGCGACTGCTTCTCCGACGGGTTCGGCGGAAATCGTCCGCGTCTTGATCCTCAAGCTTTCTGAAATGTGCATTTGAGGGAAGAGAATACGTGACAGGTATCTTCCGCTGGGCGTATCCGATAGAGCCAAGGACTTGGCACTGAGTAACGTTTTTTTGAAGGCTTTCATGTTGCCTATATCGGGCTTTTTTGCACCTTTTTGGACGGCCATGGCAATGAACGACTTGCCAAGATCAATTCGACTCGTTTTTTGCAGCTGCCCCTGATCGATCAAATTTCGAAGCTCCCAATCCTCCATGATTACGACATCTGCTTTTTCACCGCGCAAGAGCCGATTAGTGATTGCAATTGGGGTATTCCCGGTAGGTGGAGACTCTTTGATGACCAAGCTGAATCCCGTCTCTTTTTCATAAACGGGAGCTAAGGATTGAATCGCCGCGATGAAGCCTCCAGACACAAATAGGGTAAGCGTTTTGGTAGAGGTCGCATCCTGTGCCTCGATGCCATCTGCCAAGAACAACAAGCAGGCCAATGCGAGCCTCAGTAAGGTCTTCGTCATGACGGAGTATCCTGAATCCAGCGTAGAAATGAGGTTTAGCAGTGGAGGCGCGAAAAAATAGTCACATTTCAAGCAATGTCGAAATTAAGGTGGGTTAAGAAAAATTTAGTTTACCGTCCGATGCACCGTACCTAGGCTGCATCCATCTTGAGATATACGGCGCTTGGAGCCTGCTTGAGTCTTGGGTTTGCAATCGTTGTGTGGAGTAAAAAATGAATCGCGCGCTAGTAATAGAGGACGATGAGGTTACAGCCAAGGCTATTGTTAACACGCTTACCTCCCATGGATTCGATGTTCAGTGGGCGGCTAACGGTCGTGATGGATTGTCAGCGGCTATTTCTGGCGACCATGATGTGATAACGCTTGACCGAATGCTGCCTGACTTTGATGGTTTGACGATAGTCAGCACGTTGAGAAGCCTCGGTATTCTGAAGCCAGTCTTGATGATCAGCGCACTGTCTGATGTCGATGAGCGGGTGAAAGGGCTTCGTTCGGGGGGCGATGACTACCTGACCAAACCGTTCTCTACAGTTGAAATGATCGCCAGGGTGGAGGTGCTGCTGAGGCGCCCAACCGCAGGTGAAAGTGAGCGTCATTTGAGCTTTGGCAACCTCCATATCGATCTCATTGAACACTCACTCAGTCGTTCGAATGTGCATATTCCGCTTCTCCCAACCGAATTCAAACTGCTCACTTATTTCATGCGCAACGCGGGTCAGTTGGTCACTAGAACCATGCTTTTTCAGGCGGTTTGGGGATATCACTTCGATCCTGGCACGAACATTATTGATGTTCATATCGGTCGGCTGCGGAAAAAAATCGAGGGGAGCGGTTCCCCTGTTATTCAAACAATTCGCGGTTCTGGTTATGTACTTGCTTCCCAGGAGTGAGCGCTGGCGTTCTTCCAATAGTCGCCTTCTCGGGCTTTACGCCTTGTTTTTTATCGCTTGGGGAGCCGTTTTTACGGGAGTGCTTTATTGGAAAATCTCAACCTATCTCGGGGCTGTTGCCGAGCGGACATTGATGCAACGCGCCCACTATTATCAAAAAATCGATGATGCCAGTCTGGAGGGAGAACTGGCTGCCAGTGAGGTGTATTCGACGTCAGGGATCGACGCCTACGGTTTGTTCGAAGCTGACGGCACTCATATCGCCGGTGACCTTCTCCGGTTAAGAGCAAGTCTCCCAGATGATGGCCAGGTACATTATCTGGAGCGAGGCTTGAGCATCGCATTGCCACGCGAGCAAACCCGAAGCAGCCATGCGCTAATGCAACATCGGCGTGATGGTCGAATTTTGATCCTGTCGCGTGATGGAGGATCTATCTCCGCAGTCGGCGGCATCATTGAGCAGGCATTAATTTGGGGGTTTTCTCTTACCCTTATCCCTGGGTTGATCGGTTGGTGGCTCTTGAGGCGAAGGCCCTTACGCAGAGTGCAGCGACTTCAAAGCTGCACCGAAAGTATCGTATCGGGCAATCTCGGTGAACGCCTGCCGCTATCTCCACGCCGCGATGAGCTCGACATGTTGGCCAATGCTGTCAACGTCATGCTCGAGCATATAGAGCAGCTTATGCATGAGGTGAAGGGGGCGTGTGATGGTATTGCGCACGATCTGCGTACTCCCCTGACTCGCCTGCGTGCCCATCTTGACCAGCTACAGCAGTTACCCCTGGATAGCTCTCATGCAGAGACCTTGAACATGGCACTGGAAGAAAGCGAATCCATCATGTTGCGCTTTCAAGGGCTCCTGCGAATATCTGAACTTGAAGATACAAGGAGAAGATCAGGTTTTGAATCGTTCCAACCAGCATCGCTGCTGACGCAAGCGCACGAGTTTTTTTTGCCCTTGGCACAAGAGCAAGGACTGACGCTACTCCTCGACCTCTCTGAAGACCTTCCGAAGTTATCTGGTGATGTTTCTCTTCTGTTCGAGGCGCTGGTTAATCTTTTAGATAACGCTATCAAGTTCACACCCAAGGGCGGTGTGATTCACTTGACCGGCTCTCTGACGCATAGCTCGTTCAATATAGAGGTTTCGGACAGCGGCCCTGGAATACCCGAGGCAGAGCGTGACAGCGTGATCCGCAGGCTTTATCGCGGAGACACCACCCGTCAGCAACCTGGGCATGGACTGGGGCTTTCTCTGGTCTCGGCAATTGTTCGGTTGCACGGGTTTGTACTGCATATCCAGGAATCGCCGCGTGGTGGTGGAGCCTCAGTCTCGATTATTTGTCCATTGCCCGAGGTCGTCTCCAACCGCTAATTAAATTTATATTAATCCGGGTTAATTTGAGCCCTCTCAGCTCCTCATCTAGCTTGGCGCGTCTTTCTGCGAATCCGAGGCTGGCGCTTGTGAAACACCCTAAATTGCGGCTTACACTCATTCTTGCGTGTTCTTTTCTGACACCAGTTTGGGCGGCTCCAATACCCACCCCAAGTCCTGCCTCACCAACTGCCCGAGCGATGATCCCAGCACCACCGCAACTGAGCGCGAAATCCTGGGTACTTATGGATGCCGCGACAGGCTCGATTATTAGCAGTCAAAACGCTGATATGCATTTGCCGCCGGCTAGCTTGACTAAGTTGATGACGGTGTATGTGGCTACCAATGAGATACAGGCGGGACGCCTCAAGGTCGACGATCCGGTTACCGTCAGTGAAAACGCATGGAGAACCGGTGGTTCCAGGATGTTTCTTGATCCTGGCGCCGTTGTCCCTGTGCATGACCTGCTGCGTGGCGTGGTGATCGACTCTGGCAACGACGCCAGTGTGGCTCTGTCGGAGCACATAGCGGGTAGCGAAGATGCATTTGCCGGTTTGATGAATGTCACTGCAAATAAACTTGGACTGACTGACACTCACTTCATGAACCCTACAGGCTTGCCGGCACCTGGGCACTACTCCTCTGCTCATGATATGGCCCGGCTTGCGCGGGCAATTATCAATGATGAGTCCGCTTACTACCCGCTATACGCGCACAAATATTTCACCTGGAACAACATTCGCCAACCCAATCGCAATCTTCTCCTCTGGCGCGACCCCAGTGTTGACGGGCTCAAAACTGGCCACACCGAAGAGGCCGGCTACTGCATGGTGACCTCTGCTCTTCGTGATGGGCGGCGTCTTATCAGTGCGGTATTTGGCTCGACCACGATGAACAATCGTGCAGAAGATGCTCAAAAAATCCTGAACTACGGCTTTCGCTTTTTTGAGACGAAGACCTATCAGAAAGGCGGGCAGGTGTTAGCTCAACCACGACTGTGGAAAGGCGAGAAAAACGTAATTTCTGTTGGGTTGCTCGATGATGTGACATTGACGCTGCCCAAGAATAGTAATCGCAAGGTGGAAAGCCGCCTTCACATCAATAACGCACTGGAAGCTCCTATTGCCGTCGGTGACATAGTCGGAAGCTACGAGTTGTATGACGGCGAGAATAAACTTGTGACACGCTCTCTCATCGCATTAGAAGCCGGAGAAGCAGGTGGTTGGTGGACGCGAACCTGGGATGCATTCCATCTTTTTTTTGCAGGATTGTTTGATGTGAAGGACGACAAGGGAGAGGTAAAGGCCTGAATCTGGATGGATGATATCCAGCCGTGATTCACCTCACTGACAACCTCAAATGATTCCCACTGATCTGACGTGACAGGGGCGAAACCATCCAGTTGAGTCACCAGCCTCGATGCCCAAGGACATTTGCCGCAATGACGCTCTAGCGTCGGCTCGAAATGTCAGCCATCACAAAGGGAGAATGCTCAATGGGTTGTCGCTTCCATGCCATTCATATCTGATACCGACCTAAGAGAACGTGTTAGCTGCACCATAGATCTGACTGAACTACACTCGAATTTGCTGAGGGATCAGCCCCCATCCGAAATACAAAAAGTCCGGCTACGCGCCGGGCTTTCTGTTTCTGTCATTCTGCGCAAGGCTTTACCCTGGGCTGAAATCACAAACCAAATTTCATATCAATCTTTGATCAAAACTTACTAGATGTCATCTACCCAGTGGAAAGTGAGCGCTCCTAACGCAGTCATGGCAAGCAACGCTATGACATGAAGCGAGATGGCCCCAATTGCAGGAATGAACCGTTCTTTGTGGCTTAACGTGGCCGATCCTGCCGAGGCTAGTGAGAAGACCGCGAGCCCTAAGCAAAAGCTTGTGATGATCGCAACGTGCCACCGAGGAAAGAGCAGCGGCGAATCCATCCAAAAGCCGATGGTCAGGCCAATGAAGTACCCCCCGGCTAAATTCGCGACGAGCGCTCCTGCGGGCATGCTCGGAAAAAATTCCTTGAGCTTCTCCCCCAAAATACTGCGTAGCCAGCCTCCAAGCGATGCGCTTATGGCGATGGCCACTAATGTTCTCACCAAGCTGACGAACTCCTTGCAGCTCTAGGGGCTGAGAGCTTATGTACTGAAGGAAAGGGATTGGTTATCCAAAGCGACCCGTAATGTAGTCTTCAGTCTGCTTCATTTTTGGTTTGGTGAAGATGTTGTCGGTCACATCATGCTCAATCAATTCGCCCATAAACATAAAGGCGGTGTAGTCCGACACCCGTGCCGCTTGCTGCATGTTGTGGGTCACGATGATGACGGTGTATTGCTCTTTCAACTCAGTAATCAACTGCTCTATGCGCCCAGTGGAGATTGGGTCAAGCGCGGAAGTCGGCTCATCCAAAAGCAATACTTGTGGGCGCAAAGCGATGGTGCGCGCTATGCACAGGCGCTGTTGTTGACCACCCGACAAGCTCTGAGCGCTTTGTTTTAGCTTGTCCTTTACCTCGTCCCAAAGCGCTGCTCCATTTAAGGCTTGCTCTACGCGCTCATCCATCTCACGACGGGAAAGTTGTTCATGGTGACGCACGGCATAAGCGACGTTGTCGTAAATGGACATAGGAAACGGTACGGGTTTCTGGAAGACCATGCCGATATGGCTGCGCAGGCGGTTCATCGAGTAACCAGGCGCGAGAATATTCTCTCCGTTGAGCAGCACCTCGCCCCGCGCTTCCTGCTTCGGGTACATGGCGTAGATACGGTTGAACACCCGCAGTAACGTCGACTTCCCGCAACCTGACGGCCCAATGATCGCAGTGATACGTTTCTCTGGAATATCCATATCGATGGAGTTCAGAGACCGCTGGTTATTGTAAAAAAACTCCAGGCCACGAACGCGAATTTTAGTTCTTTCGTCGGCAAGGTCACGGCTATTCATCAGGTCAACCTATTGCGTAAAAGGATCAGGCGGGACAGTAAACTGAGTACCAGTACAAACAAGGTCAGCACCAATGCACCAGCCCAAGCTAGGGAGTGCCAGTCATCAAATGGGCTCATGGCGTACTGGAAAACCACTACGGGCACGCTGGCAATCGGTTTCAGAAGATTGCTGCTCCAGAATTGGTTGCCGAACGCTGTAAACAGTAACGGCGCTGTTTCACCGGTGATTCTGGCCAGTGCAAGTAGCACCCCGGTCACCACGCCCGCTTTTGCCGCTCGTAGTACGATTTGTAGAGTCAGTTTCCATTGCGGGACGCCTAACGCCAGCGCGGCTTCCCGCATGGTGGACGGTTGTAGCTGAAGCATCTCGTCGGTAGTTCTCACCACCACTGGAATCACCAACAGCGCCAGTGCCAGAGCGCCGGCGATAGCGGAGAAGCCAACCTGGTGATTAGTCAGTATGTTCAACGGCAGGATGACGCCGGTGTAGATGAACAGCCCCAGCACAATGGATGGTGCCGACAGCAGAATGTCGTTCATAAAACGAACTGTGGTGCCTAGACGCGAGTGTCGTGCGAATTCCGCTAGCCAGATTCCCGCCATCAAGCCGATGGGCGTCCCGATAAGCAGGGCGATACCGGACATCAGCGCGCTGCCATAGAACGCATTTGCCAGCCCACCTTCCGTACCGGGCGGCGGCGTCATCTGCGTAAAGAGGCGAAGATTGAGCGCCTGAAATCCGTTGATCACTGTGGTCAGCAGAATCCAGACCAGCCAGATGAGACCGAACGCAGTGGCACCGCAACTGAGCACCAATGCAAGTCGATTCTTGAAAGCCCGAATTTGGTAGAGACGTTCGTTGCCGGTCATAGACCCTCCTTGCGTGAAAGCCGCATGAGCAGGAGTCGTGCTAGCGCCAGCACGATAAAGGTGACGACAAATAGCAGGAAGCCCAGTGCAATCAGCGCCGAGCGATGCAGGTCGGTATAGGCTTCGCTGAACTCGTTGGCGATGACTGACGCAATGGAACTGCTTGGCATCAACAATGAGGCGGAGAATTGTTGAGCATTACCCAGCACGAAAGTAACCGCCATGGTCTCGCCCAATGCCCGTCCGAGCCCGAGAAAAATTCCTCCGACCACCGCTGAGCGCGTGTAGGGCAGAACAATGTCCCAGACCACTTCCCAAGTGGTGCTACCTAGCGCGTAAGCAGACTCCTTGAGGGTTGTTGGAACACTACGGAACACCTCATGCATGACAGAGGTGATGAAGGGCATGATCATGATTGCCAGCACAATACCTGCTGTCAGCATGCCAATCCCTAAGGGTGGGCCCTGAAACAGCGAACCCACCAAAGGAAGCTCACCCAGATAGTCATTGATCCAAGGTGATAGATGCTCTGCCATGAACGGGCCGAAAACGAACAGCCCCCACATGCCATAGATAATCGATGGAATTCCCGCGAGCAATTCAACCGCCGAGGCGACGGGCATCCGCAACCAGGGAGGTGCTACTTCAGTGAGAAAAATCGCGATGCCAAAGCTGACAGGAACCGCAATCAGCAGCGCCAGTAAAGAAGTCACCAAGGTGCCGTAAATCGGAACCAAAGCACCGAAGTGGTTGTTGACAGCATCCCACTCAGTGCTTGTCAGAAAGTCGAGACCGAAAGTCTTGAACGCAAGACTACCGCCCCAAAGTGTCGAGGCGGCGATGCTAACCAGTAGCAACAGCACCAGCATTGCGGCGCCCAGCATTGAACGCTTGAACCAGAGATCATGACGCTGATCGCGAGCCGCACGCTTATCACTCGTAACGTCGCCAGTGTGGAGGGTCATGGTCAAAGGTTGGACTGTGTCGTTCATCAGACGTCTACTCACAAACAAACCCCTTCGTCAGGCAAAACTTGCTCGAGGAAGGGGTTTAAGTGTTGCTGAATCAATGTGCGAAGTCAGACTTCCAGTAACCTTCGATACGCTTCACCAGAGAGTCAGGCAGGGCCACATAGTCCAGCGCCGAGGCCTGTTGCTGGCCTTTCTCCAACGACCATTTGAAGAAGTTGAAGGCCGCTTGGCTTTGCTCGGCATTCTTCGGCTGTTTGTACATGATGATCCAGGTGGTCGCCGTGATCGGCCAAGCGCTATCGCCAGGCGCGTTAGTCATGATCAGGTTGAAGTCTTTGGCGTTAGCCCAGTCCGCAGTGTCGGCAGCCGCTTGGAAGGCTTTGGCATTGGGCTGAATGAATTTCCCGGATGCGTTCTTCAGCTGTGCGTGCGTCATCTTGTTTTGCAGGGCATAGGCGTACTCAACATAACCGATTGAGTTCTTGATCTGCTTTACGTAGGCCGAGACACCTTCGTTGCCTTTACCACCCACACCAACCGGCCAAGGCACAGTTGTGCCGAAACCGATTTTCGATTTCCAGCCATCACTCACTTTAGAGAGGTAGTTGGTGAAATTGTATGAGGTGCCAGAGCCGTCAGAACGGTGGACGACGGTGATTTTACTGTCTGGCAGTTTCATGCCCTGGTTCAGGGCGACGATGGCTGGATCGTTCCAGACTGTAATCTCACCCAAGAAGATTTTCGCCAGGGTCTCACCATCGAGCTTCAATTGGCCCGGCGCTACACCCTCAATGTTCATCACCGGCACGATGCCGCCAATCACACTGGGAAATTGGCCTAGGCCACCGGCCTTGAGATCATCGGCAGACAACGGTGCGTCAGACGCACCAAAATCTACTGTTGCCGCTTTGATCTGAGCGATACCGCCACCCGATCCAATCGACTGGTAATTGATACGGTTGCTGGAGCTTTTGCTGTAGTCCTGCGACCACTTGGACAAAACCGGATAGACAAAGCTGGAGCCCGCACCGGTAACATCGGTCGCATGAGCAAGGCCACTCATGCAGAGGGAAGCCAGTAAGACAGACAGGCTTTTTTTAGTCAGCAACATCACGACAACACCTCAATGAAAGGAGTTAAGTGGAGGTATCCACCTATCGGAGAAGTGACGATTTAATTCTTTAAATATTTCTATCCGATGACAGTTTCGGCATTTTCAGAAATATTTTGAAATATGTGTGAATCGAGAACCTTCACTCGTTTGCTCGTTGAAAATGCTCGTCTGCATCGGTGTAAAGCCCTGGGGCTGCCGTTTACCCTCTTATGCGGAGGGCGATGTCGGGAGCCGAACGAAGGTCTGTCTTGCTTACATAATGGACAAATACGCAACGAGCAAAACGCCCAGGATTGCCGTGATGACATTGATGCCAGGGCCAGCATTGACGCTGTAGCCAAGGGGGATCTCAACAGGCTTGAGGGTCTTTACCACCTTTTTGTACTGCCAGGATGACCAACAGGCAACCGATGAGCCCAGCATCAGAAAAGCGAGTCCGATCCAGAAAGAAAAATGTTTTCCTGGAGCGCTCAAAACACCTGGCTTGAGCATTTGCAGCAGTAGTCCGAATCGTTCAATTACAAAGCCAAACGCCATCAGCGAAAGGCTGGTTCGGTTCCAGGCCAGCAAGGTTCGCTCGGCAGCAAAGAAGACTCGTGGATCGTTCAGGTCTGACATCAAATACCCCTTGGCTCTCAATAGGTGAAATCGATCTGGTCAGCGTGTGTAGACGTCTGACCGTGCTTCAGTCATTCGCTTTCATGGCTATCACCTAATCAGGCCGTGCGCCGACGTTCTAATAGAGAGAACAAGTACATACCGGCCAACATGGCCAACACGAATACGATGATCTGCCCGTGCCCCGTAAGCAGAATAGCGACGGCTGGCCCAGGGCAGATCCCCGCAATTCCCCAACCTATACCGAACATCAGGCTGCCGCCAATCAAGCGGGCATCCAACTCCCTTTTCATTGGTAACTGCATGGGGGCACCCAACAAGGATTGTTTGTTCTTGCGCGCCCAATTCAGGGGAATAACCGCCACTGCGATGGCACCTCCCATCACCAGTGCGAGTGACGGATCCCAGGCCCCAGTCACATCAAGAAAAGCCAATACCTTGGCGGGGTTCGCCATGCCTGCCAGAAGAAGCCCAAGGCCGAAGATCAGTCCTGCAAAAAATGCGCTCAGCTTGATCATCTTCATGCTCCCACCACATGACGAATGACGTACACCGTTGCAAAACCGGCGAACATAAAGCACATCGTTGCCGTGATGGATCGGGCTGACAATCGAGAGATGCCGCAAACGCCATGACCGCTAGTACAGCCAGAGCCGTAACGGGTTCCCACGCCGACGAGCAGCCCCGCAATAATCAGGGTGGGCCACTCTGACCTAATCTCGATCTCCGGCAACACGCTAAATGCTCCCCACAACAATGGCGCAAGCAACAGACCAAGAAGAAACAGCGCCTTCTCGCTCCAGCCTTCACTGCCAAATTGCATCACGCTTCCAATCAGCCCACTGATGCCTGCGATGCGACCATTAGCGAGAACGAACAAGCTAGCCGCGAGGCCTATCAAGGCGCCTCCGCCTAATGAAGTCCAAGGCGTAAAGTGCATCCAATCAATGCTCATTTTGCATCTCCTGCACAGAAGTGCTGATAAAGGACATGGATCACCGCGAGCGCGGCAGAGCTGCTGATTCGGTAATAGACTTGCTTTCCCGCGCGTCGCGTTTCCACCATGCTCTTGCTACGTAGCACCGCGAGTTGTTGAGACAACGTAGGTTGCTGAATGCCTGACAAGGCCTCTAAATCGGTCACATTTAGCTCACCCTGCGACAGTTGGCAGAGAAGGAGCAATCGATCAGGGTTCGCCAGCGCTTTCAGTAGCTGGCCAGCAGCTTCAGCGCTAGATCGCAGTTGCTGGATATCGAGTTCATTTTCAGGGCGTTGCATGACTGCTGACTCATTTAGAATTTATATAATATATATATTTACATAATGACTGGCTAGGGCCATGGTGTCGAGGCGGGTGCAGCCCGCATCCAGAATTGAAAAATCCGACGAAAATGAGATTAAATCTTAAATGAAAAGCTCACATGATCTTGTGACAGAAGCTAAATTACACATCAGAGAAATAGACCTTGGCTCAGCAGATGCTGCAGTAGAGGAAGCTGATCTACTGATCGATGTACGGGAGCCTGATGAATACAGCGCTGGCCATATCCCTGGCGCAGTAAACATTCCGCGTGGGATTTTGGAGTTCAGGCTTAGCAGCACGCCAGAACTCGCTATCCGAGACTTAAAGATAATTCTTTATTGCAAAACAAGCGGAAGAGCTGCTTTGTCTGCTTTAGCTCTGGGTGAGATGGGCTACGTCAGTGTGTCTTCTATCGCTGGAGGCTTTGATGCTTGGGTGGCAGAGGCTAAGGCAGTCGCTAAGCCAAGCCTCCCTGCGTTTGAATAAATGAGTCTCGGTTTTTGGTACTGCACTTCGTTTGGCATCCACTGAGTCGCACCTGTATTTGTTAGATGCGACCCAATTCGTGTAGTTGCAGCTACTCAACGAAGCAACAGTATCGGCATGGTGGCTGTGCGGAGCATCATCGTCGTTGTACTGCCTACCAGAAATTGTCTAATGCGCGAGTGGCCGTAGGCCCCCATGACGAGAAGATCAATTCCCTGCTCCGCCTGATAAGCGTGCAGAGCCTCGTCCACTTCTCCATGCAGGATCTGGGCGTGGATGACAAAGCCAGCAGTAAGGAGCGTGCTCCTCGCTTTCTCCAGCGACTCTCGGTTGCCTTCCGAGTCAGCACCAACCATAACGAGATGAATCGGTAGGTTTGCGCAAAGCGGACTGGCGGCAAGCAGATCAACGGTTTTGTGTGCTGTGCGGCTACCGTCAAACGCGAGCATCACCTTTTCTGGCATTTTATAGCTGCTTGCGGTTATCAAAATTGGACGGTGAATTGTGCGTACAACAGCTTCAATTTGGCTGCCAAGGCTGTGCACTCCACGTTTGCTGTCTTCACCCACTCGCCCAATGACCAGCAGTCGAATATCGTCCTGAAGATCGATCAGACTTTCTATCAAGTGTCCGTGGCGCTGCTTTAACTCAGGAAAAGATGCGCCGGCTATGACCGTCCGCTCCCTGGACTTCTCGAGCATGTGTTGACCTTGCTCCAGAGCGAGCCTGGCACGCTGAGCATCTAGAGTAGCCAGCTCCTCCAGTAGATGCTCTCGACTTCCGAGACCAATATTTCCGCTCAGGTTTGCTGATGCAGGGTATTTCTCCTCATCCAATACATGCAGCAAGGTAAGGGCCGCGCTAAGTCGTTGCGACGCCCATGCTGAGTAGTCGCAGACCGCCAGCGAGGATTGTGAGTTATCAATGCATGCCATTACGTGGGTCATTGTCGGTCTCCTTAGTGGCTCATGAGCTTATCGATGGCGTCAGGTTTGTCATGCACGCCAAAGCGGTCAACGATAGTGGCACTGGCTTCATTCAGACCGAGCACTTCAACCTCGGCGCCTTCGCGACGGAACTTGATAACCACCTTGTCCAGCGCTGCAACCGAGGTGATATCCCAGAAATGGGCTTGGGTCAGCTCGATAGTGACCTTCTTGAGTGCCTCCTTGAAGTCGAAGACATTGGTGAATTTGTCTGCGGAGCTGAAGAACACCTGGCCCACAACACGGTAAGTCCGGTGCGATTCAGTCTCCTCAAGACTGCTATTGATATCCAGGTAATGCCCGACTTTGTTCGCAAAGAACAGCGATGCCAGCAGCACACCCACTAACACGCCATAGGCCAGGTTATGCGTCGCCACGACCACCACAACCGTCGCAAGCATGACGATGTTGGTCGACAGTGGGTGCTCTTTGAGATTGCGCAGCGAATCCCAGCTGAAGGTGCCGATAGAGACCATGATCATTACGGCAACCAATGCCGCCATCGGAATCTTGGAGAGCCATTCGCCCAGGAACACGACCATCAGCAGCAAGAAGATGCCTGCGCATAAAGTTGAAAGGCGAGTTCGACCGCCAGACTTCACGTTGATGATCGACTGTCCAATCATGGCGCAGCCGGCCATGCCACCGAGCATCCCTGCTGCAATGTTGGCAACGCCTTGGCCCTTGCACTCGCGGTTTTTGTTACTGGTGGTATCGGTCAGATCATCAACGATGGTCGCTGTCATCATGGACTCCAGTAGGCCTACAACTGCGAGCGCTGCTGAGTACGGGAAAATGATGCGCAAGGTTTCAAGGTTCAGCGGAACTTCAGGCCACAGGAAAATCGGCAGTGTGTCGGGCAGCTGTCCCATGTCCCCAACGGTGCGGATATCCAGCCCCAGGTAAATCGCGATAGCAGTCAGAGTGAGAATGCACACCAGCGGCGAGGGAATTAGCTTTCCTATCTTCGGCACATACGGAAACAGGTAGATGATGCCGAGACCCGCAGCGGTCATCGCGTATACGTGCCAGGTGACATTGGTGAGTTCAGGTAGTTGCGCCATGAAAATCAGAATTGCCAGCGCGTTCACGAACCCCGTAACGACCGAGCGCGAGACAAAGCGCATTAGCGAGCCCAGCTTGAGGTATCCGGCAAGTATCTGAAGAACCCCACAGAGTATGGTTGCAGCCAACAGGTACTGAAGCCCGTGATCTTTTACCAAGGTGACCATGAGCAGTGCCATGGCACCGGTAGCCGCCGAAATCATGCCAGGGCGACCGCCAACGAATGCGATAACGGCGCAGATACAGAAGGAGGCGTAGAGGCCGACCTTGGGGTCGACGCCGGCAATGATAGAGAAGGCAATGGCTTCCGGGATCAACGCCAAGGCGACAACGAGACCCGCGAGCACGTCTCCACGAACGTTGGAGAACCACGTTTTTTTGAGTGATTGCAGCATCAGAATATCCAAGGCAATGCACCGCACGCACACCGGGCGGAGGGCGAGCGCGTCGATACGAATTCAAATTTTGAGGACTATTTGACTGTGTGCTTTGGGTGTAAGAACCGGGCATACAGTAGTACGCACCGCGAGCGAAAACAGGCGGGTGCGAGGTGTTGCGAGGGGGCGTAGCGCTAAGGCGGCGTAGGCTGCCAGTAGATCGTTTGGAGTACAGTCATGCTGATGTTCCTGTAGCTCAAAGGGTGTGCGGAGCCAACAGTATACAGAAGCTGTCGGCGATGGCGACCCGGTGTCAAGCCCTTCGTGATCCGAGCAACGGAACTTACCGGCAAGCAATGGCAGCGTTTTCGCGCTGCATTGAAATCCGCCGATCTTCCCGCAGACGATATTGACCTTCTATGCCGAACCTTTTTTGGGTTCACAAGGGACGGTAGGAGTGTCGGATGGGGAGGGTTTGAAACGCATGGAACAGATGGATTGCTGCCCTCCATGATCGTAGAGCCGGCATACAGGTCGAAAGGGTTTGTGATCGCAGTGCTTCACGTCATTGACGCAATAGCTGCCGAGCGGGGAATCGCTCGACTTCATTTGCTGACAACAACTGCGTCAGGCTTTTTTGATCAGCAGGGCTATGCAGTAAATCAACGAGTCTCTGCGCCGCCTCTGATTTCTCAGACGGAGCAGTTCATGGGACTTTGCCCTGGCTCGGCTTGCTATATGTGTAAGGATTTACATTCGAACGGGCTGACAGCGCTGTCTGAAGAACCGCTGGGCTGATAATTAAGCACAGCGGATTCCGGGGGGGTGGGAGGGAGATCATCGCAAATACCCTCGCCCTTTCACCAAAAGCAGGGTACGAACCCACAGCTTCTTCCATGGCGGCGTATCGTAGGCAAATCCGATGCAGGGCCTAGTTTGAGTAACAGTTCTTGCGAATGCACCGATGGGAGTGTCGCGCCGAATGTAGCCAATTTCGAAGAAGTCGCTGCGCTTCTCAAGACTGCTGCTGCCACGGGTGTACACATGACTGTCTTGAAAATCGTGCAGCTCCTGTTCCAAAGGAATTGAGGAAAACTTGAAGTTTGGATCGATAAATCCGTAATCCGCGAGATAGATCGGGTGATCACTATGACTCACAACATGAATCATCGTTTCTCTGATGATCTCAGGGCGTACGGTTCCTGTACCGACAGAGTAATGGTCGCGCTTACCACGCATTTGCAGCCAGAGGCTCCAGACGCCGGTGCAAGCCGCAACCACGGCTCCAACTAGCGTGATCTGCTTCGTCAAAGATTCGACGTCCATGTTCCCCCTAGCGCGTTTTAGATGGTGGACATGGGTTCGGTTAACCGTTGTCCTTCCAGTAACGCTTAGATTACTGCTAACGGCGCGAGATCAGCATGGGAATTGCGTGCTTCATAGAATGCCGAATGGATGCTGATGTTGCATCTCATTTTGCAGGGGCACTGTGCTCGCCCGGCGGCCTTGCATCTAGCACATACATCGGATCTGTTTGAGCTCCAAGCAGAATGGATGCCCAAGCTTCGTATGCTTGCTTGTGGCGGATTAAAGCTTCGTCCCAACCGCTCCCCGTCACTTCGCGAGAGACAACGAGCATCATTAGATGATTAGTGGTTGCATCTAAATCGATCAGAAGGTGATGAGCGTTAAATCGAAAATCATCGGTAGAAGGCATGACGTCACACTTTAATTGTGGGAGTGGTAAGGGAGCACGGGCACTTTCCATGTGACATCACTCTGACACTGCACAGTACCATCAGTGTACCCTTCCAGACGACCGGTTGATGACGTTGAAGCCCACCTAGCCAATCTGAGCCGCGATGAGGGAGTGCTGGATGGTTTACCTGTTGATGGCTTTTAGCCTCAATGCCAGCTAGATTCGGATCTTTCTACAATCAAGGAAAGATATGAAAAAGCTCATCGCAGTAATGGGAATCTGTGTCGCACTTGGCGGTTGCGCTACGTCCCACTACACCGCAGGACGAGACTTTCCGTCGGCCAGTGTAGCGAGCATCACCAAAGGCAAAACCACCACTTCTGAGCTTAAGTCGCTGTTTGGTGCGCCCTACGCCAAGAGCGCAATCAGCGAGACTGACGAGAAGTGGATCTACACCTACACCAATGGCTCAGCCCATGCCCAAAGCTACGTGGTCACCATGAAGGTAACGACTACGGGCACTCAGAAAACCCTCGACGTCTTGATCCGAAATGACGTGGTCATCAACTACACGTTCAGCGAAGGCCCTGCTCCAGGTACTACCACTGCGACGAACTGAGTTCGCCACCTTGCCATTAGGCGACCCACTGCGCTCAGTAAGTTGTTGATGGAGCAAGCTCATGGACAGAACATATGCCTTCGTGGATGAGTCCGGGAATTCCGACCTTGATACGTCAAAGGGAGGAAGCTCGGGTTTCTTCATCGTGTGCTCCATTCTGGTGGCAGAGAAAGACCTGGAAGCTGCTTATGCCCAAGCTGAAGCACTCCGCACGCGTCATTTTCAAACAGGCGAGATCAAATCCAGCAATCTGAAGCCGAAGGATTCAGATCGCCGTGCCCGAATCCTCAACGAGCTAGCTGAGCTGCCATTCAAGCTCTATTTCACCGTCGTTGATAAGTCTCGAATTCACAAAGACGGCGGCCTCCGCATCAAGACCTCGTTCATAAAATACGTGAACGGGTTGCTCTATGAACGCTTGTTCCGCGCATATCCTGACTTCCAGATGATCGTTGACGAGCATGGTGGCCAGGAGTTTCAGCAGAGCCTCAAAAGCTACGTTGCAGAACGATTCGTGGACGACCTATTTGGCGATAAGGATGCCTTCAAGACGATGGCCAGTAAGGACAACGTTTTGGTTCAGGTTGCGGATTTCTTCGCTGGCTCAGTCGCTCAGATCTACGAAGAGAAAGCATCGGAAGAAGCAGTTCTTGCCTACAAAAAGATCCTACGCAGCCTGACTCTTGGAATGCTTGAGTGGCCATCCAAGTACCAGTCTCTTCTGCCGCCGCCGACGGATGAATTTGGGTACGCAGACTACCAGGTACACCAAGAAGCTCTCCGCCAGGCTGATCGTTTTAGCGAGCGGGTTGGTAAGCACCCCGATGAAGATGAGCGACTGCAGCTAAGCATCTTGCGGTTCTTGAGATTCCAAAGTGAATTCGTCACCAAAGACTACGTGCCAACCGCAGAAATAGTCGGCCACCTAAAAGACAGCGGTTTCGGAGATATCAACGACCAGAGAATCCGCTCCAGCGGCATCGCCAAGCTTCGCGATTCGAACGTGATCATCACAAGCGCGGCCAAAGGCTACAAGATCCCTCAAACACGGGCAGACATTAACGAGTTTCTTGAAAGAGCGTCAGGCATTGTTGTTCCTCTACTGGAACGGGTCAAAAAGGCTCGAGAGGTATATCGGCTGAGTAGTCGAGGAGAATATGACATCGTGACGGCAGCCAACCTGGCTGAGCTAGCCAAGCTGCTCGCTGCGCTCGAGACATTTGCAGATGACTGAACTCAGTCATGACCATGAACCTCAGCAGGCTGCGGTGATTCAGGATGAAATCCTAGAGATTCTGAAAGAAGCCAAGGTGCTCGCGCGTAGATTCTATCGCCTGACCGGCAAGCCGCTGGGCGTGACCGGCGAGGTAGCAGAGTACGAAGCTGCTACTAGACTCGGCCTGTTACTACATCCTGCAAGGCAGGCAGGTTACGACGCTACAGAGACACTGGAAGTTGGCGTCGCGAGAATCCAGATCAAGGGGCGCTGTATCCTGAACCCGCAAAAGATTACGGGCCGAATGGGTGCAATTGATCTACGACAACCCTTCGATACAGTGCTCTTGGTGCTGCTTGATTCTGAGTTCAACGCATTTGCAATGTACGAAGCGAGTCGTGCCAAGGTAGAGGCGGCACTGACCCTACCTGGCTCGAAAGCCAGAAATGAACGGGGAGCGCTGGCGATTAGGCAATTCATGTCGATAGCTGCATTGCGCTGGGCTCGTCATGAGGCCAGCAAATCCGAGAGTCAACTACCCTCCTAGAATCGAACGCTGGTGGTACGTTGCTCTGAGATACGAATTTAATGTCCCCAATAAGGCACATTAACCACCATTTTTAGGCTTAATGGCCCTATTTGGGTACATTACGCTGAGCAATGGAATGCGACCAATAATGACAATGGCCGCTGCTGCATGCACTAATAAATCACCAGGGCAGACGATCTCTTTGTCGATGCTGAAAGGCAGGGAATCGCAGGGGTAAGGAAGGAGCGGAAATGATCTATTTTTTCATCGAAGATAGTAATGAAAAGGTGAAGATAGGTCGGGCCAAGGATATCGAGCGCCGTAGGAAAGGGCTTCAAACCGGCAACCCCAGGAAGCTTTTACTTCTGGGGTGGATTCGTACAGATGATAACGTGCGGCTAGAAAAAGAGATTCATCAGCATTTCTCTCATCTGCGTGGCAATGGTGAATGGTTCGATCTAGATCCGTCGGACATTTTGCCGATCCTCGAACACTTTGGCATCGATGGGTTTGTCGGTACGACCGGGGAGTCCTTTGAGGTCACCGGCCATGATCGGGATGGTGTGCCTGAGTACCTTGGCGTTTGGAACTGGGGTAACCTGGAGTGGAACGAGTGCTGTCCATTCTGCGGAAGCTTTTGCGGCATGCACGTTCAAGACGCATCGAGCATGTACCACTGCCTAAACTGCGACACGCTTACCTCCTTTGATTTTTTGAGTCATCAGGAGGAAGAGTGACAGCTCCCGAACCAGCTTTTGCATTGGTAATGCCGAGCTTGCTTTGATGGCTTTTGCTGTCCAGCATCAGGCCAGAATCAGGAGTTTCATCATGATTCTGACCCTCGCTCAATGAGCCGTGCTAGCTCGCTCTCGATCCAAACTCGGCAATCCATTTCTGCAGGGCTGTTACGTCGGCTTCAAAGACATCCAGCTCAAGAGCGCTGCTGGGCATCTCCTCAGACTGAGCATGCTCATACACCGAGTAGCGTGTCATCAAGTCATCAATGAATAAGCAGTCGTCGTTTGTTACCTTGGCGACCTTGTGTAGCTTGCCTTGAGTGTTGATTGCACGTCTGAAGCGGCCTACGACGTCTGCCAACAAAATGTACTCAATCGTCTTCTCGACGATGATCCTGAAGTCACTGCAAGCGCTTTTGGCGAGCGACTCATAAGCCTCGACTTCGGCCTTCTCCTGGTGTTTTTTCAAGCGCGTAATCGTATTGTCGATTAACCCCCTGACAGCACTTTCCGGTCTCAGGTCTCGAGCGCTTGCAGTAGCGACGATGCCTGCAGTCTTCGCCATCCTCTGTAGTGACGTGAGTGTCGGCTTGATTGAAGGCATCCCTGGAGTCTGCTCCCATTTCTTGGTAACAGCTTCTACTTGGGCTACAAGAGACAGTCGGTGGGTGAATATGATGACCTGCCTGGTCTGTGACAAAGACACGAGACGTTCGACAACCTTCTCTTCAAAGTCTTGGTCGAGTGAGGATATCGGGTCATCAAAAATGAACGGAGCTAACTGGTTTGATCCTGTCGTGTCTGCAAGGAAAGCCGCGAGTGCCGCGATCCTTGTTTCACCCTCGCTCAAGATATATTCCAAGCCATGGGAGCCGTGCGCACCCACGAGATTTAAACCAAAGGTGATCTTGCCTTTGCCACCCGATTTGCTTAGTGGAGCTATTGGAATGCGGTGGCCACCGAGTAGCTTCAACTCTTCGATGAATCGAGCTTGGTAACCAGCGTCCAGTTCAGTTTTGGCCAAGTCATTTTTTTTGGTGGTCAGAGCGTTGGTGGCCGCTGAGCGTGAGGCTTTGTCTATCGCTGCGACTGCTATCAACCTAGCCCTTTCGGCGCTAATAGAGGTCTTGTTTTGTGAGAGCCACTGCTTGGCTTGAAGGTGCTGAACTCGGTCATGCATTGCTTGACGATGCTCATCCTTCAGCAGGGACGAAAGGCTCCCTTCTTCGGCAATCAAGTCTGCTGACTTGGTTGTAACCGCCTCGCTAATGCTCTTCCAGTCGAAAGCTGGCAAAGTGCCGACAGGGCTTCCCAGCACGATTTGATCGCGCCTCGCTTTGAGCATGCCAAGCCAAATGATCGCATCGGCTTCCTCGAAGCCCAGAGTGGACATGTGAACGATCCAGTCGGCTTGCCCTGGAAGAGTTGGCAACAGGTTTTTTTGATCAGTAAAACTCTTTTCAGCCTTCTTGGCGGCTGTCTCGAGGCCGTCAGTGACGAACTTCTCAAACCCAGCTAGGCGGGCTTTGGCATCCTCATCAAGGCTTTGATGGCAAAGCACGCAGCGTGAGTCAGCTGCAATGTTGGGAAACTGAGATTCTGTGTAGGCCGTGCCGTTGGAGTATGCGCGTGCGTGCTCCCACATATCCTGCCAGGTCGCAGAGCCAACACCGTCGAGCTCGGCTTTACCGAAAATCGCTGCCGCCGCTTCTTCACTCGAATTCCTGGCCTTAACAGCAGCGTTTTTCAGGGTCTCTAGCGTACCTGCCGTCGCATCGTTCAATCCCTGTTGAAGAGTCGACATTGCTGTTTCAATACTCTTCAGCGCAGTTTTTTCTTTGTTAATGCTCAGCAGCCGGCCTGCAATGTCTTTCTCTGCGAGTAGGGCCTCCTTCTCGATGCGCTCCCGATCAAGCAGATCCGTGTACAGACACTCCTTATCAATACTCGCGGTCGTGGTCGCGCTCTTCAGGCCCTGAAGCCATTTTGCTTCGGCGGTGTGACCTAGCGTTTCTGGGATGGCGGGTAACGCTTTGCTGAGTAGTGCCTTCTCTCTTGAAAGCTCTGCGCTAACGGCGTCGGCTGTGACGATCAGCGCGGATACAAACTTCATCCGGCTGGGCTCATAACATGCCTCAGTCCTGGTCATGTACTGCTGCGCAGCCTTGCTGTCGAACACCTGCGCGTGCCGTAAGGCTTTGTGAGGGCCGCTTGGGACATCCCAGTGAACGTCCGCCGGCTTACCGTCGATTGACACCTTAAAATGGGCACGGCAGGGCGTAGGCGTTGGATCAAAGACGTTGCCGCGTATCTCGTCCTTGGATCGTGATCCACAGATCTCCTTTAGCAGCCGCGCAAAACCGCTCTTGCCGGTTCCATTCTGTCCGTAGATCACCGAGAGATTGCTTTTGCCGAATGGAAGATTGGCACCAGCCTTGATGGCGTTCAGCCCATGCACATCTAGGATCTCCTCGATCCGAAGCAAAGGTCTATTGGCTACCAGCGATAAAGTGCCAGGCGTAACGGTCAGGAATCCTGGATCAACTTCATCCTTGGCTTCGAGCTTGCAAAGTCTAGCTAGCGCTCTAATTTCATCCGGGTTCAACTGCCGCTTCGAGTCGATGATCATTCGAGCTGCGGTCTGCAACCACTTGGGGCGCGCATTCAGCCATGTCTCGAAATCATCAGCTACTACTGGTGCTATCTCAATCTTCGACATGGCAAACCTACCTCAAGAGGGAATCCATGAGCGTAGGCACAAAGTGGCTTATTGCTATTATTTCTCCATTGAGCTGATTGCAGGATGTAACCGGAAAGGCAAAAAATGGTGCAAGCAACGCTTTCCAAGCTGCGCCGGCAGTACGATGAGGAAGGAACCCTTGGGCCGAAACCTTGCCCAGCCAGTATTCGTCTCACAACAGCCGCACGAGACTGAATCAAACCAAAGCTTTTTATATAATGATCCCGAAAAGGTACATTAAAGCGGCTTATGGTACTTAATGATCCCGAAAGGGTACATTAGGAGTGGCGCCGCCTTGCGTAGCCTCAACTAAGCTACTGGCGTAAGACCACCTGCAACCTATACTAGAGGCTTTGTTGAACGACAGGTAGCAGCCATGTTAACTTTGGGCCAGATTCAAATGCGAGGATTCTCCACACTCTCCCCCAAGGGGGTCAAAGATTGGCTAAAACATTGTGCTACCTGTGAAAAAACTAATCAATGGAGCATGCTTGAAGTTCTTGCGATATTCGATGCATATCTCACCATTACCGAATTTAATCCGACCACTCTATGCTCGGACGACTTCGCTGGCCTAAGAGGTTTTCTGAGCACAGAGATGGGGTTTTCCGAAAAAGCTTCTAAAGGTATTACATCGCAGCTATGCGAAATGATTATCGCCATCGATGTTTTGAGTAAAGAAAAAATTTCATTAGCCCTGAAAAAGCCAGCACTTGAATGCAACGAAAAATATGCAGCACGTCAACCGTCTAAATCACAGCTGTTGATTTATAAATCTCTGTTCCCAACCATGGAACCGGGCGGCGTCGTATACGTGGATTTCGCCTCCCTTGGCTCCGCACTCAACGAATCATCATTACAATTTCTGAGTGGTTTGCTTTCAAAATACTTTGCTTCACTTAACATTGCGCATGCTGAAACTGATGCAGGTCTCATCATCGCATTAACGCAAGGCCTGCTGCATCAAAACCCTAGCCTCGACTTTGGCGATATCAGCCTCTCGCTGGCCAAATCAACGAGCTTCATTTCAGGTGCTCGCATCCATGCTGAATGGCAAATGCACAATGCAGGCTACTTCCGTGGGGACGCATATGAAAACTGGAAGCTCATATCAGGGGTAATCCTAAACTTCTTTGTAGCCAATAATATCCTACACCTGAGTAAAGCCGGTCGCCAACTGCTAGTTACCGACTAACTCAACGCTACATTAAAATCCTGCGCTTAGCGTCAACTGCTTTTAACAGATACTCAATGGCATTTGTTTGTAACCGGAGAGCCTTACGGCATCGTGCTTCATCACGAGCGGAACTTGCAGACAAAGCTTCAGCTTGCAAATAATTTATTTCGCGCTTGAGATGAGCAATCATTTTATTGACAAGACGTTCACGCATACTAAATCCCTTAATAGAGCATGGGTTGAAGTCACTACGTTGCCGTGTGACATGGATTCATCGATTGCAGTATAGCCGCGATGAACGATTTTGCTCGGCCTCGAGTGATCCAGTCCAACTACGCATGAGCTAGGCGCACCAGAGTCTCGGCAGAGCATTCTGGTGAGCCCTATCTCGACCCGGAGACAGTTGCCCAGGCGCAGCTATCGAGAGACATCGGTGCGAGAAACCTTGTCCGTGCAGAGCCTCGGACTCAACCCTGCGGGAGGTCATCCACACCGGGGCACTCAGCCTCCTGCAGAGGATCTGGCAAACCTTGGGCCTCTGGGCTGCAGTTACTACACCCAAAGCTGCTGTGCATTTAGAGCGCCCTTGTGGAGCAATACGTGAAATCTGTAACATCACACTGATGGCACTCGGTGCCGGGTGAACAACTACCATGGAGAAAGGAATGTTCAGCTTCTTGAAGATTGTCGTAGGCGCAGGTGGAACCTTCGCAGCTCTGGGAGCTGCGATGCTCTACTCACTGTACGCCGGTTGGTTCAAGTCAGACTTGCTCAAAAGCTTGCCAAGCGAATCAATCTATAAGCTGTTTCTGTATTCCATTGGAAGCGGTGTCTTCTGCTTTGTATTATTAATAATTTTGCAAGCGTGTAGCAGAAAGCCTTCAATCATTACGAAGGCGGATAACGGGGGCACTGCGGTCACCTCCACGGGTAGCGGTAGCGTCACCGTACATAAGCCATGAGCTTCTTCCCACCTAAGCTTGAAGCTGAGGCAACACACGGTGGCATAGCAGTAGTCAACAACGGAAGCGGGCCTGTCACGATTGCAGCAACCACTGCTGCAATCTCATCCTTGCTCAATCCACTACTGATTAAAATTGTGTCAACTCACACTCCGTATGATGAGATCCCAGACGTGGAACTGGACTACCCTGGGGTCGATGAAAAAATCGAGTACAATAGGGTCTCGGTGTATTCAGAAGTCATCGTTGATAATGTGGGCTACATGGAGCTCATTGAAAATCTTATTTCGACTATCGATGACGAGGAACCTGGCGCACAAAAAAGATTCCTTTTCGCCATTAACCAGAAGTACAAATCTGCAAGGCGCGAATTGTTCTTGAACCAGACTGAGCGCCCAGTTACGCCTGAGCAAAAACTCAATATAACTCGGATAGGCTCGGATGAACTCATACTGAAAGTCTCCGAACTTATCGTTGACATCAAGACCGGTTTCCATGGCGCCCCATCTGAGCTAGTTGATTGGGCCAGACAGCTTATAGTTTGCTATGGCTTCATTCACTGCAAGATATTGGAGCCGCCTAAATGATCATTCAAAATACCAGCTCCCCGCTCAAAAGCCTCTACATCATTGGTGGGCGGATACTAATAGTCTTAAACTCTAGTGATCTTGGCGCCATGAGCCCACTTGCACTTCTTGAAAAATATCAAGAAAAATTTGATCGCGTTTCTTTTGCTTACATTCTGTATGCGCTCGATTGGCTTTACATCACTGGATGTGTAGAGCTCACGAAGCAAGGTGATATTTCTTTATGCAACTAATTAAGCTATCTGTATTTGATGAAAGCAAAGAGATACGCACCATCAACTTCAAAGAAGGACTGAATATAATTACCAACCTGGGCGAGACTGGTAACCAGATTGGCAAAAGTACATCGCTTCGAGCCTTGGCATTTTGTTTGGGCGGGAACTCCGAACCACTGTGGAAAGACCCGGACAACGACAAGGTAAACGAAGAAGTTAAAGGCTTTCTGACTAAAGGCGATGTAAAATTTGAGCTAATAGTAAAGATTGCTTCTATTACTCATACCATCACTCGAGTGCTCTCAATAAAAATAGGCGCCCGACGCGAGAGCATCACAGCCATCAGCACCATCGATGGTGTCACATATAAAAGCCGCGCAGCTTTCACTCGCGAACTGCCACGCCTGTTTGGATACACTAGAGAACATCCAAAGTTTAACTCAATAAGAAGCAAGTTCTTCAGAACCAATAGAGCCACGAGCAACAACACACTTAAATACCTGCACACATATACAAGCGACAATGATTACGATCTGATCTACGCCTACCTTTTTGATTTTGAGTTTATTGATTCCGTTCGCCAGATTAATCTAATTGAGCACCAAATACTCCTAGAAGACACTCGCATCAGGACATTGCTTGGGGGTATTTCTTTGGAAGGCCGCCAGGAACATCTTTATGAGATCGACTCAAAAATATCTGACCTTCAAGTAAAAGAGGATGAATATGACATCTTTGAATCTCAAAACTATGCGATCTCACAACTCCGTGAATCTCGAAGAAGCGTAGCCATTTTAACATCACGCATTGTTAACTTGGAAACAAAGCTTTACTACAATAAAAAAACAATTGATCGCTACAAGAACAGTTTAGTGGAGGTCAACGTAGATGAGATCACCTCCCTTTACAATGAAGCTAAATCATTAGTCCCAGACCTAAGCAAAACCCTGGAAGAAACAATCGAATTTCATAACTCGATTATGAGCCGTAAGGCTGCTTATGTCGAAGAAATGTCCATCGAGACGGCAGATGAGCTCGATAGCTTAAGATTGAGCTTAGGACGACTGCTGACTGAGGAAAAAAGCAAGGTTAGAGATCTTTCCAGAGATAGTCACTTCAGTGGTTTGATGCTGGTTGAAAAACAGATGCAAGACTTGCGAGAAGCTCGAGGCAGCCTTGCTTATGTCATAAGCGAGGTAGAGGTCTCTCGCAACAGGATTGCGGATTTAGAAACTACATCCGAAGACGTGAAGCGTAGTATTGCAGTCCACTACTCAGACCTAAACTCGAAGCTTGATGTTTTCAATGAGGCATATGCCGACATTACCAAAAGATTGTTCATCACCCATCATAACGAACTTCTAGTTTCCCCTGGCCAGAATGGCAAGGCAGATTTTACAATCGTCAACGAAGAACGCAATACTGGCGACGGCGTTCCTCGGGCTGCAGCTATGGCATTCGACATGTCCTATGTCTATTTCTTAAATAAGTTTAAATCAAAGCTTCCAGCATTTACCGTCCAAGACTATCTAGAAGTCGTCGATGAAGACAAGCTAATCAAGCTATTCAACTTCGCGAACGAGAAGAAAATTCAGACTGTGGTAGCCATATTGAATGACAAACTGCGTAGCTTTGACAAAAAGTTTATTAAAGAAAACACTATCCTAGAACTGACGAAGGAAGAAAAGTTTTTCAAACTTTAGCGAAACCGCACCAGGCAAAGAAAAAGGGGCGCAACGGCGCCCCTAGCATATTCAATCATCTGCCGAAGCTATTAATCTCCAATGCTCCAGCCAGAAGTAATTGGATATCGGCGGTCACGGCCAAAGCCACGCTCGGTCACACGTGGGCCAACTGCAGCCTGGCGCCGCTTGTACTCGTTCAGGTCGACCAAACGAATTACCTTCCTCACCACCTCCTTGTCGAAGCCCTTCTCGGTGATCGCATCGGCAGACAAATCCTGCTCGATGTACAGGCGAAGGATTTCATCAAGGACTGGGTATGGAGGCAGGGAATCTTCGTCCTTCTGATCAGGAGCAAGCTCAGCAGACGGTGGACGATCAATGACGCGTTGCGGAATGACGTAGCCCAGGGTGTTGCGGTATTCACAGAGGCGGAATACCAGAGTCTTCGGAACATCCTTCAGGACGTCGTAACCACCAGCCATGTCTCCGTACAAGGTCGCATACCCCACAGCCATCTCACTCTTATTACCGGTGGTCAGGACGAGATACCGCTTCTTGTTGGAGATCGCCATCAGCATCGTGCCGCGACACCGCGCCTGGAGGTTTTCCTCGGTGGTGTCCTTGCCCAGACCTTCGAACATTGGCGCAAGCGTTGATAGAAATGCTTCTACCATGGATGCGATGGGCAGTACGCTGTACTTCACGCCTAGAATGTCGGCTTCTTCTTTCGCATCGTCCTGGCTCATCTGGGCCGTGTAGTGGTAAGGCATCATCACGGCTTCGACGTTTTCTGCGCCCAGCGCATCAACAGCAACAGCAAGCACCAGCGCCGAGTCGATACCACCCGAAAGGCCCAGCACAACCCCTTTGAAGCCATTACGCTGCACGTAGTCCTTAACTCCGGCTACCAGTGCCTTGTAAACGCTGGCCTCCAGGCTCAGAAGTTCGGTGGTCTGAGCTGGAACCGGCACCAAGGCACCCTCCTTAATCTCAAACTCCGTTACGAAGAGTCCCTCTTCGAAAGCAGGGGCGCGTTGAGTGACCTTTCCGTCGCCATTCACCACAAAGCTATTGCCGTCAAAGACGAGCTCGTCCTGACCACCTACCTGGTTTACGTAGATCATCGGGATGGAACATTCATTGGCGCGTTTGGCTAAGAGTTCCTCGCGTTCAGCCTGCTTCCCACGGTGGAACGGAGACGCGTTGAGGGTGAGCATAATTTGAGCACCCGCATCACATGCCTGCTTAAGGGGCTCGGAGAACCAAATGTCCTCACAGATGGTTATACCGACCGATACGCCGAAGAGCTCGACCACACAAGGGCCGCTGCCTGATTCAAAGTACCGTTTCTCGTCGAACACACGATAGTTGGGCAGACGCTGTTTGTTGTAGCGGGCGAGTTCTTCGCCGTCCGAGATTACGGCGCAGCTGTTATAGCGTGCGCCATCTTCGACCCATGGGAAGCCAATTACCGTAACGATGCCTTTAACTGCATTCTTAACTTGCTGTAGCGCCTTCTCGATACGGCTCTGCATGCTGGAGCGAAGGAGCAAATCCTCTGGTGGATAACCACAAAGGGTCAGTTCAGGGAAAACGATGACCTGGGCGTTCAGGTCGTCGCGGGCCTTATGGGCTGCTTCAATGACCTTCTCGACGTTGCCGTACACATCCCCAACGCGGATGTTCAGCTGGGCCATTACCACTCTCAAACGTTGCTCCATGGTTCCTCCAGAAATGCCTAGATCGAGATCGGCAAGATGCAGCGCTATCCTGAAATCTGCGATCAAGGAAAGCACCATCTGAAGCTCCATGCTGAGCAAGGGGCAATCGGACTACTGCCAGCCAGTTCGGATCATTGGGCCTAGGTCAGGACTGCCCGGAGGGTCGCGGGCATCTTGCGAACTAGGACATTATGCCCTATCCAAGCTACGCCCCCTTGACCGAATTTTGGCGGGTTGGGAGTGATGAAAGTCGACGAGTTCCCATATTGGGCAGGCGCAGAATCTGCACAATGGGAAAGTCAGTGATTGACCCAGCATCAACTGTGCATTGGGCACTTTTTGGGGGGCAGGAAGGTGATGGGCTTCTTCACCAAGTTCGGCGACGGCGCCTGCGACCTGGCCCCGCTCAGCGGTCTGGTGAAAAACCAGGTCCGGGCGATTGCCCGCAGCTTCGGCGCGCCGGAATCGCTGGTGGAAAAGGTACCGACAGCGGATCTGGAAGACCTGTCGCCGGGCAAACCGGACGAAGCGTCCCACGGCGTGACCTACGCCGAGATCGACGCCTTCCTGCACGGCGAGCCGGTGCGTCAGGAAGCGTTCGACATCATCGTCAACACCTACAACAAGACCCATCACAAGCGGGTCATGCCGTTTGCGCCGTAAGTTGAAAACCCCTGTAGGAGCTGTCGAGTGAAACGAGGCTGCGATCTTTTGATCATCAAAAACAACTTCAAAAGATCGCAGCCTGCGGCAGCTCCTACAGAAAACAAAAAAGCGTCCCGAGGGACGCTTTTTTGTACCTGCAGCCATTACTTCACGGCAATGGTGCCTTTCATCATCGAGATGTGGCCCGGGAACGAGCAGAAGAAGCCGTAGTCAGTGCCTGCGGTCAGCTTCGATACGTCGATGGTCAGCGAGTCTTTCTCGCCGGCACCAATGATCTTGGTGTGAGCGATAACGCGCTCGTCGCCGTCTTTCAGGTAGTTCTTGTCGATGCCAGCGGCCAGGCCGTCGGTAGCGATCGGCTGCATGTCAGCGGTTTTGCTGACCACCAGGTTATGGCCCATGACGTTCTTCGGCAGGCTGCCGGAGTGGGTCAGTTCAACGGTGAAGGTCTTGCAGCTCTTGTCGATCACGATTTCCTTGGTGTTGAAGGACATCTGGTCGGTGGAATCTACGGTGGTTTTGCACTCGGCAGCCATCAATTGGCTGCTGGCCAGCGCCAGCAGGGATACCGCAACAACTTTGGAAAACATGGTGAATCTCCAAGGCAGGGTTAACAAAAACACGAATGATGGAAAGACTGCCTGAAATCTTCGCAAGTTCCTATGACTTGAGTCAAAAATTGTATACAACTTTCAGGCTATGACACTCATCGAAACAATCTACCGGCCAGATTTCCCGGCCGGGCCTATGATCGGCGCATCTACTGAAACGGAGTGCCTGTCATGTTCTTTAACGGTCTGTTGTGCAGTTTGCTCGCCGCCTACGCCTGTGGCGCCAGCGGTACCTTTGAATCACCGGAACGCGAAGTTTAGTCCTTGGATCAAGGCGTGCCAGCCATTACCCTGTGACGGATTGACCCAGGAGGAAGGCATGTCTCTCAGATCCGTTTGTGTTTTTTGCGGTGCCAACGCTGGCACTGACCCGGCTTACACCGAAGCCGCCAAGGCCCTTGGCCGCGCGCTGGCCGAGCGTCGCCTGACGCTGGTTTACGGCGGTGGCGCCGTGGGCTTGATGGGCCTGGTGGCGGACGCCGCGCTGGCCGCTGGCGGCGAAGTGATCGGGATCATTCCGCAAAGCCTGATGGACAAGGAGATCGGCCATAAAAGCCTGACCCGTCTCGAAGTGGTCGATGGCATGCACGCGCGCAAGGCGCGCATGGCCGAACTGAGCGATGCGTTCATCGCATTGCCCGGCGGCCTCGGCACGCTGGAAGAGCTGTTCGAAGTCTGGACCTGGGGCCAGCTCGGCTACCACGGCAAGCCGCTGGGCCTGCTGGAAGTGAACGGTTTCTACAGCAAACTCACGGCTTTTCTCGACCATATCGTCGGCGAAGGCTTCGTTCGCGCGCCGCATCGTGACATGCTGCAAGTGAGCGAATCGCCACAAACCCTGCTCGACGCCCTCGATCAGTGGAAGCCGACCGTCACGCCCAAGTGGGTCGACCAAAAACCCGGCTAACCGCCGGACACCGATACAGGGCAGAATACGCGCCGCTCAACCTCACCTTCGACCCCAGAGGATCGCCCATGGCCAAACCCAATTACTCCTTCGCCAAACGTCAACGAGACCTGGCAAAGGAGCAGAAGAAAGAGGAAAAGCTTCAGCGCAAGAAACAGATGGCTGAAGAAGCGGCACTGAACCCTGACGGGGACGTGGCGACTGACAACGATGATGATGTTGATGCACCGAAAGACCAGGCGCCTGACGCCTGAGCCCCATCGGGTTTGATCATCGAATCAGACCCTGCGGATTTGTGACGGGGCTGGCGGTTCAGCCGCTGGCTCTCACAGCCCTCCCAAATACCCCCAATTCCCATGTGGGAGCGAGCCTGCTCGCGAAAGCGGTGTATTAGCCACTTATATGCTGATTGACCTGACGCCTTCGCGAGCAGGCTCGCTCCCACCGCTGATCAGCGTTAGTCCAATGGCATCACGGTAACGCGGACCTCCGGGTCGTGAGACCCGCCCCCCAGAATCACCCCGCGCAACGGCGACACATCGGAAAAATCCCGGCCCCACGCCAGGGTGATGTGTTCCAGCGCCGGCTGCACGTTGTTGGTCGGATCGAAATCCACCCAGCCCGATACCGGACAGAACACCGACACCCACGCATGCGAAGCATCAGCACCGATCAGCCGTGGCTGGCCCGGCGGCGGCTGGGTCAGCAGATAACCACTGATGTAGCGCGCTGCCAGCCCTCGCGAGCGCACGCAAGCGAGCATCAGATGCGCGAAGTCCTGACAAACGCCACGCCGGCGCTCCAGCACCTCGACCAGCGGCGTCGCCACTTGCGTGGCCTCGGCATCGAAGGTGAACTCGCTGAAAATCTTCTGCATCAACGCCTGCACGCCCAGCAACAAGGGCCTTCCCGGTGGAAAACAGCTTTCCGAAAATTCGACGAAACTGCGTTTCAAATGCACGTAGGGTGATTGAAACCGATAGCGACAAGCCTCGAGCATTTCGGCGGACAACGGCTGACTGCTGTAGGTCAGCGCGTTGCGCGTCTGCTCCCACGCCGGGGACAGACTGAAATCCGCCAGTGGCCGCGCCAGCACCTCAACCGTGAGCCGGGCGTTGACCTGCAACTCGTCATGCGGGCGCTCGAAGGCCAGCCGGGTCAGCGGATTGCCGAACACATCCAGCTCATCCCGCCGCGTCGTCGGCTGCGGGCTGATCAGCAATTGCTGCTCGGTGCAGCGCTGCCATGTGCACTCACGCGGCCACAGGTGCGCCAATTGCTGTGCCAGCGACACCGGGCTGTCGTAGTGGTAACAGGTGTCGTGGAAGATCTGGTAGTGCGCGCTCATCAGACGGACACCGTGCGCTGGCTGACATCATCGACATGGGCAAAATGGCGCAGCGCCAGCCGATCCGAGACTTGCCCGCTGGCCTCGGCAATCTCTTGCAGCAGATCCGCCAGACCATCGAGCGCCGCACGCACGCTGTTCTCTCCGAACAGCGGGTTCTCCAGACAGCCCAGATCGAACCGCGCCAGACGCTCGACCAATTGCGCCAGCCCAGCCTCGCGAGGTACGCCGAAATCATCGTTCAAGCGTTTCAAAGTGCGGGTCACCAGTTTCAACTGGAACAACACCGCGTGCGGGTTCTGCTCATCCAGCAGCAACAGGTCGAGCACCGGAATCAACTGCGCCACCGCCAGGTAACGCGAACGGTAGGTGATACTGCTGTTGCCCAGTTCCAGCAACCATTCCAGCCCGGCCTGATCGAACGCCCCGGCACCGCGCAGAAACGCCGCCAGACTGCTGCTGAGAAACTGCAAACGTTCGATGCGCCGGCCGATCATCAGAAAGCGCCAGCCTTCGTCGCGGGTCATGTCGTCGAGGGCAAACCCGGACAACGCTGCCAGTGACATCACCAGCCGGTTGAGGAAATCCAGCAACTCGCCGAAGTCCGGCTCCTCGGTGTCCAGTTCCAGCGCCTCGCGCTGCAACTCGACCAACGCCTGCCAGTTCTCCCGCGAAAGCTTGCCGCGCACCTGCGAGGCCGCCCACTGCAAGCGCTGCAGGTTGGAGCGCAGGCTGAACGACCAGTCCTCGCCGAGCAGCGCCGCCAGCAAGCGCTCCGGCAACTCGCCCTCCTCCGGCAACAACATCAGACGCTCGCCCAGCGCCACCGCTGCCTGCAAGGCTTGCGGATCATCACCATCGACATAACGCGCGAGCATGATCCGCAGCAGTCGCGCACTGTCGTCACAACGCTCGCAGTAACGGCCGAACCAGAACAGGTTCTCCACCACCCGCGAGGGCAGGTACGGATCGCGGCGCACCAGATCGTGTACGCCGACATTACGCTGGGTTTTCCATTGTTCGCCACTCGGCGCACGCTCGCCCAGCACCCAAGTGTCCTTGCTCGCGCCACCGCGCTGCATCGACACCACTTCGGCATCGGCCTCGGCGGCGACCCGGGTCAGCCCACCGGGCAATACGCGATAGCCATCGCGACTGGCCACGGCGTACATGCGCATGCCGATGGCTCGCGGTTGCAACTGGCCGTCTTCGGCTTGCCAGATCGGCGCCTGCGACAACTGCGCCAGCTCTTGCGCGACATAAGCGTATGGCCGGGCCTGCATGCGCTCGGCGAGCGCCTGACGCTGTTGTTCACTCAGATCGCGGCCGAATACCGGGGCGAAGCTTTGTGAGGGGAACGCCGGTTTGATCAGCAGCTCGGGAAGTTTTTCCAGCGCTTGCGCCAGCACCGGCGCCTCGCCGCACCACCATGTAGCGATGGACGGCAACAGCAGTTCTTCGCCGAACAGGTACTGATTGATCTTCGGCAGGAATCCGAGCAATCCCGGTGACTCCAGCACGCCGCTGCCCAAGGCATTGGCCACCAGCACCCGACCCTGACGCACCGCTTCCAGCAAGCCGGGCACACCGAGTGCCGAGTCGGTGCGCAACTCCAGCGGATCGCAGAAGTCATCGTCGAGCCGGCGCATGATCGCGTGCACCCGGCGCAGACCGCTGAGGGTTTTCAGGTACACCGTGGCGTCGCGCACCGTCAGGTCGCCGCCCTCCACCAGCGGATAACCAAGCTGACGCGCCAGATAAAGATGTTCGAAGTAGCTTTCGTTGAAGCGCCCCGGCGTGAGCAACACCACCAGCGGCGCGTCGTCAGCACATGGCGCCTGACGCGCGAGGGTTTCCTGCAGGGTGCGAAAGAACCCGGCCAGATGCTGCACCTTCAGATCGCGGTACAACTCGGGAAACGCCCGTGAAACGATGGTGCGGTTTTCCAGCGCATAACCGGCGCCCGACGGCGCTTGAGTACGATCCGCCGTAACCCACCAGCGCCCGTCCGGCGTGCGCGCCAGGTCCACGGCATACAGATGCAGAAACGCCTCTTCCGGTGGCGCGATGCCCTGACAGGGCCAGAGAAAATTGTTGTGGCCGAACACCAGCTCCGCCGGCAACAGCCCTTCGCGGATCAGCCGCTGCGGCCCGTACAGATCCGCCAGTACCGCGTTGAGCAAACGCGCACGCTGGGCAATCCCTGCCGACAGGTGCTGCCATTCATCAGCAGCGATCACATGCGGCAGCAGGTCCAGCTCCCACGGGCGGTCTGCGCCCTTCGGATCGGCGTAGACGTTATAAGTGACCCCGTTTTCCTGAATCTGTCGGGCGAGCAACGCCTGCCGCTGCACCAGTTGCACCGGGGTGCTGCGCTGCAATTGATCGAACAGCCGCCGCCAGTGCGGGCGCACTTCCCCGCTGTCATCCAGCAGTTCGTGATAAGTGCCCGCAGTGCGCGGGTAGCGGTCTAGCAGGTCAGGCATGGAAAGCTCGGCAGACAGCAGGGAACGGTCAGACTAACGCAGGCACATGACGTGCGGATATACGAAAAATCCGCATGTCGTGCAGGACTTAGAAACGTCGTAAATCGAGCGTCATCGGCAACTCGTCGGAGATTGTCAGGTTGGGTATCGGAAGTTTTCCCGGCGTGTGTCCGATACGGAAAAACCGCGCCATGCGCCGGCTCTCCGCCTCGTTGGCGTTAACCGGCAACGTTTCGTAATTGCGCCCGCCCGGGTGCGCCACGTGGTACTGACAGCCCCCCAGCGAACGCTGCATCCAGGTGTCGAGCAGATCGAACACCAGCGGCGCGTGCACCGGGATGGTCGGTTGCAGACAGTTGGCCGGTTGCCAGGCCCGAAAGCGCACACCGGCGACGAACTCGCCGATGCGCCCGGTCGGTTGCAGCGGCACCGGGACGCCGTTGCAGGTCAGCAGATAACGCTGCGGCGGCAGGCCGTTGAGTTTGATCTGCAAACGCTCCAGCGACGAGTCGACATAGCGCACCGTGCCGCCCGCCGTACCTTCCTCGCCCAGCACATGCCAAGGCTCCAGCGCCTGACGCAGTTCCAGTTCGATGCCGTTGACGGCGTAATCGCCGACCTTGGGAAAACGGAATTCCAGGTGCGCGGCGAACCATTCGGCGCGCAGTGGGTAACCGGCATTGTTCAGTTCGACGATGACGTCGGCGAAGTCCTGCTCGATAAAGTGCGGCAGCATGAAACGGTCGTGCAGCTCGGTGCCCCAGCGCGCCAGTTTTGACGGCGCATACGGCTCGCGCCAGAAGCGTGCGACCAGCGCGCGCAGCAACAACTGCTGGGCCAGGCTCATGCGCGCGTGGGGCGGCATCTCGAACGCGCGCAGCTCCAGCAGACCAAGACGCCCGGTAGCGCCATCCGGCGAATACAATTTGTCGATGCAAAACTCGGCGCGGTGAGTGTTGCCGGTGACGTCGATCAGCAGATTGCGCAGCAGGCGATCCACCAGCCACGGCGCGCACTCTTGGCCCGGTTCAGGCATCTGCGCGAAGGCGATTTCCAGTTCGTACAAAGCGTCGTTGCGGGCCTCATCAACACGCGGCGCTTGCGAAGTCGGGCCGATGAACAACCCGGAAAACAGGTAGGACAGCGACGGGTGGTTATGCCAGTAGCTGATCAGGCTGCGCAGCAGATCCGGACGACGCAGGAACGGTGAGTCCGCCGGGGTCGCGCCACCGAGGACGAAATGGTTGCCGCCGCCGGTGCCGGTATGGCGCCCGTCGATCATGAATTTTTCGGTGGTCAGGCGGGTTTGCCGCGCTTGCTCATAGAGAAACTCGGTGCGTTCGACCAGTTCGTCCCACGTCGCCGATGGCTGCACGTTGACCTCGATCACCCCCGGATCCGGGGTGATGCGGAAGTTGCTCAGGCGCGGGTCACTGGGCGGCTCGTAACCTTCCAGCAGCACCGGGCAATGCAGCTCTTCGGCGGTAGCCTCGATGGCCGCCACCAGTTCCAGATAGTCCTCGACCCGCTCCAGCGGCGGCATGAACAGATACAGACGCCCTTCGCGCGCTTCGGCGCAGAAGGCGGTGCGGGTCAGCCAGTCGGCGGACTCGTCGATTGTCGGCGCGCGTTCGGCGGCCGTGGCGGGTTCGGCATGACTGTTGAGCCGAGTGGTGTCCGGCAGCTCGGGGAAGTCCTGATTCGGATCGTTGGGATGAATGAACGGATACTCGGCAGCCTTCACCCACGGCTGCGAACCGAGCGGCAGACGGTAACCCAGCGGCGAGTCCCCCGGCACCAATCGGCAATGCTCGTCGCGCAGATACCAGCGCCCGCTCTGCCATTGATCACCCTTGGCGGTGCGGGCCAGCGGCAGCACCTGGCCGATTACTTTATCCAGGCCCTGATTGAAGACCTTGCGCAGACGTGCGCGCTCCAGCGGCTCTTCAAGTCGCGAATCTTCAGCGCTGACATTGCTCGGCAATGCGCCCTCGCGCCAGAGGTAATAAAAATGGTCTTCGTAGGCTGGAAACACGAAACGTGCAGGCAATTTCAGGCGTTCGGCAACACTCGCGAGAAAGCGACCGGCCAGCACGCCGTCGGCGCCGTAGTCCTGTTGTTCATCGGCGATCAGCGCGCTGTTGTGCCAGATCGGCACGCCGTCACGGCGCCAATAACAATTGAGCGACCAGCGCGGCAATTGCTCGCCCGGGTACCACTTGCCCTGACCGAAATGCACCAGACCTTTGGGCGCATAGTGCTGGCGCATGCGCTGGAACAATTCGGCGGAGAGACGACGCTTGTCCGGGCCCAACGCTGCAGTGTTCCATTCGGCGCCATCCGGGTCGTCGATGGAAACGAAGGTCGGCTCGCCGCCCATGGTCAGGCGCACATCGCCTTCCAGCAGGTCGGCATCAATCTGCCGCCCCAGCGCCTGAATCGCCAGCCACTGCTCATCGGTGTAGGGCTTGGTCACCCGTGGCGCTTCCCAGATCCGCTCGACCGACATTTCGTGGCTGAACTGGCATTCGCACGGTTCCACCAGACCACTGATCGGCGCAGCTGAGGAAGGATCGGGACTGCAGGCCAGCGGGATATGCCCTTCACCGGCGAACAGCCCGGACGTGGCATCCAGACCGATCCAGCCAGCGCCCGGCAGGTAAACCTCGCACCAGGCGTGCAGGTCGGTGAAATCGACGTCGGTGCCGGACGGGCCGTCGAGGCTTTTCACGTCGGCGGTCAGTTGAATCAGGTAGCCGGAGACAAAACGCGCGGCCAGCCCGAGGTTGCGTAACAACTGCACCAACAGCCACGCTGAGTCGCGGCAGGAGCCGGACGCCTGTTCGAGGGTGTGTTCCGGGGTTTGCACGCCCGGTTCCATGCGGATCAGGTAGCGAATGTCTTCGCTGAGACGCTGGTTGAGCATCACCAGGAAATCCACCGCCGGCAGCGGCGTGCGATCAATGCTCTCCAGATAGGCTTTGAAGGCTGGGGTCAGCGGCAGGGTTTCGAGGTACGGCGCCAATTCCTTGCGCTCATCAGCGGCGTAACTGAAGGGGATTTTCTCGGCGTAAGGCTCGAGGAAGAAGTCGAACGGATTGAACACCGCCATCTCGGCCAGCAAATCGACTTCGATGCGCAACTCGTCGGTTTTCTCGGGGAACACCAGACGCGCGAGGTAGTTGCCCTGCGGGTCTTGCTGCCAGTTGATGAAATGCTGCTCGGGCGAGACCTTCAGCGCATACGACAAGATCCGCGTGCGGCTGTGAGCGGCCGGGCGCAGGCGTACGATCTGCGGGCCGAGTTCGACAGCGCGGTCGTAGCGATAATGCGTGACGTGATGCAATGCGACATGAATCGACACGGCGTGCCTCCTGCGAGCCTAAGCGTATTCGAAAGCGCGCAAGACTTATGCCATGCAGAGGCTTGGGCGCTTTCCCGGAATGCTCAGGGCAGTACAGCACCAAAATCGGGCGATGCGGGGAAATGGTTCGAGGAAGTTGCGCCTAAATGTGGCGAAGATCAAAAGATCGCAGCCTGCGGCAGCTCCTACAGGGAAACGCATGACCCGATGTAGGAGCTGCCGAAGGCTGCGATCTTTTGACCTTGAAAAAAAACGCCAACCCGAAGGTTGGCGTTCTGTTGAAACAAAAAGCGACTCAGCGCGGAACGACGGGCTTGCGTGCCGGTTTCGGCCCCTTGCCCTTGGCCGCTTCCTTGCGCTCCTTGGCCGCCTGCTGGTTGCGGGCAAACGCCGCAGCCTTGGCTTGTTCACGCTTGTCCCAAGGGTTGCCACCGTCACTGGCACGCGGCGGCAGGCCGGTGTGCTGGGTGAGAATCTTGGTGGTCTTCTCTTTCGCGACCTTGTGACTGCCAGCCGGCGTCGAGTTCTTGCGACGGGCGCTCTGGTAGCTGTCGGTGGCCGGCTGATGCAGCGGGATCAACTGGTTCTTGCCCGGCCCGATCAGGTCGGCGCGGCCCATGCGGGTCAGCGCTTCGCGCAGCATCGGCCAGCCTTTCGGGTCGTGATAACGCAAGAACGCCTTGTGCAGACGACGCTGCTCCTCGCTCTTGACGATAGTCACACCGTCGCTCTTGTAGGTGACCTTGCGCAGCGGGTTCTTGCCCGAGTGGTACATCGCGGTCGCAGTGGCCATCGGCGACGGATAGAACGCCTGCACCTGGTCGGCACGGAAACCGTTGCCCTTGAGCCACAGCGCCAGGTTCATCATGTCTTCATCGGTGGTGCCCGGGTGCGCAGCGATGAAGTACGGGATCAGGTACTGCTCTTTACCGGCTTCCTTGGTGTACTTCTCGAACATGCGCTTGAAGCGGTCGTAAGTACCGATCCCCGGTTTCATCATCTGGTTGAGCGGACCTTCCTCGGTGTGTTCCGGGGCGATCTTCAGGTAACCACCAACGTGGTGGGTCACCAGCTCTTTGACGTACTCCGGCGACTCGACCGCGAGGTCGTAACGCAGGCCGGAGGCAATCAGGATCTTCTTCACACCCGGCAAGGCGCGGGCGCTGCGGTACAGCTGAATCAGCGACGAGTGGTCGGTATTCAGGTTCGGGCAGATGCCGGGGAACACGCAGGACGGCTTGCGGCACGCGGATTCGATTTCCGGGCTCTTGCAGGCGATGCGGTACATGTTCGCGGTCGGGCCGCCAAGGTCGGAGATCACGCCGGTGAAGCCAGGAACCTTGTCGCGGATCTCTTCGATTTCGCGAATGATCGACTCTTCGGAACGGTTCTGGATGATCCGGCCTTCGTGCTCGGTGATCGAGCAGAACGTGCAGCCGCCAAAGCAGCCACGCATGATGTTCACCGAGAAACGGATCATGTCGTAGGCCGGGATCTTTTCCTTGCCGTACGCCGGGTGCGGAACCCGTGCGTAAGGCATGCCGAACACGTAGTCCATTTCTTCAGTTGTCATCGGAATCGGCGGCGGGTTGAACCAGACGTCGATCTCGCCATGCTTCTGCACCAGCGCGCGGGCGTTGCCCGGATTGGTTTCCAGGTGCAGCACGCGGTTGGCGTGGGCGTACAGGACCGGGTCGTTACGCACCTTTTCCATCGACGGCAGGCGGATCACGGTCTTGTCGCGGGTCATCTTCGGGCTGGCCAGAATCTGTACGACCTTGGCTTCCTCGGGATCGTCCACCGGGCCTTTTTCTTGCTCGATGGCGCAGGCCTGGGTGTCCTGGGTGTTGACGTACGGGTTGATGATCTTGTCGATCTTGCCCGGACGGTCGATGCGCGTGGAGTCGACTTCGTACCAGCCTTGCGGCGTATCACGGCGGATGAATGCGGTGCCGCGCACGTCGGTGATGTCTTCGATCTTGTGCCCGTAGGACAGGCGCTGGGCCACTTCGACAATGGCCCGCTCGGCGTTGCCGTACAGCAGAATGTCAGCGCTGGCGTCGATCAGGATCGAGTTGCGCACGCGATCCTGCCAATAGTCGTAGTGGGCGATGCGACGCAGGGACGCCTCGATGCCGCCGAGAACGATCGGCACATGCTTGTACGCCTCTTTGCAACGCTGGCTATAGACCAGGCTCGCGCGGTCCGGACGTTTGCCCGCCATGCCACCCGGCGTGTAGGCGTCGTCGGAACGGATTTTCTTGTCCGCGGTGTAACGGTTGATCATCGAGTCCATGTTGCCGGCCGCGACGCCGAAGAACAGGTTCGGCTCGCCGAGCTTCATGAAGTCGTCTTTGGACTGCCAGTTCGGCTGAGCGATGATCCCGACGCGGAAGCCCTGGGACTCCAGCAGCCGGCCGATAATCGCCATGCCGAACGACGGGTGATCGACGTAGGCATCACCGGTGACGATGATGATGTCGCAGGAATCCCAGCCGAGCTGATCCATCTCCTCCCTGCTCATCGGCAGGAATGGCGCTGGCCCGAAACATTCGGCCCAGTACTTTGGATAGTCAAATAACGGCTTGGCTGCTTGCATGTCGATAACCGGTGTTGGCTTTCATTGAATTTCGCGGGCGCGGAATATAGCACAAATTTTGACCAATTCCGACGGCTATGGTCGGAAATTGTGCTTTACCTGTGGCAAGGGAGCTTGCTCCCGCCGGGTTGCGAAGCAGCCCCCAGAATTCGACTGCTGCACAGCCGATCGGGAGCACGCGCCCTCGCCACAAGTGCTCGACGTTACTCGTCGTCGTCGAAGTTGTAACTGCCCGGCGCGAGGTTTTCGAAGCGGGTGTACTTACCGATAAACGCCAGGCGAATAAAGCCGATCGGGCCGTTCCGCTGCTTGCCGATGATGATTTCGGCGATGCCCTTGTGTTCGGTTTCCGGGTGATACACCTCGTCCCGGTACACGAACATGATGACGTCGGCGTCCTGCTCGATCGCTCCGGATTCCCGCAAGTCGGAGTTCACCGGACGCTTGTTGGGACGTTGTTCCAGGGAACGGTTGAGCTGCGACAGCGCCACCACCGGGCAGTTGAATTCCTTGGCCAGGGCTTTCAGGGATCGGGAGATCTCGGAAATCTCGTTGGTCCGGTTGTCGCCACTGGAGCCGGGAATCTGCATCAGTTGCAGGTAGTCGATCATGATCAGACCGATATCGCCATGTTCGCGAACCAGGCGCCGGGTCCGCGCGCGCATTTCCGACGGGCTGATGCCGGCGGTATCGTCGATGAACAGCTTGCGATCGTTGAGCAGGTTGACCGCCGAGGTCAGGCGCGGCCAGTCGTCGTCTTCCAGCTGGCCGGAACGCACCTTGGTCTGATCGATACGACCCAGGGACGAAAGCATACGCATGATCAGCGATTCGCCTGGCATCTCGAGGGAGTACACCAGCACCGCCTTGTCGCTGCGCAGTACGGCGTTCTCCACCAGGTTCATGGCGAAGGTGGTCTTACCCATCGACGGACGGCCGGCGACGATGATCAGGTCGGCCGGTTGCAGGCCGCTGGTCTTCTCGTCAAGGTCGGTATAACCGGTGGACAGGCCGGTGATCGAGTCGGCGGTGTTGAACAGGGTGTCGATGCGATCGATGGCCTTGGTCAACAGTTCGTTGACGCCCACCGGCCCGCCGGTCTTGGGGCGCGCCTCGGCGATCTGGAAGATCTGCCGTTCGGCTTCGTCGAGGATCTCTTCGGCGGTACGACCTTCAGGGTTGAAGGCGGCGTCGGCAATTTCGGTGCTGATACCGATCAGCTGGCGCAACGTCGCCCGCTGGCGAACGATCTGCGCATAGGCCTTGATGTTGGCGACGGACGGCGTGTTTTTCGCCAGCTCGCCAAGGTAACCGAGGCCGCCGACCTGGGACGTCTGACCTTCCTTGTCCAGTTGCTCGGCAAGGGTCACGACGTCGATCGGCATGTTCTGATCGGCCAGTTTGGCGATCGCACGGAAGATCAGGCGGTGGTCATGCCGGTAGAAATCGCCGTCGGAGACTTGATCGAGCACGCGTTCCCAGGCGTTGTTGTCCAGCATCAGACCACCGAGTACAGCCTGTTCGGCCTCGATGGAATGCGGCGGCACTTTCAGCGCGGCGGTTTGCAGATCGTATTGCTCGGGAGCGGTGATTTCGTTCATGGCCACTTGGAGTCAGGGTTGAAAACGGGAGTACCAGAAAGACAAAGGGCACGACCTGTAAACAGGATCGTGCCCGATGTTACCGGCTAGCACCCGAGGGTGCCAGCCGACAAGTATTGCTTAAGCCGCTACCACGACAACGCGTACGGTGGCTTCAACTTCGGCGTGCAGGTGCACAGCCACGTCGAATTCACCCACGTTGCGGATGGTGCCGTTCGGCAGACGAACTTCGCTTTTCGCAACTTCAACGCCGGAGGCGGTCAGTGCGTCAGCGATGTCGTGAGTACCGATCGAACCGAACAGCTTGCCTTCGTCGCCAGCGGTGGCAGTGATGGTCACTTCCAGCTCGGCCAGTTGGGCAGCACGGCTTTCAGCCGATGCTTTACGGTCTGCGGCGGCTTTTTCCAGCTCAGCGCGACGCTCTTCGAACGCAGCCAGGTTGGCAGCGGTCGCAGCGGTAGCTTTGCCGAAAGGCAGCAGGTAGTTACGGCCGTAACCGGCCTTAACGTTTACTTTGTCGCCCAGGTTGCCCAGGTTGGCGATTTTTTCCAGAAGGATCAGTTGCATGTGGAAATCCTCTTAACTTTTAACCTTCACCGTTCGCGTTATCGGTGCCTTTCGACACGTGACGACCGCGAAAATCAATCAGGCTGTCGACAATGGCCAGAACCACGAGCAACGGATAGAGCAGCTGCATGAACAACAGCAGCGTGACGTACAACCCCACCAGCCAGAAACCGGCCAGTCGCTTCTGCCCGACCAGCCCGTGAATCAGGGCCAGTCCAGCGAACACCAGCGGTACACTGCACAACGGCGTCAACATGGCCATCTGTGCACCGAGATTCGGGCCCAGAAGCATCAACGCCAGCAGCAACATCGCCGGCCCCAGCGGGATCCGGATGGCGCGAAACTCGCGACCAAAACCACCCGGGTTGTACAACAACGCCTGCCAATGACGCCCGATAATCAGGCTCAGCACGCTGACGATCTGCAACAAGGCCGCAATCAGTCCGGTCAGGACCGGTGCAATCAGGGACGCGAAACGCGCTTGCTCATCGACCGACAATTGCTTGTAGGTTTCACCAAGAAGCGCCGGCATGACCTTTATCAAGGCCTGCGCGAGCATCTCGATCTGGGCCGCAAACGCTGCCCCGAGCACCACAGAAAACACCACTCCAATCACTACGCTGACCAGCAGCGTGCGGACCCAGGATTCGCTTGCGCGCAACACCAACGCAAGCCCCGAAGACCCCAGCAGCACCAGAAGTGCCCGCGGATCATCGGCATACAGCCACCAGATCAATGCCGGCAGCAGCCCCAGGGACAGGACGCCAATGGCGTCCGACAGTCCGCGCCGCAGAAGCACCAGGCTCCCGGCGGCAGCACCCAACCAATACAACAACGGCAATGTTGCACACCCGGCCACTACGAGAGTGGCCTGCATACGGCCGCGCATGATGAACTCAGCTAAGGCACGCATGCATTCAATCCTTTGCTACTTGTCGACTGCCCGGTCTCAGCGGCCGTGGCTGTCGGTGTAGGCCAGCAGGGCCAGGAAGCGGGCGCGCTTGATAGCGGTGGCCAGCTGACGCTGATAACGAGCTTTGGTACCGGTGATGCGGCTTGGAACGATTTTGCCGGTCTCGGATACGTAGGCTTTCAGAGTGTTGAGATCTTTGTAATCGATCTCTTTCACGTCTTCAGCGGTGAAGCGGCAGAATTTACGACGACGGAAGAAACGTGCCATTTGATAGGCTCCTTAAAAGGTCCGTGGATTACTCGTCAGCGTTATCGCTGTTGTCGCTGTCATCACCCTCAACGCCATCAGCGTCGGAGTGCTCAGGACGGTCGCGACGCTCACGGCGCTCACTGCGGTTTTCTTCAGCCTTGAGCATCTCGGACTGGCCGGTAACGGCTTCGTCGCGACGGATGACCAGGTTACGGATCACAGCATCGTTGTAGCGGAAGTTGTCTTCCAGCTCGGCCAGGGCCTTGCCAGTGCACTCAACGTTCAGCATCACGTAGTGAGCCTTGTGAACATTGTTGATTGCGTAGGCCAGTTGACGACGGCCCCAGTCTTCCAGACGGTGGATTTTGCCGCCGTCTTCTTCGATCAGCTTGGTGTAACGCTCAACCATGCCGCCGACTTGCTCGCTCTGGTCAGGGTGGACCAGAAAGATGATTTCGTAATGACGCATGAATGCTCCTTACGGGTTGTAGCCTGCCGCTCAAAAACGGTCAGACAAGGAGTGAATGACACTTATGGACTTGCTGGCGCGGGGCACATGCGTGCCTGCCGTCACAGCAAGGGGCGCAATTGTAGAGAAGGGACTGCAGAGGTGCAAGGCAATTGGTGATTATTTGAACAATCACCGATCTTCGACCTGACACAAAACACTGTGGGAGCGAGCCTGAACTGGCCTAATGATTTTGGACACCTCAATCGGGCGCTATGATGGCGCCCAAATCTGAGGTGTTTGGATATGCGTAAATCTTATTCAAGTGAGTTCAAACTCAAGGCTGCCAGCATGGTGCTGGACGAGGGGCAGTCGGTTCCCGAGGTCTGTGCCAGTTTGGACATGGGCCCTACGGCCTTGCGCCGCTGGGTCGATCAGGTTCGTAAGGAGCGCTTGGGCTCGACTCCGGTGGGAGCCAAGGCGATTACTGCAGATCAGAGAGAGATTCAGGAACTTAAAGCCTTACTCAGGCAAAGAGACCGGGATATCGAAATCCTAAAAAAAGCCAGTGCTCTCCTGCTTTTGGACGCCAAAGATCACTCTCGTTGATCTGTGAGCTGGGCGAGCAGTATGGCGTTAACGATTGCTGTCGTGTGTTCGGAATAAACCGCAGTAGCTTTTACGCATGGCGTCAGCGCCAAGGCAAAGTGAGCCCTAGGCGAGAGAAGCTCAAGGCCATGCTGGTCAAGCATCACAAGGCGTCGAGAGAGTCCGCGGGCGCTCGTACCTTGGCTAAACAGCTGCAAGCAGGCGGGCATGATGTCGGGCGGTTCATGGCTCGCAGCTTGATGCGAGAAGCAGGCATTGTCAGCCGTCAACGCCGGCGCCATAAGTACAAGTCACCTGGCGTGGAAGCGTTGGTGGCACCGCATGTGCTCAAACGCAAGTTTGATGTTACGGCGGTCAATCAGGTGTGGTGTGGGGACGTGACGTACATCAAAGTCGGCAAGCGCTGGCTGTATTTCGCGGCGGTTCTGGACTTGTTCGCTCGCCGGATTGTGGGCTGGTCATTTTCGATGATCTCCGATGCCACGCTGACCTGCGAAGCCCTGCGGATGGCGATTGAACTACGCGGTCGCCCAAAAGACGTACTGTTTCACTCCGACCAAGGTTGCCAGTACACCAGCCATAAATTCAGAAATGAACTGCTGGAACATGGACTCCGGCAGAGCATGAGCCGTAAAGGCGAATGCTGGGACAACGCTGCGATGGAGCGTTTCTTTGGAAGTTTGAAATCAGAGTGGGTGCCAGAAGCAGGCTACGAATCGGAGCATGAGGCCCGAGCGGATGTGCAGCGCTATGTATCGCGCTACAACATCACCAGGCCACATAGCTACAACGACTATCGGTCACCAGTCGCCAGGGAGAAGTTGGCGGCGTGAAACCTTAATCAGTGTCCAAGATTACTTGACCAGTTCAGCCTGCTCGCGAATGCGATCTATCAGGCAACATTATTGTCGTCTGACACACCCCTTTCGCGAGCAGGCTCGCTCCCACATTTGAACCGATTTCAGCTCAAGACTACTTCTTCGCGGCAACTTTGGCCTTGGCGCCGCGTTGACGCTGCGCTTCGAACAGGCACACACCGGTGGCCACGGACACGTTAAGGCTGCTGACGCTGCCGGCCATCGGCAGGTTCACCAGATAGTCGCAGTGCTCGCGAGTCAGGCGACGCATGCCTTTGCCTTCGGCGCCCATGATCAGGATGGTCGGGCCGGTCAGGTCCTGGTCATAAATGCTGACCTCGGCCTCACCCGCCGTGCCGACGACCCACAGACCGCGCTGCTGGAGCTTTTCCAGAGTGCGCGCCAGGTTGGTCACCGCCACCAGCGGAATCACTTCCGCCGCGCCGCAGGCCACTTTACGCACCACGGGCGTCAGGGTTGCCGACTTGTCCTTGGGCACGATCACCGCCAGCGCGCCGGCAGCATCCGCCGAACGCAGGCAGGCGCCGAGGTTGTGCGGGTCGGTCACGCCGTCGAGCACCAGCAACAGCGGTGCGCCTTCGGTACGGTCGAGCAGCTCGTCGAGCATCGCCTCGCCCCAGACCTGGCTCGGACTGACCTCCGCCACCACACCCTGGTGCACGCCTTCAACCCAGGCGTCCATTTCGCGGCGCTCGGCCTGACCGATCTGCACACGATTTTCGTTGGCCAGTTCGATCAGGGTCTGCACGCGCGGATCATTGCGGCTTTCGGCCAGCCAGATCTGCTTGACGCGTTTCGGGTGGTGACGCAGCAACGCTTCTACCGCGTGAACGCCGTAGATTTTTTCCAACTGACTCATGACTTCGCCTTCGGTTTACGCGACCCGCCACTTTTGGCTGGAGCCGAACCCGCTTTCGGCGGGCCTTTACGGTGTTTGCTCGGTTTGGCTGGTTTGCCGCCGACGGCCTTGTCAGGCGCCGACCGCCCGGTCTTTCCCCCAGACGCCGCTTTACCACCGCTTTTGGCTTCGGCCAGCAAGGCCTTCTTCAATTCACGGCTTTTGCGCAGCTCGGCGTTTTTCGCCACGGCATCGCTCGGGCGATAGGCCTCGACGGCTTTCTCTTTGGCTGGACGACGGCTGGCGGTTTTCGCCGGAGCCTTGTCTTCCACAGCCTTGGTCGCAGCCGGAGCGGTGCTTTCGCTGCCGCGCTTCTTACGACCAATCGGCGCGCTGATGGTTTTTTCGGCCATCTCGAAGTCGATCTTGCGCTCGTCGAGGTCGACGCGCATCACGCGCACTTCAACGGTATCGCCAAGACGGAAGCTGCGACCGGTGCGCTCGCCCGCCAGGCGGTGATGCACAGGGTCGAAGTGGTAGTAATCGCCCGGCAGCGCGGTGACGTGCACCAAGCCTTCGACATAGATGTCGGTCAGCTCGACGAACAGACCAAAACCGGTCACCGCCGTGATCACGCCCGGGAACGATTCGCCGACGCGATCCTTCATGAACTCGCACTTGAGCCAGTTCACCACGTCGCGGGTGGCCTCGTCGGCACGGCGCTCGCTCATCGAGCACTGCTCGCCGAGTTGCTCCAGCGCCGCCTCGTCGTACGGATAGATGCGCGCCTTCGGAATGGTCATCGCCCCGGCACGGCGAACGTGCGGCGTGTCCTGCTTCGAATGGATCACGCTGCGGATCGCGCGGTGCGTGAGCAGGTCCGGATAGCGACGGATCGGCGAGGTGAAGTGGGTATAGGCCTCGTAGTTCAGACCGAAGTGACCTTCGTTCTGGGCGCTGTACACCGCCTGGCTCAGGGAGCGCAGCATCACGGTCTGGATCAGATGGAAGTCCGGACGGTCCTTGATGCTCGCCAACAGGGCCTGATAGTCCTTCGGCGACGGTCCTTCCTTGCCTTTGTGCAGGGACAGGCCAAGCTCACCGAGGAAGGCGCGCAGCTTTTCCAGACGCTCCGGCGGCGGGCCGTCGTGGACACGGTACAGCGCAGGGATTTCGTGCTTCTTGAGGAATTCGGCAGTGGCCACGTTGGCCGCCAGCATGCATTCCTCGATCAGCTTGTGCGCATCGTTGCGGGTGGTCGGACGGATTTCGGCGATCTTGCGCTCGGAACCGAAGATGATCCGGGTTTCCTGCGTTTCGAAATCGATCGCGCCGCGCACGTGACGGGCAGCCAGCAACACTTTGTACAGCGCATAGAGCTGCTTGAGGTGCGGCACCACGTCGGTGTATTCGCCACGAAGCTTGCGTGCTTCGGTGGCTTTCGGGGTTTCCAGCATCGCGCTGACCTTGTTGTAGGTCAGACGGGCGTGGGAATGGATCACCGCTTCGTAGAAGCAGTAGTCGGTCATTTCGCCGGACTTGGAGATGGTCATCTCGCAAACCATGGCCAGACGGTCGACATGCGGGTTCAGCGAGCACAGGCCGTTGGACAGCTGCTCAGGCAGCATCGGCACCACGCGCTCGGGGAAGTACACCGAGTTGCCGCGCACCTGGGCTTCGTTGTCCAGCGCCGAACCGATCTTCACGTAGCTGGAAACGTCGGCAATTGCCACGTACAACTTCCAGCCGCCGGAGAACAGACGCAGTTTGCCCGGCTTGGCTTCGCAGTAGACCGCGTCGTCGAAGTCGCGTGCATCTTCGCCGTCGATGGTGACGAACGGCAGATGGCGCAGATCGACACGCTTCTCTTTGTCTTTTTCTTCGACTTCAGGCTTGAGCTTGGCGGCTTCTTTCAGCACTGCTTCAGGCCAGACGTGCGGAATGTCGTAGGTACGCAGCGCGACATCGATTTCCATGCCCGGCGCCATGTAGTTGCCGACCACTTCGATCACATCGCCTTGCGGCTGGAAGCGCGGCGTCGGCCAGTGGGTGATTTTCACCTCGACGAACTGACCGATTTGCGCGTTGGCGTTGCGACCTGGCGTCACCAGCACTTCTTGCTGAATCTTCGGATTGTCGGCAACGACGAAACCGATGCCGCCCTCTTCGAAGTAGCGACCAACGATACTCTCGTGGGCACGGGACACCACTTCGACGATCACGCCTTCCCGGCGACCGCGACGGTCGAGACCGGAAACCCGAGCCAGGGCACGGTCACCGTCGAACACCAGACGCATTTGCGCCGGGCTCATGAACAAATCGTCGCTGCCATCGTCCGGCACCAGGAAGCCGAAGCCGTCACGGTGACCGCTGATGCGACCGAGGATCAGGTCGAGCTTGTCTACCGGTGCATAGGTGCCACGGCGGGTGTAGATCAGTTGAGCGTCGCGCTCCATGGCGCGCAGGCGGCGGCGCAGGGCTTCGATCTGGTCTTCTGTGGTCAGACCAAACTCTTCGACCAGTTGCTCGCGGGCAGCAGGCGAACCCCGATCAGCAAGGTGCTGAAGGATCAGTTCGCGGCTGGGAATAGGGTTTTCATATTTTTCCGCTTCACGAGCGGCCTCGGGATCGAGGGACTGCCAATCGGCCATTAGAGAGTTTTCACCTTGTCTATATGCGGGTTAGTTTGGCATAGGCGTCATCAAACGGGAAATTTCCGACTCTATAAGGCCCTTCTGAAGCCTCGTATCGACGCCTGAAAGCCCTTTTGAACACCGCCGGTAAAAAAAATCATTTTTTTTGCTGCCGGGGGTTTACAGTTAAAAAGGCGCTCCGTATAGTGCGCGCCATCGACGACGTACACACGTTGACGAGATGCCCAGGTGGTGAAATTGGTAGACACGCCAGCTTCAGGTGCTGGTGACCTTACGGTCGTGGAAGTTCGAGTCTTCTCCTGGGCACCAATTTCGAGCTTGAGACTAGAACAGTTTCAAGACTCACACAAAAACCCGCGAAAGCGGGTTTTTTGCATTCCGGGGAACGGTTTTGTCAAACCCGATTAATTAAAATTAAATCAGGGGTTTACAGATCAAAAAGCGCTCCGTATAGTGCGCCACATCAACAGCGGCAACGCTCGCGATGAATGCCCAGATGGTGAAATTGGTAGACACGCCAGCTTCAGGTGCTGGTGACCTTACGGTCGTGGAAGTTCGAGTCTTCTTCTGGGCACCAATTCAAACTCAAGGTTACGACGTTGAGTTTCCCAAAAACCCGCGAAAGCGGGTTTTTGCGTTTCTGGCGTTTGAAAACTTGCGCCCCACCCCTGTAGGAGCTGCCGAAGGCTGCGATCTTTGCTTTTAAAAAAAGATCAAAAGATCGCAGCCTTCGGCAGCTCCTACATTTCTGCGAATGCGCCGTACCAGAGCTGGCGGCAGCCCGCAAGGCGCACTTGAGAAACAATATCGTTTATCATTGTTGCAAGTTTTTGCAATGCGACAGTGAGGAACCCTGCGAATGATGTTTCGAAATACCCTGCGCCGCGGCTTGACCTTCACCCTGCTCGGCCTGGCACTCGCCACTCCCCTCACCCAGGCAGCCGATGCGGTTTCCCTGACGCTCTACAACGGTCAACACAAGGAAGTCGGCGATGCGATCGCCAAGGCTTTCGAGGCCAAGACCGGCATTCACGTCAACGTACGCAAGGGCAGCAGCAACCAGCTCGCCAGCCAGGTTATCGAAGAAGGCGAGCGCTCCCCCGCCGACGTGATCTACACCGAAGAATCCCCACCACTGAACAATCTCGGCGAGCAAGGCCTGCTGGCCAAGACCGATGACGCCACGCTGGCCGTGCTACCGAAACAATACGTTGCCGGCAACGGCACCTGGATCGGTGTCACCGCGCGGGTTCGCGTGGTTGCCTACAACCCGAAACTGGTCGATGAGAAAGACCTGCCGAAGTCGGTGATGGAATTCTCCGATCCAAAGTGGCAAGGCAAAGTCGGATTCGTCCCGACCAGCGGCGCATTCCAGGAACAAGCCGTGGCGATCATCAAGATGCACGGTCGCGACGCCGCCGAAGAATGGCTGACCGGCCTGCGCGCTTTCGGCAAGACCTACAGCAACAACATGGTCGCCCTCAAAGCCGTGGAAAACGGCGAAGTCGCCACGGTGCTAGTGAACAACTACTACTGGTTCGCCCTGCAGCGTGAGAAAGGCAAACTCGACTCGAAACTGCATTACTTCACCGGCGGCGATGTCGGCGGACTGATCACCGTGTCCAGTGCTGCCGTACTGAAATCCAGCAAACACCCAAAAGAAGCTCAGCAATTCCTTGCCTACATGGCCAGCGAAGAAGGTCAGCGCGTGATCACCCAGACCACCGCCGAATACCCGCTGCACAAGGGCATGGAATCGGATCGCGGCCTCAAGCCATTCAGCGAACTGCAAGCGCCGAATGTCACCCCGGCCGATTTGGGCAACGCCGAGGAAGCCCTGGAGCTGGAACGTGAAGTTGGCCTGAACTGATGGCCGCATCGTTATCCGCCCCCGCCGCGCGCGGGGGTTACGTGCCACGACGCAAGCGGCCATCGATCTGGCTGGTGCTGCCGGTTTTATTACTGGTGGTGCTGAGCCTGTTGCCGCTGGCCTATGTCGGTCTGAAAGCCTGGCAGGCCGGTTGGGCCGAGGCGCTGCACTTGCTGTGGCGCCCCTATGTGTTTGGCCTGCTGCGCAACACGCTGGCGTTGATGGTTGGCGTGACGCTGACTTGCGGCGTGATCGGCCTGTCACTGGCGTGGCTGCTGGAGCGCAGCAATCTGCCGGGACGACGCCTGTGGGGCGTGATTCTGTGCCTGCCGTTCGCGGTGCCGGCGTTCGTCAGCAGCTTTACCTGGGTATCGTTGAGCGCACAGTTCGAAGGCCTCGGCGGGGCGATTCTGGTGATGAGCCTGTCGAAGTATCCGTTGATCTTTCTGCCGGTCGCGGCAACCCTGCGCAACCTTGATCCGTCCCTTGAAGAATCGGCTCGCACCTTGGGACAGAACCGCTGGGGCGTGTTTTTCCGCGTCACCCTGCCGCTGCTCTGGCCATCGCTGCTGGCCGGTTCGCTGCTGATTGCCCTGCACATGCTGGTCGAGTTCGGCGCGCTGTCGATCATCGGCCTGCAAACCTTCACCACCGCGATCTATCAGCAATTCGAACTGGAATTCAGCAACGCCAACGCGGCGATGCTTTCGGCGGTGCTGCTCGCGCTTTGTCTGATGCTGCTGTGGCTGGAGTTGCGTGTCCGCGGCAAGGGCCGCCATGTGCGCACAGGCCAGGGCGCGGCACGTCAGGCCGAGCAAGTGCGATTGGGGCCGTGGGCTATTGTCGGTCAGTTGTATTGCCTGTTACTGGCGATTGTCGGCAGCGGAATTCCGCTGGGCATGCTCGCGTACTGGCTGGCGGTTGGCTCATCGGCAGCCTTCCCGGTCGCAGCGATCACAGAGGCGCTGCTGTCTTCGCTGGCCTTGTCGCTCGGTGGCGCGGCGCTGTGCCTGCTGCTGGCGGTGCCGGTCGGGCTGCTGGTGGTGCGTTACAAGGGGCGACTGGCGATCTGGGCCGAGCGCTTGCCGTATCTGCTCCACGCCTTGCCGGGCCTGGTGATTGCGTTGACGCTGGTGTATTTCGCCCTGCATTACGTGCCGGCGCTGTACCAGACGTCGGCGCTGCTGCTGATCGCCTATGCGCTGCTGTTTCTGCCGCTGGCGCAGGCGCCGATTCGCACGGCACTGAACAAGGCCGCGCCGCAGTTGGAAGAAGCGGCACGCACGTTGGGGGCCTCATCGTTCACCGCGTTTTGCCGGGTGACCCTGCCGATCATTTTCCCGGCACTGGGCGCGGCGTTTGCGCTGGTGTTTCTGGATGCGATGAAGGAACTGACGGCGACGCTGCTGCTGAGCCCTACCGGGCTTAACACGTTGGCAACCGAGGTCTGGGCGCATACCGCGAATGTCGAATTTGCGGCGGCGGCGCCTTATGCGGCGCTGTTGATTGTGGTGTCGGGGTTGCCGGTGTATCTGCTGACGACGCGAATGTACCTGAGCCGCTAAAAGATCGCAGCCTGCGACAGCTCCTACATGGGGATTTGCATTTCCCTGTAGGAGCTGCCGCAGGCTGCGATCTTTTGATTTAAGCCCTGAACTGTCCGAGGCTGGCCTTCAACTGCGCCGCCAACCCATCCAGCACCTTGCCACTGGCCGTGGTTTCCACCACCGCTTGCGCCGCTTTCTCGGCCTGAGCATGGATCGTCTCGACCCGCCCGCGCACTGCCTGCGCGCCCTGCGCCTGATGCGCCGCTGCCTGCGTCGCCAGTCCGATCGCCGCATGCACCTGCTCGACCGAGGCCTGCACTGACTGCTGCAACCGTGCGCTATCGCGCAACACCAGCAACCCTTCGCTGGCCTGCCGCCCGGCCTGACCAATCGCCTCGACCGCCTCACGCGCACCTTGCTGCAACGCGACGATGTGCGCCTGGATATCGCCCGTCGAGCTTTGCGTCTTGCTCGCCAGGGCGCGCACTTCATCGGCGACCACCGCAAAACCGCGCCCGGTCTCACCGGCCCGCGCCGCTTCGATCGCCGCGTTCAAGGCCAACAGGTTGGTCTGCTCGGCGATGCCGTGAATCACCGTCAACACCACTTCAATCTGTTCGCTCTGCTGCGCCAGTCGTTCGATGACTTTCGCCCCGGTATCGACCTGCCCGGCCAGCGCCTCGATCAAACTGCCGACCTTCGCCGAGGTGCGAGTGTTTTCATCGGTGGCCTGGCGAATATCCACCACCTGCTTCAACGCCGCCTGCATGGCGTGGCTTTCCGATTGTGCCTCGTCGGCCATCTGCGACAGCGCGCGCAGGCTCTCCGCCACTTCATCACGCTGCATCCCGGCCGCTGCGTCAGCACCGGCATTGCGCAGGGTCATCGCACCGATTTCCACGCCGGTACGCTGGGCCACATCGCCCGCCTCACGCACGATCGGCTGTAACTTATCCACAAAGCGATTGACTGCCGAGGCCATGTCGCCGATTTCGTCCTTGCTGTTGATCTGCACACGCTTGGTCAGGTCGCCCTCGCCTGCCGCCAGATCGTCCATCGCCGCATTGAGCATCTTCAAGCGATTGACCACCCGGTGCCCGAGCACCACCGCCAGCAACAACAGCACGCCACAACCGACGAGCGCCAGGCCCATGCCGATCCGCCAGCGCAAGGTCGCGGCGGCATCCTGCACAGTGCTGCTGGTATTGGCTTTCATTTCGGCAGCGGTGGATTGCGCGGACTGCAGGCGTGCCTGCATGGCTGTCGCGCTGTCCGCTGCTGCGCCCTTGAGGCTGTCGCCCACCAATTGATCGCTGCTGGCGATCAGCGCCGAGAAGCGCTGGTCGAGCGCCGCCAGATCGGTTTCCACCGACGCGGTCGAGACGCCCATCAGCACCTTGCCGATTTCCACGCCGTTAGGGTTGATCGACGCTTCGAGGTAGTAGACCGACGGATCGTTCTTCGCCGCGTCCAGTACCTTGTCCAGCGCACGCTCGCCCTGACCTTTTTCCAGCAGGGCTTTGTTGATCGGGTTTTCGCGATTGAGATAACGCGTCAGGTGTTGTCCGGTGGCGTCGTCGTAAACCACGAACAACACGTTGGGGTTACGCTGGGCGCGGCGGGCGAATTCCGACAGGGTTGGCACGTCGCTGTCCCACATGGCACGAGGCGCCACTGAGGCGAGCAACTGGGCCATGTCATTGGCCGAGTCCTTGAGATCCTTTTCCAGGGTCGTACGCAATTGCGCCTGCTCTTCCTTCAGACGAGAAGACAGGCCGGCGGTCAGACGCTGCCGGGTACTTGAGGAAAGGTTATCGAGGCTTGAGGTGACTTCGCGCCCGGCCTGCTCCAGCTCGCCGGAGAGCTTTTGGCTGTCAGCGCCCAGACGAGTGCCGAGATCAGCCTCCAGCGCCGTGACCGTGCTTCGTGTCAGGGCGACTGCCACCAGCACTTGCACCAAAAGGGCGATACCAAGGGTAACGAACACGGGCCGCAACAAACGGCTTTGTAACAGTGAGAGAACGGCCGACACTGTGAATCCCTCTACGTCTGACGCCATTAATTTGATGGCACTCTTGTAGGAAGATTTACAGCAAAGGTCATGCCGTCCAACAGGCATAAACGACAAAGGCCCCGATTAAGGGGCCTTTGTTTTTTACATCAACGACTTATCAAGCGAACGGATGACGCAGAACGATGGTTTCGTTGCGATCCGGGCCCGTCGAAATAATGTCGATCGGCGCGCCGATCAACTCTTCAACGCGTTTGATGTAGGCACGAGCGTTAGCTGGCAGCTCTTCCAGGGTTTTGGCACCCACGGTCGATTCGGTCCAGCCCGGCACTTCTTCGTACACAGGCTGCAGGCCCACGTAGCTGTCAGCGTCGGTCGGCGCCACGGCATTGCCTTGCGCGTCCTTGTAGCCGGTGCAGATGTTGATGGTTTCCAGACCATCGAGGACGTCCAGCTTGGTCAGGCAGATGCCCGAGATGCTGTTCACATCGATGGCGCGACGCAGGATAACGGCGTCGAACCAGCCGCAACGACGGGCACGGCCGGTGGTCGCGCCGAACTCGTGACCTTGCTTGGCCAGGTGCGCGCCCACGTCGTCGAACAGCTCAGTCGGGAATGGACCCGAACCGACGCGAGTGGTGTAAGCCTTGGTAATGCCCAGGATGTAGTCGAGGAACATCGGGCCAACGCCCGAACCGGTCGCCACGCCACCGGCGGTGGTGTTGGAACTGGTCACGTACGGGTAGGTACCGTGGTCGATGTCTAGCAGCGAACCCTGAGCACCTTCGAACATGATGTCTTTGCCGGCGCGACGCAGGTCGTGCAGCTCGGCAGTCACGTCGAGCATCAGCGGCTTGAGCAGCTCGGCGTATTCCTTGCACTCGGCCAGGGTCTTTTCGAACTCGATGGCCGGCTCTTTGTAGTAACCCACCAGCATGAAGTTGTGGTAATCCACCAGTTCACGCAGCTTGTCTTCGAAACGCGGCATGTTCAGCAGGTCGCCGACGCGCAGGCCACGGCGTGCAACCTTGTCTTCGTAAGCCGGGCCGATGCCGCGACCGGTGGTACCGATCTTCAGCTCGCCACGGGCTTTTTCACGGGCCTGGTCCAGCGCCACGTGGAAGGACAGGATCAGCGGGCAGGACGGGCTGATACGCAGGCGCTCGCGCACCGGCACGCCTTTCTCTTCCAGCTTGGTGATCTCACGCAGCAGGGCGTCAGGTGCAACCACCACGCCGTTGCCGATCAGGCACTGCACGCCTTCGCGCAGCACGCCCGACGGGATCAGGTGCAAGACGGTTTTTTCGCCGTCGATCACCAGGGTGTGGCCAGCGTTGTGGCCACCTTGGTAGCGCACTACGGCGGCAGCATGTTCGGTCAGCAGATCAACGATCTTGCCTTTGCCCTCATCACCCCATTGGGTGCCCAGGACTACGACATTCTTACCCATAACACTTGTCCTCATTCGCGCAAACTTGGTGCCGGCGATGGCCGGCAGGAAAACTCAAGAAGCCAGTGGCGATACTTGCCAAAGCCCGTTCTGCTGAATCAATTGCCGGTCGCAGTCCGCATCACGGGCGGCGGCCAAAGGTTGTCCAGGCAACGCCTGAACGACACGCTGACCCTCACTGCGCAACTGGCAAACCTGCTGCCAGAGTGCCGCATCCGTACTGTCAGGCATCCAGATACCGCCAGACGGTAGCTCGATCTCAGCACGCCCCAGGGTCACCAGGGTTTTCAAATCGGTAGAGAAGCCGGTCGCCGGACGGGCACGACCGAAGTCGGCGCCGATGTCGTCGTAACGACCGCCCTGAGCGATGGACTGACCCACGCCCGGGACAAACACCGCGAACACCACACCGGTGTGGTAGTGGTAGCCACGCAGCTCGCCCAGATCGAAGTACAGCGGCAGCTCCGGGAAACGCGTCGCCAGACGCTCGGCGATCGCCAGCAAATCTTCCAGCGCGGCCAGCACCGGCGCCGGCGCATTGGCCAGACGCTCACGGGCAGCGCTCAATACTTCACGGCCACCACACAGATCGACCAGTGCCCGCAGCATGCCGGACAGATCGGCCGGCAGGCCTTCGGTCAAGCTAATGACCTCGTCGATGGCCTTGCGTTGCAACGCATCGAACAACTGCTGCTCAACCTCACCGGACAGACCGGCGGCACGCGCCAGACCACGGTAGATGCCGACATGGCCAAGGTCCATGTGCACATCCGGCACATCGGCCAGTTGCAGCATGGCCAGCATCAGGCTGATGACTTCCACGTCGCTGCTCGGGCTGGCATCGCCGTACAACTCGGCACCCAGTTGAATCGGGCTGCGCGAGGACGACAGCGCACGCGGCTGGGCATGCAACACGCTGCCGGCGTAGCACAGGCGGCTAGGGCCTTCGCGACGCAGGGTGTGCGCATCGATGCGCGCCACTTGCGGCGTGATGTCGGCACGGAACCCCATCTGCCGACCCGACTGCGGGTCGATGACCTTGAAGGTACGCAGATCCAGGTCCTGGCCCGCACCGGTCAGCAGGGATTCCAGGTACTCGATATGGGGAGTCACGACAAACTCGTAACCCCAGCTCTGGAACAGATCCAACACCTGACGACGCGCGACTTCAATGCGCGCCGCTTCCGGTGGCAGTACTTCTTCGATGCCATCTGGCAGCAGCCAGCGGTCTACCGTTGCCATTACGCCATTCCCCTTTGATCCGGGCGGCCAGCCTGCGGGCGAGCCTTGAGTGAAGCAGAAAATGACCGAACCGTTCAAAACGCACGCGCATGAACGACGCGGCGAAAGGCCTGTTACCGGCTTCGCCCATCACTTTCCTCGAAAAACGCTCGGGCCATTCAACCCGATGCCTGCAACAAAAAACAGCAATCAAACGTGCAGACGCAAAAAAGCCGGGAATTTCCCGGCTGCCGCATCATACACACGTTTTCCCAAAGGATCACCCCGCCCGAGGTTTTAGCCGCCGGGCGGAATGATTCAGGTCAACGTCGTATCAAGGCTTGGACTTTTCCAGGTAACGGAAGAAGTCGCTGCTTGGGTCGAGAACCATGACGTCGGATTTGTTCGCGAAGCTGTCACGGTAGGCACGCAGGCTACGGTAGAAACCGTAGAACTCCTGATCCTGACCGTAGGCCTTGGAGTAGATCGCAGCAGCCTGGGCATCGCCGTCACCGCGAATCTCTTCGGATTCACGATAGGCCTCAGCCAACAGCACGCGGCGTTGACGATCGGCGTCGGCACGGATGCCTTCGGCCAGCTCGTTACCCTTGGCGCGGTGCTCGCGAGCTTCACGCTCACGCTCGGTGCTCATGCGCTCGAACACGCTGCGGTTCACTTCTTTCGGCAGATCGATGGCCTTGACCCGGACATCGACGACTTCGATACCCAGCTCTTTTTCCGCCATCTTGTTCAGCGACGCGGTGATGTCAGCCATCAGCGCATCACGCTCACCCGACACCACTTCGTGCAGGGTGCGTTTGCCGAACTGGTCACGCAGACCGGATTCCAGACGACGGGACAGACGCTCGTCGGCGATTTGCTTGAGGCCGGAAGTCGCGGTGTAGAAGCGCTCGGCATCTTTCACGCGCCACTTGGCGTAGGCATCGACCATCACGGCTTTCTTTTCCAGGGTCAGGAAGCGCTGTGTCGGTGCATCCAGCGTCATCAGACGTGCGTCGAATTTACGCACCTGGTTAACGTAAGGCACTTTCACATGCAGGCCCGGCTGAACATCAGCCTGAACCACACGACCGAATTGCAGCAGCACCGCACGCTCGGTCTGAGCGACGATGTAGAAGCAGTTCCAGCCCACCAGCACCACGACAACGCCAACGATCAGGGCGATCAGCGATTTATTGCTCATCAGCGGCTCTCCCTTGTACGTGTCTGCGGCAGGTCAGTGACATGCGGCGCGATGTCCGTGTTGTTGCTGGCGGCGGCCGAACCGGTCACCGGTGCATTGCTGCCCGAACTGTTCTGGATCATCTTGTCCAACGGCAGGTAAAGCAGGTTGCTCTGGCCGTTCTTGTTGCCGGTCACGAGTACCTTGCTGGTGTTGCTGAAGACTTCCTGCATGGTGTCCAGGTACAGACGCTGGCGGGTGACTTCAGGGGCCTTGCGATATTCCGCGACCAGTTTGGTAAAGCGGTCTGCCTCACCCTTGGCGCGCGAGACCGTTTCGTCACGGTAACCGTTGGCATCCTCGAGGATACGCTGGGCCTGACCACGGGCTTCCGGCACGACGCCGTTGGCGTAGGTTTCCGCCTGGTTGCGCGAACGCTGCTCGTCTTCCCGGGCGCGGATCACGTCGTCAAAGGCTTCCTGCACTTCGCGCGGTGCCGCTGCGCTCTGTACGTTGACCTGAGTGACGGTGATACCGGTGCGATAGGTATCGAGGAAACGTTGCAGACGCTCCTTGATTTCGCTGGCCATCAGTTCACGACCTTCGGTCAGCACCTGGTCCATGGCGGTCGAACCCACCACGTGGCGCAGAGCACTGTCGGTCGCATGCTGCAGGCTGATTTCCGGCTGATCGACGTTCAGCACGAAATCCTGCAGGTTGCTGATCTTGTACTGCACGGTCAGCGGCACTTCGACGATGTTTTCGTCTTCGGTCAGCATCTGGCCCTGCTTGGTGTAGGCACGCTCACGCGTGACGTTCTCCATGTACTTCTTGTCGATCGGCGGGAAGTAGATGTTCAGGCCGGGGCCGACAGTCTCGTAGTACTTGCCGAAGCGCAGCACCACGGCTTGCTCCTGCTCGTCGACCACATAGACCGCGCTGTACAGCCAGACAGCCGCCAGCACGACGAGGCCGATGCCGAGCAGACCACCGAAGCCGCCACCACTCCTGCCCGAACCACCGCCGTCGTCACCACCGCGTTTCTTACCACCACCGAACAACCCGTTCAGGCTTTCCTGCAGCTTTCGGAAGGCCTCGTCGAGATCCGGTGGCCCCTTGCGGTCGCCGTTATTGCGGCGCTTGCCACCCCAAGGATCCTGATTATTCGAGTTGCCACCCGGCTCATTCCAAGCCATAGCGCTCTCCATCTGATAAAGCAAAGACGCACCCACGGCGCGCCGACCAATGCTACAGAATGCCTGCCGTTGCGGCACAACCGCTTTGCCAGGCTTTTATTGCAAAGTGTGTTGCTCGATGAATTCCATCGGCTGCAATCCTTCGCGGCTTACCAGTCGATTCAACTCGACCCGGGGCAAACGAACGGCCAGCAGGCAGATGCCTTCTTCGTCGTGTTCTTCTTTCTGTACCGCGCCGAGTTCGAAGAACTGCGCACGCAGTCGAGCGAACCGTTGCGGCAAGCGCAATGTCCCCACAAACAAATCACTGCCCAGCAACTCGGCAATGGCTTGCTCAAGCAATTCCAGACCCGTGCCATCACGCGCCGACAGCCAGACCCGTTGTGGCTTGCCATCGGCATCGCGCTGGATCTGTGGCTCAACGCCTTCAAGCAAATCGAGTTTGTTGTATACCTCGAGGATCGGCAAGTCCTGCGCCCCGATCTCGCCCAGCACCACCATCACCTGCTCGATCTGCAACATGCGATCCGGTTCGGCCGCATCGATCACGTGCAACAGCAGGTCGGAGTTGCTCGACTCTTCGAGCGTAGACCGAAATGCCTCGACCAGCTTGTGCGGCAAGTGCCGAATGAAACCTACCGTGTCCGCCAGAACGATCGGCCCCAGGTCGTCCAGTTCCAGACGGCGCAGGGTCGGGTCGAGCGTGGCGAACAACTGGTCGGCCGCGTATACCTCGGACTTGGTCACGTTATTGAACAGCGTGGATTTGCCGGCGTTGGTATAGCCCACCAGAGACACGGTAGGGATATCCGCACGGGAGCGGCCGCGTCGCGATTGCTCGCGCTGGCTGCGCACTTTTTCCAGACGACCCTTGATCTGACGCAGACGCACCCGCAGCAGACGCCGGTCGGTTTCGAGCTGGGTTTCACCCGGGCCGCGCATGCCGATACCGCCACCCTGACGTTCAAGGTGAGTCCAGCCGCGAACCAGACGGGTGCTCATGTGATCAAGCTGGGCCAGTTCGACCTGGAGCTTGCCTTCATGGGTACGGGCGCGCTGGGCGAAAATATCGAGAATCAGGCCGGTACGGTCGATCACGCGGCACTCGAAAACACGTTCGAGGTTACGTTCCTGACTGGGCGTGAGAATGTGATTGAAAATCACCAGATCGGCCTTCTCGGCATGGACCAGGTCGCGTAATTCTTCGACCTTGCCGCTGCCAATCAGGAATTTGGCGGTTGGCCGATGACGCGGTACGTTAAAAAACGCAACGGTCTCGGCGCCCGCCGAATTAGCCAATTCCTGAAACTCCTGCGGATCTTCGCGCGCCTCAGGGTCCTGACCTTCCAAGTGAACGAGGATGACTCGCTCACCACCACCGTGGCGCTCAAAGAACAAAGGAGACTCCTATCAGGCGTTACCTGGCTCAGCGTCACCTGCATCGGATTCGGTTGCGCTAGGCAGACGAATTGGACGTACTGGCACGACTGTCGAGATAGCGTGTTTGTAAACCATCTGGCTGACGGTGTTTTTCAGCAGGATAACGAACTGGTCGAACGACTCGATCGTGCCTTGCAGTTTGATACCGTTGACCAGGTAGATGGAAACCCCAACTTTCTCTTTACGTAAAGTATTCAAGTAAGGGTCTTGTAGCGAATGCCCTTTTGACATGTGCCGCACTCCTTTAAGGATTCAATAATAAAAATAGGTAATTCAGATGGCTTTGGCCGCCACACCCCCAAGGATAGACGGCAATTGCAAGGACTCAGCTCAATATGGAGATGGTCCCAAGGTATTTCAAGGCGCGTGGCAGATTGTCGCAATCAAGACTGTCCAGCCAGTGCAGTTCTTCCCAGCTGCGCAGCCAGGTGAACTGGCGCTTGGCCAATTGACGCGTGGCAATGATGCCGCGTTCCTGCATTTCAGCTAACGACAGCTTGCCATCCAGGTAGTCCCAGACTTGGCGGTAGCCTACCGCACGTATAGACGGCAACCCGGCATGCAGGTCACTTCTTTTACGCAGGGCTACGACCTCGTCGATGAATCCCTGTTCCAGCATATTTGTGAATCTTTGTTTAATGCGTTCGTGCAGTACCTGGCGATTTGCCGGAGCAATGGCCAAGTTCGCGACAGTATAGGGCAATTGTTGCCGTCCCGAAGCGGCTGCTTCAGTACTTTGCGCAGATTGTTGCTGACGCAGGGCGGTCATGCTCTGGCCACTGACCCGATAAACCTCCAGCGCCCGACTCAGGCGCTGCGGATCGTTCGGGTGAATGCGTGCCGCCGACACCGGATCGATGATCGCCAGCTGCTCGTGCAGGGCTTGCCAGCCAAGGCGCGCAGCCTCTTCTTCGATCTGTGCGCGGACTTCGGGATCAGCCGCCGGCATATCCGCCAGGCCTTCAACCAACGCCTTGTAATAGAGCATGGTGCCGCCGACCAGCAGCGGAATTTTCCCGCGCGCGGTGATCTCGGCCATGGCTTGCAGGGCATCGCGACGAAAATCCGCAGCCGAATAGGCTTCAGCCGGGTCGAGAATGTCGATCAGCCGGTGCGGAAACTCGGCCAGCAGTTCTTTCGATGGCTTGGCGGTGCCGATGTCCATGCCGCGATAGACCAGCGCCGAGTCGACGCTGATCAGCTCGCACGGCAGCACCTTGGTCAGCTCGATGGCCAGGTCGGTCTTGCCCGCAGCGGTCGGGCCCATCAGGAAAATCGCTGGAGGAAGCTGGCTCATCAACGACCGCGCAGGAACAGTTTGTCCAGATCGTCCAGGCCCAGTTGGGTCCAGGTCGGTCGGCCATGGTTGCATTGACCGCTGCGCTCGGTGTTTTCCATGTCGCGCAGCAGGCCGTTCATTTCTGGCAGGGCCAGGCGCCGATTGGCGCGGATCGCACCGTGGCAGGCCATGGTGCCGAGCAGTTCGTTCAGGTGTGCCTGAATCCGGTCGCTGGTGCCGTATTCCATCAGGTCCGACAGTACATCGCCCACCAACCGATTGGCCTCGGCCTGCTTGAGCAGCGCCGGAATCTGGCGGATCGCCAACGTTTCCGGGCCCAGACGCTGCAGCTCGAAGCCCAGCTTCTGGAACCATGCAGCGTGTTCTTCAGCACAATCGGCTTCACGCTGACTGACCGCCAGCGACTCCGGCACCAGCAGCGGCTGACCGCTGAGACCTTCGCTGGCCATGGCGATCTTCAGGCGTTCGTACATGATCCGTTCGTGCGCGGCATGCATATCCACCAACACCAGACCCTGGGCGTTCTCGGACAGGATGTAGATGCCCTTGAGCTGCGCCAGTGCGTAACCGAGCGGCGGAATGTCCTCCTGACCAGCCGGCAGTGCGTTGGCATTCGCTTCCGGCAACGGTGCGAAGAACTCGCGGTAAGCGGCTTGAGCCTCGGCGGCCGGCGGCATCGCCGACTGCGGACGTGGCGTGTACTGATACTGATAAGCGCCGCCAGCGCTGGCACCCGAAGACGTGCTGAACGCCGGTTGCGCCTGCGGTTGCTCGAGCAGCGCATTGGCTGCCAGACGCATTTCGCCCTGTGGGCCGAATTCGCCGGCCTCGATGCCCGTTGGCCGAACGACAGCGGTCGTCACGGAACCGGCCAACTGATCCTCGGGACGCACATCGCCCAGCGCACGGTGCAGCGTGCCGTAAAGGAAGTCATGCACCATGCGCCCGTCACGGAAGCGCACTTCGTGCTTGGTCGGGTGCACGTTGACGTCCACCGCCGCCGGATCAACCTCGAAAAACAGCGCAAACGTCGGATGACGACCGTTGAACAGCACATCGCGATAAGCCTGACGCACCGCGTGGGCCACCAGTTTGTCGCGCACCGCACGGCCATTCACAAAGAAATACTGCAAGTCCGCCTGGCTGCGGTTGAAGGTCGGCAACCCGACCCAGCCCCACAGGTGCAAGCCGTTGCGCTCGATCTCGATCGGCAGCGCCTGCTCCAAAAAGCCCGAACCACAAATCGCCGCCACCCGCCGGGCGCGGGCCGCATCATCGTGGGCCTCGTGCAGGCTGAGGATGGTCTTGCCGTTGTGGCGCAGATGGAAGGCGACGTCGAAACGCGCCAGCGCCAGACGTTTGATCACTTCTTGCAGGTGATCGAATTCGGTTTTTTCGGTCTTGAGAAACTTGCGCCGCGCCGGCGTGTTGAAGAACAGGTCGCGCACTTCCACCGAGGTACCGACCGGATGCGCCGCCGGCTGCACCCGAGGCGCCATGTCGCGACCTTCGGTTTCAACCTGCCAGGCCTGATCAGCATCGCGGGTGCGCGAGGTCAGGGTCAGGCGCGCCACGGAGCTGATCGACGCCAGTGCCTCACCACGGAAGCCCAGGCTCATCACCTGCTCCAGATCTTCGAGGTTGCGAATCTTGCTGGTGGCGTGACGGGCCAGCGCCAGCGGCAGGTCATCGGCGGAAATGCCGCTGCCGTCGTCACGCACCCGCAGCAACTTGACGCCGCCCTGCTCGACATCGACGTCGATGCGCTTGGCACCGGAGTCGAGGCTGTTTTCCAGCAACTCCTTGATCACCGAAGCCGGGCGCTCGACCACCTCACCGGCGGCGATCTGGTTCGCCAGCCGCGGGCTGAGCAGTTCGATGCGTGCGGCGTTCAACACCTGGTTCATTCTTTGGACGCCAGTTCGGTGCCAGGGATGGTCAGGTGCTGGCCGATCTTCAGCTCATCGCTGCTGAGGTTGTTGGCACTGCGCAGCGTCGCGGGCGACACCTGATAACGCACGGCGATCATCGCCAGCGTCTCGCCCGGACTCACGCGGTGATCGCGCGGGCCTTGGGCGATCTTGCCGGAGTCACGCAGCCAGGCAATGTAGGTGCCCGGTGGCGGGTTCTGCTGGAAGAACTGGCGCACGCCGCTGCTGATCGAGCGGGCCAGCGCCTGCTGGTGGCTCGATGCCGAGAGCTTGTTCGCTTCGTTGGCGTTGGAGATAAATCCGGTTTCGACGAGGATCGACGGGATGTCCGGCGACTTCAGCACCATGAAGCCGGCCTGCTCCACCCGCTGCTTGTGCAGCGGGGTCACGCGGCCAATGTTGGTCAGGACTTTCTGACCGACGTTGAGGCTGGAGGTCAGCGAAGCGGTCATCGACAGGTCGAGCAACACACCGGCGAGCATGCGGTCCTTGTCGTCGAGGCTGACGTTGCCGGCACCGCCGATCAGGTCGGAACGGTTTTCGCTGTCAGCCAGCCAACGGGCAGTCTCCGATGTCGCGCCGCGATCGGACAGGGCAAACACCGATGCACCGAAGGCTGCTGCAGACGGCGCGGCGTCAGCATGGATCGAAACAAACAGATCGGCACCCTTCTTGCGGGCGATTTCGGTACGACCGCGCAACGGGATGAAGTAGTCGCCGGTCCGGGTCAGTTCGGCGCGGAAGCCTTTCATGCCGTTGACCTGACGCTGCAGTTCGCGGGCGATCTGCAGCACCACGTCTTTCTCACGCTGGCCGCGCGAGCCGGACGCACCCGGGTCTTCGCCGCCGTGGCCGGCGTCGATCACCACAATGATGTCGCGCTTGCCGGCCGGGGCCGGTGGCAGTTTGATCGCCGGTTCCGACGGTGTCACCGGCACTGCCGGCACGGTGGCGACCGATGGCGTCGGAGCTGGCGGCGGCGCCGCATCGGCCGGGTTGTCGAACAGGTCGACCACCAGACGGTTACCGTATTGCGCGTTCGGCGCCAGCGAGAAGCTTTTCGGGGTGACGGCTTTTTTCAGGTCGATGACCACCCGCAGGTCGGTCGGCGTACGCTGGGCCGAACGCATCGCGGTGATTGGCGTGTTGGCGGTCGAGACTTTCAGCGGCGCACCCAGGGTAGCGCCGTTGATGTCGATCACCAGCCGATCCGGTGCGGTCAGGGTGAAGACGCTGTGCTGCACCGGGCCGCTCAGGTCGAAGACCAGTCGCGTGTTGTCCGGCGCCCGCCACAGGCGCACGCTGTTGACCTTTGTCTCGGCCACAGCGTTGACGGTCACTGCCATCAACATCAGTCCAACGGCAGCCACCAACGCGCGAAAGCGCATACCTAACCCCATCATTTAATTGGATTCCAATGCCAAAGCGGCACACCAGGCCTCGCCACGCGAGCCCTGGGATAACATTTTCAGCGAACGCCCGCTGTCTTGCGGGCTAATGGTAATGGTCAGGTCAGGCTTTGGCAAAAAGCCTGCACCTTTATCGGGCCACTCGATCAGGCACAGGGCGTCGTCTTCGAAATAGTCGCGGATGCCGAGAAACTCCAGCTCCTCTGGATCGACCAAACGATACAGGTCGAAGTGGAAGGCGCGCACATCGCCGATCTCGTAGGGCTCGACCAGGGTAAAGGTCGGACTTTTCACCGCGCCGACATGCCCCAGCCCGCGAATGATGCCCCGCGACAGCGTGGTTTTGCCCATGCCCAGGTTGCCTTCGAGAAAAATCAGGCCGTGGCCCCGGGTAACGCGGGCGATCCGTGCGCCAAAGTCGCTCATGGCCTGTTCATCGGCCAGGTACAGGGTTACTTCAGACACGGTGCATGCTCCTCCAACAACTGACGAATGACTGGAATCAGATCACTGGCCGCCAGCCCACGGCCGAATTTACCTTGCTGCGCGCCGGCATTGGCGTGCAGCCAGACTGCGAGGCACGCGGCATCGTAGCCGTCCATGCCCTGCGCCAGCAGCGCCCCGATCAACCCGGCGAGCACATCGCCCAGACCAGCGGTGGCCATGGCCGGATGGCCTTGATGACACAGCGCCAGACGCCCATCAGGATGGGCGATCAGACTGCCGGCGCCTTTCAGCACAACGACGGCCGAGTATGTCTTGCTCAACGCTCGCGCGGCGCCCGGGCGATCGGCCTGCACCCCTGCAGTGCTGATCCCCAACAGGCGCGCTGCTTCGCCCGGATGCGGGGTGATCACGCAATCCTTGGGCAGGCTGACCAAACCCGCAGCCAGCAGATTCAAGGCGTCGGCGTCCCACACCTGTGGCAGCGATGCATTGGCGGCAGCGGACAACAGCGCTCGGCCCCAACTGGCCTGCCCGAGTCCCGGGCCCACCACCAGCACCGAGACTTTTTCCAGCAGCTCTATCAACTGATTGGCCGACGACGTGCCGAGCACCATGACTTCCGGCATCCGCGTCAGCGCTGCCGGGACATGTTCCGGTCGGGTTGCCAGCGACACCATCCCGGCGCCGCTGCGCAGGGCCGTTTCGGAACTGAGCAGGATCGCCCCGCCAAACCCCTGATCGCCGCCGATCAACAGTAAATGCCCGAAGCGCCCCTTGTGCGCAGCGGGCGCACGCGCAGCCAGTCGTGGAAGATTAGCCGTCGCAAGGCGCACAGCGCTGGCAGGAGCGTCACGGTAGATGTCGGCGGCGGCTTGCAGATCGTTAAACACCAGCGCCCCGACCTGATCCGCCGCATCACCGGTGAACAGGCCGAGCTTCAAGCCGATAAAGGTCACGGTAAGGTCGGCGCGAACCGCAACGCCGAGAACATGCCCGGTATCGGCAGACAGTCCGGAAGGAATATCCACCGCCACCACCGGCAGGCCACTGGCATTGATGGCCTTGATCGCGGCGGCATACGGCTCGCGCACATCGCCGGTCAGCCCGGTGCCGAGCAAGGCATCGACAATCACCCCGCGCAGCTCGCTGTGCGCGGTCCAGCCCTGCACGGCGACACCATCGTTGATGGCCTGCGCATAAGCCTGCGCCGCGTCGCCCTGCAAGCGTTGCGGATCACCGACGGCCAGCACCCGCACCGCCCACCCGGCACGGTGCGCCAGCGCGGCGATCAGAAAACCATCACCGGCGTTGTTGCCATGCCCGGCAAGCACAGTCATTTGGTTCGCCGCAGGCCACTGTCGCACCAATGCGCGCCAGGTCGCATGAGCGGCGCGCTGCATCAATTCGAAGCCCGGCGTACCCGCAGCGATCAGCCGCGCATCGAGTGCTCGCACCTGCGCGGCGCCATACAGCGCGTCGGGTAATTCATCTTTCGTGTGCGGCATGCGTCTTCGGGCTCCGATGTCTGGCAGAATTATACGCACCTCAGCTCCGGTTTCTCTCGCCTCATGTCCGCCATCACCACAGATCTGCCCGCCCTCGCCCAATCGATCAAAGATTGGGGCCGCGAGCTGGGCTTCCAGCAAGTCGGCATCAGCGGTCTGGACCTGGCCGAGCATGAGCAGCATCTGCAGCGCTGGCTTGCCGCCGGCTACCACGGCGAAATGGATTACATGGGCGCCCACGGCAGCAAACGCTCGCATCCGGAGGAACTGGTTCCCGGCACGTTGCGTGTGGTTTCGCTGCGCATGGACTACCTGCCCGGCGACACGCAAATGGCGCAAATGCTGGCGCAACCGGAGAAAGCTTACGTTTCGCGTTATGCCTTGGGCCGCGATTACCACAAATTGATCCGTAAACGTGTGCAGCAATTGGCCGACAAGATTCAGTCGCAGATCGGCCCGTTCGGTTTCCGTGCCTTCGTCGACAGCGCCCCGGTGCTGGAAAAAGCCATCGCCGAGCAGGCCGGGCTGGGCTGGATCGGTAAAAATACGCTCGTGCTGAACCGCAAGGCCGGCAGCTATTTCTTCTTGAGTGAACTGTTTGTCGATCTGCCGCTGCCCGTGGACGAACCGCACAGCAGCGAACATTGCGGGCGCTGTACCGCGTGCCTGGACATCTGCCCGACCAATGCTTTCGTCGGCCCCTATGTGCTGGACGCCCGGCGCTGCATCTCGTACCTGACCATCGAACTGAAAAACGCCATCCCCGAAGACCTGCGCCCGCTGATCGGCAATCGGGTGTTCGGCTGCGACGATTGCCAGATCGTCTGCCCGTGGAACCGCTTCGCCCGCCCATCCGGCGAAAGCGATTTCAAGCCCCGGCACAACCTGGACAACGCCGAACTGGCGGAGCTGTTCATGTGGGACGAGGACAAATTTCTCAGCAGCACCGAAGGCTCACCGCTGCGCCGCGCCGGTTACGAGCGCTGGCTGCGCAATCTGGCGGTCGGGCTGGGCAACGCGCCATCGAGCATTCCGGTACTGGAAGCCTTGAAGGCGCGCCGTGACTACCCATCAGAGCTGGTGCGTGAACACGTCGAGTGGGCGCTGAAACAACACGGTCAATTGTAGGAGCTGCCGCAGGCTGCGATCTTTTGACTTTGATATTTAAAAGACAAGATCAAAGGATCGCAGCCTGCGGCAGCTCCTACAGGGGAATGCATTAATGCTCGTCGTTATAGACGAACTTGGGCATTTCCCAGTGGAAACGAATGGCCAGCAACCGCAGCAGAAAACCGCCGAATAAGGTGATCAGAATCGCCTGCTCGCTTGGTACATTCAGGTACAGGCAGAGCATGTAGCACCACGCGGCGGCGAACGAGACGCTGGCGTACAGTTCGCGGCGGAAGATCAGCGGGATGTCGTTGCAGAAAATGTCGCGCAGGATGCCGCCGAACACTCCAGTGATCACGCCGCTGACCGACGCCACCAGCATGCCGTGGCCCATTTCCAGCGCAGTCATGCAGCCAATCAGGGTGAACGCCACCAGGCCGACCGCGTCGAGCACCAGAAACAGTGAGCGCAGGTGACGCATCCAGCGCGCGGTGAACACGGTGAGCATTGCGGCGGCCGAGGTCAGCACCAGATATTCCGGGTGCTTGACCCACGTCAGCGGATAGTGCCCGAGCAACACGTCACGTACAGAACCGCCGCCCAATGCCGTGACGCAGGCGATCAACACCACCCCGAACCAGTCCATGCCGCGCCGCCCGGCAGACAGCGCGCCGGTCATGGCTTCGGCGGTAATGGCGATCAGATAGAGCATCAGCAACATGGTGGCGGTCCTGGCAGGAAGGCGCGCAGTCTAGCCATTTCAGCGCCGCACCAGAAGGGGGCGCGATCACGACAATCCTCTGTAGGAGCTGCCGCAGGCTGCGATCTTTTGATCTTGTTTTTTACAAGCAACATCAAAAGATCGCAGCCTGCGGCAGCTCCTACAGGGACGCCATCAGAACTTGATGAAATGCTTGCGGTAGTGCTGCAGCTCGGCGATCGATTCGCGGATGTCGTCCAGTGCCAGGTGCGTGCTGCCCTTCTTGAAGCTGTCGCGCACGTCCGGTGCCCAGCGTGCGGCCAGCTCCTTGAGCGTCGACACGTCGAGGTTGCGGTAGTGGAAGTAGCTTTCCAGTGCCTTCATGTGGGTATAAAGGAAGCGACGATCCTGGCAGATGCTGTTGCCGCAGATCGGCGACTTGCCCTTCGGTACCCATTTCTCGAGGAAAGCGATGGTTTCGGCCTCGGCCTCGGCCATGCTGATACGGCTGTCACGCACGCGCTGGGTCAGGCCCGAGTTGCCGTGGGTGCGGGTGTTCCACTCGTCCATGCGGGCGAGCACTTCGTCACTGTGGTGAATGGCGATCACCGGGCCTTCGGCCAGGGTGTTCAGGTCACTGTCGGTGACGATGGTGGCCATTTCGATGATGACGTCGTTTTCCGGATCCAGACCGGTCATTTCCAGGTCGATCCAGATCAGGTTCTGCGGGTTTTGCATATTCGGGCTCCTAGGCAATGCTGCGCAGTTTAGCCTAGGCCGGTGCCCGGGCGTGCTAAACTCGCGGCCGTTTTACCTAATCGCTGCATTCTTCAGACGGAACACCCATGGCCAAACGCCAACTCAATCGTCGTCAAAACTGGCGCATCGAAAAGATTCAGGGCGAGCGCGCCGCCCGCGCCGCCAAACGCGAGTCCTCGGCGGTCGAAGCCCTCGAGGGCGGCGATCTGGGGCCTGAGCAACACGGCCTGGTGATCGCCCACTTCGGGGTGCAGGTCGAGGTCGAGGCTGTGGACGGCGATCTGGCCGGTCAGGTATTCCGTTGCCACCTGCGCGCCAACCTGCCGGCGCTGGTGACCGGTGATCGGGTGGTCTGGCGCGCCGGCAACCAGGGCATCGGCGTGATCGTCGCACAACTGCCGCGCACCACCGAACTCTGCCGCCCGGACAGTCGTGGCCAGCTCAAGCCGGTCGCTGCCAACGTCGACATGATCGTCATTGTCTTCGCGCCACTGCCCGAGCCGCATGCCAACCTGATCGACCGCTACCTGGTGGCCGCTGAACACGCCGGCATCCGCCCGTTGCTGCTGCTGAACAAATTTGACCTGATCGACGAGCAAAACGCCCCGGCGCTCAATGCCCTGCTGGCGGTGTACCGCACGCTGGGTTATCCGGTGCTGGAAGTCTCGGCGCATCACGGCAATGGCATGGAACAGTTGCAGAAGCAGCTCGACGGGCGCATCAGCGTGTTCGTCGGCCAGTCCGGCGTCGGCAAGTCGTCGCTGGTCAACAGCCTGCTGCCGGAAGTCGAAACCCGTGTCGGCCCGCTGTCCGAGCTGTCCGGTCAGGGTACGCACACCACAACCACCGCGCGTCTGTTCCACTTCCCGGGCGGCGGCGAGCTGATCGACTCCCCGGGTATCCGTGAATTCGGCCTGGGCCACGTCAGCCGCGCCGACGTCGAAGCCGGTTTCATCGAGTTCAACGACCTGCTCGGCACTTGCCGCTTCCGCGACTGCAAACACGATCGCGAACCCGGTTGCGCACTGCTCAAGGCCCTGGAAGACGGCCGCGTGCAGCAGCAGCGGATGAACAGCTACCGCTCGATCATCGCCAGCCTGCCGGAAAACGGCTACTAAACATCTGCACCGGCAGCCTCTCGCCCGAGGGCTGCCGGATGTCGGACCACGCCTGACAAATCCCCGATTCCGTTAAACGTCAGACTCTTCTGACAGACTCGTTCGCACCTGTTTGCAGGACATTTCTCTTTCACCGCCCAGCCCTTGTAGGCTCGCGTCAGATGCCTAGATTGGGGTCCTCCTTCGCACCTTCGCGACCTTCGAGGAACCCCATGCAGACCTACCATTTGTTCATCAGCCATTCGTGGAACTACGCCCACGCTCACGACAATCTGGTGCGCCTGCTCGGCGCCAGACCGGATTTCAGTTTCAAGAATTTTTCCGTGCCGCCGCACAACCCGATCATGGGCGCGCAGACCGACAAGCAACTCGAAGAAGCCATCGAGAACAAGATTCGCCCGTGCTCGGCGGTGCTGATCATGGCCGGGATGTATTCGACTTACAGCAAGTGGATCAACAAGGAAATCGAGATCGCCAAGCGCATGGGCAAAGTGATCATCGCGATCAAGCCGTTCGGCGCCGAGCGAATTTCCACTGTCGTGCGTGAAGCGGCGCACGCCGAGTGCGCATGGAACACCAACAGCATCATCGGTGCGATCCGTCAGCACACGGCGGTGTAACCATGCGCAAGGGACTGTTTATCGGCATCAACCACTACGACCACGTCTCGCCCTTGAGCGGCTGTAACAACGACGCCATGGCCATGGCGTCGGTGCTGGAGCGTCATGCCAACGGGCGACCGAACTTCAGCAGCAAAGTGCTGACTTCAGCCGAAGAAAAACTCACGCTCAGCCACATGAAACAGCAGATCCAGAGCCTGTTCTCAGGCGATTGTGACGTGGCACTGCTGTACTTCGCCGGCCATGGTCAGTTTGACACCAGCATCGACGAAGGACTCCTGATTCCCCAGGACTATCAGCCTGGCGGAGACGGGATCCGCATCAGTGACATTCTGGAGTGGGCGGACAAGGCCCCGCACATCAAGAACAAAATCATCATTCTCGATTGCTGCCAGGCCGGCGCAGCAGGCGCCATGCGTAATCTGCGTGGCGGCAGCAGTGTGATCGGCGAAGGCGTGACCATTCTCACGGCCTGCAAAAAAGAACAGTACGCTGTGGAGAGTCGCGGTCATGGCGTCTTCACGGATCTGTTGCTGCAAGCGCTGCACGGTGGCGCTGCCAACGTACTCGGCAAGGTCACCCCCGGTAGCGTTTATTCGTTTGTCGACAATGCGCTGGGCGCCTGGGAACAGCGCCCGGTGTTCAAGACCAATGTCTCGCAGTTCGTGCCGCTGCGCGAAGTCGCGCCGCTGATTGCCGAGGAAACCCTGCGCAAACTCAAGGACTGGTTCCCCGAGCCAAGTTTCGTCTCCGGCTCGATCCCAGCTACGAGCCCACCGAAGCGCTGTTCGACCCCGAGCACGGCGACATCTTCAAGCAACTGCAAATGTGCAACCGCCACAGCCTGATCGAGCCGGTCGACGCCGAGCACATGTACTACGCCGCCATTCACTCCACGGGCTGCCGCCTCACCGCACTTGGCGCCTATTACCGTGAACTCGCCATAAAAGGACACTTCTGATGCCCGTATTCATCAGCTACCGCCACATCGATCGTCCGCAAGCCATGGCGATCAATGCCCAATTGATGCAGGCCAACATCAAGACCTACCTCGACGTACTGGACCCGGAATCGCAGACCACCGACGACATCACCGGGGTGATCACCCGCAACATCACCGAGTGCACGCACCTGCTGGCGGTGGTTTCGGAGAAAACCGCACTGTCGTGGTGGGTGCCGTTCGAAATCGGCGAAGCGACGATCAGCAACCGGCGGATCTGCTCGTTCCGCACCGGACAAGCGCAGTTGCCGGAGTATCTGGACAAGTGGCCGAAGCTGAGCACAGCCAGTGATCTGAATTTCTTCATCGATGCCTATCGTGAAGAAGTGTCGAGCAAGCGTTCGATGACACTGGATTCGAGCAACGAGTCCTTCAGCGGCACCTATAAGCGCAACGCTGATCTGTTCCATGAACAACTGAAAAACCGGATTCGACGCGGTTTCTGAGGCCAATCGACAGCCACAAAAAAGCCGACATCGCTGTCGGCTTTTTTGTCGGTCACTGCTTCGGCGCAGGAGCCGGTGCAGCGGCTGGCGGAGCTGTTGGCGCTGGCGCCGCAGCCCCCGGCGCGGCCCCCGGCGCGGCCCCCGGCGCGGCCGGTTTCGGTGCGGCGTCGTCGAACAGGTTCAAGCGTTCGCGCAACTCGTGGGCCGGCACCGGTTGCTGGTCTGCCGGCAACGCGTTCGGATCGACCGGCGTCGCCGGAGCGGCGCCGTTCTGACCTTCGGCGGCTGGCTTGGCCGCGTCGGCACCTTGCGAACCTTCGATGGCGGCCTGGGCCTTTTTGGTCAGGACCACAATGTCGATGCGGCGGTTGACCGGGTTGAACGGGTTTTCCTTGTCGAACAACGCCGACGAGGCATAACCGACGACCCGCGCCACCTGCGAATCCGGATAGCTGCCTGCCACCAGCGCACGCCGCGCGGCGTTGGCACGGTTGGCCGAGAGTTCCCAGTTACCGAAATCACCGGTGCCGGTGTACGGCTTGGCATCCGTGTGACCGCTGATGCTGATCTTGTTCGGCACCGCTTTGATGGTGTCGGCCATGGCCAGCAGGATGTCTTCGAAGTACGGCTTCAGACGCGCGGAGCCCGAGTCGAACATCGGCCGGTTTTCGGCGTCCATGATCTGGATGCGCAGGCCGTTCGGGGTGATCTCGAACAGGATCTGATCCTTGAACTTCTGCAGCTGCGGGTTCTCGTCGACCTTGTTCTGCAGTTCCTGCAGCAACAGTTCCAGGCGTTCTTTCTCGACCTGCTCGGCCATGCCTTCGACCTGCTCGGTGTCGACCGTGACCTTGTCCGGTTGCGGCTGCGATTTCACTTCAGGGTTGAGAGTGTTTTCCGGCGCCAGGGTCGGTGTGCCGCCCAGATCGATGATGTACGGCGTGCCGCTTTCGGAGAAGCCGACCGGATCCTTGAAGTAACCGGCGATGGCGATCTTCTGCTCCGGCGTTGCGGTGGACAGCAACCACAACACCAGGAAGAACGCCATCATCGCCGTGGCGAAGTCGGCGAAGGCGATTTTCCACGCCCCGCCGTGGTGCCCACCGGCTATGCGCTTGACGCGCTTGATGATTATCGGCTGATTATTTTCCATGGCTTAGCGACCGCGAACGGCTTGTTCCAGCTCGGCGAAGCTTGGACGGTGCGCCGGGTACAGAACCTTGCGCCCGAACTCCACCGCCAGCGATGGCGGCATGCCGGAAGCCGACGCCACCAGCGAAGCCTTGATGGCTTCATAGACGTTCAGCTCTTCCTTGGCATCGTGGGCCAGGGAATGCGCCAACGGGCCGAAGAAGCCGTAGGCCGCGAGAATACCGAAGAAGGTACCGACCAGAGCCGCACCCACGTGCAGACCGATGGATTTCTGATCGCCTTCGCCCAGGGACGCCATGGTCACCACGATACCCAGTACCGCCGCGACGATACCGAAACCGGGCATGGCGTCGGCGATGCCGTTCACCGCATGGGACGGGTGCTCAAGGTCTTCCTTGAGGCTGTAGAGCTCCATGTCGAACAGGCCTTCCAGCTCATGCGGAGCCATGTTGCCGGAGGACATGATGCGCAGGTAATCGCAGATGAACGCGGTCATGCGCTCGTCTTTGAGCACGGCCGGGTACTTGGCGAAGATCGGGCTCGCGGCAGCGTCTTCGATGTCGCCTTCGATGGCCATCATGCCTTCGCGGCGGCTCTTGTTGAGGATCTCGTAGATCAGGCCCAGCACTTCCAGATAGAACGTGTGGCTGAAACGCGAACTGAACATGCTCAGGGATTTCTTGAGCACGTGCATCGTCATGTAACCGGGGTTGGCCTGGAGGAATGCACCGAGGGCCGCACCACCGATGATCATCACCTCGAAGGGCTGGATCAGGGCGGCAATTTTGCCGTGGGAGAGCACGTATCCGCCGAGCACGCTCGCGAATACGACGATGATGCCGATAATTTTAGCCATAGGTAGAAAGTACTTACTTAAGTCGGGTTCAAGGTCATATTCGGAAGTTAAAAAATCTCTTCTTCTACTTATCGGCAAAACTGCGCCAGACTATAGCCAGTTCAGGCGAAAAGCCAATTTAGCCCATGCCGGGCGCGTCTACAGTCAGTGAAGATCCCGTCCAGACATGGCTAATGAAACGAACGTCCCACACGTAAAACCGACCACCCTCGAAGGCTGGGTCAAGCTGCTCGACAGCGTCCGGCTGCCCGTGCCGCAAGAGGCTCACGACAAGGTGTGCCGCGCGATCCGTGACAACCGCAGTTCGCTGCGCGACATCGCCGACCTGATGCAGGACAGCCCGGCACTGGCCTTGAGCATCATCCGTGAGGCGAATCGTCACACCCACGGCACCCTGGCCGCACCGGCAGAAAATCTCGAGGTGGCGATCAACCGTCTGGGCCTGGCGCGTACCGAAGAATTGCTCGCGCGCCTGCCGGTCGAACCGCAGCTGCAGATCCCCAAGGCCCTGCGCCAACTGCAAATGATCAGCCAGCACGCCACACAACAGGCCAACGGTTTTTTCGCCAGTCGCCTCGCGCGCCTGTGGCAGGACATTCATTGGGGCAGCCTGTTGTTTCTGTCGCCGTTATGGCCGCTGGCGCTGACGTTTCCCGAGTTGCTCGAAGAGTGGGAACTGCGGGTGATCCACAAGGGCGAATCGGCGCTGGTGGTCGAGAAGCAACTGTTTGGCGTACGCCTGCTGAAGATCGCCGAGGCACTGGTACAGGTCTGGCACCTGCCGATCTGGGTGCAGCAAGGCTATAAACTGCTGCTCAGCGAACAGCGCGAACTGGTGAAAGTGCTGCGTATCGCCCGCGACAGCGAGCATCCGCTGCGCCAGCAGAATCGCCTCGATGACGATCCGACTCTGCGCCGCTGGCTCAATCAACCGGCCAACACCGTATTGCTGGCCAACGGTCTGGCGCTCTCGGCGCAACAGGCCTGGGACAGTCCGCACAGCGAGCGCTGGCAGTACCTGACCAGCCTTTATCTGCAAATCTCGATGGATGAAGTGCAGCAGCAGTTGCACCAGCAAGCCGCCAACAGTGCGCGCCAGCATGCCATGCCCGATCTGTGGCACCCGGCCGTTTCATTATTGTGGCCGTGGGGTACCCATCGTTTGCCGGCCGGGATGCTGCCAGCGGCCGCGCCGAATGCCGAGGACCTGACGCAATGGCGCCGACAATGCGCCGAACTGCTGGCCGAGCCGAGCCGCTTCACCAACGCCATGAGCCTGACCGTCGCCGCGCGCGATGCGCTGGTCGCCAGCGGCATGCGTCGGGTGATGATTCTGATGGCCGACCGCACGCAGTCCAATCTGCGCGTACACCAGACCTTCGGTTTGCCGAAGGAAGCCGCCGCGCTGAATTTTGTCGTCAGTCAGAGCAAAGTCCTGCAACGGTTACTCGCGCAGCAGGCACAAGTACGGATCAACCCCGAGAACAACGCACAGTTTTCCGTATTGTTGCCGCCGGGCCTGCGTTCGCTGTTCCGTGGCGAGCACCTGTTCCTGCGCTCACTGGTCAATAACGGCCGGGTGATCATGATCGTCGTGGCCGATCAGGGCGGCGGGCCGTTCGCCGACATCACCGTGCAGGCATTCGGCAAAACTGCACAATGCATCGAGAAAGCACTGCACAGCTTTAGCAGCCGTGGCCGATGAGGCTGCGCTACAATCCCCCCCTTTGTGCTCTGGAGACCTCACATGTCTGACTTCTCTGGCTTGCCGCTCGTCATCGAGCCGAGCGACCTGCTCCCGCGTCTCGATTCCCCTGAACTGATTCTGGTGGATCTGACCAGCCCTGCCCGTTATGCCGAAGGTCATCTTCCCGGCGCACGCTTTGTCGACCCGAAACGCACCCAGCTCGGCCAGCCGCCGGCGCCGGGGCTGCTGCCGGCCAAAGCCGATCTGGAGGCGTTGTTCGGTGAGCTGGGGCATCGCCAGGATGCGGTCTACGTGGTCTACGACGACGAGGGCGGCGGTTGGGCCGGACGTTTCATCTGGCTCCTGGATGTGATCGGTCACGACAAATACCACTATGTCGACGGCGGTCTCCCAGCGTGGCTGGAAGCGGGCATGCCGATGTCGATCCAGGTGCCGCCTGCGGTGGGCGGCCCGGTGGCGCTGACCCTGCACGAAGGGCCGACCGCCACCCGCGAATACCTGCAAAGCCGTCTCGGCGCCGCCGACCTGGCGATCTGGGATGCCCGTGGGCCACTGGAATATTCCGGCGAGAAGGTGCTGGCCGCCAAGGGCGGACACATCCCCGGCGCCGTGAACTTCGAGTGGACCGCCGGCATGGACAAGGCGCGTCAGCTGCGGATCCGCACGGACATGCCGCAGATCCTCGAAGACCTCGGGATCACCAAGGACAAAGAAATCATTACCCACTGCCAGACCCATCACCGGTCGGGCTTCACTTATCTGGTGGCCAAGTCCCTCGGTTATCCGCGGGTCAAGGGCTACGCCGGTTCCTGGGGCGAATGGGGCAACCACCCTGATACGCCTGTCGAGATTCAAGGTTCTAAGGACAACTAATGAAAGAGCGTCTGTTTATCCTCAGCCAGTACTTGCTGCCTCATCACCTGCTGTCGCGTCTGGCCGGCTGCGTCGCCGAGTGCCGCGTGCGCTGGTTCAAGAATGCCTTCACCCAGTGGTTCGCCAAGCGTTATCAGGTGGACATGTCGCAAGCGCTGGTCGAAGACCTGACCGCCTACGAGCACTTCAACGCCTTCTTCACCCGTGCCCTGAAAGACGGCGCGCGGCCACTGGACCAGACCCCGGGCGCGATCCTCAGCCCGGCCGACGGTGCGGTCAGCCAGCTCGGCCCGATCGAACACGGTCGCGTGTTCCAGGCCAAGGGCCACAGCTTCAGCGTGCTGGAACTGCTCGGCGGTGATGCGGCGAATGCCGCACCGTTCATGGGCGGCGACTTCGCCACCATTTACCTGTCGCCGAAGGATTATCACCGCGTGCACATGCCGCTGGCCGGCACCCTGCGCGAAATGGTCTACATCCCGGGCCGGATTTTCTCGGTCAACCAGACCACCGCGGAAAACGTGCCGGAACTGTTCGCCCGCAACGAACGTGTGGCGTGCATTTTCGACACCGAGCGCGGGCCGATGGCTGTGGTGCTGGTGGGTGCGATGATCGTCGCTTCGATTGAAACCGTATGGGCCGGCCTGGTGACCCCGCCGAAGCGCGAGCTGAAAACCTTCCGCTACGACGAAGCTGCCCGTGCGCCGATTCATCTGGAAAAAGGTGCTGAACTGGGACGCTTCAAGCTGGGTTCGACCGCGATCGTGCTGTTTGGCCCGGATCAGGTGAAATGGGCTGAAGAGTTGGTCGCCGGTTCGCCAGTACAAATGGGCCAGGCTCTGGCACTGCCAAACGCCTGATACACCGGCGCCCCCTGTAGGAGCTGCCGCAGGCTGCGATCTTTTGACTTTGTTTTTAAAAACCAGGATCAAAAGATCGCAGCCTGCGGCAGCTCCTACCGGTTGAAGGCCGACATGCTCATTTGCTGCTATGGTTTTTGGCATGAGCCAGACCATCTCCCCCCCGCTGCTGAGCGCTCCGATTCCCACGCAGTCGCGCCTGTCGTTCTGCGAAGCCACCCCGCGCGACCTCAAGCGCTGGATCGCCGGCCTGCCCAAGGCCAACATCGGCGAAACCGCCCGCCAGTTGTACCAAGGCCTGGGCGAACTCAATCAATTGCTGACCCCGAGTGACAATCGCCTGCAACTGCTGGAGCTGCTGCGTCCCGAGGTGTATTTCGTCTGCCAGCATCTGGAACGGCACTTCCTGCATCAGGCGATCATGCTCGATGACCGTTCGCGCAAGATCAGCAACCTGTGTCAGGCACTGCAAAGTCAGTTGGCCATCGGTTACAAACAGATCGTGCTGCGCATCGTGCCCAAGTACCACAAGGATCGTGCGGCGCTGGTCAGTCAGGCCCTGCAACGCGCTGCGCATGCGCTCAAGGGACAACTGCTGCGCGCCGCGCAGCTGTATAGCCCGGCGCCGGAACAACTGTGGTTCGAGCTGCATCAGTTGTATCGCTGCGCCTGCGGCTTGCAACTGCAACAGCGTCGGGTGCACGACGACCTGGCGAGCCTGACCACCGAGCTGAGCCTGGAGCAGACCTACATCGCCGCGCTGCTGCTGGGCAGCGCTCGTTGCAACCAACTGCGGCAGAACCAGATCGCCCGACTGGCTGAGGTGCTGGAGCCGTGGAGCGCCCTGCTCAGACTGCATCCCGGCAGCCCGGACGACGGGCTGTTCGCCATCTGCGCCGATCTGGACACCGGCCCGCGCTACCGCAGCATGTTTCGCAAGGAACAACAGGGCACCCTGCTCGGCGTCAATCCGCAGCCGCTGGTGAATGTCATCGAAGCGCATTTACTGCATCAGGAAACATCGACGCCACTGCCCGTCCCGTCGGGACTGAGCCTCGACACCCTGCAGCATCTGCACGCCAGTTGGGGCCAGACCGCCGAGCGCAGTTTTCAGCGCACCCCCGGCCAGGGCAACCTGACCGTGTGCGTCGGCATGAGCGCCCTGCACTTCTACTTGGGCGGCGAACGTACCTTCAGCGAGCTGCTCAAGCATCCCGGTGCCCGTGCAGCGAACTTCAGCCGCGCCGTGGCCAAGGGCGAAAAAGACAGTTGGAGCCAGGCGTTCGACGCCGCCCCGCAAAACAGCGCTGAGGAATTTCTGCCGTACGAAGAGATTCAGTACGACCATATCGGCGAAGACGACAGCACAGCCGACCACACTCCGCACTACCCGACTTACACCTTGCCGGTGATCAACCATAGCCCCGGAGGTTATTGCCTGGGCTGGCCGAACGAGGTGCCCGCCGAGTTGCAGGCCGGGGAGATGGTCGGGATTCAGGACAGTTCGAATCAAGGCTGGAGCATTGCGGTGGTGCGCTGGATTCGTCAGGTACGCGGTGGCGGACCGCAAATGGGCCTTGAGCTGGTGGCGCCGCACGCCGAGCCCTGCGGTTTGCAACTGGTGCGTTCGCGGGACGATCACAGCCACTACTTGCGAGGCCTGCTGCTGCCCGAGATCAGTGCCATCGACTTGCCCGCGACCTTGCTGGCCCCGCGCCTGCCGTTTCAGGAAGGCAATAAAGTGCTGATCAACACCCATGGCGAAGAACACCGCGCCGGGCTGGATCGACGGGTGGCGAGCACACACAGTTTCAATCAGTTTGCCTATCGCACGCTGGAAGCCGCACGCAATGGCGGGGGCGAGGAGGATTTCGACTCGTTGTGGAAATCGCTTTAAAGCTTTAAAGAAACTGTGGCGAGGGAGCTTGCTCCCGCTGGACTGCGCAGCAGTCCCACTCTTTTGAGTCAAAGAGCAGGGCCGCTTCGCGCCCCAGCGGGAGCAAGCTCCCTCGCCACAGAGGCCGCCTCAGGCTCAGAGCTGCCCGTCGCGATCGCGAAAGCCCAGCAGATACAGCACGCCATCCAGCCCCAGCGTGGAGATCGCCTGTTTGGCCGACTGCTTGACCAGCGGCTTGGCGCGGAATGCCACACCCAGACCGGCAATCGCCAGCATCGGCAGGTCATTCGCACCGTCGCCGACGGCGATGGTCTGCTCCAGACGCAAGCCTTCCTTGTGCGCCAGTTCCTTCAGCAGATCCGCCTTGCGCTGGGCATCGACAATCGGTTCGATCGCCACGCCGGTGCACTTGCCGTCGACCACTTCCAGTTCGTTGGCGAACACGTAGTCGATGCCAAGTTTGGCCTGCAACTGTTTGGCGAAGTACGTGAAGCCGCCGGACAGGATCGCGGTCTTGTAGCCCAGACGCTTGAGTTCGGCGAACAGGGTTTCGGCACCTTCAGTCAGGCGCAGCGAGGCGCCGATCGAATCCAGTACGCTGACATCCAGGCCTTTGAGCAACGCCAGGCGCTCCTTGAAGCTGGCGCGGAAGTCCAGTTCGCCCGCCATCGCCCGCTCGGTAATGGCCGAGACTTGCTCGCCGACACCGGCGGCCTTGGCCAGTTCGTCGATGACTTCGGCTTCGATCAGGGTCGAGTCCATGTCGAACACCGCCAGACGCCGGTTGCGCCGGAACAGCGAGTCTTCCTGAAAGGCGATGTCGACGTTCAGCTCCTGCGCGACGCTGAGGAATTCGGCGCGCAGCGCCTGCGGATCAGCCGCTTCGCCACGCACAGAGAACTCGATGCAGCCCTTGCCCTTGTCCGCCGGCGTGTCCAGCGGCATGCGACCCGACAGACGGTCGATATGGTCGATATTCAAGCCATATTTGGCGGTGATCGAGCTGACCGCCTGCAATTGGCCGGCGGTCACTTTGCGGGTCAACAGGGTGACGATGTGGCGTTTCTTGCCCTGATTGCCCACCCATTGCTGGTAGTCCTCTTCGGACACCGGGGTGAAACGCACCTGCTGGTCGAGCTCGTAGCCCTTGAACAGGATGTCCTTGAGCACGGCTTTGCCTTGCTCGGAATCGGGAATCTCGACCAGGATGCCGAACGACAGGGTGTCGTGGATCACCGCCTGACCAATGTCGAGAATGTTCACACCACCTTGTGCCAGAACGCCAGTAATGGCCGCAGTCAGACCCGGACGGTCGACTCCCGTGATGTTAATCAGGACGATTTCGCGCAACGCGCACCCCCGCAACTGGAAAAAAACCGCATTCTACCCACTTTCAGTGACCATCGGGCACCGCGAGCGCTTTGCCGGTCTAGGGCCTGTCGCTATACTGCGCGTCAACTTCACGGACAAAAGAGCCGAGCTCAGTGAACCGGCCCACGCCAGTTAAAACCGATAACTTCTTCCTGCTGATCTTCCGTGCACTGCGTCATCGCCGTGTGCCGATTGCATTGCGCATTGCCAGCCATAACGTGATCCTGGTCGCTCTGGCCCTGGTGATCTATGCCGGGGTGATGGGCTTGCAGTTCAAGCAGGCCATGCACGAGCAGGCCGATGCGCTGGGCGAAAGCCTGACCACGCAGACTGCCACCTCCGCCACTGAACTGTTGGTGTCCAACGACATCCTCAGCCTCAACGTGCTGCTCAACAACCTGACCAAGAACAAGCTGGTGGCACACGCCGCTATCTATAGCGTGGACAACCGCATCCTCGCCGAATCCGGTCAGCGCCCCAAGCACAGCCTGCTGGGCGAAGCCGAGGGCATGTACGAGAGCAAGATCACCTTCCAAGACGTGACTGCCGGGCAACTGCGCATCAGCCTGGACATGGATCAGTTCCAGCAGCCGATGACCATCAGCCTGCAGAGCATGGGCATTCTCAGTGCGATCCTGTTGGCGCTGTCGCTGGCCCTGAGTCTGCGCATGGGCCGCTATCTGTCGACGCCCCTGCTGCAATTGCGCGTCTGGCTGCGCAACATCGACGAATACACTCCGGGTACCGACCGTCAGGACGAGATCGGCGATCTGGCGCGTCAGCTGCACGCCAACTTCGCCCCAGAGCCTGCGCCCAAACCCGAGCCCGAGCCGGAACCCGAGTTCGAAGACGAGGATGAGCCAGAGTTCGAAGTGCGCAACCTGCGCGACCCGAGCTTTGACGAAACCCGCCCGATGGCTGCGCAAAAACCTGCACCGCGCCATGTGGTCAGCACCGTTGAAGACGATGAAGACGACGACGCTTTTGCTGACCTGCGCGACGAATCGCTGGATGCAGCGCCGCAACCGATCACGCGCAAGGCCACGCCTAGTGTGCCCCAGCACAGCGCGGTACTGGCCGTGCAACTGGGCTCGCAGGAACAACTGCGGCGCCTGCCGCGTGCCCGTCTGGAAGAGTTGCTGGAGCGCTATCGCGATTGCCTCGATCAGGCCGCTTCGCTGTATCAGGGCGAGATCGAAACCCTGAACGACGGCAGCACGCTGATGCTGTTCCACACCGAAGACAGCGGTGACGACTACCTGACCAATGCGATCTGCTGCGGTGAATTGCTGCGGGCGCTGGGCCATCAATTGCAGATCGAAGTCGCCGACAGCGGTATCACCTTGCAATTGCAGCTGGGCCTGACCCTGGGTGAAGACCTGTTCGGTCTGAGCCAGATCGACTTGCTGCTGACCGACTCGGCCCAGGATGCCCTGGCTCTGTCGCAGCACAGCCGCAACCTGCTGCTGGTCGAGCGCAAGATCGGTGACGACGGGCTGATTCGCCAGCGTGCGCGGATCCGTCCGATCGCCAGCCCTGAGGGGGCTTGCTGTGTGGAGCGCTTGATGGAGCCTTATCCGTCGATGCTCGAGCGGCAACTGGCGCGGATGCATGAGCGCCGGGCGTAAGCTTCAGGCCTGATGCACAGAAGCCCGCAGACAAGTGATTGTCTGCGGGCTTTTTTGTTGCCTGTTGAAAAGATCGCAGCCTTCGGCAGCTCCTACAGTGGATTGGCGTAAATCTCTGTAGGAGCTGCCGCAGGCTGCGATCTTTTGGCGTCTGTCCGGGCCTCTTCGCGCGCACTGACGGCAAAGATCTCCAGCCCCCAGACACAACAAAGCCCGCACAAGGCGGGCTCTGGTTTGACGCTGATGCAGCCTTAGAAGCGGAACACTTCCATATCGGTACGAATCGGCGAGGCCATCGGGATCTTTGGCTGTTTCTCGGCATCCGCCGCCGGCGCTGCCGGTTTAGGCGCTGCCTTACGCGGTGCTTCGGCCACCGGCGGCTGGTTGGCCAATGGCTTGAGCGCCACCGACAACTGCTCGGCCAGACGCTGCAGCAGAATCCCCTGTGCTTGCACCTGCGAAGCCGTGGTCCCGGCATGCAACTCTTGCAGATGAACGATGCGGTTATCGCGTACCTGCCCACGACGGTCGATCAGACGCCATTGCGCATCGAGGATCGCCGGTTGTTTCTGACCGGAATCCAGTCGCGTGATGGTCAGCAATACCTGCACATCCGGCGTGAAGCCCAACGTTGCGGGTGCCAGCACCACACGCTGGCTGTCCAGATGACCCGCCACCTGTCGCATCAGCAATTGATCGATATCCGACGAAAGGCTGCCCGCCCAGCGACCATCGGTCGAGGCTTGCAGGCTGCCGTCGGGCTGGCGCTGCAGCAGGGTTTCTCGTTGCAGGTAATCGGCCACGACGATCGGGCCCAACAAAACCGCCATGCCAGCGCTTTGCGCAGGCTGAACCGGACTTCCGCTGTCCAGTTGATACAGCGACACCGGCTGGTGAACGCTGCAGCCCGCCAGGCCCAAAACGCCAGCGAGCAGGAAAATAAGAGGGCGCAGAGCAGTCATCATCCCGTCCAGGTGGCCGCCACAAGGCTGACCACAGTGAAAATACTCAATAAATATGAAGAACGCTCGGCCACGCCGGCGCTTGGAAAGGCCATATCATCCGTGAATATGCGTTCCGACTCCAGCGCCAAAGCGTCGATCTACGCGTTAAATCGTAGTTCGACGCCTCTAGAGGGGCGTTTTCGCCTAATTGAGGTTTTCGACGAGCAGCGCATCCACCCGCTGAAAGCCCCTCGGGAGTTTATTCCCGCGACGTCCACGCTCACCTTTATAGTGTTCGAGATCGTCGGCCTTCAGCGACAGGGTCCGTTTTCCGGCCTGCAGCACCAAGGTAGCGCCTTCCGGAAGTACGGCGATGTCCGTGACGTATTCTTCGCGACTGGCCACACGCTCACCGGAAATACCGATGATCTTGTTGCCTTTGCCCTTCCCTAATTGTGGCAGATCGCTGATTTTGAAGATCAGCAGGCGACCTTCGGTCGTGACCGAGGCCAGCCAGTTCTGCTCACGATCGGCCACTGGGCGCGGCGCGATGACTTTGGCGTTGTTCGGCAGGCTCAACAGGGCTTTACCGGCCTTGTTTTTGGCTTGCAGGTCTTCACCCTTGACTACGAAACCGTAACCGGCATCGGAGGCGATCACGTACAACGCATCGTCTTCGGGCATCAGCACGCATTCGAACGTGGCGCCGGGCGGCGGGGTCAGACGACCGGTCAACGGCTCCCCCTGGCCTCGAGCCGACGGCAAGGTGTGCGCGGCCACCGAATAACTGCGGCCGGTAGAATCGATAAACACCGCAAACTGGTTGGAGCGCCCCGCCGCCGAGGTCTTGAAGCCATCGCCAGCCTTGTACGACAGGCCGGTGGCGTCGATGTCGTGACCCTTGGCCGAGCGGATCCAGCCCTTCTCGGACAGCACGACGGTGACCTTCTCGTTCGGCAGCAGATCGTGTTCGGTCAGCGCCTTGGCTTCGGCACGCTCGACGATCGGCGAACGACGATCATCACCGTAGGTTTCAGCGTCTTTCAGCAGCTCGGTACGCACCAGCTTCTTCAGCTTGGCTTCGCTGCCCAGCAAGGCTTGCAGCTTGGCCTGTTCCTTGAGCAGTTCGTCCTGCTCGTCGCGCAGCTTCATCTCTTCCAGGCGCGCCAACTGCCGCAGCCGGGTGTCGAGGATGTAGTCGGCCTGGATTTCGCTGAGGGCGAAGCGCTCGATCAGCTTGGCTTTCGGATGCTCCTCGGTGCGGATGATGTGGATCACTTCATCCAGATTGAGGTAAGCGATCAACAAACCGTCCAACAGGTGCAGGCGGCGCTCGACCTTGTCGAGGCGGAATTGCAGGCGACGACGCACCGTCAGTACGCGGAATTCCAGCCATTCGACCAGCAATGCGCGCAGGTTCTTCAGCTGCGGCTTGCCATCCAGACCGATGATGTTGACGTTGACCCGGTAGGTCGATTCCAGCTCGGTACTGGCGAACAGGTGCTGCATCAGCGCTTCGTGATCGACGCGGCTGTTGACCGGAATGATCACGATGCGGCACGGGTTTTCGTGGTCGGATTCGTCACGCAGGTCGGCGATCTGCGGCGCTTTCGACGGCTTGGCCTGCATCAGCGCGGCGATCTGCTCCAGCACCTTGGCCCCGGAGACCTGATGCGGCAGCGCGGTGACGATGATGTCGCCGTCCTCGACGTGGTACACGGCGCGCATGCGCACCGAGCCCTTGCCGGTTTCGTACATTTTCAGCAGGTCGGCGCGCGGGGTGATGATTTCCGCTTCGGTCGGATAGTCCGGGCCTTGAATGTGTTCGCAGAGCTGTTCGACCGTGGCTTTCGGCTCATCGAGCAGGCGCACGCAAGCGGTAGCGACTTCGCGCAGGTTGTGCGGCGGTACGTCGGTGGCCATGCCGACAGCAATGCCGGTGGTGCCGTTGAGCAGGATGTTCGGCAAACGTGCCGGCAGCACCAAGGGTTCCTGCAAGGTGCCGTCGAAGTTCGGCCCCCAGTCGGCCGTGCCCTGGCCCAACTCGCTGAGCAGCACTTCGGAATAGCGCGACAGACGCGCTTCGGTATAACGCATGGCGGCGAAGGACTTCGGATCGTCCGGCGCACCCCAGTTACCCTGACCGTCAACCAGCGTGTAGCGATAGCTGAACGGCTGAGCCATCAGCACCATCGCTTCGTAGCACGCCGAGTCGCCGTGCGGGTGGAACTTGCCGAGCACGTCACCGACGGTACGCGCCGATTTCTTGTGCTTGGAATCGGCGTCCAGCCCCAGCTCGCTCATGGCGTAGACGATACGCCGCTGTACCGGTTTCAGACCGTCGCCGATATGCGGCAGGGCACGGTCCATGATCACGTACATGGAGTAGTTGAGGTAGGCATTTTCGGTGAAGTCAGCCAGCGAGCGGCGTTCTACACCGTCCAGGCTGAGATCAAGGGAGTCGCTCATGCGGGCCTCATCGGTTCGTTGTCTGGCGCAGCAGCATGGTGCCACCGCGCTGGGTGAATTCAAGTTTGTTCAGGGCGCTCATGCCGAGCAGCACCTGATCGCCATGCAGCCCCGGCGCCACCAGTGCGCGGACGTCCCGCAGCACGATGTCGCCCAGCTGCAGGCGCTCGATCTTTGTCCGGTAGCCCTGGCTCAGGCCGTTGGCCGTGCTCAGGGTCACACCGAAACCTTCTTCCAGTTTCAAGCGTTTGGCCAGATCCGCCGGGATCGCCACATCGGTGGCGCCGGTATCGAGCATGAACTCCACCGGCTCACCGTTGATCTGGCCACTGGCGACGAAATGCCCTTGGGCATTGCCCGCCAGTTTTACTTCGACCACGCCGTCATGCTGCTCGGACGTGACCACCACATTCGGATTCTGCTGACGCTCTTCCCACTGGCCGAAAAACCGTGTGGCCAGAAACAGCCCCGCGCACCAGGCCAGAATCATCAACACCCGGCCGGCGCGTTTGCCCGGCGGTTGCTGACTCACGGTTTGGCGCTCCAGCCACCTTCAGGCGCGGCGAAGCGCCAGACGATCGGCCGAACCTCACCGTCAGCCCGCGGGCCGAAATTATTGTCGACGCCGACCCACGCCCCCTCCGCATCAACGATCAGCGCCTCTTCCAACCCGAAGTTCTGCGAATAACGGCGGTTGGCCTGCAACAGTTCAGCAGCGTACGACCAGCAACGCTCGACCTTGGCGGTCTGCGCATCGCGCCGACAAATCTGGAAGGCGTTGCGTTCAAGGGTAAACAATTTGCCGTTGAACAACGAAAGGTCGGAAAAGTCGCGGTCGACCGCTTTGGCGTGCGGGAACTGCGGCGGCTGCATCTCCTTGCCGCCCTCGCTGAGCAGCACGCAACGACCGTCGCAATCCCACACCGTCTGCTGACGCTTGATCAGCAGCAAGCCACGGTTTTGCCGCTCGCCGGCCAGCCACATCTGATCGCCCGCCGGGTTGATCGCCAGACCTTCGAAGATCGCATTGAAATGCAGGAGCATGCCACTGGCCCGCGCTTCGCGAACCATCATCGGCGAGATCTTCAGCCAGTTGACCGGGCCGCTGACGGGCACTTGCAGGACCGCCGCGTGCCCCTCGCTGACAATGTAGCGATTGCCAGTGCTGTCGCAACTGATGCCTTCGAAATCCAGGTCGCCACCGCGCACGAACGACGCGGCCCAATTGCGCGAGCGCAACCCCCACGGCAAACCGGTCTCCGGCACTGGCGGCACGTCGATGTGCAAGGCTTCGGCCTGCCAGGCCTGATCGGCGGTATTGAGTCGGTAGATCTGATCGTCATCACGGTCCGACACCGCCCACAACTCGCTGCCACACATGGCCAGCCCCGACAGGTTGCCGCCGCGCATGCCGTCGACCGGGTGTTCAGAGAGCACGCGCAGCTCCTGCAGCGGTTCGGCCGACACGCTCATCGCACTCAGCAGCAAGGCACCCGCCAAGGCCCAGCCAAACCGCATCAGGCCAGCACCTCGGCGAGGTTGCCCTTGGATTCGAGCCAGGTCTTGCGGTCACCGGCGCGTTTCTTCGCCAGCAGCATGTCCATCATTTCCGAGGTTTGGGCAAAATCGTCGCCCAGTGTCAGCTGCACCAGACGCCGGGTGTTCGGGTCCATGGTGGTTTCGCGCAGCTGCGGCGGGTTCATTTCACCCAGGCCTTTGAATCGGGTGACCTGCGGCTTGCCGCGTTTCTTCTCGGCCACCAGACGGTCGAGAATCCCGTCGCGCTCGGCTTCGTCGAGGGCGTAGTAGATCTCTTTGCCGAGGTCGATGCGGTACAGCGGCGGCATCGCCACGTAGACGTGCCCGGCATCCACCAGCGGGCGGAAATGCTGGACAAACAGCGCACACAGCAGCGTGGCGATGTGCAGACCGTCGGAGTCGGCGTCGGCGAGGATGCAGATCTTGCCGTAGCGCAGCTGGCTCATGTCCGTGGCGCCCGGATCGACACCGATGGCCACGGCAATGTTGTGCACTTCCTGGCTCGCCAGCACTTCGCTGCCGTCGACTTCCCAGGTATTGAGGATCTTGCCGCGCAACGGCAGGATCGCCTGGAATTCCTTGTCCCGCGCTTGCTTGGCGGAACCGCCGGCGGAATCACCTTCGACCAGGAACAGCTCGGAGCGCATCGGATCCTGACCCGCGCAGTCGGCCAGTTTGCCCGGCAGCGCAGGGCCCTGGGTGACGCGCTTGCGCTCGACTTTCTTGCTCGCCTTGAGGCGACGACCGGCGTTGTTGATCGCCAGTTCGGCCAGCGCCAGACCGGTTTCCGGATTGGCGTTGAGCCACAGGCTGAAAGCGTCCTTGACCACGCCGGAAACGAACGCCGCCGCTTCACGGGACGACAGACGCTCTTTGGTCTGGCCGGAGAATTGCGGTTCCTGCATCTTCATCGACAGCACGAAAGCGATGCGTTCCCAGACGTCTTCCGGCGCCAGCTTCACGCCGCGTGGCAGCAGGCTGCGGAATTCGCAGAACTCGCGCATCGCGTCGAGCAGGCCCTGACGCAAACCGTTGACGTGAGTGCCGCCCTGCGCCGTCGGGATCAGGTTGACGTAGCTTTCCTGCACCGCGTCGCCACCTTCCGGCAGCCACAGCAGCGCCCAGTCCACCGCTTCTTTATTACCGGCCAGGCTGCCGCAGAACGGCTCGTCCGGCAGGCGTTCGAATTCGCTGACCGCGTCCACCAGATAGGAGCGCAGGCCGTCTTCGTAATGCCACTCGACTTTCTCGCCGGTGCCTTTGTCTTCGAAGCTGACCAGCAGGCCCGGGCACAGCACAGCCTTGGCCTTGAGTACGTGTTTGAGGCGGCTGATGGAGAATTTCGGTGAATCGAAATATTTCGGATCCGGCGCGAAGTACACGCTGGTGCCGGTGTTGCGCTTGCCGACGGTACCGACGATTTCCAGTTCGGTGGCCTTGAAGCCATCCTTGAAAGTCATCTGGTATTCGTTGCCGTCACGCTTCACCCGTACCCGGACTTCGGACGACAAGGCGTTGACCACGGAAATACCCACCCCGTGCAGACCGCCGGAGAACTGGTAGTTCTTGTTGGAAAACTTGCCGCCCGCATGCAGCTTGGTGAGGATCAGCTCGACACCCGACACACCCTCTTCCGGGTGAATGTCGACCGGCATGCCGCGTCCGTCGTCACTGACTTCCAGCGAGTGGTCGGCGTGCAGAATCACCTGCACCGATTTGGCGTGGCCGGCCAGGGCTTCGTCGACACTGTTGTCGATGACTTCCTGGGCGAGGTGGTTCGGCCGACTGGTGTCGGTGTACATGCCGGGGCGTTTGCGCACCGGGTCGAGGCCCGAGAGGACTTCGATGGCGTCGGCGTTATAAGAGCTAGCGCTGGGAGTGGCCATAGGGTCTCGTCGTCAGTAATTCAATGAAAAAGGGGCAAGACGTCACAGTGCGGTGAAATCGATTGCCTGATACAAATCGGCGCCAATGCCGGCAAAACTCAGCAACGCCGGCAATTGCCCGGCAAACCCTTGGAAACCATGATCGCCGCCGGCCTGAATGCGCAAGGCGCAGGCCCGGTAATACTGCTGGGCGAGGCGATAATCCAGTGTTTCATCGCCGGTCTGCAACCACACCTGATAGCGCTGCGCATCCACGGGTGCCGGCACTTCCAGCTCGGCCAGGGCCGTCACATGGTCATGGGTCAGTTCCCAGGTCTCATCGGTATACAGGTTTTTCTGCGTGCCCAGGTAGCCGTCGAACATCCGGTGCGGGCTGACCGCCGGGTTGACCAGCAGGGCTTTCAAGCCGTGGCGCTCAGCCAAGTGAGTCGCATAGTAGCCGCCGAGTGAGCTTCCCACCAGCAACGGCCGGCCCAGCTCGGCAATCGCCTGCTGCAACTGACCGATGGCTTCACGCGGGTGGTGATGCAGCGCCGGGACACGCAATTGCTCGCTCAAACCCAGCCGTTCCATCACCTCGACCAGCTGACAGGCCTTTTTCGAGGCCGGCGCGCTGTTGAAACCGTGGATATAGAGGATCGAACCGGACATTTGAGCTCCCTGGGTGTCGGCGAAAGATAGCGGAGTTTACAGGGAGTCGCGGTGGGATGGGCCATACAAATGATGTGCATGCCCTGTAGCAATGCTGCCCTCCCGGCCCCGCGACCTCCTGTAGGAGCTGCCGAAGGCTGCGAGCTTTTGATCCTGTTTTTTAAAATCAAAAGATCGCAGCCTTCGGCAGCTCCTACAGGGAGTGTCAGTAACCGTTGGAGCCGTAATCGACGGTGAACTCGAAGTCGGTAACGCGCTCGACACCGGTTTCCAGCCGCCCATCCGGCAACAGCCGCAACCAGCGATAGCCCGGCGCCTGTTCGCCGACCTTGAAGTCGTGACTGCCCGGTTCGAACTGGATGCAGGTCGACGGTGAGGCCATCAGCCGTACGCCGTTGCGTTCGCGATCGATTTCCTGATGCACATGCCCCCACAGCACCGCGCGGGCCTGTGGAAAACGATCGAGCACGTCGAAAAACGCTTCCGGGTTGCGCAAGCCGATCGGCTCCATCCACGGGCATCCGATTGACACCGGATGATGATGGAAACACACCAGATGATGGCGCTCCGGGGCTTCGCTCAACGAACGGGCCAGCAGTTGCAGCTGATCGTCCTGCAGATAACCCGGCACCGAGCCCGGCACCGCCGAATCGAGCAAGGTCACGCGCCAGTTGCCGACATCGACCACCGATTCCAGCAATGCACTTTGCACCGCGGCCTGAGCCATGATTTGCGGTTCATCGTGATTGCCGGGAATCCAGCGCGCCGGCGCATCGATCTGCGCGGTCATCTGGCGAAACAGTTGATACGACTCAAGTGTTCCGTCCTGTGACAAATCACCCGTGGCCAGCATCAGGTCAATCCGCGGCTGCTGCTTGAGTACCTGTTCAATGACCTTTTGCAGACTCTCGCGGGTGTTCATGCCCAGCAGCGTGCCGTCCGCCTCGGCGAACAGGTGACTGTCGGATAACTGCACCAGCAACGCCGGATCGGCGGTGGTCAATGTGGATACGCTCGGCAAGGCGTTCTCCCAGGGCAAAAGCACGGAATCGGTTGAGTGCCGCAATTATGCTGGGGGATGGCGCAAAGGGGAAACCGGCGAACCGGACGCAGTTCACAACTAGCGTACGACTTCGTACTCGTGCCCCAGGGCCAGGCAATGGCTCAGCCATTCCCCCAGGAACAGATTGAGCTGGGCCTTTTCATCCGGCTGATGCATCGCGGCGTTCGGGTAAGGATAGATGCCACGAAAGCGTCGTGCATGTTCGGCGCTGATCACCTCGGCCATGCGCGCATCGTGATAGACCTGCACCTCCAGTTGCGGCACCGGCAACCACGGCAGACTGTGCTCCTGGCGCACCTGCAAAGTGGTGGTGTACGGGCAGGTCTGCAGCACTTCGAGGGCCAGCACGCCGAGCATCTGCTCGCCCTGAGTCACGGCGATGCGCCGCGCTTCGGGGTCGTTGCGCATGTCCGGCACCAGTCGCATCAGGCGCGCGTAGTTGGCCTCACAGGCGGCTTGCAGCCCCGCAAGGTCAACTCGATAACGATCGCGCAGCTTGTTTACGACCATAACCCCCTCACTTCGGCGCGGTTCAGCGCCAGCCATTGCAAGGCGATGATGCTCGCCGCATTGGCAATGCGTCCGTCACGGACGGCCTGCAAGGCATCTTCAAAGGCCCAGACCGTGACGCGGATATCTTCTGCTTCTTCCTCCAGCCCGTGCAGGCCGCCTACGCCGTCGGTGCTGCAGTGCCCCAGGTACAAATGCACGAACTCGTTGCTGCCGCCCGGCGACGGAAAATATTTGGTCATCGGCCACAGGGCCTTGATGTCCAGTCCAGCTTCCTCCTGTGCCTCGCGGTGAGCAACTTCTTCCGGCACTTCAACTTTGTCGATCAGACCGGCGACCAGCTCAACCAGCCACGGGTTGTCGGTCTTGCCCATGGCCCCGACGCGAAACTGCTCGAGCAGCACCACTTCGTCACGCTGCGGATCGTACGGCAGCAGGCACACGGCATCGTGGCGCACGAAGACTTCGCGGTTGATCTCGCGGCTCATGCCGCCGGCGAACAGCTCATGGCGCAGGTGCAAACGGTCGAGCTTGTAGAAGCCCTCGTAGCAGCGCTCGCGCTTTACGACGTCGACGTTGGCCGGAGTGGCGTTGGCAAAATCTGTCATGAGCATCCTCTCTTACTGCAAATCCCGATACGAGGTGCCTTGTGGTGACCGGCAACCTCGACTTCGCGCCATCCTAACGCGCCGGTGATGATTGATGCAGCCCCTTTACCGTCAGCGGGATGGACGGTGGCGGCGAAACCCACTCTAATTAGCTTAGTGGCGAACTGACTGCCTCGGCGAGAGTCGAAGCGGATAACTTTTTGCCTTCCCCTGTTTCAGAAAGGACGCCCATGTCGCTTTTCAAAATTGCCTCCGTGGCCGCCATCGCCCTGACCCTGGGTGCCTGCGCCAACCTGTTCCAGCCCAACTACCGCACGCCGCTGGAAACCACCCGCGACGCCTCGGAAACCCTGAAACCCGGCTGTTCCAACCCCGATTGTCCGCTGGTGAATATCGATACCGTGCACTTCGCGGCCGAGCCTGCACTGGACGGCATTATCGAAAAGCGCCTGCTGCAAATGACCCGCACCGAGCAGAACGCAGCGGTCGCGCCAACCCTGGCGGCCTATCGCGATCAATTCCTGCGCACCGCCGGCCCACGCAACAGCAGCTATCTGCAGGCCAAGGTACGCGAGCAGCATGACGGCTTGGTGATCATCGAGCTGTCGAGCTACCTCGACACCGGCGGCGCCCATGGCACCCCGGGGCGCGGCTTCATCAACTACTCGCGTCAGCAGCACAAGGTGCTGAACCTGTCGGACATGTTGCTGCCGGGTCAGGAAGACGCGTTCTGGAAGGCTGCGCAGGTGGCGCACAACAGTTGGCTGATCAGCACCAAGCTCGATCAGGAAGCGGATTTCGTGAAGAGCTGGCCGTTCGTGAAAACCCCGAACGTGGCGCTGACCTACGGTGGCGTGATCCTCAAGTACGACGTGAGCACCATCGCGCCTTACGCGCTGGGCCACGTCGAACTGAAGATTCCTTACCCGCGTCTGAACGGCATCCTCAAACCCGAGCTGTTTCCCGGCCGTAACTGAAAGCCCGGCCCAGCACCAGTTGCAACAGCCCTGCCAGCACCAGTGCCGGCAGGGTCGCGCCGACATCCGGATACAGATTCGCCAGCAAGTGGTAGGTGCTGATCCCGCCCAGCCACGCCAACAGCGCCGGCCAGCGCAATGCGGCTGACGCCACGTGGGCGCTGCGCTTACGCAGGATGAAGTGATCCACCAGCACTACGCCGAACAGCGGCGCGAACACCGAGCCGATCAGCAACAGGAAGTTCTGGTACTGCGCCAAGGGCGCCAGCAGTGCAATCAGAGTGCAGATCACGCCGATGGCCAAGGCCAGATGCTCGACCTTCAAACGCAACAGAATCCCGCTGGAAACCGCTGCCGAATGAATGTCGGCGAAAGCGTTTTCCGACTCATCCAGCAGAATCAGCAACAGCGGAATGCCCAGACCGGCCCCGGCCAGTGCCAGCAGCAACGCATTGACCTCACCGCTTGGCGCAAACGCCAGGGTGTAGGCCACGCCGAGGCTCATCAACCAGAAGTTGCCGACGAAGAAACCGATCGCCGTGCCGCCGAATACGTTTTTCGCGCGCTTGCCGAAACGCGAGTAATCGGCGATCAGCGGCAGCCACGACAGCGGCATCGCGATGGCAATATCGAAGCCCACGGCAAACGGCATCGAACCGTCCCCCGCACGCGCCCAGAGTGCCGCCAGATCAGCCTTGGCGAACAGATTCCAGGTCAGCCAGATGCACGCCGCCAGGATCAGCCAGATACCCCATTTGCGCAGGATCTTGCGCACGAACGTCAGCGGCCCGCTGACTGCGAGCAAGGTCGCCAGCGCACCGAAGCACAACGTCCAGAGCATCGGGCTGGCCCACAGCGAACCTTCGCTGAACGCGCGAGTGCCGAGCAGGCTGGCGGCATCGCGCATGACGATGATTTCGAACGACCCCCAACCGATCAGTTGCAAAAGGTTGAGCAGTGCCGGCAGGCTCGCGCCTTTGCTGCCGAGGCTCAGTTTAAGCGCGGCCATCGATGACAGGCCGGTGTCGCTGCCGATCACGCCGACGGCGGCCAGCAGCAACACGCCAACCAGCGTGCCGAGGAAGATCGCCAACAGCGAGCCGGAGAGGCCCAGACCGGGCGCGAGCAACGCGCCGGTCTGCAACACCATCAGGCCGATGCCGAGGGAGAACCACAGGGAAAACAGATCGCGACCGCCAAATACTCGCTTGTCGGCGGATACGGCGAGGTCGGGGGAATAAGTGCCGGGTTGAATGCTCAAGGGTGTTATCTCAGAGGGACATTTGTTGTTGTGTGTGATCAAGCTGGCCCATTTGTGGCGAGGGGATTCATCCCCGATGGGCTGCGAAGCAGCCCCAAAACCTGAGAACGCGGTACATCTGAAGGACCCGGTTCTCAAAATTGCGACTGCTGCGCAGTCGATCGGGGATAAATCCCCTCACCACAAAAGATCAGTCAGGGATCAGACTTTTTTATACAGCTGACTGCCTTCCTTCTTGAACCGCTCGGCCTGTTCCGCCAGGCCTTGGGCGACATCCACGTCGACCGCGTCGATCCGCTGGTTGGCCGCGTATTCGCGGACTTCCTGAGTGATCTTCATCGAGCAGAACTTCGGCCCACACATCGAACAGAAATGCGCGACCTTGGCCGAATCCTTCGGCAGGGTTTCGTCGTGATACGAACGCGCGGTGTCCGGGTCCAGACCGAGGTTGAACTGGTCTTCCCAACGGAATTCGAAACGCGCCTTGCTCAAGGCGTTGTCACGAATCTGCGCGCCCGGGTGTCCTTTGGCCAAGTCCGCTGCGTGGGCGGCGATCTTGTAGGTGATGATCCCGGTCTTCACGTCATCCTTGTTCGGCAGGCCCAAGTGCTCCTTCGGTGTCACGTAGCAGAGCATCGCGCAACCGAACCAGCCGATCATTGCCGCACCGATACCCGAGGTGATGTGGTCGTAACCCGGGGCGATGTCGGTGGTCAGCGGGCCGAGGGTGTAGAACGGCGCCTCGTCGCAGCACTCCAGCTGCTTGTCCATGTTTTCTTTGATCAACTGCATCGGCACGTGGCCCGGGCCTTCGATCATGCACTGCACGTCATGTTTCCAGGCGATCTTGGTCAGCTCGCCGAGGGTCTCCAGCTCGCCGAATTGCGCTTCGTCGTTGGCGTCGGCAATCGAGCCCGGACGCAGGCCATCGCCCAGCGAGAAGCTGACGTCGTAGGCCTTCATGATTTCGCAGATTTCGTCGAAGTGGGTGTAGAGGAAGTTCTCTTTGTGGTGCGCCAAACACCACTTGGCCATGATCGAACCACCACGGGACACGATGCCGGTCACGCGCTTGGCGGTCAGCGGCACGTAGCGCAACAGCACGCCGGCGTGGATGGTGAAGTAGTCGACGCCCTGCTCGGCCTGCTCGATCAGCGTGTCGCGGAACAGCTCCCAGGTCAGGTCTTCAGCGACGCCGTTGACCTTCTCCAGTGCCTGATAGATCGGCACGGTACCGATCGGCACCGGCGAGTTGCGGATAATCCACTCGCGGGTTTCGTGAATGTGTTTGCCGGTGGACAGGTCCATCACGGTGTCCGAGCCCCAGCGAATGCCCCAGGTCAGTTTCGCCACTTCTTCTTCGATGGACGAACCCAAGGCGCTGTTGCCGATGTTGCCGTTGATCTTCACCAGGAAGTTGCGGCCGATGATCATCGGTTCCAGTTCGACGTGGTTGATGTTGGCCGGAATGATCGCACGGCCGCGGGCGATCTCTTCGCGGACGAACTCAGGGGTGATTTCTTTCGGGATGCTCGCGCCGAAGCTGTGGCCGGCGTGTTGCTGAGTCAACAGGCCGGCGGCGCGGGCCTCTTGCAGCTTCATGTTTTCGCGGATGGCGACGTATTCCATCTCGGCGGTGATGATGCCTTTGCGCGCGTAGTGCATCTGGCTGACGTTGGCCCCGGCCTTGGCGCGGCGCGGGTTGTTGACGTGGGCAAAACGCAGTTTGGTCAGCTCCGGGTCCGCCAGACGTTCCTGACCGAAGTTGGAGCTCAGGCCTGGCAGACGCTCGGTGTCGCCACGGTCGTCGATCCACGCCGAACGCACGTCGCCCAGACCTTTGCGCACGTCGATCACCACGTTCGGATCGGTGTACGGGCCCGAGGTGTCGTAGACGGTAACCGGCGCGTTGATTTCGCCGCCGAAGTCGGTCGGCGTCACATCGAGGGTGATTTCGCGCATCGGCACGCGGATGTCCGGGCGCGAGCCCTGAACGTAGACTTTTTGCGAACGGGTGAACGGCTGAACCGACTGCTCATCGACCTTGGCCGAGTCACTCAGGTTGATCGCGTTTTTAGATTTTGTAGTCATCACGGGCTCTCCAGACAGCATCCAGGCAGTGGATTGTCGGAGCAGAACCTGAAAGGCACGGACGCACCAGAAAAGGTGCTGTGCATCGTCGTCGAGCGTTCGATTGTCGAACAATTTCCCGGACGAAGCACAAGAGGACTCGCCGGGTGACGAGAAATCTTGTTCCCTACGCAGGCGCTAACCTGATCAGGTTCAACGGGATCCGAAATTATTCGATCTCAGCCTCATAGCAAGGCACCCCGACAAGAACCCGGCCAGTCTAGACACAACCGGCAAAGAACGCCAACACCGCGGCAAACACCATGATGAATGGCGCAATTACCGGGACTTGCAGGATTGTTGCCGCACGATTGCGCAACTACACTCGCTTTGCCCTGCGCGCCTTGACGCTGCCGGGGCCGCGCCGTAGCCTTGGCGCGCACATTATTTCCGTAATATTTTTGCTAGGGATCGCCTCATGCTGCGCAAACTTTCACTGGCTCTTGCCGTGTCTTGTGCGTCCAACGCAATGGCCTGGGCAGCAGAAGCGCCCTTGTCGACCAAGACCGATCTGGTCAGCGTCTATCAGGAAGCCGTCGACAACAACGCCGATCTGGCCGCCGCCCGCGCCCAGTACGGCGCGCAGAAAGAAGTGGTGCCACAGGCCCGTGCCGGCTTGCTGCCGAACCTGTCCGGCGGCGCCGAAGTGGCGGATGTGCGCACCTCGATCGACCAGCCTTCAGCCATTGCCAATCGCAGCGCGCATTCCTATCAGGCGACTCTCGCCCAGCCGTTGTTTCGCGCCGACCGCTGGTTCCAGTACCAGGCCGCCAAGGACGTCAACGAACAGGCCGCCCTGCAACTCTCGGCCAGCGAACAGAACCTGATCCTGCAATCAGCCGAAAGCTACTTCAACGTGCTGCGCAGTCAGGACAACCTGGCTTCGACCAAGGCAGAAGAAGCCGCGTTCAAGCGTCAGCTCGACCAGTCCAACGAGCGCTTCGATGTCGGCCTGTCGGACAAGACCGACGTCCTGCAATCACAAGCCAGCTACGACACCGCGCGTGCCAACCGGATCGTTGCCCAGCGTCAGGTCGACGATGCCTTCGAAGCGCTGATCACCCTGACCAACCGTCAGTACAACTCGATTCAGGGCATCGTCCATACGTTGCCGATCCTGCCGCCGACACCCAACGACGCCAAGGCCTGGGTCGACACCGCCGCTAAACAGAACCTCAATCTGCTGGCGAGCAACTTTGCGGTCAGCTCCGCCGAACAGACCCTCAAGCAGCGCAAGGCCGGCCACTTGCCGACCCTCGACGCCGTGGCCAAATACGAAAAGGGTGACAACGACGCCCTCGGCTTCGCCAACCCTAACGCCTTCGGCACGCCGTACGGTGGCAACGTCGATCAACGCACGCTGGCGTTGCAACTGAACATTCCGATCTACAGCGGCGGGCTGACCAGTTCGCAAGTGCGCCAGTCCTATGCGCAACTGGATCAGAGCGAACAGCAGCGCGAAGCCCTGCGCCGGCAGATCGTCGAAAACACCCGCAACCTGCACCGCGCGGTGAACACCGATGTCGAGCAGGTACAGGCGCGGCGCCAGTCGATCATTTCCAACCAGAGCGCGGTGGAGGCCACGGAAATCGGTTATCAGGTGGGGACGCGCAACATCGTCGACGTGCTCGATGCTCAGCGCCAGCTGTACACCTCGGTGCGCAACTACAACAACACCCGTTACGACTACATCCTCGACAACCTGCGCTTGAAGCAGGCGGCGGGGACGTTGAATCCGGGTGATCTGGAAGACCTGCGACGTTATTTGAAGGCCGACTACAACCCGGACAAGGATTTCCTCCCGCCGGATCTGGCCAAAGCCGCCGAAGCACAGCTCAAGGCACGGCCGTAAACAATCTGAATAAATCCCCTGTGGCGAGGGGATTTATCCCCGATTCGACTGCGCAGCAGTCGTAAACCCGGCTTACCCGATCTGACTGAATCACCGAGGTGAATGGTTTGGGGGCTGCTGCGCAACCCATCGGGGATAAATCCCCTCGCCACAATGTTCCAAGCGACTATTTGATCAACCGGCCCAGCCCATCCAGCAGCCGCTGCAACGCTCCCTGATTACGGCGCATCACCGCCAGTCCCGCCTCGGCCATGCGCTGGGCATCGCGCGGCAATTCGAACAGGCGCTGCACTTCCACCGCCAGCCCTTCGGCATCATCCACTTCAGCCAATGCCCCGGCTTCACGCAATTGCGCGGCGATGTCGAGGAAGTTGAACAGGTGCGGGCCGCTGAGCACTGGTTTTGCCAACGCTGCTGGCTCCAGCAGATTGTGTCCACCGTTCGGCACCAGACTGCCGCCAACGAAGGCGCTGTCCGCCAACGCGTAAAGAAACAGTAATTCGCCCATGGTGTCGCCGAGCAGCACCGCGGTGTTTGCCTCGACATTGGCACCGGTGGAACGACGCACCGTGGCAAAGCCTTCTCGCTGGCATAACTCGAACACCGAATTGAAACGCTCGGGATGACGCGGCACCAGAATCAGCAGCGCATTCGGGTAATTCGCCAGCAGGCGACGATGGGCGTCGAGCACCACTTCGTCTTCGCCTTCGTGGGTGCTGGCGGCGATCCACACCGGGCGCTCCAGCGCCTGCCATTGGCCGCGCAACTCATGGGCGCGCTGCAGCAGTTGCGGATCGATGGTCAGGTCGAACTTGATCGAACCGGTGACCTCGACCGTCTGCGGTCGCGCGCCGAGATCTCGGAAGCGCTGGGCTTCAGCCTCGGTCTGCACCGCGAAAAAACTCATTTCAGCGAGCATCGGCGCGGTCAGCTTGCTGAAGCGCCCATAGCCCCGCGCCGAACGCTCGGACAAACGACCGTTAGCCAGCGCCACCGGTATCCCGCGTTTGGCGCACTGATGAATGTGGTTGGGCCACAGTTCGGTTTCCATGATCACCGCGAGTTTCGGTTTGGCGTGATCAAGAAAACGCGCCGCTGCGCACGGCAAGTCGTATGGCAGATAGCAATGCTGGATGCGCGGCTCGCTGGCGAACAGCGCCTGAATCCGCTCCGATCCGGTCGGGGTCATGCAGGTCACGGTGATCGGCAGCTGTGGATAACGCTGCAGCAAGGCGCGGATCATCGGCGCGGCGGCAATGCTTTCGCCCACAGACACCGCGTGCACCCAGATCCCGCCGGGTTGCAGTCTCGGCATCCCGTAAGAGAAGCGCTCGCCAATCCGTTTGGCATATGCCGGGGCCTTGCGCGAGCGCAGCCACAGCCGAATCGCCACCAATGGCAGCCCCAGGTAAAACAGCGCGGTGTAGAGAGTTCTATTCATGGCGGCGGAGTTTATCGACTTTTGTCGCCAATCGCCCGCAAGTGCACGGCAAAACGTTCGGCCAGCCAGCGCGCAGCCGGGCCGAGGGGTTCATCCCGGCGCCAGACCAGCTCCACCACCAACGCCGGCGGGGTCCATTCGCTGTCCAGTTCGACCATCAGGCCGTGATAGGCCGAATACTGCACCACATGCCGGGGTAGCCAGGCCCAGCCCAGATCCCGCACCAACCATTCGGCCATCACGTAGAAACTGTCAGCGCGCCAGACTTGCGGGCTGGCCGGTTCGTTGCCGGGGTAGACACTGGTCTGCGTCGACATCAGCAGTTGCCGATGCTGCGCCAGTTGCTGGCAGGTGACGTAGGACTGCGTCGCCAGCGGATGATTGATGCCGCAGACGGTGACCATTTCCACCCGGCCCAATACCCGACGCTCCAGCGCTTCGGGAATTTCGTCGTGATAGAACAGCAAGCCCAGATCGGCGCGGCGCTCGACCAGTTTGCGTGCGACTTCACCCTGGGCGGCGCTGGTCAGTTGCACTTCGAGGCTGGGAAATTGCTCGGCCAGCGCATCGAAGCTTTCCACCAGTGCCTGATACGGCATGGCTTCATCCTGAGCCACCCGAAGCTGCGCTTCCTGACCGCGCATCATCGCCATCGCCCGACCGTTCAGACGCTCGCATTGACGCAACACTTCTCGCGCCTCTTCGAGCAGCGCCTCGCCGGCTTCGGTGAGCCTGGGCTGGCGACCACTGCTACGCTCGAACAGGCTGACGCCCAGATCATCTTCCAGCAGGGCAATCGCGCTGCTGATCGCTGACTGCGCCTTGCGCTGCTGGCGTGCTACGGCGGAGAACGAGCGCTGTTCGGCGACGCTGACGAAGGCGCGCAATTGTTCCAGATTCCACTGGGTATTCATTGATCGACCCATCTTCAAAACAGATAGGTAATGACTTTACCGCATCTGGCGAATCACTAGAATGCCGCCTCAGCAAGCAACGTTTTACATGAGGATCTACACATGAACGCCTACGCCTTTCTGGCCATCGCCATCTGCGCCGAAGTGATCGCCACCGTTTCGATGAAAGCGGTCAAAGGCTTGAGCACCCCGCTGCCGCTGATCCTGGTGATCGTCGGCTACGGGATTGCTTTCTGGATGCTGACGCTGGTGGTGCGCACTGTGCCGGTGGGTGTCGCCTACGCCGTGTGGGCGGGCATGGGCATCGTCATGGTCAGCGTCGCGGCGCTGTTCATTTATGGGCAGAAACTGGACGTGCCAGCGATGCTCGGGATGGCGCTGATCGTGCTCGGCGTGGTGGTCATCCAGTTGTTCTCCAAGACCGCAGGGCATTGAAGAAAAAGATCGCAGCCTCTGAGCTCCTACATTGGAATGCATATCCCTGCAGGAGCTGCCGAAGGCTGCGATCTTTTTTCGCCTCTGAGCTCCGATCCCCGAGTCTGTATACTGCGCCCTCGTCTTGAACACTGAGGTCGTTGCATGCCATCCGTTATTTCCACCGACGTTCTGATTGTCGGCGCTGGTGTCGCCGGCCTCTGGCTGAACGCGCGTCTGCGCCGCCAGGGTTTTTCGACCGTGCTGGTGGAAAGCGCCAGCCTCGGCGGCGGGCAGAGTGTGAAGTCCCAGGGCATCATCCACGGCGGCGCCAAGTACGCGCTGCACGGTGCACTGACCGGCGCCTCGGAAGCCATCGCCGATATGCCGCGCCGCTGGCGTGAGGCGCTGGCCGGCAACGGCGAGCTGGACCTGTCCGGCGTGCGCGTGCTGTCCGAAGCGCATTACCTGTGGTCGCCCGGCACCCTCGCCGGCAACCTCACCAGTTTCTTCGCCAGTAAAGCCGTGCGTGGCCGAGTCGATCAGGTCAAGGGCGATCAACTGCCGCCGGCGCTGCAAGACAAGCGCTTCAAGGGCAAGGTCTATCGCCTCGCCGAGTTGGTGGTCGACGTGCCGAGCCTGATCCAGCGTCTGGCCGATCTGGCCGGCGACGGCCTGCTCGCCGGGCAAACCATTGAACCGCTGCTCGAAGCAGGCGTGCTGGTCGGTCTGAAGGTCGACGGTCGTGAAATCCACGCCCAGCGCATCGTCCTCAGCGCAGGGGCCGGCACCGCGCAGTTGCTGGAAGACCTGGGCCTGACCCAACCGGCGATGCAACGCCGACCGCTGCACATGATCATCGCCAAAGGCCCGAGCCTGAAGCCGTTGTACGCCCATTGCCTGGGTGGCGGCACCAAGCCGCGCATCACCGTCACGACTCACCCGGCCGCTGATGGCAACTGGGTCTGGTACCTGGGCGGCGACATTGCCGAGAGCGATGGTGTGGCCCGCGAGCCTGCCGAACAGATCGCCACCGCGCAGAAAGAACTCGGCCAATTGCTGCCGTGGATCGACCTGAGCCAGGTGCAATGGGCGACCTTGCGGGTGGATCGCGCCGAACCGCTGCAAACCGGTCTGACCCGCCCGGACAACGCCTTCCTTGCCGAGCAGGGTCGCCTGCTGGTGGGCTGGCCGACCAAACTGGCGCTGGCACCGGACTTTGCCGACCGGGTCATCGCCTCACTGGAGCGCGACGGCATTCAGCCGCAAGCTGCCGAACCATTGCCGGCGCTGCCAAAACCACCGATGGGCGTACCGGCCTGGGAGCAATTGTTGCCATGAGCGTAGCGACCCTGCACGAACTGCATCGCCCGCTGGGCAGCACCGGCCTGCTGGTGTCCCCGCTGGGCTTGGGCACAGTCAAACTGGGCCGCGACCAGGGTGTGAAATACCCCAACGGCTTCCAGATCCCCGACGATGACGCGGCACGCTTGCTGCTCAATCAGGCCAAAGGGTTGGGCATCAACCTGATCGACACTGCCCCGGCTTATGGCCGCAGCGAAGAACGCCTCGGCCCGTTGCTGCGCGGCCAGCGACAGGACTGGGTGATCGTCAGCAAGGTCGGTGAAGAGTTTGCCGACGGCCTGTCGCGCCATGACTTCAGTGCGGCGCATACACGGATGTCGGTCGAGCGCAGCCTGCAACGTCTTGAAACCGATTTTATCGACCTGGTGCTGGTGCACTCCGACGGCAACGATCTGGCGATCCTTGAGCATGAAGAGGTCTACGCCACCCTTGCCGCACTCAAGGCCGAGGGCAAGATTCGCGGGTTCGGTTTCTCCGGCAAAACCGTCGAAGGCGGGCTCAAGGCGCTGGAGCAAGGGGACTGCGCGATGGTCACCTACAATCTGAACGAACAGAACGAGAAGGCAGTCATTGACTATGCTGCTGCCCACGGCAAAGCCATTCTGGTGAAGAAGGCCTTGGCCAGCGGCCATGTGTGCCTGAGCCCCGGCGTGGATCCGGTACGCGCCAGCTTCGAGCTGTTGTTCCAGCAGCCCGGCGTGGCCAGTGCTATTGTCGGGACGATCAATCCGCTGCACCTCGCCCATAACGTTGCGACCGTTGCCCAGGTCCTTCGTGGTCACTGACGCCGCCCCGCGGCCTTAAGCAGGAGCCGACATGCCGCGTACGCTCATCAGAAAGAACCCGAGCAACTTCAAGACACTGCCGCTGTTCGTCGAGGCCACGCCCGAGGGTCTGAGCTATCAGAGCGTCGGCATGCCGCTGAATTTCGCCCAGACCTTGCAGCGGCGCAAACCGGTGAGCGTGGCGGATGCCGAGCGCTTCGCGGTGGAGCTGGCCAACCTCGGAGTCTCGGTGCGCCTGACCCTGCATTGGCAGAATCGCGACTACTGGGTGCTGGTGCGCCAGCGTCGGCAGGATCGCGGCGACGTGGTGCTCAAGCTGATTTCCGGTTACGTGCCAGCCCATGAGCTGAACATCCCGCTGCACACCGCGATTCAAGAGATTGCCGAAGAGTGCCTGCTGGAAACCCCGGAGGGCTGGCTCGGCGGGCGATTCAACGACACATGGCTGCCCGCGCCCTACTCGTCCGCCCTGCATTATCGCGAAGCGCTGCCGTTTCGCCTGACGCCGTTGTCCGGCTCGGCGCGGCCGGTGCGCTGCGCCAATCTGCAATTGCTCGAACGGCCCCGGGCCTATGTGCATTTGCCCACCGCGTCGCTGCAACTGATCTACGACCTGCGCCTGGAAGTACCAAAAGAAGCCAAATCGCTGAGCCTGTTTCATGTCGATGAGCGGCTGGAGGGTGATCAACTGGTGGCGCGCCTGGACCGCAAGCGTCCGGATCTGTACCTGATGCCGTTGCAGGATGGTGAGCCGCTGGCTGAGCTGTACACCTTGAAGAAAGGTCAGCTGTCTCCGGCCGGCACGCGCGGTCTGTATCTGGCCGAAAGTTTTGCCAGACAGGATGGCTGGCTGGTGCGTGAGGAGCGGATTCGCTGGAAGGACTGGCTGCGCCAGCAAGGCCTGACGCCGCCGGAGAAACCCACGGGCCTGGCGCGGTTGCGCGGCAAGGCGAAGCAACTGCTGAAGAAGATCGTACCGCGCAAGAAAGTCAGTTCCTGAAACGCAAAAGATCGCCGCTTGCGGCAGCTCCTGCAGGGAAGCGCATTCCAATGCAGAAGCTGCCGCAGGCGGCGATCTTTTTAGCTTGAATCAGTGACCGCGGATTTTCTCCACGATCGCCGTGGTCGAGCTGTTTTCCACCAGCCCCAGCACTTTCACCGTGCCGCCGTAAGCTTTGACGATGTCGGCGCCGACCACCTGGTCGATACCGTAATCACCACCCTTGACCAACACATCCGGTTTGACTTCGCGCAGCAGGTTTTCCGGGGTGCCTTCCGGGAAGCTGATCACCCAGTCCACCGCGCCGAGGCCGGCGAGGACCGCCATGCGGCGGTCGACACTGTTGATCGGACGCCCCGGCCCTTTCAGGCGGCTGACCGAGGCGTCATCGTTGATCGCCACGATCAGACGGTCGCCCTGGGCGCGCGCCTGCTCGAGGTAGGTCACGTGCCCGGCGTGCAGAATGTCAAAGCAGCCATTGGTGAAGACGATGCGCTCGTTATGCGCGCGAGCATCGGCCACTGCCAGTACCAGTTGCTCCAGCCCCAGCACACCGCGTTCCGAACCTTCTTCACGCTGGATCGCGCGACGCAGTTCCGGAGCGCTGATCGCTGCAGTACCGAGCTTGCCGACCACAATACCGGCGGCCAGGTTGGCCAGCGCCACCGCGTGCGGCAGTTCTTCACCGGCAGCAATTGCCGCCGCGAGGGTGGAAATCACCGTGTCACCGGCACCGGTCACATCGAACACTTCACGGGCACGGGCCGGCAGGTGCAACGCCGGATGCTCCGGACGCAGCAGGGTCATGCCGTGTTCGCCACGGGTGACCAGCAGCGCGCCGAGTTCGAGATCGTGCATCAGGGCGGCGCCCTTGCTCACCAGCTCGTGCTCATCGGCGCAACCACCGACGATGGCTTCGAATTCGCTGAGGTTCGGCGTGATCAGGCTGGCGCCACGGTAAATCGAAAAATCCTTGCCCTTGGGATCGGCCAGCACCGGAATGCCTTTGGCCCGGGCCGCCTGAATCAGGGCCTGATGGTTCTTCAGCGCGCCTTTGCCGTAGTCCGACAGCACCAGCACTTTGATGCCCTCAAGCAGATCATCGACCTGCGAGGCCAGGGCCAGCGCATCGGTGGCAAACGGTTCTTCGAAGTCGATACGCAGCAATTGCTGGTGCCGGCTCATGACCCGCAGTTTGACGATGGTCGGCTGATGCGCGATGCGCTGGAACAGGGCACGCACGCCCGCGCCCTTGAGACTGTTGCTCAGGCTGTCGGCGGCTTCGTCATCACCGGTCACTCCGACCAGCGACGCCGGCGCACCCAGCGCGGCAATGTTCAAGGCAACGTTGGCAGCACCGCCCGGACGGTCTTCGATTTGCTCGACTTTTACGACCGGAACCGGTGCCTCAGGGGAAATCCGTGAGGTTCCACCATGCCAGTAACGGTCGAGCATGACATCGCCGACCACCAAGACTGGGGCTTGATCGAATCGCGGCATGGACAACTTCATGGAGCAACCCACATACAAAATGAACAAGGGCGCGATATTAACACAGGGTTGGCGCAGGCTTGAGTGCAGCCTGCAACAGGATGAAACAGTCCGTTACTTTGCTCATTTTTTGAGCACCAGCGCCGCCAGTTGCTCACAGGATTCGGACAACTCCAGCGCCTCGGTGTCGATCTGCCACTCGGCTGCCAATGGCGCTTCGTAAGGGCTGTCCACACCCGTAAAGTGCTTGATCCTTCCTTCCCGCACGGCCTGATACAAACCCTTCGGATCGCGACGGGCGCAGACTTCCAGCGAAGTGCTGACGTGCACTTCAATGAACTCATCCTGCGCAAACAGCCTGCGCGCAGCGTCGCGCTCGGTGCGGAACGGCGAAATGGCCGCAACGATCACAATCAGCCCGGCGTCGACCATCAACCGCGCCACCTCGGCCATACGCCGGATGTTTTCCCGGCGGCAGAGGTCGCTCATGCCCAGGTCGCGGCACAGGCCATTGCGCACATTGTCGCCATCGAGCAGAAAGGTGTGCAGACCCGACGCATGCAGGTGCAGTTCGAGGGCATTGGCCAAGGTTGACTTACCGGCGCCGGAAAATCCGGTCAGCCACAGGCAGCGTGGGCGTTGCGCCTTGAGCGCTGCGCGGGCCTGATGTGACAACGCCAGACCGTAAGGCCGAATGGCCGGGGCTTGCATCGGCATTGACAGGTACTCATTCATAACCGAGCAACTCGTAATCACGCTGATAAACCCGACGCACCAGTCGCCGGGTGCGCACCGTACAGAACTCCCGCGCCGGCATCGTTTGCCTTTCCCGCGAGCCGTTGACGTGAGGCAACTCGCCAGTCAGCCCCAACTGTTCGCAAACCAGACGAAAATCCCGCGCCAGGTGCTCCTGATAACCGATGAAGTCCAGCGCCAGATGCCCCAGCGAATCGGTAAGAAAGTCGGTCTGTGCCGCAAAGTGCAATTGCCGGGCAATCGTTTCCGGATGCAGCCAGCGTGCGACAAAATCGTCGAAATCCCGGTACTGCCGCACCAACTGCTGCGCCGAATGGTCACGCGCGCTCAACTCGTTGCCACGCAAAAAGGCGTAGGCCGAATAGGCGCGCTCCAGCGGGTCGCGGACAAAGGCGAACTTGAAGGCGTTGGCGAACTGCTCGGGGAATTGCTCTTCGTACCAGTACAACGGCAAGTGCCCGGGACGCCAGCCGTCGAACAACGCCGTGCAAATGCTGCTGCCGGCACATTTCGGGACATGGATGAACAGGCAGGAGCGCTGCTGGAAGGGCTGGGGAAACGTCAGGTTGGCCGACATCGACTTGTTCACCACCTGCCGATCGACCACCGACAGGCGCCCGAGCAGAAAGGCTCGCTGCGGCTTGGGCAGCAGTTTCCAGAGATAGCGTTGCAACATGAAAGCACCCGCGCGACGGGGATGGCCCCCTCGATAAAAGTCAGAGTTCAGTGAGGAACCTTAACAAGCGCGGCGTCCGGATTTATTCCGGTTTGGTCAAGAAGGGTAAAGGTCTGGATACAAACGACTGTGGGAGCGAGCCTGCTCGCGATAGCGGGTGAACATGCGACACGGACGTCGTCTGTTGCAGTGCTTTCGCGAGCAGGCTCGCTCCCACAGGGCAGGGCCTGGAATCAGGCGATATCTTCGGCCGGCGCATCCAGGCCCATGGCGTTGAGGCGCGCGTAGTAACCATTTTGCGCCAGCAACTGATCATGGGTACCACGCTCGACAATCCGCCCCTGATCCATGACCAGAATCAGATCGGCCTTCTCGATGGTCGACAGACGGTGGGCGATCACCAGTGTGGTGCGACCCTTCATCACCTGATCCAGCGCGGCCTGAATATGCCGTTCGGATTCGGTGTCGAGCGCCGAGGTGGCCTCGTCGAGAATCAGCAACGGCGCGTTCTTGAGCAGCGCGCGGGCAATTGCCAGACGCTGGCGCTGGCCACCGGAAAGCAAGACGCCGTTCTCGCCGACCTGGGTGTCCAGGCCTTGCGGCAGTTGCGAAATGAAGTCCATCGCGTAGGCATCACGCGCGGCTTTCTCGATGTCTTCACGTGGCGCACCGGCCAGATCGCCATAAGCGATGTTATTGGCCACGGTGTCGCTGAACAGGGTGACGTGCTGGGTCACCTGAGCGATATGACGGCGCAGGTTGAGCAGCTTGTACTGCTCGATTTCCACATCGTCGATAAGGATTTCACCCTTGTCGTGGTGATAGAAACGTGGAATCAGGTTGGCCAGCGTTGACTTGCCGCTGCCGGAACGGCCGACCAGCGCGACCATCTGTCCCGGCTGGACCGAGAAGCTGATGTCGTCGAGCACCTGACGCTCGGTGCCCGGGTAGGTGAAGCTCAGGTTGCGCACGTCCAGGCGACCGCTCACCGAATCGCGCTCGACGGTGCCCGTATCGACTTCCGGCTCGACGTCCAGTTGCTCGAAGATGCTTTCGGCACCGGCCACGCCTTTCTGGATGGTCGAGCTGACCTCGGACAATTGACGGATCGGCTTGGGCAGCAGACCTGCCAGGGTGATGTAGGCGACCATGTCACCGGCCGAGGCGTCACCGCGCAGGAACAGCACGAGGAACATCAGCACCGCCATGGCGGTGTAGATCACCAGTTGCAGCATCGGCGTGTAGATTGCGCCGGTACGGGTCATGCGCAGTTGCTTGTCGGTGTTGCTCTGGCTGGCGTTGAGGAAACGTTGCTCTTCGTAAGCCTCGCCGCCGAAGCTGCGCACCACGCGATAACCCTGGATGGTTTCCGAGGCCACATGCGTGACATCGCCCATCGCCAGCTGGATCTTCTTGCTCTGCTTGCGGAATTTCTTGCTGGCGGTGCGCACCATTACGGCGATGAGCGGCAGGATCGCGACCATCACCAGAGTCAGCTTCCAGTTCATGAACAGCAGCGAGGCAAACAGGAAGATCACCGTCATGCCTTCACGGATTACGACCTTGATCGCATCTGTTGCCGCCCCCGTGACCATGGTCACGTTGAAGGTGATACGCGAAATCAGATGACCGGAGTTATGCTTGTCGAAATAGCGGTTGGGCAGCACCAGCAGGTTGTTGAACAACTGCACGCGCAAGTCATGCACCAGCCCGAGGGAAACCTTGGCCAGGAAGTAGTTGCCCAGATACGAGCCCAGCCCCTGCCACGCGGCGATCAGAATGATCAGCAGCGGGACGGCCTGCAGCAGTTGCAGGTCACGCAGGTAGGGCACAGAGGGAAACAGCACCGCTTCAGGATTGGACAGGCCATCGACAAAGTACTTGAGGATGTAGCCGAGCATCGGCTGCGTCGAGGCGAAAATCAGAAAGCCGACGATGCTGATCAGGAACAGACTGATGTACGGCCGGACGTAGCCGAGCAGGCGGAAGTAGATTTTCAAGCTCGAAGGGCTTGCGGCGGGACTGGAGTCGGTCATATCACGCGAAAGTCGATAAAAAGGACGCTGACTTTAGCACAGCTTCTTCAGGGTTCTGGCAATCGGCGAAAGGCTGTTATTGTTATGCACCTTTTCTGCATCAAATAGCCATCACTCGAATGGTCGATCAACCTCAGGAATGAATCTCACAGCATGCAACTTCGCGGCTTCAGCGGTACGTCCAATCGAGTTTTCGATTTCATTAGCCTGTGGATACTCCCCACCGGTTATTTCCTGCTCCTGTGCGCGCTGTTCTTTTTGCCGGGTCGAAGCCTTCATCACAAGTTGTTCTACGGGCTGTTCAGCATCCCGACACTGATCGCACTGTGCCTGCGCCCGCGTGAGCTCAAGGAGCTGCTGCGCGAGCCGATTTTCATCGCGGCCCTGCTGTTCGCTGCGTGGGCGTTGCTCAGCCTCGCCTGGGGGCCAGGCGGCGAGCCGCTCGGCGGAATGTTCAAGCCGCCACTGCATACCTTGCTGCTGTTTGCCGGCAGCTACCTGCTGGTGCGCTACCGCGCCGACATCCTGCAACCCTTGCTGTTCGGCGCAGCGCTGGTCGCCCTGATTGCAACCACCATTTTCCTGTTCATGTTCGCCCGGATCTATGAACCGGGGATGCGCCTGATTGGCGGCGGCGCCTTCGATAATCCGCTGCTCAGCTCTCACCTGTTCGGGTTCTTCAGCGCCTACTGGCTGAGCGTGACCATGACCTGCAAGCGCCGCCAGATGATGTGGCTCAGCGTACCGGCGATGGCCGTCATGTTCATGGCGGTGATCGGCACCGGCTCCAGAACGCCGCTGGTAGCACTGACCATGGCCGCGTTGTGGCTGTGTTTCATTTGCTGGAACCGACGTTCGGTAGGGTTATTGATCGCGCTGGCCCTGAGCGGCGCGACCGTTCTGACCCTGTTTGCGCAGATGATCATTGAACGAGGCGATTCCTACCGCCTGGAAATCTGGCAGAAAGTGCTGCACATGATTGCTGATCACCCCTGGATCGGCCATGGCTACAGCGCCAGCCTTTCCGTCGACCCCGGCAACGGTGTCAGTTTTCAGGAGCCGCACAGTTTTGTCCTGGGGGTCCTGTATTACGTCGGCATCATCGGCCTGCTTCCATGGCTGTTTTTCCTGCTATGGGGCCTGCTGAGCAGTTGGCGTCAGCGTGTACAGCCCATGCTGATCATTGCTTCGACCTGGCTGATATTCGGTATCGGCGCAGGCCTGACAGAAGGTGGCGGGATCATTTCGCGGCCCAAGGAGCACTGGTTCCTGCTGTGGATCCCGCTGGCACTGATCGCGGCGCTGAGCATCAATCAACGCGCGCGTCGGCTGTTGACCCTGCCCGTCCAAAAGCTGTCGGTGACAGGCCTTGAGCAATTGAGCCGCGAAGCCCGGATCATCGAAGAAGACGGCCTGGGCCCGAAAGTCCTGTGCCTGAGCGATGGCAGCTTCCTCAAACTGTTCCGTCGTCGCCGCTGGTACACCTCCGGCAGTTTCAACCCCTACTCCGAGCGGTTCGCAGTCAACAGCGAACAACTGCGCCAGATGGGAATTCCCACCCCGCAAGTACTGAACGTTTACCGTCTCGATGATGGCAGCAGTGCCGTGCATTACGCACCGTTGCCTGGCCACACCCTGCGTCAGGTACTGCAGAGCATTACCGCCCCGGCGGTGCGTCAGGCGTTGATCGAACGCTTCGGCAAATTCATGGCGCAATTGCATGAGAAAGGCGTGTACTTCCGCTCGCTGCACCTGGGCAACGTACTGGTACTGGAAGATGGCGAGTTCGGCTTGATTGATCTGGCCGACCTGCGCATCTACCCGACCCCGCTCAGCCTTTCGATGCGTCAACGCAATTTGCGTCATATGCAACGTTACACTGTCGACAAACGCTGGCTGTTCGAGGATCACCTCGATGCCCTGCTCCAGGGATACGCTGTGACGGCGTCCAAATCCGCAGTTGAAAACCTGCACAGGCAAGTGCTGGCCGGCAACGCCCCGGCCCGAGTTCAGTGATGATCGAAACCAATCCTCTTATTGCGCTGGCAGCCTACCTGCTGGCCATCGTCACCTCCGCGCTCCTGTTGCGCGCGGTGCCGAAAATTGCTCGGCACCTGCAGCATTCCGGCGAAAGCCGCTATGCGAGCATCGACGGTCTGCGCGGCTATCTGGCGTTTGGTGTGTTCGTGCACCATTCGATCATTACCTGGATCTTCTTGCGCACCGGCGTGATCGACTTCCCTCCGAGCAACTTCTATTCGATGCTGGGCCAGGGCAGCGTCGCGCTGTTCTTCATGATCACCGGGTTCCTGTTCTGGAGCCGCTTGCTCGCGCAAGGCCGCAACCATGACTGGCTGGCGTTCGGCGTCTCACGGGTATTTCGTCTGTACCCGCTGTACCTGCCATTGATGCTGCTGGTGTTCGTCTCGATCTTCCACTTGCAGAGCTGGCAGCTGAAAGAGCCGGGGCTGGAAGTGCTCAAGCAGGTTCTCGCCTGGCTGACGTTCGACCGCCCGGACATCAACCAGTACCGACACTCCGGCATGCTGATATCCAACGTCACCTGGACGCTGGCCTATGAAGTGTTTTTCTACCTGGCACTGCCATTGGCCGGACTGGTGTTCATCTACCGCGGCAGTTGGTTGCAAGTGGTGCTGTGCCTGATCGGCATCTACGCGCTGTACCAGATAATCGGTTGGGAGCATTCGCTGAAGAAACACTTTCTGGCGAGCTTCCTCGGCGGTATCGCTGCCGCGTACTGGATTCGCCGCCCGGCGCTCGTGGCATGGAGCCAGTCACGCCTGGCGAGCATCATCGCCGTGCTCGCGCTGGTGATTGCGTTCACCGCGTTCAGTCGGGCGTTCAAGACTGCGCCGCTGTTTTTGCTGACGCTGTTTTTCGTGATCGTGGCGTCCGGCAACAGCCTGTTCGGCGCGCTGAAACCACGCAGCATTCGCTGGCTCGGCGAAATCAGCTACAGCACTTACCTGCTGCACGGTTTCGTCCTGTGGCTGATGGTGCAACGGCTGCCGCTGCTGCTGGATATCGATGCGCGGGAAACTTCGGTGTACCTGCCCCTGGTGGCGATCTGCACGTGCCTGCTGATTCTGATCAGCAGCGTGACCTTCCTCTATATCGAGCAACCGGGCATGGCTGCCGGCAAGAAGGTTGTGCATTGGTTGCGCCAGCGCCAGAAGGGCGAAAAGCGCCTGCCGGAGAAAGTCGCTCGCTGAGTGCGAGCGACCATGACCTCAGTCCTTTTCCAGCGGAGAAAAGAGCAAACGCCCCAAGCCGCGCCAGGTTTTCTTGTTCCAGGCCTTGAACGGGATCTGTGCCAGCAGTTCGCGGGCCAGCTTGCGATTGCGGTTGGCGGTCTTGAGGAACATCGAGTTCAGCGCCTTGAAGCGTACTTCGTCATACAGCGGATGATCGCTGAACAGCGCATAGGTGCGCAGAATATTCTCGATCATGAAGCGATGGTTCTTGTACGAGTTGGTGGCGTGCTTGCGGTAACGCGCCATCACCACGTTCAAACCGTCGATGAAGTAACCGGCGCGGGTCACCTTCAGCTCGATGTACAGATCCTCAAGGCGAATCGTCGGATCGAACCCACCCACCTTGTCCAGCGCCTCACGACGGATCATCAGTGTTGGCGCCGGTGGATACGGCTTGCGCTCAAGGAACATATCGTCGAAATCCAGACGGCGGAACGGTACGTCGCGGCGCTGACGCTTCTCCGGGTAAAGGCTGCCATCGGCGTGCATCAATTCGATGTTGCCGGCGCAGATCCCGACTTCGGGCTTGCCGGCCATGTACGCCACCTGGGTGGCGATTCTCTCCGGGTACATGATGTCGTCGGAGCCGAATGGCACGATCAGACTGCCCTTCGAACGGGCGATAGCGCCATTGAGGGTATTGGTCAGGCCCTGATTCTGCTGCACACGAAAATCGAAACCGTACTGCGCCTGCAACGCGCTGATGCGTTCGACACTGTCGTCCTTCGAGCCATCATCGACCACCAGCAGCTCAATGTTCTTGTAGGTCTGATTGAGGACGCTGAGGATGCTTTCCTCGATGTACGGGCCGTGATTGTAGGAGGCGATGATCACCGTGACGAGGGCGTTGGCTTCACTCATGACTTGCTCTTCGCTCACGGCTGCTCCTTGCGGGCCTGTTCCAGGCCAGAATCGATCAAGTCCAGGTATTGCTGACGGAACACCTCGATGTCGTGTTGTTCCTGCAGGTAGCGATAAGCCTGCTCGCCCTTGGCCTTGAGTTCTTCATCCGATAGCGCGAGATAGTTGTCCAGCGCGGCGACCAGACTCGGTACATCCTTGGGTGTAATCGCCAAGCCACCGGCGCCTTCGATCAGCGGCAACATGGCCGGCACATTCGAGGCGATCACCGGCAGGTGTCCGCTCATGCCTTCGAGCAACGCCAGACCGAGGCCCTCGGCCAGCGACGGCATGGTCCAGATGTCGAACGCACGCACGTATTGCAGGGCGTTTTCCTTGAAGCCCAGCAAGTGCGCACGCCCGCTCAGGCCCAGTTGTTCGATCTCGGCCGCCAGCGGCGCCTGCAGGCGCCCTGCTCCGATGATCGCCAATTGAGTGTTCGGGTATTTGTCTTTCAGCGCGGCAAAGGCTTGTAGCAGATAGGTGTGGCCCTTGACCGATACCAACCGCCCCAGCGCGCCAATCAAACGCACAGTCGGGTCGAGGCCCAACAACTCGCGGGCTTTGTCGCGGCTGTGCTGCAAGCCCTCGGCCTGCTCGATGTCGATGGCATTGGTAATGGCGTAGGTGTTCTGGTCGGTGAAGCCGCAATCGCAATCGAGCAGGTACTGTTTGACCGCCGGTGACACGCCGACAAAGCGCCAGTGCCGATCGATCAGACGCTGGGTCTGACGACGTCGGTAAAAGCGGTCGTATTCGCCGAAACCGTGGGAGATGCCAATGCACAGCGGCACCTTCAACCAGCGGTTGAGCGCCAACATCATGTTCACCGGCTTGAAGCGGTTGCAGATCACCACATCGAACTTTTCCCGACGGCAGAACTTGTACAGCTGCCACATCGCCCGCAGGCGCATGCCTTTGAGCGACTTGTCGGAAAACTCGAAGTACACAGAACGGTCAGCCCGGCTCACCGGCTCGCCCGGCCCCGGTTTGCCGCGCAGGAACGCCGCCGTGACTTCATAGCGATCAGCCGGTAACGCCTTGACGATCTGCTCGGCCAGGTCGGCGAAATCATGGGCTTTGACGTTGTAGTCGGGTTGCAGCTGCAACACCTTGGACCGTTGACTCATGACTCTCCCCGCTGATCGCCCGGTTCACCGTGCTTCAATAACCAGAACAATTCCTGGCGTCTGACCGCTTTTCGAAAAAACTCGTTTTCCCCGTATACCGAGGGTGTCCGCCCGGCGAGCAGGCGCTGAATCACGCGGCGCAGGCGACGCTTGAACGGTGCCGGCGGCTGCAGGTCATGCATCATGCCGAGCGCCATGGCCTTGTCCCGCTGTTGTTCAAGGGACAGCGACAGGCACAGCGGCTGCATCGGCACCGCCGCATCGAAGGCCGGCGGCAAGGCAATGCCCTGCCCGGTATTGCCCATCGGCCAGCGGTCGTTGTCGTGCAAATGGTTGGCGTAACCGAGCAACGTCGGCTGCCAGTCGAGACTTTGGAGCGCCTGCAAAACCGCTTGCTGGGCGCAGACATGATCGGGATGCGGATCAAGGGTCGGGTGCGGCAACACAATCACGTCCGGACGGGCGCGCAGCAGCACTTCACGCAGGTCGGCCAGCAGGTTGTTCCAGGTCGGCGCACCATCGGCGTCGCCCGGCAGAGTGAACGGATTCAACTGACGAAACAGGCGAGTGTCATTCAAGTCCGCTTCGCGCGAACCTACCGCCTGATTCGGCGCAGCTTGCATCGCGGCCAGTTGCAGACAGAAGTAACCGAGTTGCACGCAGTGTTCCTGCGCAACCCCGGCCCAACGCGGCACGGCTAGACTGTCCCAGGCCCGCAGGCGACCCTTGAGTCGCGCCGCTTCGACCTTGTTCAGGCCCATCTGCTCATAGTGCTCGGCTTCGATCTCGCCTGCGGTCAGGGTGACAATCCAGGCTTCATCGGCCTGACTGTACAAACCGTAGGCCGCCAGCTCGGCGTCGTCGGCGTGTGGTGCAATCACCATCACTCGTTGACGGCGGTAGTCCGGTTGCTCCAGTGCCCACAAAACAGGCTCGCCAGAGACCCGGCAAAAGCGCCCGCGCAAACGCAACTGACCTTGCGACAGGGTTTGTGCCTGACCGCTGAGGTTCAGGTAACGCTGGCCATTGACCCCGCGCTCGAAGGTTTGCGCATCCGGATTCGCCCCGCCGAGCAGTTCGACGCGCGGATCGAGGAAACGTCCCAGCCAAGTGCTTTTAACCTTTACCGCGAGGATCAACGTCGCTTCGTCGACCAGCATCACACCTTCATCCAGACGCAATTGTTCGCCGTTCAGATGCACCTTCGGCTGCGGTGTAAACGGCGGAAAGCTGTACTGGTAATCGTCTTTCGGCGAATAGAACAGGTGATCGGCAAACCACGCTTCATGGGCGATCCAGCCAACCACCGCGAGCACCAGCGGCAACCACCACGCGACCAGCACACCGAGCGCGATCAACACGATCAGGGCGATCAGCAAGGTGACGCGCTTGTTGCGGCGATGACGCTTGAGCAGTTGCTGTTTGCGGCTCATGGGCTGACTCATACGGTGAACACCGGCACGGGGTTGCACCAGCGATCCTTGTATTCACGGTCGGCGCGACCGAAGGAAAACCGCAGCGGCTTGTTCAGTGCTCGCGCCTGTTCCCAGGCGCTTTGCGTATTGAGGAAACTCAACACGCTGCCAGGGCTGAATTCGCGGGTTTCGGGGTCGACGCCGCCGTTGATGTACTCGACGCTGATCCACTCCGGCGCTTCGACGCGGTACACCAGTTGAATGGCGATCGGCGCATCATTAAGGAAAATCACCGAGCCGATCAACAGTTCGCGCAGCAGCTCGATGACTTCGCCCATACGCGCCGCGCCGGTGGCCGGAAAGCCCCAGCGGCGCTGGAACAGATCACAGTAGATCGCCGCCAGTTCGGCACTGGAAAACTCACTGACCGGACGCACCAGTCCACCCGCCTCTTCCAGCAGGCGCAGTTCGCGGCGCTGGTTGTAGCGAAACTTCTTCGACAATTCTTCGGGGGTGCGGGCCATGGCCAGTTGTTCGGTCTGCAACTTGAGGCCGCTGAAGCGGTTTTCGTTGAGCGTCGACAGATAGCGTGCGCGATGGCGCAGCGGCGCCTGGGCATCGGCGGCGGCCGGCAGGATCAACTCGGCATTGCCAAGGTCGAACAGGCCTTTCTTACCGTTGCGCTTGAGCACGTCTTTGGACAGCGCCAAATCACGGCCCCAGGTCGGGATTGCCGCTTTGACTTCGCCGTCCTGCTCCCAGGCCAGATAACGCACCGGGATACCGGCCAGATCCGCCAGGCGTTCGACCACCAGCGGATGGGTCGCGACACTGCCGCCAAAACGCTGCCAGGCGCTGGCATAGGTGGAGGCGTCAACGGGCGACCAGCCACGTTCGCGCCAGCCTTGAAATCGGTTGAGCATCAGCCCCTCGGTGCCAGATCGGTAACTTGCGGCAGACGCCAGAAGGTGTCGCGCACCGCACGGTCGGAGAAACGCTCACGCAGACGATCGAGCATCAGCTCGGCGCACTGCCGGCGCTGCTGATCATCCATACCGGCCAAATGTTGCAGGCCTTGGGCAAGGTGTTCGGCATCGCCCAGCGGGAACAGAATGCCCACGCCTTCGACCACTTCCTTGGCCCCGCCACAGGCGGTGGCGAGTAACGGCACGCCGGCGGCCATGGCTTCGAGCAGCACCATGCCGAACGGTTCGTGATCGGAGCTCAAGGCGAACACATCGAAGGCGCGGAAGTAATTGCGCGCGTCCGGCACCTGACCGAGAAACAGCACCCGGTCACCGATGCCCAGTTCGCGCGCCAGCTCCTTGAGGTCCTGCTCCAGACGGCCCTTGCCGAGAATCACCAGCTGACTGTTGCCCGGCAAACCCGGCAACGCTGCAGCAAAACCGTGCAGCAACGTGGCCTGATCCTTGTCCGGGTGCAGCCGTCCAACGTTGCCGACAATGAACGCATCAGCCGCCAGACCGAGGGTCTCGCGGGCCTCGCGGGCCGACACCTGACTAGCCTGCAAGGCCGGCACATCGATGCGGTTGTACAAGGTCTGGATGCGGGTCGACGGCCATTTCGGCAGGCAGCGCCGCATGTCGTCGCGTACTGCGTCGGAGACGCCGAGCAGGCTCAGACGCTTGCGGAAAATGTGCGCGAACAGCTTGCGCGTGCCGCGTTTGTAATCGTCAAACGCGTGGTGCACGCCAATCACCGGCAGCGACGTGCCGAGCAAGGCGATGTAGATCGGCTTGAAGCGATGGGCGATGCAGAAACTGAAATTGCGTGAAGCGGCGATCTTGCGCAGATCACCGATGGCGCCCAGCTTCAGGCCACGAATGGCCTTGGAGCTGTATTCCATGAACAACACTTCATCGGAAGCACACGCTGCGGCCACCTCGCCGTCGGCGGCCCCGGTCAGAAAGACCGTGGTCACCCGATAACCAGTGCCCGCGAACAGGCTGGCGTACTGCCGTGCGCAGTCGAGGAACGGCCCGTCATAGCCGTGACAGAACTGCAGCACATGGCGTTCAGCCGAGCGAGTCATAAGCGTTTGCGCCCTCTTTGACCACCAGAATGTCTTCCATGATCAGGTACTGCAGATCGGAGCCGAAGAACATGTTCAGGGCGTCGGTCGGCGAGCAGATCATCGGTTCACCACGACGGTTCAACGAGGTGTTCAACGACACGCCGTTGCCGGTGAGGTTTTCCAGTGCCTTCATCATGTCGTAGTAGCGCGGGTTGTATTCGCGCTTCAGGACCTGGGCACGGGAAGTGCCGTCTTCGTGAACGACTTCCGGCACGCGGGTCTTCCATTCTTCCGCCACTTCGAAAGTGAAGGTCATGAACGGCGCCGGGTGATCGATCTTGATCATCTGCGGTGCCACGGTGTCGAGCATCGACGGGCAGAAAGGTCTCCAGCGCTCGCGGAACTTGATCTGGTGGTTGATCCGGTCAGCCACACCGGCCACGCTCGGGCAACCGATGATCGAACGACCGCCCAGTGCGCGCGGACCGAACTCCATGCGACCCTGGAACCAGGCCACCGGGTTGCCATCGACCATGATTTTGGCGATCTGCTCCGGCATGTTGTCGAGCTTGCGCCAGGTCGGCTTGTTCTCGTGACGGGCGCACGCGGCGATCACGTCTTCGTTGCTGTACGACGGGCCGAGGTAGACGTGTTCCATCTTCTCGACCGGCACGCCACGGGCGTGGGACACATAGGCCGCTGCGCCGACCGCGGTGCCGGCATCGCCGGACGCAGGCTGGACGAACAGCTCCTTGATGTCATCGCGGGCGATGATTTTCTGGTTCAGCTTGACGTTCAACGCGCAGCCACCGGCGAAGGCCAGCTTGCCGGTTTCCTTGAGCACATCGCCCAGGTAGTAGTCGATCATCTGCAACGCCAGTTTCTCGAACAGCGCTTGCATGCTCGCGGCGTAGTGAATGTACGGTTCGTCGGCGATATCGCCTTCACGCTTCGGACCCAGCCACTCGATCAGCTTCGGCGAGAAGTAGAAGCCTTTGCCCTTCTCTTTGTAGCGACGCAGACCGATCACGTTGGCGTAGTCGGTGTTGATCACCAGCTCGCCGTTCTCGAACGAGGCCAGACGCGAGAAATCGTATTTGCTGGCGTCGCCGTACGGCGCCATGCCCATGACCTTGAACTCACCGTCGAGCATCTCGAAACCGAGGAACTCGGTGATCGCGCCATACAGGCCGCCGAGGGAGTCCGGATCGAAGAATTCCTTGATCTTGTGGATCTTGCCGTTTTCGCCGTAGCCGAAGAAGGTCGTGGCGTACTCGCCCTTGCCGTCGATCCCGAGGATCGCGGTTTTCTCTTTGAAACCCGAGCAGTGGTAAGCGCTGGAGGCGTGAGCCAAGTGGTGCTCGACCGGCTCGATCTTGATCTTCTTCGGATCAAAACCCAGTTGCTCCAGGCACCAGACGATCTTGTTGCGATAGCGCTTGTAGCGACGGTTGCCCATCAGGATCGCGTCGAGGGCGCGATCCGGCGCGTACCAGTAGCGCTTGGCGTAGTGCCAGCGGGCTTTGCCGAACAGGCTGATCGGCGCGAACGGAATCGCCACCACGTCAACGTCGGACGGCTTGATACCGGCCTGTTCCAGGCAGAACTTCGCCGATTCGTAGGGCATGCGGTTCTTTGCATGCTTATCGCGGACGAAGCGCTCTTCTTCAGCCGCCGCCACCAGCTTGCCGTCGATGTACAAGGCGGCTGAAGGGTCATGGCTAAGGGCGCCGGACAGGCCAAGAATCGTCAATGCCACAGGGTCTAGCCTCTTTAGTCTGCATTCAGGCGCGATGCGCCTTGAAAATTGATGTGCCCTCGCACCGGGCGAGAGACAGCTAAAGGGCGGGATTATAGCGTAAAGATGACGGGAATGACCCAGAGGTTAATTGACACGGGGAGAACGCTTTCGCCCTGCCTGAGCGACAGGCTGGCATGCCCACGCTCAGCGCCGTCCCTTCGCACACTTTCCGAAGAGTTTCCCTGGCGCAGTAGCGATAACAAATATTGTTTAAACACCGCTGGTCGCGACTGTCATTTCTGACAGTAGCCCACAACAAATCATTACGCTTATATCTAGACAGCAGGTATTGCCACTCGCGCATTTGTTATTAATTTCGCATAGGAAAGCAGACAATGAACACACTAACCAACTCTAAAAACAACAACGCCCCTGACCCGACTTTTGGCGTTGAAGGCAAGGTACTTTTCAATCTACCAGGCATATCAAATCCTGGCTCTTCCGTATTACAAACCGATGGGAAAATCCTCAGCGTTATTGCAGTCGGAGATCGTCTGGCGCTCGTACGACATCTGAATACCGGCGTTGTAGACAGCCTTTTTGGCGATCAGGGCATAAAGTACATCGACCTTGTCCCTCGTCAGCCCATCACAAAAGCATGGATTACCCTGCAATCCGATGGCAAGGCCGTTATATTTGGCTCTTTCGGCTATTTAGATAAGCCGGTGCATAATGTGTTTCTTATCAGGGTTCTGCCCGAAGGTGATCTCGACCTCTCATTTGGTGAGGGTGGTCGACTCATCTTTAATGAATCTTCTGGAAAGCAAAAATGTAATTGCATGGCAATACAGGACGACGGGGAAATTGTGTTCGTGAGCACAGAGGTTGGCGGCGTTGAGGACGACAAAGTCATTATCCGACGCATTCTCGATAACGGTAAGCCAGATAGCAGCTTCGGGTCGAATGGCGAAGTGTATGCCGGTAAAATTTATATCTCGTCAATACTCACATTGAAGTCTGGCAAATTGCTCTTGGCAGGATCCAGAAATGGCAAGCTGATGTTTACCCGCTACTTGGAAAATGGCGAGCTTGATACCTCCTTTGGCGACGATGGATTTGCAATCATTCCTGTAAAGAGCAGTCTGGCAGCGCAGATCACAGGAATTGCACAACAATCGGATGGAAAATTTGTCGCTTCGGGTCATGCCCGCTTTGAGGGCAAGGAACAGCCTCTGGTCACTCGCATCCATTCAGATGGAAAGTTGGACGATTCATTTTACGGTGGGGCACCTAACATTGAAGCGTATGACGGCGGCGCCATACACTCGACAATAACCATTCAGTCCGACAACAAAGCTGTAGCTGCCGGAGCGTCGTTCGGCAATGCCGAAAGAGCCGATTTTATGCTGATGCGCTATCTCGAAAACGGAAAAGTAGACCCCACTTTTGGCACCGACGGGAGAATCATGACGAATCTTGGGGGGATTGATCTGGCCAACCGCATCCATATACAAAACGACGGCAAACTTCTAGTAACAGGGGATGTGACTGAATACCTGACAACCAGCTTTGCAGGAATGGTGCGCTATCTGAACACGTAAAAAACAGCACAGGCGTCGCCTTTCAAGAGAGGGGCAAGCCGCACCGCCGCCATCGCGAGCAAGCCCGCTCCCACAGGAAGTTCTGAACGACCGGAACGACTGTGGAAGCGGGCTTGCCCGCACAGGACCGATAGCCCAGATTCAGTCAGCGCTAGAGCTGTCCTTGGGAAGACGCTGGTCAATGACTTGATAAAGCGCACTTCCTTCAGGCCAATTGCGAATAAACCGCGCGCGATCCCTGGCATAGGCGGGGGCAAAGCTGCCGGAAGAACCGTGCTGACACATCGAATCCAGGTCGATCAGCGCCCAGCGATCCTCCTGCCAGAACAGGTTGTGCCCCTTGAAGTCGCCATGACTGATGCGCTCGGCAATCAATCGGGCGAACAGTTGATCCAGCGCCTGCAACTCGGATTCCGGCGCTGCACCGCTTTCAACATACGGCGCAAAGCGCTCGATGATGTCCGGCCCCGGCAGGAACTCGGTCACCAGATAGGCGCGACTGCGCAGCCACAGAAAGCGCTTTTCCAGCACTGCCAGTGGTTTCGGCGTGGCGATGCCGAGGAACGCCAGGCGATTGCCTTCACGCCACGAATGCCACGCCCGGCTCGGACGCCAGAAACGCTTGAGCCAATGCGCGAAGCCTTTGATGTTGTAGCGCTTGATCACCAGCGTGCGCCCGGCCACCTCGACTTTGCCAACGCTCGCCGCGCCGCCGGTCTTGTACAGATGGCCCTGATCGAGCAGTGCATCGGCCTGACCCAGCACCGGCAGCATCGCGGCTTCTTCCTCGCGGCGGATTGCGCGCAAGCCAAATGCACTGCGCTGCACACTGAACAACGTGCACTCGCGACCCACCTTGATCAGGTAATCCTTCAGGCGCCAGGCGCGCACCTTGGCGATCTGCTTCTGCAACGCTTCCAGCGGCAGCGCATGCTCGCTGTTGCTCAGCAGGTAATACACCAGCAATTCTTCGGTGAACGGCTCCAGAGACTTGGGCAACTGGGCGAAAAACACCCCGAGGTTTTCCAGCACCTTCTGCCGCGACAACGGCTGGCCAGCGGTTTCGGCACAGATCCCGGCACCGTCGATCAAGTACAACTGACCGCCCTGGCGCAGCAGGTTGTCGAGGTGCAGATCTTCCTGCCACAAGCCTTTGCCATGCAGTTGACCGATAGCACCCAGTGCCTCGGCGAGCACCGCCGATTGCTCGTCCGCCAGCACTGGCAGCGATTCGACTTTCTGCCAGGCCTCACCGAGGCTTTCGGCACCTTCGAGAAATTCGAACAACAGCCAGCCACCCTCGCCGTCCTGCAAGCCATCAGCCAGCAACAGTGGCGTGGTCAGGCCTTGTTCGGCGAGCAGCTTGACGCCCGCCAGCTCACGCTGAAAATGCCGCGCAGCCTTGCTGCCTACCAGCAATTTGGCCAGCACCGGTCGCCCGCGCCAGACCCCGGCGCCGACATAACGCTGTCCCGGCAACACCCGCAGCAGGCTCAGCAACTGCAAATCCGCAGGACCGGCCGCATCAGCGAGGCTGATCGTCAGCGGCAGACTCGGCGCACGCCCGGCGTTTTTCAGTTCGGACAAGCGCATCAACGGGTCTCCTTGCGACTGCGCCGTGCGGTCAGGCGCGAAACCCAGCTGTCGACCAGCGAACTGTCGACGGGCTGATCGAGGTACGCCGCGAGCAACTCGCGCAATTGCGCCTCGCTCCATTCCGGCGCGCGACGCAGCAGCGGCTCCAGATCCTTGACCCGGTCGCGCATGCCGAACAGCAGGGGCCGGGTCTTTTCCAGGTCGATCAACTGCGCCTTATACGCGTCGCCATCAGCCTGCAAAAAGATGTGTTTCGGATAAAAGCAGCCGTGCACCTGACGCACGCCGTGCAGCTGGCGCGCCAGCTGTCCACAGGCCTTGAGAATGGCCGATTGCTGCGCGGCGCTCAGCTCGGACCAGCGTTGCAACAGCGAATCAAGGTCGTCCCAGCCGTCGAGGGCACGGGTCAGCAGGATCGCCTGGACTTCGCCCTTGACCTTGCGCTCACCGAAGAACGCCGCTTGCAGCGCCGGGATCCCCAACTTGTTGTAGCGGCTGATATTGCGAAACTCGCGGGCGAAACTCGGCTCGCCGAACGGCGCATGCAGGGTGCGGGTCAGGTAGTTGCTCTGGCGCTTGAGGTAGTAGGCCTGCCCTTCCAGCTCCAGGCGAAACACGCTGCTCCAGCCACCGCCATCGGTGTTCGGTTCGTCCACGGCTTCGAGCTGTTTGGCCCAGAGCGCGTCGAAAGTGCCGAGGCCATGACGCTCAAGCAGCGACCGGTCTTCAGCAGCCAGGAAATCAGTCATTCGCGTCCCTCGAAAAATCTCACCACGTGGCGAATCCGTTTCTTGTCGGCGGCATTCAGCCGATCACGTCCGCGGTATTGCAGGTAGAAGCGCAGGCGCTGGGTGTTCGACAGGTGATATTTGGCCACTTTGTCGAGACAGGCCAGATCCTTGGTGATCCGGTATTTGAGCCAGAAGCCGCGCCAGAAATCGCCGTTCGGGCAGTCGATCAAAAACAGCTGCGCCTGATCGTCGATCAGCAGGTTGCGCCACTTCAGATCGTTATGGGTAAAGCGGTGATCGTGCATGGTTCGCGTGTAGCCGGCCAGTTGCCGGCTGATGCCATCAACCCACAGGCGATCCTTGAGTTTCGGATCGCTGCGTTCGGCCAGCGCCGACAGGTCTTCGGTGCGCGGCAGCTCGCGGGTGATCATCGCGCCACGGTTGTACGCCGCGCCCCGCCGTTCCAGACCCCAGGCCACCACTTCGGCCGTGGGAATGCCCCACTTGGCGAAGCGCTTGAGGTTCTGCCACTCCATCTTCACCCGCGGCTTGCCAAGGTAGCGGCGCAAGCCTTTGCCGGCGCCGACGTAGCGTTTGACGTAGTAATTGACGCCGTTGCGCTGCACGCGGATGACTTCGGATAGCGGATCACGGGTCAGGCGCTCGCCCTGCAGAGCAAACACTGCTTCGAGGCTGCCGAAATCTTCGCTCAGTTCGCTGTATTGCGGCTCAAGAGTCCAACCCGCCATCAGAGCGCATCCCCGTAACGCTGTTTGCGCGCATAAAGCTTGTTGGCCTTGCCTTCGAGCCAGCTCAACAGCGGCGCTTCTTGCGCCAGAATCTGCCGCAGCGGTTGCTGGAAGTAGCCTTTGAGGAAACGCAGCTTGTCGCGACGGGTCAGACCGATGTCCAGCGCCGAAAAATACAGCGCGGCCAGATCCTTGTTGCGCCAGCGTTGAGTAATCTTTGCACGGGTCTGCGCGCGGTGCAGGTCGATCACCGAGAGCTTGAAATCGTCCGGGGTGACCGGCTTGTCGGTGTGCAGCAGGAAATGGCAGATGTAGCAGTCGCGGTGGTTGACCCCGGCGCGGTGCATCATGCCGGTCATGCGTGCCACTTCAGCGATCAGCGCGCGCTTGAGTTTCGGCTGCGGCGGGTTCTTGACCCAATCGATGCTGAAATCTTCGAGGCTGACGGTCGGCGCCAGCTCTTCGGTGACGATGAACGAATGCTGATCCGCCGGGTTGCTGCCCTTCTCGCCGTAAGCCACGGCGGTCATGGTCGGCACGCCGACTGCCTGCAAACGCTGGATTGCCTGCCATTCCTGACCCGCGCCGAGCACCGGCAGCTTGGCGGTCAGCAGGTTCTTGAAGATCTCGCCCCAGCCGATGCCCCGGTGGATCTTGACGAAAAATCCGTTGCCGTCGACTTCCGTGCGCAGCGTGCGTCGAGCTTCCAGCTCGCGATAGACCTCGCCCTGCAAGCCTTCGACTTCGGCGAACGGGTCGCGCCCGGCCCACAGGCTCTTGAACGGTTCAGCCAGCATCAACTTCATTTAAGCGTGCTCCGCCAGAATCACATCGGCCGCGTGCTGCGGCATGCTGTAGAGGTCGGCCGTCTCGGCGAAGGCCAGACCATTGCGGCTCCAGGCCACGCGTGCAGCGTCGTCACTCAACATGTCAGTCAGGTACTGCGTCAGTTGCGCCTGCTCGAACGGTTCGTCCAGCACGCGCCCGGCATCCGCCTCGGCGATGTAATGGGCGTAACCGCAGACCGCGCTGACCAGCACCGGCAAACCGGCCACCAGCGCTTCGAGCAGCACGGTACCGGTGTTTTCGTTGTACGCCGGGTGGATCAACAAGTCGGCGCCGAGCAGGAATCGCGGGATATCGCTGCGGCCCTTGAGGAACGTCACGTTGTCGCCCAGGCCCAAAGTGGCACTCTGCATCTGGAACAATTTGGGGTCATCCTGGCCGATTACAAACAGCCGGGTGCGTTTCTTCAGCTCGGCAGGCAGTGCCGCCAGCGCCTTGAGGCTGCGATCGACGCCCTTGGTCTTGAACCCGGAACCGATCTGCACCAGCAGCAGTTCGTCGTCCTTGAGGTTGAATTCGGCGCGGAAACCGGCGCGAATCTGGTCGGCATCCGCCGGCCGCCGACGATCCTGGGCGATACCCGGCGGCAGCAGATGGAAGCGCTCAAGCGGCGTGTCGTAATGCTTGATGAACAGCGGCTGCTGCACTTCGGAAATCATCAACACTTCGGTTTTCGCGTCTTTGGCGAACACCGCGCGCTCGTACTCGGCGAAGTGGCGATAGCGGCCCCAACGGCGATACAGCGAATGGCGCAGGTTCTGCGCCTTGTCTTCGAAGCAGCCGTCGGCGGCGTAATAGACGTCCAGACCCGGCATCTTGTTGAAGCCGATCAAGCGGTCCACCGGACGCTTGGCCAGATCCGCTTCCATCCACGCCGTGAGTTTCTCGTTGCGACGGTGGTTGAAGAACGCCTTGACCGGCGCCACCAGCACTTCGAAACCGGGCGGCACGTCGCCTTCCCAGATCAGCGTGTAGACGCGGATCTGGTGACCGCGCTTCTGGCATTCGAGGGCGATGCGCATGAAGTCGCGCTGCAAGCCACCGAACGGGAAATATTTGTACAGGACAAAAGCCAATTGCATCAGCGCAGCTCCTCAGCCATTAACAACGTGCTCAGACGGCTGGCGACACGCTCGGGATTTACACGCGTAAAGCACAGAGGCTGCTCGCGCTTGAGGTCAAACTGACGGGCATCCTGCGCAGTCGGTTGGTAGGTACATTTCTTTTGCAGGCACGGAGCGCAAGGGAAATCACTGGCCATGTGAATCTGCACCTTGCCGTAGGCGCCGGTCAGGCCCGGGTTGGTCGGGCCGAACAGCGAAATCGTCGGCACATCCAGCGCGGCGGCCAAATGACCGAGACCGGTGTCTACCGCCACGCAAGCCTGGGCGCCGGCCAGCACTTTGCCGACCCCGGCCAGATTCAGCTTCGGCAGCACTTCGGCGTGTTTGAAACCGGCGGCAATCCGTTCGGCGCGGGCCTTTTCCAGCGGGTTGCCCCACGGCAGTTTGACCCCGACGCCCAGATAGCCGACGCGTTCGGTCAGCTCGCGCCAGTAGGCTTCCGGCCAGTGCTTGGTGTCCCACGTGGTGCCGTGCAGGAACACCACGAAAGCGCTCTTGCGCGGCAATTCCACCAGACGCTCGACGTTGAGGCCGTAGTCGCCCAACCCTTTGGGCAGGTCATAGCCGAGGGCGATAGCAAACAGCTGACGCACCCGTTCGACCGCATGCTGCCCACGGGCCACCGCCAGTTTGCGGTCATAGAAACGTGCAGCGATCGGCTCGCGCGCCGAGCCTTTGTCGAGACCGGCCACCGGAGCTTTGACGTAGCGCGTCAGCCAGGCACTTTTCAACAGACCCTGAGCGTCGATCACCAGATCGTATTGGCTGGCACGCACGCTTTGCTTGAAGCGCTTCCACTCGCCGCTCTTGATCGTCTGCCAGAGGTTCTTGCGCCAACGACGGATCGCCACCGGAATCACCTTGCCGACGGCCGGGTGCCAGGTCGGAATTTCGGCGAAGCCTTCTTCCACCACCCAGTCGAACTTGATCCCGGGGATGGCCCGGGCCGCGTCGGTCAGCGCCGGCAACGCGTGAATCACGTCGCCCAGCGATGAAGTCTTGATCAGCAATACCCGCAACTTAATGAACCTCGACCACAGTGCCCTGCAATTTCTGCAAGGCATCGTTGACCGCGTCCGGCATCAGCTGGCGCAGGCAGTTGTAATGGCCGAACCGGCAGGTACGGTCGAAGCACGGGCTGCAATCCAGACCCAGCCGAACAATTTCGACGTGCTCGGCCAGCGGCGGGGTGAAACCCGGCGACGTCGAGCCGTAGACCGCCACCAACGGACGGTTCAACGCCGCCGCCACGTGCATCAGGCCGGAGTCGTTGGACACCACCGAATCGGCACAGGACAGCAGGTCGATGGCCTCGGCCAGCGAGGTGCCGCCGCTGAGGTTGACCGACTCTTCACGCAGGCCGGGAATCAGCCGTGCGCGGATGTCTTCGCCCACCGCGTGGTCGTTTTTCGAGCCGAACAACCACACCTGCCAGCCTTCACGAATCCGCGCTTCGGCGACCTTGGCGTAATGCTCGGACGGCCAGCGCTTGGACTCGCCGAATTCGGCACCGGGGCACAGGGCCAACACCGGACGGTCGAGAGTCAAACCGAACTTGGCCAGTGCCGCTTCGCGGGTCACCGGATCGATTTGCAGGCTCGGACGTGGATACGGTTTCGGCAGTTCGGCGTTCGGCTCGTAAGCCAGGGCCATGAAGCGCTCGATCATCAGCGGATAACGTTCTTTATCCAGCGTGCGCACGTCATTGAGCAGACCGTAGCGGAATTCGCCGCGCCAGCCGGTGCGTTGCTTGATGCCAGCAAAAAAAGGCACCAGCGCCGACTTCAGCGAATTCGGCAGCAGGATCGCCTGATCGTACTGGCCGGCCAGGGATTTGCCGATTCGCCGACGCGTCGCCAGTTCCAGCGCGCCATGGCCGAGCGGAAAGCTCAAGGCCTTGCGCACTTCGGGCATGCGTTCAAGGATCGGCCGGCTCCACTCGGGGGCCAGCACGTCGATTTCGCATTGCGGGTGGCGCTGTTTGAGACACTGAAACAGTGTCTGCGCCATCACCATGTCACCGACCCAACTGGGCCCAACGATCAGAATATTCATGTGGTTTCCATAAACGAACCGGGGAGGCCAATGCCTCCCCGCCTCGAGAATCACTGAGGGAGCGGCGCTGCTTGCGATGGGTCATTACCTTCAACATGACTGTCGACTGTCACTCCGCTATCGCGAGCAGGCTCGCTCCCACATGGTTTGTTCGCCTTACTTCAGATCTACAGACACTGTAAATCCACTGTGGGAGCGAGCTTGCTCGCGAAGGGGCCATCACATCCGACATCGGTGTCATCTGACACTCCGTCTTCGCGAGCAAGCTCGCTCCCACAAGGTAATCGGTGCTTCAAATATCCGGTTTCAGCTTAGCCCCAGCTCTTTCCAGATCCGCAATACCTGCCGGCGTTCCTCGACAAACTGGTCGCCTGCAATCACCCCGGCGTCCTTCTGCAAGGCCTGCCGGTGGGCGGCGGAGCGGTAAGCCTTATAGGCTTCGCGCAACAGGCTGGCGTCTTCGGCGGGCATCAGCCCTTCGTGTTCCAGCTCTTCCAGAATGCGGATGTTATCGGTCCAGCGCAGCAATGGCGGGTGGCTGTGCGACCACGCCAGGGCCGCGTATTGCACCATAAATTCAATATCGACGATACCTCCGGCGTCCTGCTTGAGGTCGAACGGCGCCGTGGCCTCGAAGGCATTAGCCGCCGTACCGGCTGCGGTGCCCTTGGTGCCGAGGTTGTCGCGCATCTTGGCGCGCATCTCGCTGACTTCCTGTTGCAATTTCGCCAGATCCCGCGCTTTGCCCAAAACCTGCGCGCGGACTTTCTCGAAGGCCTGGCCGACATCCTGACTGCCCACCAACACCCGCGCCCGCACCAGCGCCTGATGCTCCCACGTCCAGGCTTCATTTTCCTGATAGCGCTCGAAGGCACCGAGTGAACTGACCAACAGCCCCGACGCGCCGGACGGGCGCAAACGCATGTCCACTTCGTACAGCTGACCAGAGTTGGTCTGCGCCGTCAGCAAGTGAATGATCCGCTGCCCCAGCCGAGTGAAGAACTGCGCGCCATCAATTGGCTTCGGCCCATCGGTTTCCGCCTGCGGATCGCCGTCATGGATGAACACCAGATCCAGGTCCGAACCATGCCCCAGTTCCAGCCCGCCGACTTTCCCATAACCGACAATGATGAAGCCCGGATCGCATAAACTGCCATCGGTGCGCAGCGGCGTGCCGTACTTGGCCACGGTCTGGCGCCAGGCCAGGGCCAGTACTTGCTCGAGAATCGCTTCAGCCAGCCAGGTCAGGTAATCGCTGACTTTCATCAACGGCAGGCTGCCGGCGATTTCCGACGCGGCAACCCGCAAACGGTGCGCGAGTTTGAAGTGACGCAGCGCCTCCATCTGCTGTTCGAGGTCGTCTTCGGGAATCCGCGTCAGCCGTTCGCGCAGCTCGGCGGCGAGTTCCGGGGCCAGTGGCGGCTTGAACAGCCGGCCTTCATTGAGCAACTCGTCGAGCAGCAGCGGGAAACGGGTGATCTGCTCAGCAATCCACGGACTGGCCGCGCACAGCGTCAGCAAGCGCCGCAAGGCGCCGGGGTTTTCCGTCAGCAGGACTAAATAAGCCGAACGCCGGGCCACCGCTTCGACCAGCGGCAGCACCCGTTCCAGCACCAGATCCGGGTTGTCATGCTCCACCGCCTGAGCCAGCAGACGCGGAATAAACGCATCGAGACGCTCGCGACCCAGCCGCTGCATGGCGCGCAATTGCGGGCTGCCGCGCAAACTGGCCAGCGCTTTCAGCGCTTTGCTCGCGTCCTTGAAGCCGCCTTCTTCCAATTGTCGGCAAGCGGCCTCCTCATCCTGCGCCTCTTCCCACAGCGGCAACCACTCACCGCCGACCACCACCTCGCAATCGGCACCCTGTTCTTCATCGGGATCGGCGATCACCTGCGCGAAGTGCCAGGCCACGCGGCCGCGCCAGAACATCAGTTTTTCGTGGAAGGCGTGCCAATCGGCGAAACCGAGCATAAAGGCAATGCGCGCCTGATCCTGAGCGCCGTCCGGCAACATCTGGGTCTGGCGGTCGGCAATCGCCTGGATCGCGTGTTCGGTGTAGCGCAGGAACTCGTAGCCTTCGCGCAATTCACTGATTACTGCCGGCGGCAGATAGCCTTGCCCTTCCAGCGTGCTCAATACCTTTAATAGAGGACGCTGCTGCAGGCTCAGATCGCGCCCGCCGTGGATCAACTGGAAAGCCTGGGCGATGAACTCGACTTCGCGGATGCCACCGGAACCCAGCTTGATGTTGTCGGCCATGCCCTTGCGCCGCACTTCTTGCTGGATCAACTGCTTCATGGTGCGCAGCGCTTCGATCGCCGAGAAATCCAGATAACGCCGATAGACGAAGGGGCGCAGCATGTCGAGCAACTGCGCGCCGGCAGTCTGATCGCCGGCCACCACCCGCGCCTTGATCATCGCGTAGCGTTCCCAGTCGCGGCCCTGATCCTGGTAATACTGCTCCAGTGCATTGAAGCTCAGCACCAGCGCGCCGGACGAACCGTACGGGCGCAGGCGCATGTCGACGCGGAACACGAAGCCGTCGACGGTCATCGGGTCGAGGGCCTTGATCAGGCGCTGGCCGAGACGAATGAAGAACTCCTGATTATCCAGCGCGCGTTTCACGCCGACGGTTTCGCCGCCCTCGGGGTAGGCGAAGATCAGGTCGATGTCCGACGACAGGTTCAACTCGACCGCGCCGAGCTTGCCCATGCCGAGAATGACCATCTGTTGCGGCAGACCGCTGCGCCGACCGGTCGGCGTGCCGAACTGCTGGCAATGGCGGCTGTACAGCCATTGATAAGCCTGATCGATGGTGGCGTCGGCCATGTCTGAAAGATCGCGGCAGGTCTGTACCAGATCGGCCTGGCGGTTGAGGTCACGCCAGATGATCCGCACTTGATGGCGTGCGCGCTGGCGGCGCAGGACGCGCCCGAGTTCGTCTTCGCTTTGCGCGGTGTTCACGGCGGCGGCAATCTGCGCGCAGAGTTCACCCGGCGCGTACGGCCGGTCGAGTTCACCGGACTGCACCAGTGACAACAACATCAAAGGGTCACGAACGCTCTGTTCAATGACGAAATCGCTGGCGGCACCGACGCGGGCGAATTGCGCCCAACGCTCCGGTGTCCAGTTCGACAAGCCGTGATCGTCTTCAAGGGAGGCGACGGCCGTACGGAACGACTGCTCGGATCGAGTGACCAACGGCAGGAGAATGGCGGGGAGTTCGGCAAGCACGGGCAGGGTCATGGTCTATCCTTGATCGGCGTGTAAATGGCCGCTTGTAGTGTTTGATGAAAACCCGCTACGCGAAGGACTGTCGAACAAAAGTTAGAAATAGCTGAAATTTCTTCTTCTTTGGCATCCAGCATCAAACTTTCACCTTTTTCGGATGGTAATCGACCAACCTTAACGATTATTCTCACAACGCAGTCGGAGGCCACAAGCCTTTCCTCTGTAGTTTTACTACTCGTCTATACAGGCGAAAGGCTGAAATGCTCAAAGATTTGTAGTAAAACTACACGCCGCCGGAACAACCTGTCGGCAATCCAAGAATTTTAAATCGTCTGCCCACAAGGCCAGTCGCAAACTCAGGCAACCGATTCTGGAAGCCTTTCCGCCCTGGAGCAAGCCATGCAAGACCTCGATCCCGTCGAAACCCAGGAATGGCTGGACGCCCTGGAATCGGTTCTCGACAAAGAAGGCGAAGACCGTGCTCACTATCTGATGACCCGTATGGGTGAACTGGCGACCCGCAGCGGTTCGCAGCTCCCTTACGCCATCACCACGCCTTACCGCAACACCATCCCGGTAACCCACGAAGCACGCATGCCTGGCGACCTGTTCATGGAACGCCGCATTCGCTCGCTGGTGCGCTGGAACGCGATGGCCATGGTAATGCGTACGAACCTGAAAGATTCTGACCTGGGTGGTCACATCTCCAGCTTCGCTTCCAGCGCGACCCTGTATGACATCGGCTTCAACTACTTCTTCCAGGCCCCGACCGACGAACACGGCGGCGACCTGATCTACTTCCAGGGCCACACCTCGCCAGGCGTTTACGCCCGTGCGTTCATGGAAGGCCGCATTACCGAAGACCAGATGAACAACTTCCGCCAGGAAGTCGACGGTCAGGGCCTGTCGTCCTATCCGCACCCTTGGCTGATGCCTGACTTCTGGCAGTTCCCGACCGTATCCATGGGGCTGGGTCCGATCCAGGCGATCTACCAGGCTCGCTTCATGAAGTACCTGGAACACCGCGGTTTCATCCAGCCGGGCAAACAGAAAGTCTGGTGTTTCCTGGGCGACGGCGAGTGCGACGAGCCGGAATCCTTGGGCGCCATCTCCCTGGCCGGCCGCGAGAAGCTGGACAACCTGATCTTCGTCATCAACTGCAACCTGCAGCGCCTCGACGGCCCGGTTCGCGGCAACGGCAAGATCATCCAGGAACTCGAAGGCGTGTTCCGCGGTGCACAGTGGAACGTGACCAAAGTCATCTGGGGCCGTTTCTGGGACCCACTGCTGGCCAAGGACGTCGACGGCATCCTGCAACGTCGCATGGACGAAGTCATCGACGGCGAGTACCAGAACTACAAAGCCAAAGACGGCGCGTTCGTTCGCGAGCACTTCTTCAACACGCCTGAACTCAAGGCAATGGTTGCCGATCTGTCCGACGACGAGATCTGGAAACTCAACCGTGGCGGCCACGACCCGTACAAGGTCTATGCGGCGTACCACGAAGCGGTCAACCACAAAGAACAACCGACCGTCATCCTGGCCAAGACCATCAAGGGTTATGGCACCGGTGCCGGCGAAGCGAAAAACACCGCGCACAACACCAAGAAAGTCGACGTCGACAGCCTGAAGTTGTTCCGCGACCGCTTCGACATCCCGGTCAAGGACGAAGAGCTGGAGAACCTGCCGTTCTTCAAGCCAGAGCCGAACAGCGCCGAAGCCCGCTACCTGAGCGAGCGCCGTGCCGCACTGGGCGGTTTCGTACCGCAGCGCCGCGCGCAGAGCTTCAGCGTACCGACCCCGGATCTGGACACCCTGAAAGCCATCCTCGATGGATCGGGCGACCGTGAAATTTCCACCACCATGGCCTTCGTGCGCATCCTCGCGCAACTGGTCAAGGACAAGGAAATCGGCCCGCGCATCGTGCCGATCATCCCGGACGAAGCCCGTACCTTCGGTATGGAAGGCATGTTCCGTCAGTTGGGCATCTACTCCTCCGTCGGCCAGCTCTACGAGCCAGTCGATAAAGACCAGGTGATGTTCTACAAGGAAGACCAGAAAGGTCAGATCCTTGAAGAAGGCATCAACGAAGCGGGCGCCATGAGTTCCTTCATCGCCGCCGGTACTTCGTACTCCAGCCACAACCAGCCGATGCTGCCGTTCTACATCTTCTACTCGATGTTCGGCTTCCAGCGTATCGGTGACCTGGCCTGGGCCGCTGGCGACAGCCGTACCCGTGGTTTCCTGATCGGCGGCACCGCCGGCCGTACCACCCTGAACGGTGAAGGCCTGCAACACGAAGACGGTCACAGCCACCTGCTGGCCGCGACCATCCCGAACTGCCGCACCTACGATCCAACCTACGGCTACGAGCTGGCGGTGATCATTCAGGACGGCATGAAGAAGATGACCGAAGAGCAACAGGACATCTTCTATTACATCACCGTGATGAACGAGTCGTACCAGCAGCCAGCCATGCCGGCCGGTGCCGAAGAAGGCATCAAGAAAGGCATGTACCTGCTCGAAGAAGACACCCGCGATGCAGCGCATCACGTACAGCTGATGGGCTCCGGCACCATCCTGCGTGAAGTGCGTGAAGCGGCGAAGATTCTGCGTGAAGAGTTCAACATCGGCGCTGACGTATGGAGCGTTACCAGCTTCAACGAACTGCGTCGCGACGGCCTGGCCGTAGAGCGCAGCAACCGTCTGAAGCCTGGCCAGAAGCCTAAGCAGAGCTACGTTGAAGAGTGCCTGAGCGGCCGTAAGGGTCCGGTCATCGCCTCTACCGACTACATGAAGCTGTTCGCCGAGCAGATCCGTCAGTGGGTACCGTCCAAGGAATTCAAAGTCCTGGGCACCGACGGTTTCGGCCGCAGCGACAGCCGCAAGAAACTGCGTCATTTCTTCGAAGTCGACCGTCATTTCGTGGTGTTGGCAGCCCTGGAAGCACTGGCTGACCGTGGTGATATCGAACCTAAAGTGGTGGCCGAGGCCATCGTCAAGTTCGGCATCGACCCGGAAAAACGCAACCCACTGGACTGCTGAGGAGACATTTTGTGAGCGAACTCATTCGCGTACCTGACATCGGCAGCGGTGAAGGTGAAGTAATTGAACTGTTTGTGAAGGTCGGCGACCGCATCGAAGCCGACCAGAGCATTCTGACGCTGGAATCGGACAAGGCCAGCATGGAAGTGCCGGCCCCGAAAGCCGGCGTCATCAAGAGCCTGAAAGTGAAGCTGGGCGACCGCCTGAAAGAAGGCGACGAACTGCTCGAACTGGAAGTTGAGGGCGCCGCGCAAGCGGCTCCTGCGCCTGCTGCTGCACCGGCTGCAAAAGCTGAAGCCAAACCGGCTGCCGCTCCTGCTCCAGCCGCGCCAGCCGCTGCCCCGGCTACCGCTTCGGTGCAGCAAGTGCACGTGCCGGACATCGGTTCGTCGGGCAAGGCGCAGATCATCGAGATCCAGGTCAAGGTTGGCGACAAGGTCGAGGCTGATCAATCGTTGATCACCCTGGAATCCGACAAGGCCAGCATGGAAATCCCGTCGCCTGCCGCGGGCGTGGTCAAGGCCATCAGCGTCAAGCTCAACGACGAAGTCGGCACTGGCGACCTGATTCTGGATCTGGAAGTGACGGGTGCTGCGGCCCCGGCTGCGGCCGCTCCGGCTCAGGCTGCTGCGCCGGCCGCTGCCGCTGCGCCTGCTCCTGCAGCAGCCCCGGCTGCTCCAGTGGCTGACAGCGTTCAGGACATCCACGTTCCGGACATCGGTTCGGCCGGCAAGGCCAAGATCATCGAAGTGCTGGTCAAGGCTGGTGACAGCGTTGAAGCCGACCAGTCGCTGATCACCCTCGAATCCGACAAGGCGAGCATGGAAATCCCGTCGCCTGCCGCGGGCGTGGTGGAAAGCGTTTCGATCAAGCTGGACGACGAAGTCGGCACCGGCGATCTGATCCTCAAGCTGAAAGTCAAAGGTGCGGCCCCGGCTGCTGCCCCGGCTCCAGCTGCCGCTGCTGCGCCAAGCGCTCCGGCACCGGCCGCTGCTGCTCCGGCTGCCGCTGCACCTGCTGCTGCCGCTCCGGCTGCTGCACCTGCCAAGCCAGGCGCGAAAGTTCACGCCGGCCCTGCCGTGCGTCAACTGGCCCGTGAGTTCGGCGTCGAGCTGAGCGCCGTTGGCGCCAGCGGTCCGCACGGTCGCATCCTCAAGGAAGACGTGCAGGTTTACGTCAAGGCGATGATGCAGAAGGCCAAGGAAGCACCGGCCGCTGGCGGCGCAACCGGTGGCGCGGGCATCCCGCCGATCCCGGTCGTGGATTTCAGCCGCTTCGGTGAAATCGAAGAAGTGCCGATGACCCGTCTGATGCAGGTCGGCGCTGCCAACCTGCACCGCAGCTGGCTGAACGTGCCGCACGTGACGCAATTCGACTCGGCGGACATCACCGAGCTGGAAGCCTTCCGTGTTGCGCAGAAAGCCGTCGCGGAGAAGGCCGGCGTCAAGCTGACCATCCTGCCGCTGCTGCTCAAGACCTGCGCACACCTGCTCAAGGAACTGCCGGACTTCAACAGTTCGCTGGCACCAAGCGGCAAGGCGATCATTCGCAAGAAGTACGTCAACATCGGTTTCGCGGTCGACACCCCGGATGGCCTGCTGGTACCGGTCATCAAGAACGTCGACCAGAAGAGCCTGCTGCAACTGGCCGCAGAAGCTGCTTCGCTGGCTGAAAAAGCCCGCACCAAGAAGCTTTCTTCGGACGAGATGCAGGGCGCCTGCTTCACCATTTCCAGCCTCGGCCACATTGGCGGCACCGGCTTCACGCCGATCGTCAACGCGCCGGAAGTGGCGATCCTCGGTGTTTCCAAGGCAACCATCCAGCCAGTCTGGGACGGCAAAGCCTTCCAGCCGAAACTGATGCTGCCACTGTCGCTGTCCTACGATCACCGTGTGATCAACGGCGCCGCTGCTGCACGCTTCACCCAGCGTCTGGGTAGCCTGCTGGGCGACATCCGCACCATCCTGCTGTAAAGCGTTCGGCCCTCCGGCAACGGAGGGCCGACTGCGTTCCACGTTTTCGAGCGCCACACGCTCGTACCTCAACCCCGTCAGTTTGACGGGGCTTTTTTTGCCCTGAAAAAAGTGCAGCGGCTCTTCCTACAAGTTCGGTTTACTTGAACTACGACTGCAGTCGAATTCGTCCCGATATTTTTCACCGACAGGCAACTACTCTCTGCCCTCGGATTAAATAGCGATCTTCCTGCGCCATTTATAAAAACGAAACTTACTCGAACGGACTCGAATATGTTCAAGCCAACTATTGGCCCGATTATCGGCCACACGACAACTCATCACGCGCGTATATTCATGCGCGCCGACAAGCAAGGCAACGCACCGGTATTTGCCGCCATTCGCTATCGGAAGTCTGGAACACAACAGTGGTCAGCTAGTACTTTCGCCGAACCCAGTGCGCTGCGCGACATGACCGAAGTGTTCACCCTCAACAACTTGAGCAGTGACACCGAATATGAATACCAGACCGGCTGGTTCAGCCCGATGAATCCGGTCCATACCGTGGACAGTGTCGCCGAACTGCCGCTGCAGTGGCCGCGGGAAATCTATCGATTGCGTACCCGCTCAAGCAATGCCCTGCAGCCAAAGGCCTATATCGTCGGCTCTTGCCGCTATTTGCGCATGACGGCGGGGGTGCCGGTGCTGCCCCATCTGGGTGACCGGATCTTTGCCTCCATCAACCAATTGATCGAAGGTGCCCAGCCGCCGATCAGTGCCACTCTGATGACGGGTGATCAGGTTTATCTCGACGACCTTAATCTGTTCGCACCTGATCGTGAATATAAGGATATCCTCAGCAAGTACCGTGCGGCCTTCTCTCAGCCGAACATTCAGCGCTTGATGTCCGGCACTTCGACTTACATGATCCTGGACGATCACGAAATCGAAGACAATTGGCCGGCGAATGCCAAACAATCAGATCAAGTGCTATATCGCAACGCCATGGCCGCCTATGAAATCTATCAAGTCAGCCACAGCCCGGCGCATGAACTTACAACTAACGAAAAGGTGAATCGGGCAAAACTCGAGCACTACTGGTACCAATTCAGTGACGCTGATATCGAATGGTTTGTGACCGACAGCCGCACCCGCCGCAACTTGTCAGCCGATGATCGTCGCATACTCGATGAGGCGCAGGAACAGGCGCTGCTCAAGTGGCTGACCAACAGCCCGGCGCGGGTGAAATTCATCGTGACCAGCGTGATGTTCTACCCGGATCGCAAATTGCACGGCGACGATGCCTGGAAAGCCTTCCCGGAGCAGCGCCTGCGCCTGCTGGAAACCATCCGCACCCGACGCATCAGGAATGTCGTGTTTGTCTCGGGCGATGTGCATGGCTCGCTGACCTCGCGCCTGACGCATAGTGAAGACCCGGATTTCGAAGTCCACACCATCGTTTCCTCGCCGCTGTGCAACAGCAAGCTGCTGCCCTATGCCAAGGCGTCAACGTTCATCCTCGATCGACCACTGGCGCGCACGGCGACGGGTGATTATCAGCATGAGTTGACCAGCCCGGTCGTCAGCGAAGACAACTTCGCCCATGTAGTCGTCGAGACTGATCAAATTCTGGTCAATTACCATGATCGTGATGGCAAGAAGCTGCAATCGATCAGCCTGAAATTACGCTGAGATCTTGAAAGATCGCAGCCTTCGGCAGCTCCTACATTGGTATACATCCCTTGTAGGAGCTGCCGCAGGCTGCGATCTTTTGCTCTTTTCAACCACACACTGGAGAAATGCCCCGAGCGGCCGACACATTCTTATAGCACTTGGCCTTCATCTCTCTTGTCAGTCGGTGCCGCAATGATGCAACCTTGCCGCAGGCAACAGTAAAGAGGGCGAGAGCCCGCGCGTTCAGCATATTTCCAAGCGAGTTCCTTCATGAAGAGCCAACCCGATGCCGCCAGCCGTATGGCGGCCGAGGTAGTGACGCAGTTGCCTGTGCCCTCGCGGCTCGGCATGCTGCGTTTCGAGCGCTTGAATGAAGCGAGCTGGGCGATGCTGTTTCTCGATCCCAACTGCGAACGCCAGTTCGGCCAGCCAGCCGTCGAATTGTGTGCCTTGGTCGGCTCGCCCTACGCCAGCCTGATGGAGCCTGAAGCTCGCTATCAGTTGCACGACGCGATCCAGCAGCAACTGCGCGACAGCCCGCATTATCTGGTGCGCTACACCCTGCACACCGCCGCTGGCGTGCTGAGCATCCTCGAACTCGGCGAAGCCTATAAGCAGCACAATCGGCACTTGCTGCGCGGTTATTTGCTGGCGGTCGATGATGTCTTCGACGAAGCACCAGCGCTGCCCTCCGTCGACCTCGAAACCCAGAACTCGCGGCTGCAGATCGCCTTGGAGCTGAACCAGCGCGCCCAGCAGGAACAACTGCAGCACCTTGATCGGGTGCGCGCCCAGCAGGATCTGATTCTGCTGCTTGCCCGCCAGCGCTACAGCAGCCACAACTCGCTGCAGGAAGCCGCCGAACTGATCACCCGCTGCGCCTGCGACATCTATGAAATCGACTGCGCCAGCCTGTGGAACCTCGAAGGCAATCTGCTGGTGCCGATTTCCGCGTATCACCGCGCAACGCAGGAATACCTCCTGCCGGAGGTGATCGACATCAGCGGCTTCCCCGACTACATGGAAGCGCTGCACGGCAGCCGCGCCATCGACGCGCACAATGCAATGCGCGACCCGCGCACCCGCGAGATGGCCGAAGCCCTGCGCCCGCGCGATGTCAACGCGATGCTCGACGCCAGCATCCGCGTCGATGGCCAGGTGGTCGGCGTGCTCTGTCTGGAGCAGACCGGCGTGACCCGCGCCTGGCAGTCCGATGAAATCGCCTTTGCCGGTGAACTGGCGGATCAGTTCGCCCAGGTCATCAACAACCACAACCGCCGCACCGCCACCAGCGCCCTGCACCTGTTCCAGCGCGCGGTCGAGCAAAGCGCCAACGCCTTTTTGCTGGTCAATTGCGACGGCGTGGTCGAGTACGTCAACCCGAGTTTCACCGCGATCACCCAGTACACCACCGAGGAAGTCCACGGCCAGCGCCTGTCGGAACTGCCGGCCCTGGAAAACCTCAGCGAGCTGCTGTTTGACGCGCCGTCGGCGCTGGCCAAGAGCAACAGCTGGCAGGGCGAATTCAAAAGCCGGCGCAAGAACCTCGAACCGTATTGGGGCCAGTTGTCGATCTCCAAGGTGTATGGCGATAACCGCGAGCTGACGCACTACATCGGCATCTACGAAGACATCACTCAGACCAAACTGGCGCAACAGCGCATCGAGCGTCTGGCGTACACCGACAATCTGACCAACCTCGGCAACCGCCCGGCGTTTATCCGCAATCTGGACGAGCGCTTCGCCCGCGATAGCGATACACCGATCAGCCTGCTGCTGGTGGACATCGACAACTTCAAGCGGATCAACGACAGCCTCGGTCACCAGACCGGCGACAAGCTGCTGATCAGCCTCGCCCGGCGCCTGCGCAACAGCCTGAGCCCGAGCGGCAGCCTCGCGCGCTTCGCCAGTAACGAGTTCGCCGTTCTGCTCGACGACACTGATCTCGCCACTGGCCAGCAGATCGCCAACCAGTTGCTGGCGACCCTCGACAAACCGATGTTCGTCGACAACCAGCTGATCAGCGTCACCGGCTCCGTGGGCCTGGCCTGCGCGCCTCTGCACGGCCGCGATCCGCAAACCCTGATGCGCAACGCCGGTCTGGCCCTGCACAAGGCCAAGGCCAACGGCAAGCATCAGGTGCAAGTCTTCACCGAAGCGCTGAATGCCGAGGCCAGTTACAAGCTGTTCGTCGAGAACAACCTGCGCCGCGCCCTGACCCAGAATGAGCTGGACGTGTTCTATCAGCCCAAGCTGTGCCTGCGCAGCGGTCGCCTGCTGGGCATGGAGGCGCTGCTGCGCTGGAACCACCCGGAGCGCGGGATGATCCGCCCGGACCAGTTCATCAGCGTTGCCGAAGAGACCGGCCTGATCATTCCGATCGGCAAGTGGATTGCCCGCCAGGCCTGCCGCATGAGCAAAGCGCTGACCGCCGCGGGCATGGGCAATCTGCAAGTGGCGATCAACCTGTCACCCAAGCAATTCTCCGATCCCGACCTGGTCGCGTCCATCGCCAACATCCTCAAGGAAGAAGCGCTGCCGGCCAGCCTGCTCGAACTGGAGCTGACCGAAGGTTTGCTGCTGGAAGCCACCGAAGATACGCACTTGCAGCTCGATCAGCTCAAGCGTCTGGGCCTGACCCTGGCCATGGACGACTTCGGCACCGGTTACTCGTCGCTCAGTTACCTGAAGAAATTCCCGATCGACATCATCAAGATCGATCGCAGCTTCATCCACGAAATCCCCGACAACCAGGACGACATGGAAATCACCTCCGCGGTGATCGCCATGGCGCACAACCTGAAGCTCAAGGTCGTGGCCGAAGGCATCGAGACCGCCGAGCAACTGGCGTTCCTGCGTCGCCACCGTTGCGACGTCGGCCAGGGCTACCTGTTCGACCGGCCGATCCCCGGCGGCGAGCTGATCCAGGCGCTCAAGCGCTACCCGCGCGGCCCGCTCTGCCTGTAGCCCTCGCCGCCCTTTCATGTAGGAGCTGCCGCAGGCTGCTCCTACATTGAATAGTGCGAAATCCGGCATCATTCGGCACACTGGCGGTCTGATTTTTTACATCCCATCCTGACTGAGAGGAACGATCATGGTTCTGCGCTCGGAAATTCTGGTGAACAAAAACGTGCTACCGACCAAAGACCAAGCTCTACCCGGCCGCGAAACCGCGATGACCCTGCCTGAAAAGCATTTCGTCTTCGAAGAAACCCCGTTGCTCGGCCCGTTTTTCCAGGACGTCGACTTCGCGATCTTCGGTCTGGGTTGCTTTTGGGGCGCGGAGCGCCGTTTCTGGCAGCGCGAAGGCGTGGTCAGCACCGTGGTCGGTTACGCCGGTGGCTACACGCCGAACCCGACTTACGAAGAAGTCTGCTCGGGCCTGACCGGCCACGCCGAAGTGGTGCTGGTGGTGTATGACAAAGCCAAGGTCAGCTACGAAGAGCTGCTGGCGATGTTCTGGGAACTGCACAACCCGACTCAGGGCATGCGTCAGGGCAATGACATCGGCACTCAATACCGCTCGGTGATCTACGCGACCTCGCCAGAGCAACTGGACGCGGCGCTGAAGAGCAAAGCGGTGTATCAGGCTGAACTGTCGAAGGCAGGCCTGGGCGAAATCAGCACCGAAATCGAACAGGCGCCGACCGTGTATTTCGCCGAGGCCTATCACCAGCAATACCTGGCGAAAAACCCTGAAGGTTATTGCGGGATCGGCGGCACCGGCGTGTGCATGCCACCGAGCCTGGCGGGTAATTGATTAAAGTCTGAAAGCAAAAGATCGCAGCCTTCGGCAGCTCCTACAGGTCCGCGTATGTGTGGACGACACTGAACTTGTAGGAGCTGCCGCAGGCTGCGATCTTTTGATCTTGCCCTTGATCAGCTTTCAGCAATCAACCAATCCATCTGCCATCCACCCTGAGTCTGCCCAAGCTTCTTCGACAACCACGGCAGCAACTCGCGCAATTCTTCCTCCAGCCCCCACGGCGGATTGGCAATCGCCATGCCGGAGCCGTTCAGGCTGTTCGGCGTATCCAGCGGATGCACCAGCAGCTCTACGCGCAGCAACTTCGGCGCACCGGTACCGGCCAGATCCTGATAGAAACGACGCAGTGCACGCTGATCCTTTACCGGATACCAGATCGCCGCGACGGTCTGGCGCATGCGGCCAATCGCTTCTTTCAGCGACGCCGCACACTTTTGCATCTCGTCGAGCTGTTCGAACGGCGGATCGATGAGCATCACCGCACGTTTTTCCTGCACCGGCAGCATCGCCCGCGCCACATGCCAGCCCTCGCCCAGATGCACCTTGACCCGACGATCGCCGGCCATGTTCTCCTTTAGCTGCACGCCGTCTTGCGGGTGTTTCTCGTTGAGCATCACCCGATCCTGCACCCGGGTCAGACGCCGCGCCAGCTCCGGTGACCCCGGGTAGTAACGCAACTGGCCATCCGGGTTCATCTCGTGCAGGACTTTCATGTAATCGGCGGTCAGCGCCGGCAGATCCGGCTGATCCCACAAACGTGCGATGCCTTCCAGGTACTCGCCGGTACGGTTGGCCTGATCGCCCTGCAAGTCATACAGACCGATACCGGCGTGCGTATCGAGATAGGCAAACGGCTGTTCCTTGCGCGACATCAGGGCGATGAGGCGGGTCAAGGTCAGGTGTTTGAACACATCGGCGTGATTGCCGGCATGGAAGGCGTGACGATAATTCATGGCTGCTCCTGCGAGGGCCGTGAAGTTTACCTTTTACCGGGCGGCAAGTCAGGGGTTGGGGGCTGAGTGGGTGGTCTTGCTGTCGGGGACACCCGTGGGAGCCCGCTGAGGTAGATGGGATCAAAGGCAAAAGCAACATCAAGAAACAACTCGCCATAGATACTCTTCGTCCCTTGAACAAAGGGAATGCGAAGATCGGTCGCACTTAAAACCTGTAAAGAGGGACATTTACATGGGAAGAAAGGTGATCGGAATCGGCGCTCCGACCTCAACCGGTGGCGCAGTGCTGGAAGGGAACGCTGGAATCAACATTGATTACGCCGTAAGCACATCCTCCATCGGCCACATGGCCAGCTGTCCGGCATGCAGCGCAGGCAAGGGCCCTATCGTGGCAGTGGGCCCTCGAACAGTTACATTACCCGCCGGACCTGTTGCACTCGAAGGTGATTACATCGCCTGCGGCTGTCCCCCAAAATCCAATACGCTCTTGTTCGGTCAATCATCTGTTTATGGTGGCGGTGAACATAGTGCTGCGAGCTTCTCTGCGATAAGCAGCCTTATTCCAAAGCCAAAAGCCATACAACGAATAACCTTCTCGTACGGGGAAAGCCAAACTCCCGTGGACTCGGTGTCACGTTTCTATACTGACCTGAATATTCATGTAAAAACATCCGGCTATTCACCCGGTGAAACGGTAACTGTCACGATCAGTGGCGCGACAGAAAAGACGTTGTCGGGCACTGTCGGAGCGAAAGGAATCGCGATCATCCCGAATGCTTTTCAGGGCGAAGCATTCGATATGGAAGGAGAGATCTAATGGCCCAGGTCAATATCAGTTCAGGTGGCGTGACCTCCAGTATCGTCGTCAAAAGGCCAAAATTCAGCACACTGTGGACTGCCTACGCAGAGGTCGGTCTTAAAAGCTCAATAGATGTATATGCGCTTGTCGGGGGCAATGTCGAGGCTGCCAGAGCAGAAAAACCGGACGCCTATGCAAACGCTTGCGCTCTGAGGATAAGCAGAGGATTCAACTACGGCGGTTACAAAATCCCCAAAGGAACGATCATTCCCAGCAAATCCATCTATCGTCTGGCCGGCGCTGATCAGCTCCCCTACATCATGAAAGTCGCGGATTTTCTAGCGTTCCTGAAACACAACTGGGGGGCTCCCGATCACGAATTGACGCTGAGCAACGCAGACTTCATCAATGGCAAGAAGGGCGTCATTATCATGGAGATTACGGGATGGAGCGATGCGACGGGCCATGCGACTTTATGGAATGGTAGCGCCACCGGAGATAACAGCGACTACCATCGCCCCGATAGCCATACCTATGACCGGCCAGACGTGAAGCTGGAAAAAATCAACTTCTGGGAGTTAAAGGGATGAAATTCCAGCTACTCGTCGCACTAGGCATTCTGGGTATTTCCGGAAGCGCCCTTTCAGGTGAGGCTGAAGTAAACAGTGCAAGAATTTCACTTAAGAATTACGGCCTCGCCAACTGCATATCGAATCAATTCAAGTCTGAGTCCGACATAAAATCGGATCTTGGACTCGCGATTGGCGCCTACTCGGCCATGGGCAAGGGGCAACACGTGATACTGCAAAATGAAGATACGCTGGAGGTCACGTATGATCCGTATGCCGAGACTGAGAAATACATGGCAGGCGCTTACCTCAAAACGTCCTCAGCCAGCAAACAGACTAGTAAAAACATAGTGTTCTATTCTTGTCTGGAAATTTATAACTCCCCGGAATTTGACGCTTTCATCAAGTCGCAGGATCAGTATCTGCAAAACTGAAATCTTCTCGCCTGACTCAATGATCCTTTCAAACCGATACTGGAAGGATCTCTGGAAAGGGCTGAGTGTGAAGTCTTGCTAATGATCGTTCCCACGCTCCGCGTGGGAACGATCGAGTCAGGACGGCATGGCGCGTAGTCGCTTGCCAATCACATCCAGCACATCACAGCCGTCACGCAGCGGAATCGCACAGAGTTGGGCGAAGTCGCTGAGGATGACCGAGTCGCATTCGACCGAGCCGCGCATGCACATGTTTTCGAGGACCTGGATGACCGCGCGGATCCGGTAGTTGGCAGCGTCCATCAGCACATCGAGCGGGGCGTGGGTGTCGATGAACAGGGTGGGCATGTCGTTGCAGTTGCTGGTCAGCGCCATGAGGCGATTGTTGGGGTGAGGGATGAAGGGTTCGTGGGTGGATCTGGATGAAGCGTGCTCATTGTTTAATCCTCTGGTAGTGAAAGAGGCGCACACCGTTTCCCTCCTACAGGATTGGGTGGCAGCCATGCGCGGGGTAGGAGGACTGAGACCAGAGCACTCAGCCACGCCGAAGCGTGCCCGCGCATAACCGCCGCAAAAGATCTTACGGTCGAGCGTCCAATGCCTTTGCCCGGAAATTTCACTCTGACTCGTCCCGCAAGTAGTCCAGCAACGCCGAAGCCGACGATTCGTCCGACGCCGAAACTGCAAAAAACCTGACGACCTTGCAGCGCAAGACATCGGCAGGGAATGCTTCGAACAACGCTGGTTGCTCCTCGCTCAACCACTGCAAGGCGTTGTTGATCCGGGCATCATCGCCGAATTGCGCCAGCAGCTTTTCCGGCACCGACCACCAAGGAAACTCCCGCCCCGAGACCCGCGCCCTGCCCCCGATCTCGACGGCCTGACCGTTGATCAAGCCTCGCGTGAGGACCGGCAGCAACTGCCCGGCTTCCACCCCTGACGACGCAAGGATCGGCAACAAATACCGCCCATCCCAAAACCGGAAGAACACGGCTTTCCCGTCCGGCATCAGCACCTGGGTCAAACTGCGAAAGTGCTCGACCACCGCTTCAAGTTTCGCCGGAGAAACCGTTAGCCAGCCCCAATCGCCAGACTCTGTGGCCGCCACCCAATCCAGAAACTCACTGCCCTTTTCGACGATTCCCACGTAGGGCATCACCGCATCCCACGCGGCATAAATCGTTTCCGCCCAGACCGGTGTCGGCATCTGCGCATTCGAAGGCCAGGCCTTCAGTGGCTCTGCCGCGCTGGCGCTACTGAAAACCGCGAACAACTGCTCCGAAGATTTCAGCGGCTCATCCTTCAACCATTGATCAGGCTGCACAGACACCATCCTTGCAGCGTTCACACTCTTCGCAGAACGGCGCGTCTCCCTTAAAGCTCATGATTTGCGCGGCAGTCAGGATCGCGGCAGGCGCTGCCGCCAGTTTTTCCGGCAACCCCGGCACACCGGGTGCCGCGCTCATCGCCGCCATCGGCGCGCCACCGACTTGAATCGGCACGCTACTGAAGATCCCGCCAGGCCCGATGTTGATCCACTGCCCGCCGGCCTGAATCGTGGCGCTCGCGCCGCCGTCGATCACCACTTGTTGCCCGGCACTGACGTGGATTTGTGCGCTGGCGCTGGTGGCCTGGTTGCTCACCCGAATATGCCGATCGCCGACCACCGTCAGGTGATCGTCCTGTTTGACTTCGGTCTGGCGCTGGCCGTGGGTGATGCGTTGTTCGTCGGCCTTCAACTCATGCTTGGCGGTGCCCGTGACGACGATGCTGCGCTGGTTGTCGACCTGCACCTGCTGGTCGTGCAGTACATGCTGGGTCCAGTTGCGCTGGGCGCGCAGGTAGATTTCTTCGGCGCCCTTTTTGTCCTCGATGCGCAGCTCGTTGTAACCACCGCCACCGGGGCTGCTGTGGCTGCGGAAGATGCTGCGGGTCTTGTCCGCCGGGAGGTCCAGCGGCACCGGGGTCGCGGCATTCGGCAGGCACCCCATTACCAACGGCTTGTCGGCATCGGCGTCGATGAAACCGACCAGCACTTCCATGCCGACTCGCGGGATCAGCACGCTGCCGTAATGGTCATGTGCCCAACCGGTTGCCACACGCAGCCAGCAACTGGAATGCTCGTTGAGCTCGCCGTCGCGATCCCAGGCCAGTTGCACCTTGACCCGACCGTACTCGTCGCAGTGGATTTCCGCGTCGTGCGGCCCGGTGACGACGGCAGGTTGATAGCCAAGCATCCGTGGCTTTTCCGGGCCGAGGGCTGGGCGGAAGAACACCTCCCACGGCGTAGCAAGAAAGGTATTACGGTAACCCTGGAATGTTTCCCCATCGCTGGTGACCGATTCCTCCAGCACTTGCGGCTGCCGCCCACGGTGTTCGATGGCGGTGAGCAGCCACAGGTCATTCCAGTCCCGGCGCGGGTGTTCGGTCAGTTGCATGAAATGTCCGCAAACCAGTGCGGATACGTCGCTGATGCCCTCGGCCTGACGGTAATCGGCGACATGTCGCTCAAGCGCTCTTTGGGCCAGGTGCCTGCCGGTTTCACGATCGTTGAATTGGCCGGGGAAGTGATAATCCTCTAGCACCGGGCGCTGCTCACCGTCGACCCGACTTTGCAGCTGCAGGCGCGGCTTGATGAAGTTGTAATCGCGCCGGGTCACTACGCTGGTACGGGTTTCCACGCGAACATTGAAACGATTGATCGCCGGCGCGCCACCGGCCATGCCGCTGCCGGGCAGATAAAGCGTCGGTTGAGCCAGTTTCGGGAACACCGTCTGATCATCACCGAACACCAATAGGTGACCTTCCGGACTGTGCTGAAAGTGATAATGAATGCCGACTTCGGCGCACAGGCGCTGGATAAACGCGAGGTCACTTTCGGCGTATTGCACGCAGTACTCGCGCTCCGGGTACTCGCTGCCCAGGCGAAATTCAAAAGCATCGCGCAGAATCGAATGATCCTTGAGCACCTGCGCGACGATTTGCGGCACCGTCTGATGCTGAAAAATCCGCTGGTTGATGCGATGCCCGAGGTAAGTCAGACGCGGTACCAGGCTCAGGTGATAGCGCGTCAGACGTTTCCCGGAATCACCCTGCCCGACTCGATAAATCTGACCATGGACACCGGAACCTTCTGCATCGAAGCTCAGAAACGCCTGACGATGCAGCAGGCTCTCGAGGTCCAGATCGGGCCGTTCACTGACCAGTTCCAGCTCGAAACGAAAGGGTTGGCTGATGGCTTCCTTGCCCGTGAACTCAAGGACTTTGAGATCAAATTGGGCGCCTTCGAGGGTCAACGTGAAACGCGGTTGATTGGCAGGCGCGAACATCCGATGTGTCTCTGCAGATTGAGGGCGGGCGATTCTGCATGAGGGATAACGGGTGTTGGACGGGTGACGGGAAAATCAGATTTGCCCTACTTTTTCTGGCGAAAAAGCCTTCGGATATTGGCGCAATCGACTACAGACATATCCCCCAAAACCACCACTGGACCTGTGGGAGCTGGCTTGCCAGCGATGAGGCCGGCACATCCAACTTATTCGCTCACTGACACACCGCCATCGCTGGCAAGCCAGCTCCCACAGGGCTCTCCAAGTTCTTGAGAAATCACAGGCATAAAAAAACAGCCCGCCTCCTGTAGGAAACGGGCCGTTTTTCTGTGAGCCGCAGCTCAGTGCATCACTTGTTCAGGTGGAAATCTTTTTCCGCCGCTTCAAAGCGCTGCACCATGCCTTTGGTTGGCTCGCCCATTTTGCTGACGATGTAAATCGCCAGGCTGGCGAAGATGAAGCCCGGGATGATTTCGTACAGGCCCATCACCTCGAAGTGCTTCCACACCACCACGGTGATGGCGCCGACCAGGATGCCGGCCAGTGCGCCGTTGCGGGTCATGTCTTTCCAGATCACCGAGATCAGCACCACTGGACCGAACGCGGCACCGAAACCGGCCCAGGCGTAGGACACCAGGCCCAGTACGCGGTTTTCCGGGTTGGCGGCCATGGCGATAGCGATCAGCGCCACCAGCAACACCATCGCGCGACCGACCCACACCAGCTCAACCTGGGAAGCGGATTTGCGCAGGAAGGTTTTGTAGAAGTCTTCGGTCAGGGCGCTCGAGCACACCAGCAACTGGCAGCTCAGGGTGCTCATGACCGCGGCGAGAATCGCCGACAGCAGGACACCGGCCACCCACGGGTTGAAGAGGATTTTCGCCAGTTCGATGAACACCCGTTCGTGGTTCTCGGTGACTGGGCCGGCCACTTCCGGGTGCGCCGAGAAGTAGGCGATACCGAAGAAGCCCACGGCGACGGTGCCGCCCAGGCACAGGATCATCCAGGTCATGGAGATGCGACGGGCGTTGGCAATCGACTTCACCGAGTCAGCGGCCATGAAACGCGCGAGGATGTGCGGCTGACCGAAGTAACCCAGACCCCAGCCCATCAGCGAGATGATGCCGATGAAGGTGGTGCCCTTGAGCATGTCGAAGTTGCTTGGATCCTGGGCTTCGATGGCGAGGAACGTGGTATCGACGCCACCAGTGGCCAGCAACACGATGATCGGCGTCAGCAGCAAAGCGAAGATCATCAGCGTGGCTTGCACGGTGTCAGTCCAGCTCACCGCGAGGAAACCGCCGACGAAGGTGTAGGCAATTGTCGCCGCCGCACCGGCCCACAGCGCCGTCTCGTAGGACATGCCGAAGGTGCTTTCGAACAGACGGGCACCGGCCACAATGCCGGAAGCGCAGTAAATGGTGAAGAACACCAGAATCACCACCGCCGAAATGATGCGCAGCAGGCCACTTTTGTCTTCGAAACGACTGGAGAAGTAGTCCGGCAGGGTCAGGGCATCGCCGTTGTGCTCGGTCTGCACGCGCAGACGGCCGGCGACGAACAGCCAGTTCAGGTAGGCACCGACGATCAGGCCGATGGCGATCCAGCTTTCGGACAGACCGGACATGTAGATGGCGCCCGGCAGGCCCATCAGCAACCAGCCGCTCATGTCGGAAGCACCGGCGGACAAAGCCGTTACCACGCTGCCGAGGCTGCGGCCGCCAAGAATGTAGTCTGAAAGGTTGTTGGTGGAGCGATAGGCCATGAAGCCGATCAGTACCATTGCTGCGATGTAGATCACGAACGTGATCAGTGTTGGATTGCTTACGCTCATTAAGTTACGCCCTGGCTTTGTTTTTATGTAGCAGCGGTGATCAATCGCACACAAACGACGATGTTTGGCAGACGAAACGGGATCCCGCGCATTTAGGACTGATGTTTCCCCAGGAAAGCCACCAGCCGATACACCGGGTATTCCCGGTTGCACCTTGGGCGCGAATGCTATGCAACAAAGTAAAAAAGGTGCAACCAGTTTCTGGCGATTAAGTTGCACCTAGTCGGATATACCGATAAATACGCGGTTTTTGCTCCTTTTTAGCGCAGTCACTGCGCTCCGCTAGAAGTAAAAGCACCAAGCAGGAGCGGCACGTCAGTACCAGAAAATAATTCCTGACGAAGCGTTTATTTTTCCGACAAAAAAAGGGTTGCACCCGGTTGCACCTCTTTCGGCGCACGGCTAATCTTGCCGCCAGCTGATGCCACGCAACTGTGGCAACCATGAGGATAAAAATATGGCTACCACCACCCTTGGGGTCAAACTCGATGACCCGACCCGCGAGCGCCTGAAGGCTGCCGCGACCTCGATTGATCGCACACCGCACTGGCTGATCAAGCAGGCAATTTTCAATTACCTGGAAAAACTCGAGGGTGGTGCAACCCTGACCGAGCTGAACGGTTTGACCGCCAAGGACAGCGACGACGCCGGTGAAGTCCACACCGATCACGCGCACCAGTGTTTCCTCGAATTCGCTGAAAGCATCCTGCCGCAATCGGTACTGCGCGCCTCGATCACCGCTGCTTACCGTCGCCCTGAGCCGGAAGTGGTGCCGATGCTGATCGAGCAGGCGCGCCTGCCGGCTCCGATGGCCGAAGCCACCAACAAACTCGCCGCGACCATCGCGGAAAAACTGCGTAACCAGAAAAGTGCCGGCGGTCGTGCAGGCATTGTTCAGGGCCTGCTGCAGGAATTTTCCCTGTCGTCCCAGGAAGGCGTGGCCCTGATGTGCCTGGCCGAAGCGCTGCTGCGCATCCCGGACAAAGGCACTCGCGATGCGCTGATCCGCGACAAGATCAGCACCGGCAACTGGCAGCCGCACCTGGGCAACAGCCCATCGCTGTTCGTCAACGCCGCGACCTGGGGTCTGCTGCTGACCGGCAAACTGGTGTCGACCCACAACGAAGCCGGCCTGACTTCGTCGCTGAGCCGGATCATCGGCAAGAGCGGCGAGCCGATGATCCGCAAGGGCGTCGACATGGCCATGCGCCTGATGGGCGAGCAGTTCGTCACCGGCGAAACCATCGCCGAAGCACTGGCCAACGCGAGCAAGTTCGAAGCCAAGGGCTTCCGTTATTCCTACGACATGCTCGGTGAAGCGGCGCTGACCGAACACGACGCGCAGAAGTACCTGGCATCGTACGAACAAGCCATCCACTCGATCGGCAAAGCCTCCCACGGTCGTGGAATTTATGAAGGCCCGGGCATTTCCATCAAGCTCTCGGCCCTGCACCCGCGCTACAGCCGTGCGCAGTACGAGCGCGTGATGGATGAGCTGTACCCGCGCCTGCTGTCGCTGACCCTGCTGGCCAAGCAATACGACATCGGCCTGAACATCGACGCCGAAGAAGCCGACCGCCTGGAACTGTCGCTGGATCTGCTCGAGCGCCTGTGCTTCGAACCGCAACTGACCGGCTGGAACGGCATCGGTTTCGTGATTCAGGCTTACCAGAAGCGTTGCCCGTACGTGATCGACTACGTAATCGACCTGGCTCGCCGCAGCCGTCATCGCCTGATGATCCGTCTGGTGAAAGGCGCGTACTGGGACAGCGAAATCAAGCGCGCCCAGGTCGAAGGCCTGGAAGGCTATCCGGTCTACACCCGCAAGGTGTACACCGACGTTTCCTACATCGCCTGCGCGCGCAAACTGCTGTCGGTGCCGGAAGTCATCTACCCGCAGTTCGCCACGCACAACGCCCACACCCTGTCGGCGATTTACCACATTGCCGGTCAGAACTATTACCCGGGCCAGTACGAATTCCAGTGCCTGCACGGCATGGGCGAACCGCTCTACGAGCAGGTTGTCGGCAAAGTGTCCGAAGGCAAGTTGAACCGTCCATGCCGCGTGTACGCACCGGTCGGCACCCATGAAACCCTGCTGGCGTACCTGGTGCGTCGTCTGCTGGAAAACGGCGCGAACACTTCGTTCGTCAACCGCATCGCCGACCAGTCAATTTCGATTCAGGAACTGGTGGCCGATCCGGTGGCGCAGATCGAGCAGATGGCGACTGTGGAAGGTGGTTTCGGCCTGCCGCACCCGCGCATTCCGCTGCCGCGTGACCTGTACGGCGCCGAGCGCGCCAACTCCGCCGGCATCGACATGGCCAACGAACATCGTCTGGCCTCGCTGTCCTGCGCCCTGCTCGCCACTGCGCACAACAACTGGAAAGCCGCGCCAATACTAGGTTGCGCTTCCAGCAACGAAGCCCCGGCGCCAGTGCTGAACCCGGCGGATCACCGTGATGTGGTCGGTCACGTGCAGGAAGCTACCGTCGAAGACGTCGACAATGCGATCCAGTGCGCGCTGAATGCTGCGCCCATCTGGCAGGCCACCCCGCCAGCCGAGCGCGCGGCGATTCTGGAGCGTGCCGCTGACCTGATGGAAGGCGAGATCCAGCCACTGATGGGCCTGCTGGCCCGTGAAGCCGGCAAGACCTTCGCCAACGCCATCGCCGAAGTGCGTGAAGCGGTCGATTTCCTGCGTTACTACGCGGTGCAGGCGCGCAACGATTTCAGCAATGACGCCCACCGCCCACTGGGCCCGGTGGTGTGCATCAGCCCGTGGAACTTCCCGCTGGCCATCTTCAGCGGTCAGGTCGCTGCCGCACTGGCCGCCGGCAACCCGGTACTGGCCAAACCGGCTGAACAGACTCCGTTGGTTGCCGCGCAAGCCGTGCGCTTGCTGCTCGAAGCCGGGATTCCCGAAGGCGTGCTGCAACTGCTGCCGGGGCGCGGTGAAACCGTTGGTGCCGGTCTGGTCGGTGATGAGCGCGTCAAAGGCGTGATGTTCACCGGTTCCACCGAAGTCGCGCGTCTGCTGCAGCGCAATATTGCCGGTCGCCTCGACAATCAGGGCCGTCCGATTCCGCTGATCGCTGAAACCGGCGGGCAGAACGCGATGATCGTCGATTCTTCGGCACTGACCGAACAAGTGGTGATCGACGTGGTGTCCTCGGCCTTCGACAGCGCCGGTCAGCGTTGCTCGGCCCTGCGCGTGCTGTGCCTGCAGGAAGATTCCGCCGACCGCGTCATCGAAATGCTCAAAGGCGCGATGGCTGAAAGCCGTCTCGGCAACCCCGAGCGTCTGTCCGTGGACATTGGCCCGGTGATTGACGCCGAAGCCAAGGCCGGTATCGACAAGCACATCCAGGCCATGCGCGATAAAGGTCGCAGCGTGTATCAGGTGGCTATCGCCGACAGTGAAGAAGTCAAACGCGGCACCTTCGTCATGCCGACCCTGATCGAGCTGGAAAGCTTTGACGAACTGCAACGCGAGATCTTCGGCCCGGTGCTGCACGTGGTGCGCTACAAGCGCAAGGACATCGACCAGTTGATCGGCCAGATCAATGCCTCCGGTTATGGCCTGACCCTCGGCGTACACACCCGCATCGACGAGACCATCGCCAAGGTGATCGACAACGTCAACGCCGGTAACGTCTACGTCAACCGCAACATCGTCGGTGCCGTGGTCGGCGTGCAGCCATTCGGCGGCGAAGGCCTGTCGGGTACGGGCCCGAAAGCCGGTGGTCCGCTGTACCTCTACCGTCTGCTGTCGACGCGTCCTACGGACGCCATCGAACAATCCTTCGCTCGCGGTGATGCGCTCGTCGCCCCGGACGTGCGTCTGCGTGAGGCCATGAGCAAACCGCTGAACGCTTTCAAGGCCTGGGCCGAGAGCAACCAATACGCCGAACTGAGCACCCTGTGCGTGCAATACGCCGCGCAATCGCAAAGCGGTATCACCCGCGTGCTGGCCGGCCCGACCGGCGAGAAAAACAGCTACGCGATCCTGCCGCGTGAACACGTGCTGTGCCTGGCGGACGTCGAAGGCGATCTGCTGACCCAACTGGCGGCGGTATTGGCGGTCGGCGGTTCGGCGGTATGGCCGGAATCCGACATCAGCAAGGCCTTGTTCGCACGCCTGCCGAAGGACGTTCAGGCGCGGATCAAACGGGTTGCCGACTGGCACAAGGATGAAGTGGTGTTTGATGCCGTGCTGCATCATGGTCATTCCGACCAGTTGCGTGGCGTCTGCCAGCAGATCGCCAAGCGGGCCGGTGCGATCGTGGGCGTTCAGGGCCTGTCCCAGGGCGAGACCAACATTGCGCTGGAGCGTCTGGTGATCGAGCGCGCACTGAGCGTCAACACGGCGGCGGCGGGTGGTAATGCGAGCCTGATGACTATCGGTTAAAAACCGTTAAGCCGGGTACTGCACAGGTGCCCGGTTCAGCAGAAAAAACTGTGGGAGCTGGCTTGCCAGCGATAGCGATGTGTCAGCCACCATTAATGGTGATTGCTCCGCCGCCATCGCTGGCAAGCCAGCTCCCACAGTTGTTTTGGGGTGTTTGCAAAGTTGTTGCGGGGCTCCAACATCACGCCCATCAATCATCCTGTTCAGCCTTTATCAGCGAGCCTAGACTCGGCCCAACCCCAATTTTCAGGTAGGCCGCCATGTCCGAGACGCTGCTCAGTTCCCGCAATCTGGCTTTCGAGCTGTACGAAGTCCTCGATGCCGAGGGCCTGACCCGGCGTGAGCGCTTTGCCGAGCACAACCGTGAAACGTTCGATGCGGCCATTGGCACCGCGCGCAGCATCGCCGAGAAATACTTCGCACCGCACAACCGCAAGGGCGACGAGAACGAGCCGCGCTACGAAAATGGTCAGGCGGTTCTGATCCCGGAAGTGAAACCGGCGGTGGACGCATTCCTCGAGGCCGGCTTCCTGAATGCCGCGCGCAGTTTCGAAGCGGGCGGCATGCAATTGCCGACGCTGCTATCGCAAGCCTGCTTTGCGCACTTTCAAGCGGCGAACGCGGCGACCACTTCCTACCCGTTCCTGACCATGGGCGCGGCCAACCTGATCGAAAGCTTCGGCAACGACGAGCAGAAACAGCGCTTCCTGCAACCGATGATCGACGGCCGTTTCTTCGGCACCATGGCCCTGACCGAACCGCACGCCGGTTCGTCGTTGTCGGATATTCGTACCCGCGCCGAGCCGGCGTCTGACGGCACTTATCGCCTCAAGGGCAACAAGATCTTCATTTCCGGCGGCGATCACCCGCTGTCGGAAAACATCGTGCACATGGTGCTGGCCAAACTGCCCGACGCGCCGCCAGGCGTGAAAGGTATTTCGCTGTTCATCGTGCCGAAGTTTCTGGTCAATGCTGACGGCAGCCTCGGTGCGCGCAACGATGTGCTGCTGGCCGGGCTGTTCCACAAGATGGGCTGGCGCGGCACCACCTCGACGGCACTGAACTTCGGCGATAACGGCGATTGTGTCGGCTATCTGGTGGGCAAGCCGCACCATGGCTTGAGCTACATGTTCCAGATGATGAACGAGGCGCGGATTGGCGTCGGCATGGGCGCGGTGATGCTCGGCTACGCCGGTTACCTGTACTCGCTGGAATACGCCCGCGAACGCCCGCAAGGCCGAGTGCCGGACAGCAAGGATCCAACCACCGCGCCAGTGGCGATCATTCAGCACGCCGATGTCAGACGCATGCTGTTGACGCAAAAGTCCTACGTCGAAGGGGCGTTTGACCTCGGTTTGTACGCGGCGCGACTGTTCGATGACACCACCACGCTGGAGACCGAAGCCGAGCGTAAACAGGCCCATGAGCTGCTGGATCTGCTGACGCCGATCGTCAAATCCTGGCCGTCGGAGTTCTGCCTGAAGGCCAACGAACTGGCGATCCAGATTCTCGGCGGCCACGGTTACACCCGCGAATACCCGGTTGAGCAGTATTACCGCGACAACCGCCTGAACCCGATCCACGAAGGCACCCACGGCATTCAGTCGCTGGACTTGCTCGGGCGCAAACTGGCGCAGAACGGCGGCGCCGGATTGAAGCAGCTGATCCGCCTGATCGCCAACACCGCCGAGCGCGCGACCGCGTATGAATCGTTGACCGCACTGCGTGAGCCATTGGAGAAACTGGTGGCGCGCCTGCAAACAGTCACCATCGGCCTGCTGACCGATCTGGCGCAAGGCAAGGTCAACAGCAGCCTGGCGAATTCGGCGCTGTACTTGAAGGTATTCGGGCACACGGTGATTGGCTGGCGCTGGCTGGAACAGGCGATCCGCGCCGAGGAAGGTCTGGCCAAAGGCAATGCGGCAGATGCTGACTTCTATAAGGGCAAGCTGCAGGCGGCGCGGTACTTCCTGACGTGGGAAGTGCCGGGCTGTCACCATGAGCTGGCGTTGCTGGAGGCGCGGGATGATACGTGTCTGGCGATGAAGGATGCGTGGTTTTGATCCGGATTTTTTGTCGCTGCTGATGCCGTCTTCGCGGGCAAGCCCGCTCCCACAGGGTCCTGTGGCGTTCACATATTAAGTGACCTGTCACAAGACCTGTGGGAGCGGGCTTGCCCGCGAAGAGGCCCGAACTGACAACACATCAGCTCAACTTGAACCCACCCATCTGCCGCGCCAGATCATCCGCCAACCGCTGCAACATCTGACAATCCTCACGACACGCCCGCACCTCTCCGGCCGTGGCCCGGGCCAGATCGGAAATCCCCTGCACGTTGCGGTTGATCTCTTCAGTCACCGCCGACTGTTCTTCTGTCGCGGTTGCCACTTGATGGTTCATGTCGCTGATGCGCTCGACCTGCCCGGTAATCGCGGTCAGGGAGGCGCCGGTACGCTGGCTCGACTCAACCCCGGTGCCGGTCGCCGCCTGCCCGGTACGCATCGATGACACCGCATTCTCCGCGCCTTGCTTGAGGCTGCCGATCATCTGCTGGATCTCGTCAGTAGACGCCTGAGTCCTGCGCGCCAAGGTGCGCACTTCATCGGCCACCACGGCAAACCCACGGCCCATGTCCCCGGCCCGCGCGGCTTCGATGGCAGCGTTGAGCGCCAGCAGATTGGTCTGCTCGGACACCCCGCGAATCACTGCCAGCACCGAATCGATCGACGCCACCTGATGCGCCAGCTCACCCACCGCGCCCGCCGCCACGCCAATCTCATCGGACATGCTTTCGATATGACGAATCGAGCCGCCAACCACTTCCCGCGCCTGCAACGCTTCATCCCGGGCGGTTTGCGAGGCGAGTGCGGCGTTGCCGGCGTTCTGCGCGATTTCCTGCACGGTCAGGCCCATCTCATGCACCGCGGTGGCGACCATGTCGGTCATTTCCTGCTGACGCCCGGAGCGTTCGGCGGTGTTTTCCACCACTTTCGCCACTTGGCCGACGGCTGTGCGCAGGCGCTCGCTGGTGGTCAGGACTTCGCCGATCAGCCCGCGCTGGCTGTCGAGGAAACGGTTGAAGCCTCGGGCCAGATCGCCCAGCTCATCGGCGCGGCTGGAATCTAACCGATGGGTCAAATCTCCACCGCCGCTACCGATCGCTACCAGCGCGGCTGTTACCTGACGAATCGGTCGCACCAGCCCCTGGGCCAGCCACACCACCAGCGCCAGGCACACCAGCGCCACCGCCAAGCCGATACCGCCGCTCATCCACATCGCCTTGCGGGCTTCGGCGTAGATCTGCGCTTGCGGCACTTCGGCCACCAGCGTCCAGCCCAGATCGCGCAGCGGCAGGCTGAAGGCGAGGAAGTCTTCGCCATCGCGCTGGAACGAGCTGTTGGTGGCGACTTTTTGACCCATGACCGCTTGCGCCGCCGACGCACCGATTTGCTCCGTGAGGGTGCGCTTGCCGCTGAACTGCGCCTCGGGATGGACCTGGATCAAACCGTCGGAACGCACGAGATAGACCTTGCCGCGCTCGCCAAAGCTGAAGTTGTGAATCAGCTCCGACAGCTCTTTCATGCTCAAGCCCAGCCCGGCGACACCGACCACTTTGCCGGCCTGCTCGACCTTCAAGTCGATGAACAGCGCCAATTCTCCAGTGGCGCCATCGTTGTCGATGTTCAGGGTGCGCGGCTGGTTGCTGTCGAGGAAGGAATAGAACCAGGCATCGGCTGGTTTGGTCCGGCTGAGCGTGCGATCCAGGCCTTTTTCGGTGATGTAGTGATTGGAGTCACTGCCGATGATCAACGCAGTGAAGGCTTTATGTTCGGCGCGGATGCCTTCCAGATACTGCGCGAAGGCCGCTGTTTTGCTGCTGTCTTCACCCGAGGCCAGCCAGTCGCGCACCATGCTGTTGCTGGCGATGTCTTTGGCGGCGGTCAGCGGCTGGACGAGGATGCGTTCGATGTCGTTGCGCGTCGCTTCGATGCTCGACGGCAGCGCTTGTTCGACCAGATAGCTCTGGGCGAGGCGGTTGACCACCAGGGTATAAATGCCAACCACGATCAGGATGCTGACCAGCAGGGCGGTGCCCATGCTGAGAATCAGCTGCCATTGAATACTGCGTCGCCACAACTGCATGGAGCACCCCCAAAGAATAAGTGGCCGAAACAATGCAACAGCCGTGCCGATTGTATACAACCTGATCGACAATCTATTCTTTGGTTGTGCGCAACCCCATCAGCCCTGATTGATGGTCTTGGCGATGGTGTCGACCGTGGCGCTGACTTGCTCTTGGTAACGGTCGAGTTCCTGCTGGTGCTGCTTCTTCATTTCGATCTGCTGCGAGCACAGGTTCATCGCTGCCAGCACCAGCAAGCGGTCACCGATCAGCGTCGGGTATTTGCGTTTGGTGTCGGCCAGTGCGGCCTTGAGCATCAGTGCGGCGTCCAGCAGGGTCTGTTCTTCCCCGGCCGGTGCCTTGATCGAATAGTCCTCCCCGAGAATGGAGATGACTTTTACCCCTGCGGTGCCGTGGTTCATGCGCTGACAGGGCCTGCGTTGACGCGATCAACCAGAGCCTGGATGCGCGCTGCGGTGGCGCCGTGCTTCTCTTCCTGTTCCATCAGGCTCAGTTGCAGGCTTTCGTTTTCATCCTTGGCCTGGGCCAGTTCCGTGGACAGGGTCTGGTTGGTTTGCGCGAGGGTCTGGTTCTGTTGCACCAGGTCGCTGACGAGCTGTTCCAATTGGCTGAGGGATGCTTCCAACATTTTGATCTTCCAGGCGTTTTTCAAAGGGCGCGTACGATAAAGAAAAGTCACTGCGGATGCCAGGGCTATACCGGCGCAAGGCCTTGATTTTCCTGGCGGCCGACTGTTCTCGCGAGTTTAAAAGACTGTGATCTGCCGATCTGGTTCCTGCACTTCGTCGCTCAGCCCCCTATGCGACAAATACGCACAGTGCCTCAAGACTTTAGTCGTATGACCGATAAGTCATCCATACAGCAGTCTCAGCCCGCATGGATGCGGCCCTTTCTGGTATCCGCGCCATGTCCCTTCGCAATATGAATATCGCCCCCCGGGCGTTCACCGGTTTCGCCCTGATCGGCGGCCTGATGCTGATTCTCGGCGTGTTCGCCCTGAACCAGATGAGCAAAATCCGCGGCGCCGCCGAGGACATCACCAACAGCAGTGTGCCGAGCATCAAGAACCTCGACGAGTTCACCCAACTGACCTTGCGCCTGCGGGTGCTGTCGTATCGCTTGCTGGTCAATCGCGAGCCGGACGTGCAGCAGAAGACCATGGAATTGCTGGACACCCGCAACCAGCAGATCCGCGCCGCCCAATCGGCCTATGAGCCGTTGATCAGCGGACCGCAGGAACGCGCGGCCTACGATCAATATGTGCAGTTGCTGGGCCAGTACCGGCAGATCGAAGACCGGATGAAAACGCTGTCGCGCAACAATCAGGTGGATGAACTGCGCAACCTGCTCAACACCGAGTTGCTGAACAACTCCGAAGCGATGAACACCGTGCTCAACCGCCTGATGCAGATCAACGGCGAGCAGATCAGCCAGACCAATCAAGAGGCTGCCGAGCAGTATGCCTCGGCGTTCAATCTGGTGGTCACCCTGCTGGTCGTGGCGACCGGCCTGACCTTGCTGTTCGCCTGGCTGCTGACCATCAGCATCACCAAGCCGATTTCCAAAGCGCTGGACGCGGCGGAAACCATTGCCGAGGGCAACCTGGCCCAACCGATCCACGTCGACGGCAGCGACGAAGCCGGGCGTTTGTTGGCGGCCATGGCCAAGATGCAATCGAAGCTGCGCGACACCTTGCAGCGCATCTCCGGCTCGGCCACCCAGCTTGCATCTGCGGCGGAAGAACTGAACAGCGTCACCGACGAAAGCGCCCACGGCCTGACCCAGCAGAACAACGAAATCGAACAGGCTGCCACCGCCGTCAACGAGATGACCAGCGCCGTGGAAGAAGTGGCGCGCAACGCAGTGAGCACTTCGGAAGCCTCGAAGAACGCCGCCACCTCGGCGGGTGATGGCCGTGATCTGGTACAGGAAACCGTCAGCGCCATCGAACGCATGAGCGCCGATGTGCAGAGCACGGCGAGCCTGATCGGCGATCTGGCGAATGAATCCCGTGACATCGGCAAGGTGCTGGACGTGATTCGTGGTCTGGCGGATCAGACCAACCTGCTGGCCCTGAACGCGGCGATTGAAGCGGCACGTGCCGGTGAAGCCGGGCGTGGTTTCGCCGTAGTCGCCGATGAGGTGCGTGCCCTGGCGCATCGCACCCAACAGTCGACCAGCGAAATCGAACGCATGATCGGCAGCATCCAGAGCGGCACCGAACACGCCGTGGATTCGATGCGCAACAGCACCGAGCGTGCCGAATCGACGCTGAACATTGCGCGTGGCGCCGGGATGTCGCTGGACACCATCAACAGCGCGATCGTCGAGATCAACGAGCGCAATCTGGTGATCGCCAGCGCCGCCGAGGAGCAGGCGCAAGTTGCGCGCGAAGTGGATCGCAACCTGGTGAACATCCGCGACCTGTCGGTGCAGTCGGCCACCGGCGCGAATCAGACCAGTGCGGCGAGTAACGAGCTCTCGCGCCTGGCGCTGGACCTGAACAATATGGTTGGGCGGTTCAGCCTTTAATCCCGCCATGCAGCGGCTGGAGAAACTCCTTTGTAGCGAGGGGATTTATCCCCGATCGGCTGCGAAGCAGTCGTAAAACCATCGTGCGAGGTGTATCTGATGCACCTCGCATTCAGCGTTTGGGGCGGCTTCGCCACCCATCGGGGATAAATCCCCTCGCCACAGTTTTCATTCGGTGCACATTCAATGTGATGCCAGCGTAAAAACCTTTTTGACAGCATCACATTTCAACAGGTTAGAATCGCTGGCACGCAGACTGCATGGTCAGTTTGTGCCCGTCTTTACGCTTCTGGAGTACTGCCTTTGAATGCGACGACCATCAACAGCCTGTTCTTGATCGGCGCGTTGCTGGTAGGTGCGAGCATTCTTGTCAGCTCACTGTCCTCCCGTCTCGGCATTCCCATTCTGGTGATCATCCTCGCGGTCGGCATGACCGCCGGGGTCGATGGCGGCGGGATCATTTTCGATAACTACCCGACGGCTTATCTGGTCGGCAACCTCGCACTGGCGGTGATCCTCCTCGACGGTGGCTTGCGCACCCGGGTTTCGAGTTTCCGCGTGGCCCTGTGGCCGGCGCTGTCGCTGGCGACGGTTGGGGTGCTGATCACCACCGGGCTCACCGGTATGGCCGCCGCGTGGCTGTTCGACCTGAACCTGATTCAGGGCCTGCTGATCGGTGCCATCGTCGGTTCGACTGACGCCGCTGCGGTGTTCTCGCTGCTCGGCGGCAAGGGCCTCAACGAACGGGTGACCGCCAGCCTGGAAATCGAATCCGGCAGCAACGACCCGATGGCGGTGTTCCTCACCGTGACCCTGATCGACATGCTCGCCAGCGGCCAGACCGGCCTGCACTGGAGCCTGCTGACGCACCTGATCCGCGAATTCGGCATCGGCGGCGTGATCGGCCTCGGCGGTGGCTGGCTGATGCTGCAACTGGTTAACCGGATCAACCTCGCCACCGGCCTGTACCCGATTCTGGTGATCGCCGGCGGTCTGGTGGTGTTCGCCCTGACCAACGCCCTGCACGGCAGCGGCTTCCTCGCGGTGTACCTGTGCGGTCTGGTGATCGGCAACCGCCCGGTGCGCAGCCGTCACGGCATCCTGCATATGCTCGACGGCATGGCCTGGCTGGCGCAGATCGGCATGTTCCTCGTGCTGGGGCTGCTGGTCACTCCGCATGATTTGCTGCCGATCGCCCTGCCCGCCCTCGGTCTGGCGCTGTGGATGATTCTGTTCGCCCGGCCGCTGTCGGTGATCGTCGGCCTGCTGCCGTTCAAGGCGTTCCATGGTCGCGAGAAAGCGTTTATTTCCTGGGTCGGTCTGCGCGGCGCGGTACCGATCATTCTCGCAGTGTTCCCGTTGATGGCCGGGCTGCCGAATGCGCAGCTGTACTTCAACCTCGCGTTCTTCATCGTGCTGGTGTCGCTGCTGGTGCAGGGCACAAGCTTGCCGTGGGTCGCCAGACTGCTCAAGGTGACAGTGCCGCCGGAGCCGGCGCCGATCTCCCGATCGGCGCTGGAGGTGCACATCACCAGCGAGTGGGAACTGTTCGTTTACAAGCTCGGCGCCGAGAAATGGTGCATTGGTTCACCGCTGCGCGAGCTGAAAATGCCCGAAGGGACACGTATCGCCGCGCTGTTTCGTGGCCAGCAACTGCTCCATCCGTCGGGTAGTACGGTGCTGGAAGTCGATGATTTGCTGTGTGTTATCGGCCATGAACACAACCTTCCAGCCCTCGGCAAACTGTTCAGCCAGGCACCGCAACGCGGTCTGGATCTGCGTTTCTTCGGTGACTTCGTCCTCGAAGGAGACGCCCAGCTTAAAGCGGTTGCGGCGCTTTACGGGTTGCCGGCCGAGGGCATTGATCCGGACATGACCTTGGGCGCGTTCATTGCCCAGAAGGTTGGCGGTGCGCCGATCGTTGGCGACCAGGTGGAGTGGAACAACACCCACTGGACGGTCGCGGTCATGGACGGGAACAAGATCGGCAAAGTGGGCGTCAGATTCCCCGAAGGAAGTCGCCCGGGTCCCGGTCTCTTCCTCTAAACTGCGTCCACTCTCACTTGCTTGACCGGTCTCTATGCCTACCCTGCGCTCTTTCTTTTTCGCGGCCCTGCTGGGCCTGAGTCTTTCCGTCGGCCCGCTGTATGCCGCTGAACCGCCGTCCAGCGAAGCCGTGCAGGCCAGCCTGGACAAACTGGCCGACAGCAAACTGCCGGATGCCGACAAAAAGACCCTGCAAACGGTCCTGCAAACCACGCTCAACCAGCTCAACAGCCGGCGTGATTACGACCAGAAGCTGATCGACCTCAAGCAGCAACTGGCTTCCGCCCCGCGGCAGACCATCGAGAACACCCGCGAACTGGCACGCCTCAAGGCCACGGCAGTGGTGCCGGTGGCGCAGCGTTTCAGCAAAGAGTCGATCCAGCAGCTGGAGCAGATCCTCACCGATCGCTCGACCCAGCAAAGTGACCTGCAAAAAGCCCTGGCCGATGCCAACAGCCTGATCATCACCGCCCAGACTCGCCCAGAGCGTGCGCAGGCAGAAATCTCTGCCAGCCAGACGCGCATCCAGCAGATCAACAACATCCTCAAGTCCGGCAAGGACAGCGGCAAGACCGTCAGTGCCGAACAACGCGATCAATTGAACGCCGAGCTCGTCGCGTTGAACGCACTGATCCCGCTGCGCCGCCAGGAACTGGCCGGCAACAGCCAGTTGCAGGATCTGGGCAACAGCCAGCACGACCTGCTCACGGAAAAGTCCGACCGACTCGATCGCGAGATCCAGGAACTTCAGACGCTGATCAACCAGAAGCGCCTGGCACAGTCGCAGGAAACCGTCACCCAGCAATCGATCGAGGCACAGAAGGCCGGCGGCAGCAGCCTGCTCGCCACTGAAAGCGCCGCCAACCTCAAACTTTCCGATTACCTGCTCAAAAGCACCGACCGCCTCAACGAAGTCACCCAACAGAACCTGCAGACCAAACAGCAACTCGACAGCCTGACCCAGAGCGACTCCGCCCTCGACGAGCAGATCAACGTGCTCAAGGGCAGCCTGCTGCTGTCGAAGATTCTCTATAAGCAGAAGCAGGCGTTGCCGCGGCTCAAGGTCGACCGCGATCTGGCGGACCAGATCGCCGACATTCGCCTGTATCAGTTCGAAGTCAGTCAGCAGCGCGAACTGCTGAGCAACCCGGCAACCTACGTCGACAACCTGCTTTCCACCCAGCCACCGGAACAAGTCACCCCGCAACTGCGCAAGAGCCTGATGGAACTGGCCAACACCCGCGCCGACCTGCTGGAACGTCTGAACCGTGAACTGAGCGCGGTGCTCAACGAATCGATCACCCTGCAACTCAACCAGAAACAACTGCTGAGCACCGCGCAGAGCCTGCGTGCGACCCTCGACGAGCAGATGTTCTGGATCCCCAGCAACAAGCCACTGGACACGGAATGGCTACGCGGTGTGCCGGAGCGGCTCAAGCGGCAGATCGATACCCTGCCGCTGGCCTCAAGCCTGAGCGAGCTGACCGACGGCCTGACCCAGCGTCCGCTGCTGTTTCTGCCGCTGGCCCTGCTGATCGGCGCTCTGCTGTGGCGGCGCAAGGCGCTGTATGCGCGGCTGAACAAGGTTCACCAGGACATCGGGCACTTCAAGCGTGACAGCCAGTGGCATACCCCGCAGGCGATCCTGATCAACATTCTGCTGGCGATGCCGGTGGCCCTTGGCCTGGCGCTGTGCGGGCTGGCCCTGCAGATCGATGCCCGCGGGCAGAACGCCAACATGGGCGCGGCGCTGCTGCAAATGGGTCAGGCGTGGCTGGTGTTCTACACCGCTTACCGAATTCTCTCGCCAGGCGGTGTGGCCGAGTTGCATTTCCGCTGGGACAAGCCGCAGGTCGAGTTCCTGCAGGGCTGGATCCGTCGCCTCGGGCTGGTGGTGATGGCGCTGGTGACCGTGGTGGCGGTGGCCGAGCTGCAACCGGCGGCGCTGGCCGACGACGTCATCGGCATGCCGGTGGTGCTGACCTGCTACGCGCTGATGGCGTGGCTGCTCAGCCGCCTGTTGATCAGCAGCCCGGCCCACGAAAACACCTCGCTGTTCCGCAAGGCCGTGGGCGTGATGTTCACTCTGTTGCCAATCGCCCTGTTCGTCGCGGTGTGCTTCGGCTACTACTACACCGCGCTGAAACTCAGCGACCGGTTGATCAACACCCTGTACCTGCTGATGTTCTGGCTGGTGATCGAGGCTACCTTCGTCCGTGGTCTGGCGGTCGCCGCACGCCGCCTGGCCTACCAGCGCGCCCTGGCCAAACGTCAGGCGGCGAAAGAGGCCGGCGACGGCGAAGCGGTGATCGAAGAGCCGACCCTGGACATCGAGAAGGTCAACGAACAGTCGCTGCGCCTGATCCGTCTGGCACTGCTCGGCGGTTTCATCGCCGCGCTGTACTGGGTCTGGGCTGACCTGATCTCGGTGTTCTCGTACCTCGACAACATCACCCTTTACGAATACACCAGCGGCACCGGCGCTAACATGAGCATGGTGCCGATCAGCATCGGCGACATGCTCGGCGCGCTGATCATCATCGGCATCACCTTCGCCCTGGCGCGCAACCTGCCGGGTCTGCTCGAAGTGTTCGTGCTGTCGAAACTCAATCTGGCGCAGGGCAGCGCCTATGCGACCACGACGCTGCTGTCCTACGTGATCGCCGGCGTCGGTTTCGTTTCCACGCTGTCGACCCTAGGCGTCAGCTGGGACAAGTTGCAGTGGCTGGTGGCGGCGCTGTCGGTCGGTCTCGGTTTCGGTATGCAGGAGATCTTCGCCAACTTCATCTCCGGCATCATGATCCTGTTCGAACGCCCGGTGCGGATCGGTGACACCATCACCATCGGCAACCTGTCGGGCACCGTGAGCAAGATCCGCATCCGCGCCACCACCATCACCGATTTCGACCGCAAGGACATCATTGTCCCGAACAAGACGTTCATTACCGGGCAACTGATCAACTGGTCGCTGACCGACACCATTACCCGCGTCACGCTGAAACTCGGTGTGGATTACGGCTCCGACCTGGATCTGGTCAAGGAACTGCTGCTCAAGGCCGCCCGGGAAAACCCGCGCGTCCTCAAGGAACCCGAGCCGCATGTGTACTTCCTCAACTTCGGCGAAAGCACCCTCGATCACGAACTGCGCATGCACGTGCGTGACCTCGGTGACCGCAACCCGGTGATCGATGAAGTGAACCGCTTCATCAACCGCGAATTCAAGAAGCAGCACATCAACATCTCGTTCCGCCAGATGGAGGTGTACCTGAAAAACCTTCATGGTCAGGAATACAAGTTGGTTCCCATCGAAGACGAGAACAAAACCATCGTCCCGATCGGCGCGGAGCAAAAGCCGCTGCAAGAGCCGCCGCCGGCCAAACTCGACTAACCGGTCTGATCCCAGCAGAATGCTCGGACATTCTGCTGGAGCCGGCCCTTGAAAGCCCTCGACGAACTGACCTTCGACAATCGCTTCGCCCGCCTCGGCGACGCGTTCTCCGCCCATGTGCTGCCCGAGCCGATCGACAACCCGCGTCTGGTCATCGCCAGCCCGGCGGCGCTGGCCCTGCTCGATCTCGAGCCGACGACGGCGGACACTCAGGAATTTGCCGAACTGTTCGGCGGCCACAAGCTGTGGGCCGATGCCGAGCCGCGGGCGATGGTCTATTCCGGGCACCAGTTTGGCGGCTACACGCCACAACTGGGCGATGGTCGCGGGCTGTTGCTCGGCGAGGTGTATAACCAGGCCGGCGAACATTGGGATCTGCATCTGAAGGGCGCCGGGCAGACGCCGTTTTCGCGCATGGGCGATGGTCGGGCGGTGCTGCGTTCATCGATCCGTGAATTTCTCGCTTCCGAAGCGCTGCACGCGCTGAACATTCCGTCTTCACGTGCAGCCTGCGTGATTGGCTCCGACACCCCGGTGTGGCGCGAAAAGCAGGAACGCGCGGCGATGGTGTTGCGTCTGGCGCCAAGCCATATCCGTTTCGGCCACTTCGAATATTTCTATTACACCAAGCGTCCCGAGCAGCAGAAGCAGCTCGGCGAGCATGTATTGGCGATGCACTACCCCGAATGCCTGGAGCAGCCGGAGCCGTATCTGGCGATGTTCCGCAAAATTGTCGAGCGCAATGCCGAACTGATTGCCAAATGGCAGGCGTACGGCTTCTGCCACGGGGTGATGAACACCGACAACATGTCGATCCTCGGCATCACCTTCGACTTCGGCCCGTTCGCCTTTCTTGACGATTTCGACGCCCACTTCATCTGCAACCATTCCGATGATCAGGGTCGCTACTCGTTCAGCAATCAAGTGCCGATCGGCCAGTGGAACCTCAGCGCCCTGGCCCAGGCGTTGACGCCGTTCATCAGCGTCGAAGCCCTGCGCGAAACCCTCGGCCTGTACCTGCCGCTGTTCCAGGCGCACTACCTCGACCTGATGCGCCGCCGCCTCGGCTTCACCACCGCCGAGGATGACGACCAGAAGCTGCTCGAAGACCTGCTGCAACTGATGCAGAACAGCGGCGTCGACTACACCTTGTTTTTCCGCCGCCTCGGCGAAGATTCAGCAGAACAGGCTGTCGCCCAATTGCGCGATGACTTCGTCGACATCAAAGGCCTCGACGCCTGGGGCGAGCGTTACGTGGCTCGGGTTGCCCGCGATGGCGACAGCGATCAGGCACAACGCCGCACACGTATGCACGCGGTCAATCCGCTGTACATCCTGCGCAACTACCTGGCGCAAAAGGCCATCGATGCCGCCGAACAAGGCGACTACTCCGAGGTACGCCGGCTGCATGCGGTGTTGAGCAAGCCGTTCGACGAACAGCCGGGAATGGAAGGTTATGCCGAACGGCCGCCGGAGTGGGGCAAGCATCTGGAGATCAGTTGTTCGTCTTGAGGCAGCCTAGATGAATACGTCTACAGGCACCTTGAAGTAGTCGGCCAGCCAGCGAACTTGCCGCAAGTTCAACTTGCGCTTGCCGTTCAGAATTTCCGAAACAACGGATTGAGTACCCACACCCGGCAGGTCGCTCTGAGTCAGTCCATGTTCGCGCATCAGGTAGCCGAGGACCTCTTCGCCGCTCGCCTCGGCCATCGGATGGTGTGTGCGATCCCACTCCCCAATCCAGTCACTGATGATGTCCACCAGACTCGCGAGTGGGTGCGAGCCATCATCACCGGTTATCTCAAGGATCTCGCCGACGGCCTGAACCAAGGCGTCGTAATCCTCTTCATTTTCTGGCCGACGCAGCGGACGAGGAAAGAAATCCGGACTTTGGTCAGCACCGGAATCCAGCCAAACATAATCGAAACCAACAAAGTCCCCGGCTAGCGAGTAAATCGCTCGGGCATTTAAGTCTTTAACAAACTCAGATCCTTCTAAAAGCTGTGAGAGCGAAAGACGTTTACCCGTTGTGAAGGCCATAGGGATGGAGTCCAAGAGTTATTCCGTTCAGATCGGCACAAGATACCAATTGGATCAAATACGGATAATCAGACTCGGTCCCGACGCACGTAGGTCCTTTCCTTAAATGAAGATGGTAATGACCTACAGCCAATTCCTTGATAATCGCGACTTTGCCTCCAGATCAGTCTTATAGACTTCTTGCCTGAGAGCCCATCATGTCTGAACCACTCCTTATCCCCTGCCCCGCCTGCAACGGCCTCAACCGCATCCCCGCCGAACGTCTCGCCGACCAGCCAAAATGCGGGCGCTGCAAGTCCGAGGTGCTACTGAGCAAGCCGTTCGAACTCAAGCAAGGTGACTACGCCAGCCAGATCAAGGGTGATCTGCCGTTGTTAGTGGATGTGTGGGCGGACTGGTGCGGGCCGTGCAAATCGTTCGCGCCGGTATTCGAGCAGGCGGCGGCGCAGTTGGCGGGCAAGTGCCGGTTGGCCAAGCTCGACAGCGAAGCCAATCAGCAGTTGTCGGCGCAGTTGGGGATTCGTTCGATTCCGAGTTTGATTCTGTTCAAGAACGGCCGGGAAGTGGCGCGTCAGAGCGGGGCGTTTCCGTTGCCGCAGTTGCTGGCGTGGCTGCGTAGCCAGGGCATCTGACCCTCCACAGGACCCCATGTGGGAGCGAGCCCGCTCGCGAAGGCGCCCGTTCAGTCAACAGAGATGTTGAACGTGCTGGCCGCTTCGCGAGCAGGCTCGCTCCCACAGGAAAATCAGTGATCTTCGAGCAGGTTGTGCAGTTCAACGAACTGCTGCGTCAGTTTGTGCCGTGGGTCGAGGTGGATCAGCGGGGTGCTGGCCTGGTGCGACTCGCGCATGCGCACCGAGCTGTTCAGATACACCGGCAGCACCGGCAAGCCCTCGGCAATCAACTCATCGAGAATCTGCTGCGGCAGACTGGCCCGGGCCTGGAACTGGTTGACCACGATGCCTTCGACTTCCAGGCCGTCGTTGTGGTCCTCCTTCAACTCTTCGATCTCCGCCAGCAGCCCGTACAGCGCCTGACGCGAGAAGCTGTCGCAATCGAAGGGAATCAATACCCGATCGGCAGCGATCAGCGCCGACACCGCATAGAAGTTCAGCGCTGGCGGCGTATCGAGATAAATCCGGTCGTATTCGCCGTCCAGCTCATCGAGCAATTTGCGCAGCTTGTTGATCTTGTGCTTGGCCTCAAGCTTGGGCTGCAGATCGGCCAGTTCAGCAGTGGCGGTGATGATGTGCAGGTTGTCGAACGGGGTTTCGTAGATGTCGGCCTGGTTTTTCTTCGAAAACGGCCCGGAAGACAGGGTCTGTTTGAAGAAGTCGGCAATGCCCATCGGTATGTCATCGCCAGTGAGCCCGGTCAGATACTGAGTGGAGTTGGCCTGGGCATCAAGGTCGACCAACAGCGTGCGATAGCCCTCGCTGGCACTCACTGCCGCCAGATTGCAGGCAATGCTGGATTTGCCCACACCCCCTTTCTGATTGAACACCACGCGCCGCATGACAAAACCTCCGTGTATCAAAGAATGACCGAGTGTAGTTGCCTGTGCGTGCGCTTCGCTACCTTCAACGACGCGGACTACAGAGTCAGGTACAAAAATCAGCGGGCACAGAGGGCAGAAACCTGCCGTGTGCGCTGACAGGCCCGACAGACAAATCCGGCACGATGCGGATAATGGCCAAGTGACAGTTTTTCTGCGGACCACTCGGTACATTTTGCTGCGCAAAACGTAACCAACATTTGCTACACACTCGTCGCACCGGGATAATGCGCGCCACCCGGCGCCAAGCGCCACATCAGGTCAGCCGCGGCTTTGGCGACTCAAAGCGTCATAAAAAGCCCGCAGGGGCAGGATGAACATCCGTGATCAACTTCAACATCGCCCAATGGCGCGCGTGGGCCCCGGGGCTCGACAGCGTGGACGCGTGGCAGGCCTGGAGCCGACAACCGGTCGTACTCCCGGACAGCGATGCCGCGCCCGATGTGTCGTTTCTGCCCGCCATGCAGCGCCGGCGCCTCAGCCGTCTGGCGCGCATGGCGTTCAGTGTCGGCTGGCCACTGGCCGACGGACGGGAAAACCTGCCGCTGGTGTTTGTTTCACGACACGGCGAAACCCCGCGCACCTTCGAGATCCTCAGTGACCTGGCCAAGGACGAGCCGTTGTCGCCGACGCAGTTCAGCCTGTCGGTGCACAACGCGATCATCGGTCTGTGGTCGATCATGCGCGGCGAAACCAGCGAAATGACCGCCCTTGCGGCAGCGGGCGATGGCCTGGAACATGGCATTCTCGAAGCGGCCGCCCTGCTCGATGAAGGCGCTCCGGCGGTGCTGCTGATCATCACCGAAGAACAGCCGCCCCAAGCCTATTCGCAGTGGATCGACGACGTGCCGTTCCCTTATGCGGTCGGTTTGCTGCTCACCCCCGGTACCGGCTGGCGGCTGACCCTGAACAGCGGCCAGGAAGCAGTGTCCAAAGCGCACTGGCCACACGCACTGAACCTGTTGCGAACCCTGCTCGGTCAGCAAACCCATTGCCAACATGCCTGGAAAAATCGTGTATGGACCTGGCAACGCAACCCGTGACCGAGAAAAACCGCGACGCCTACTACTGGCGCCTCCTGGCCACTGCCGCAAGTTTCGCGCTGTTCGGGCTGGGCGGGTTGTGCTTGCGCCTGCTGGTGTTTCCGCTGCTCGGTTGCCTGCCCGGCGATGCCTTGAAACATCGTCAGCGCGCACGGCAGACTGTCAGTCGGCTGTTCTGGTTTTTCGTCCGTTTCATGGCCCGCACCGGTGTGCTGACGTACGACATTCAAGGGGCGGAACGTCTCGGTCGCCCGGGGCAAATGATCATCGCCAACCACCCATCGCTGATCGACGTGGTGTTCCTGATCGGCCTCGTGCGTCAAGCCAATTGCGTGGTGAAGAAAAGCCTGTGGGAAAACCCGTTCACTCGTGGCCCGTTGCGCCGCACCGAATACATCAGCAATGACGGCAGCATGGACATGCTCGACGCCGCCGCCGAGTCCCTGCAAAACGGCCAGACCCTGATCATTTTCCCCGAAGGCACGCGCACTCAGCCCGGTCAGGCGCCCGCCTTTCATCGGGGGGCGGCAGCGATTGCCCTGCGCGGTGCGAAAATCCTTACGCCAGTGGTCATCAAGGTCAATCCGACCACCTTGACCAAGGCCGAACCCTGGTATCGGATCCCCCACCGCCGCGTGCACTTCAGTTTTCGTGTCGGGGCCGATATAGACCCACAGACTTTCGCCACGCAAGGCCCCGCACCGCAGGCCTCGCGCAAGCTCAACGATTATTTGCACTCTTACTTCATTAAGGAGCTCGCCGAAGATGAGCGATCTGAATAACCCTGGCCTGGTGCGCGACATCAAACGGCTGATCATCGATGCCCTGGGCCTCGAAGACATCAGCGTCGACGATATCGGTGACGAACAGACGCTGTTCGGCGAAGGCCTGGGCCTGGATTCTGTCGACGCGCTGGAACTGGGTCTGGCGATCCAGAAAAAATACGGCATCAAGATCGACGCCGACGCCAAAGACACCCGTAACCACTTCACCAACGTGGCGAGCCTTGCGGCATTCGTCACGGCAAAACAGGCAGCTTGAGACCGGACCATGCAAACTCGTGACGACATTTTCAACACCCTGCGCGATGCCTTGGTCGAGCTGTTCGAACTGGATCCGGGGCGCATCAGCCTGGAGTCCAACCTGTATCAGGATCTGGAGATCGACAGCATCGACGCGGTCGATCTGATCGATCACATCAAACGCCAGACCGGCAAGAAAATCGCCGCCGAAGAATTCAAGTCGGTGCGCACCGTCGGTGACGTGGTCGAGGCGGTCTACCGTCTGGTTCAACCGGCCGCATGAGCCGATTGATCGGCCTCGGCCTGCTGCTGGCGGGGCTGCTGTACCCCTTTGCGGTGTATTTCGGCATGGAGCACTTCGCCCCGTGGCAGTTCGGGCTGCTGCTGGGTAGCCTGTGGCTGGCGCGCGCCCTGACTGGCGAGCGCAAGCCAGGCAGTCTGTGGATGGCCTGCGTGGCGATCGGGTTCTGCCTGCTGCTGGCGCTGTTCGACAGTCCGCGGTTGCTGCGCTGGTACCCGGTGCTGATCAGCGGCTTCATGCTGGTGCTGTTCAGCCTGAGTCTGAAATGGGGCCCGCCGATGGTCGAGCGCCTGGCACGACTGCGCGAGCCGCAACTGCCGCCCGAGGCGATCCGCTACACGCGTCAGGTCACCGTGGCCTGGAGCGTGTTTTTCTTCTGCAACGGTTTGTGCGCCGCGCTCCTGACCCTGTGGGCGCCGCTGCATTGGTGGATGTTGTACACCGGCCTGATCTCCTACGGATTGATCGGCCTGATGTTTGCCATTGAATGGCTGATACGACAACGGGTAAGAGGCCGTAAATGAACTGGATAAAACTTGAGCAACTGTTGCTCAAGGCCCTGCCGGGGCGAGCGATCACCGACACCCCGGCCCTCGACCATGCGCAACTGCGCGAGCAGGCGCTAAGCATTGCCGCCGGCCTGCAGGCACGCGGCGTGCAGCGCATGGCGCTGCACCTGGAAGATGCCGCCGACCTCGCCATCGCCCTGCTCGGGGCCTGGCGCGCCGGCGTCAGCGTCCTGTTGCCCGCGGACCTGCAAGTGCAGACCCGCCAGCGCTGGTCGAGCGAAGTCGATCTGTGGCTGAGCGATCACTCCGATGATTCACACCTGAGCGATCTGTTGCAGCCTGCCCTGCCCGGCGCCGAACTGGATCTCGACCAGTGCCGCCTGAGCCTGTGCACCTCCGGCTCCAGCGGCGAGCCCAAGCGTATCGACAAGACTCTGCGCCAACTGGCCAACGAGGTCGAAGCACTGGAGCAACTGTGGGGGGCGGATCTGGGTGAAGCCTGGATCATCGGCAGCGTTGCCACCCAGCACATCTACGGTTTGCTGTTCCGGGTGCTGTGGCCGCTGTGCGCCGGACGGCCGTTCGTGCGCAGGCAACTGGCGTTTCCGGAAGACCTGCAGCGTGCCAGCCGCGAGCACCCGGCCTTCGCCTGGGTCGGCAGCCCGGCATTGCTCAAGCGCATGGGCGACAACCTCGACTGGCCGGCCCTGAGCGCCGTGCGCCGGGTGTTTTCCTCCGGCGGCGCTTTACCCGCAGACGCGGCGCAGAGCCTGCAGCAACGCCTGCAACAGTGGCCGACCGAAATCCTCGGCAGCTCGGAAACCGGCGGCATCGCCTGGCGCCAAGGCGCCAGCCTGTGGCAGCCCTTCGCCGGGGTTGAACTGAGCCAGGACAGCGACGGCGCCCTGCTGATCGCTTCCCCCTATTTGCCGGCGGGGCATGTCGAACACACCGCCGACGCTGCGTGCATCGCTGCCGACGGGCGTTTCGAGCTGCTTGGGCGGCTGGATCGTATCGTCAAACTCGAAGAGAAGCGCATTTCCCTGCCGATGCTGGAACAGGCACTGGGCGCCCATGACTGGGTCGCCGAAGCACGGCTGGGCGTGGTTCAGGAAAACCGCGCAGTACTCGGCGCCTTGCTGGTGCTCAGCGACGCCGGCCTGTTTGCCTTGCGTGAACACGGCCGCCGCAGCCTGACCGAAGCCCTGCGCAAGCACCTGAGCCAGCATTGCGAAGCGCTGGCCTTGCCCCGGCGCTGGCGTCTGGTGCGGCAACTGCCGCTGAACAGCCAGGGCAAACTGCCCCAGGCCGACATCGAAGCACTGTTGCTGGCGCCACGGCCGAAAGCGCCAGAAGTGCTGGAGCAAGTCGAAACCGACGGCGAGTGGAGCCTGCAATTGAGTGTTCCACCGGATCTGGCCTACTTCAGCGGCCACTTCCCCAAAGCCCCGGTGCTGCCCGGCGTGGTGCAGGTCGAATGGGCACTGAACCTCGGCCGACAACTGCTGAACCTGCCCGGCAAATTTGCCGGCATGGAAGTGCTGAAATTCCAGCAACTGGTGCGCCCGGGCGATGAAGTCCAGCTGCATCTGCGTTTCGATTCCGAGCGCGGCAAGCTGTATTTCGCCTACCGTAACGACACCGCGACCTGCTCCAGCGGACGAATCCTGCTAGGAGCCGCCGATGCATAACCTGTGGCGAGGGAGCTTGCTCCCGCTGGGCTGCGCAGCGGCCCCAAACCCGGTTCACGCAAAACTGCGAGCGAGTGCTGCGCACTCGAGCGGGAGCAAGCTCCCTCGCCACAGTGGGGATGTGTTCAATGCATAACCCTTGCGCCGTGATTCCGGTCTACAACCATGAAACCGCGATCGGCACCGTGGTCGACGCCCTGCTCGCCCAAGGCCTGCCGTGCATTCTGGTGGACGACGCCAGCACGCCGTCGTGCGCGCGCGTGCTGGATGCGCTGGCCGAGCGTGATCAGGTGCATCTGGTGCGCCTGACCCTCAATCAGGGCAAGGGCGGCGCGGTGATGACCGGCCTGCGCGAAGCGGCGCGTCTGGGCTTCACCCATGCCCTGCAAGTGGACGCCGACGGCCAGCACGACCTGCACGACGTCGCCCGTTTCGTCGAGGAATCCCGCGCCCACCCGGACGCGATGATCTGTGGTTATCCGCTGTTTGACGAGAGTGTGCCCAAGGGCCGCTTGTACGCGCGTTATCTGACTCATGTGATGGTCTGGATCAACACGCTGTCGCTGCAGATCCGCGATTCGATGTGTGGCTTTCGCGTCTATCCTCTGGCCCCGACGCTGGCGCTGATCGACTCGGCACGAGTCGGCAAGCGCATGGATTTCGACTCCGACATCCTCGTGCGCCTGGCGTGGCGCAACCAGCCGATGCGCTGGCTGCAGACCAGCGTGCATTACCCGCTGGACGGCGTCTCGCACTTCCGCCTGTTCCACGACAACGCGCTGATTTCCAGCATGCATACCCGGTTGTTCTTCGGCATGCTGCTGCGCCTGCCCGTCATCCTCTGGCGACGGTGGCGCACATGAGCGTCGAGACCGACAAGAAGCACTGGGCCGACCGCGAAGAGCGCGGCAGCTTCCTGCTGATGAAATTCACCGCGTTCGCCGCCAAGGTGCTTGGCCGACGCCTGCTCAGTCCGCTGCTGTACGGCATCGTCCTGTACTTCTTTCTGTTCGGCCGTACCGCGCGCAACAGTGCCTGGCAATACCAGCAACGGCTGGCTGACTGGAGCAACCGCGGCGAATTGCGCCCGAGCTACTGGCGGGTGTTCCGCCAGTTCATGGCGTTCGCCGATTCGCTGCTCGACAAGCTCGACGTGTGGAACGGCAAGCTGCGCATCGAGCAAATCGAAATCATCGACCCGGCACTGCTGCGCAATCAGCTGCGCGGCAGTCGCGGGCAACTGCTGGTCGGCGCGCATCTGGGCAACCTCGAAGTGTGCCGCGCACTGGCCGAGATCGGCGAAAAGGTCACCATGAACGTGTTGGTACACACCAAGCACGCCGAACAGTTCAACCGCTTGCTGGGCGAGGCCGGCGCGACCAATCTGCGCCTGATTCAGGTCAGCGAACTGGACCCGGTGATCATGCTGCAACTGCACGAACGCCTGGAGCGCGGTGAATGGCTGGCGATTGCCGGCGACCGCGTGCCGTTGCACGGCGGGCGCAGCGTCAGCGTGGATTTTCTCGGCCACCCGGCAGCGTTTCCGCAAGGCCCGTGGTTGCTGGCCGGTTTGCTCAAATGCCCGGTCAATCTGTTGATGTGCCTGAAACAACCGGACGGTCACTATCGCCTGACCCTCGAACCGTTTGCCGACAGCGTGGTGTGGACGCGCCGCGAGCGCGAGCAGGTCATTCATCAGTGGGCCACCCGCTACGCGCAGCGCCTGAGTCACTATTGCCTCGAAGCCCCGCACCAATGGTTCAACTTTTACCCTTTCTGGAAGACCGATGACGACGCCAACCCATGAGCCGGTAACCTTCGGCGAACGCCCTTTGCGCATCGAAGACGTGCTGGCCCTGGCCAACCGTCAGGCGCCCGTGCAGTTGCAGAGCGACGCCGCTTACCGTGAGCGCATCGCCAAAGGCGCGCGGTTTCTCGATTCGCTGCTGGACAAGGAAGGCGTGATCTACGGCGTGACCACCGGTTACGGCGATTCCTGCGTGGTCGCGGTGCCGCTGCATCACGTCGAGGCACTGCCGCGTCATCTCTACACCTTCCACGGTTGCGGCCTGGGCAAACTGCTCGACCCGCAAGCCACCCGCGCCGTGCTGGCCGCGCGCTTGCAGTCGCTGTGCCACGGCGTGTCCGGCGTGCGCATCGAACTGCTGGAGCGCCTGCACGCCTTCCTTGAGCACGACATTCTGCCGCTGATCCCCGAAGAAGGTTCGGTCGGCGCCAGCGGTGATCTGACGCCGCTGTCCTACGTCGCCGCGACCCTGTCCGGCGAGCGCGAAGTGTGGTTCCGTGGCGAGCGTCGCCAGGCTGCCGACGTGCATCGCGAACTGGGCTGGACGCCGCTGGTGCTGCGCCCGAAAGAAGCGCTGGCGTTGATGAACGGCACGGCGGTGATGACCGGCCTCGCCTGCCTCGCCTTCGCCCGCGCCGACTATCTGCTGCAACTGGCCACGCGCATCACCGCGCTCAACGTGGTCGCGCTGCAAGGCAATCCGGAACACTTCGACGAGCGTCTGTTCGCCGCCAAGCCGCATCCGGGGCAGATGCAGGTTGCCGCGTGGCTGCGCAAGGATCTGGCGATCGACGCGCCGACCGCGCCGCTGCATCGCCTGCAGGATCGCTACTCGCTGCGCTGCGCCCCACACGTGCTCGGGGTGCTGGCCGACAGCCTGAACTGGTTGCGCTCGTTCATCGAGACCGAACTCAACAGCGCCAACGACAACCCGATTATCGACGCCGAAGCCGAGCGCGTGCTGCACGGTGGGCACTTCTACGGCGGGCACATTGCGTTCGCCATGGACAGCCTGAAAAATCTGGTGGCCAACATTGCCGACCTGCTAGACCGACAACTCGCGTTGCTGGTCGACGAACGCTACAACCACGGCTTGCCGAGCAACCTGTCCGGTGCTCCGGCGGAGCGCGCCATGATCAACCACGGCTTCAAAGCCGTGCAGATCGGCACCAGCGCCTGGACCGCCGAAGCGCTGAAAAACACTATGCCGGCCAGCGTGTTCTCACGCTCCACCGAGTGTCACAACCAGGACAAGGTGAGCATGGGCACCATCGCCGCCCGTGACGCGATCCGCGTATTGGAGCTGACCGAGCAGGTCGCCGCCGCCACGTTGCTCGCGGCCAATCAGGGCGTCTGGCTGCGTGGTCGCGATGAAGACGCACGCGCGCTGCCACCTTCGCTGGCCGCCATGCACGAAGAGCTGGCCAAGGACTTCCCGCCGGTCATCGAAGACCGTGCACTCGAAGGCGAATTGCGCCTGTGTCTGCAACGTATCGCCGAGCAACACTGGAGGCTGCATGCGTAGCGCCGGAGTGTTGCACGCCGACACGGAAATCCTCGTGCCGTTTTTTGACGTCGACACCATGCACGTGGTCTGGCACGGGCATTACGTCAAATACCTGGAAGTGGCGCGCTGCGCGCTGCTCGACCAGATCGGCCACAACTACACGCAGATGTCCGAGTCCGGTTACGCGTGGCCGATCATCGACCTGCAACTGCGTTATGTGCGCGGCGCGGTGTTCGGCCAGCGCTTGAACGTGCGCGCCAGTCTGGTGGAGTGGGAGAACCGCTTGAAGATCAATTATCTGATCACCGACCTGCTAACCGGTGAGCGCCTGACCCGTGCCAGCTCGGTGCAGGTGGCGGTCGAGATCAGCAGCCGCGAGATGCAACTGGCCTCCCCCAAAGTGTTCACCGAAGCGGTGGAAAGGATGCTGCGATGAACCTGATCTGCAAAGGCTTTGGCGCGCTGGCGCTGCTCGCCGTGTCGACGCTGGCCAACGCCTTCGACCTGCAACAGCTCAGCGTACAACTGGCGAAACCGGAAGTGATCCACGGCCAGTTCATTCAGGAAAAGCACCTGCGCGCGCTGCCTCAGCCGTTGCTCAGCAAGGGCAGCTTCGTGCTGGCGAAAAACCACGGTCTGCTCTGGCTGCTCAAGACCCCGTTGCAACAGGATTACCGCATCACCGCCAACGGCATCGCCCGTCGTGACGGCAACGCTTGGCAGTTGCTGCCGAACAAGAGCGCCGGGGCCGAACAGAACCGTTTGTTCCTCGCCGTGCTGCAAGGTGACAGCAGCGGCTTGCAGCGGGATTTCGAACTGGCCCTGAGCGGCGACGCACAGCAGTGGAAACTCACCCTGACCCCGCGTTCGGTGCTGCTCAAGCAAGTGTTCAATCAGATCAATATCAACGGTGGTGAGCTGGTACAGACCATCGAACTGCTGGAAACCCAGGGCGACAGCACCGTGCTGCGCATGCAGGACAGCACTGCAAACCAGCCGTTGAGCGAAGCGGAGCAACATGACTTTGCCGAGTGAGCGCAGGCTGCCGTGGCTGTTCCTGATCCTGCTGCTGGCGGTTGTCGCGCTGGCCGGGTGGCAGTGGCGCGACGGTGCGCCGCTGTCGGCCAACCTCATGGAACTGGTGCCCGGGACCAACCCTGACGCCCTCGAACTGCGCGCCGAACAGCGCATGCAGGAGCCGCTCAATCGGGAAATGCTGGTGCTGGTCGGGCACGCCGATCGCCAGCAAGCGCTGGCCATGGCGCAAACCCTCGGCGAGCAATGGCAAGCCAGCGGTCTGTTCGAAAAGGTTCAGTGGAACCTGCAGGCGGATCTGCCGGCGTTGCGCACGCAACTGCTGCAAGGGCGGCTGGCGATGCTCTCGGCGGATGACAGGCAACTGCTGACCGAGCATCCCGATGCGTTCATTCAGCAACGGGTGCAGGCGCTGTTCGACCCGTTCAACGGTTTCACCTTGGTACCGAGCCAGGACGACTGGCTGGGCCTGACCGGACGCATCCAGAACAGCCAGCCGAAACACGGTGCGGTGCAACTGGACATCGGCAGCGGCGCACTGGTCGCCGATGCCGACGGCAAGCGCTGGGTGCTGCTGCGCGCGCGCACCACCGGCAATGCCTTCGACATGAACCTGCCGCTGAAAGTCGCCGATCTGCTGCAGTACAGTCGCGAGCAAGCGGCGAAAGCCGACGTGCAACTGTTGGCCGCCAGCGGTCTGCTGTACGCCGCCAACGGTCAGCAGCAAGCCACCCGCGAAATGACCTGGGTCGGCGGCGGCGCCACCCTCGGTATTCTGCTGTTGCTGCTGTTGGCGTTCCGCCGCTGGCGGGTGCTGCTGGCGTTCGTGCCGGTGCTGGTGGGCATGATGTTCGGCGCGGTGGCCTGCGTCGCGGTGTTCGGCCACATGCATGTGATGACGCTGGTGCTCGGCTCCAGCCTGATCGGCGTGGCGGTGGATTACCCGCTGCACTATCTGTCGAAAAGCTGGAGCCTCAAGCCGTGGCGCAGTTGGCCGGCGCTGCGCCTGACCCTGTCCGGGCTGACGCTGAGCCTGATCACCAGCGCCATCGGTTATCTGGCGCTGGCCTGGACGCCCTTTCCGGCGTTGACGCAAATCGCGGTGTTCTCCGCTGCCGGCTTGCTCGGCGCGTATCTGTCGGCGGTGTGCCTGCTGCCGGCCCTGCTGAAAAACGTTGAGCTGCAACCGGCGCAATGGCCGCTGCGCCTGGCCGAGCGCTTGGTGCAACTGCGCGAAAACCTGCTCGAACACGTGCGCACCCCGGTGCTGCTGGCGCTGCTGATCGCCTTCTGCGCTGGCGGTCTGGTGCAGCTGCAAAGCAAGAACGACATTCGTCAATGGGTCGGCGCGCCACAACGCCTGACCGATGAGGCGCAGACCATCGCACGCATCACCGGCTATCAGCCGACCAGCCAGTTCTTTCTGGTGCGCGGGGCCAATCAGCAGGAATTGCTGGAGCGTCAGGCCGCGTTGAGCGAGCGTCTGCAGCAACTGGTCAACCTCGACAAACTGCAAGGCTATCTGGCCCTCGACCAACTGCTCAGTCCGCCGAGCCAGCAACAGCAGGTTCGCGAAGCGCTGAGCAAACTGCCGCAACACTGGCAGCCATTGCTCGACCTCGGCGTGCCGCTCGCGGCGTTGCAAACCGAGTTGCAGCAGTTGCAGAGTCTGCCTGCCGAAGACATCGACGCGGCACTGGCCGGGCCGTTGGGCGAACCCTACCGCACACTGTGGCTCGGCCCGACCGCTGACGGCGTGGCGGCGATGACCAGCCTGCAAGGCCTGAACAATCCGTCCCTGCTGCGGGTGCAGGCGCTGGACTTGCCGGGGGTGATGCTGGTCGATCGGCTCGGTGAATTGAACAACGTGTTTGCCGCGACCCAGATCAGCGCCGCCGAACTGAAACTCGCCTCCTGCGTATTGATTGTGCTGGTGCTGATCGTGCCGTTCGGCTTCGGCGGCGCGTTGCGCATCGTCGCCCTGCCGCTGCTGGCGGCGCTGTGCAGCCTGGCCAGCCTCGGTTGGCTCGGTCAGCCACTGACCCTGTTCAGCCTGTTCGGCCTGCTGCTGGTGACGGCGATCAGCGTCGATTACGCGATCCTGATGCGTGAACAGGTTGGCGGTGCGGCAGTGAGTCTGCTGGGCACCCTGTTGGCGGCGCTGACGACCTGGCTGTCGTTCGGTCTGCTGGCCGTTTCCAGTACGCCGGCGGTGAGCAATTTTGGCCTGGCAGTGAGCCTCGGTCTGGCCTTCAGCTTCATTCTCGCGCCGTGGGCCGGACGCCACGTCCACAGCACCAGCGTCGCGGAGCCGGCAGCGTGATGGTCGTCAGCTTCTGGCTGATGGCCCTGGCGTTGTTCGCTGTGGCCACCCGTGTCGGTCGGCACTTCGGCCTGATCCCGATCGTCAGCCAGTTGCTGCTGGCCAGCTTCGGTTTGCCGCTGTTGATGTACTTCTGGATTGAGCCGACCTGGCAACTCAGCGGCGCCGAACTGATTGCGCCAGGGTGGTTGAAAGACCTCTACAGCCTGAGTTTCGCGCTGTTGCTCGGGCACATTCTCAGTGATGTGATCGACCTGCGCCTGGATCGCCAGAGCGTGAAAATCGCCGTGCCGAGTTTCGCTGTGCCGTTCGCCTGCGGTCTGGCCGTCGCTTGCTGGCTGCTGCCGGCGCAACCGTGGCTGAACTCGCTGGCAATCGGGCTGGTGTTCGCAATCACGGCGATTCCGGTGCTGTACCTGTACCTGCGCCACATCGACTACCCGCCCGCCGCCACCCGGCGCCTGGTACAAACGGCAATCCTCATCGACCTGACCTGCTGGACGCTGTTCGGTCTCGCTCAGGGCAGCCTGCATTTGAGCAGCCTGTTGCTGCCACTCGGCTTGGCCTGCGTGCCAGTGCTGTTGCATCTGCTGCGCGTGCGTCGTCCGCTGACCTACAGCCTCGGCTTCTTCGCGCTGCTGGTGCTGGCCGAGCACTACAAACTCAACGCGCTGATTTTCGGCATCGGTTATCTGCTGTGCATGGCCTTGCTGAAAGTGCCGTTGGTGCTGCCATTGCCGGCGCGGTGGATGAGCCGCTTGCAGACGTGGATCGCGATCCCGCTGATCCTCACCTTCGGCATCGTGCAGATCGACGTGCACAGCGCCCTGGCCAGCCTTGGCGCGGTGCAATGGGCGGCGCTGCTGCTGTTGCCGATTGCCAGTAAACTGCTCGGCAACTGGCTCGGGCTGGGCTGGGCCGGTGCGTCGTTCGAAGGCGCCAGCCGCTGGCGCGAAAGCGTGTTGCTGAACATTCGCGGCCTGAGCGAAATCGTCTTTCTCAACCTGTTGCTGCAACAACAGCTGATCAGCCCGGCGCTGTACTTCGCGCTGATGCTGATGGGCCTGATCGCGACGCTGTTGCCGGCCCTGATCGGCCTGCACCGCGCGCCTATGAAAACCAGCGCCACTGCGCCCGGGAGCTCACGTGCCAATCGTTGAAATGGAACCCCGTCAGGTCGTGATCATTGGCGCGGGCCCCTCCGGGGCCATCGCCGCCGCGTTGCTCAAGCGCCAGGGCCACGATGTGCTGGTGATCGAGCGCCAGCATTTCCCGAGGTTTTCCATTGGTGAAAGCCTGCTCAGCCATTGCCTGGATTTCGTCGAAGAAGCCGGCATGCTCGACGCCGTCAATGCCGCCGGTTTCCAGCGCAAGACCGGTGCCGCCTTCGCTTGGGGCGAGCGCTACAGCGCTTTCGATTTCAGCGACACCTTCACCGCAGGCAAGCCGACCACGTTCCAGGTGCAGCGCGCCGATTTCGACAAGCTGCTGGCTGATCAGGCTGAATTGCAGGGTGCCGAATTCCGTTACGGCGATGCCATCGTCCGCGTCGATTTCGACCGGGCCAGACCGCAGCTTGACGTGCTGCGCGAAGACGGCAGCGAGTACCGCATCGAAGCGGACTTTGTGCTCGACGCCAGCGGTTACGGGCGCGTGCTATCGCGTTTGCTTGATCTGGAAGCGCCGTCGAATTTCCCGGTGCGCCAGGCAGTATTCACCCACGTTGAAGATCACATCGATAACCCGGCCTTCGACCGCGAGAAGATCCTCGTCACCACCCACCCCGAGCACCGCGACATCTGGTTCTGGACGATCCCGTTCAGCAACGGGCGCTGCTCGGTGGGCGTGGTGGCTGCTGCCGAGCACTTCAAGGGGCGCGACAGCGATCTGGATGCCTGCCTGCGCGGTTTCATCGGCGAAACGCCGAGCCTCGCCGCTGTATTGAACAACGCGGTGTGGGACACCCCGGCGCGTACCCTCGGCGGTTATGCTGCCAATGTGAAAACCCTGCACGGCCCGGGCTTCGCCCTGCTTGGCAACGCGGCGGAATTTCTCGACCCGGTGTTCTCCTCCGGCGTGACCATCGCCATGCGTTCGGCGAGCATGGCCGCCGCTGTCCTGCACCGGCAGTTGCAGGGGGAAATCGTCGATTGGCAGCGCGAGTTCGCCGAGCCGCTCAAACGTGGCGTCGACACCTTCCGCTGCTACGTCGAGGGCTGGTATGCCGGCACCTTTCAGGACGTGATTTTTTATCAAGACAGTCAGGCGGACATTCGCCGAATGATCTGCTCGATCCTCGCCGGCTACGCCTGGGATGAACGCAATCCGTTCGTCAGCGAAGCACGCCGCCGACTGAAGATGATTTCCGAACTCTGTGCAAAGGACGCCCCATGAATTACTTGAGCGACAGCTACGTCGAGGAAACCCGCTTCGGTTTCTGGTTCCTGCGCAGCCACACCTGGCAGCACCATGTGCTGCGCGTGGCGATCAACGATTTACGCGGATTGTTCAGCGAGTCGCTGCCGGCCAATCCGGTGCTGCTGGACGCTGGTTGCGGTCAGGGCAAATCGTTCCGCCACCTGCACCAGACCTTCGCCCCACAGCATCTGATCGGCGTCGACGCCGACCCGCACAGCCTGCAATTGAGCGCCGAAGAAGCGGCGCGGCAGGGCTTCGACGTCGAGCTGATCGGTAGCGACTGCGCGACGCTCAATGTGGCCGATGCCAGTGTCGACCTGCTGTTCTGCCATCAGACCTTTCATCACCTGGTGGAGCAGGAAAAAGCCCTCGCCGAGTTCTACCGCGTGCTCAAACCGGGTGGTTATCTGCTGTTCGCCGAGTCCACCGAGGCTTACATTGATACTTGGGTGATCCGCTGGCTGTTCCGCCATCCGATGCAGGTGCAAAAGAGCGCGGCGCAGTACCTGGAGATGATTCGCCAGCAGGGTTTCGAGTTTGGCGAGCGCAATGTTTCGTACCCGTATTTGTGGTGGAGCCGGTCGAAGGATTTCGGACTGCTGGAACGGTTCGGATTGCGCCGGCCGAAGCCGTTTGGCGAGCGTGAGGAAACGTTGGTGAACGTTGTCGCCCGCAAGCCATTGCAGGAATCCATCTGATGTACCACTTTCAATCAGCACAGCTAAACCCCTGTGGGAGCTGGCTTGCCAGCGATAGCGGTGTGTCAGTTAACCAAAATGCTGGATGTGCCGCCGCCATCGCTGGCAAGCCAGCTCCCACAAGGTTTGCGGTATGGCTGATTTTGGTGGCATTTGCTTTGCTGAGTGGTTGCGCCAGCCAGGCCCCGCTGCCCGCGAGCGACCCGACGCTGCCGTTACCGCTGCAACTGCACATCGAGCGCCAACAGGCCGATCAGCGTCAGGACTGGCTGTTGGTGATCCAGCGCGAAGGCCCCGGCATCCGCTGGTCGATGATGGATCCGCTGGGCATTCCCCAGGCCCGTCAGCAACTGATCGACGGGCGCTGGCAGGCCGACGGGCTGCTGCCGCCCAATCCCGAAGCCCGGGAACTGTTTGCCGCGCTGCTGTTCGCCCTGACCCCGTCCGGCGAACTGGCGCGCACTTACCCCACCGCGCAGCAGCAGGGCGAGCAACGCACGCTGGCGCCGCGCTGGACGATCCGTTATGCACAACCGTTGAGTTTCCAATTGAATCTGCCCCAAGGCCCGCACTATCGGGTTTCTCCTCTCGGTGAGCCGACGCCATGACTGCCTACCTCAATGCCCTCGGCGTGATCTGCGCGCTGGGCCGCGACAAGCAACAGGTCGCGCAGAACCTGTTTGCCGGTGACTGCTCGGGCATGCGCCGCGAGTCCGGCTGGGTTGCCGAGCGTGAATTGCCCGTGGCGGCGGTGCATGGTGAGCTGGCGCCTATTCCGGCCGAACTGACCGACCAGCGCAGCCGCAACAATCAACTGCTGCTGGAAGCCGCGCTGCAGATTCGCGAGGACATCGACCGGGCCATCCAGACGTATGGTCGCGAGCGCATCGGTGTGGTGCTCGGCACCAGCACCTCGGGGATCGACGAGGCCAGCCGCGGGCTGGCGCACTATCTTCGCGAGCAGCAGTTCCCTACCGAGTACGACTATCGGCAACAGGAACTCGGCGCGCCGGCGAACTTTCTCGCCGATTGGCTGCAACTCAGCGGCCCGGCCTATGTGATTTCCACCGCCTGCACGTCCAGTGCGCGGGCGCTGATGAGCGCACAGCGCCTGCTCGATCTGGGCCTGTGCGATGCGGTGCTGTGCGGCGGGGTCGACAGCCTGTGCAAACTGACGCTCAACGGTTTCAGCGCGCTGGAAGCGGTGTCCGACGAGCGCTGCAATCCGTTCTCGGCCAACCGTAACGGCATCAACATCGGCGAAGCGGCGGTGCTGTTTCTGATGAGCCAGCAGCGCAGCAACGGCCCGGCCATTGCCCTGCTCGGCAGCGGCGCCAGCTCCGACGCGCACCATATTTCCGCGCCGGAACCGAGCGGTCGCGGCGCCCTGCAAGCCATGCAGAAAGCCTTGAGCCGCGCACAGTTGCAAGCGGCGCACATCAGCTACCTGAACCTGCATGGCACCGCGACCCAGCACAACGATGCGATGGAAAGTCTGGCAGTCGCCACGCTGTTTCCCGACGGCGTGGCCTGCTCGTCGACCAAGCCGATGACCGGTCACACCCTCGGCGCGGCCGGTGCGCTGGAAGCAGCGTTCTGCTGGCTGAGCCTGAGCGCCGACAACCCGCAACAAGCCTTGCCGCCCCACGTCTGGGACGCCCAGCCCGACCCCAACTTGCCGGCGCTGAAGTGGGTGACCGCGAGCGAACGCCTGTCGTCCATTGCACCCCGCTACCTGATGAGCAATTCGTTTGCCTTCGGCGGCAACAACGTCAGCCTGATTATCGGAGACGCTCCATGAATGACTGGCCGCTCGCCGAACTGCTGCCCCACGCTGGCGACATGATCCTGATCGACCGCATCCTCAGCTTCGACGAAGAGCAGATCCACACCCGCCTCACCGTCAAGCCCGACGGTTTGTTCAACCTGCCAGACGGCAGCCTGCCGGCGTGGGTCGGCATCGAGTTGATGGCGCAAAGCGTAGCCGCCTTCGCCGGTTGCCACGCACGGCAGAAGGGCAACCCGGTCGCGCTGGGTTTCCTGCTCGGGACACGTAAATTCGAGTGCAACGTCGAGGCGTTTCCGGCCGGCAGCGAACTGACCATCCACGGCATCCGTTCGCTGGAAGACGACAACGGCATGGGTGTTTTCGAATGCCACATCAACGCCCCCGGCATCGAGGCCAGCGCACGTTTGAACGTGTTCCGCCCGCCGCAGCCCAGCCAATATCTTGAACAAACCAGGGAGTCGAACGATGACTGAATCCGTACTGGTCACCGGCTCCAGCCGTGGTATCGGCCGCGCCATTGCCTTGCGTCTGGCACAGGCCGGGCACGACATCGTCCTGCATTGCCGCAGCGGCGTTGCCGAAGCGCAAGCGGTGCAGGCCGAGATCGAAGCGCTGGGCCGTCACGCGCGCATCCTGCAATTCGACGTCGCCGACCGCGAAGCCTGCAAAACCATCCTTGAAGCTGACGTCGAAACCCACGGCGCTTATTACGGCGTGGTGCTTAACGCCGGCCTGACCCGCGATGGCGCTTTTCCGGCGTTGAGCGATGACGATTGGGACGTGGTGCTGCGCACAAACCTCGACGGTTTCTACAACGTCCTGCACCCGGTGATGATGCCGATGATCCGTCGTCGCGCCGCCGGTCGGATCGTCTGCATCACCTCGGTGTCGGGTTTGATCGGCAACCGGGGCCAGGTCAACTACAGCGCCTCCAAGGCCGGAGTGATCGGCGCTGCGAAGGCGTTGGCGATCGAACTGGGCAAGCGCAAAATCACCGTTAACTGCGTCGCGCCGGGCCTGATCGACACAGCGATGCTGGATGAAAACGTGCCGGTGGAAGAACTGATGAAAATGATCCCCGCACAACGCATGGGCACCCCGCAAGAGGTTGCCAGTGCAGTGAATTTCCTGATGTCGGCGGAAGCCTCGTACATCACCCGCCAGGTCCTGGCGGTCAACGGAGGCTTGTGCTGATGAAGCGCGTTGTCGTCACCGGCATGGCCGGCATCACTTCGCTTGGCAGCGACTGGCAGACCATCGCCGGCAACTTCGCGGCCAACCGCAGCGGCATTCGCCGCATGCACGAGTGGGACCGTTTCAGCGAACTCAACACCCGTCTGGCCGGGCCGATCGATGATTTTCTCGTCCCGGCGCACTGGACCCGCAAGCAACTGCGCAGCATGGGCCGGGTGTCACGGCTGGCGGTGGGTGCGGCGGAGCAGGCGCTGGCTGACGCCGGCCTGCTCGGTGACGAATCGATCAAGGACGGGCGCATGGGTGTGGCGTGTGGTTCGTCCACCGGCAGCACCGACGAGATCAAGGCCTTCGGCAACATGCTGCTGAACTCGGTCGCCGAGGGGCTCAACGCCAACTCCTACGTGCGGATGATGCCGCACACCACCGCGGCCAATATCAGCATTTTCTTCGGCCTCACCGGACGCCTGATCCCGACGTCCAGCGCCTGCACCAGCGGCAGTCAGGGCATCGGCTACGCCTACGAGGCGATCAAGTTCGGACGGCTGCCGCTGATGCTCGCCGGCGGTGCCGAAGAGCTGTGCCCGACCGAAGCCATGGTCTTCGACGCGCTGTACGCCACCAGCCTGAAAAACGACGCGCCACAGACCAGCCCACGTCCATACGACAAGGGCCGCGACGGTCTGGTGATCGGCGAAGGCGGCGGCATGCTGGTGCTCGAAGAGCTGGAGCATGCGCTGGCTCGCGGTGCGCGGATCCACGCCGAGATCGTCGGTTTCGGCAGCAACGCCGACGGCCAGCACACCACGCGCCCGGAACAGGTCACCATGCGCCGCGCCATGGAGCTGGCGCTGGAAGACGCCGGGCTGACGCCGGACGCCATCGGTTACGTCAATGGTCACGGCACCGCTACAGAACAGGGCGACATTGCCGAAACACTGGCAACCAGCAGTCTGTTCGGCGAACACATGCCGATCAGCTCACAGAAGAGTTTCCTCGGCCACACGCTGGGGGCCTGCGGCGCGCTGGAGTCGTGGTTCAGCATCGAAATGCTCAATCGCGACCTGTATGTGCACACGCTCAACCTCGACGAGGTCGATCCACACTGCGGCAAGCTCGATTACCTGCGCGGCGAATTCCGCCAAATGCATCACGACTACGTGATGAACAACAATTTCGCTTTTGGTGGCGTCAACACCTCGTTGATTTTCCGCCGCTGGCACTGACCGCAACACGTTTGGAGTGAAGGGAATGACTCAGTTTCACCGCATCGCCGCCCTGCTGGCCCTGGCCTTGGCCTTGGTGCTCGGCGGTTGCACCAGCAAACCGGTTTACAACGCCAAGGAAGAATTTTCGCCCAACCTCGGTTTCACCCAGGCGCAGATGAGCCGCGCCATCGTCACCGCGCTCAACGACCGCCAGTGGGTGGTGCAGTCGGTTCGCCCGGGCATGATCAAAGCGGCGATCACGGTACGCGGCCGCCACCACGCCGAGGTCGACATCCCGTTCAGCCCGACCTCGTTTGAAATCGACTACCGCAGCAGCTACGGCCTCGACGCCAAGGACGGCAAGATCCACGGCAACTACAACCGCTGGGTCAACCGCCTGCGCGACAACGTGCTCAAGGAGTTGTCGATCAACCCGGACATCGAGTTCGTCAACGACCTGGGCATCGTCAAGCAAGGCGCCGACGAGCCGACCTACCTGAGCTTTCGCGAGGGCGTCAAACGCGCCACCGACGCCGGTCTGCTGGACGGCAGCGTGAAGTTCTACCTGGCCGGCGAAACCCTGCCCAAGCAAGTGCGCAAACTCGACACCGTGAGCAGCAGCCGCAAAACCAACGGCTCGAACAAATCCGACACCGACGCCTGCTTCTGGGCGCTGCAATCAGCCCTCGCCACCCTGCAGAACGCCGCGAAAAAAGCCGACGCCAACGCGGTGATCAACATCGCCAGCGTCGACCAGCGCGACCTGTACAAGGACACCGAGAAATTCCAGTGCCGCGCCGGTCTGGTGGTGTCGAGCGTGGCGTTGCGTGGGGATTTGGCCCACGTTGATTGATTGACAGTAGAAACGACAAAGGGCGCCTTGCGGCGCCCTTTGCTATTCAGTTCAGCTCAAGTGCTGGCATGTAACTTCAAGCCCAACGCCTTCACCACTTTCAGAATCGTTCCAAACTCAGGATTTCCTTCACCTGACAGTGCACGGTAGAGACTTTCTCGAGACAGCCCGGCGTCACGTGCGACTTGGGTCATGCCTCGCGCTCTCGCAATGGTGCCCAGTGCCTTGGCGATAAAGGCAGGATCATCTCCAGCCTCCTCCATGCAGGCATCCAGATAATTGGCCATGTCCTCTTCTGTCTTGAGGTACTCGGCTGAGTCCCAACGAGTGAATTGTTCGGTCATGGGTTTTGCTCCTGCCAAGACTCCGCGATGAGCCTGGCTTGCTTGATATCTCGGGGTTGGCTGCTCTTGTCTCCACCACAAAGGAGGATGACCACTTGCCGACCTTGTTGCATGAAATAGACTCGATATCCGGGGCCATAGTCAATTCTGACTTCGCTGAGCCCCTCACCGACGGCTTTGACATCACCAAAATTCCCATCGGCCATACGATCAATGCGCACCTGAATACGCATCCTGGCGCGGCTGTCAGCCAGCTTCAAAAGCCAGCTGGAGAATGTTGAACTTCGAATGATCTCAGGCATGACCGAAAGTGTAGCCCTTGAGCTACACATGTACCAGACGGTTTTTTCTGCACCGACGTACGGTGTCTACACTCCATAAATCGTTGAATGCTGACTCGCAAAGTCAAGGAGATGACCATGCAAGTGAAAGCCCTGATCGCCGCCGCACTCCTCGGGTTATTGCCCAGCGCCAGCCACGCCACCAATCTGATGTACATGCCGTTCGAAACTGTGCTCTCGGATGCGATTCGCGCCGGGCGGCTGGATGGCAGTGTGAAGTTCTATCTGATCGGCAACGGGCCGCAGGGCACGCAGCAGTTGGTGCGCAGGGACGTGGTCAGTGATTTGCGCACCAACGGTTTCAACAAGAGCGATCACGACTCCTGCGAATGGGTGCTGCAGTCGAACCTGATCAAGTTGCAGGCCGATGCCAAACGGGTCGGGGCGAATGCGGTGGTCAATATCGTCAGTTATTACGACCAGCATGTGCGCAAGGATTTGAATACTTATGAGTGCCGGGCCGGGGTGTTTGTGACGCGGGTGGCGTTGAAGGGGGATCTGGTGCGGTTGCCCTGAGGGGCGTTGATGTTTGAGTTGACGCCTTCGCGAGCAGGCTCGCTCCCACCTTGGAAGGCGTTTCCCTGTGGGAGCGAGCCTGCTCGCGATTTGATTGCGCAGCAATCAAGCGTTTGAAGGTTCGACTTTACGCGTCAGCAGTTCGACAAACGCCTTGGCCATCGGCGATTTCTGATCCTTGCGCTGCACCAGCCACACCGCCGACACCGCCTCCGGATCGAGCAGAGGTCGATAGACCACGCCGTCGATGCGCATCCGCTGGTAGGACGCCGGCAATACCGAAACCCCCAGCCCCGCTGCGACCAATCCGATGATGGTCATCGCCTCACCGGCCTCCTGGGCGAAATGCGGGCTGAACCCGGCATCGCGGGCCAGACTGAGCAGTTGCGCATACAGCCCGCTGCCGTAGCTGCGAGGAAAGAACACGAACGGCTCCAGCGCCAGCGCCGAGAGGAACAGCCCTTCCTCGCTGCCTTGCGCCAACGGATGTTTGGAGCCGAGCACCGCCACCAGCGGCTCACGCATCAGCTCAACCACGCTCAGCGAATCCGGCAAACCCAGCGGACGCATGATGCCGACTTCGATCGACTCATCCACCAGCGCGTCCGCGACCATGGTGCTGCTCATCTCCCGCAGGTTCAGGTGCACTGCCGGGAAACGCTGACGAAAGGAAAAAATCGCTTGGGGAATGGTTGAGTTGAACGGCGCTGACGAGGTGAAGCCAATTTTCAATTCGCCCAGTTCACCGAGTTGCGCACGCCGGGCGACGTCTGCCGCTTTGTCGACCTGCGCCAGCACCAGTCGCGCCTCCTCCAGAAACAATCGGCCGGCCTCGCTCAACTCGACCCGACGATTGGTGCGTTCGAACAACCGCGCGCCGACCTCTTGCTCCAGCGCCTGAATCTGCTGACTCAGCGGTGGCTGAGAGATCCCCAGCACCTGTGCGGCGCGGCCGAAATGCAATTCTTCGGCGACGGCGATGAAGTAGCGCAGATGACGCAATTCCATGGACACCCCATTAGGTCGTTAAAGCTATCAAACAGGTCGAACAATATATTGGATAGAAACATTAGCCAGCTATATGATTTTTTCATTGCCTGCCTGGCCGTGCCCTCCGAGGTCTGATGTGAAAACCGCCGCCGCCCCTCTTGCCCATGAAGTTCCGCCTGCCGCGGCGGACGATGTGATCGCCGAGCTGCAGGAGATCTACATCGAAAAAGGCACGCCGATGTTCATGCGCACGGTGCTCGCGCTGTTCAGCGGTGGCTTCGCGACCTTCGCTTTGCTGTATTGCGTGCAGCCGATGATGCCGCTGCTGTCTCACGAGTATTCGATCAACGCCGCGCAGAGCAGCCTGATTCTGTCGGTGGCGACCGGCATGCTGGCCTTCGGTCTGCTGATCACCGGACCGATTTCCGACCGGGTCGGACGCAAACCGGTGATGGTCGCGGCACTGTTCGCCGCCGCGTTGTGCACCATCGCCAGTTCGATGATGCCGAGCTGGCACGGCGTGCTGATCATGCGTGCACTGATCGGCCTGTCGTTGAGCGGCCTGGCGGCGGTGGCGATGACCTACCTGAGCGAAGAGATCCACCCGCAGCACATCGGCCTGGCGATGGGCCTGTACATCGGCGGCAACGCGATTGGCGGGATGAGCGGACGCTTGATTACCGGAGTGTTGATCGACTTCGTCAGCTGGCACACGGCGATGCTGGTGATTGGCGGTCTGGCGCTGGTCGCGGCGGCGGTGTTCTGGAAGATCCTCCCCGAATCGCGCAACTTCCGCTCACGCTCGCTGCATCCGCGCAGCCTGCTCGACGGCTTCACCATGCACTTTCGCGACGCCGGCCTGCCGCTGCTGTTTCTTGAAGCCTTTGTGCTGATGGGCGCGTTCGTCACTCTGTTCAACTACATCGGCTATCGCCTGCTGGCCGCGCCGTACAACCTCGATCAGGTGTTCGTCGGCTTGCTGTCGGTGGTGTACCTGTCGGGCATCTACAGTTCGGCCAAAATCGGTTCGCTGGCGGACAAACTGGGACGGCGCAAAGTGCTGTGGGCGACCATCGCGCTGATGTTCGCCGGCCTTGCGCTCACGATGTTCACACCGCTGTTGCTGGTGATCGTCGGCATGCTGATCTTCACGTTCGGCTTCTTCGGCGCGCACTCGGTGGCGAGCAGCTGGATCGGCCGGCGCGCGACCAAGGCCAAGGGTCAGGCGTCGTCGTTGTACCTGTTCAGTTATTACGCCGGTTCCAGCATTGCCGGTACGGCGGGTGGGGTGTTCTGGCATCTGGGCGGCTGGAATGGCATCGGCCTGTTTATTGGTGCGCTGTTGCTGGTGGCGCTGCTGGTGGCGTTGAAACTGGCGAAGTTGCCGCCACTTGGTGGTGTGAAAGCTTAAAAGCAAAAGATCGCAGCCTGCGGCAGCTCCTACAGGGAAACGCGAATCCCAATGTAGGAGCTGCCGCAGGCTGCGATCTTTTGATCTTGTACAAAAACGCCCGGCATTGGCCGGGCGTTTTTTATTGGGCGTCGATCACTCGTGATACTGCGCTGACAACTCGTGCACCGCACGCAGGAACGCGCCCGCATGCTCCGGATCGACCTCAGGGGTGATGCCGTGGCCGAGGTTGAACACATGGCCGCTGCCCTTGCCGTAGCTGGCCAGAATGCGCCCGACTTCGGTGCGGATCGCTTCCGGTTTGGCGTAGAGCACGGTCGGGTCCATGTTGCCTTGCAGCGCGACCTTGTCGCCAACACGGGCGCGGGCGTTGCCGATGTCGCAGGTCCAGTCCAGACCCAGTGCGTCGGCGCCGGCCTCGGCGATGCTTTCCAGCCAGAGGCCGCCGTTCTTGGTGAAGAGGATCACCGGCACCTTGCGCCCGTCGTGTTCGCGAATCAGGCCGCTGACGATTTTCTTCATGTAGGCCAGGGAGAATTCCTGATAAGCCGCCGCCGACAGGTTGCCGCCCCAGGTATCGAAGATCTGCACCGCTTGCGCGCCGGCCTGGATCTGGCCGTTGAGGTACGAGGTCACCGACTGCGCCAGCTTGTCCAGCAGCAGGTGCATGGCTTGCGGGTTGTCGTAGAGCATCGCCTTGGTCTTGCGGAAGTCTTTCGACGAACCGCCTTCGACCATGTAGGTCGCCAAGGTCCACGGGCTGCCGGAGAAGCCGATCAGCGGCACACGGCCGTTCAGCTCGCGGCGGATGGTGCTGACCGCGTCCATCACGTAGCCGAGATCCTTGTGTGGATCAGGGATCGGCAGCGCTTCGATGTCCGCCAGGGTGCTGACGACTTTCTTGAAGCGCGGACCTTCACCGGTCTCGAAGTACAGGCCCTGACCCATGGCATCGGGAATGGTGAGGATGTCGGAAAACAGGATCGCCGCGTCCAGTTGCGGGTAGCGGTCGAGCGGTTGCAACGTGACTTCGCAAGCGAATTCCGGATTCATGCACAGGCTCATGAAATCACCGGCCTGGGCACGGCTGGCGCGGTATTCAGGCAGGTAGCGGCCGGCCTGGCGCATCATCCACACCGGGGTGACGTCAACGGGTTGCTTGAGCAGGGCGCGGAGGAAACGGTCGTTCTTCAGGGCAGTCATGTCGGCATCCGGAAAAAAAGTGCGGGCATTTTCTCAGAGCGCGACGCAAAAGGCACGGATGCAGGTCAGCCTTTTGTCTATCGGGTCAATTTATTGCGTTGGAATGCAAATTTTTGCAGCAACACAAAGCACTGTGGGAGCTGGCTTGCCAGCGATGCAGGCAACTCGGTTTCTCAGGTAAACCTAGTTGATGCTATCGCTGGCAAGCCAGCTCCCACAGGTATTGCATTCCAATATTGGAAGTTGATCAGACGCCCAGGTAATCGAGGATCCCTTCAGCCGCATTGCGGCCTTCGAAGATCGCCGTCACCACCAGGTCGGAACCGCGCACCATGTCGCCACCGGCGAAGATTTTCGGGTTGCTGGTCTGGTGCTTGTACTGACCTTGCTCAGGCGCGACGACGCGGCCCTGGCTGTCGGTCTGGATTTCGAACTGTTCGAACCACGGTGCCGGGCTCGGGCGGAAACCGAACGCGATGACCACGGCGTCGGCCGGGATGATCTCTTCGGAGCCCGGGATCGGCTCGGGGCTGCGACGGCCACGGGCGTCCGGCTCACCGAGACGGGTCTCGACCACTTTCACGCCTTCGACCCTGTCTTCGCCGACGATCGCGATCGGCTGGCGGTTGTAGAGGAATTTCACGCCTTCTTCCTTGGCGTTCTTCACCTCTTTGCGCGAGCCGGGCATGTTCGCTTCGTCACGACGATAAGCGCAGGTCACCGACTTGGCGCCCTGGCGGATCGAGGTGCGGTTGCAGTCCATCGCCGTGTCGCCACCACCGAGCACCACAACCTTCTTGCCTTTCATGTCGACGAAATCTTCCGGCGACTTTTCAAAGCCCAGGTTGCGGTTGACGTTGGCGATCAGGAAATCCAGCGCGTCGTAGACGCCCGGCAGATCCTCACCGGCAAAACCGCCCTTCATGTAGGTGTAGGTGCCCATGCCCATGAATACCGCATCGTATTCGGCAAGCAGTTGCTCCATGGTCACGTCCTTGCCGACCTCGGTGTTGAGGCGGAATTCGATGCCCATCCCGGTGAAGACTTCGCGGCGATTGCTCAGCACGGTCTTCTCAAGCTTGAACTCGGGAATGCCGAAGGTCAGCAGACCGCCGATTTCCGGGTTCTTGTCGAACACCACCGGGGTCACGCCGCCACGTACCAGCACGTCGGCACAGCCCAGACCCGCCGGGCCTGCACCGATGATCGCGACACGTTTGCCGGTCGGTTTGACCTTGGACATGTCCGGGCGCCAGCCCATGGCGAATGCGGTGTCGGTGATGTACTTCTCGACCGAACCGATGGTCACCGCGCCGAAACCGTCGTTGAGGGTGCAGGCACCCTCGCACAAACGATCCTGCGGGCAGACCCGGCCGCAGACTTCCGGCAGGGTGTTGGTCTGGTGCGACAGCTCGGCGGCCTGGAGGATGTTGCCCTCGGCCACCAGCTTCAGCCAGTTGGGAATGAAGTTGTGCACCGGGCACTTCCATTCGCAATACGGGTTGCCGCAACCCAGGCAGCGGTGGGCCTGGTCGGCCGACTGCTGGGGTTTGAACGGTTCGTAGATCTCGACGAACTCTTTCTTGCGTTGACGCAACAGTTTCTTCTTCGGATCCTTGCGCCCGACATCGATGAACTGGAAGTCGTTATTCAGACGTTCAGCCATTGTTAAAACCTCATCAAACTCTTCAGGCGCATATCACTGCGGGTTGGCACGAGTGCTGGAAAGCAACGATTTCAGGTTGGCAGCCTTAGGCTTGACCAGCCAGAAACGACGCAGGTAGTCATCAAGGTTCTCGGCGAGTTCACGACCCCACTCGCTCTCGGTTTCCTTGACGTACTCGTTCAGCACGTTCTGCAGGTGGCTGCGGTAGGCTTCCATCGCCTCGCCGCTGATCCGCTGGATTTCCACCAGTTCGTGGTTGACCCGGTCAACGAAGGTGTTGTCCTGATCGAGCACGTAGGCGAAACCACCGGTCATGCCAGAGCCGAAGTTGTAACCGGTCTTGCCCAGGACGCAGACGAAACCACCGGTCATGTACTCGCAGCAGTGATCGCCAGTGCCTTCCACAACGGTGTGGGCACCGGAGTTACGCACAGCGAAACGCTCGCCCGCAGTACCAGCGGCGAACAGCTTGCCGCCGGTGGCGCCGTACAGGCAGGTGTTGCCGATGATGGCGCTGTTCTGAGTCTGATAGACGCTGCCCTTCGGCGGCACGATGACCAGTTTGCCGCCGGTCATGCCTTTGCCGACGTAGTCGTTGGCGTCGCCTTCCAGGTACATGTTCAGACCGCCGGCGTTCCACACGCCGAAGCTCTGACCGGCCGTGCCTTTGAAGCGGAAGGTGATCGGCGCATTGGCCATGCCCTGATTGCCGTGCTTGCGCGCGATTTCGCCGGAGATCCGCGCACCGATCGAACGGTCGCAGTTGCAGATATCCAGATCGAACTCGGCGCCGCTGAGGTCATTGATCGCCGACGTCGCCATGTCGACCATTTTCTCGGCCAGCAGGCCCTGGTCGAACGGCGGGTTGCGCTCAACGCCGCAGAATTGCGGTTTGTCCGCCGGGATGTGATCGCTGCCCAGCAGGGGGGTCAGGTCCAGGTGATGTTGCTTGGCGGTCTGGCCTTCGAGGACTTCCAGCAGATCGGTGCGGCCGATCAGCTCCTCGAGGGAACGCACACCCAGTTTGGCCAGCCACTCACGGGTTTCTTCGGCGACGTAGGTGAAGAAATTCACCACCATGTCGACGGTGCCGATGTAGTGATCCTTGCGCAGCTTCTCGTTCTGGGTCGCGACGCCGGTGGCGCAGTTGTTCAGGTGGCAGATACGCAGGTATTTGCAGCCCAGGGCGATCATCGGCGCAGTACCGAAGCCGAAGCTTTCGGCGCCGAGGATCGCGGCCTTGATCACGTCGAGGCCGGTTTTCAGGCCACCGTCGGTCTGCACCCGGACTTTGCCGCGCAGGTCGTTGCCGCGCAGGGTCTGGTGGGTTTCGGCCAGGCCGAGTTCCCACGGAGCGCCCGCGTATTTGATCGAGGTCAGCGGCGAAGCACCGGTACCACCGTCGTAGCCGGAGATGGTGATCAAGTCCGCGTAGGCCTTGGCCACACCGGCGGCGATGGTGCCGACGCCTGCTTCCGCGACCAGTTTCACCGACACCAGTGCCTTCGGGTTGACCTGTTTCAGGTCGAAGATCAGCTGCGACAAGTCTTCGATCGAGTAGATGTCGTGGTGCGGCGGTGGCGAAATCAGGGTCACGCCCGGCACTGCGTAACGCAGTTTGGCGATCAGCCCGTTGACCTTACCGCCCGGCAGTTGCCCGCCCTCGCCCGGTTTGGCGCCCTGAGCGACCTTGATCTGCAGCACTTCGGCGTTGACCAGGTATTCCGGGGTCACCCCGAAACGGCCGGTCGCGACCTGCTTGATTTTCGAACTCTTGATGGTGCCGTAACGTGCTGGGTCCTCACCGCCTTCGCCGGAGTTGGAACGCGCACCGAGGCGGTTCATGGCTTCGGCCAGGGCTTCGTGAGCTTCCGGCGACAGGGCGCCCAGCGAGATACCGGCGGAGTCGAAGCGCTTGAGCACCGATTCCAGCGGCTCGACTTCACTGATGTCCAGCGGCTTGTCGAGGGTCTTGACCTTGAACAGGTCACGGATCATCGACACCGGACGGTTGTCCACCAGCGAGGTGTATTCCTTGAACTTGGCGTAGTCGCCCTGCTGCACGGCGGCTTGCAGGGTGTTGACCACGTCCGGGTTGTACGCGTGGTATTCGCCACCGTGGACGAACTTCAGCAGACCGCCCTGCTGGATCGGCTTGCGCGGACTCCAGGCTTCGGTGGCCAGTGCTTTCTGCTCGGCTTCGATGTCGACGAAACGCGCACCCTTGATGCGGCTCGGCACGCCACGGAAGCTCAGCTCGCACACCTCTTCGGACAGGCCGATGGCTTCGAACAGCTGTGCACCGCGATAGGACGCGATGGTCGAGATGCCCATCTTCGACAGGATCTTCAACAGACCTTTGGTGATGCCTTTGCGGTAATTCTTGAATACCTCGTAGAGGTCGCCCAGCACTTCACCGGTACGGATCAGGTCGCCCAGCACTTCGTAGGCCAGGAACGGATAGACCGCCGAGGCGCCGAAACCGATCAGCACCGCAAAGTGGTGCGGATCGCGTGCGGTCGCGGTTTCCACGAGGATGTTGGAATCGCAGCGCAGGCCTTTTTCGGTCAGGCGGTGGTGCACCGCGCCGGTGGCCAGCGAAGCGTGGATCGGCAGCTTGCCCGGGGCGATATGGCGGTCACTCAGGACGATCTGGGTACGCCCGGCACGCACGGCTTCTTCAGCCTGATCGGCAACGTTGCGGATCGCCGCTTCCAGACCAACGCTTTCTTCGTAGTTGAGGTCGATGATCTGCCGCTCGAAACCCGGGCGGTCGAGGTTCATCAGCGAGCGCCACTTGGCCGGCGAGATCACTGGCGAGCTGAGGATCACGCGCGAGGCGTGCTCCGGCGATTCCTGGAAGATGTTGCGCTCGGCACCGAGGCAGATTTCCAGCGACATCACGATCGCTTCACGCAGCGGGTCGATCGGCGGGTTGGTCACCTGCGCGAACTGCTGGCGGAAATAGTCATATGGCGTGCGCACGCGCTGCGACAGCACGGCCATCGGCGTGTCGTCGCCCATCGAACCCACGGCTTCGTAGCCTTGTTCGCCAAGCGGACGCAGTACCTGATCGCGCTCTTCAAACGTGACCTGATACATCTTCATATATTGCTTGAGCTGATCGACGTCGTAGAACGCCGAACCGTGGTCGTTGTCTTCCATGGTCGCCTGGATGCGCAGGGCGTTCTTGCGCAGCCATTGCTTGTACGGATGACGGGACTTCAGACGGTTGTCGATCGCGTCGGTGTCAAGGATCTGCCCGGTTTCGGTGTCCACGGCGAGGATCTGCCCCGGACCGACACGGCCCTTGGCGATCACGTCTTGCGGCTGGTAGTTCCAGACGCCGATTTCCGACGCAACGGTGATGAAGCCGTTGGTGGTGGTGACCCAGCGTGCCGGACGCAGACCGTTACGGTCGAGCAGGCACACCGCGTAACGACCATCGGTCATCACCACGCCGGCCGGGCCATCCCACGGTTCCATGTGCATCGAGTTGTACTCGTAGAACGCACGCAGATCCGGGTCCATGGTTTCAACGTTCTGCCACGCTGGCGGAATGATCATCCGCACGCCACGGAACAGGTCGATGCCACCGGTAACCATCAGTTCGAGCATGTTGTCCATGCTCGAGGAGTCGGAACCGACACGGTTGACCAGCGGGCCGAGTTCTTCCAGATCCATCAGATCGTTGGTGAACTTGGTCCGACGGGCCTGCGCCCAGTTACGGTTACCGGTAATGGTGTTGATCTCGCCGTTGTGCGCGAGGAAGCGGAATGGCTGGGCCAGCGGCCATTTCGGCAGGGTGTTGGTGGAAAAGCGCTGGTGAAACACGCAGATTGCGGTTTGCAGGCGCTGATCGCCGAGGTCCGGATAGAACGCGGCCAGGTCGGCCGGCATCATCAGGCCTTTATAGATAATGGTCTTGTGCGAAAAGCTGCAGATGTAGTGGTCGGTGTCGGCGGCGTTGGCCACCGACGAGCGACGACGGGCGCTGAACAGCTTGACCGCCATGTCCTGATCGCTCAGGCCTTCACCGCCGATGTACACCTGCTCGATTTGCGGCAGACGCTCAAGGGCCAGACGGCCGAGGACGCTGGTGTCGATCGGCACTTTGCGCCAGCCGATCAGTTGCAGGCCTTCAGCGAGGATCTCGCGGTTCATGTTCTCGCGAGCGGCTTCGGCCTTGGCCGGGTCCTGGTTGAAGAAGACCATGCCCACGGCATATTGCTTGGGCAGCTCGACGCTGAAGTTTTCCTGGGCCATCGCCCGCAGGAAGGCATCGGGCTTTTGAATCAGCAGACCGCAACCGTCACCGGTCTTGCCGTCGGCATTAATCCCACCGCGGTGGGTCATGCAGGTCAGGGCCTCGATGGCCGTTTGCAAAAGGGTATGACTGGGCTCGCCCTGCATATGGGCTATCAGGCCGAAACCGCAGTTATCCTTGAATTCATCTGGTTGGTACAGACCTGCTTTCATAGACACTTTCTCACCAGGCTGCCTCTTTACGAGGCAAATTTCTTTTCAATTCAACCACTTGCTTGCCGCGCCGAACGTACGCCGGCTTTGCGGGGGCAAAAGGGTGGTCATTGTACACAGCGACACAGACGCTCACAAATTTGACGACGAAATGTCGCAAATTCATGTCGCATTTGTGAAAGGTTTAAAGCGATCTGCTGTGCTAGTCAAAACTTTTTTAATTCTGACTGCAACGACTCAAAGACTACTGTGACGCAGACACCACAAGGCACGCGGTCTGTAGAGACGGCGCGCACTTGTAGAAATTTTGAGGTGCTTGGAGAGGCGGCCTGGGTAAGGCCGCCGAATCTTCAGCGAGTTGTTGCCAGTTCCTGTTGGACGCTGGCGACAGTGCGAGGCCAAGGTTTACCAGCCTGAACCTTCGCTGGCAAGGCCTTGATGGCAGAAACGGCTGCATCACGATTGGCGAAGTTGCCGTAGGTGATCACGTAGAGCGGCTTGCCGTTGAGGACTTTCTTGAAATAACGGTACTCGCCGCCCTGCTCCTTGACGAAGTTTTGCGCGGTCGCTTCCGAGCTGGTGCCGAGGATCTGCACCACATAGTTGCTGGTCGGCTGACCGGCGTACCAGCTGCCACCGGCAGCCTTGGCCACGGTAACCGGCTTCTCGGCCGGTTTGGCGGCAGCAACAGGCTTGGCCGGCGCCGGGGCCGGTTTGGCCGCTGGCGCTGCCGGAGCAGGCTTGGCGGTGGCGACCTGAGTCGGTGCCGGGGTCGGCTTGGCCGCCGGAACAGGCACTGGCGTCGGCGCTGGACCGGCCGGAACACCTGCCGGTGGCGCGGAAGTCGTTACGGTTGGCGGCGTCGCGCTGGAACCTTCAACCGGCACGCCATCGTCACCTTCGGTGATGCCGCCCGCGGCCTCAGCCAATGGGCCGCGCATCACCGGCTGCGAGTTGCCGACCAGCGGCAGCGGCATCGGCTGGGTATTGCCGGCGAACTCGACGTTCGGCGCGCCACCCTTGGCGCCTTGGCCCAACGGCAGTTGTGCCTGTTCGTTGGCAGGTGCGCCGGTGGTTGGTGCCTTGTTGCGACCCGGCATCAGCCAGGCGGCGGCGACCGCGACCACAACGACGGCGGAAATCGCCAATACGTGTTTCTTCGGCATGTTGAACCCCATACTTGGACGCTTGACCGCAGAGCGGCTGGCAATCATGACTTCGATCAGTGCATCGCGAGCGACCTGGTTGATGTTGCCAGGCCAACCCTCCGAGCTTTCGTGAATCTCAGAGATCTGATCCGCGGTAAAAAGTTCGACACCCCGGCCCGCACCTTCGAGCCGTTGGTCGAGATATTCGCGGGTCTCTTCTTCGGTGTACGGCTGCAATTCGATGACGTGGAAGCGCTCTTCCTCAAGGTGCAAGGCCTCGAGCTGCGCGATCAGCGACGACTCACCGAACAGGAACACGTGCGGGCGACCTTCCGGTGCACCGGCACCCAGCGCCATCAGCGCTTCGAGCGCGGATTCGTCGAGCTGCTCGGCGTCATCCACCAGCAGATAGACTTCCTGACCAGTGAGCGCCAGTTGTACCACCTGCGCCAGAATCGCGCCGACCTCGGCCTGCCCAACATCCAGCGCCTGAGCAACCTGACGCAGCACCCCGGCGGCATCGCCCGCTCCACGGGCCGAAACCACAACGCTTTGCACCGATTGCTTGTTGGTGCTGGCTACCAGCGCCTGGCGCAGCAGAGTCTTGCCGCTGCCTTGCGGGCCAGTGACCACCAGCAGCAACTGGCTGTAACGCGCCAGATGGTGCAGTTGCCCCAGCACCGGCTTGCGCTGGGCCGGGAAGAATTTGAAGCCCGGCACCCGCGGCGCGAAAGGGTCGTGACTTAACTGGAAATGGCCGAGGAACGCCTCGTCGGCATGCAAACTAGTCATCGGAATCTTATTAACCTTTAAGCTGAGCCAGAGCGCGGTAATCCGCTCCCAGCGTGGCCTGTAAAACCTCTTTCGGATAATCGGCGGTCACCACCGCTTCGCCCATCCGGCGCAGCAGCACCAGGCGCAGACGACCGTCGATCACTTTTTTATCAATTGCCATGTGTTCGAGAAAATCGGCTTCGGTCATTTCTTCCGGCGGGATCACCGGCAGACCGGCACGCTGGAACAGACGAATGCCGCGGTCACGTTCCTGCTCGCTGATCCAGCCCAGGCGCGCGGACATGTCCAGCGCCATCACGGTGCCAGCGGCGACCGCCTCACCATGCAACCAGACACCATAGCCCATGTGGGTCTCGATGGCGTGGCCGAAGGTGTGGCCGAGGTTGAGCGTGGCACGCACGCCGGTTTCCTTCTCATCGGCACCGACCACCGCAGCCTTGGCCGCGCAGGAACGCTCGATGGCGTAGGTCAGGGCCTTCTGATCCAGTGCGCGCAGGGCATCGATGTTTTCTTCAAGCCAGCTCAGGAACGGCTCGTCGCAGATCAGCCCGTACTTGATGACTTCGGCCAGACCGGCCGACAGCTCACGCGCCGGCAGGGTTTTCAGCGATGCGGTATCGATCAGCACGACGTTCGGCTGATAGAACGCGCCAACCATGTTCTTGCCCAAAGGATGGTTGATACCGGTCTTGCCGCCCACCGACGAATCGACCTGGGACAACAGCGTGGTAGGAATCTGGATGAAATCGACGCCGCGCTGATAGCAAGCGGCGGCAAAACCGGCCATGTCACCGATGACCCCGCCGCCGAGGGCGATGATCGTGGTGCGACGGTCGTGACGGGCGGTCAGCAGGCCGTCGAAGATCAGTTGCAGGGTTTCCCAGTTCTTGAAGGCTTCGCCGTCCGGCAACACCACGGAAATCACCGAGAACGGCGCAAGACTGCGGGTCAGACGTTCGAGATAGAGCGGCGCAACGGTCTCGTTGGAGATGATTGCCACCTGCCGCCCGTGGATATGCGGCGCCAGCAACTCGGGCTGATCCAACAAACCTTCGCCAATATGAATCGGGTAGCTGCGCTCGCCTAGATCGACCTTGAGTGTCTGCATGTGTCCCCACAGTGAAGATGGAAGCAGGCGTCCTGCCTTGAATTATTGGATGTCCGCGACCTTTAGCTGATGTGACGCCGCTCGCACGCCATCCGCCACAACCTCGACGGCGGTGACCGGACGCCGAGGATAGCGCATTTCCGGCGGCGCTTTAACGGGGTGGAAGCTGTGCCAGACGGTCGAGAATGTCGAGCACCACCATGCGCGGTGGCCGTTCGTCGGTTTCCACCACCAGATCGGCGATCTCTCGATAGAGCGGATCGCGGATCTCCAGCAAGTCACGCAGGGTTTTCGCTGGATCGGCGGTGCGCAGCAAAGGACGATTGCGATCGCGCGACGTACGCCCGACCTGCTGCTCGACGGAGGCGTGCAGATACACCACCCGTCCGCCCGCGTGCAGGGCCTTGCGGTTGGCATCGCGCATCACCGCGCCGCCGCCGGTCGCCAGCACCACACCGTCGAACGCGCACAGCTCGGCGATCATCGCCTGCTCACGGTCACGAAAGCCGGGCTCGCCTTCCTTGTCGAAGATCCACGGGATATTGGCGCCCGTGCGCAGTTCAATTTCCTTGTCGGAATCTTTGAACGGCAGGCGCAGCTCTTTGGCCAGCAACCGGCCGATGGTGCTTTTTCCAGCGCCCATCGGTCCTACAAGAATCAAATTTCGCACAGAATCAACGACTCACAGCAATCGCCTGGTTATTCATGATACGCGGAGTGAGAAATACCAGCAGCTCGGATTTTTTCTCCGAAACCACATCACGCCGGAAAAGGCGGCCAAGATACGGCACATCGCCAAGAAATGGCACCTTATCTACGACCTTGCTTTGAGTATTTGAGAAAACGCCCCCAATCACGATGGTCTCGCCGTCGTTTACCAGCACTTTGGCGTTGACTTCGTTTTTCTTGATCGGCGGCACATCCTGCACCTTGTTCAGGTAGTCCGGCTCGTCCTTGGTGACCTTGACCTCCATGATGATGCGGTTGTCGGGGGTGATCTGCGGCGTCACTTCCAGCGACAGCGAAGCCTCTTTGAACGACACCGACGTCGCACCGCTGGAGCTGGCTTCCTGGTACGGAATCTCGGTGCCTTTGAGGATTTTCGCGGTCTCCTTGTCGGAGGTAACCACTTTCGGCTGGGAGACGATTTCACCATTGCCGGTCTTTTCCATGGCGGTCAGCTCAAGATCGAGCAGCACATTGTCGGTGATGAAGGCGATGCCGATCCCGGATGTGTTACCGACCGTGCCCATATCGACGAACGGCGAGTTGGTGCTGGTACTGCCCGGCGTGCCGATGGTGGTCGACGAGCCATTGCTGACCCCGGAGGTGTTCCAGTTGCCCTTGTTCTGGATCGAACCGCCCCAGCGTACGCCCAGGCTCTTGTCATAATCGACGTTGGCTTCGACGATCCGCGCTTCGATCATCACCTGACGCACCGGGATATCCAACTGCGCCACGATCCGCCGCAGTTCGTCGAGGCGATCCTGGGTCTGGTAGGCAATGATGTTGTTGGTCCGTTCATCGACCGTGATCGAGCCGCGTTCATCGATTTTCGCTTCGGCGCTGGTCACCGACTGGAACAGCTTGGCAATGTCCGCCGCTTTGGCGTAGTTCACTTGCAGCAGTTCACGGCGCAGCGGCGCCAGTTCGGCGATCTGTTTTTGCGACTCCAGCTCCTGGCGCTCGCGGGCGGCAATTTCGTCGGCCGGCGCCACCAGCAACACGTTGCCGATCTTGCGCTTGTCCAGACCTTTGGTCTTCAGCACCAGATCCAGCGCCTGATCCCATGGCACGTTTTGCAGACGCAAGGTGATCCCGCCCTGCACCGTATCGCTGGCCACCAGATTGAGGTTGGTGAAATCGGCGATCAGTTGCAGCACCGAGCGCACGTCGATGTCCTGGAAGTTCAGCGAAAGTTTTTCGCCGCTGTAGCTGTTGCGGTCGGCGTTGCGCTTTTGCAGATCATCGACGGTCATCGGACGAATGCTGACGGTCAGCTTGTTGTCGGTCTGGTAGGTGGAATAGTCGAACGTGCCGCTGGGCTCGACGGTGATGACCGCGCGATCGCCGGTGGCGGCGGCATTGACGAACTGCACCGGGGTGGCGAAATCCTTGACGTCGAGACGTACCCGCAGCCTGTCGGGCAACTGGGTGCGGGCAAAGCTGAGAATGATCTTGCCGTCATGCTCCTGGATGTCCGGGGCGATGGTCGGGTCCGACAGGTCGATGACGACGTTGCCCTCCCCCGCAGTGCCGCGCTGGAAGTCGACACCACGAATGGTTTTGGCGACGGGGGTATAAGCCTTCGCCGGCGCTGGAGCCGCGACCGGTCGCGGCGCAACAGCGGCTGGCCGTGGCGCAGCAGGCTTGGCGCCCTGCCCGACCACCACGAACAGATTGTTGCCTTCGACCCGAAAGGTATACGGCGTCAGTTGCGTCAGGTTGATGATCAGACGCGTGCGGTCGCTGGCTTCGACCACTGTCGCACTGCGGGCGTTGCCGCTGCCCAGATCGCGGGTCTTGTTCGTCAGTTGGCTGGCGACACCCGGCAGGTCCAGGGCGATTCGCGCCGGCGATTCGGTGGTGTAGCCCTTGGGTTGCGGTGGCGGGCTATCAAACGCCAGCTTCAACTCGATACGGTCACCCGGTAACGCCGCGACATCCAGCGCCTTGAGACTGGCCGCCTGAACCATCGGTGAAAGCAGCGCTATCCATAGCGAAAAACCGAGGGTGGAGAAAATCCTGTTCATTGTTCGACTTCCACTATGAGTGCTCTTTCAAAGGAATGGTGCGCGGACGTTCCAGCCAGGCGCCTTCGCCGTCGGGCACGATCTCGACCACATCGACCTGAGTGGCGCTGATGGCAACGATGCGCCCATCGTTGCGCCCCAGGTAGTCGCCGACTTTCAACCGATGCACCCCGCCCGCCCCGCGCAGCAGCGCAAAGGAGCCGGAGGCATTGGAGATCGTGCCGACCATTTCAAACTGCTCGATGTTGAAACCTTCGAGGTATTGCTTGACCCGGCTCGGATCGGGTTTGACGTTGCGCGAGCCGCGCTGGTGCCCGGCCAGATCGACTCGCACCTGACGCGAGAACGGGCTGCGCAGGTTGGCCGCGCTGTAGGTGAACGTGGGATAGGAATGAAACGTCGGCGTCGGCTCGATACGGCCGGCCGGCCGCAGACGTACTTCGTTCATGTATGCGTCGAGGTCACTGAACTCGTCACTGCCGCCGCAACCACTGAGGCCGAACAAGAGCACTGACAGGGCGAAAAAACGAAACGGGGTCATTTGTCCAACCCCTTGTCGTTGTAGCGGTAAGTCTTGGCGAGGATGTTCATGCGCAGCTTCGTCCCGCCATCGGGGCTGGCAGGTGCCAGTTCGAAATCGTGCAAGGTGACGATCCGTGGCAACCCGGCAACCCCACTGACGAACGTCGCAAGGTCGTGGTAAGCCCCGGTGACGGTGATCTGGATCGGCAACTCGATGTAGAACGGCTGAGTCACTTCCGGCAGCAGTTTGATCTCTTCGAATTCGAGGCCGCTGCCCAGCCCGGTGCGGGTGATGTCTTCGAGCAATCCCGGGACTTCGGTGTCGCTGGGCAACTGCCGCAGGAGCACGCCAAAAGTGTTTTCCATCTCCTTCATCTGCTGGGTATACAACTCCAGGTTGGCGGCCATGCGCGCCTTGCTGGCGAATTGCTCTTTCAAGGTGTCTTCTTCCTGACGCCTGGCTTCCAGCTGGTTTTCCATGTCGCTGATGAAAAAGTTGTAGCCAAGCGCCAGCACCAGCACCGCCAGGAACACTCCCGCGATGCTTTTCACCGCGGCCGGCCAGGAGCCGATATTGCTGGTGTCCAGATCGTTGAAGTCGATATTGCGCAGACTTTGCAGCCATTCGGACGGTTTCATTTATCGCCCTCCGTCACAGCCGGCTGGGTCTGACGAACGGTCAGTTGAAAGACGTTGGCCTGGTCCACCTGACCGGCAGTCGTCGCTTTCACTTCATTGAGACTCGGCGCGTCGAACCAGTCTGAGGCGTCCAGATTGCGCATCAGCTCCGAAACGCGATTGTTCGACTCCGCCGCGCCGCTGATCGACAGCGTCTTGCCGGCCAGTTTCACGCTGGTGAAATACACCCCGTCCGGCAGCGTGCGCGCCAGTTGGTCGAAGATCCGCCCGCTGATCTGCCGGTTGCCCTGCAAGTCCTGGATGATGCGCATGCGCTCGACCAGTTGCTGGCGCCGCGCCTTGAGTTCGCTGATTTGCTTGATTCGTTCGTCGACCACGGCAATCTGTTTGCCGATGTAGGCATTGCGCTCGGCCTGCCGCTCGATGGCGGTACTGAAGATCTGATCGGCGATAAATACCGCGCCCACAGAACCGACGAAGACCCCGATGAGGATCAGCAGGAAGCGCTTGCGCCGCTCTTCGCGGCGTTCTTCACGCCAGGGGAGAAGGTTGATCCGCGCCATCAGTCGAAACTCCTGAGCGCGAGCCCGCAGGCGATCATCAGGGCCGGCGCGTCACTGGCCAGGGCCCCGGCGTTGACCTTGCTGCTCAAGGCCATGTCGGAAAACGGGTTGGCGACCTGGGTCGGGGTGCCCAGACGCTGCTCGATCAGGCGATCCAGCCCCGGTACCGAGGCTGTGCCGCCGGCCAGCAGAATGTGATCGACCGAATGGTACTGCCCGGAGGCGAAAAAGAACTGCAATGAGCGCGAGACCTGCTGCACCAGGGCATCACGGAATGGCTGCAACACCTCGCTGACATAGTCATCCGGCAGACCGCCCTGCTTTTTCGCCAGCCCGGCCTGCTCGACGGTCAGACCGTAGCGGCGCTGGATTTCCTCGGTCAGTTGCCGGCCACCGAACAGTTGCTCGCGGGTATAGATGATGCGACCGTTGTGCAGGACGCTGAGGGTGGTCATGGTGGCGCCGATGTCCACCACGGCGACAGTCAGGCGCTCCTGCGAAGCGGCCAATTGAGTGGCGAGCAGGCCGAACGAGCGCTCCAGCGCGTAGGCCTCGACATCGACCACGCGCGCAGTCAGCCCGGCCAGCGCCAGCGCTGCCTCGCGAACTTCGACATTCTCCTTGCGACAGGCGGCCAGCAGCACGTTGACCCGCTCCGGGTTGCGTGGCGACACACCCTGGACCTCGAAATCGATGGCGACCTCGTCCAGCGGATAGGGGATGTATTGATCGGCCTCGATCTTGAGCTGGTTTTCCAGTTCGTCATCGGTCAGCCCGGCATCCATCTCGATGATCTTGGTAATCACCGCTGAACCGGCCACCGCCACCGCCACGCTTTTGAGCCCGGTGCGCGCCTTGACCAGTACACGGGACAAGGCATTGCCCACGCCTTCAAGCTCGGCGATGTTCTTTTCGACTACCGCGTTGGGCGGCAGCGGCTCCACCGCGTAGGCCTCGACACGGTAGCGGTCGCCCTGACGGCTGAGTTCCAGCAGCTTCACCGAAGTGGAGCTGATGTCGATCCCCAGTAACGTATCGGTCTTTTTATTGAAGAGTCCCAGCACTACCAATTCCCTATGACTTTCCGTGAGTTACGGACTCTGTAATACGTCTTGCGTTCCTTCATCACGCCTTGACAGAAGCGCAAATGACGCCCCCAGCAGAAAAGTGCTTATAATGCCCAGCGTTTTTTTCCGCTTTTTACTGCCGGCGCGGGCCGTTCTGTGTGTTACCGGAACCCTGTCGCCACCTTCATTCTTTGCCCTGGATGCTTAAAAGCCTTGATTCGTCTGCTGAAATTTTTCGGTTGGTCCATCGTCGCCGTTTTCTGCGGACTGCTTTTAGGTCTCAGTGGCGCGTTTCTTTACCTTAGTCCGGGTTTGCCGTCTGTGGAGGCGCTGAGAAGCATTCAGTTGCAGATTCCGCTGCGGGTCTACAGCAGCGACAACAAGTTGATCGCAGAATTTGGCGAAATGCGCCGTACTCCGATCCGTTTCGCCGACATTCCACCCAATTTCATTAATGCGTTACTAAGTGCTGAAGACGACAATTTCGCCAACCACTATGGCGTCGATCCGAGCAGCCTGATGCGTGCCGCGACCCAACTGGTCAAAAGCGGCCACATCCAGTCCGGCGGCAGCACCATCACCATGCAGGTCGCGAAGAACTTCTTCCTGACCAGCGAACGCAGCTTCTCGCGCAAAACCACTGAGATTCTTCTGGCCCTGCAAATCGAGCGACAGCTGACCAAGGACGAGATCCTTGAGCTGTACGTGAACAAGATTTATCTGGGTAACCGCGCCTATGGCATCGAGGCGGCGGCGCAGGTGTATTACGGCAAGTCGATCCGCGACGTCAGCCTGGCGCAGATGGCGATGATCGCCGGCCTGCCAAAAGCCCCGTCGCGCTTCAACCCGCTGGCCAACCCGGCGCGCAGCAAAGAACGCCGCGACTGGATCCTCGGCCGCATGTACAAGCTTGGAAAAATTTCCGAGGCCGACTACACCGCCGCGATCAACGAGCCGCTGAACGCCAGCTATCACGTACCGACCCCGGAAGTGAACGCACCGTACATCGCCGAAATGGCCCGTGCGGAAATGGTCGGCCGCTATGGCAGCGACGCCTACACAGAAGGTTTCCGCGTCACCACCACCGTGCCGAGCAACCTGCAGGAAATGGCCAACACCGCGTTGCACGAAGGCCTGATGACCTACGACCAGCGTCACGGTTACCGTGGCCCCGAGTCGCGCCTGCCGGGCAAGACCCACGAAGCGTGGGCCACCGAACTGACCAAGCAGCGCACCATCAGCAGCCTGGAGCCGGCCATCGTCACCCAGGTCGACAAGAATGGCTTGCAGGTGCTGACCCGTACCGGCGAAGAGCACGTCGCCTGGGACACCATGAAATGGGCACGCCCGTTCCTCAATACCAACAGCATGGGCGCCGCACCGCGCCAGCCGTCGGACGTGGCGCAGGTCGGCGACCTGATTCGCGTGCAGCGTCAGCCGAACAACTCGCTGAAGTTCAGCCAGATCCCGCAGGCGCAAGGCGCGCTGGTGTCGCTGGATCCGCAGAACGGCGCGATTCGCTCGCTGGTCGGTGGTTTCGCCTTCGAACAGAGCAACTACAACCGCGCCCTGCAGGCCAAGCGTCAGCCGGGGTCGAGCTTCAAGCCGTTCGTCTACAGCGCTGCGCTGGACAGCGGTTACACCGCCGCGACCCTGGTCAACGACGCCCCGATCGTGTTCGTCGACGAGTACCTGGACAAAGTCTGGCGGCCGAAGAATGACACCAACACCTTCCTCGGCCCGATCCGTCTGCGCGAAGCGCTGTACAAGTCGCGTAACCTGGTGTCGATCCGTCTGTTGCAGGCGATGGGTGTCGGCAAAACCATCGACTACATCACCCGCTTCGGTTTCAACAAGCAGGACCTGCCACCGAACCTGTCGCTGGCACTGGGCACCGCGACCCTGACCCCGATGGAGATCGCTACCGGCTGGAGCACTTTCGCCAACGGCGGCTACAAGATCACCCCGTACATCATCGACAAGATCGAAAGCCGCAACGGCGACACGCTGTTCGTCGCCAACCCGCCGACCGTGCCACAGGGCGGCTCGGCGACCGATGGCATCGCAGCGCCGACGCCTCAGCCGATTACCGTCAACACCGCTGCGGTTCCGGGCGAAGCCCCGGGCGCTACGGCTGCGCCACAAGTGCCTGCGGTGGCTGAGCGAATTGTCGATGGCCGCACCACGTACATCCTCAACAGCATGCTGCAGGACGTGATCAAGCTCGGCACCGGTCGCCGTGCGCTGGCCATGGGTCGCAGCGACATCGCGGGCAAGACCGGCACCACCAACGAATCGAAGGATGCATGGTTCTCCGGTTACAACGCCGATTACGTGACCACCGTGTGGACCGGTTTCGACCAGCCAGAGAGCCTCGGTCGCCGCGAGTTCGGTGGCACCGTGGCGCTGCCGATCTGGATGAACTATATGTCGGCCGCGCTCAAGGACAAGCCGCCACACGTGCAGCCTGAGCCGGAAGGCATCCTCAGCCTGCGGGTGGATCCGGTCAGCGGTCGTGCGGCAACGCCAAGCACGCCGGGCGCCTACTTCGAGCTGTTCAAGTCCGAAGACACGCCGCCCTCGGTGAATGAGCTGGGCAACGGTGCCGTACCGGGCAGCCCGCTGCCAGCGGATGAGCAGGCGCCGATCGATCTGTTCTGATCCAGCCCAAGCAAAAAGCCCCGCCTTCGTGAGAAGCGCGGGGCTTTTTTGTGCTTCAAAGCAAGATCAAAAGATCGCAGCCTGCGGCAGCTCCTACAGAATCGGCGCCGATCCGCGAAATCGGCGGCCACCAAGGCCAATTGTAGGAGCTGCCGCGGGCTGCGATCTTTTGATCTGCCAAACAAAAAGCCCCGACTCTCACAAGCCGGGGCTTCTGTTGGAGCGCTACAACGGCTTAGCCGTTGAACACGTCATCCACGCTTTTCAGCGGGTAGTTCTTCGGATACGGCAGGGTCGCCACACCGGTCTCGATCGCGGCTTTCGCCACAGCGTCGGAGATCAGGGTGATCAGGCGCTTGTCCATTGGCTTCGGAATGATGTACTCACGGCCGAATTCCAGCGGCGCACCACCGTAGGCGTCGCACACGTCCTGTGGCACTGGCAGTTTGGCCAGTTCGCGCAGGGCGTTGGCCGCAGCCACTTTCATTTCTTCGTTGATGCGCTTGGCGCGAACGTCCAGGGCACCACGGAAGATGAACGGGAAGCCCAGTACGTTGTTGACCTGGTTCGGGTAGTCGGAACGACCGGTGGCCATGATCACGTCGCTGCGGGTGGCGTGCGCCAGTTCCGGGGAGATTTCCGGATCAGGGTTCGAGCAGGCGAAGACAATCGGGTTGGCCGCCATCGACAGCAGGCCTTCAGCGCTCAGCAGGTTCGGGCCGGACAGACCGACGAACACGTCAGCGCCTTGCAGAGCGTCAGCCAGGCTGCGCTTGTCGGTGGTGTGAGCGAATACCGCCTTGTACTGGTTCAGGTCGTCACGGCCGGAGTGGATCACACCGGTACGGTCAACCATGAAGATGTTTTCGATTTTTGCACCCATGCTCACCAGCAACTTCATGCAGGAGATGGCCGCAGCGCCAGCGCCGAGGCAGACGATCTTGGCTTCCGGCAGGGTTTTGCCGGCGATTTCCAGGGCGTTGATCATGCCGGCTGCGGTCACGATCGCGGTGCCGTGCTGGTCATCGTGGAATACCGGAATGTCGCACTGCTCGATCAGAGCACGTTCGATCTCAAAGCACTCAGGCGCCTTGATGTCTTCCAGGTTGATGCCACCGAAGGTGATGGAGATGCGTTTTACGGTGTCGATGAAGGCCTGCGGGCTTTCGGAGTCGACTTCGATGTCGAACACGTCGATGCCGGCGAAGCGCTTGAACAGTACGCCTTTACCTTCCATTACCGGCTTGGAAGCCAGTGGGCCGAGGTTACCCAGCCCCAGAATCGCGGTGCCATCGGAAATGACTGCAACCAGGTTGCCCTTGCCGGTGTATTTGTAGGCCAGTTCAGGATTGCTGGCGATCTCACGCACTGGTTCAGCTACGCCGGGGCTGTAGGCCAGCGACAGGTCGCGGGCGGTAACAGTGGCCTTGGTGAGCTCGACACTCAGCTTCCCTGGACGAGGATTGGCATGATATTCGAGAGCGGCAGTTTTCAGATCAGACATTTTGGCATTCCGCTTTTTACTGTTGGACAGACTGGTCAGCGAGGATACGCGCCTCGCAAAGTCCCCACAAGACTGAGCGGTCACCCCTGTCAAGCGCCCTGTCCTACGACTTTGGGCCAAGAGCCACGGCGCACAAGGGCTGGACTGTTCACAATCGATAGAAAAAATGTCTACAATTTTTCTTCAGCGCGTACTTTGCAGCATCGACGGATCGGTCAATGGCAGTAGCCAACGCGGCTGATCCGGTTTCAACCCACCACGCCGCGAACGGTCAACGACCCAGCCGCGAGCCTCGACCTGCCTGCCTTTGAGCGACTGCAACCGGGAATTGTCGAATTGTCCGAGCAGATTGGGCGCAACGCGCAGTACAACCGAGCCCTGCAACTCGATCCAGATTCCGCCACGATTGCGCTGAACCTTGCTCACACGCCCACTGACCACGGCGAACCCCGAAGCGCGGATCTGCTCCGCTTTCAGCACAGGCGACTGGCGCCAGACCCCGCGCCCAGCGAGTCGTGCACGCTGTTCGGCGGCTTGCTGACAGGCAACCAGATCGACATTCGGTGCCACCGCCACTTGAAAACCCAGGCCGTCGGCAAGCATTTGCGCTTCAAGATTGGCGCCGCTTGAACTGTAGACATGCGCGAGGGTGCGACCGTAATGGTCTTGGGCCTGTTTGCCCGGCAGCAAACCGACCCGACCGCCGCTGTCCGCCACCAAAGCTTCAAGGCGCTTGCGCGCGGCCACGGCGAAGGGCTCATCACTGCGGCCCTGCTTGCCCAGCTCCGGGGTGTTGAGACCGATCATCCGCACGCTGCGTCCATCGCTCAGGCGCAGGGTGTCGCCGTCGACCACGCGCTGTACCGCAACGCTGCTCAGGCCGCCCGGCGCCGGGCAAAACGCCTGGGCGCCGGACAGCCAAATCGCGGACACAAAAAAGGCGCCCACAAGGGACGCCTTTTTCATCAGCCTTGAAAAACCGTAGAGGCTTTCCAGGATGACCAATCTTACTTCTTGGCGCCGAAGGCACCGAAACGGTCGGCGAACTTCTGAACGCGACCACCGGTGTCCAGAGTCTTCTGCTTACCGGTGTAGAACGGGTGGCACTCGTTGCAAACGTCGATCGCCAGGGCTTTGCCGAAGGTCGAACGGGTTTCGAACTTGTTGCCGCAGCTGCAGGTAACCGCAACTACTGGGTAATCCGGGTGGATATCAGCTTTCATGGTGTATTCCTCAGGCTAGCGTGCCGCCACCCAACACTATTGTTGAATACCGCACGTAATTAGGCCGCGGATTCTACCAGACAATGTCAATCGCGCAAGCTGTCCCTGAGACCGACCGTCTGCTAGGCTCCCGGGCTTGAACGCACTCCCCTGTGGGAGCGAGCTTGCTCGCGAATGCGTTGTGCCAGTTGATGACTTCGTGCCTGACACACCGCGTTCGCGAGCAAGCTCGCTCCCACAGTTGATCTGCGCCAAGCCTCCTTTTGTGTTGATCGAGATCCCCCCGCGTGCCCGACGCCATTCTGCGCCTCGCCCTGCCTTCGCCCCTGCGCCGCCTGTTCGACTATCGGGCCCCGGCCGGGGTGCAGCGTGCCCAGTTGCAACCGGGTATGCGTCTGCGGGTGCCGTTCGGGCGGCGGGAGTTGATCGGGATTCTGGTCGAGATCACCGACACCAGCGACGTGCCGCTGGAGAAGCTCAAACCAGCGCTGGCCCTGCTCGATGTCGAACCGCCGCTGCCGCCCGCACTGTTCAAGCTGTGCCTGTGGACGTCGCAGTATTACCAGCACAGCCTCGGCGACACCTTGAGCTGGGCACTGCCGGTGCTGCTGCGTCAGGGCGAACTGGCGGAGGCCCGTCAGGAGCGCTTCTGGTCTGTCGCGCCCGGCGCCAGCCTTGATGATCCGCGCATCGCCCGTGCGCCACGGCAACGGGAAGCGCTGGCGACGCTGGCACAGCACCCGCACGGTGTGGCTCATCTGTTATTGAGCAAGCTGATGCTGAGCAAAGACAGCCTCGACCTGCTGCTGGCCAAGGGTCTGGTGCAGGTTGAAATCCGCCGGCATGCGCCCGGCGTGCGCCATGAGCACTGGCTGGCCCAGTCGGAGTTGCCACTCAACACCGAACAACGCGCCGCTTACGAGGCGATCCGCGCCGGGTTCGACAGTTATCACGCGTTTCTGCTGGCGGGCGTCACCGGCAGCGGCAAGACCGAAGTCTATTTGCAACTGATCCGCGAAACCCTCGAAGCCGGCAAGCAGGCGCTAGTGCTGATTCCCGAAATCAATCTCGGCCCGCAGACCCTGGCGCGTTTCGAGCAGCGCTTCAACGCACGCATCGCCCTGCTGCATTCGGCGGTCAACGACCGCGAGCGCCTCGACGCCTGGCTCGCTGCCCGCGACGGCGAGGCCGACATTATTATCGGCACCCGCTCGGCGCTGTTCACCCCGATGAAGAACCCGGGGCTGATCATCATCGACGAAGAACACGACGGCTCCTATAAACAGCAGGAAGGCCTGCGCTATCACGCCCGGGATCTGGCACTGGTGCGCGCGCGACAGGAAAACATCCCGATCGTCCTCGGCTCCGCCACGCCTTCACTGGAAAGCCTGCACAACGCCTACACCGGTCGTTATGGCCTGCTGCGCCTCAACGAGCGGGCCGGCGGCGCCAGGCAACCACGTTTCCTGCGGCTGGACGTGAAAAGCCGTCCGCTGGACAGCGGCATTTCCGGGCCGATGCAACAAGCCATCGGCCAGACCCTCGCCGCCGGCCAGCAGGTGCTGGTGTTCCTCAACCGGCGCGGCTTTGCGCCGACGCTGCTGTGCCACGATTGCGGCTGGATGTCCGAGTGCTCGCGCTGCGACGCGCGAATGACCGTGCACCAGCGCTACGGCGAACTGCGCTGCCACCACTGTGGCAACGTCGAGCGCACGCCGCGCCAATGCCCCAAGTGCAATAAAGTTGATCTGCGCCCGGTGGGCGCCGGCACCGAACGCGCCGAAGAACGCCTGGCGATTCTGTTCCCGGATTACCCGGTGCTGCGCGTCGACCGCGACAGCACCTCGCGCAAGGACGCGATGAATCAGTTGTTCGCGACGATTCAGAAGGGACAGCCGTGCATTCTGGTCGGCACGCAAATGTTGGCCAAGGGGCATCACTTCCCCCGAGTTACGCTGGTGTCGATTCTGGATGCCGACGGCGGGCTGTTCTCCGGCGACTTCCGCGCCAGCGAGCGTATGGCGCAGTTGATCGTGCAGGTGGCCGGGCGCGCCGGTCGGGCGGAAGAGCCGGGCAAGGTGATCATCCAGACCCACCTGGCCGACCATCCTTTATTGGTGCAATTGACCGAGCAGGGCTACTTCGCCTTTGCCGAACAGGCGCTGAGCGAGCGCCGCGCCGCCGGCCTGCCGCCGTTTTCACACTTGGCCCTGTTACGTGCCGAAGCGCACAAACCGGGGCAGGCCGAAAGTTTCCTCGATGAGGCATGCAGCGCGGCCGAACGCTTGCTGGTCGAGCAGAATCTGACCGGCATCGAACTGCTCGGGCCGGTGCCGGCGCCGATGGAGCGCCGCGCCGGTCGCTATCGGGCGCAGCTGTTGGTGCAGGCGGCAGCGCGGGCACCGCTGCATCGGTTGCTCGCCAGCTGGTTGCTGGAATTAGAGCAGATGCCGAGCGGGCGGGCGGTGCGCTGGTCGCTGGATGTCGATCCGGTGGATTTGTACTAGCAGATCAAAAGATCGCAGCCTGCGGCAGCTCCTACAGAATCGAGCGTGTTCCCCTGTAGGAGCTGCCGCAGGCTGCGATCTTTTGCTTTTAATGTCACCACATATCCACATCCTGCCTGCTAAGGTTGGCAAGCCCGTCTTCGCAACGGATAATGCCCAGTTTTTCCACCCGCGCATCGATGCGCCGCCGCGCTTGCGGTCGAAAGAGAAGACCATGAAAGACACCATTCGCCAGCTGATCCAACAAGCCCTCACCCAACTCGTCAACGAAGGTGTGTTGCCTGAAGGCCTGTCGCCGGCGATTCAGGTGGAGAACGCCCGTGACAAGACCCACGGCGACTTCGCCAGCAACATCGCCATGATGCTGGCCAAGCCTGCGGGCATGAAGCCGCGCGATCTGGCGGAGAAAATCATTGCTGCGCTGCCGGCCGACGACAACGTCACCAAGGCCGAAATCGCCGGCCCCGGCTTCATCAACTTCTTCCAGAACACCCAGGCCCTCGCCTCGCGCCTCGACGCCGCGCTGGCCGATGCTCACGTTGGCGTGCGCAAGGCCGGCCCGGTGCAGCGCACTGTGGTCGACCTGTCGGCACCGAACCTGGCCAAAGAGATGCACGTCGGCCACCTGCGCTCGACGATCATCGGCGACGGCGTGGCCCGTGTTCTCGAGTTCCTCGGCGACGAGGTGATCCGCCAGAACCACGTGGGCGACTGGGGCACCCAGTTCGGCATGTTGATGGCTTACTTGCAGGAAAACCCGATCACCAGCGACGAGCTGTCCGATCTGGAAAACTTCTACCGCGCCGCCAAACAGCGTTTCGACGAATCCGAAGAGTTCGCCGACCGTGCCCGTGGCCTGGTGGTCAAGCTGCAGGCCGGCGATGCCGAGTGCCTGGCGCTTTGGACCAAGTTCAAGGACATCTCGCTGTCGCACTGCCAGAAGATCTACGAACTGCTCAACGTCAAACTGACCATGGCCGACGTGATGGGCGAAAGCGCCTACAACGACGACCTGATCAACGTGGTCAACGACCTGAAAGCCGCGGGCATGCTGGTCGAAAGCAACGGCGCCCAGTGCGTGTTCCTCGATGAGTTCAAGAACGCCGACGGCGATCCGCTGCCGGTAATCATCGTCAAGGCCGATGGCGGTTACCTGTACGCCACCACTGACCTGGCAGCCGTGCGCTACCGTTCTGGCAAACTGAAAGCCGACCGCGCGCTGTACTTCGTCGACCAGCGTCAGGCCCTGCACTTCCAGCAAGTGTTCGCCGTGGCGCGCAAGGCCGGTTTCGTGACCCATCCGATGGAAATGGAGCACATGGGCTTCGGCACCATGAACGGCGCCGATGGCCGTCCGTTCAAGACCCGTGATGGGGGCACCGTGAAGCTGATCGACCTGCTGACCGAAGCGCAGGAACGTGCCTACAACCTGGTGAAAGAAAAGAACCCGGAGCTGGCCGAAGACGAACTGCGCAACATCGCCAAGGTCGTCGGCATCGGCGCGGTGAAATACGCCGACCTGTCCAAGCACCGCACCAGCGACTACAGCTTCAACTTCGACCTGATGCTGAATTTCGAAGGCAACACCGCGCCGTATCTGCTGTACGCCTACACTCGCGTGGCTGGCGTGTTCCGCAAACTGGGCAAGGACTTCAGCGAAGTCGACGGCCAGATCGCTCTCGAAGCCGAGCACGAACAAGAGCTGGCAGCGAAACTGGCGCAGTTCGGCGAAGTGCTGAACAACGTCGCGGAAAAAGGCACGCCGCACATCCTCTGCACTTACCTGTATGACGTCGCCGGTCTGTTCTCCAGCTTCTACGAGAACTGCCCGATCCTCGCCGCCGAGACGCCGGCCCAGATGCAGAGCCGTCTGCGTCTGGCCGCGCTGACCGGTCGTACTCTCAAGCAAGGCCTGGAACTGCTGGGCCTGGAAACTCTGGAGCGCATGTAAGTTGGCTGCCAAGAAAAAACCTGCACCCAAGCGTGGCGCCAGCCGTTACCAAGCTCCTGCAAAGCAACCGATTCCGGGCTGGCTGTGGATGGCCATCGGCCTGACGGTCGGTGCGTTCATTGTGTTTCTGATGAAACTGGAGCCGGGCAAGGGCAGCGACACGGTCAAGCGCGAGAAAGTCGAGCAGGCGCAGCAGCAGAAAGCGTCGAAGATCGCCGAGGCCAACAAGACCCCGCCGAGCCCGACGCAACCGGTGAAGCCGAAGTACGACTTCTACACCCTGCTGCCGGAATCGGAAGTGATCGTGCCGCCGGACGCCGTGCCGGAGAAAACCCTGCCGACGCCGCAAGTGCCGACCACGCCGGTCACCCCGGCGGAAGCGGCGAAGATCGATACCGCTCGGGCGCAGGCTGCGCTGTCGGGGATTACCCCGCCGCCAGCGCCACCTGTGGCGAAAGCGGCGCCGGTGACCAAGTTCTTCCTCCAGGCCGGTTCGTTCCGCAAAGAAGCGGACGCGGACAAGGTGCGGGCGCAGATCATTTTGCTGGGCCAGGCTGTTTCGGTTGAGTCGGGCACGGTGAAGGATGAAACCTGGTACCGCGTACTCGTCGGCCCGTTCAGCAACCGCGAACAGCTGACCACCGCACAGAAACAACTGGCGGGCAGCGGTTTCAGCAACCTGTTGTTACAACAACGCCAGAGCCGCTGACCACTCGCCGAACGTAATCGTTCGGCGGACTTTGTGGCGAGGGAGCTTGCTCCCGCTGGGGTGCGAAGCGCCCCCAAACCCTGTGAATCCGGTGCATCAGACAGACCGGGGTTGCAGGTTTTACGACTGCTGCGCAGCCGAGCGGGAGCAAGCTCCCTCGCCACAGGGATTTACATCCCCCTCCATCACCGCTCGTCCCCTCTCCCGCGCTGTGGTTGAAATCCTTTCCAGCACCCCCATATGAATGGGCATAAGGCATTTTCGCCCCGCTGCGTGGAGACTCTTCCCTTGACCACCATCGTTTCAGTCCGCCGCCACGGCAAAGTCGTCATGGGCGGCGACGGCCAGGTTTCTCTCGGCAATACCGTGATGAAAGGCAACGCGAAGAAAGTTCGTCGCCTGTACCACGGTCAGGTCATCGCCGGTTTCGCCGGTGCCACCGCCGACGCCTTCACCCTGTTCGAACGTTTTGAAGGCCAGCTCGAGAAACATCAGGGCCATCTGATCCGCGCCGCTGTCGAACTCGCCAAAGAATGGCGCACCGACCGCTCCCTGAGCCGCCTCGAAGCCATGCTCGCGGTCGCCAACAAGGACGCCTCGCTGATCATCACCGGCAACGGTGACGTGGTCGAACCTGAAGATGGCCTGATCGCCATGGGTTCCGGCGGCGCCTACGCACAAGCTGCGGCCAGCGCGCTGCTGAAAAAGACCGACCTGTCGGCCCGTGAGATCGTCGAAACCGCCCTCGGTATCGCCGGCGACATCTGTGTATTCACCAACCACACTCAGACCATTGAGGAGCAGGATCTCGCTGAATAAGCCTGACGCGGCCTAAGTGCCACGGCTTGTTTCTGCTTGAGGACCGTCAATTACTATGTCCATGACTCCCCGCGAAATCGTCCACGAACTCAACCGCCATATCATCGGCCAGGACGATGCCAAGCGCGCCGTCGCGATTGCCCTACGCAACCGCTGGCGCCGCATGCAGTTGCCTGAAGAGCTGCGCGTTGAAGTGACCCCGAAAAACATTCTGATGATCGGTCCGACCGGTGTCGGTAAAACCGAAATCGCCCGTCGTCTGGCGAAGCTGGCCAACGCGCCGTTCATCAAGGTCGAAGCGACCAAATTCACCGAAGTCGGCTATGTTGGGCGTGACGTCGAATCGATCATCCGTGATCTGGCCGATGCCGCAATCAAGATGCTCCGCGAGCAGGAAATGACCCGCGTGCGTCACCGCGCCGAAGACGCTGCCGAGGATCGTATCCTCGACGCACTGCTGCCACCGGCACGCATGGGCTTCAGTAACGAAGAAAACCCGAGCAGCGATTCCAACACCCGTCAGCTGTTCCGCAAGCGCCTGCGTGAAGGCCAGCTGGACGACAAGGAAATCGAGATCGAAGTCGCCGAAGTGGCCGGCATCGAAATCGCTACGCCACCTGGCATGGAAGAGATGACCAGCCAGTTGCAGAACCTGTTCGCCAACATGGGCAAGGGCAAGAAGAAAGCCCGCAAGCTCAAGGTCAAAGAAGCGCTGAAACTGGTGCGCGACGAAGAGGCCGGGCGTCTGGTCAACGAAGAAGAGCTGAAGGCCAAGGCGCTGGAAGCGGTCGAGCAACACGGCATCGTGTTCATCGACGAAATCGACAAGGTCGCCAAGCGCGGCAATGTCGGCGGCGCCGATGTCTCCCGTGAAGGCGTACAGCGCGACCTGCTGCCGCTGATCGAAGGCTGCACCGTCAACACCAAGCTGGGCATGGTCAAAACCGACCACATCCTGTTCATCGCCTCCGGTGCGTTCCACCTGAGCAAGCCGAGCGATCTGGTGCCTGAGCTGCAAGGGCGTCTGCCGATCCGTGTCGAACTCAAGGCGCTGAGCCCGGAAGACTTCGAGCGCATCCTCAGCGAGCCGCACGCATCGCTCACCGAGCAATACTGCGCGCTGCTGAAGACTGAAGGCCTGAACATCCAGTTCCAGCCGGAAGGCATCAAGCGTCTGGCGGAGATCGCCTGGCAGGTCAACGAGAAGACCGAGAACATCGGTGCCCGTCGCCTGCACACGCTGCTCGAGCGTCTGCTGGAAGAGGTGTCGTTCAGTGCCGGCGACCTGGCCAGCGCGCATGACGACAAGCCGATCCTGATCGACGCTGCGTACGTCAACAGCCATCTGGGCGAATTGGCGCAGAACGAAGACCTGTCCCGTTATATCCTGTAGGTCACTCTTCCCTGTAGGAGCTGCCGCAGGCTGCGATCTTTTGATCTTGAAAAGCAAAATCAAAAGATCGCAGCCTGCGGCAGCTCCTACAGGGGTTCATCACAGTCGGATGACCTGCAATGACCACGATCCCCACCGACATCAAACTGCACAAAGCCTCGAAAACCCTGACGCTCAAGTACGCGTCCGGCGAGGAGTACACCCTGCCCGCGGAATTTCTGCGCGTGCACTCCCCTTCCGCCGAGGTCCAGGGCCACGGCAAACCGATCCTGCAATTCGGCAAGCTCAATGTCGGCCTCAGCGGCCTGGAACCGGCCGGTCACTACGCACTGAAACTGACCTTCGACGACGGTCACGACAGCGGCTTGTTCACCTGGGATTACCTCTACGAGCTGGGGCGACGTTATGACGCACTCTGGGCCGATTATCTGGCCGAGCTCAAAGCCGCCGGAAAAACCCGCGATCCGGACCAGTCGATTGTCAAGCTGATGCTCTAGTCCGAGACTCTTGCTCTTTAGAGGGCATTTTCTAAATTCATCTGTTTGAATGCTGCGCCTGGCGGTCGAGGATCGGCTGCTTGCGAAAAAAATTAAACTCGGGTAACCAATGGAGCTGGCAAGTTCCCTGCAGTGCTCTATGAACTGTAAAGCAGCTATGCAGAATTAACGGTCACCCGAGCAGTAGTACCTGGCATTGGCTGTGGAACTGCACAGCCGAAACCGGGTACTCGTCTCAGGACAATGGAGCGTCGTAGATGAGTAACAAGAATAACGATGACCTGAAGTACCAAGCCTCGGAAAACACCCTGGGGCTTAATCCCGTCGTTGGGCTACGCGGAAAGGATCTGCTGGCCTCTGCTCGAATGGTGCTGACCCAGGCCATCAAACAACCTATCCATAGTGTCAAGCACGTCACCCATTTCGGCCTCGAACTGAAGAACGTGCTGTTCGGCAAATCCGAACTGCAACCGGCCAGCGATGACCGTCGCTTCGTTGATCCGGCGTGGAGTCAGAACCCGCTCTACAAACGTTATCTGCAAACTTACCTGGCGTGGCGCAAGGAGCTCCATTCCTGGATCGACGACAGCAGCCTGTCGCCCAAAGACATCGCGCGCGGCCACTTCGTGATCAACCTGATGACCGAAGCCATGGCCCCGACCAATACCGCCGCCAACCCGGCGGCGGTCAAACGCTTCTTCGAGACCGGCGGCAAAAGCCTGCTCGATGGCCTCTCGCATCTGGCCAAGGATCTGGTGCACAACGGCGGCATGCCGAGCCAGGTCAACATGGGCGCGTTCGAGGTCGGCAAGAGCCTGGGCGTGACCGAAGGCGCGGTGGTGTTTCGCAACGACGTGCTGGAGCTGATCCAGTACAAGCCGATCACCGAGCAAGTCCACGAGCGCCCGCTGCTCGTGGTACCGCCACAGATCAACAAGTTCTACGTATTCGACCTGAGCCCGGACAAGAGTCTGGCGCGTTTCTGCCTGCGTAATAACGTGCAGACTTTCATCGTCAGCTGGCGCAACCCGACCAAGGCCCAGCGCGAGTGGGGCCTGTCGACTTACATCGATGCGCTCAAGGAAGCCGTCGACGTGGTCACCGCCATCACCGGCAGCAAAGACGTAAACATGCTCGGCGCCTGCTCCGGCGGCATTACCTGCACCGCCCTGCTCGGCCACTACGCCGCGATCGGCGAGAACAAGGTCAACGCCCTCACGCTGCTGGTCAGCGTGCTCGACACCACGCTGGACAGCGACGTCGCCCTGTTCGTCGACGAGCAGACCCTCGAGACCGCCAAGCGCCACTCCTATCAGGCCGGTGTGCTCGAAGGCAAAGACATGGCCAAGGTCTTCGCGTGGATGCGCCCCAACGACCTGATCTGGAACTACTGGGTCAACAACTACCTGCTCGGCAACGAGCCGCCGGTGTTCGACATCCTGTTCTGGAACAACGACACCACCCGGTTGCCGGCCGCGTTTCACGGCGACCTGATCGAGATGTTCAAAAACAACCCACTGATTCGCCCCAATGCACTGGAAGTGTGCGGTACGCCAATCGACCTCAAGCAGGTCACCGCCGACATTTTCTCGCTGGCCGGCACCAACGACCACATCACCCCGTGGAAGTCCTGCTACAAGTCGGCGCAGCTGTTTGGTGGCAAGGTCGAGTTCGTGCTGTCGAGCAGCGGGCATATCCAGAGCATTCTGAACCCGCCGGGCAACCCGAAATCGCGTTACATGACCAGCGAAGGCATGGCCGCCAATGCCGATGACTGGCAAGAGAACTCGACCAAGCACACCGATTCCTGGTGGCTGTACTGGCAGGCGTGGCAGGCCGAGCGCTCGGGCAATCTGAAAAAAGCACCACTGAAACTGGGCAACAAGGCGTATCCGGCTGGCGAGGCATCGCCGGGCACTTACGTACATGAGCGGTAACTGACACCTCGCCCTCCCTGTAGGAGCTGCCGAAGGCTGCGATCCTTTGATCTTGTTTTCAGAATCAAAGTCAAAAGATCGCAGCCTTCGGCAGCTCCTACAGAGGGAGCGGGGATGAATTAATCCACAGGGCCTGAAGCATGCCGCAACCGTTCATTTTTCGTACCGTCGATCTGGATGGGCAGACCCTCCGCACCGCGGTACGCCCCGGCAAGCCTCATTTGACGCCCTTGCTGATTTTCAACGGCATCGGCGCCAACCTGGAGCTGGTGTTTCCATTTGTCGCGGCGCTGGACCCGGATCTGGAAGTGATCGCCTTCGACGTGCCCGGTGTCGGCGGCTCGTCGACGCCCAACCGGCCGTATCGCTTTCCCGGGCTGGCGAAGCTGACCGCGCGGATGCTCGACTACCTCGATTACGGCCAGGTCAACGTCATCGGCGTGTCCTGGGGCGGCGCGCTGGCGCAACAGTTTGCTCACGACTACCCCGAGCGCTGCAAGAAACTGGTGCTGGCAGCGACCGCCGCCGGTGCGGTGATGGTGCCGGGCAAACCGAAAGTGCTGTGGATGATGGCCAGTCCGCGGCGCTACATTCAGCCATCGCACGTGATCCGTATCGCCCCGCTGATCTACGGCGGCTCGTTCCGCCGCGACCCGACGCTGGCCGCCAGCCATGCCGCCAAGGTGCGTTCGGCGGGCAAGCTCGGCTACTACTGGCAGCTGTTCGCCGGCCTGGGCTGGACCAGCATTCACTGGCTGCACAAGATCCATCAGCCGACGCTGGTACTGGCCGGCGACGACGATCCGCTGATCCCGCTGATCAACATGCGCATGCTTGCCTGGCGGATTCCCAACGCCCAACTGCACATCATCGACGACGGCCATCTGTTCCTGATCACCCGCGCCGAAGCCGTGGCGCCGATCATCATGAAATTCCTTGAGGAGGAACGCCAGCGCGCCGTGATGCATCCGCATCCGACCCCGCTGGGCGGCTGAATCACGGCGGCAGGCTTTATGCAGGGTTTTGAACAAAGTGCGCGGCAGGACGCCGCGCGGGCAGCAACCCGTAACAGCGACTATGGTGTTCTGGTTCGGTGAGTTTGTTTTTGACCTGAAGACGAAGGAGTGTTGAGTCATGCGCGACAAACCAGCGACGGGCGTTGTGCCCAGCCCCGCCGTGTTCATCAACGCACAAAGTGCGATCACCGGCCTGCGCGGCCGGGACCTGATCTCGACCTTGCGCAGCGTCGCCGCCCACGGTCTGCGCAACCCGATTCACAGCGCGAAGCACGCCTTGAAACTCGGTGGCCAACTCGGTCGCGTGCTGCTCGGCGAAACCCTGCACCCGACCAACCCGAACGACAGCCGCTTCGCTGATCCGGCATGGAGCCTCAATCCGTTCTACCGGCGCAGCCTGCAGGCCTATCTGGCCTGGCAAAAACAGGTCAAGAGCTGGATTGATGAAAGCAACATGAGCGATGACGATCGCGCCCGCGCGCACTTCGCCTTCACCTTGCTCAACGACGCGGTGGCACCGTCGAATACGCTGCTCAACCCGCTGGCAGTCAAGGAGCTGTTCAACTCCGGCGGGCAAAGTCTGGTGCGCGGTCTGAGTCATCTGTTCGATGACCTGCTGCACAACGACGGCCTGCCGCGCCAGGTCACCAAACAGGCATTCGAGGTCGGCAAGACCGTCGCCACCACCTCTGGCGCCGTGGTGTTTCGCAACGAGATGTTTGAACTGATCCAGTACAAGTCGATGAGCGAAAAGCAATACGCCAAGCCGCTGCTGGTGGTGCCGCCGCAAATCAACAAGTACTACATTTTCGACCTCAGCCCGCAGAACAGCTTCGTCCAGTACGCGCTGAAAAATGGCCTGCAGACGTTCATGATCAGTTGGCGCAATCCAGACGTGCGCCATCGCGAATGGGGCTTGTCGACCTACGTCGAAGCAGTGGAAGAAGCGATGAACATCTGCCGGGCGATCACCGGCGCCCGCGACGTCAACCTGATGGGCGCCTGCGCCGGTGGCCTGACCATTGCCGCCCTGCAGGGGCATTTGCAAGCCAAGCGGCAGCTGCGACGTGTCTCCAGCGCGACCTATCTGGTCAGCCTGCTCGACAGTCAGATTGAAACCCCGGCCACGCTGTTCGCCGATGAACAAACCCTCGAAGCCGCCAAGCGCCGCTCCTATCAGAAAGGCGTGCTCGACGGACGCGACATGGCCAAGGTGTTTGCCTGGATGCGGCCCAACGATTTGATCTGGAGCTACTTCGTCAATAACTACCTGCTCGGCAAAGAGCCGCCCGCGTTCGACATCCTCTACTGGAACAACGACAACACCCGCCTGCCCGCCGCGTTTCACGGCGACCTGCTGGACTTCTTCAAGCACAACCCGCTGACCCATCCGGGCGGGCTGGAAGTCTGTGGCACGCCGATCGACCTGCAGAAAGTCACCGTCGACAGCTTCAGCGTGGCCGGCATGAATGACCACATCACGCCGTGGGACGCGGTGTACCGCTCGACCCTGTTGCTTGGCGGGGAGCGGCGCTTCGTGCTGTCCAACAGTGGCCACGTGCAAAGCATCCTCAACCCGCCGAGCAACCCGAAAGCCAACTACGTCGAGAACGGCAAGCTCAGCAGCGATCCACGCGCCTGGTACTACGACGCCAAACGCGTCGACGGCAGCTGGTGGCCACAGTGGCTGGAGTGGATTCAGCAACGCTCCGGCGCCCAGCGCGAAACCACGTTCACGCTCGGCAACCCGAACTATCCACCGATGGAGGCAGCACCCGGCACCTACGTGCATGTGCGCTGACGCTTAACCGAACTTTTCTAAGAAGACTGGATGAAAACCCGCGACCGGATTCTCGAATGTGCCCTGCAACTGTTCAACGAAAAGGGTGAGCCCAATGTCTCCACCATGGAAGTTGCCAACGAAATGGGGATCAGCCCCGGCAACCTCTACTACCACTTCCACGGCAAGGAGCCGCTGATTCTCGGCCTGTTCGAGCGTTTCCAGAATGAACTGACGCCACTGCTCGACCCACCGTCGGACGTCGAGCTGGCGCCGGAGGATTACTGGCTGTTTCTGCACTTGATCGTCGAGCGCCTGGCGCAATACCGGTTTCTGTTCCAGGACCTGTCGAACCTTGCCGGGCGGCTGCCGAAACTGGCCAAAGGCATTCGTCATCTGCTCAATGCGCTCAAGCGCACCCTGGCATCATTGCTGGCGCGGTTGAAAGCGGCAGGGCAGTTGGTCAGTGATACCCAGGCATTGGGGCAACTGGTGGAGCAGATCACCATGACCCTGCTGTTCTCGCTGGACTATCAACGGATACTCGATCGCGAGGGTGAGGTCAGGCTGGTGGTGTACCAGATCATGATGCTGGTGGCGCCGCATCTGCTGCCGCCGGTGAAAGTCGCTACTGAACGGATGGCCCTGCAGTATCTCGAAGATCATTAACGTCAAAAGATCGCAGCCTGCGGCAGCTCCTACATTGACCATGTTCGCCACCCATTTTTCGCTTTGGCAACGATTCTGTAGGAGCTGCCGCAGGCTGCGATCTTTTGATCTTCAAAAAAACGCCCGACCTTCACAGGCCGGGCGTTTTGTTTTGCCCTGAAAAATCAGGACTGACTGGTTGGCGTCGACGGGGTCGATGCAGCAGTCGGGGTGGCTGCCGGAGTCGGTGCAGCGGCGGAGTTCGACGCGCTGGCCGGGGTTGCCGGGGTGGCTGGCTTGGCTGCTGCGGGTGCAGCTGGCTTCGGAGCAGCGGCCTTCGGCGCGGCCGGTTTTTTCACTGCCGGTTTTTTCGCCGCAGCCGGTTTGGCCGCAGGTTTGGCAGCCGGTTTCGCGGCAGCGGTTTTCGCTGCTGGCTTGGCGGCTGGTTTGGCCGCGGACTTGGCCGCAGGTTTCGCAGCCGCTTTGGCAGCAACCGGTTTCGCGGCAGCCTTGGCGGCTGGTTTGGCAGCGGCCGTTTTAGCAGCAGGCTTGGCGGCAGCGGTTTTTGCCGCTGGCTTGGCCGCAGCTTTGGCAGCTGGTTTCGCAGCCGCTTTAGCCAGTGGCTTGGCGGCGGTTTTGGCTGCCGGTTTGGCCGCTGCAGTTTTCGCCGCGACCGGCTGGGTCTTCAGACCGGTGAGTTTCTCGATCTGCTTGGTCAGGGTTTCAACCTTGCTGTGCAGCGCTTTGACTTCATTGCGGCTTGGTACACCCAGGCGCGAAATCGCGCTGTTCAGGCGCTTGTCGAAAGCCCCTTCCAGCTCGTCCCACTTGCCCAGTGCACGATCTTTCACGCCGCTGATGCGCGACTTGGCCGACGAAGCGGAGTCCTTGGCGGCATCGACTTTCTTGCCGACTGCAGACTTGGTGAGCTTCTCGGCTTTCTCGCCGTCTTTGACCAGTGACTCGAAGAGCTTGCTGCCGTCAGTGTCGATCTTCGAGTACACGCCTAAACCAGCCAGCCAGATTTTGCGGGAGTAGTCTTCGACTTTCCCAATCCACGAGCTGCCTTCTTTATCGGTGTTCTTTTTACCAGCCATCCCGTTCTCCTTAAGATTTACGCGCGACGCGTTCGAGCAATGCCGTCAGCTCATCGAGCTTAGCAGAGAGTGTCTCAACGTCATGTTTAGACGGAATGCCGATACGATTCAAGGCGCTTGCCACACGGGAGTCGAACGCCTTCTCGACCTTGTCGAGCTGAACTTCGACACGACCTTTGAACGAGCTGACTTCACCCTTGGCTTCATCGATCTCGGCGTTGGCGGCTTCAAGTTTTTCGGTGACGGCTTTTTTGCCTTTCTTTTCAACAGTTTGACCAGCCTTGATCAACTCCTGAAAGTAGTCGCTGCCCTCTTGGCCGACCTTGGCGTAGGCACCCAGGCCCGCCAGCCAGATCTTGCGGGCATAGGATTTGACGTCGCTCAGAGCAGAAGTCGAAGCGTCGATTTTTTTCTTCAGAATGACTTTGGCCATGGTGCACCTCACGCGCAGAAGGTTTGAGGAACTGCCCGCAGATGTGTCGGGCTCAGGCACAAAGTAGGGAGAAAAATTAGAAACGGCACCCTAACAACTGACATAAACAGTCTGCAGGACAAACACGAACCCTTGTGGGAGCGGGCTTGCCCGCGATGAGGCCGGCACATCCAGAATTTTCGTTATCTGACCCAACGCCATCGCGGGCAAGCCCGCTCCCACAGGGATTCGGGATTGAGAAAAATCGCGATCAGACCAGCGCTTTATCCAGCGCCTTCTCGATCTCGGCTTTGATCATGCCGCTCATGGCCGACATCATGATGCCCAGCTCCACATCGACACGGATCGAATCGTCAGCCACATGCACCGCGCCTTTCACGCCCGAGCGCTTGAGGTTGAGAGTGTCGCCCGACCACTGCGGTTCCAGGCCATATTGATCGGAGAGTTTCTGCGCCAGCTTGTCGGCCTTCTCGCGGGCGGCTTCCTTGCCCAGGCTGTGGGCACGCTCAACACTGATTTTGGCCATTGAATGACTCCTGCTTGATGAATGGGTGTCGGTAAATCTTGACCGCGTCTGCGGCAAATCGTCCCGAAGGTTGCCCATCTTACCTTTAGCCATTCCAAGACAAAGCATGGCTTGGGGATTAGAATGTCGCGCATTCTCTTTTGGTGACAGCGATATGACTGATCAGCGCAAAGGCAGCGATGCCGAACCCACCACTCACTTCGGCTTCAAAAACGTTCCGGAAAGCCAGAAAGCGGAAAAAGTCGCTGAGGTGTTCCACTCGGTAGCCGCGAAGTACGACCTGATGAACGACCTTCTGTCGGGCGGCATGCACCGTCTGTGGAAGCGTTTCGCGATCGAACTGTCCGGTGTGCGTGCAGGCAACCGCGTGCTCGACATCGCCGGCGGCACCGGTGACCTGACCAAGAAATTCTCGCACCTGGTTGGCCCGACCGGTCAGGTGGTACTGGCCGACATCAACGAATCGATGCTCAAGGTCGGTCGTGACCGCCTGCTGGATCTGGGTGTGTCGGGCAACGTCGAATTCGTCCAGGCCGATGCGGAAAAGCTGCCATTCCCGGATAACCACTTCGACTGCGTGACCATCGCCTTCGGCCTGCGCAACGTGACGCATAAAGAAGACGCCCTGCGTTCGATGCTGCGCGTGCTCAAGCCCGGTGGCCGCCTGCTGGTGCTGGAGTTCTCCAAGCCGACCAACGCGCTGATGTCGAAAGCCTACGACGCCTACTCGTTCGCCTTCATGCCACTGATGGGCAAGCTGATCACCAACGACTCGGAAAGCTATCGCTACCTGGCCGAATCGATCCGCATGCACCCGAATCAGGAAACCCTGAAGTCGATGATGGTCGACGCCGGTTTCGACCGCGTGACCTATCACAACATGACTGCAGGCATCGTCGCCCTGCACCGCGGCATCAAGCCCTGATGTTGCTCACCGGGCTGCTCGCCAGCGTCGAACTCGGCCTCAACCGGGTGCTGCGTCTCGACAGCACGGCGCTGCCGCGGCTGGCGCATCTGACTGGCAAAGTGATTGCCGTGGATTGCCGCAGCCCGGCGCTGCAACTGTTCATCCTGCCCAGCGATGAGGGCCTGATGCTCGCTTCACACTGGGAAACCGGCGTCGACTGCACCCTGCGCGCACCCGCTTCCAGCCTGGTGAAACTGGCCGTGAGCAAAGACAAGACCGCGGTGCTGCACGCCCCGGAAGTAGAGCTCGACGGTGACAGCGGTGTGTTGCTGGAACTGGCCGGCGTGTTGCAGGACCTCGAGCTGGACTGGGAGTACGAACTCTCGCGCTGGCTCGGCCCGGTCGCCACGCAATTGGTCGGTGGCCATCTGCGCAGCCGCGCGCGCTGGTATCAACAAGGATTTGCCAGCCTCAACCAGAACCTCGCCGAATACCTCGCCGAAGAATCGCGCACCCTCGTCGGCCAGCGCGAAGCCGAAGCGCGGTTCAGCGAACTGGACCGGATCAAACTTGATCTGGAACGTCTCGAGGCGCGTTTCGAGCGCCTTTCCCGATCCCTCGACCCAAGCGATAACGCATGAAGCTGCTTGCCGTCCGCCGTCTGTTGCGCATCCAGCGCGTCGTGATCCGCTACCGCCTCGATGACCTGCTGTTCGAGCTGCCGTTGCCCTGGTTTCTCCTGGCGCTGCGCTACGTGCTGCCGTGGCGCTGGTTCCCGCGCAAACCGCTGGAGCTGAACCGTGGCGCGCGCCTGCGTCTGGCGCTGCAGGATCTGGGGCCGATCTTCATCAAGTTCGGGCAGATTCTTTCGACCCGCCGCGACCTGCTGCCGGAAGACATCGCCGATGAGCTGATGCTGCTGCAGGACCGTGTGCCGCCGTTCGATTCGCAGCTGTCGATCAAGCTGATCGAAGAGCAACTGGGCAAGAAAATCAGCGACGTATTCAGCCGTTTTGACGTCGAACCGCTGGCCTCGGCCTCGGTAGCGCAGGTACATGCTGCACAGCTGAAAACCGGCGAAGAAGTGGTGGTCAAGGTGATCCGCCCAGGCCTGAAACCGGTGATTGCCCAAGACCTGGCGTGGCTGTTCATCCTCGCCCGCGCCGCCGAAAAGATCTCCGCCGATGCCCGCCTGCTGCACCCGGTGGACGTGGTGCAGGATTACGAAAAAACCATCTACGACGAACTCGACCTGCTGCGCGAGGCGGCGAATGCCAGCCAGCTCAAGCGCAACTTCGAAGGCTCGCCGCTGCTCTACGTGCCGCAAGTCTATTGGGACTGGTGCCGGCCGAAAGTGCTGGTGATGGAGCGCATCTACGGGATTCAGGTAACGGATCTGGCGACCCTCGCCGACCAGCGCACCGACATGAAAATGCTCGCCGAGCGCGGCGTGGAGATCTTCTTCACCCAGGTGTTCCGCGACAGTTTCTTCCACGCCGACATGCACCCGGGCAACATCTTCGTCAGCACCGTCAACCCGTGGAGCCCGCAGTACATCGCGATCGACTGCGGCATCGTCGGCAGCCTGACCCCGGAAGACCAGGACTACCTGGCGCGCAACCTGTTCGCCTTCTTCAAGCGCGACTACCGCCGCGTCGCGCAATTGCACATCGATTCGGGCTGGGTGCCGGCGGAAACCAAACTCAACGAATTCGAGGCGGCGATCCGTACCGTGTGCGAGCCGATCTTCGAAAAACCGTTAAAAGATATTTCATTTGGCCAGGTGCTTATGCGCCTGTTCCAGACCGCGCGGCGCTTCAACATGGAAGTGCAGCCGCAGCTGGTGCTGCTACAAAAGACCTTGCTGAACATCGAGGGCCTCGGCCGTCAGTTGTACCCGGATCTGGATCTGTGGAACACCGCACAACCGTTTCTCGAACGCTGGATGCGCGAGCGCGTCAGCCCGAAAGCCTTGATCGGCAACGTGCAGAGCCAGTTCGAACAGCTGCCGCACTTGGCCAACATGGCCCGTGATCTGCTCGAACGCATGTCCCAACCGCACGCCTACGACCCGCCGCCACCGTGGCACAAACGCAAGGACGACTGGTTCCTGCGCCTGCTCGGCAGTGCGCACCTGGCGGGCGGTACCATCCTCGCCGCCGGCGGCCCGCTGCACGAACTGGGGCATTGGCCGGCGGGCATCATGGTGGCCGTCGGCTTGTATCTGGTCGTTCGCCGATAGCCAGTTCGCTGATCGGCTGGCACACTGTTTCAACGCCTGAACCCGACTATTGAAGTGCGGGTTCGCTGTCGGAGTCGAAGATGAAAAACTGGCTGGACGAGATCAAGTGGGACGCCGATGGCCTGGTGCCAGCGATTGCCCAGGATCACAAGACCGGACGCGTGCTGATGATGGCCTGGATGAACCGCGAAGCGCTGGAACTGACCGCCGCGGAAAACCGTGCAATCTACTGGTCACGTTCCCGTGGCAAGTTGTGGCGCAAGGGCGAAGAGTCCGGCCACGTACAGACCCTGCATGAAATGCGCCTGGACTGTGACGCCGACGTGATCATCCTGATGGTCGAACAGATTGGCGACATCGCTTGCCATACCGGCCGTCAAAGCTGCTTTTACCGCGTCTTCGAAAACGGCGACTGGAAAACGGTCGACCCGGTTCTGAAAGACCCGCATGCAATCTACTCCGCAGGACACAAACATGAGTGACACCCTGACCCGCCTGGCCGAAGTGCTTGAAGAGCGCAAAGGCGCAGCGGCCGACAGCTCATATGTAGCTAGTCTGTATCACAAGGGCCTGAACAAGATTCTGGAGAAAGTCGGCGAAGAGTCGGTCGAAACCATTATTGCCGCCAAGGACGCCGCCATCAGCGGTGACTGCAGCGATGTGATCTACGAGACTGCCGACCTGTGGTTCCACAGCATGGTCATGCTCGCCCAGTTGGGGCAGCATCCGCAGGCCGTGCTGGATGAACTGGATCGCCGCTTCGGTCTTTCCGGACACGTCGAGAAAGCCTCGCGTCCGTCCGCCTGAACAATTTTTAGAGAGGAACAGCAACATGGGCATTTTTGACTGGAAACACTGGATCGTCATTCTGGTAGTCGTGGTGCTGGTGTTCGGCACCAAGAAACTGAAAAACCTCGGCACCGATGTCGGTGAGTCGATCAAGGGCTTCCGTAAAGCCATGAACGATGACGAAAAACCGGCCGCCGATCCGACTGTAACGCCTGCGCAGCCCGTTCCACCGGTGCAGCCGCAGGCCACCGCTCAGGCCAACCCGCCGCACACCATCGACGTGCAGGCGCAGAAAGTCGAAGAGCCGATCCGCAAAGACGTGTGAGCACTGACTAATGTTTGGTATCAGCTTCTCTGAACTGCTGCTCGTCGGCCTCGTCGCCCTGCTGGTGCTGGGCCCCGAGCGTCTGCCGGGCGCTGCGCGCACCGCCGGCCTGTGGGTCGGGCGGCTGAAGCGCAGCTTCAACGCGATCAAACAGGAAGTTGAACGTGAAATCGGTGCCGACGAGATCCGTCGGCAACTGCACAACGAACACATTCTGTCGCTGGAGCAGGAGGCGCGGAAGATTTTCACGCCGGTTCAGCAGGAGCCGACCCCGGTTGAGCATGTGGGTGAGCAGACGATTCATGCGCCAGCCGCGCCAGCCGCGCCAGCTGTAACAGCTCCGACACCTGCACCTGCCGCCGCTGCAGCGCCGCCAGCCCCCGTGCAGGCTGCTACAGAAACCTCGGTTGAACACGTATCTCCAACCGCCGCGCCGATCACACCTGCGCCTCACGACACCACTTTACCGCCGCGAGCCCCATGAGCGATCTCCCCGAAAACGACCAGCACATGCCGCTGGTATCGCACCTCACCGAGTTGCGCACCCGTCTGCTGCGTTGTGTGGCGGCGGTGTTCATCATCTTCGCCGGGTTGTTCGCGTTCACCCAGCAGATCTACACCTTCGTCTCGACGCCGCTGCGCCAGTACCTGCCGGCCGGTGCGACGATGATCGCCACGGATGTGTCGTCACCGTTCCTCACGCCGCTGAAGCTGACGATGATGGTCTCGCTGTTCCTCGCGATTCCGGTGATCCTGCACCAGATCTGGGGTTTCATCGCGCCGGGCCTGTACAAGCATGAGAAGCGCGTCGCCGTGCCGCTGCTGGTGTCGAGCATCCTGCTGTTCTACACCGGCATGGCGTTCGCCTATTACTTCGTGTTCCCGCTGATCTTCAAGTTCTTCGCCGCGGCCACCCCGGCCGGCGTGGAAATGATGACCGACATCACCAGCTACCTCGACTTCGTGATGACGCTGTTCTTCGCCTTTGGCGTCGCGTTCGAAATCCCGGTGGCCGTGGTGCTGCTGGTGTGGATCGGCGTGGTCGACGTCAAATACCTGAAGAAGATCCGTCCGTACGTGATCATCGGCTGCTTCGTGGTCGGCATGATTCTCACGCCGCCGGACATCTTCTCGCAGACCCTGCTGGCCGTGCCGATGTGGATGCTGTTTGAAATCGGCATTCTGTTTGGCAACCTGGTCAGCAAACGCGAACGCCCGGACGAAACGCCGGCTGACGATCACAACGACCAGCCGCCAGCGACCCAGGCATGAACCTGCTGTTGCTCGAAGAGGCCGACTTCATCGCGGCCGACCGCGTCGTGCTGCGCGACCGGCGGCTGACGCATATGCAGGAAGTGCATCGATCCGAAGTCGGCGACAGCCTGCGTGTCGGGCGCATCAATGGGCTGATGGGTTCGGCTGAACTGTTGCGCCTTGAGGCTGGCGAAGCCGAGTTGCGCGTCAGCCTCGATCAACCGCCACCGGCCAAGCTGCCGCTGACGCTGGTACTGGCCCTGCCGCGGCCGAAGATGTTGCGTCGGGTGTTCCAGACCGTGGCGACCATGGGCGTGTCGAAGGTGATTCTGGTCAACAGCTATCGCGTCGAGAAGAGCTTCTGGCAGACGCCGTTTCTGGAGCCGGAAGCGATTCGCGAGAATTTGATCCTCGGCCTCGAACAGGCCCGCGATACCGTGCTGCCGGACATCATCATCGAGAAGCGCTTCAAGCCGTTCGTCGAAGATCGACTGCCTGCGATAACCGAAGGCACCCTCGGCCTGGTCGGCCATCCCGGCAATTATCCGCCGTGCCCGCGCGCGTTGAGCGAACAGGTAACGCTGGCGATCGGCCCCGAAGGTGGCTGGATTCCTTACGAGATCGACTTGCTTGCCAAGTCTGGCCTGCAACCGGTGCAACTGGGCGAGCGCATCCTGCGCGTCGAAACCGCCGTCACCGCCCTCCTCGCCCGCCTGTTCTGACACACCTCTCCCTGTAGGAGCTGCCGCAGGCTGCGATTTTTCGATCTTGTTTTTTAACAGCAAGATCAAAAGATCGCAGCCTCGTTGCACTCGTCAGCTCCTACAGAAACCGGGTTGGCATTCAATTCGAGTTACAGATTGCCATCACCCCGCCGATACAGTGCCCATAAGTCCAATTAGTGGTCCGAGGGGAGTCGTCGCATGTACCGTTGGTTAGCCGAGAATCTTGGAAACGTCAGCGTCAAACGCAAGCTGGGTATCGGTTTCGGCCTGGTGCTGTTGCTCACCCTGTTGATCACCTTTACCGGCTGGACCGGCATGAGCGGCATCATCAGCCGTGGCGACAAGCTCGGCTTCATCTCCAGCCTAAATGAACTGACCAAGGACCTGCGCCTGGCGCGTCTGGACTATGAAGCTCGTCGTGGCGAACAAGGCCCGGGCGCGGTCAACGAGTTGCTGGCCAAACTCGCCAGCGGCTTGCAAACCGCGCGCGGCCTGATCGAGCAGCCCTCAGATGCGGCCATGGTCGATCAGCAACTGGCCGCTGTCGCCGAGTACAAACGCGCCTTCGCCGACATGACACAGGCCACCGTGCAGCGTGAGGACGCGCGCAGCAAGCTTGGCGCCAGTGCCGACAATGCCGTGGCCAAAGTCTCGGAAGTCGAGAAATCCATGCTGCAGGGTGACAGCGTCGCGCAATTCAACAGCGTGATCGAACTGAGCAAACTGTTGCAGCAAGCGCGCTATCAGGTGCGCGGCTACACCTACAGCGGCAAGGCCGAGGCGGAGCAGCCAGCGCTGGACGCCATCGACAATGCACTGAAAAACCTCGACAGCCTGCCGGCGAAACTGCCCGAACAGCACATCGCCAACCTGCAACAGGCCACCGACTCGATCAAGGCTTATCGCGCGGCGGTCGCCCAGTTCCGCGACTCGCAGGTGAACAATGCCAAGGCCGGGGCAACCATGACAGCTCAGGGCGACATCCTCCTCGACCTCAGCAAGAAACTCACCGAATCGCAAACCGTGGTGCGCGATACCGATGCCGCACACGCCAAGAACATGCTGATCATCGCCACCCTGCTGGCCGTGGCCTTCGGTTTGCTGGCTGCATGGGCGATCACCCGGCAGATCATCATTCCGCTGAACCAGACCCTGAAAGTCGCCGAGCGTGTGGCTGCCGGCGACTTGACCCACAACCTGGTGTCGCAGCGTCGCGACGAACTCGGCCAGTTGCAGCGTTCGATGCAGAGCATGACGCAAGGTCTGCGCGAGCTGATCGGCGGCATCAGCGACGGCGTCACGCAGATCGCCAGTGCCGCCGAAGAATTGTCTGCCGTCACCGAGCAGACCAGCGCCGGGGTCAACAATCAGAAAGTCGAGACCGACCAGGTCGCCACTGCCATGAACGAAATGGCTGCCACGGTGCAGGAAGTCGCGCGCAACGCCGAGGAAGCTTCGGAAGCGGCCGTCGCTGCTGACCAGCAGGCCCGCGAAGGCGACAAAGTGGTGGGTGAAGCCATCGCGCAGATCGAGCGTCTGGCGGCCGAAGTAGGCCACTCCACCGAGGCCATGGGCGAACTCAAGCGCGAGAGCGACAAGATCGGCAGCGTGCTCGACGTGATCAAGTCGGTGGCCCAGCAAACCAACCTGCTGGCGCTCAACGCCGCCATCGAGGCGGCGCGTGCCGGTGAAGCCGGGCGTGGCTTTGCGGTGGTCGCCGATGAAGTGCGCAGCCTCGCCCAGCGCACGCAGAAGTCCACTGAAGAGATCGAAGAGCTGATCGTCGGCCTGCAGACCGGCACCCAGCAAGTGGCGACAATCATGGACAACAGCCGCAGCCTGACCGACAGCAGCGTCGAACTGACCCGCCGTGCCGGTGGCTCGCTGGAAAGCATCACCCGCACCGTGTCGGCGATTCAGGCGATGAACCAGCAGATTGCCGCAGCGGCAGAGCAGCAGAGCGCCGTGGCTGAAGAGATCAACCGCAGTGTGCTGAATGTGCGGGATGTGTCGGATCAGACGTCGGCGGCGAGTGAAGAGACGGCGGCGTCGAGTGTTGAGCTGGCGCGCTTGGGGACGCATCTGCAGATGCTGGTGGGGCGGTTCAAGGTCTGAGGTGATGCATCGACCTCGTTTCGCTCTGGACCGAGGTGATGCTATCGCTGGCAAGCCAGCTCCCACAGGTTTGCAGTCGTTCACAAAATTTGTGTTCAAACCACTTGCTGTGGGAGCTGGCTTGCCAGCGATGGCGTCCGAGAGAACGCCGCCGTTACAAGACCTGACGCAGGAAAGCCTGCGCCCGCGGATCCTTCGGCGCATCGAAGAACTCCGCCGGGGACGCATCTTCCAGCAATTTGCCGTGATCGAAGAACAGCACCCGATCCGCCACTTCCCGGGCGAAGCCCATTTCGTGCGTGACGCAGACCATGGTCATGCCTTCCACGGCCAGGTTCTTCATCACATCCAGCACTTCACCGACCATTTCCGGGTCGAGGGCCGATGTCGGCTCGTCGAACAGCATCACTTTCGGGTCCATCGCCAGCGCCCGGGCAATCGCTACGCGCTGCTGCTGACCGCCGGACAGACGTGACGGGTATTCGCGAGCTTTTTGCGCAATACCGACCTTCTCCAGCAACGCCAAGGCCTTGGCCTCACTTTCCTTCTGCCCGCGCTTGCGCACGACCTTCTGCGCCAGGCAGAGGTTTTCCAGCACGGTCATGTGCGGGAACAGGTTGAAGTGCTGGAAGACCATGCCGACTTCGCGGCGGTAGGCGTTGACGTCGGTTTTCGGGTCGGCCAGTTGCAGGCCGTCGATGCTCACCGAACCCGAGTCGAACGCTTCCAGGCCATTGAGGCAGCGCAGGAAGGTCGATTTACCCGAGCCTGACGGGCCGATCACCACCAGCACTTCGCCCTTGGCCACCGTGGTGGTGACGTTATCCACCGCCCGCACTACCTGGCCACGGGTGTCGAAGACTTTTACCAGATCGCGGACTTCAATCACTTTGCGCGAGCCTCCGCTCAAGCCGGCTGGCGATTTTCGACAGCGGCAGGTTGATCAACAGGTACAGGCCGGCAACGCAGAACAGGATTTCGAACGGCGAGAACGAGGTGGTGATAACTTCACGGCCGCTTTTCAGCAGCTCGGTAATCGCGATCACCGACACCAGCGAGGTGTCCTTGACCAGACTGATGAACTGCCCGGCCAGCGGCGGCAGTACGCGTTTGAACGCTTGCGGCAGCACCACATGGCGCATCGACTGGCCAGCACTCAGACCCAGCGAACGCGCCGCTTCGTTCTGCCCGCGGGCAATCGACTGCACGCCGGAACGGATGATCTCGGCCACGTAGGCGCCGGTAAACAGCGACAACGCGGCGATCCCGGCGAACTCCCGGGACAGGTTCATCACCGTGCCGATGAAGAAGTAGAAAATGAAGATCTGCACCAGCAGCGGCGTACCGCGCACCAACTCGACGTAGATGCTCGACAGGTCGCGCAGGGTCGGGTTGCTCGACAAGCGGCACAGTCCGGTGACCAGACCGATCAGCAGACCGAGCACACCCGACACCACCGACAGCCACAGCGTGGTCCAAAGGCCCCACAGCAGCGGCCCTGCCGCCCAATGCCGGGTCACGCCTACGACGTCACCTTCGGCCACATCGTCGCCCTGAGCGAATTGCAGGCTGTTTTCGTCGACGGTCAGGTGCTGCTCGTGACCGGCGTCGTTGCGCAGGGTGACCTGCGCGCTGCCGCCCTTGCGCACCAGTTCGGTGACGGTGGAGATGTCGCTGGCGCGCTGGGACTCTTCGGCCTGATAGGCGAAGTACTGCGGCACGCGGTTCCAGCGCCATTCGTAGGACATCAGCGACGTGGCGTAATACAACGCGCCCGCCAGGCCGACCAGCACCAGCACGGTCAGGACGTGCCAGGGCCATTGGGCTTTTTTCTGTTTCATTGCAGGTTCCGGATTTTTGTTGCTATGGAGGGCCTCTTCGCGAGCAGGCTCGCTCCCACAGCGGAATGCATTCCAATGTGGGAGCGAGCCTGCTCGCGAATGGGGCAACTCGGTCTATGCGACCGGGCTTATTCCATGTCCTTGAGCCACTCGGTGCTCTTGAACCACTTGTCATGGATGCGATCGTAAGTGCCGTCTTCGTGGATCTGGTGCAGGAAGTTGTTGATGAAGTTGAGGCTGTCGTAATCACCCTTCTTCAGACCGAAGGCCAGCGGCTCGTAGGTGAACGGCTTGTCGAGGAACACCAGTTTGCCGGCGCCGACCTTGTTCACCGCGACCACGTTGTACGGCGCGTCGTAGATAAACGCGTCGGCCTTGCCGTTGACCACGTCGAGCACGGCTTCCTGCTCGTTGTCGTAGCCGTGGTACTTGGCTTTGGCGATCAGCTTCTTGGCGACCATCTCACCGGTGGTGCCGAGCTTGGAGGTGATGCGGTAGTCGGCGGTGTTCAGGTCTTTATAGGACTTGATGGTGCCTTCCAGCTCCTTGCGGATCAGCAGGGTCTGGCCGACCACGATGAACGGTTCGCTGAAGTTCAGGCGCAGGTTGCGCTCCTGAGTCAGGGTCATGCCGCTGCCGATCATGTCGAACTTGTCGGTCATCAGCGCCGGAATGATCCCGTCGTAACCGGTAGACACCAGCTCAAGCTTGACGCCCATGGCCTTGGACATGGCTTTGAGGATGTCGACTTCGAAGCCGATGATTTCGCCGCGCTTGTTGGTCATTTCGAACGGCATGTAGGTCGGATCCATACCGACTTTCAACGTGCCGCGCTTGACCGCGTCATCGATTGCACCGGCGTACGCCGCATTGACTGCAACCAGTGCCGTGACGCCGACCAGCAGCATCGACAGATACTTCTTCATCTTCAAGTCCCCAAAACCATTGCATGTGCGGCGCGAAAAACAGCCGTGATGGGCAAAAATGCCCGGGTGCGCCAATTCGGGGACGGATGCTAACGCACTCGATTTTTTGCACAAGGTTTAATGGACGATTTGTTTAACAATCAAGGGCGGGGTGAAGAGCTCTTTTTATCGAGATCAAAAAAAACCCCGCTTTCGCGGGGTTTCTTCATCAGGCCGGTTGCGCCTGCAAGCTCACAGGCTTGAGCGGCAGCAGCGGCGCGTGGGGATCGGCTTTCACCGAAGCGCGCCAGGCATCCAGCCACTCGGCGTGACTTTCGGCCCACACCTGCTCGTGCAGACGGGCCAGGGCCACCGGATCGCTCAGCAGTTGCAGGCGATCATGGTTGTTCAGCCCGGCCGGACCGACCTTGATCGCGTGACGCACACGTTCCTGACGCAGCCACTCGATCGGCTCGGCCTGACCGTGACGGGCCGTCGCCAGCGAACACGCCAAGGCGTTCTGCTGTGGATCGACCACCGCACGAATAAAGCCGTCGTTCAGTGCGTGCCAACGGTTTTCGTGGGTGTACTGATCGGTCGCCAGCAGCGCCTGCGGCGGATTGTATTCCTCAGGGATGAGGAACAGGCTCTCGTCTCGGGACTTGAGGCCCAGACCGACACGGCTGGAAATCACCGACACCGGAATCGACAGCATCAGCGAACCGACGATCGGCACCAGCCACCACAGGAAGCTCGGGTTCAGCCAGATCACCAGCAGCGCCCAGCAGAAACCCAGCAAGGTCTGCGGACCGTGGCGCTTGACCGCCTCGCTCCATGGCGTGGAGTCGTCGTCACGCTGCGGCGAGTTCCAGGTCGCGGCCCAGCCGAGGAACGCGGCCAGGACGAAACGGGTGTGGAAAATCATCCGCACCGGTGCCAGCAGCATGGAGAACAGCATCTCCAGCAGCATAGACAGGGTCACCTTGAACTTGCCACCGAACTCTTTCGCACCCTTGGCCCAGATCAGGATGATGCTCAGCAGTTTCGGCAGGAACAGCAGCACAATGGTCGTCGAGAACAGCGCGATCGCCTTGTCCGGGTGCCATTGCGGCCACAGCGGATACAGCTGACGCGGTTCCAGGAAGTACTGTGGCTCCATCAGCGTGTTCACCGCCAGCAGCGCGGTCGACAGCACCAGGAAGAAGAACCACAACGGCGCCGACAGGTACGACATCACGCCAGTCAGGAACACCGCACGGTGCACCGGGTGCATGCCCTTGACCAGGAACAGGCGGAAGTTCATCAGGTTGCCGTGGCACCAGCGACGGTCACGCTTGAGTTCGTCGAGCAGGTTCGGCGGCAGTTCTTCGTAGCTGCCCGGCAGATCGTAGGCAATCCACACACCCCAACCGGCACGACGCATCAGCGCGGCTTCAACGAAGTCGTGAGACAGGATCGCCCCGGAGAACGCACCTTTGCCCGGCAACGGCGCCAGGGCGCAGTGGTCGATGAACGGCTTCATGCGGATGATCGCGTTGTGACCCCAGTAGTGGGATTCACCCAACTGCCAGAAGTGCAGACCGGCGGTAAACAGCGGACCGTAAACGCGGGTGGCGAACTGCTGCATGCGCGCATACAGCGTGTCCATGCCCGACGCACGTGGCGCGGTCTGGATGATCCCGGCGTCCGGCGTGGCTTCCATCAGGCGTACCAGACTGGTCAGGCACTCGCCGCTCATCACCGAGTCGGCGTCGAGCACGACCATGTACTTGTAGTCACCGCCCCAACGACGGCAGAAGTCGTCGAGGTTGCCGCTCTTGCGTTTCACACGACGGCGACGGCGGCGATAGAAGATCTTGCCGAAGCCCTTGGCTTCGCGGCAGACGTCCAGCCAGGCCTGTTGCTCGGCGACGCAGATATCGGTGTCGTTACTGTCGCTGAGGACGAAGAAGTCGAAGCGATCCAGATCACCGGTGGCCGCGACCGATTCGAAGGTGGCGCGCAGACCGGCGAATACCCGGGGCACGTCTTCGTTGCAGATCGGCATCACCAGCGCAGTACGGGCGTCCTTCGGAATCGGCTCGTTGCCAGCGCTTTTGCCGGAGATACGGTATTTGTCGTGACCGGTGAGCAACTCAAGGAAGCCCATCAGCGCCGTCCAGAAGCCGGCCGACACCCAGCAGAACAGAATCCCGAACAGAATCAGGATGCTGGTTTGCAGCGCATACGGCAGCACTTGCGTGGCGGTTTGCAGCAGCGGCTGGTGCAGAACTTCTTCAAGATCGACGAACGACCAGCCCTGGTACGGCATGATGCCTTTCATGTACCAGCCGGCGACGATGGTCTGGCCGAGCATCAGCAGCAACAGAATGTAGCGACGGATCGAACCGACGGTGCGCCAGCGCGCGGCCGGCAACACATTCGCATCTTTTGGCGGCTGCGGCGGGTTGGTGCGACCGGTCAGACGGCGCCAGCCACGCACCAGAATATTGGTGCGCCAGGGTTCCGGCACGACTTTGGTCCGGTGAATGGGCGGCGTCGCCTTCATGGCGACCCGGCCGCTGGCGTCGAGCACCAGCATTTCCGCCTCTTCCAGTTCCTCGGCGGTGCTCAGGGTCAGGCGCTTGCCCACCGAAGCCTGGGCGGCTTCGGCAGGGGCGTCGAACGTTGGCGACGACAGGCGCTGGTGCAGTTCGCTGAAAGACTGGCAGCCCGCGAGTTCCGCGCGCTGCTCGTCGGTCATCGGCAGATGCGCCAGATACTCCGACAGAGTTTCTGGCTGTACTTGAGAGTTACTCATCGGCAGGCAACTGATAGCTCCAGGTCTCGGTCAGGACTTCTTCAGTCGGTGCCGATTCCGGTGTGGCTGGGGCCGCGTTCGCAGCCGCTGGCTGCTTGGCGTCTTTGTTGGCCTTGTCCTTGGCATCTGCGGCGGGCTTGGCGTCGGCCTGTTTGGCTTCAGCGGCCTTGGCTTCCTTGTCTTCCTTCTCTTGTTGCTTGGCGGCGATCTTGTCAGCCTTGGCCACCGACGAATTCGACGCCGGTACCGAAGATTTGGCCAGATCAGCGGTGACCACTGGCTGGACCAGGGCAGCACGCATCTCGGTGGACTTGCTCGCGTCCTTGATCTTCATCCGCAGGGTCAGGCGCCAGCCCTTGGTTTCCGGGTTGTAGCGCACGCTGTTCTCGACCAGCTCGGCGTTATCGCCAACGCTGACCTGACTGCGTACGTCGGCATCCGGCGCCAGGGCTGCCAGCGATGGACCTTCGAAGTCGACCAGGTAGGCGACGCTGCCGTCCGGCTGACGGATCAGGTTCGACTGCTTGACGTCACCGGTCGAACGCAGGGTCTGCTTGACCCAGGCGCTGTCGGGGGCGTGAATCGCCGCTTCGTCCATGGTCCAGTGCAAACGGTAGGCGAAGTCCAGCGGCTTGCCTGGCTCCGGCATGGTTTCCGGGCTCCAGAACGCAACGATGTTGTCGTTGGTTTCGTCGGCGGTCGGAATCTCTACCAGATCAACGGTGCCCTTGCCCCACTCGCCCTTCGGCTCGATCCAGGCGCTTGGGCGCTTGTCGTAGCGGTCGTCGAGGTCTTCGTAGTGGCTGAAATCACGGCCACGCTGCAGCAGACCGAAACCACGCGGGTTCTCGACGCTGAAGTTGCTTACGGCCAGGTGTTTCGGGTTGTTCAGTGGACGCCAGATCCACTCGCCGTTGCCGGCATGGATCGACAGACCACTGGAGTCGTGCAGCTCACGACGATAGTTGAGGACTTTCGACGGCTGGTTGGCGCCGAACAGAAACATGCTGGTCAACGGCGCGATGCCCAGTTTGCCGACCTTGTCACGCAGGAACATCTGCGCCTTGACGTCGACAATGGTGTCGCTGCCCGGACGCAGGATCAGCCGATAGGCACCGGTGGCGCGCGGCGAATCAAGCAGGGCGAAGATCACCAGATGCTTGTCGCCCGGCTTCGGCTGCTGAATCCAGAACTCGCGGAAACGCGGAAACTCTTCGCCCGACGGCAGCGCGGTGTCGATCGCCAGACCACGGGCCGACAGACCGTAGGTGTGACCCTTGCCGACGACGCGGAAGTAACTCGCGCCAAGCATGGTCATGATTTCGTCTTGTTTGTCGGCCTTGTTGATCGGGTACAGCACACGGAAACCGGCGTAGCCCAGCTGCTCGGTGGCCTTCGGATCGAACTTGAGGTCGCCGAAATCGAAGCGGGTCGGATCGTATTTGATCTCTTCGACGGTGTTCGCCGTGATTTCGTTGATTTTCACCGGCGTATCGAAGTGCATGCCCTGGTGATAGAAGGACAGCTTGAACGGGGTCTTCTGATCGGCCCACTCAGCCTTTTCGGTGAGGAAGCGGATTTTCTGATAGTCCGCGAATTTCATGTCGCGGAATTCGTTCGGCAGGTTGCTGCGTGGGGCTTCGAACTTCTGCCCGGCGAGCTCTTTAGCCTTGGCTGATACATCGTCAAGATTGAACGCCCAAAGCTGGCCGGCGCTGAGCAGGCACAGGAGCGCCGAACCCGCTACCAGGGCACTTCGCATGCGTTTGGCAGACATTTTTGCTGCATTACAGGGACTAACAATCACGAGCAACCCTCGCCGAAAACAGATCAAAAAACCAACGGCCAGCTATCTATATGCCAGGTTGGCGAGCATTGTTCCGACTCCGCTGGGGCAAAATGATTCCCCAATCGGATCCAGACAAGTCTCTACCTAAGTCAAAAATGGACCAGCGAACGCTGATCCCCATAGCGCGCGATTATCTAGTAGCCCGCGTGACAACGCATCAGGGGTAACAAAGTATTTATCGCGAAAAACGCCTGTTTTCAGTCGAAAAGCCCTTGAAAAGATGTTTTAAGCGCTTTCATGTCTGTAACAGGAAGGTTACCGGGCCATCGTTGACCAGGTGCACCTGCATATCCGCGCCGAATCTACCTGATGCCACAGTGCCATGCATCTGTTTCGCTTTGCTGAATAGATAGTCGAACAATTCCTCGCCCAATGCCGGAGGGGCTGCGGTCGAGAAACTCGGACGCAACCCGCTCTTGGTGTCGGCAGCCAGGGTGAACTGAGAGACCAGCAGCAACCCGCCGCCCACATCCGCCAGGGACAGATTCATCTTGCCCTCGGCGTCACTGAATACCCGATAGTTAAGCAGCTTATGCAGAAGTTTGTCGGCACTGGCACGGGTGTCGTCGGGTTCGACCGCCACCAGCACCAGCAAACCCTGATCCACCGCGCCGACTATTTCTCCCGCGACTTCGACCCGCGCACCGCACACACGCTGCAGAAGCCCCTTCATGCTTCTTCAGGCGGCAGGTCGAGCAGGCGGCGGGCCATGTTGCTCGCGGCACGCACCAGCGCGTCGGTAATGCCTGGCTCGGAGGCGGCGTGGCCAGCATCGCGAATCACCTGCAGCTCGCTGTTCGGCCAGGCCTGATGCAATTCCCAGGCGTTGTCCAGAGGGCAGATCACGTCGTAGCGACCGTGAATGATCACCCCCGGCAGATGAGCGATCTTGCCCATGTCGCGGATCAGCTGGTTCGGCTCGAGGAACGCATTGTTGGTGAAGTAGTGGCATTCGATCCGCGCGATCGACAGGGCGCGCTGCGGCTCGGAGAAACGGTCGACCACCAGCGGGTTCGGCCGCAGGGTCGCGGTGCGCCCTTCCCATGTCGACCAGGCCTTGGCCGCGTGCATCTGAGCGATCTGATCGTTACCGACCAGGCGCTTGTGGAAAGCGCTGAGCAGATCGTCGCGCTCGTCCAGCGGGATCGGCGCGATGTAGTCCTGCCAGTAATCGGGAAACAGACGGCTGGCACCGGCCTGATAGAACCACTCGATTTCCTGCGGACGGCAGAGAAAGATCCCACGCAGGATCAGACCGTGAACACGCTCCGGATGGGTTTGTGCGTAGGCCAGCGCCAGGGTCGAGCCCCACGAACCGCCAAACAGCACCCATTTGTCGATGCCCAAGTGCTTGCGGATACGCTCGAGGTCGGCGACCAGATCCCAGGTGGTGTTGTTTTCCAGGCTGGCGTGGGGCGTGGAGCGTCCGCAGCCGCGCTGGTCGAAGGTGACAATGCGATACAGATTCGGGTCGAAATAGCGACGGCTCTGCGCGTCGCAACCGGCGCCGGGGCCACCGTGGATGAACACCACCGGCAAGCCTTCCGGTGAACCGCTTTCGTCGACGTACAGCGTGTGGGTGTCATCGACAGCCAGATCGTGCCGGGCATGGGGTTTGATCTGCGGAAACAATGTCTGCATTGCGTGCTCCGTAAGGGGTCGAGGTCATCCCTGGGGGGACTTCTATTATTCTGCCGTCCGGCATCATAAACCCGATTTACATCAATGAGCATGCCCGCACGCAGTCACAATTTGTCAGCCATGAACCTCAACAGGTTTTCGTAGAGCCGGTCGACCTCGGCGACCTGACCTCGCGCACGCAAACAACCGTGCACCAGCCCTTCGCCGTAATAGAGCGAAGCGTCTGTGCCGGCGCTGGCCAGTCGTTCGGCGTAGCGCACGCCGTCGTCGCGCAGCGGATCGAATTGCGCCACGGCGATCCAGGCGGGCGGCAATCCACTGAAATCGTCAGCGAGCAGCGGCATGGCATAAGCATCCGGCCGAGGGCTGCCGCGCAGGTATAACGCGTGATAGCTGTGCACATCATGGCTGCCGAGCAACGGTGCATCGGCGCATTCGCTGCGTGACGGCAACCGGTCGTCACCGCCAAGGCCGGGATAGATCAGCACTTGAGCCGCCGGCATCGCCTCGTCGGCATCGCGCAACGCCAGGCACAACGCGGCGGCGAGATTGCCACCGGCACTGTCGCCGGCTACCAGCAGTTTCTGCGGGTCAAACCAGAACGGCCCGCTGCGCAACGCGCGCCAGACACTCAGGCAATCCTCGAACCCCCCCGGGTATGGATGTTCTGGCGCCAGCCGATAATCCACCGCCACCACCATCGCACCCAGCGCCATGGCCAGCTCGAAACAGATGAAGTCGTGAGAGTCGAGCCCACCGACGACCCAACCACCGCCATGCAAGTACAACACGCAAGGCCAGCCGCTGGCCGGTGGCTTGAGCGGCGGCCGGTAGGAGCGCACCGGTACGCCGCTCAACTGGAAGTCGACGACCTCCAGCCCAGCGGGCCGTTCAGGGGTGAAGGCCCGACACATGGCGTCATAGGCCTGGCGCAGTCCTGCGAGACTACTGTCATCACTGACGAAACTTTCGGTTCGGGTAACGAAGGCCGCCATGGCCGGCGTCAGCGGATAATGGCTCATCAGTTTTTCAGACTGGCCTGAACCGCGCCCACGCCATCCTTGCCATCGAAACTGCTGACCCCGGCCAGCCAGCGCTGCAGATCCTCGGGGTGTTCACGCAGCCAGTTCTTTGCCACGTCCTGCGGCGTCTTGCGCGCCATGATCGGTACCATCAGCTGGCTTTCCTGAGCGGCAGTGAATGTCAGGTTTTGCAGCAGGCGATGGACGTTCGGGCAGCGTTCGGCGTAATCCGGCGCGGTCACGGTGGACACGGTGGCGGCGCCTTCGTTGGGGCCGTAGACGTCTTCGCTGCCGGTCAGGTAGGTGATCTTCATGTTGATGTTCATCGGGTGCGGGGTCCAGCCGACGAACACCACAAACTCCTTGCGATTCACCGCGCGTTGCACAGCGGCGAGCATGCCTGCCTCACCGGACTCGATGATCTTGAAATCCTTCAGACCGAAGTGGTTGGTCTCGATCATGCTCTTGATGGTGGTGTTGGCCCCACTGCCCGGCTCGATGCCGTAGATCTTGCCGCCCAACTGATCCTTGAACTTCGCGATGTCGGCGAAGGTTTTCAACCCGGCCGCCGCCACGTAATCCGGCACCGCCAGCGTCGCCTGAGCATCTGCCAGACTCGGCTTGTCCAGGACTTTGACCTGGTTGGCAGCGAGGAAGGGCGCAATGTTGTTGTCCATCGCCGGTTTCCAGTAGCCGAGGAAGATGTCCAGACGCTTGTCGCGAATGCCGGCAAAGATGATCTGCTGCACCGCGCTGGTCTGCTTGCTGTCGTAGCCGAGACCATTGAGCAACACATCGGCCATGCCGCTGGTGGCGATCACGTCGGTCCAGTTGACCACGCCCATGCGCACGGTTTTGCAGGAGGCGTCGTCATTGGCCATGACGCCAGCGCTGAACAGCGCGCTACCGGTGAGGATTAACGCACAACGAGTGAAGAGCTTTTTCATTCGGGGGTTCTCGTGCGGCAGCGGATTATTGTCAGGTCGGTGTCTGGTGCACCGTGGCCGCAACATTACGCAGGCGACGAGAGGGAAAGATGAACGGTGGCGACTGTGTTTTGCACAGCGGCGACCCGGACGGAACACCGCCCCCTCGTGGGAGCGAGCTTGCTCGCGAATGCGGTGAATCAGTCACCTCATAATCGACTGACACGATGCTTTCGCGAGCAAGCTCGCTCTCACAGGGGGTGTGGGTCTGTGTTCAGGATGGGTAGTGGCTCTCGCCCCAGGCGAGCAAACCCTGCAGCAACGCCTTGAGCACCACCCGCGTCGGCTCCGCCAGATCGGCGCGGTAGCGGAAAGGTTCGAACTCTTCCATGTAGGTGCTCTGGCACAGCTCCAGTTGCACGGCGTGGATGTGCTCGGCCGGGTTGCCGTAATGGCGGGTAATGTGGCCGCCCTTGAAGCGCCCGTTGAGCACGTGGCTGTAAGGGTCGTGACGGGCGCAGATGGCTTCCAGTTGCGTCGTCAGTTGTGGATCGCAACTGGCGCCGTTGAAGGTGCCGAGGTTGAAATCCGGCAGTTTGCCGTCGAACAGGTGCGGGATGACCGAGCGGATCGAGTGCGCGTCGAACAGCAGCGCATAGCCGAATTCAGCCTTCAGCCGCGCCAGCTCTTGCTGCAGGGTGCGGTGATAGGGCGTCCAGATCTGTTCCAGATAGGTCGCCCGCTCGGCTTTGGAGGGCTCGAGCCCTTCGCGGAACAACGGAATGCCATCGAACAGCGTCGCCGGGTACAGCCCGGTGGTGGCGCCGGCGTACAGCGGTTTGTCGTCGGACGGGCGGTTCAGGTCGATGACAAACCGCGAGTACTCGGCGGCCAACGTGCTGGCGCCCAACGCCTCGGCAAAATCGTAAAGCTGCGGAATGTGCCAGTCGGTGTCCGGCAGGCTTTTCGCGTCCGGGATCAATCCGGCCTCGACCGCCGGGGTCAGACGTACGCCAGCGTGAGGCATGCTGATCAGCAGCGGCACGCGACCTTGTTTGAAGTTCAGAACCTTATCCACAACCGCTCTCCTACAGACTTGATTCAACGCCGTGACGCACGACGCGTTTGTCCAGATCGCCCCCGAGCCAATAGGCCAGGTCTGCCGGGCGGTCGATCTGCCAGGCGACAAAGTCCGCGACCTTGCCGACTTCCAGCGAACCGTGGGTGTCAGCCATGCCCAGCGCTTGCGCCGCGTGGAGGGTCGCGCCCGCCAGGGCTTCTTCCGGGGTCATGCGGAAACAGGTGCAGGCCATGTTCAGCATCAGGCGCAACGACAGCGCCGGCGAGGTGCCGGGGTTGAGGTCGCTGGCGATGGCGATTTTCACCTTGTGCTTGCGCAGGGCGTCCATCGGTGGCAACTGGGTTTCGCGAAGGAAATAGAACGCGCCCGGCAACAGCACGGCGACGGTGTCGGCTTTGGCCATGGCGATGGCGTCGTCTTCATCCATGAACTCCAGGTGATCGGCGGACAACGCCTTATAGCGCGCAGCCAGGCTGGAGCCATGCAGTGACGACAATTGTTCGGCATGCAGCTTTACCGGCAGACCAAGCTTTTGCGCAGTGATGAATACCCGCTCGACCTGCTCCGGCGAGAACGCCAGGTACTCGCAGAACGCATCCACGGCATCGACCAGACCTTCGGCGGCCAAAGCGGGAAGCATCTCGGCGCAGATGTGCTCGATGTAGTCGTCAGCGCGATCCTTGTACTCCGGCGGCAAGGCGTGGGCGGCCAGACAGGTGCTGCGCACGCTGATCGGCAGCTCTTTTTGCAGGCGACGAATGACCCGCAGGATCTTACGCTCGTTGGCCAGATCCAGACCGTAGCCGGACTTCATCTCGACCGTGGTCACGCCGTCGCGCATCAGGCTTTTCAAACGCTTGGCGGCGCTGGCGAACAGCTCGTCTTCGCTCGCTTCACGGGTGGCGCGCACAGTGCTGGCGATACCGCCGCCCTGCGCTGCGATCTCGGCGTAGCTGACGCCTTGCAGGCGTTTCTCGAATTCGCCGCTGCGGTTGCCACCGAACACTGTGTGAGTGTGACAGTCGATCAGGCCGGGGGTGACCCACGCGCCTTGCAGGTCGTTGACCGCCGGGTATTCGCCAGAGGGCAATTGATTGCGCGGGCCGATCCACTCGATGTGCGCACCGGACGTCACGATGGCCGCATCCTCGATGATCGAGTAGACGCCTTGCGCCATGGTTGCGACGTGGCAGTGTTGCCAGAGGGTTTTCATCCCAAGTCCTCGTCTTGTTCAAAATCGTATCGCTGGCAAGCCAGCTCCCACAGGTATTTGTGGGAGCTGGCTTGCCAGCGATGAGGGCCTTACAGGCTCGGCAGCAGCCTGGCTGGAACCAGCTCGGTCAGACACCGCGAAGCCAACAACTCGGTCGCCGCATTGATGTCCGGCGCAAAGAAGCGATCCTTCTCATAGAACGGCACTTCGCGGCGCAGAATCGCCCGCGCCTGTTCCAGCTTGGCCGAGGTCTTCAGACCGTTGCGCAGGTCCAGCCCCTGCACCGCCGCCAGCCACTCCACCGCGAGAATCCCGCGGGTGTTTTCAGCCATTTCCCACAGACGCTTGCCAGCGGCCGGGGCCATCGACACGTGGTCTTCCTGGTTGGCCGAGGTCGGCAGGCTGTCGACCGAATGCGGATGGGCCAGCGCCTTGTTCTCGCTGGCCAGTGCCGCAGCGGTCACCTGAGCGATCATGAAGCCCGAGTTGACGCCGCCATTGGCCACCAGGAACGGCGGCAGTTGCGACATGTGCTTGTCCATCATCAGCGAGATACGGCGTTCGCTCAGCGAGCCGATTTCAGCAATGGCCAGGGCCATGTTGTCGGCGGCCATGGCCACCGGCTCGGCGTGGAAGTTACCGCCGGAAATCACATCGCCTTCAGCGGCGAACACCAACGGGTTGTCGGAGACGGCGTTGGCTTCGACCACCAGCACATCGGCGGCCTGACGGAACTGGGTCAGGCAAGCGCCCATGACTTGCGGCTGGCAACGCAGCGAGTACGGGTCCTGAACCTTCTCGCAGTTCTGGTGCGAGTCGGAGACTTCACTGCGCTCACCGAGCAGATCGCGATACGCGGCTGCAGCATCAATCTGACCTTTCTGACCGCGAGCGGCGTGAATACGTGCATCGAACGGCGAGCGCGAACCGAGCACCGCTTCCACCGTCAGACCGCCGATTGCCAGCGCACCGGCAAACAGGTCTTCACCTTCAAAAAGACCGCGCAGGGCAAATGCAGTGGACACCTGAGTGCCGTTGAGCAGCGCAAGACCTTCTTTCGCCGCCAGGGTCAGCGGGGTCAGACCGGCGACTTTCAGCGCTTCGGTGGCTTCCATCCACTCGCCCTTGTAACGCGCCTTGCCCTCGCCGAGCAGCACCAGCGACATGTGCGCCAGCGGTGCCAGGTCACCGGAGGCGCCCACCGAACCTTTGAGCGGAATGTGCGGGTACACCTCGGCGTTGATCAGCGCGATCAGCGCGTCGATCACCACGCGGCGGATGCCGGAGAAACCACGGCTGAGGCTGTTGACCTTGAGCACCATGATCAGCCGCACCAGTTCATCGCTGATCGGCTGACCGACGCCGGCGGCGTGGGACAGCACCAGCGAGCGCTGGAGGTTTTCCAGGTCTTCACTGGCGATGCGGGTCGAGGCCAGCAGGCCGAAACCGGTGTTGATGCCATAGGCAGTGCGGTTCTCGGCGAGGATCTGCTCGACACACGCAACGCTGGCCTCGATCTGCGCGGAGGCGCTGTGGTCGAGGGTCAGTTTGACCGGTTGCTGATAAACGTCACGCAGTTGGGCCAGGCTCAATTGGCCGGGAATCAGGTTCAGCGCAGTCATTTAAATGCTCCTGTTTAGGCATTGTTATTAACTACCAGTCGCTCCGGAGCATTCCGTTATCCGTCGTTTCTCGTCTTGTGGACGATCCGCGCCTTGGCACGCTGGTATGGGTATTGTCAGTGCAGATTCGGTAATACGTTGTGCAGCGAATCCGGGTGTTTCAGAACGCTTGCGGCGGCAGCGATGTCCGGCGCCAGCCAGCGATCCTGGTCGTAGGCCGGGACGGTTTCACGCAGCAGGCGCCACGCCCGGTCGGTGCCTGCGCCAAAGCGCTGCGCCTTGAGAAATTCAAAGGCCTGCGCCGCCAGCAGGTACTCGATGGCGAGGATCTGCGTGCAGTTTTCGAGGGCACGGTGCAGCTTCAGCGCAGCGCTGGTGCCCATGCTCAAGTGGTCTTCCTGCAGGCCCGAGGTGACGTAGTTGTCGAGCACCGCCGGTTGCGCCAGTTGGCGGTTCTCGGCACACAGCGAGGCGGCGACGTATTGCACGATCATCATCCCGGAGTTCACTCCCGGATTGGCCACCAGAAACGCCGGCAGACCGCTGACATGCGGGTTGACCAGGCGATCGAGGCGACGCTCGGCAATCGAGCCGATTTCAGCCATGGCAATCGCCAGCAGATCCGCTGCCATCGCCACTGACTGGCCGTGCGGGTTAGCCTGCGACATCACCCGGAAGTTGTCCGGCGTGCCCAGCAGCAACGGGTTATCGGTGCAGCCATTGAGTTCGGCTTCCACCTGCCTGATCGCATGTTCCAGTTGATCGCGCGCTGCGCCGTGCACCTGCGGGATCGAGCGGATGCTCAACGCATCCTGAGTGCGAATGCCCTTGCTGGTCGCGATCACTTCACTGCCATCAAGTAACGCACGCAGATTGCTCCCGACCTGCTGCATGCCCGGGTGCGGTTTGAGCGCGATGATCTCGGCGTCGAACGCGGCGATCTGGCCGCGCTGGGCTTCGAAGCTCATGGCGCCGATCACGTCGGCCCATTGCACCAGTCGCGTCGCATCGGCAATCGCCAGGCAGTTGAGGCCGGTCATGCACGGCGTGCCGTTGACCAGGCACAAACCGTCCTTTGCGCCGAGCTGCACCGGTTGCAGGCCTTCTTCGGCCAGCGCCTGTTGTGCCGAGATGATTTGCCCGCGATAGCTGACATGGCCCACGCCCAGCAGCGCGATGCCGATGTGCGCCATGTGCGTCAGGTAACCCACCGAGCCTTGCGCCGGCACCTGCGGGGTGATGCCACGATTGAGCAGCGCCAGCAACGCTTCGACCACGCGGCGATGAATGCCGGATTTGCCGTGGCTGTAGTTGTGAATCGCCGCGCAGATGATCGCGCGGGTCTGCTCATCGGGCAGCACCGGGCCGACACCACAGGCGTGGCTGAGCAAGGTGTTGCGCGAGAGCTGGCTGAGTTGTTCGTCCTTCAGCGAGACATTGGACAAACCACCCAGGCCGGTATTGACGCCATAAGCGCGCTCGCCGCTTTCGACGATGCGCTGGACGATGCCCTGAGCGTTTTCGATGCGTGCCCAGGTCTCGCTCGACAGCTCCAGTTGCGCGCCATGACGGGCGACGGCGACCACGTCCTGCCAGTGCAGGGGGTTGCCGGTGATGATGATTTTTTCAGCCTGGGACATCTTCAACCTCATCCAAACATTGATGCAGCTTTACCGGCCTCATCGCTGGCAAGCCAGCTCCCACAGAGTTCTCATTGTTCACTCGATCCCTGTGGGAGCTGGCTTGCCAGCGATGAGGCCAGTCAATGCACTGCAAAACTCAAATCAAACCACCGCCGCCCGCCGCTGCACGAACCGGTCAACATATTCATCCGCCGGCGAATGCAGGATCTCTCTCGGGGTGCCGACCTGAATCAGGCGGCCGTCCTTGAGAATCGCGATGCGGTTGCCGATGCGCACGGCCTCGTCGAGGTCGTGGGTGATGAAGACGATGGTCTTGTGCAGGGTCTTTTGCAGCTCCAGCAACTGGTCCTGCATCTCGGCGCGGATCAGCGGATCGAGCGCACTGAACGCTTCGTCCATCAGGATGATGTCGGTGTCCGCCGCCAGCGCGCGGGCCAGGCCGACACGCTGACGCATGCCGCCGGAGAGCTGATGCGGGTATTTGTTTTCGTAGCCTTTGAGGCCCACGGTGTTGATCCAGTGCAGCGCACGTTCGGCGCACATCTGCTTGCTCTCGCCGCGCACTTTCAGACCGTAGGCGACGTTCTCCTGCACGGTCTTGTGCGGCAGCAGACCGAAGCTCTGGAACACCATGCTGATCTTGTGCCGGCGAAATTCGCGCAGCGCTTCCATGTCGTATTGCAGGATGTCCACGCCGTCGACCAGGATCGCGCCGCTGGTGGGGTCGATCAGGCGATTGAAGTGGCGCACCAGCGTCGATTTGCCGGAACCGGACAGGCCCATGATCACGAAGATCTCGCCAGTGCCGATGCTCAGCGACAGGTCATTGACCCCGACCACACAACCGGTTTCGTTCAGCACCTGATCCTTGGTCTTGCCCTGGCCGACCATCGCCAGGGCGTCCTTGGCGCGGTTGCCGAAAATCTTGAAGACGTTTTTGACTTCGATCTTGCTCACGGTTGCGTTGTTCATTTGCTCACCTCATGCCGTGGCCGACCGTACGCCTGAGTAATGCGGTCGATGACCACTGCGAGAATCACGATCGCCAGACCGGCTTCGAGGCCGCGTCCGACGTTGAGGGTCTGAATGCCCACCAGTACGTCTTCACCCAGACCTCGGGCGCCGATCATCGAGGCGATCACCACCATCGACAGGGCCATCATCGTGGTCTGGTTGATCCCGGCCATGATGCTCGGCAGGGCCAGCGGCAGTTGCACACCGAACAGTTGCTGCCAGCGGTTGGCACCGAAGGCGTTGATCGCCTCCATCACTTCACCATCGACCTGGCGAATGCCCAGATCGGTCAGGCGAATCAACGGCGGCGCGGCATAGATCACCGTGGCGAAAATCGCCGGGACCTTGCCCAGGCCGAACAGCATCAGCACCGGAATCAGGTACACGAAGCTGGGCATGGTCTGCATGATGTCGAGCAGCGGCATCAGCACCGAGCGCAGGCGATTGCTGCGCGCCGAGAGAATCCCCAGCGGAATGCCGATCAGCACCGAAATGATCGTCGCGACCATCATCAGCGCCAGCGTCTGCATGAGTTTGTCCCACAGGCCGACAGCGCCCACCAGGAACAGCAGACCGACGATGACGGCAGTGGTCACGACTTTACGCGTGGCGTGCCAGGCGACGACGCCAACGATCGCCAGCATCAACCACCACGGCGCGGCACGCAGCAGGCCTTCGAGGTTGACAATGGCCCACAGCAGCGTGTCGGAGATATGGCGGAACACATCACCATAATTGGTGACCAGCGAATCGACCCAACCGTTGACCCAGTCGGCGATGGAAAAGGTAAAGCTTTCGGGAAACATAAGCGGCTCTCAATCAGAAATCTCAATCAAGCGATGACGGCATATCTCCCGGCCAGCCTCACGGTTGACCGGGAGGTATCGACCTACAGCGCCGCGTCGATTTTCTTGGCTGCGTCGTCACTGACCCACGCGTGCCAGACCTCAGGATGTTCCTTGAGGAAGATTTTCGCCAGTTTTGGCGACTCGATACGTTCCTTCGCCATGCGGCCCAGGTTCTGGTTCAGCAGATCGATCGGCAGATTGACCTTCTCCAGCACGGCCACCAGTTCCGGCGCCTGTTCGTGGAAGGTTTTCGACAGACCGACCTTGATGCTCACGCTCTTGTCGACGCCCGGTTTTTCTTCAAGTTTGACCGCGTCGATCTGGCCCATCAGCGGGGTTGGCGACCAGTAGTAGAACAGGATCGGCTCGCCACGCTTGTAGCTCGACAGCACCGCCGCATCCAGCGCCGGGCCGGTGCCCGGACGGAAGTTGGTGTAGCTGTTTTCCAGGCCGTAGCTCTTGAGCATTTCGCTGTTGTCCAGCTCACAGGTCCAACCCGCCGGGCAGTTGTAGAAACGGCCCTTGGACGGCTCTTCGGCGTCCTTGAAAATCGTCGCGTATTTGCCCAGATCGGCAATGTTTTTCAGGTCCGGGGCTTTTGCCTCGATCTTGCGTTTGGCATCGCCTTCGATCACGTAGCGCGGCACGTACCAGCCTTCGATAGCGCCGACGATCGGGGCGCCGACACCGACGACTTTGCCGGCCTTCTCAGCCTTGTTCCAGACTTCGCTGCGGCCGACCCACTCTTCGGCGAACACTTGAATGTCGTTGCTGCTCAAGGCGTTCTCCATGGTGATGGAGTTGCCCGGCAGGCTATCGGTCTTGCAGTCGTAACCTTTCTCCAGCACCACTTGCAGCACGTCGGTCAGCAGCATGCCGCTTTCCCAGTTCAGGCCAGCGAATTTCACCGGTTTGCCGGATTCGCACCAGCCAGCTGCCTGAGTGGCACCGGCACTGGCCAGCAGGCCCATGGACAACAGTGTGGTGAGAAGGGTCTTGTTCGATTTCATTGTTGCGACGCTCCTAATCATGAATTGGCTTACGGCAGTCAAGAGGCATCCAGCCCTGTCCACGTCCAATCAGGCCTGCGCCGCAGCGCGCCCGGCCCCACTTTTTTCAGGTTGTACAACACTGTTCTGCTCGAGCGGCAAAATCAGCTGATCAGGCACCGAGCCGTGCCATTTTTTCGCGCACAGGTAATACAGCGCGGCAGGCAGCACCAGGCCGATGATCCAGGAAATATCCACGTCACCGAGGGCAGCCACCAGCGGGCCGGTGTAGAACTTGGTGGAGATGAACGGCAGCTGCACCAGCACACCGAACACATAGACGCTGATCCCGAGCAGATTCCAGCGGCCGTAGCGACCATTCGGATCGGCCAGCGCCGGTACGTCATAGCGTTCACGAGTGATGCAGTAGTAGTCGACCAGGTTGATCGCGCTCCATGGCGTGAAGAACGCCAGCAGAAACAGGATGAACGACTTGAACGCACCGAGGAACGAGTGCTGGCCAAGCAGTGCGATCAGGGTCGCCGCACCGACAATCACCAGCACGAACACCAGACGCTGCAGGCGCGAGACCGTCAGGTGCCCACGGAAGCCGCTGATGATCGTGGCGATGCACATGAAACTGCCGTACGAGTTCAACGTCGAGATGGTGACCTTGCCGAAGGCGATGCTGAAGTACAGCAGCGCCGCCGTGGCACCGGTGCCGCCCAGCCCGACGATGTAGGCCACTTCATGCCCGGCGAACTGGCCGTTGGCCGACGCCGCGGCGAACACGCCGAGGACCATCGCCACCTGCGCGCCGATGACCGAACCTGCGCCAGCGGCAAAGAAGGTTTTCACCGAGGAAACCTTGCTCGGCAAGTAACGCGAATAGTCCGCCACATACGGGCCGAAGGCGATCTGCCAGGACGCCGCGAGCGACACCGCCAGCAAGAAGCTGCTCCAGCTGAAGTGACGGATCTGCAACAGGGCGCCCACATCCACCTGACTCAGCAGGCGGCTGAACAGATACACGAAGGCAATCACGCCAATGACGCTGGCGACACGCCCGATCCAGTGGATCACCCGATAACCGAGCACGGTGACCAAGACGATGACGCTGGCGAACAGCAGGATACCGACGGTGTCGCTGACGCCGAACAACTGCCCCAGCGCCTGACCGGACAGCACGGTGCCGGTGGCGGTGAAACCCAGGTACATCAGGCACACCAGCACGATCGGGATCGCCGCGCCGTAGACGCCGAATTGCACGCGGCTGGAAATCATCTGCGGCAGACCCAGCTTCGGCCCTTGCGCCGCGTGCAGCGCCATCACGCCGCCGCCGAGCAGTTGACCGATCAACAGACCGATCAACGACCAGAACACATCACCGCCCAGCACCACGGCCAGGGCCCCGGTAACAATCGCGGTGATTTGCAGATTCGCACCCATCCACAGGGTGAACTGGCTCAACAGACGACCGTGTCTTTCCGCTTCCGGGATGTAGTCGATCGAACGCCTTTCGATCAACGGTTTGTTACCTGCACGATCGGGGGTTACAGCCATGATTCAACCTCTGTGGATTGTTATTCGAGTTCACTGAGCGTCTTGCGCACTAGTGTGGGAGCGAGCCTGCTCGCGAAGGCGTCAGCACATTCAACATGTTTGGTGGCTGACAGACCGTATTCGCGAGCAGGCTCGCTCCCACAGGATTGTGCGTTTATTTGCCGGTAATCATCGGCAGGTTCAGCCCCTGCTCCTTCGCGCAGTCGATGGCGATCTGGTAACCAGCATCGGCGTGACGCATGACGCCAGTGGCCGGGTCGTTGTGCAGTACGCGCGCAATACGCTCGGCCGCTTCGTCAGTCCCGTCGCAGACGATCACCATGCCCGAGTGCTGCGAGAAGCCCATGCCCACGCCACCACCGTGGTGCAGTGAGACCCAGGTCGCGCCGCTCGCGGTGTTCAGCAGCGCATTGAGCAGTGGCCAGTCGGAGACAGCGTCGGAACCGTCCTGCATCGATTCGGTTTCGCGGTTCGGGCTGGCGACCGAGCCGGAGTCGAGGTGGTCGCGACCGATCACGATCGGTGCCGACAGCTCACCGCTGCGCACCATTTCGTTGAACGCCAGACCGAGCTTGGCACGCAGGCCCAGGCCGACCCAGCAGATACGTGCCGGCAGACCCTGGAAGCTGATGCGCTCGCGGGCCATGTCCAGCCAGTTGTGCAGGTGGGCGTCGTCCGGGATCAGCTCTTTGACTTTGGCGTCGGTCTTGAAGATGTCCTGCGGATCACCCGACAGCGCCGCCCAACGGAACGGGCCGATGCCACGGCAGAACAGTGGACGAATGTAGGCCGGGACGAAGCCCGGGAAGTCGAACGCGTTTTCCACGCCTTCTTCCTGCGCCATCTGACGGATGTTGTTGCCGTAGTCGAAGGTCGGGATGCCTTGCTTCTGGAACGCCAGCATCGCTTTGACGTGGACCGCCATCGATTGCTTGGCGGCTTTGATCACGGCAGCCGGCTCGGTCTTGGCGCGGGCGCGGTACTCTTCCCAGGTCCAGCCCGCCGGCAGGTAGCCATTCAGTGGGTCGTGGGCACTGGTCTGGTCGGTGACCATGTCCGGACGCACGCCGCGCTTGACCAGTTCCGGAAGGATTTCTGCGGCGTTACCTAGCAGGGCGATGGAGATCGCTTTGCCTTCGGCGGTGTATTTGGCGATGCGCGCCAAGGCGTCGTCGAGGTCTTTGGCTTGCTCGTCGACATAACGGCTTTTCAGGCGGAAATCGATGCTCACCTGCTGGCATTCGATGTTCAGCGAGCAGGCGCCAGCCAGAGTTGCAGCCAGCGGCTGAGCACCGCCCATGCCGCCCAGACCGGCGGTCAGGACCCACTTGCCTTTGAGGTTGTCGTTGTAGTGCTGACGACCGGCTTCGACGAAGGTTTCGTAGGTGCCCTGAACGATGCCCTGGCTGCCGATGTAGATCCAGCTGCCGGCGGTCATCTGGCCGTACATGGCCAGGCCTTTGGCGTCGAGTTCGTTGAAGTGTTCCCAGCTCGCCCAGTGCGGCACCAGGTTGGAGTTGGCGATCAGTACGCGCGGGGCGTTGCTGTGAGTCTTGAACACGCCGACCGGTTTGCCGGATTGCACCAGCAGGGTTTCGTCGTCGTTCAGATTGGTCAGGCTCTCGACGATCTTGTCGTAGCACTCCCAGTTACGCGCGGCGCGACCGATACCACCGTAAACCACCAGCTCTTTCGGGTTCTCGGCCACTTCCGGGTCGAGGTTGTTCATCAGCATGCGCAGCGGCGCTTCGGTCAGCCAGCTCTTGGCGGTCAGCTTGTTGCCGCGTGCAGCGCGGATCTCGACGTCACGGTATTTAGTAGGTTTTGTGTCAGTCACGAAAAAGACTCCTCAGCGATCAATTCAAACCAACCCTGGCAGTGGGCAAGCAGCCTGCGCGCCTCAATGCGCGACAAGCGAATCAGTGGACGCTGCGGACTTATACGCATACGTCTTTACTTGTACATACAAGCATATGCAATCAAGCGGCCAACTCACTGAAGAGCCGTTCAAGAAAAATCACGAACAAGGCTGCAGAGCGCCTGAGTCAAGGGTTGCGGCGTGGATGAAAATTTTCGCGGGGGTGAGTGGAGGAAGTGTGCGGCTGTTACGAAAGCGTGGTTTTGCGCCACGCTGGGGCGTTCGGTAACAAGTTGGTGCGCTGAGGGAAACAGGAATCGAAATGCAATTGTGGTGAGGGGATTTATCCCCGATGGAGCGCGTAGCGGTCCCAAAAGGTCTGCTGCACCGCCATCGGGGATAAATCCCCTCACCACAGGAGTGTTACCAGAGTTGGATCAGCGTGCCGTCAGCTCGATCACGCAGCATGCGGCATTGATCGCGACTTCAACCAGACCGGTGTTACCGTCCAGTTGCAGGCAATCATGGCGGCCGAGTTGCGCAGTGTTGTCAGCAACCTGCACTTGCAGCAGCTCGCTGACACTGAACACCAGCACCGTCGAGGCCGAGCTGAAAAACCGCTGTTCACCGTCCAGCCACTGCAACCGCGCGTGGTAACGCTGTGGTGCGTAAATCAGGTTGAAGTCGCGTATCGCGCCGCCGAGCAAGGTGCAGGACACCTGGCTTTCGCCGCTGAACGCAAACGGGTCCAGCGGTAACAATGGGCGAGTGTCATCGCCGTCGACGCACAGGGTCATGCCATCGCCCTGCAATACCGTGATCACCCGCTGGTAACCGGCAAAGGTCGAGAAACCACCGGACTCGGCGATGTCGGCAATCGACAGGCGCCAGCCGAAACCATCGAGGCCGGCACCCGCATCACGGGTAATCTCTTCGGTGCTGCCGCCGCCGTTTTTCCACGGCATGCGCGGGTAACCTTCGGCGCGTAAAACTTTCACTTCACTGCTCATTTATGAAAGCGTCCTTCCAGACGATGACGAGAACCGGGGTGAATCAGGCGCGCCGCCGTCACCGGCTGACGGCCCGACCACGTACGACGACGGATCAACAGGCACGGCTCGCCTTTTTCGATCTGCAGCAACTTGCACTCGGACGGCTCGGCGAGGATCGCTTCGACCACGTGCTCGCCTTCAGTCAACGGCGCGACCTGGTTGAGATAGGCGTACGGGGTTTGCAGGGTGAAATCCTGCTTGAGGTATTCCGGAGCGACCAGCGCGTTGACGAAACGGTCTTCGATTTGCACCGGAATGTCGTTTTCGTAATGCACGATCAGCGAATGGAAGACCTTCTGCCCTTCGCGCATGTCCAGCGCCAACGCGCGCTCGGAGCCGGCGGCCTCTTCTTCGAGGGTGATCACCTGACAGGTGTGGCGATGGCCACGGGAAGCAATTTCGTCGGCGATGTTGTGCACTTCGAACAGCGCAGACTGGCTCTTCGGTTCGGCGACAAACGTGCCGACACCTTGCATGCGCACCAGCAGGCCGTCGGCGGTCATTTCGCGCAGCGCGCGGTTGATGGTCATGCGGCTGAAACCGAGCTGGCTGACCAGTTCGCTTTCCGACGGCACGCGGTAGTGCGGTGGCCAGTTACCGCTGTCGATCTGCTGGGTGATCATCTGTTTGACGCGGGCGTACAAGGGCGCCGGACTGTCGCCCAGGTTCGCGGCCAACGGGGAGACTGGAGGCGGAGTCGGCACGGTGGATCCCTGTTCATTGGATGAAGGTTGCTAGCTTGCCGGAGTTTACCGGGCAGGCAAACGTCTGTATATGTATATACAAATAACACACGATGGGGTGCTGAACCATGTCCGCCTTCTTTGCCGAACGCGCGCTGCTGCCTAACGGATGGGCCAACCATGTACGTCTCGAAGTCAGTGCCGATGGCATGCTGACCCGAATCCAGGCCGATTCCACCGCAGATGGCGCCGAGCGGCTGAGCGGTCCGCTGCTGCCGGGCATGCCCAATCTGCACTCCCACGCCTTCCAGCGCGCGATGGCGGGACTGGCCGAAGTGGCTGGCAATCCCAACGACAGCTTCTGGACCTGGCGTGACCTGATGTATCGCCTCGTCGGAAAAATCAGCCCCGAGCAACTCGGCGTGATTGCCCGTCAGCTGTACATCGAAATGCTCAAGGCCGGTTACACCTCGGTTGCTGAATTCCACTATGTGCACCACGACAACAACGGTCAGCCGTATGCCGATCCGGCCGAGCTGGCACTGCGCATCAGCCAGGCAGCGAGCGACAGCGGCATCGGTCTGACCCTGTTGCCGGTGCTTTACAGCCATTCCGGATTCGGCGGCCAAACGCCCAATGACGGGCAGCGCCGCTTTATCAACAGCACCGAAAACTATCTGAACCTGCAAGCGCGCCTGCAGCCGCTGCTGGCTCAGCAAAAAGCGCAATCGCTGGGGCTGTGCTTCCACTCATTGCGCGCGGTCACCCCGCAACAGATCAGCGAAGTGCTGGCGGCGAGCGACAAGCAGTGCCCGGTGCACATCCACATCGCCGAACAGCAGAAGGAAGTCGATGACTGCCTGAGCTGGAGCGGTCGCCGGCCGTTGCAATGGCTCTATGAAAACACCGAAGTCGATCAGCGCTGGTGCCTGGTTCACGCCACCCACGCCAATCCCGAGGAAGTCACGCTGATGGCCAAAAGTCGCGCCATCGCCGGCCTGTGCCTGACCACTGAAGCGAATCTGGGCGACGGGATTTTCCCGGCGGTGGATTTCCTCGCCCAGGGCGGACGCATGGGCATCGGTTCCGACAGCCATGTGTCGCTCAGCGTGGTCGAGGAATTGCGTTGGCTGGAATACGGCCAGCGTCTGCGCGACCAGCGGCGCAACCGTTTGTATGGGGCGGATCAGCCGATGGTCGGGCGCACGCTGTATGACGCGGCGCTGGACGGCGGGACGCAGGCGTTGGGGCAGCCGATTGGCGCGCTGGAAGTCGGCAAGCGTGCCGACTGGATCGTGCTCGATGGCAATGATCCGTATCTGGCCACGGCCAGTGGTGACGGGATTTTGAATCGCTGGTTGTTCGCTGGCGGTGACCGACAGGTGCGCGATGTATTGGTCAATGGCCAGTGGGTGGTGCGCGATGGCCGGCATGCAGGCGAAGAGGAAAGCGCACGCGCCTTCACCCAGGTTCTGCGCGAACTTTTAGGCTGACACAAAACAAAAATGTGGGAGCGAGCCTGCTCGCGAAAGCGGTGTATCAGCAACATTTTCGTTAACTGACACACCCTCTTCGCGAGCAGGCTCGCTCCCACATTTGATTGGTGGTGGTCTTTAATTCGAAGTCTTCGCCATCTGCCGATCCGACGCTCGCCAGATCAGTCGCGTGGTGTCGTAACCCTGCTGACGCGCTTTGCTCAGCAACTCCTCACGCACCACACCGTTGACGGTCGGCGTGCGGGACAACAACCACATGTACTTGCGGCTCGGGTCGCCGACGATGGCGGTCTTGTAGTCGTCGCTGACGTACAACACCCAGTATTCGCCTTTCGCCACTCCCGGAATCAAGCGCGAGAACCAGGTATCGAATTCGACCCACAGCTTGTCGGTCTTGCCCGGCACCTGTGGATAAGCCTTGCCTTTGGCTTCTTCCCATTGCCAGTCGGCGGTCAGGCAACGATTGAGCACGTCGACGTTGCCGTCCGGCCTGAGCGAATAATGGGCTTCGGATTGCGCGCAGTTGCGCTGGAAGTACATCGGCAGTCGCGCCAGTTCGTACCAAGTACCCTGATAACGCTTGAGGTTGACACTGTGAGCCGTCTTGGGCGCCAGCGGATCTTCACCGTGAGTGGCGCAGCCGGCCAGTACCAGGCCGGCAAAAAGGACGAACAATAACCGCTTCATTATTTTTCTCCCGTGGGCGCTTGGCCCCGGTTTACTTCAGGCCTTGGCCAGAAAACATCAGCACTTTGTCACCGGCGTACTGCACGCTGATAAAGCTGTTTTTGTCGCCCCAGGTGCAACTGGACATGCCGAGCGCACCCGAACAGTCGGTGGGTTTGCCGAGCAGCGTCTCAACTTCGGCTTTGGCCATGCCGGCCGAAAGCTTGGAATAGTTTTCCTGATTGACCTTGCTGCACGCGGCCAACAGCACGCAAAAAGTCAGAAGGGCGATAGATCGCAGCGACATGAAGTAACTCCTGGAGCGGAAGGGGGATGGCATGGTGCCAACCAGAAGCTTAGAAGAGAAAACCCTCATCTGGTTCCCTTCAGAAATGGCTATTTATCGCTCCGCTCGTCTGGCATTTACCGGCAAATCAGACACTTTCTGCGGCTATTGAGCATTTCGTCGCATTTCATCAAAGACGCCTAATCTTTGGCGCGCGGCGGTCGAAATAAGAGCAGCGCAAAGCCCCCGAGTGTGGCAAATTGCCGCCCTTTCTCGACCAGCCCCTTCGCGGTAGTTCATTCGATGACCAGAAACATGAAATTCAGCCACAAGATCTTGTTGGCTGCCGCCCTCGTGGTGGCCGTTGCGTTCGCCTGTTTCATTTTGTTCAACGACTATCGACAACGCGAAGCCCTGGGCAGCAGCACCGAAGCCTCGATGCAGGAGCTGGGGAGTCTGACGACCAGCAACATCCAGACCTGGCTGGAAAGCCGCATCCAGTTGCTGCAATCGCTGGCGCAGCAGGTCGCCGCCGACGGCAGTGCACCGGCCAGCCTCAAGCGCATCATCGACCTGCCGGCCTACACCGGCAATTTCCAGCTCAGCTATTTCGGCGGCGCTGACGGCGTGATGTTCTCGGTACCCGCCGGCAACCGCGCGCCGGATTACGACCCGCGCGCCCGTGGCTGGTACAAGGCCGCCAACAGTGCGCAGCAGACCATCGTCACCGAACCCTACATCGCCGCCTCGTCGGGCAAACTGGTGATCACCGTCGCCACCCCGGTGCAGCGTCAGGGCCAGATGATCGGTGTGGCCGGCGCGGATATCGACCTGACCAGCGTCAGCGCGATCATCAACTCGCTCAACTTCGGTGGCCATGGCCATGCGTTCATCGTCAGCGCCGATGGCAAGATCCTGATTCATCCGGACAGCAAACTGGTGTTGAAAACCCTTGCCGAGGCTTATCCGAACGGTGCGCCGAAAGTCAGCCCGGGCCTGAAAGAAGTCGAATTCGACGGCAAGACTCAACTGATCTCGTTCACCCGCGTCAACGGCGTGCCATCGGCTGACTGGTACGTGGCGCTGGTGCTGGACAAGGACACCGCGTTCTCGATGCTCAGCGAATTCCGCACCTCGGCGCTGATCGCCATGGTCATTGCCGTGGTGATCATCATCGCCCTGCTCGGCATGCTGATCCGCGTGCTGATGCAACCGCTGCTGACCATGGGTCGCGCCATGCATGACATCGCCGAAGGCGAAGGCGACCTGACCAAGCGGCTGGTGATCCACGGCCACGACGAGTTCGGCGCGCTGGGCCTGTCGTTCAACCGCTTTGTCGAGCGTATTCATACCTCGATCCGCGAAGTGTCGTCGGCCACCGGGCAAGTCAACGAAGTCGCCTTGCGTGTGGTGGCGGCCTCGAACTCGTCGATGTACAACTCCGACCAGCAAGCCAGCCGCACCAACAGCGTGGCCGCGGCGATCAACCAGCTCGGCGCTGCCGCCCAGGAAATCGCCCAGAACGCCGCTCTCGCCTCGCAGCACTCCAGCGATGCGCGCAGCCTGGCGGTCGACGGTCAGCAGGTTGTGGATAAAACCATTCACGCGATGCAGCAGTTGTCGGCAAAAATCAGCGACTCCTGCGGCAACATCGAAACCCTCAATAGCAACACGGTGAACATCGGCCAGATTCTGGAAGTGATCACCAGCATCTCGCAGCAGACCAACCTGCTGGCGCTCAACGCCGCGATCGAAGCGGCCCGCGCCGGTGAGGCAGGCCGAGGTTTCGCCGTGGTCGCTGACGAAGTGCGCAACCTCGCCCACCGCACTCAGGATTCGGCGCAGCAAGTGCAGAAGATGATCGAAGAGCTGCAAGTAGGCGCGCGTCAGGCGGTGAGCATCATGACCGAGAGCCAGCGCGAGAGCGAAAGCAGCGTCGGCATCGCCAATCAGGCCGGCGAACGCCTGGGCAGCGTGACCCAGCGCATCGGCGAGATCGACGGCATGAACCAGTCGGTGGCTACCGCAACAGAGGAGCAAACCGCTGTGGTCGAGTCGATCAACGTCGACATCAACGAGATCAACACGCTGAATCAGGAAGGTGTGGAGAACCTGCAGGCAACCTTGCGGGCTTGTTCGGATCTGGAGCAGCAGGCGGCGCGGTTGAAGCAGTTGGTGGGCAGTTTCAGGATCTGAGGCGCTGCGACTGGCCCCATCGCTGGCAAGCCAGCTCCCACATTGGATCGGTGATGTTCACAAAACCAGTGTGGGAGCGGGCTTGTTCGCGAAGACGGCTTCCACAATGCAGAATGCCTTCTCGGTAATTTGTAATTGGCCAGGATACTTGACTGATGAACACGGAACTCGATTGCGATCATCCAGACAAAACAACTTTGTTGGCAATCCTCGCAATAGGTAATGAGGAAATTGATCAAAGAAAATTCAGAGACGCTCAAAGCGTGTTTCTTGAACTGGATGAAATGGACTCAGTTCAACCGATAACTCGGCTAAGCTAAAAACGTGACCCAGGCTGACTGAGAAACGCCAACTCCTCAGCCGTCGACTCCCGCCCCAACACCGCATTGCGATGCGGAAACCGGCCAAACCGTGCAATCACCTTCTGATGCCGCTCGGCATAGTCCAGGTTATCGGCAAACACCGCCCGCTCGGCTTCCGGCTGCTCAGCCAGCAGACCGATAAAGCGCGAAACGGCTTCGTTCTGCACCGCGAGGTTTTCGCAGTGTTCGAACACCAGATAAATGAATACCCGCTGAATCGGCTTCAGTTGCCGATCGAAATCCGCCGCAATGCCCTGCGCGACAAGTTTCTGCGCGCGCAGATCACCGGAAAAGGCTTTGGGTGTATCGCGAAAGATCATGCGTGGCAGTTGATCGAGCAGCAGCACCACCGCTAGCCAACCCTCGGGACGTTGCGTCCACTCGGTCAATTCACCAGCGAGGGCCTGATCGACAAAGACCCCGAAACGCTCACGCGCTTCGAGGTCTTGACTGTCTTTCTTGCCGAACCACAACTTGCCCTTGTCAGCCGATATCTCGCGCGGTGATTCGGCGTGTCCGAACCACCAGTCGAGCAGCGGCTGCCAGGGCGCGTTCACGGCTTATTCCTTGTGGTAAGCCGTGGCGCGGGCGACTTCTTCTTTCGAGCCGAGGAACACCGCTACGCGCTGGTGCAGGCCTTCGGGCTGAATGTCGAGGATGCGCTGGTGACCGTCGGTGGACGCGCCGCCGGCCTGTTCCACCAGGAACGACATCGGGTTGGCTTCGTACATCAGACGCAGTTTGCCCGGTTTGGATGGCTCACGGCTGTCGCGTGGGTACATGAACAGACCACCACGGGTCAGGATGCGGTGCACGTCGGCCACCATCGCCGCGACCCAGCGCATGTTGTAGTTCTTCTTCAGCGGGCCTTCTTCGCCGGCCAGCAGTTCGCTGACGTAACGTTGCACCGGGGCTTCCCAGTGGCGCTGGTTGGACATGTTGATCGCGAATTCCTGGGTGGTTTCAGGAATGGTGATGTCTTCGTGGGTCAGCACGAAGCTGCCCATTTCGCGGTCGAGGGTGAAGCCTTTGACGCCGTCGCCCAGGGTCAGTACCAGCATGGTCTGCGGGCCGTAGATCGCGTAACCGGCAGCAACCTGCTGGGTGCCTGGCTGCAGGAAGGCTTTTTCGTTCAGCGGCTCGTTCTGGCTCAGGTATTCGTTCGGGCAGCGCAGTACCGAGAAGATGGTGCCGACCGGGGCGTTGATGTCGATGTTCGACGAGCCGTCCAGTGGGTCGAATACCAGCAGGTAAGCGCCTTTCGGGTATTTGCCGGGGATCTGGTAGGCATTGTCCATTTCTTCGGACGCCATGCCGGCCAGGTGACCGCCCCATTCGTTGGCTTCGAGCAGGATCTCGTTCGACAGCACGTCGAGCTTCTTCTGCACTTCGCCTTGGACGTTTTCAGTGCCCATGCTGCCCAGAACACCGCCCAGGGCGCCTTTGGACACGGCGTGGCTGATCTCTTTGCAGGCACGCGCCACCACTTCGATCAGGAAGCGCAGATCGGCAGGAGTGTTATTGCTGCGGGTCTGCTCAATCAAATAGCGACTCAGGGTAACGCGGGACATGGACGGCTCCGGTGGAATGGGGGGCTAAAAACCCGCGCAGTTTACAGGGAGTCTGAAAACCTAGCGAGCGATGACGCCCGGTAACGTGCATTGGGGCGCAATTGCTTGTATCAGACGTGATCGGGTCGAGAGAGTTCAGGCATCGGATTGAGCGTAGTCTGGTTCGGGGCGGGTGGTGGCTGGGTTGATAGCGACAGTTTGAGGATTTTTGTTGATTGATCCGCCGTCATCGCTGGCAAGCCAGCTCCCACAAGGACTTCGGCCGTTCACCTGATTACACCCAATAACCTGTGGGAGCTGGCTTGCCAGCGAATGGCGCGCAGCGCCAGCCATTCTCAGGAACGGGTCGGTGGCTTGCGCAACAGACTCGCCGCCATCACCCCGAGGAACACCACACTCACCAGCAACACCGCCCACAAGCCGATTTTCTTCCAGTTGGTTTCGGCCACCGCCGCTGTGGTGGCCGGGGCGGTCGGCGTGGTGACCACGTCGCCCTGCACCGTCGCCTTGCCCAGCGTCGCGAGCTTCTGCGGTTTGAAATCCGGAATCAGCGTGCTCAGCGGCAGATTCGCGGTTTTCACCGTCGGATTGCCCAGCGCCAGGCTGTAAGGCCCGTCACCCCGTGCGAGGAAAATCACCTGGGTCGCCCGTACCGCGTACTTCAGGCTCGGTGCCTGTTCACCCAGACCGCCGCCGCGCTCGTCCACGCTCAGTTTCAACTGCTGCACGGTTTGCCCGTACAACTGCAATTCGTTCTGCACCACGTCCTGACCGTTCTGGGTCAGGCGATACAGCAAACCGTTGCTCAGGGGCTGCCACGGCAGGCTGCTTTCGCGGCGGCCCGCGAGGGTGACCGGCGCCAGACTGTTCGGTTGTTTCAACTCGACCTGCACCCGCTCGACATTCAGCCCCATCGGCAACTGCCAGGTGTACTCGCCGGATTGGGTGCTACTGCCGGCCAACGCCTGCGACCAGACCAACGGCAGCGGCACGTTGCGTGGATCGCTGCTTTTCAATTGCACTGCAGTGAGGATGGGTGCCGAGGTGGACGCCTCCCATAGCAGACGCAGATAGCGCGCCGATTGCCCCGGCAGCGTCACCTCATGCTGTTCGATGCGCTCGTCGGAAAACGTCAGGCGCGCCACCTGCCCTTCGCCCCACGCCTGCCAATGCTGCAAGTCATCACTGGCCTCGATGCTGAAGCGCTGGAAACCGTCGCGTTCGCTGGTCCAGTCGAGGATCAGTTGCTGCAGCGGCGCCTTGATCGCGCTGGCATCGAGCAGCCAGCCGCGCAGCACTTCCTCACCGGCCTCCAACTGAGTTGACGGCTGCACTTCCACCAGCGTGCCGGTGGTGGTCGATTGCACGCGCACGTTCGGCGCCCGCTCGCTGGCGTCGGCGGCGTTGTACAACGGGAACCACTTCACTTCATGCAACTGCCCGTCGTCGCGGGTCTGCGCCGATTCCCGGGCCAGGGCGTAGGCCTGCGGTTCGCCGGCGGCGTTGAACACGCGCAAATCACTGAGATCGGTCTGACGGGCCTGCAATTGCGCGCTCAGCGGCAGGTCGAGGCGATACCACGGGCCGTTGCCGCTCACCGTCAGCGGCACCTGCGTGGCGAAGTCCGCCGGTTTTTCCTGCGCGCCGGCAGCCATCACCACGCCCAACGCCAACCACCCCAGATTCAGCATGCGACTCAAGATGAAACTCCTTCGGTATCCGGCACGGGTTTGCCCGCCGCCGGCTCAGCTTCGACGCGTTTCGGTGGCAGCGGCGCAAAGTAGCCCACCACCAACAGCAACACGCCGACGCCGATAAACGAGACGATCCGGGCCAATCCGCCACGGTTGCTCAATTCGACAAAAATCAGTTTGGCCACCACCAGCGCAATCAGCGCCGCGCCGATCAGCCACACTTCGCGACGATGGCGCAGATGTCCGCCGATCATCAGACCCAGCGCCATCAGGGTCCAGACGATGGACAACCCGGCCTGCACCAGCATCGACTCAAGCAAAAGATCCAGCTCGAACGGGATCCCCGCCCAATGGTGCGCGGCGCGGGTCACCAGCGCGGTACAAAAGGCGAACAGCGAAACCCCGGCGACCAGTTGCGTGGCGTACTCGGCGTAATCCTTGCGCAGGGCAAACTGCGTCACCGCATGGCGCAACCACACGTACACCCCGAACAGGGCAAACAGCAGGCCCAATTCCAGCGGGTTGATCAGCGGTACGTACGGCAGCGGTTCGGCATTGCCGTCGCTGAAGCCGTTGGCCAGCCAGAACCACGCCAGCATCAGCACTGCCAACGGCGCAGCGGCGTACAAACGATATTCGCGCGGGAATGCCGCCACCGGCCACGGCCAGTTGCGCGGAGCTGCCGCCAACAGCAGACACAGGCTCGGCAGGATCGCCCAGCCCAGCCAGCGCCAGGCGTTGTATTGCTCGGACAACAGCAGCAAGCCGTAGCGCAATTCCAGCGCCAGCACGCCGATCAGCAGCCAGCAACCCAGCACATGCGCAGTGCTCAAGGCCCGTGCCGGCAACATCGGCGCCAGACGCCGCAAGCTGAAGAAGTGCACGACGAACACCAGCCCCCATGCCAGCCAGCCGACGTTCGCCGCCGGGTGATAACGCGAATGCCAAGCCGCCAGCAGCACCAGCCCCGCCGCCGGAATCAGCAAGGTGCAGAGCAGGCCCAGCGCCGGCCATTTCAGGCGCAGCGACAACAATGTCCACAGCACCACACTCAGCGCGGCAATTAGCAGCAACAGCGTCGCCTGCACATTCAACGGCGCAAAACGCAGCACCTCGCTGACCCACGCCAACGCCCACCAACCGGCGCCCCACACCAGCAGCACTTCGGACAGGCGCTGCAAGCTCAGCGCATCGAACGCCGAGGCATGATTGCCCAGTTGCAAACGCCAGGCACCGACCAGCGCGGCCAACCCCAGCACCAACGGCGTCCAGAAGCTGCCATGAGCCAGCGGCCGCAGGCCTTCGCTGGACAGCGGCCCGAACAACTCGGGGCCGGCCAACAAGAACGCCGCGCCACCGATCAACTGCAACAACAGGCCGAAAACAAAACTCACGCGCTGCTTGAGGTATAGGCTCAGCCAGATGATCAGCAAGCCGCTCGCCGCCCATACCGCACTCGCGGTTTGCCACGGCAGCACGAACAGCACCGCCAGATTGATCAGCACCAACCCCGCCAGCAACACCACCGACAACCCGCGCAGCAGCCGCACATCGCCGCGCACCATCTCGTCCCGTGCCGCCAGTAACATCCCGGCGATCAACGCCAGACCGATCAGCGATGCGCTGAGCAACCCGCTCCAACCGGCGCTGAACACCGCCGCCGAATCCTCGCCCGCGCTTTGCAGCCGCAACAGGAACAACGCACCACCCAGCAACTGCACGGCGAACGCGGTGAACAGGAACGTACGCGATTGCAGGCGCAGGCCGACAAACAAGGTCACCAATCCGGCCAAAGCCCAACTGATCGCTGTCGCCTGAACAAAGAAAAACAACGGCGCCAGCAAAAACAGGAAGGTCAGGCCCAGCGCCGCCAGCACCGGCAAACCCTGACGCTCCCACAGCGAAGCCTGCTCCGCCGAGGCTTTGCGCAATTGATAGAAACTGAACAGCAGCGCGAAGCCGAGCATCAACGCCCCCAACGGTGCGCCGTCGAGCAGACTGCTTTCGCCGACCCGCAACTGACGGAGGAACGCCAGCGCCGAACCCAGTTGCAGCAACAGGGCAAACGCTCGGGCGAACGGCCGCTGCTGACGCAGGCCGAGCCAGAAAATCCCCGCGCCCTCCACTGCCCACGCCGCCGAAGTCCAGCGCGCATCGAGGCCCAGCGGGATCGCCAGACTGGCGAAAATCACCCCCAGCGCCAGACAGGTTTCGCCCAGCAACAAAGCGCGACCGCCCATCAACACCCGGGCCAGGCCCATGTAGATCACGCCCAGTGCGAGTGCGCTGAACGCAGCGGCGAACTCCAGGTGCTGCACCAACGCAAACTGCAGACCGAAGCCCACGAGCGGCGGGCCGAACAGCATTGTGCCGTCGACGTAGTCGCCCTTGCGCGCCGACCAGTGCAGCAGTGCTTCGCGATCGCCGTCTGCCGGCGCATCGGGCATGTCGAGCAACTTGCGCCGGGCAAACAACAGGCCGATGGCCAGGTACATCAGGAAGAACAGAATCAGGAACGGTTCGGTGCTCCACAGCAACTCGGGCGCATACGAACGCTGCCCCCAGGCGAAACCGATGCCGAACGTGCCAACGAATCCGATCAGGTTGAGCAGGCGCCAGGCCTTGAACCAGGCGATGGCGAGAATGCCGGCATTGAGCAACGCGAAATAGCTGAACAGCGCGACGTGGTTGCCGGCACCGGTCGAGGTCAGGATCGGCGCGGCGAAACCGCCCAATGCTGCAGCCGCCGCCAATCCCAGCGCATCTTGGGTGATGGCGAGAATGGCCGAAAACACCGTGACCGCCACCAGCAACCCCAGCGCGGCGGACGGATCGAGCAACGGATGCAGACGCATCGCCGCAAACACCGTCAGGTACAGCACCGCGATCCCGGTGCCCTGCAGTATCAGCGCATAGCTGCTGTTGCGCCGACGCAACCACCAGCCCAACGCCAGCAGGGCCAACGCCGCCGCCGCGACGCCGGCATAACGCAATTCGATCGGCACCACCATGCCTTCGGTGGCATAGCGCAGCAGGAACGCCAGACCGAAAAACAACAGCACCACACCGACCCGCAACACCGTGTTGCCGCCGAACAGCCAGTTGCGCGCAGCGCTGATGCCGCGCTCGATCAGGTTCGGGCCACGGGGTTCGGCCGGTTGTGTGGGGACTGCAGGCTCGTCGGTGACGGCGTCCAGACGCCAGACATCGGCCGGCAGCGGCTGGCTGGTTTCGCTGGCAACGGCAGAGATCGGTTCGAGTTCGGGCGGTAGTTCCCAGACCAGCTCAGGGGTAGCGGCGGATGCTTGTTCGGCAACGATGACGGGGTCGACGGCAGCGTCCGGAGTCGGCGCCATGCTCGGCGGCGTAGTGCGCACGCCAGCACCTTCAAGCAGAAACAGTCGCTGCTCGACAGCCTGCAAGGCGACTTTGGCCTCCTCCAGTTGACGCTGTTGTTCGGTGGCCTGCGAGCCAAGCCGGGCAAGGCGCAGCGTTTGCCCGATCGCCAGCCCGAGCAGCGCCCCCAATAGCGCGGCACTGAACGACTCATCGAGCAGCCAGCCGAGCAGCAGCCCGATCAACATGAACATCCATTGCATGGTCGATATCCCTAAGCGCAAAGGCCAATCCGGGAAGATTAGCGCAGCCTGATCCAAAAAGATCGCAGCCTTCGGCAGCTCCTACAGGGTTATGTGAACACCTGTGTAGGAGCTGCCGAAGGCTGCGATCTTTTCCGGCGCGCCGATTATATCGAGCCCAGCGAAAAGTTACTCCAGTGCCTTCCAGATATCCGTGGCGTACTCGCGAATCGTCCGGTCAGAGGAAAACCAGCCCATCCGCGCCGTGTTGAGCACTGCCGAACGCCACCAGTTGTTGGCGTCGTGCCAGTGCGCATCGACGCGTTTCTGTGCTTCCCAGTAGGAATCGAAGTCGGCGCAGACCAGGAAGCGGTCGTAGTCCACCAGCGAATCAATCAGCCCGGTATAGCGCGACGTGTCATCAGGCGAGAACACGCCACTGCGGATCGCTTGCAGCACGTCGCTCAAACGATGCGACGCGGCGATGTCCGGCGCGGCGCTGAACTCGTGGTTCTGTTTGCGCGCTTCAACCTGCTGCGCACTGAGGCCGAAGATGAACATGTGCTCGGCGCCGATGCGCTCGCACATTTCCACGTTGGCACCGTCGAGGGTGCCGATGGTCAGCGCGCCGTTGAGACCGAACTTCATGTTACTGGTGCCCGACGCTTCGAAGCCGGCCGTGGAAATCTGCTCGGACAAATCCGCCGCCGGAATGATGCTCTCGGCGAGGCTGACGTTGTAGTTGGGCAGGAACACCACCTTCAGCAAACCACGCACGGTCGGGTCGTTGTTCACCACCCGGGCGATGTCGTTGGTCAGCTTGATGATCAGTTTGGCCTGGTGATAACTGGCCGCCGCTTTACCGGCGAAGATTTTCACCCGAGGTACCCAGTCGACTTCAGGCTCGGCGCGGATTGCCTGATACAGCGCCACGGTGTGCATCAGGTTGAGCAACTGGCGCTTGTATTCGTGGATCCGTTTGACCTGCACGTCGAACATTGCCGCCGGGTTGACCGCAATCCCCAACCGCTCGTGAATCAGATAGGCCAACGCTTTCTTGCTGTGCAGGCGCTGTTCGGCGAAGGCTTTGCGGAAGGCGGGTTGCTCGGCGAACGGTTCGAGGTCGAGCAAGCGCTCTTCCGGGTTATCCAGCACCTGCGGGCCGAGTGCATCGACCAGCATCGAGGTCAGTTCGGAGTTGGCCTGGAACAACCAGCGGCGGAAAGTGATGCCGTTGGTTTTGTTGTTGATCCGCTCCGGGTAGAGCTTGTGCAGTTCGGCGAACACGGTCTTGCGCATCAATTGCGTGTGCAGACCGGATACGCCATTGACGCTGTGCGATCCGAGGAACGCGAGGTTGCCCATGCGCACCCGACGACCGTTGTCTTCTTCGATCAGCGACACCGCGCGCAGCACGTCGAAATCATGAATGCCCTTGGCGCGCAGCGAGTCGATGTGCTGCGCGTTGATCAGGTAAATGATCTGCATGTGCCGCGGCAGCATGCGCTCCATCAGGCCGACCGGCCAGGTCTCCAGTGCCTCGGGCAACAGCGTGTGGTTGGTGTACGACAGCGTGTCGACGGTGACTTGCCACGCCGCATCCCAGGCCACGTCGTAGACGTCGACCAGTTGCCGCATCAGTTCAGCGACGGCAATCGAGGGGTGGGTGTCGTTGAGCTGGATCGCCGCGTGATCGCCCAGGGTCAGCACCGAGGTGTGCATGTTGCGATGACGACGCAGCAAATCCTGCAGCGAAGCCGCGACGAAGAAATATTCCTGACGCAGGCGCAGTTCCTGCCCCGCTTCGGTGCTGTCCGCCGGGTAAAGCACCCGGGAAATACTTTCGGCGCGGGCTACCTCAGCCACCGCGCCCAAGTGGTCACCGGCGTTGAAGCGCTCAAGGTGCAAGTCTTCCATGGCGCGGGCACGCCACAGGCGCAAGGTGTTGACGCTCGCCCCGCGCCAGCCGACCACCGGCGTGTCGTAGGCAATCGCCCGTACGGTTTCTGCCGGCGACCAGACCTGTTTGGTCTTGCCACTGGCATCGGTGACGGTTTCGACGCTGCCGCCGAAGCCGATGGTGTACACCACTTCCGGACGCTCGAATTCCCACGGGTTGCCGAAATCCAGCCAGTGTTCGGTCTGCTCCTGCTGCCAGCCATCGACGATGGCCTGGCGGAACAACCCGTGTTCATAACGAATGCCGTACCCGTGCCCGGCAATGCCGAGGGTCGACATGCTTTCCATGAAGCACGCCGCCAGACGCCCGAGACCACCGTTGCCGAGCGCCGCATCGGGTTCCAGCAGACGAATGCGTTCCAGATCGACGCCCAGTTCGGTCAACGCTTCACGGGCGACGTCGAGCAGGCCGAGGTTGCTCAGGCTGTCGTAGAGCAAACGGCCGATGAGAAATTCCAGCGAGAGGTAATACACCCGCTTCTGGCCTTTGCGGTAGATCTGCCGGGTGTGGTCCATCCAGTGTTCGACCATGTGGTCGCGTGCCGCCAGGGCAATGGCTTCGAACCAGTCATGGTCAAAGGCGTGATCCGGGTCTTTGCCCACCGCATAGGTGAGCTTGGTCAGGACGGCATCGCGGAATGCGGCCACCTCTGCTTCGCGAACTAGTGGTTCTTGAGTCATCGATAGGACCTCGAGCGAGCGGGGAATTGTCTGAGCCTAGACGGTCTGACCGACGGTAGAGGCGCAGGTTCGGCAGTTTTTCCGAAGACGGTGAGATAGCCCGGCATTACCTTGGCGAGTGGGCTAATGAATGCAGGGGCCGTGCCGGACTGAATGGCATTTACACGGCGTTTGCAAAAATCTGGCGAAAGGTTGTTCAAAAATCCACCAGTCCCGGTATGATCGCGCGCCCTGATGCACACACGCCTGGTAACCCCCGATGATGAAGCCCAACCTGATTGCCGCCGCCGAGATCGACCGTCTCGATACATGGGCCAAATATTCGGCCCCGATGTGCGGCTCTTGTGTCTCCAGCTGCTGCACCCTGCCGGTCGAGGTCAAGATCAAGGACCTGGTACGCATCGGCGTGGTCGACGAGTTCGAGCTGGGCGATCCGCCGAAGAACATCGCCAAGCGCCTGCAAAAGGAAGGGCTGGTCGAGCGCTTCAACCAGAAGTCGGGGATCTTCACCCTGCAGCGCATGAGCAACAACGATTGCTACTACCTGGATCGTAAGAGCCGCCTGTGCACCATTTATGACAAACGCCCGGACACCTGCCGCAACCACCCGAAAATCGGCCCGCGGCCGGGGTATTGCGCGTATAAGCCGAAAGAAGTCGAGCGGGTGCAGAATTCGCGGTCGATCGAGAAGTTCTGACCTTTCCTGAAATTTTCGGCGCCTGTCCGGCCGCCATCGCTGGCAAGCCAGCTCCCACATTGATTGTTGTCGTACACAAGATTCATGTGCGACGCAAAACCCTGTGGGAGCTGGCTTGCCAGCGATGAGGCCAGCACAAACAACGCGTAAACCCCAGACAAACAAAAACGCCCCCGGTCTCGCGACCGGGGGCGTTTTTTCAAGCTCGGGCTGAATTACGCCTTGGCTTTCTTGGCAGCGCGGGTACGCTCGCTTTCGTCCAGGATCTTCTTGCGAAGACGGATGGACTTAGGAGTGACTTCGCACAGCTCGTCTTCCTGGATGTATTCCAGAGCCTGTTCCAGAGTGAAGCGAACAGGTGGTACCAGAGCGATGGTTTCGTCTTTACCCGAAGCACGCATGTTGTCGAGCTTCTTGCCTTTGGTTGGGTTCACACCCAGGTCGTTGTCGCGGCTGTTCTGACCAACGATCTGACCGTTGTAGATCTCCTGGCCGTGTTCTACGAACAGCTTGCCACGAGCCTGCAGGGTTTCCAGCGAGTAGGTCAGTGCCTTGCCGGTTTCAACCGAAACCAGTACGCCGTTCTGACGGCCGGACATGTGACCCGACTTCACTGGCGCGTAACGGTCGAAGATCGAGGTCAGGATGCCAGCACCGTTGGTCAGGGTCAGGAACTGGTTACGGAAACCGATCAGACCGCGAGCAGGGATGTTGTATTCCAGACGAACACGGCCCTTGCCATCCGGCACCATGTTGCTCAGGTCGCCTTTACGCAGACCCATCTCTTCCATGACCTTGCCCTGGGATTCTTCAGGGATGTCGATGGTGACGTTTTCGAACGGTTCCTGCTTCACGCCGTCAACTTCACGGATGATCACTTCAGGACGGCCCAGGGCCAGCTCGAAGCCTTCGCGACGCATGGTTTCGATCAGTACCGAGAGGTGCAGCTCACCACGGCCGGAAACCTTGAACTTGTCAGCCGAGTCGCCTTCTTCAACGCGCAGTGCAACGTTGTACAGCAGCTCTTTGTCCAGACGATCCTTGATGTTACGGGAGGTCACGAACTTGCCTTCTTTACCGCAGAATGGCGAGTCGTTTACCTGGAAGGTCATGGAAACGGTTGGCTCGTCAACGGTCAGCGGCTTCATCGCCTCGACGGTGTTGATGTCGCACAGGGTGTCGGAGATGAACAGCTCGTCGAAGCCGCTGATGCAGACGATGTCGCCGGCTGCTGCTTCTTCAACGTCAATGCGGTGCAGGCCGTGGTGACCCATCAGCTTCAGGATACGACCGTTGCGGCGCTTGCCGTCGGCGCTGATCGCGACAACCGGGGTGTTCGGCTTGACGCGACCACGAGCGATACGGCCAACACCGATAACACCCAGGAAGCTGTTGTAGTCCAGAGCGGAGATCTGCATCTGGAACGGACCGTCACGGTCAACGGCCGGAGGCGGAACGTGGTCGACCACTGCCTGGTACAGCGCAGTCATGTCTTCGCCCATGGCTGTGTGGTCCAGACCGGCGATGCCGTTCAGGGCCGAAGCGTAAACAACCTGGAAGTCCAGTTGTTCTTCGGTCGCACCGAGGTTGTCGAACAGGTCGAAGATCTGGTCCAGAACCCAGTCCGGACGCGCGCCTGGACGGTCAACCTTGTTGATGACCACGATTGGACGCAGGCCGGCTTCGAACGCCTTCTTGGTCACGAAACGGGTTTGCGGCATAGGGCCGTCTTGAGCGTCAACCAGCAGCAGAACGGAGTCAACCATCGACATTACGCGTTCTACTTCGCCGCCGAAGTCGGCGTGGCCCGGGGTGTCCACGATGTTGATGTGGTAGCCGTTCCAGTTGATGGCGGTGTTTTTCGCCAGGATGGTAATACCGCGCTCTTTTTCCTGGTCGTTGGAGTCCATCACGCGCTCGTCGTTGAGCTCGTTGCGCTCCAGGGTGCCGGATTGACGCAGGAGTTTGTCTACCAGGGTGGTCTTACCATGGTCAACGTGGGCAATGATGGCGATGTTACGTAGATTTTCGATCACTTGTGTATCTCGATCAGAGGATTCGGTTTGCTGACAAGTCTTGGCAGCGATTAACAGTAGTGTCCGGCATGGCCGTTACAGCTTGACGGCGGTGTCGGGGGGCCGGTGACGCAGGCCACAGGCAAACAGCCCCGGGCACTTAGCTCGGTCGATAAACGCGCACATTGGCATGCCCCTCACTGAGCAAATGGTGAGCATGCAGGCGACTCATCACGCCTTTGTCGCAATACAGCAGGTACTGGCGAGTCGGATCCAGCTCCTTGAAACGAGCGTTCACTGCGTAGAACGGCATCGTCTGTACTTCTATGCCGGCGAGTTCCAGCGGGTCATCCTCGGCCGCATCCGGGTGACGGATGTCGATGACGATCTGACCGGCCAGCGCTTCGCCGACTTCTTCGATCTGCAAGTCCTGGCCCAATTCGTCGATCACTCGATCGATCGGCACCAGTTTGGCGTTTTCGAGCGCGCGCTCGAGAACCGCCATGTCGAATTCTTTCTCTTCGTGCTCAACACGGTGGCGCTTGGCGGCGGTCTTCGGATTGACCGAGATGACCCCGCAGTACTCCGGCATGTGCCGGGCGAAATCGGCGGTGCCGATCTCGTTGGCCGTGTCGATAATGTCCTGCTTGTGCGCGACGATCAGCGGGCGCAGGACCAGTTTGTCGGTCACGCAGTCGATCACCGACAGGTTCGGCAGCGTCTGGCTCGATACCTGGGAAATCGCTTCGCCGGTGACCAGCGCGTCGATGTGCAGCCGGTCGGCGATGGCCGACGATGCGCGCAACATCATACGCTTCAATACGACGCCCATATGACTGTTATCGACTTTGCCGAGAATTTCGCCCAACACTTCTTCGAACGGAACACTGACAAATAGCACGCGTTGCGAGCTGCCGTACTTCTTCCAGATGAAATGCGCGACTTCCATCACGCCCAATTCGTGGGCACGTCCGCCCAGATTGAAGAAGCAGAAATGCGCCATCAGGCCGCGGCGCATGATCTGGTACGCGGCAACCGTCGAGTCAAAGCCGCCGGACATCAATACCAGCGTCTGCTCCAGGGCGCCGAGCGGGTAACCGCCGATGCCGTTGTGCTGGCTGTGGATGACAAACAACCGTTGGTCGCGAACTTCGATGCGAACTTCGATTTCCGGGTCTTTGAGGTCGATACCGGCCGCCCCGCACTCGCGACGCAGCTTGCTGCCAACGTATTTTTCGACGTCCATCGAGCTGAACGGATGCTTGCCTGCACGCTTGCAGCGCACCGAGAAAATCTTCCCGGCCAGCACATCGCCGTAGTGCTGTTTGCACTTCTCGGTGATGTCGTCGAAGTCGCCCAGCGGGTATTCGTCGATCTGCAGAAAGTGCGCGACACCGGGAGTACAAGTGAGGCGCTCGCCCATCTCTTTCAAGGCTTTGGGGTCGGTAACGCGGGTTTCCAGCTCGAGATTATCCCACACACCGTTCACCACCACGGCCGGGTCCAGATCGCGGAGCACGGCGCGGATGTTCTTGGCCAGCTGGCGGATGAAACGCATCCGGACAGGGCGGCTTTTGATGGTGATCTCGGGGAAGACTTTTACGATTAGTTTCATGAAAACAGCGCGCGCAGGGCCAGCCGAAAAAGGGGGGCGCGGATTATAGCGGAAATTGCTCAAGGTTTAACCAGTTAATATGCAGAAGGTTTCACTTGCACCAAAACGGGTCATTTCTGATTTGAAGCGCTACATTAAGGGGCGATAATTTCGCCTTTATGGCGCTTTCTTGCTTTGAAAGCGTGAAATTGGGGCAAAAAACCCATGCTGGGGCACTGGCATGCAATTTGCTCCCTTGTGAGGCAGGTTGCCTTGGCAGAGTATCTGCGCCGGCATCACCCAAATTAAGGGCATCCACTACCAAGCCCTAAGCCACCCGGAGGACACTATGTCGAAGTCGGTTCAACTCATCAAAGATCATGACGTCAAGTGGATTGATCTGCGCTTCACGGACACCAAAGGCACTCAGCACCACGTGACCATGCCGGCTCGCGATGCGCTGGAAGACGACTTCTTCGAAGTCGGCAAGATGTTCGACGGTTCCTCCATCGCTGGCTGGAAAGGCATCGAAGCCTCCGACATGATCCTGCTGCCGGACGACGATACTGCCGTTCTCGACCCGTTCACCGAAGACGCGACCCTGATCCTGGTTTGCGACATCATCGAACCTTCGACCATGCAAGGTTACGATCGCGACCCGCGCGCCATCGCGCACCGTGCCGAGGAATACCTGAAGACCACCGGTATCGGTGACACCGTCTTCGCTGGCCCAGAACCAGAATTCTTCATCTTCGACGAAGTGAAGTTCAAGTCGGACATCTCCGGCTCGATGTTCAAGATCTACTCCGAACAAGGCTCGTGGATGTCCGACCAGGACATCGAAGGCGGCAACAAAGGCCACCGTCCTGGTATCAAAGGCGGCTACTTCCCGGTTCCGCCGTTCGACCACGACCACGAAATCCGTACTGCCATGTGCAACGCACTGGAAGAGATGGGCCAGACCGTTGAAGTTCACCACCACGAAGTGGCGACTGCCGGTCAGAACGAAATCGGTGTCAAGTTCAACACCCTGGTGAAAAAAGCTGACGAAGTTCAGACCCTGAAATACGTTGTCCACAACGTTGCCGACGCTTACGGCCGCACTGCGACCTTCATGCCGAAGCCACTGTACGGCGACAACGGCTCGGGCATGCATGTGCACATGTCCATCGCCAAAGACGGCAAGAACACCTTCGCTGGCGAAGGCTATGCCGGCCTGTCCGAAACCGCCCTGTACTTCATCGGCGGTATCATCAAGCACGGTAAGGCCCTGAACGGCTTCACCAACCCGGCCACCAACTCCTACAAGCGTCTGGTGCCAGGTTTCGAAGCACCGGTGATGCTGGCCTACTCGGCTCGCAACCGTTCCGCCTCGATCCGTATTCCTTACGTCAACAGCCCGCGCGGCCGTCGTATCGAAGCCCGTTTCCCGGATCCGGCTGCCAACCCGTACCTGGCTTTCGCAGCACTGCTGATGGCCGGTCTGGACGGTATCCAGAACAAGATCCACCCAGGCGATGCCGCTGACAAAAACCTGTACGACCTGCCGCCTGAAGAGGCGAAAGAGATCCCACAAGTTTGCGGCAGCCTGAAAGAAGCCCTGGAAGAGCTGGACAAGGGCCGTGCGTTCCTGACCAAGGGCGGCGTATTCTCCGACGACTTCATCGACGCTTACATCGCGCTGAAATCCGAAGAAGAAATCAAGGTCCGTACCTTCGTACACCCACTGGAATATGAGCTGTACTACAGCTGCTGATCCGGTAGCGCTGCGCTACGCGGCGTGACAAAAGAGGCCTCCTTCGGGAGGCCTTTTTATTGCCCGGATTTCATGGTCGACGCAGCACCCTGTGGGAGCGGGCTTGCCCGCGAAGGCGTCGTGTCAGTCACCATCACCTTCAATGACCGACCGCCTTCGCGAGCAAGCTCGCTCCCACAGGGACATTGCAGCGTCTGAATGATCTCCGGATATGTCCCGGGCTGGGCCAACCGCCGCATCCTGGCCTATGCTGCACCCAATCGCTTTCTTTCCCGGTCGATTTCATGGGTCGCACCTTTCTCTACATTCTGCTGCTGATCGCCCTGCCCGCCGCCGCGCAGATCTACAAGTACACCGACGCCAACGGCAACACGGTCTACAGCGATCACTCGCCGGACGGCGTCAAGGCGCAACCGCTTGAGTTGCCACCGCTTAACAGCGTCGAGCCGCAAGCATCGAGCTCAGCGACGCCTACCAGCACCGACAATCGACCACCTGCACGCAGCGCCTACGAGGTGCTGGAACTGACCGGCCTGCCCAGCGAAGAAGCGCTGCGCGCCAATAACGGCACCTTCACCGTCAGTGTATTGATCAAGCCGCGTTTGCAGGCGCCGCACCAATTGAGGCTGGTGCTGGACGACGCGCCTTACGGCCAGCCGAGCAACGTGCCGATCCTGCAACTGGTGAATGTTGATCGTGGCGAGCATCGTCTCGCGGTGCAGGTGATCGACGGCGAAGCGATCATCCAGCAGAGCCCAACGGTGGTGTTCACCGTGCAGCGGGTGCACAAGCCATGAGGATTTTCTGGCTGATCCTGTGGCTGTTGGCCCTGCCCGTTTCGGCGGAGGTCTTCACCTACGTCGATGCGCAGGGTAATCGCGTCTACACCGATCAGCCGCGCGGCAACGCCAAGCGCGTACCTATCGCGACCAGCAATCGCATGTCGGCCAACCCCACGGCTGCAGCACCGATCAGCACCGCGAAAAAGGTCGCGGAACAACCGCTGTTCCACTACGACATGCTGCGCATCCTGATCCCCGAGCCGGACGCGACCCTTCGCAGCAGCGCGGGCGAGGTGATCGTCAGCGTCACCAGCGAGCCCGGTTTGCAGCAGGGCCATCGCTACCGCTTGCTGCTCGACGGCCAGGCCACTGGCGAGCCAAGCCTCAGTCCGGTGTTCCCGTTGAGCAACATCGACCGGGGCAGCCACAACCTGTCGGTGGAGATCCTTGATCAATTGGGTCGCACCGTCGAACGCACCGCCAACCAGCCGTTCCACATGCTGCGAATCTCGCTGGCACAGAAACGCCAGGTCAAACCCTGCGCCAGCGAGGACTACGGCGTGCGCCCGGAATGCCCGCTGAAAGACAAACCGGTCGAAGAAAAAAACCCCTTCCTGCGTTTCTTCTAACGCCGTTCAGCTTTGCGCACTATATTGGTGCATGAGGCTGCACCGTACCCATATTCCAACCCATTTTGGTTCGAAACTTCCCGCTCGCGTGCATTGAGCGCCACGCAAACGAGCGTCAAACGCCTGTTTCAGGGGACAAACGCTTCTTTTCGGAGCCTTGGTTTGGTTTTTGCATTTTCCGTTTAACGACGCCTGCTTCTTGCGCACGCTCCGCCCCCAAAAGAGGCTCCGATGACTATTAGCGACGCAATCCACCGTTTGCTGCTCGACAACCTGACCACCGCTACCATCCTGCTCGACGCGGAATTGCGCCTTGAGTACATGAACCCGGCGGCCGAGATGCTGCTGGCCATCAGCGGCCAGCGCAGCCATGGGCAGTTCATCAGCGAGTTGTTCACCGAGTCCACCGAAGCGCTCAACTCGCTGCGTCAGGCGGTCGAACAGGCACACCCGTTCACCAAGCGCGAAGCGATGCTCACCGCCCTCACCGGCCAGACCCTGACCGTGGACTACGCGGTGACGCCGATCCTCAGCAACGGCGCAACCATGCTCCTGCTGGAAGTACACCCGCGTGACCGCCTGCTGCGGATCACCAAGGAAGAGGCGCAGTTGTCCAAGCAGGAAACCAGCAAAATGCTGGTGCGCGGCCTGGCTCATGAGATCAAGAATCCGCTCGGCGGCATTCGCGGCGCCGCGCAATTGCTGGCCCGCGAACTGCCGGAAGACAGCCTGCGCGACTACACCAACGTGATCATTGAAGAGGCCGACCGCCTGCGTAATCTGGTCGACCGCATGCTCGGCTCGAACAAGCTGCCATCGCTGGCGCTGTGCAACGTCCACGAAGTGCTGGAGCGCGTCTGCCAACTGGTCGAAGCGGAAAGCCAGGGCTGCATCACCTTGGTGCGCGACTACGACCCGAGCATTCCCGACGTATTGATCGACCGCGAACAAATGATTCAGGCCGTGCTGAACATCGTGCGCAACGCGATGCAGGCGATCAGCAGCCAGAACGAGCTGCGGCTGGGGCGCATCAGCCTGCGCACCCGGACCATGCGCCAGTTCACCATCGGCCACGTCCGCCATCGCCTGGTGACCAAGATCGAGATCATCGACAACGGCCCGGGGATCCCGGCGGAACTCCAGGAAACCATCTTCTTTCCCATGGTCAGCGGCCGCCCGGACGGTACCGGGCTGGGCCTGGCCATCACCCAGAACATCATCAGCCAGCACCAGGGCCTGATCGAGTGTGACAGCCACCCCGGCCACACCACGTTCTCGATCTTTCTGCCACTGGAACAAGGAGCCACATCGACATGAGCCGTAGTGAAACCGTGTGGATCGTCGATGACGACCGTTCTATCCGTTGGGTTCTGGAAAAAGCCTTGCAGCAGGAAGGCATGACCACGCAGAGCTTCGACAGCGCCGATGGCGTGATGAGTCGTCTGGCCCGTCAGCAGCCTGATGTGATCATTTCCGACATCCGCATGCCGGGCGCCAGTGGCCTCGATCTGCTGGCGCGCATCCGCGAACAGCACCCACGGTTGCCGGTCATCATCATGACCGCTCACTCCGATCTGGACAGCGCCGTCGCCTCCTATCAGGGCGGCGCGTTCGAGTACCTGCCCAAGCCGTTCGACGTTGACGAGGCTGTGTCGCTGGTCAAGCGCGCCAATCAGCATGCGCAGGAACAGCAAGGCCTGGAAGTGGTACCCGCGCTGACCCGCACCCCGGAAATCATCGGTGAAGCACCGGCGATGCAGGAAGTGTTTCGCGCCATCGGCCGCTTGAGCCACTCCAACATCACGGTGTTGATCAACGGCGAATCCGGTACCGGTAAAGAACTGGTGGCCCACGCCCTGCACCGGCACAGCCCGCGCGCGGCCTCGCCGTTCATCGCGCTGAACATGGCGGCGATCCCCAAGGACCTGATGGAATCCGAGCTGTTCGGCCACGAGAAAGGCGCGTTCACCGGCGCGGCCAACCTGCGTCGCGGGCGCTTCGAGCAAGCTGACGGCGGCACGCTGTTCCTCGACGAAATCGGCGACATGCCAGCCGATACCCAGACCCGTTTGCTGCGGGTGCTGGCCGACGGCGAGTTCTATCGCGTCGGCGGCCATGTCCCGGTCAAGGTCGACGTGCGGATCATTGCCGCGACCCACCAGAACCTGGAAACCCTGGTGCACGCTGGCAAATTCCGTGAGGACTTGTTCCACCGCCTCAACGTGATCCGTATCCACATTCCGCGCCTGTCGGACCGTCGCGAAGACATCCCGACCCTGGCCAAACACTTCCTCAGCCGCGCCGCGCAAGAACTGGCGGTGGAACCGAAGCTGCTGAAAAGCGAGACCGAGGAGTACCTGAAGAACCTGCCATGGCCGGGCAACGTGCGGCAGCTGGAGAACACCTGCCGCTGGATCACCGTGATGGCCTCCGGTCGCGAAGTGCACATCAGTGACCTGCCACCGGAACTGCTGAGCCTGCCGCAGGATTCGGCACCGGTGACCAACTGGGAGCAGGCGCTGCGTCAGTGGGCCGATCAAGCCTTGGCCCGTGGCCAGTCAAGCCTGCTCGACAGCGCCGTACCCGCGTTCGAGCGGATCATGATCGAGACCGCGCTGAAGCACACGGCCGGACGCCGGCGTGATGCGGCGGTATTGCTCGGTTGGGGGCGTAATACCCTGACCCGCAAGATCAAGGAATTGGGGATGAAAGTGGACGGTGGGGATGATGATGAGGGGGATGAGGGTTAAGCCCCTCCTCTAATCGTCCGCGAAAAGATCGCAGCCTTCGGCAACTCCTGCAGAGAACGCATATCCCTGTAGGAGCTGCCGAAGGCTGCGATCTTTTTTTGTGTGCACCGCCACAAGGCACGGCGAACCGCAATTGGGCATAACTCACTGATCAAAAAAACACCAACCAGCTTCAAAGCTCCAGCCACGCAGAAGCATCAAAGCCCCGATTTACGGGGCTTTCGCGCATCTGAAGCTTTTTTCTGTTTCGAAATACTAAAACTGGCACGCCGCCTGCAACATCCCTCACAGGTGATTCGATTCACCACCCGTTTCGGGGGCCTTGGTACAGGCAGGCCGGGGATTCCCCTCTTTACACCGGGTTCAAATCGCAACGCGGCGAACCCACCCTTTTGGGATCCTTGGTACAGGCAGGCCGGGGGTTCCCTCTTTACACCGGACCGACGCTCTCAGCGAAGTCCACCCCGTTTTGGGAACCCTGGTACAGGCAGGCCGGGGATTCCCGCTTTTATTGCTCCCGGAGATGGATCTCCAGCCGCCAGCGGTCATCGACCTTGCTCCCGGCCCATTCCCCTTGCAGCGGCCGCGCCGCCAGCACTGTCAACAACAGCCCACCGTCACTCACTCGCGTACGCCAGTTCACATCCTTGCCATTGAGCTTGAGCTGGCCCTTCTGCGCGCGGCCTTCAGCCTGAAACAACAAAGCCACGGTACCGTCGATGATCTCGCCGTGCAGCTTCGGCTCATTGTTGAACCACACCACCAGGCCGTCAGCGGTCACGTCGACCTGCTGCAGCACGCTGGGGTCCGGCGTGGTCAGGCGGCCGATCATCAAACCGACCATCAAGCCGAAAATCGCCAGCGAACCGATCACCCGCGGGAATAGTTTCGAACGCGGGTCGGCTGGCGGCGTAGAATGCGCGTCATCTTTACCTTCGGAGCCGTGCATGTTTCACGTCATCCTTTTTCAACCAGAAATTCCGCCGAACACCGGCAACGTTATCAGGCTGTGCGCCAACAGTGGCTGCCACCTGCATTTGATCGAACCGTTGGGTTTCGAGATGGACGACAAGCGCTTGCGCCGGGCCGGTCTCGACTACCACGAATATGCCACGCTGCAGCGCCACGCCGACCTCGCCAGTTGCCTGGAGAGCCTCGGCCACCCACGGTTGTTCGCGTTCACCACCAAGGGCTCGCGGCCGTTTCACGATGCCGCGTTCGTCCCGGGCGATGCGTTCATCTTCGGCCCGGAAAGCCGTGGCCTGCCGCCGGAAGTGCTGGACGCCCTGCCCGCCGAACAGCGCCTGCGCCTGCCGATGCGTGAAGGCTGCCGCAGCCTGAACCTGTCCAACACCGTGGCGGTGGCCGTGTACGAAGCGTGGCGGCAGAACGACTTCAAATAACCACCCGATCCTGTAGGAGCTGCCGAAGGCTGCGATCTTTTGATCTCGATTTTTAACAACAAGATCAAAAGATCGCAGCCTTCGGCAGCTCCTACATGAAGTCATGAAGTCATGAAGTCATGAAGTCATGAAGTCATGAAGTCATGAAGTCATGAAGTCATGAAGTCTGTATTCCAACCCAAGAAAAAAGCGCCCGTTACGGCGCTTTTTTCGTTGTCGCTCAAACCGCTTATTGAACAGTCGGCGTCTCGCCCGCAGCCTGCATGCGCTGCAGCTCTTGCGCGTACAGGGCGTCGAAGTTCACTGGCGCCAGCATCAGGGCCGGGAACGAACCGCGGGTCACCAGGCTGTCCAGGGTTTCGCGAGCATACGGGAACAGGATGTTCGGGCAGAACGCACCCAGGGTGTGGCTCATCGAAGCCGCGTCCAGGTTCTTGATCAGGAAGATACCGGCCTGCTGCACTTCAGCGATGAAGGCCACTTCGTCGCCGTTTTTCACGGTCACGGACAGGGTCAGCACGACTTCGTAGAAATCGCCTTCCAGTTCTTTCTGACGGGTATTCAGGTCCAGACCGACGGTAGGGTCCCACTGCTGGCGGAAGATCGCCGGGCTTTTCGGGGCTTCGAAGGACAGATCGCGTACGTAGATGCGCTGCAAGGAGAATTGCGGTGCGGTTTCTTCTTCGCTGGCTGCAGTGTTCTGTTGGTCAGTCATCTCAGATCCTTTCTGATCTTGGGTCTTTTAGGGATTGCTGTACGTGGGTGCAGCCGTTCAGGCCTTGAGCAGCGCGTCGAGCTTGCCGGCGCGCTCCAGGGCATACAAATCATCACAACCGCCGATGTGCTTGTCGCCGATCCAGATCTGCGGCACGGACGTGCGTCCGGCCTTCTGGCTCATGGCAGCACGAATCTGCGGCTTGCCATCGACCTTGATCTCTTCGAAGGCCACACCTTTGTTCGCGAGCAATTGCTTGGCTCGCATGCAGTAAGGGCAGTAGTCGCTGGAGTAGACGATGACTTCGCTCATATCACTTCACCAGCGGCAGGTTGTCGCCTTTCCAGCTGGAGATCCCGCCGGACAGCTTGGCGGCGGTGAAGCCGGATTTCATCAGCTCACGAGCGTGGGTACCAGCGGTCTGGCCCAGGGCGTCCACCAGAATGATGGTCTTGGCCTTGTGCTTTTCCAGCTCACCGGCACGCGCAGCCAGCTTGTCTTGAGGAATGTTGATCGCGCCAACGATATGACCGGCGGCGTAATCTTTCGCCGGACGGATGTCCACCACCACGCCTGCGTCCTTGTTGACCAGTGCGGTCAGCTCGCCAGTGCTCAGGCTTTTACCGCCGCCCTGCATCGTGTGCGCCAGCAGCAGAGCCAGCAGTACGACGAAGATACCGACAAGAATGTAGTGGTTAGTGGCAAATTCAATCAGGTGAGCAACCATCGAAGGAGGTTCCAGGGCGTTAAAATGTCGGCCAGTATACACAGCCACTATGGTGGGCCAAACCCCGTCCGGCGGTGACGCCGCAGGAACTTCGCTTTAAACTGCCACTCCCTTTTCCATCGCCTTCTTCTTTATTAGCCACGAGTGGATTCCATGACTACCACGCCTAAACCTTTGGTCCTGATGATTCTCGACGGCTTCGGTCACAGTGACAGCCACGAATCCAATGCCGTGTATGCGGCGAAGAAGCCAGTGCTCGATCGCCTGTGGGCCACGGTGCCGAACGGCCTGATCTCGGGCAGCGGCATGGACGTTGGTCTGCCGGACGGCCAGATGGGCAACTCTGAAGTCGGCCACATGAACCTCGGCGCCGGGCGCGTGGTGTATCAGGACTTCACGCGCGTGACCAAAGCGATCCGCGACGGTGAGTTTTTCGAGAACCCGACCATCTGCGCCGCTGTGGATAAAGCCGTGGCCGCCGGCAACGCCGTGCATTTCATGGGCCTGCTGTCCGATGGTGGCGTGCACAGCCACCAGGATCACTTGATCGCCATGGCCGAGCTGGCGTTCAAGCGCGGCGCCGAAAAAATCTACCTGCACGCCTTTCTTGATGGCCGCGACACGCCACCGAAAAGCGCCGCGTCCTCAATCGAACTGCTCGACGCGACCTTCCAGGCGCTCGGCAAGGGCCGCATCGCCAGCCTCATCGGTCGCTACTTCGCGATGGACCGTGACAACCGTTGGGACCGCGTATCTCAGGCCTACAACCTGATCGTCGACGGCAACGCCGAATTCAACGCCGCCACCGCTCAGGAAGGCCTCGACGCCGCCTACGCCCGTGGCGAGAGCGACGAATTCGTCAAAGCCACCACCATCGGCGAGCCGGTCAAGGTCGAAGACGGCGACGCCGTGGTGTTCATGAACTTCCGCGCCGACCGCGCCCGCGAGCTGAGCCGCGTATTTGTCGAAGACGATTTCAAGGAATTCGAGCGCGCGCGCCAGCCAAAAGTGCAGTACGTGGGCCTGACCCAATATGCCGCCAGCATTCCGGCCCCTGCAGCCTTTGCTCCGGGCAGTCTGGAAAACGTGCTTGGCGACTACCTGGCAAAAAACGGCAAGACTCAGCTGCGCATCGCCGAAACCGAAAAATACGCGCACGTGACCTTCTTCTTCTCCGGCGGCCGTGAAGAACCGTTCCCGGGTGAAGAGCGCATCCTCATCCCGTCGCCGAAAGTCGCCACCTACGACCTGCAGCCGGAAATGAGTGCACCGGAAGTGACTGACCGCATCGTCGACGCCATCGAACACCAGCGTTACGACGTGATCGTGGTCAACTACGCCAACGGCGACATGGTCGGCCACAGCGGCGTGTTTGACGCTGCGGTGAAAGCCGTGGAATGCCTGGACACCTGCGTCGGGCGCATCGTCGAGGCGCTGGAAAAAGTCGGCGGCGAAGCGCTGATCACCGCTGACCACGGCAACGTCGAAAAAATGGCCGATGAAGAAACCCACCAGGCGCACACCGCGCACACCACCGAGCCTGTGCCGTTCATTTATGTCGGCAAGCGTGACCTCAAGGTCCGTGACGGCGGCGTACTGGCGGACGTGGCTCCGACCATGCTGATGCTGCTGGGCCTGGAAAAACCGGCGGAGATGACGGGTACGTCGATTCTGGTGTAATTCGCCAGATCAAACACCGCCAAACCCTGTGGGAGCTGGCTTGCCAGCGATAGCAATCTGACAGCCAACAGCTATGTTGAAGGTGCAGACGCCATCGCTGGCAAGCCAGCTCCCACAGTGGTTTATGGGGTTTTCGAAATGGAAATGGGCCTCTGCGCCGCTCCAGTTATCACACAAGCCCAATTGGGCGTTTTTTTTGCAGCCCCGGGCGGGCATACTAGGCCGTCCATTACCCTGGTGCCGCCCGCCTCTATGCTCCGCGTCCTGATCGCCCTCGCTCTGACCTGCCTGCTCCAACCGGCCTTCGCTGACGAGCGCGCGCAAACCCAACAGCAGTTGGATGCCACGCGTCAGGACATTGCCGAGCTGAAAAAGCTGCTGGGCAAGCTGCAGGAAGAAAAATCCGGTGTGCAGAAAGAGCTCAAGGGCACCGAAACCGAAATGGGCAAGCTCGAGAAGCAGGTCGATGCCCTGCAGAAAGAGCTGAAGAAGAGCGAATCCGAGCTGCAGCGACTCGATGCGGAGAAAAAAAAACTCCAGAGCGCGCGCACTGAACAGCAGCGACTGATCGCCATCCAGGCCCGCGCGGCCTATCAGAACGGCCGTCAGGAATACCTCAAGCTGCTGCTCAACCAGCAGAATCCCGAGAAATTCGCCCGCACCCTCACCTATTACGATTACCTGAGCCAGGCCCGCCTGGAGCAGTTGAAGAACTTCAACGAAACCCTGCGCCAACTGGCCAATGTCGAAAAAGACATCGCCACGCAGCAGGCGCAATTGCTGGTGCAGAAAAGCAGCCTCGACAGCCAGCGCGACGAGCTGGAAAAAGTCCGCAAGGAGCGCCAGCAAGTCCTCGCCAAGCTCAACGATGACGTGAAAGCCCGCGACCAGAAACTGGCCGCCCGCGAGCAGGATCAGGCAGACCTGTCTAAAGTCCTTAAAACCATTGAAGAAACCCTGGCCCGTCAGGCCCGTGAGGCAGAAGAAGCGCGGCAGAAAGCGCTGATCGCCCAGCAGGAAGCGGAAAAAAAGCGTTTGCGTGAGGCGCAGGCTGACACCAGCGACGCCCCACGAAAACCCGCCAGATCAACCCCCGGCGCCCTGGTGTCCAGCAGCGGCGAGACCTTCGGTGGCCCTTTTGCTGCAACCCGGGGAAAACTTCCGTGGCCGGTTGATGGTCGATTGCTGGCACGCTTCGGCGAAAGCCGTGGCGACGATGCCCGCACCAAGTGGGATGGCGTGATGATCAGCGCCGCCGCCGGCAGCCAGGTGCATGCCGTACACGGCGGGCGCGTGGTGTTCGCCGACTGGTTGCGCGGTGCCGGACTGCTGGTGATCCTCGATCACGGCAATGGTTATCTGAGTCTTTACGGTCACAACCAGACGCTGCTCAAGTCGGCCGGTGACGTGGTAAAAGCCGGTGAGTCGATCTCCACTGTGGGTAACAGTGGCGGTCAGGACACACCAGCGCTGTATTTCGCAATTCGTCAGCAGGGTCACCCGAGTGATCCGGCGCAATGGTGTCACGCGCAAGGATAAGCGCGTCGCCTAATTCAGGAGTTCGTTCGACATGCTGCATTTGTCCCGCCTTACCTCGCTGGCCCTGACGATCGCTCTGGTGATCGGCGCGCCTCTGGCGTTCGCCGCTCAACCGGCCCCGGCCGTCGCTCCGGCAGGCACTGCCGCGACCGCCAAGGCACCGTTGCCGCTGGAAGAGTTGCGCACCTTTGCCGAGGTAATGGATCGGATCAAGGCCGCCTATGTCGAGCCGGTGGACGACAAGACCCTGCTGGAAAACGCGATCAAAGGCATGCTCAGCAACCTCGATCCGCACTCCGCCTATCTCGGCCCTGAAGACTTCACCGAATTGCAGGAAAGCACCAGCGGCGAATTCGGCGGCCTGGGCATCGAAGTCGGCTCCGAAGACGGTTTCATCAAGGTCGTCTCGCCGATCGACGACACCCCGGCGTCGAAGGCCGGCATTCAGGCCGGAGACTTCATCGTCAAGATCAACGGCCAGCCGACCCGTGGCCAGACCATGACCGAAGCCGTAGACAAGATGCGCGGCAAGATCGGCCAGAAAATCACCCTGACCCTGGTGCGCGATGGCGGTACGCCGTTCGACGTGACCCTGGCCCGCGCCGTGATTCAGGTGAAGAGCGTCAAGGCGCAACTGCTGGAGTCGGGCTACGGCTACATCCGCATCACCCAGTTCCAGGTCAAGACCGGCGAAGAAGTCTCCAAGGCTCTGGCCAAGTTGCGCAAGGACAACGGCAAGAAGCTCAACGGCATCATCCTCGACCTGCGCAACAACCCGGGCGGGGTGTTGCAGGCGGCAGTGGAAGTGGTCGACCACTTCATCAAGAAAGGCCTGATCGTCTACACCAAAGGCCGGATCGCCAACTCCGAACTGCGCTTCTCCGCCACCGGCAAGGACGAAAGCGAAGCGGTGCCGATGGTCGTGCTGATCAACGGTGGCAGCGCCTCGGCTTCGGAAATCGTCGCCGGCGCCCTGCAGGACCAGAAACGCGCCGTGGTCATGGGCACCACCAGTTTCGGCAAAGGCTCGGTGCAGACCGTGCTGCCGCTGAACAACGACCGTGCACTGAAGATCACCACGGCGCTGTACTTCACGCCGAACGGTCGCTCGATCCAGGCCCAGGGCATCGTCCCGGACATCGAAGTGCGCAAGGCCAAGATCACCAACGAAGCCGACGGCGACTACTTCAAGGAAGCCGACCTGCAAGGTCACCTGGGCAACGGCAACGGCGGCGCGGACAAGCCGACCGGTTCCGGCGCCAAGGCCAAGGCCATGCCGCAGGATGACGATTACCAGTTGGCCCAGGCGCTGAGCCTGCTCAAAGGGCTGAGCATCACGTCCGGCCGTTGAGGATGTCGTTGCGTTTCTTCTTCGTCCTGCTGTGCTGTCTGGCGGGTGCTGCTCACGCAGAACCTGCCAGAACCACCCCGCCAAAAGCCTACCTGACGCTGATCATCGACGACCTGGGGCAGAACCTGCCCCGGGATCGCCGCGTGCTGGCCCTGCCCGGCCCGGTGACCACAGCGATCATGCCCGACACGCCGCACGCTACCGAATTCGCCCGCGAAGCCCATCGCGCCGGCAAGATCGTGATTCTGCACATGCCCATGGACCCGGCCACCGGCCCGTACGCCTGGCATCCCGAACTGCCGCTCGAGGAACTGCAAAAGCGCCTCGACGCTGCCTTCAAAATGGTCCCCTACACGGCGGGCATCAACAACCACATGGGCAGTCGCATGACCGCCCAGCCGGTGGCAATGGCGTGGCTGATGGGTGAGTTGCAGCGTCGGCACAAATTCTTCGTCGACAGCCGCACCAGCGCCCAGACCGTCGCAGCGCAGCAGGCGCAGAAGATCGATCTGGCGAGTGTCTCGCGGGATGTGTTCCTTGATGACGAGCGCAACGAAGGCGCCATCTTCACCCAACTGCAGACCGCCATCAGCCTGGCGCGCAAGCAGGGGTCAGCGGTGATGATCGGTCACCCGTATCCGCAGACCCTGGCAGTCCTGGAACGTGAATTGCCGAAGCTCAAGGCACAAGGCATCGAGTGGATCGACATCAAGCAGATGATCAGCGTGCGCAGCAATCGCGCCACCGCCGCCCATGGCAAGGACGGCGTCTACCGTTGAACAGCCTCGCCCGCTATACATAATTACCGCCAAACGGCCCGCCCATGGCCGGATAGTGAGCCCTGCAACTGTGACGACTCTTCCCGAGTCGTCTTTCACTATCAGGGCTGATTATGAATACCGAAGACAAGGACGCAGGCGTCCCGCAACAGGCAAAACCGATCACGCTGGACAATCTGCTGATCAACTTCACGACTGATTTCCAGCGAATCTGGGACAGCAGCGGATCGAAAGCGGCACCCGGGAGCTTTTGGCGCCCGACGCCCTCTCCCGAGATGCTGCCGGGCTATTTTCCTTTAGGCGATGTCGTGGTGGGCAGCCACGACAACATCAACGCAAAACACGTCGTGGCCGTTGTCAGCGAGCGCGAGACCGACCCGACAAAAGCCAAAGCCCTCAGCGCGCCCCTCGACTTTGAACAAGTCTGGAAAGATACCGGCTCGGGCGCCAAAACCAACTGCACGGTCTGGCGACCGCTGCCCCCGGCCGGCTACGTTGCCTTGGGCCAGGTTTGCTCCAGCGGCGACGACAAGCCACTGCTCAGTAGCGTGCGCTGCGTCCGGGCCGACCTGGTGATCGCTTCAACGGTCGGCAATATGCTCTGGAGCGACAAGGGCAGCGGTGCACGGCAGAGTTTCAGTGCCTGGAGCGTCACCCCGCCCAGCGCACCGCCGGGAGACATTCACTTCGCGCCGGGCACCTTCGTTGCGGCAGGCAGCTTCAACCGACCACAGGCCGACGTCAGTGTCTTTGCCTTGCGGATGCAGATCGCGCCACTGATCAAATCATCGCCAGTGTTGCCGACGCTCCACGCAGCGGACGCTCCGCAAACCAACGGAGCGGCCACCCTCGCTCAAGTGGTGGAACTTCCGTGGTTCGTGGTCAAGGATGACCTGTCACCGCTCGAACAATTACGCACCACGCCCTTTTATCGCCTGGAAAGAACCGACCAGTATTATCTGGTCGGGAGCGGACACAACACGGGCGACAAGGCGCGGGCATTCAAGTGGACTGCGCAACGGTTGCAGAATCCGAAGGTGCTGCGCCTGTTCACCCAGGTTACCGCCATCAGTTTTGTGAGCGCCTGGGCAATGAAGAGCGACGTCCATCCGTCACTGCCATTCTCGGCGAGACTCGACAGCCAGTTCACGCACTGCGAAACCTCAACCAGCGGCTGGCTGACACCGTTCATCAGCAACGTCCTCGCCATGGCCGGCAAAGGCAAATTCGTCGCGGCTTATCAGCAGGAGAGTTTCTACGAGTTGCTCCGTGCAGACGGCTCGCAAGCCGGCATCAACCTCGGCTACACCCAGTACGAGAGCCTGGAACTGCTGCAGTATCCGCCGCACGAATGCATCCATGAAGCCGCGGACAAGGCATTGCCGACAACTACAGATAGCGCCCCATGATTTCGTCGACAACCCCGTCCTTGCGCATCTGATCCAGCGCCGCCTGCAGCCTGGCGACCGTTGCATCCGACACGTCCTTGTTCAGCGCCAGGTACAACTCGGCGCTGTTGAAGCGCAATACGGTCTTGAGTCCGGTCACCCCGTCCTGCCGCGCCAGATAACGTCCGGCAGGATCACCGGTGGCCCACAGGTCGATCTGGCCGTTGACCAGTTTTTTCGCGTTGTCTTGATCGCGCAGAACGACCGAAGGCTTCAAGCCCTGCTTGGCCAGCGTCTCGGCAATCGCATCGCCTTTGTAGGCACCGATCCTGTATTTGCGCGCATCGTTGAGGGTTTCGAGGGTGATCTTGCTGTCGGCCCGGGCCAACATGATCCAGTCGTCCGGACCGATCGGGCCGACCCATTTGAACAGGTTTTCGCGATCCGGCAGGCGCGCCATCACGAAAGCACCGTAACCGGGATTTTCCAGTGCCAGTTTGTAGACGCGCTCCCAGGGAAAGCGCAGCGTCAGGCTGTAAGTGAGCCCGGCGCGCTTGAACATTTCACGCACGATGTCGGCGGCAATGCCGTTGATGTTCTCGCCCTTGGCGAAATTCTTGCCGTCTTTCGCCATGTTGTAGGGCGGAAAGTTTTCGGTGAGGAGCACCAGATCGGTGTCGGGACTGTTTTCGGCCCGCGCCGTGTTGAGCAGCAACACAGAAGCACTGGCGAGAACAAGAAGCAGGCGTTTGATCATGTCGGGCTACCGGAATCCATGGCGTGCCCAAGAGTGCCTTGGGTACGCCATGCTGTCCACTGGCCTGTACGGTTTAGCGCATCACGATGCCGCGTTTGGCCATGTACGCTTTCGCTTCCTGCACAGTGTATTCGCCGAAGTGGAAAATACTCGCCGCCAGTACCGCGCTGGCGTGGCCTTCAAGGATGCCGTCGGCCAGATGCTGCAGATTGCCGACGCCGCCGGAAGCGATCACCGGAATGCCCAGCGCATCGCTGATCGCGCGAGTCACGCCAAGGTCGAAGCCGTTTTTCATGCCGTCCTGATCCATGCTGGTCAGCAGGATCTCACCGGCACCGAGGCCTTCCATCTTCTTCGCCCACTCGACTGCATCGAGACCGGTCGGCTTGCGCCCGCCGTGGGTGAAGATTTCCCAGCGCGGGGTTTCTCCCGGGCCGGAGACTTTCTTCGCGTCGATGGCGACGACGATGCACTGCGAGCCGAAATGCTGCGCCGCTTCGCCAACGAATTCCGGGTTGAACACCGCTGCGGTGTTGATCGAGACCTTGTCCGCACCGGCATTGAGCAGGTTGCGGATGTCCTGCACGGTGCGCACGCCGCCGCCGACGGTCAGCGGAATGAACACCTGGCTGGCCATGCGCTCGACGGTATGCAGCGTGGTGTCGCGGCCATCGACGCTGGCGGTGATGTCGAGAAAGGTAATCTCGTCGGCACCCTGCTCGTCATAACGACGGGCGATTTCCACCGGGTCGCCGGCATCGCGGATGTTTTCGAACTTCACACCTTTGACGACCCGGCCGTTGTCCACGTCCAGGCAAGGGATGATGCGTTTGGCCAGCGCCATGGTCAGTCCTCAGCCTTGGTACGAATCGCAGAAAGCTTGCGCTTCGGCGACGTCGAGGGTGCCTTCGTAGATCGCCCGGCCAGTGATTGCGCCAATGATGCCCGGCGCCTTGGCGTCGAGCAGCGACTTGATGTCACCCAGATTGTGGATACCGCCGGAGGCAATCACCGGGATCTTCGTCGCAGCAGCCAGCGCAGCGGTGAACGGTACGTTGCAGCCCTGCATCATGCCGTCTTTGGCGATGTCGGTATAAACGATCGACGATACACCGTCAGCTTCGAACTGCTTGGCCAGGTCGATGACCTGCACGGTGCTGATTTCAGCCCAGCCATCGGTGGCGACGAAGCCGTCTTTGGCATCCAGACCGACGATGATCTTGCCCGGGAACGCGCGGCAGGCTTCAGCGACAAACGCCGGATCTTTTACGGCCTTGGTGCCGATGATCACATAACTCACGCCCGCCTTGACGTAATGCTCGATGGTTTCCAGCGAACGGATACCGCCGCCGATCTGGATCGGCAGGTTCGGGTAGCGTTTGGCAATCGCGGTGACCACTTCACCGTTGACCGGCTGACCTTCGAATGCGCCGTTCAGATCGACCAGATGCAGACGGCGGCAACCGCCCTCCACCCACTTGGCAGCCATGCTCACCGGGTCCTCGGAGAACACTGTGGAATCTTCCATGCGGCCCTGGCGCAGACGTACGCAGGCACCGTCTTTAAGATCGATAGCGGGAATAATCAGCATCTGGCAAACCTTCAAATTTGAATGTTCAGCTTGGCTCGGAAATCAGTTTTTCTCGAGCGCCCACAGGTCGCTTTCGATGCTTTCAAACCGCTCTTTGAGGTGGGTCTGCACATCGAAAATCGCCCTGTTGTAATAGTGCGGAGCAATTTCGCGGGTAAACAGCTCAAGAATTTCCGCCGCCTCGAACGACCCCAGGTCAAGTTCGAACCGATCCTCCATGAACCGCTGGATCTTGCGGTTGGCCTCGCTCTCCTGTTCGGGAGTGAGGGTCAGGATCGGCGGTTTGGACTTCTTGGCGGCCATTTACCAGCGACCGTCCCACGCGGCGAAGTTCTGCAGCAATTGCAGGCCATGGGTATGGCTCTTCTCCGGGTGGAATTGCACGGCGAAACGCGAGCCTTCGGCCAGCGCCGCGGCGAAATCGACCCCGTAATGACCGCTACCGACTACCTGCCGCGCATTGGCGGCAGCGATGTAGTAGCTGTGCACGAAGTAGAAACGCGCCATGTCCGGAATGTCGTGCCACAGCGGGTGACTGACCTTCTGCTGCACCTCGTTCCAGCCCATGTGCGGGACTTTCAGATGCTCGCCGTCTTCATGCAGGTCTTTGCCGAAGAACTTCACCGCGCCCGGGAACAGGCCGATGCAGTCGACACCGTCGTTCTCTTCGCTGCTGTCGAGCAGGGCTTGCATGCCGACGCAGATGCCGAGGAACGGACGATCCTGGCTGACTTCACGCACCAGCGAATCGAAACCGAGGCGACGGATCTCCGCCATGCAATCGCGAATCGCACCAACGCCGGGGAACACCACGCGGTCGGCTTCGCGGATCACGTCGGCATCGCTTGTGATCAGCACTTTGCCGGCGCCGACGTGCTCAAGGGCCTTGGCCACCGAGTGCAGGTTGCCCATGCCGTAGTCGATAACTGCAACCGTCTGCATTACAGAACGCCTTTGGTCGATGGCATTTGCCCGGCCATGCGCTCATCCAGCTCGACGGCCATGCGCAGCGCGCGACCGAATGCCTTGAACACGGTTTCGATCTGGTGGTGGGTGTTGGTGCCGCGCAGGTTGTCGATGTGCAGGCTGACCAGTGCGTGGTTGACGAAGCCCTGGAAGAATTCCTGGAACAGATCGACGTCGAAGCCGCCCACGGTGGCGCGGGTGTACGGCACGTGCATCTGCAGGCCCGGGCGGCCGGAGAAGTCGATCACCACACGCGACAGCGCTTCATCGAGCGGCACGTAGGCGTGACCGTAGCGACGGATGCCTTTCTTGTCGCCGATGGCTTTGGCGAAGGCCTGGCCGAGGGTGATACCGACGTCTTCCACGGTATGGTGGTCGTCGATATGCAGATCGCCCTTGCATTCAATATCCAGGTCGATCAACCCGTGACGGGCGATCTGATCCAGCATGTGCTCAAGAAAAGGAACACCGATATCGAATCGGGCCTTTCCGGTGCCATCAAGGTTGATCGAGGCTTTGATCTGGGTTTCCAGAGTGTCGCGCTCGACAGACGCCTTACGTTCGGCCATCACCAGCTCCGCAAAATCATTGGGCGAAAAAGGCAGCCATTATAGGCACGCGGGGCCGAAACAGAAACACGCGACGTGATATGCCTGACGGACAGAAGCCCCGGCTGTCGCGGGTAGACATGTCCATACAAGCCATTACAGGCACCCCGAAAACAAATGTGGGAGCGAGCCTGCTCGCGAATGCGGTGAGTCAGCCAACACTTATGGCAACTGACAATCCGTCTTCGCGAGCAGGCTCGCTCCCACAGGGGTACTGCGTTTTACCCATTACTTAGTGAAACAGTACCGCCGTCTTCTGCAGGGTTACCCACACACCCCACGCCAACGGAATGCCCACCACCAGCCACGCGGCAATTGCCAGCGGCTTGCTGCCCGGCGCGGCTTTCCACTCCAGCACAGTGCTTGCATCAGCCCCTTTGTCGTGGCCCAGCGCCTGTTCGGCGGCCAGTTCGGCGTCGGTCATGAAGTACTTGTCGGCCACCGGACGCACCAGCAGGTTGCAGAGGAAGCCCAGCACCAGCAGGCCGGCGAGGATGTACAGGGTGATGTCGTAAGCAGCAGCGCGTTCAACGCCGATGCTCAACTGATACTCACGCAGGTAGTTCACCAACACCGGACCGAGCACGCCGGCGGCGGCCCAGGCAGTCAGCAGGCGACCGTGGATCGCGCCGACCATTTGCGTACCGAACAGGTCGGCCAGATACGCCGGAACGGTCGCAAAACCACCGCCGTACATCGACAGGATGATGCAGAACGCCGCCACGAACAGCGCAACGTTGCCCAGATGGCCCATGTTCGGGATCAACGCGTACAGGGCAAAACCGAGGGCGAAGAACACGAAGTAAGTGTTTTTGCGACCCAGGTAGTCCGAGAACGAAGCCCAGAAGAAACGGCCACCGATGTTGAACAGGCTCAGCAGACCGGTGAAACCGGCGGCAATCGCGGCGATCGAGGCCAGTTGCCCGGCGTCCAGTTGACCGAACGGCACGTCAACGCCCAGCAGCTTGCCGCCGAACACTTCCTGCAGCAGTGGCGAGGCCATGCCGAGGATGCCGATACCGGCCGATACGTTCAGGCACAGCACCAGCCACACCAGACGGAACTGCGGGGTTTTCCACGCTACATTCACGTGGACGTGACGGTGAGTGATCATCGAGTTCGAGGCTTTTTTCGCCGGAGCGGTCCAGCCTTCAGGCTTCCACCCGGTTGGCGGCACGCGGTAGGCCAACGCGCCACCGATCATGAACACGAAGTAGATCGCGGCCATGGCCACGAAGCTCTGCCAGACGCCAACACCGGCAGGCGAAGCGAAGTGGCTCATCAGCGCAGTCGCCAACGGTGCACCCACCATCGCACCGCCGCCGAAGCCCATGATCGCCATGCCGGTCGCCATGCCGCGCTTGTCCGGGAACCACTTGATCAGGGTCGAGACCGGCGAGATATAGCCCAGGCCCAGACCGATACCGCCGATCACGCCGGAGCCGATCCACATCAGCCAGATCTGGTGGGTATAAATCCCCAGTGCCGAGATCAGCAGACCGCCGCACCAGCACAATGCCGACACAACGCCAGCCTTGCGTGGCCCGGCGTGTTCCAGCCAGCCACCCCAGATCGCGGCCGAGCAGCCGAGGAAGATGAAGAACAAGGTGTAGATCCAGCCGAGCATGGAGATCGGCCAGTCGCATTGCGAAGAGAAGACCTGAGCCATGAAGCTCATGTCCGGCGCGCAAGCCACGGGCGCGGTGACGCCCAATGCCTTGGACAGCGGCAGCCAGAACACCGAGAAACCGTAGGCCATGCCGATGCACAGGTGGATGGCCAGAGCGGCCGGTGGAACCAGCCAACGGTTGAAACCGGGCTTGGCGATAATGCGTTCCTTGGACAGGAACGCAGGCTGGTCGGCGCGAAGGCCGTCCGCCGTGATGCTCGTGCTCATTGTGTATCCCCCAATTATTAGTATGGTTCGCCAGCCACTGCTCACCCTCGGCCTTTATGCACGCAGGCATGACCGTTTTTTTCGGGTGAAGCTCCTTGAAGGCGCGACGTTAAGTCGCAGAAGGACGGACGAACCGGCGAAGGTTACCATTTGCACGTGACAGAAAAACCAAACTGATATCACCTTTTTCATGTCATCTGATCTCGTCCCCCACAGGAAAAAGCCATGCCGATCGTTGTCCAAGCGCTGCACGATGCCAGTTACCAGGATCAACAGGATCTGCAGAAAATCTATCGGGACGCCCCGCAATGGCTGTTCGCACCGTATTCCGGGGACGCTCAACTGATCGAAAACAGCCTGGCTGAAGGCTCTTTGATTGCAGGACGTTTCAATGATCGCCTGCTCGGTGCAGCACGCCTGACAAGGCACGACCGGGTTTGGTACTTGTCACATTTGTGTGTACGAAAAGTCACCCGGCGCCGTGGGGTGGCTGAGCGATTGGTGAACCAAGCGCAGAAAATGGCGTCGCAAGCGGGTGCGCAACTGCGCCTGCTGGCACCGGCCGGACACCTTGAAACCCAGGCGCTGGCCACCAAATTGCAAGTGCCGCTGGACGTCATCGCGACATGACAGCGCCCCGAACCGGGCGGATGCAGCGCTATACTCCCCGGCTAAATTACGAATTCGACTAACTACAAGGACTCGCCCATGAAAGCGTTCGGCAAAATCCTGGGTCTGGTACTTCTCGGGCTGTTGCTGATCATTGTGGCGGCGGGCTTCGCCCTGACCCACCTGTTTGATCCCAACGACTACAAAGACGAGATCCGCCAGATAGCCCGCGACAAGGCCCACATCGAGCTAACGCTCAATGGCGATATCGGCTGGAGCCTGTTCCCGTGGCTGGGCCTGGAACTGCATGAAGCCAGCATCGCCACCCTGATCAATCCGACCGAGCCGTATGCCGATCTGCAGATGCTCGGCCTGTCCGTGCGCGTACTGCCATTGCTGCGCCGCGAAGTGCAGATGAGCGACGTGCGTGTCGAAGGCCTGAACCTGCGCCTCAAACGCGACAAGTCCGGCCACGGCAACTGGGAAGACATCGGCAAGCTGCCGCCTCCTGCCGTGCCTGCCGGCAGCCCTGCGCCAGCCAGCCCGCCTGTCGCAGAGGCCACCGCCCAGCCGGAAAAACCGCCGCAGCCGATCCGCCTCGACATCGACAGCCTGACCGTCAACAACGCCCGGGTTGAATACACCGACGAGCAGACCGGCAAACAGTACAGCGCCGAAAGCATTCAGCTGAGCACCGGTGCGGTACACGACTCGACCAACATTCCGCTGAAAGCCACGGCGTTCCTCAGCACCAATCAGCCTGTGCTGCGCGTGCGTACCGAACTCAATGGCGAGTTGCGCATCGAGCGTGCATTGCAACGCTACAAGTTCGAAGACATGAAGTTGTCCGGCGAGCTGACTGGCGATCCACTGCAGGGCAAGGCCATGACCTTCTCCGCCCAAGGGCAGATCTTGCTGGACAAGGCAGCGAACGTCGCCGAATGGACCGGGATCAAGATATCTGCCAACCAGTTGCGCGCCTTGGGTGAGCTGAAAGCCAACGACCTCGACAAGACTCCGCAGATCACTGGCGGCATCTCCATCGCCCAGTTCGATCTGGCGAAATTCGTCGACAGCATCGGCCAGACACTGCCAGCGATGGCGCCTGGCAGCCTGAGCAAGGTCGAGCTGGTCAGCCGCGTGGCCGCCACGCCCAGCAGCGTTGCCTTCGACAACATCAACCTGAAACTCGACGACAGCAGCTTCAGCGGACGCATTGCCGTTGAGGACTTCGCCAAGCAGTCGCTGCGGGCGATCCTCAAGGCTGACACGTTCGACGTCGACCGCTACCTGCCGCCGAAATCGGAAAAAGCCAAAAACGCCACGCAAGTGCGTCAGGCCGAAGTTGCCAGTACCGAAGCCGATGCCATGGCCGGTGCCGGCAGCACACCGCTGCCGGACAAACCGAGTAAAAGCGCCTGGAGCACTGAGCGCCTGTTGCCGGTCGAGCGCCTGGCCAAACTCGACGTTGATGCCGATCTGAGCTTCGGCCAACTGACCCTCGATAAACTGCCGATCCAGAACGCCGCGCTCAAAGCCACCGGCCAGGGCGGCCTGCTGACCCTGGAAAACCTGCGCGGCGGGCTGTACAACGGCGACTTCGAAGCCAAGGGCACCCTCGATGTGCGCCCGAGCGCGCCAGTGTTGAATCTGCAAACCCGGATCAACCGCGTGCCGGTGGAGAAAATCCTCGAAAGCCAGGGCAAGAACCCGCCAGTCAAAGGCCTGGTCACACTGACCAGCAGTCTCACCGGCAGCGGCAACAGCCAGCAGGCGCTGATCGAAACCCTCAATGGCAACGCCAGTTTCGTGATCAACAACGGCGTACTGCTCAACGCCAACCTTGAACAGCAACTGTGCAAAGGCATCGCCACGCTTAACCGCAAATCCCTCAGCGGCGAGCCACGGGGCAAGGACACACCGTTCCAGGAACTCAAGGGCAACCTGACCTTGCGCAACGGCGTGGCCAGCAACCCGGACCTGAAAGTGCGCATCCCCGGCATGACCGTCAACGGCGATGGCGACATCGACTTGCGGGTGCTGGGCATGGATTACCGCGTCGGCATCATCGTCGAAGGCGACACCAGCGCCATGCCGGATCCAGCCTGTCAGGTCGGCGAGAAGTTTGTCGGCATCGAGTGGCCGCTGCGCTGCCGTGGTCCGCTGGAGCTGGGCGCCAAGGCCTGCCGTGTGGACAACGAACGTCTCGGCCAGGTCGCGACCAAAATGGCCGGCGACAAACTCAGCGAGAAGATCGATGAAAAACTCGGCGACAAGGTCAGCCCGGAATTGAAAAACGCATTGAAGGGGCTGTTCAAGCGATGAGAGCGGAGCAGTTTTCCACGGCGGTGCTGGAATGGTTCGACCGCCACGGCCGCCACGATTTGCCTTGGCAGCAAGACATCAATCCGTACCGGGTGTGGGTGTCGGAGATCATGTTGCAGCAGACCCAGGTCAGCACCGTGCTCAATTACTTCGACCGCTTCATGACCGCACTGCCGACGGTACAAGCATTGGCCGAAGCGCCGGAGGACGAAGTGCTGCATCTGTGGACGGGGCTGGGTTACTACACCCGCGCGCGCAATTTGCAGAAGACCGCAAAGATCGTCGTCAGCCAGTACGGCGGTGAATTTCCGCGGGACGTCGAAAAGCTCACGGATCTGCCGGGGATCGGCCTGTCCACCGCCGGGGCCATTGCCAGCATCAGCATGGGCCTGCGCGCGCCGATCCTCGATGGCAACGTCAAACGCGTCCTGGCGCGTTTTACTGCGCAAGAGGGTTACCCGGGTGAACCGAAGGTCGCCAAACAGCTGTGGGCCAACGCAGAGCGTTTCACGCCGCATGATCGGGTCAATGCCTACACCCAGGCGATGATGGATCTCGGCGCCACGTTGTGCACGCGCAGCAAACCGAGCTGCCTGCTGTGTCCACTGGAAAAGGGCTGCGAGGCGCACATGCTCGGCCTGGAAAGACGCTACCCGATCCCCAAACCGCGCAAAGCGATCCCGCAAAAACGCACGCTGATGCCGATGCTCGCCAATGGCGACGGCGCGATTCTGCTTTATCGCCGTCCCTCCAGCGGTCTGTGGGGCGGTTTGTGGAGCTTGCCGGAACTCGAAGATCTCGAAGACCTGCAACATCTGGCCGACCAGCACTCGCTGACCATGGGTGAGCAGCAGGCACTGCCAAGCCTCGTTCACACCTTCAGTCACTTCCAGCTGTCCATCGAACCCTGGCTGGTTCAGGTACAGGAGGCCACCCATCACGTGGCCGAGGCCGACTGGCTCTGGTATAACCTCGCCACCCCGCCGCGCCTGGGCCTTGCTGCCCCGGTCAAAACCTTGCTCGAGCGCGCGGCCGCCGTATTGAACGCAGGAGAGTCGTCATGACCCGCACCATCATGTGCCGCAAGTACAAAGAAGAATTGCCCGCGCTGGAACGCGCTCCTTTCCCGGGCGCCAAAGGTCAGGACATTTTTGACCACGTCTCGGCCAAGGCCTGGGCTGACTGGCAGAAACACCAGACCCTGCTGATCAACGAAAAGCGCCTGAACATGATGAATGCCGAAGACCGCAAATATCTTCAGGGCGAAATGGACAAGTACTTCTCCGGCGAGGAATACGCCAAGGCCGAAGGTTACGTTCCGCCTGCAGAGTAAACCTGCAAAATCGGGGGTCGGATCGTAAGCGACGGAATTAATTTAAGAAATTTTAAAAAAGTCGTTGACGTAAATCCGAAAAACCCTTTTAATGCGCCCCGTTGCCCAGATAGCTCAGTCGGTAGAGCAGGGGATTGAAAATCCCCGTGTCGGCGGTTCGATTCCGTCTCTGGGCACCAAATACCGAAAACCCTGAATCGCAAGATTCAGGGTTTTTTTATGCCTGCGATTTGATGGCGGCTCACTCCAGCCTTTTTTCTGGGCTGCGCAAATGCGCGACGGGTTTCGAACAAAGGCGATCCGCGCTACTTTGGCTGCACCTTATGGAAGAGGGTCATCCGCTCGATGAACCAGAAAAGAACCCGCGTGCCCCTGCCCCATCCGCCAGCCTATCGCCAGAGCCGGATTGCATTCTGGCTGATGATACTGGTCGGCATACTGATCGCCTTCCTCATCGCCGCGTCGACTTATCTGATCATCCACAGCTTGCTCAGCGGCTCCATCACCACCTGGAACCGATCCGGCCCACGCCATACCTACACCCTGGCGCAGCAACCCCGAATGTTCTGGTTCGAGATCGTGTCGCAGTGCGTCGGCACTCTGTTCCTGATAGCCGTCGGCTGGATTGGATTGTGGATTCACCGAATGGCGCGCGAGCCCGGTGACAAGCAGAAGGCCAAGCGCACGCGGCAGTAACACTTTCAGACAATGCCGGAGCGGTCCAACACATCAGGCGCGGGACTGTACCGCGCCTGATGTGTTGCCAGTGCATCATCCATTGATCACTTCAACTCCAGTGAAACACCAGATTGCGCGCCGTGCCGCTGCCAACATCAGTCACGTCGCGCCGCTCCTGGCCATTGAGCGTGGCCCGCACAATGTATTTGCCTGGCGGCAACTGCACATACACCAACGGCCCTGCCTGATTGAGGGTCAGCACGGTTTGTCCCGAGGCTTTTTCAATTGTCACGTCGACGTTGGCGGCGTACTCGTTTTGCATGCCGACCGAGTAGGTCATATGAAGGTTGTAGCCGGGGGTTTGCTGAATGGCTTTTGACTCGTCCAGGCCGATCCCGCCGGACAGGTAATTGATGCCGTTTTGCTGTTGTTGCTGGACTTGCACACCGGCACTGTCGATCGGGTCGAGATTGGCCGCCTGCAACATCGCCGGAAAAGTCAATGCAGCCATCGCCGCGATGGGCAGCAGGAATGAAAGAACGCGTTTCATGATGACAACTCCCGGGCTCTTGTAGAGCCCTACCGTTACTCCTTATTTGATCCGGCCAGGTAAGCACGTGTTTTAGAATGATTGGCACTTGGCCAGGGTGCGAAAGGGACTAATTCGAGACGCACTGCGGCTCGAATTTACAGAGTCGCTAACCTTCAATCCGGAACGCACTGCGTTCCGAGTGATTGCGCAGGCCGGCGTTGAAGCTCATTCTCGATCCGTCTTCGCCAAGGCCAGGTCCATATGAATTCACGCAGTCCCGCGTTTACGCCCGACACAGCAACCGTGAGCGAACCTTTCAAAGAAGCTGCCGCCGATGGCTTTATGCTCTGCGGCTTCACCTGGCGTCACACCCTGCCCGATACGCAACGCCCGGTAGTCATCATCAACGCCGCCACCTCGGTACGCTGCCGACACTATTCACGCTTCGCCGATTACCTGTTCGCCAACGGCTTCGACGTGATCACCTACGACTACCGAGGCATCGGCGAATCGCGTCCGGCAACCCTGAGAGGCCTTGAGGCTTCATGGACCGACTGGGGCGCGCTGGATTTCGAGGCGATGCTCAAGCGCGCGCAACGAGAGTTCCCCGGCCAGCCCATCGATGTGGTCGGCCACAGTTTCGGCGGTTGCGCGGCGGGACTTGGCGAATCCGGGCAGGTCATTCGTCGGCTGGTGACGGTCGGCGCGCAGTTCGCTTACTGGCGCGACTACGCGCCGGAACAGCGCTGGCGCATGTTCGGCAAATGGCATGTGCTGATGCCGCTTCTGACGCGCCTCTGTGGCTATTTCCCAGGCAAACACCTTGGCTGGCTGGAGGACACGCCAGCAGGCGTCGTGCGCGACTGGAGCACGCCTGCCGCGCGCTACGAGCAGCGTCCGAGTGGCCGCCGACTGCTGAAAACAACCGGCCGCCTGCCCTTCGCCAATGTCCGCGCGCACATCCTGGCGATCAGCATCAGCGACGACCCGTACGGCACGATCCCGGCCATCGAACGCCTGCTCGGCTACTTCAGTCATGCGCATAAAACCCACCTGCGCATCGCGCCGCAGGACATCGGCGAACAACAAGTCGGACATTTCGCCTTTTTTCGTAGCGCATACCAAGCCACACTATGGCCCATCGCTCTGACCTGGCTGCAAACCGGCGAACTGCCCCCCGACACACCCGGGCGGACAGTGCCGCGCAGCTGAGCCCTTCCCACGCACGACGGAACACACCATGGCCTCCGCCAACAAGCAGCAAAAACGCGCCGCCCGGGCCAAGACCAAGGCCAAGCAGAACCGCAGCAAACGCGCCGAGGCGCCGCTCGAACTGGACCCGAACGATGACCGTATCGACTTCGAGTCGGTGGACCTGACCGAGCTGTTCAAGAAAATGATCGACGCCGAGAAGATCAGCCAGCAAGCCATGTGCAGCGCATTCCTCGAAGACCCGCTGCTGGAGCTGGTCTACGAGCAGGAAGGCGAAGAAGGCGCGATGGATTTCATCCTCGCCGCGCTGATCGAGTATCGCCAGTGGTCGCAAGAAACCGACGAAGCCGGCGCCCTGGCGTGGATCGAATCCCCGGCCTTCCAGGCCGACTATGTGGCGGCGTCCGACGCGATCGCCGCACACACCCAACAGAAGAACTGAGTTCCCATGGCATCCCTGAACAAGCAACAGAAACGCGCCAAACGCGCCAAGGCCAAAGCCAAGCACATCCGCATGGTCGGCCGTAAGCCGCTGGACCAGGACGACAACCCCGGGCATCTGGACGAGCCGATCCCGGAATACACCCTGGCGATGTTCAGCAAAATGCGCGACGCCGAAGCCGTCAGTCGCAACGAAATGCTGCTGACCCTGCTGCGCGAACTGGCGTTCATCATCGTTGACCATCCAGAGCTGCTGGACATGGAAAACGCCGAGAACGAAGGCATGGCCGCCACTCACCTGGCCGCCGACATGCTGATCGACTACCGCATGTGGGCCGACGGCATGGACATCGAAACCGCCCAGGCCTGGCTGACCGAGCCACAGTTCATCACCGATTTCGGGATTGCGCTGGATACTTACGGCAAGTCGCTGGACACCCAGGAAGACAAGGGCGAATAAACCTCGCGCACAAACAAAAACGGCCGCTCGTCATCACTGACAGCGGCCGTTTTGCATTACGCGTTGCGGATCAGTTCAGCACCACCGCACCACGGTTTTCCAGCTTGCGGCGGCGCGCGACCAGCAGGCCGGCGGCGACTACCATGAGGCTCAGCAGGCCGGTTGCGAGGATTTCCACGCGGTGGGCTTCCTGGAACAGCATGATGGTCAGGGCCGCGACGATGAAGATGATCACCGCGTAGGTCAGGCCCGGGAACAGCCACATGCTGAAGACGATTTTCTCGCCGCGGGCCATGCGTTGTTTACGCATGCGCAGTTGCGAGAACGCGATCACCAGGTACACCAGCAGCGCGATGGCGCCGGAGCTGGCCAGCAGGAATTCGAACACGGCAGCCGGGGCCACATAGTTGGCGAAGGTGCAGAGGAACGCCGCGCCGGTCGACAGCATGACGGCCCAGTAAGGCGTGCCGCTTTTGTTGACCCGAGTCGACATCGCCGGTGCATCGCCGCGCTTGCCGAGGGAGAACAGCATGCGCGACGAGGTATACAGCGCCGAGTTCAGGCAGCTGGTGACCGCGACCAGCACCACGATGTCGACGATCATTTTCGCGTTCGGAATGCCCATGCGCTCAAGCACGGTCTGGTAGGAACCGAGGTTGGCCAGCGTCGGATCGTTCCACGGCACCAGGGCCACAACGATGAAGATCGATACGAGGTAGAACAGGCCGATCCGCCAGATCACCGAGTTGGTGGCCTTGGAAATCTGCTTGCCCGGGTTCTTCGATTCCGCAGCCGCGATGGTCACGATTTCGGTACCCATGAACGAGAACATGGTGGTCAGGATCGCGCCCAATACCGCACCCATGCCGTTTGGCAGGAAGCCGCCGGAGTCGAACAAGTGCGAAACGCCACTGACCTGACTGTTCGGCAGGAAGCCGAAGATCGCCGCGAGGCCGAGGATGATGAAGCCGATGATCGCCAGGACTTTGATCAGGGCAAACCAGAATTCGAACTCACCGTAGTTTTTCACGCTGAACAGGTTGGTCACCGTGAGCAACATGGTGATGACCAAGGCAAAGGCCCAGATCTCCACGCTCGGAAACCAGGCATGCAGGATGGTTGCGGCGGCGTTGGCTTCCAGTGGAATCACCAATACCCAGAACCACCAGTACAACCAGCCGATGGTGAAGCCGGCCCAGTGCCCGATGGCACGGTCGGCGTACGTCGAGAAAGAGCCGGTGTCGGGCGAAGCGACAGCCATTTCACCGAGCATGCGCATCACCAGCACCACCAGGGTACCGGCGGCGGCGTAAGCCAGCAGCACGGCAGGGCCGGCGGCAGCGATGGCGTGGCCGGAGCCAACGAACAGACCGGCGCCGATAACACCGGCGATCGACAACATGGTCACATGACGCGGTTTGAGCCCCTGTTCGAGGCCATTGGAGCTTGGGGTACTGCTCATCGAAACTACCTTTGCGAGGAAAGCGATTGCGTCCGACCTGCCTGATTTTCCTTCTCGTAAAAAGAAACCAACAGGGCGTTCCAGATTCTGCACGCAATAAATGCGCCAAAATGTTTCAAACTCTTCTGGCCCGCGGCTTTGAACGCGACCGGACAGTCATCGCAAGTCCTTAAAATTAATGGCAATTCGCCAGAGCGTTACCCTGCGACTCACTTTTCAAGCGAACAGGCGCACCAGAAACACACTGAAAAAGTGTGGGATGCACAATAAAAGGGCGAATCAGGAACGTTCGGCCGGATAGCGCTTCCAACACCCCGCCAAAGCTGGCAACATCGCGCCTTTTTTTACGCAACACCCACGGGCCTGCACGTTCAAACACCCGTTCAGTTGTTGATGGGGCGACAGTCTGCTGTGCCGATGCGACAACCCGCCACACGCCATCCGCTTACCGCCCGTAGCGCTGTTGGCTGCCATTGAAACGCTATGCTAGCTTGGCCGCCTCGCCAGGAAGGCCCGCCAACAGCAGGAGCGCAACATATATGAGGAACGCACATGGCTGAGGCCACGCCCGCGCTTGAAATCCGCAACTTGCACAAACGCTACGGACAGCTTGAGGTGCTCAAAGGCATCTCGCTGACCGCCCGCGACGGCGATGTGATCTCGATCCTCGGTTCCTCCGGTTCCGGCAAGTCCACGTTCCTGCGTTGCATCAACCTGTTGGAAAACCCGCACCAGGGTCAGATTCTGGTGGCCGGTGAAGAACTCAAGCTCAAACCCGCCAAAAATGGCGAACTGGTTGCTGCCGATGGCAAACAGATCAACCGCCTGCGTTCCGAGATTGGTTTTGTATTTCAAAACTTTAATCTGTGGCCGCACATGAGCGTGCTCGACAACATCATCGAAGCCCCGCGCCGCGTGCTCGGCCAGAGCAAGGCCGAGGCGATCGAGGTGGCCGAAGCGCTGCTGGCCAAGGTCGGCATCGCCGACAAGCGCCACGCCTACCCGTCGCAATTGTCCGGTGGCCAACAACAACGCGCCGCGATTGCCCGCACGCTGGCAATGCAGCCGAAGGTGATTCTGTTTGACGAGCCCACCTCCGCCCTTGACCCGGAAATGGTTCAGGAAGTACTTAGTGTCATCCGCGCACTGGCCGAAGAAGGCCGCACCATGCTGTTGGTGACCCACGAAATGGGCTTTGCCCGTCAGGTCTCCAGCGAAGTGGTGTTCCTCCACCAGGGGCTGGTGGAAGAGCAAGGATCGCCTCAGCAGGTGTTCGAAAACCCGCTTTCGGCGCGCTGCAAACAATTCATGTCCAGCAACCGCTAACGGAGCAACATGCATGCAGAATTTTAAAAAGGTCTTCCTGGCCGCCGCCGTCACCCTCGCATTCAGCGCCGGGGCCATGGCCGAGACCCTGAAGATGGGCATCGAAGCGGCTTACCCGCCGTTCAACAACAAAGACGCCAGCGGCAACGTGGTCGGCTTCGACAAAGACATCGGCGACGCCCTGTGCGCCAAGATGAAAGTCGAGTGCTCGGTGGTCACCTCCGACTGGGACGGCATCATCCCTGCGCTGAACGCCAAGAAGTTCGACTTCCTGGTGTCCTCGCTGTCGATCACCGAAGAACGCAAGGGCGCGGTGGACTTCACCGACCCGTACTACTCGAACAAGCTGCAGTTCATCGCGCCGAAAAACGTCGATTTCAAAACCGACAAGGACGCACTCAAAGGCAAGATCATCGGCACCCAGCGCGCCACCCTCGCCGGCACCTGGCTTGAGGACACTTACGGTAGCGATATTGAAGTCAAACTCTACGACACCCAGGAAAACGCCTACCTGGACCTGACCTCCGGTCGTGTCGACGCCATCCTCGCCGACAAGTACGCCAACTACGACTGGCTGAAAACCGATGCAGGCAAGGCCTACGAGTTCAAAGGCGACCCGGTCGTGGAAAGCGACAAAATCGGCATCGCCGTGCGCAAAGGTGACCCGCTGCGCGAGAAGCTGAACGCCGCGCTGAAGGAAATCGTCGCCGACGGTACCTACAAGAAGATCAACGACAAGTATTTCCCGTTCAGCATCTATTGATCTGACCTGCGGGACCGGCGCCATCCACCGACGGCGCCGGCTCCCGGCCTTGCCTGCCGCGATTTGAAAAGAAATCCATGATTATCGACCTCTACGGATTCGGCCCGGCCCTCGCCGCCGGTGCACTGATGACCGTCAAACTGGCGCTGACGGCCCTGTGCCTGGGACTGGTACTCGGTCTGCTCGGCGCCTTGGCCAAGACTTCCCCGTACAAGCCGCTGCAGTGGCTTGGCGGCACTTATTCGACCCTGGTGCGTGGCGTCCCGGAATTGCTCTGGGTGCTGTTGATCTACTTCGGTACGGTCAACCTGATGCGCAGCCTCGGTGAATTTTTCGGTAACCCCGACCTGCAACTCAGCGCCTTCGCCGCCGGCGTAATCGCGTTGGGTCTGTGCTTCGGCGCCTACGCCACGGAAGTGTTCCGCGGCGCGATCCTCGCCATTCCCAAAGGCCACCGTGAAGCCGGTGTGGCGCTGGGCCTGTCGAAATGGCGGATCTTCACCAAACTGATCATGCCGCAGATGTGGCGCATCGCCCTGCCGGGCCTGGGCAACCTGTTCATGATCCTGATGAAAGACACCGCGCTGGTGTCAGTCATCGGTCTGGAAGAAATCATGCGTCATGCGCAGATCGGCGTGACCGTGTCGAAACAACCGTTCACCTTCTATCTGGTGGCCGCAGTCATGTACCTCGGCCTGACGGTGCTGGCGATGACCGGCATGCACTTCCTGGAAAAACGCGCCGCTCGCGGCTTTGCGAGGAGCGCTTCATGAACTGGGAAGTGATCATCAAGTGGCTGCCGAAACTGGCGCAGGGCGCGACCCTGACCTTGGAGCTGGTGGCGATTGCCGTGATTGCCGGCCTGCTGCTGGCGATTCCGCTGGGCATCGCCCGCTCGTCGAAGCTGTGGTACGTGCGCGCCTTGCCCTACGCCTACATCTTCTTTTTCCGTGGCACGCCGCTGCTGGTGCAACTGTTCCTCGTCTATTACGGCCTGGCGCAGTTCGATGCGGTGCGCAGCAGCGCGCTGTGGCCGTACCTGCGCGATCCGTTCTGGTGTACCACCGCGACCATGACCCTGCACACGGCGGCGTACATCGCGGAGATCCTGCGCGGCGCGATCCAGGCGATTCCGCCGGGCGAAATCGAAGCGGCGCGAGCACTGGGCATGTCCAAACCCAAGGCGATGTTCTACATCATGCTGCCGCGTGCAGCGCGCATCGGCCTGCCGGCCTACAGCAACGAAGTGATCCTGATGCTCAAGGCCAGCGCACTGGCGAGCACCGTGACTCTGCTTGAACTGACCGGCATGGCCCGCACGATCATCGCCCGCACCTACCTCCCGGTGGAAATCTTCTTCGCCGCCGGCGTGTTCTATCTGCTGATGTCCTACGTGCTGGTGCGCGGCTTCAAGCTGCTGGAGCGCTGGCTGCGCGTCGATGCCTGCCAAGGGCGTTGAAACTTCCCACGTGCTGACGGGCGAGGCCCTACTCGCCCGCTTCACCGCGCTGGATGCTTTTCTTACGGCGCATCAGGCGCTGTGGAAACCTCGTCCGTTCACTCATCTTTCGCTCCCGTGGGAAACGGCCTACCCGCAATTGTCTTCCTGGCTACGCAGACGGTCACTGGAAGATGCAGAGCGGGCGCACAACCATCCTGCCGATCTCGTCGACGCCCCGGAGCCGTTCGCCTCTTTGGCGGCGTTGTCGGCTGAGCTGAGCGCAGTGGGTGAGTTGCCGGGACATGCGCTGGAAACTGCAGGCCATCGATTGAATGTCGACGTGCCGGGACGCAAGTGGCAGCAGATTGAAGCGTTCGGCAGCCGTTTGTCTTTCGCCTCGCCGCCAACGCATTGGCTGGACTGGTGTTCCGGCAAAGGGCATTTGGGCCGGCGCCTGTTGAGCGCCGGGCAACAGCTGACCTGTGTTGAATACGATCCGGCGCTGGTCGCCAGCGGTCAGGCTCTGAGTCAGCGCCATCATTTGCATGCCCTGCATGTCGAGCAGGATGTGCTGGCCGCAGACGCGGCGAACGTGTTGAGCGCTCACCACACCCCGGTCGCCCTGCACGCCTGCGGCGATCTGCATGTGCGCTTGATGCAACTGGCGAGCGCTGCCGGATGTCAGCGGATGGCTATCGCGCCGTGCTGCTACAACAGGATCAATCGCAGCGAGTACCACGCATTGTCCTCAGCGGGTTTGCGATCCGCCCTACAGCTCTCGCTCGAAGATCTGGCGCTGCCCATGAGCGAAACCGTCACCGCCGGTGCAAGAGTCCGACGTCAGCGCGACACCTCCATGGCCCGGCGCCTGGCTTTCGATTTGCTGCAACGGCAAGTGCGTGAAGTAGACGAATACCTGCCTACCCCGTCCCTGCCCAGCGCCTGGCTGGACAAAACCTTCGCCGATTACTGCCGCGATCTGGCTGCATTGAAGGAGTTATCCACAATCGGCACGCCGAACTGGCAGGCACTGGAAGCTGCCGGTTGGCAGCGATTGGCCGAAGTTCGCAACCTGGAATTACTGCGCGGACTGTTCCGACGACCGCTGGAGCTTTGGCTGATTCTTGATCGAGCCATTTTCCTCGCCGAACAGGGGTACGTCGTACGACTCGGCACCTTCTGCGACAGCTCGCTGACGCCGCGTAATTTTCTGCTGCTGGCCGAACGCGCTTAAAATCTTTACAGCCTGTGGATAACTCTGTTGATGGTTTCCCCGTGGATCCAATATCCACGGCCATTGCATGACAAAAACAGCATTGGTCATTTTTTGTGCACATTGATAAAAAACCTGTAAAACAGGGCCTTGCACACAAAATGAGAACGTGTCCACAAAATCCCCTGCAACGCCGCCGTAGCGCCGATCCGTTGTGCATAAGCTTCCAATCAAAAGGACATAAACGGGGGAAATGGGTGCTTGAACAGCGCAGAAATCCTGCCAACACTCGCCTGCTGGATTGACGTCGAACAGCCCGATTTTGCGGCTTAACACCCAATGACACAGCCCATGCCGCGCCTGATACAGCGCCTACGTAAAAATAGTCTGAATTCAGGGGTTTACAGAACCCACCCAATCGCTATAATCGTCGCCCACACGCCGGTATAGCTCAGTTGGTAGAGCAACTGACTTGTAATCAGTAGGTCCCGGGTTCGACTCCTGGTGCCGGCACCATACAAAACAAGGGCTCGCAGCAATGCGGGCCTTTTGTTTATCTGGAAGACGTAACAAGGGACGTAACAAGCCGATGACGGGGGCCCCGTTACGGTTCAGGGCGAAGGAGTGACTGCTATGGCTTGGCGATTCCTAGGTTGGAAATTTCTGGACTGGAAGTTTCTTGTTACTTTCTCCGTATCCATTCTCGGAGTTGTGGTGCCAGTAGTCTGGCAGTCCGATCCGTCTTCGAAAGGGATGGAGCTTCGGCTGAATTCCATTACCTCCCTTGAGCCAGCCTCCCAGATTCATGATCTTCAATTGGTACTTGATGGGAAGAAGCTCGAATCCCCTTATTCTTCGACTGTTGAATTGATCAATACCGGCTCCAAAGCGGTGCTGAGCAAAGATTTCGACAAACCAATCGAAATTCATGTCGAGGATGAAGCGAAAGTCATCACGGCACGAGTCACTGGTACCGTTCCTAGCGATATACCAGTCCAGCTATCCACAACGGATAACACCGTGCAGATCTCACCGCACCTCTCGAACTCTGGTGACTCCGTCTCCATAAATATAATCACCTCCGGTAAAAAGCCTGCATACAGTGTCCGTGCGCGTATAGCAGGGATCCCACACGTCACCTATACAGATCTCACCCAGCCTAAATCGCCCTACATGCGCTATCTAAAACCTGCAGTTCAGGGTTTATGCGCATGGGCACTTTTTTGTTTGAATATCGTGTTTCTTGTAGCTTGGCTAAGCCCACAGGCCTTTGGCATACCAAGGGTGTTATCGTTTTTTGTCGCTGCGACTTCATACATCAGCGGAGCACAGCTGTTGGTACTGATGGTCGAGGGATTTGAGCTGCAGAATCGCTGGGGAGTTTTAGCTTCGATCTTGGTGGTTGCGGTACTTATGGGCATGGTGCTGGCTACTCGTTTAACACTACGCTGGGACGGAATGCCTTCGAAGCCGAACAAGACACCTGGCAGGCTTGGTCCATTCAAATGGCCTTGAGGCGCACAATATCGCGGGTTTTGTTGCAGTTCTGGTGACAGTTCGCATGTGAGAGACATGCTGCGAGAGCGGGAACATGACCTCACGCTCTCGTAGCTTGCTCCATTCTTATGTTGACCCAAGGGAAACTGGTATTTTTGGTAAGTTTTTCGGTGATCGCTCTGAAAGTCTTCAAACACAAGGCTTTCAGTTGATTGGATCAGGTAAGGTTTAAGTAATTTGTAGAATTAATATTACCTTTAACCTAGGTCAGAAATCGAAAATAAAATATCTATATAAATCATACATTTAGCAAAAAATTACTCCTCTCCTTACTCAAAAAAGCCAGTGCAAAGTAAGTGCTCAAAACCGCACCGCAAGCGGGCTCCGGCTGATTTCTTACCTGTCCATACCAAAATTACTTGTTTCCCATGGGTCACTTGAAAAAAGGGCCTCAGGATTGAGCTTCTGGCCGCTCGAAAAACAACTGGAGTGTGCAGGGTTTTGTAGGTTTTTCTCTCCCCCTGTTCGTACAGGAGAAGCCCGGCGGGCGCTGCTGATGGATGGCTGCAGGTGTGCAGAAATTGAGACCCGTTTAGCCCGCAGGCGTGGCGGGGGGACGACGGCGCGCGCCAGGTGCAGACCAGCCTAGAGCCTCCGGACTGCCCCGCAATGGTGCACGAACAGCCCCCCGGCCACCGACCATCGGTCACCGACGGACCGCCACCTACCATCGGCCACACGCCACCGGCCACCGGCCACCGGCTACCGACCGATGATGGTGACCACCACAACAGAAGGACGGCCCCCGGCGGCTGCAGCGTACAGTGATATGAAATATTGTCCGGGGACACTTGATCCCCGGACATTGAGAGGCGTACAGTGCGGTCGTCGCTGCAAATTCAGCGACCGGGCTTGGTAACCCGACATGCAAAAGGCGCAACAGCGCCCATCTTCACAACTGCAGGCGCTTTTTTTGTGCCCGCAGTTCCGTGTTATGGCGGCTGTGCGTGGGAGGTCTTCGGGCCTGCCGGGTTCCTTTTGCCCCGGTTTACCAACCTGCGTACAGCTGCCACCCATTCGCTTGGTAACGAACGTGGCAGCTCCTGTCAGCAAAAGGAGCTTCACTATGACCGCCCTCATTCCGTCCAGAATCCGCGCACTTGCCCATCGCCGCATGGCTCTCGCCGCGTTGCACGCTAACTCCTCCCTCGCTACTCGCCTCAAGCGCTACAACCATCACATGCACCAGGTGCGCGTTCTTGAAACGCACGGGGATGCCGTATGAGAAAGCCCTACTGCCTCTCTGACGACGATCTGTTTGATTTGGAACGGGTGCGGGATTCGCTTGCCCTGGTGCATGCGCTCGCTCAGCAGGCCGACCACGCCGGCCTGTACACGCCGCAAATGCTGGCTGGCTTCTTGGACCGGATCTGCGCTGACTTGGACAGCGTCATTCGCTCCGCCAACAACAACCATCGCCGGATCTGAATCGTTAAAGGGTATCGGTAGTACCGATACCCTTGGCCCACTCTTTGGCGGCTTGAAGCCGGCAACCACGCATAGTGAGAAACGCAATGTCGATGCCATCTATATTTGAGTTTGAAACCCTCCCCGTTCGCATTGATACCGGCGAGGATGGCGAAACCTGGTTCGTAGCAACGGACGTCTGTCGTGTCCTCGAAATTGCGAACCCAAGCGACGCATACAGTCGGCTGGATGACGACGAAAAGGGTACGCGCAATGTGCGCACCCTTGGTGGACCACAGCAGGTGGTGATGATCAATGAGGCAGGCTTATACAGCCTGGTGCTCTCAAGCAGAAAACCTCAAGCGAAACGGTTCAAACGCTGGGTCACTCATGACGTGCTCCCATCGCTGCGAAAAACCGGCAGCTATTCGCTCAGCGAGAAGCTCACGGTCAATCAGCAGATCAGCATGTCGAAGCATCGTCTTGGGCTGGTGAAGGAATTGATGCGCACCCGTAATCGAACTGTGCGTGATTTGCTCGGTATCGAGATCACGCAGTTGTCCACCGCAATGGGTTTGCCGGTACCGGATCTGGAAACCATCGGCAGTGTCGAGCCTCCCCAGGCCGACCTTGTTGCCGATTTCTGGGCCGCGCTCCTGCAGCTGGACTCCAAGGGCATTGCGTACAACCACTCCAAGGACTCGCAACTGTTCGCATTGAACATGCCGCACCTGGTCGAACTGTTCGCAGCAAATGGCATTCAGGCCATGGTCAGCACCGAGGTGACGAACGCCCTGAAACGTTGCACCGAGCCCCAATTCGTGGGGATGAAGGCGGTGGACAGCACTATCCGCAAGACCACGACCAAGTGCTGGGTTTTCAAGAAGCCGACCCAAATTCGAGCCCAATAAATGGTGGTGCCTTACCGCTTGAGTGATCTGGCGGTAAGGCGAGTTCGCCGCATCATTAACAATGAATAAATGGCCGTCCCTCATCGAGAGATAAATGCTTGAGCTAATCTGATCTGGCACTCATGAACTAGCCTTTCGGAGGCTTTCGCTCAAGGACGATTCCAATGCCAGATAACTCGAATTCCAATATCACCACCGCCGATGCCCTGACTTTGCTGCTGCACAATCAGCATGCGCTGGGTGCGGCTATAGAAGAGATCACTCATTGGATCTCAGGGGCTGGCGCAGATGTTGTCGCCGATAATGCTGTAGTGGCCTTAGAGACCCTGGACAGGAATGCGGCGGCAATTACAGACGCGATCACGCGATTACGGCAGTACTAGGCATCACATGACTGGCATCGGTAAATGACGTGCGTTCTGACTTCATAGGAAGGTGGTGGACAGCACTATCCGCAAGACTACGACCAAGTGCTGGGTATTCAAGAAGGCAGCCCGATTTCATGCCCAGTGAGTTGAGGGCTACTTGACGGTAAGCCCCGAACGTAAAAGAACATCCGGCGGCCTAGCCTATACGCTACGCTGGCCGGGCCATCACGGCGCAATCACAAGGAGTAAGACAGATGCAAATGAGTGAAGCTGCAGAAGTGGTGCAGGTAGCCGGCGCCGACAATGCCAACAAGCGGCTAGCCGATGGCTGGAAGCTGCTGGCAGTGGTGCCGAGCGCGAATAACGAAGGCAAGGTACACGTGGCCTATGTTTTGGGCAAACCGGCCGAGAAATCGAAAACCGATTGGAAAAAGATGAGCGAGTGACTGCCGGGTTACGAATAACAGCGCTTAGATCAAAAAAGCCCCCACACTGCGAGAGCGTGGGGGCTTTTTTATCTGAACGAGGCTCCACTTAAAGCAGCCCTTACCGTGTTGGTAAGCAGACGGTAAGGATGATCTAGCCGCACCTCGCGGACGCGGAGGCCTGCTAGCAATTGGCCTTCACCGACCGTAGGATATCGCGCTTGGGACACTCAAGTTGGTCATATGGAGCATAAGCAGTGACAGAATTCGATTGGAAAAAATATCAGTTCATTACCGAAGTCCAGACAGCATTGATCGCCAATGCCATCAATACCGCCAAACATGACGATGAAGGCACGGAGAGACACGACTATTCCGGTACCGGCCTGATGATCAGCATGGATAACGCGTTTTATGCCGCAGAAAGAATCCCAGCAAAGCTGTCCGCACACGAGGCGGCTTCTCAGTTCTACGGTGGCTGCAAAGGTGAGAAGTGGCCAACCTGGGCACTTAGGGGCTGATCCAGTGGATGCATGCTCGCTTACCGTCTAGGTAAGTCCGCGGTAAGGGTTATACCTTCCTTGTCTTTATGAGGAAGGCAGCTATGAATGACGAACCCTTAGATCGAAAAACAATAACCCTTACCGTTGCCACTCCAACGGGCGCACCTGAAAGCGAGTTTTTGACGGAGGCTGAGACGTCTGCGCTTGCTCACTTCGTGAAACGCGTCGGTTGGTTCGAGTTCAACAGCCACTCGGTAAACGAAGATGAGGCCCACCTGGTAAAGCAGGCCGTCGATAAGCTGCAGAACGTCCTTTCACGCTCTGGCTTCGATCCGCTCTGATACGCTCGGGATAAAGCTCATGAGGCTCCCACCGGAAAGATGGGAGCCTTTTTATTGGGCGGAATCTGCATCCTCTATCTGCGCCGGTAAGCGTCCGCGCTCTTCAGTCATTATTTGCTGCAGCAGATGTAGCGCCGTGAGGTTGCCGCCTAAATTATCGCGCCACGACTGGTGGGTGACCTTGTACAGATCATCGATCTTCGCGATGACGCGGCGGTAACGCTCGACCTCGAGGACCAGCCGTCAACACGGGGGATGCATTACCCAGATATGGCGCAGCTCGGCCTGCGTCACTGGCTTGAATGGGGGAAGATCGCGAGCCATAAAACGACCAATACTGTATGGGCAAACAGTATTTTCACACGCAATCCACGGTGCGTATAGCGCCGCTGAGCGCTTTGCCAAGAGACATCCGCGTCGACATGCGCCTCAAATCGGTGATTTACGATTCAGTAATAGTTTGCCGAGCGGCGAAGAGATGAATCCTTCACCGTCTGTTGAAAATCGTTGTCGATTGAATAGGTTGGTGATTCCGACTGGCGATTGTTCGGCGAAACGGCCGCCGAACGGAAGACTTTATGCAACCTAATTGGGTTGACATTAGTGTCAACCGTGTTCAAATGTGTTCTTGCAGAAGCTTGTATTTGCTTGCAAGCGCTGAAAGGCATTTTCGTGTGAGGTTCGCTCCGCAAAATCTCACACAGGCCTGAAGACACATAGCGGTTACGAATAGTTGGTATGTATGCCTAGGCTCATCGTTAAAGACAACGAAGTGATTCAGCTTTTCGCTCACCTGATGGTGCGTGAGGAGAACGCTCGTCTTTACGATTCGTTGGTCGGCGCTGAAAATTGCACCGATATCAGCGCGGACGCGCAGTGTGTGATGACACCTGGTTATCGACTGCTTCGTGTAGACCACCGTACTCGTCCATCCAGTGATCGCTTCGAGATTGCGCTGGTCAATGATGTCCTGAAATCGATTGCTTACTATAACCAAGTGGTGATTACGGGAATCGTTGATTTGAACTGCCGACCTGCGACCCAGAATTTGGTGTGGCGCTCGACTGATTCGCGTCATTCGCTGGTTCTGAGAGATGTGGCTCAGAAGGTTTTCTTCAACTACATCCTCAATCGCTATGATGTGATTTTGTCGGACAATCACCAGACTGGCGAAGGAAAATTCTTCTGGCAACGCCAAATGTCCACTGCATTGGCGCTGGGCCTGCACGTCTACTACTACCAGATGCTGAACGCTTCGCTGGTTGAAATCCCCGATCAAGATGCTCTCGATGGTCTGGCAGATCAGCTTTGGTCGGAAAACGACGATCAGCAATATCATCTGGCGTTGATCTCGAAAGTCATACTGCCAGTGGGTATTTCGTTCAGCGTGGAGGAAGAGTAAAAGGGCCTGACTCGCTTCAGAAGGCCAAGAAAAGCCCGCACTCGTGCGGGCTTTTTGCTTTCCGATGATCACCAGTTGAAATAAACAAGCTCGTTCACTTCGATGCCACCGCTACCACCCACGGTATGCCGAAACGGCACCTCCTTGAGACGTAGCCCCGCAAACACCTCGCGAATTTTCGGATGGTCACCCACCGATATCACCATCTTCCCCCGGATCGATCGCGCCAGATCCGCCATGGCTTCGAACTGTTCAAAACCAAAATCCCCAGCGTCGTATCCAGCGGTCTCCCAGTAAGGCGGATCTAGATAAAACAGCGTGTGGTTCCGATCGTACCGGCGGATGCACTCCTTCCAATCCAGGTGCTCAACAGTGGTTCGCGCCAAGCGCAGATGGGCGTCGCTGAGTTTCTCTTCGATACGCAGCAAATTTAGCCTTGGCGCCGAAGTGGTCGCGGTCCCGAAAGATCGGCCTTTTGCCTTGCCGCCGAAACACAGGTTCTGCAGATAGAAAAAGCGCGCTGCGCGCTGGATATCGGTCAGCGTGCGCGGCGCCTGCTCTTTTGCCCATGCGAACATCGTGCGGCTCACCAGTGCCCATTTGAACTGGCGCACGAACTCTTCCAGGTGATTGGCAACGACCCGATAGAGGTTCACCACCTCGCCGTCGAAGTCGTTGATCACCTCCACGCGGCTGGGCTCCTTCATAAAAAACAACGCCGCGCCGCCGCAGAACGGCTCAACGTAGCAATCATGGTCTGGAAACTCCGGCAGGATGTGTTTCGCCATACGGCGCTTACCGCCCATCCAAGGGAAAATCGGTGCAGACATTGGTGGTCCTTACTTCGGATTGAAAATGGGCGGCAGCTTCAATGAGCAGCCGCCCGGGCTGATCATTTGTCGGAAACAGGCTCCAGCGGCCTCCAGCGAATCACCTCTTCGCCCAACCATTCATTGACCTGCTGCAGACGAGCCTGGATGGGTTCGAGCTCGTTCATGGCCCAGATCTGTGCGGCCTCTTTGATCGAGCCGAAACCGCCGGCGTTTTGCGGCACGATTCCCATCAGTTGAGGGGGAATGCGCAACGCCGCGAGCATGTCGTCGCGGCTGATGTTTTTGATCGAGCCGAATTCATCCTTCGCCGCCACCTCGCTGACCGGGATCAGCTGAATGCCGTCCTTCTTGCCGCCTGGGGCGTACATGAACAGGTTTCGGAAATTCCCCGGCCCTTTGGCGGATTTGAGTGCGGCGCGCAATGCACCCACGTCCGTCTCGTTCTGCGCGGTGTCGGTCATGTACATGATGAAACCGGCATGGCTGCCGTTGTTGTAGTACTTGCGGCGGAACAAGGTGGCAGACTCGTTAAGCAGCGCGCTTTGCAGGGCAGGCAACCACTCCGGAAGTCCGTAGATCTCCTGGTTAATGTCCGCCTCACGCTGGTGGTAAACCGTACCGCGCTTGAATTCATGCTCATCGCGCCACCCGCGTACCTGGTAGTACGTTTCGAGATCCTCGCCTCGGCGCATGTATTTGCCCAAAGCGGGCTGCAGGCCGAGCGTACCGCGCAGCATGTTCTCGCGCTTTTCGAGGTAGCCATTGCCACACCATAGGAAGTCCAGGGCGAACTGTTCGAAAGTCTGCCGCGACAGCAATTTATGGGGGATGAAGGTGCGGGCGAGCATGTTGCGCTTGAAATTCAAACCCGACTGCAGGAACACGCTGGCCCGGGAGGACTTGGCCAGCCCATCTAGCGACATAGGCGGCTCGTACCAACGACCGTTCAGCCAGCACTCCAAGTAGTCCAGAATCCCCCGCTCATCGAGCACCGGCGTAGGGTCTCCGAAGGTGAAGGCCTCCATCTTGCCGCCCGTTGCCGGCAGCAGCTGTCCCTCGGCCGCAGCCGGGGCTGAAGTGGACGATTGCGTGGTTTCGCTGCCGCTGTTGCTCATCAATAAATCTCCATGAAGCCGGTATTCGTTGAGGTTTGGCCCTCAAGCGGTTCGTTCTGCAGTGCGTGGAAAAGAGCCCATGCGAGATCCGCGTGCCCGGTCTCGTCGGTTCGGCCTGCCGTGTAGGTGAATTGCCGGCCGCTGGCCGTGATGGTCTTGCGGATCGCCATGAGCGACTGCGCCATGTCGATCCAGCCGGCATCGAACTCCAAGCGCCCTTTGTGAATCACGTCGTAGGCCTTGAGCACCAGGCGCGTCTTGACCTCGGGGGAATAGCTGAACGTCGTCACGTTGGGGAAGAATTGGCGCACCAGCTGGGCCACGCCAGAGCCCATGCCCGTGATGTCGATGCCGATGTATGTCACCCAGTAGCGCATCGTGACCAAGCGGATCGCCTCGGCCTGGGCGGCGAAGTCCATCCCACGGAATTGGTGGCGCTCGAGCACCCGGAACTTCCCACCTGGCACGGTTGGCGGGGCCACGACCACCAGGCCGGAGCTATCACCGGTTTCCGCCGGATCGTAACCAATCCAAACCTGCCGATCGGCGAACGGCCGCGCGGCGAAGGGTTTGTAGTCCTCGGACCATTCGACCCAACTGTCGACCATGCAAGGCTGCAGAACATTGAGCGGGAATATGCTCGCCCCGTCGTCGACGAACTGGCACATCAACAGGTTGGCAAAGGCGTCCGCGTTGTACTCGAGGCGTAGCTCTTCAAGGTCAAACAGGTCGCAGCCGCGCTGCTCCGCATCCAAGATGGTGACGATCTGGCGCCAGATCCTGTCCTCGCAGAGTCGGCCCTGCTGCAGCGCGTCGTGCGACACGTCTAGTTTCAGCCGCTGGGCGACCGGCTTGCCCTTGTTGAAGCGTTCACCGGTCCAGAACGTGTAGGCCTCATGCGCCATGCTCGATGGCGTGGAAAAGTAGGTGCGCCGGTATTGCTTCTGCATCGCCATGCCGCTGGCGACCTTGTTCAGCTCGTTGAATTTGAACGTCCAGAAGAACTCGTCGAAGTAGAAATTACCGTGGTAACCCTGAGCGGTTCGGGCGTTGGTACCGAGGAAATGCAGCTCGGCGCCGTTCGCCAGAATGATCGGATCGCCAGTGAGCTCGACACCGCAAACCTCGCGGGCAAACCCTTGGATGTAGGCCTTGAAGATGTGCGCCTGGTTCTTCGACGCAGACAAGAAAATCTGGTTTCGCCCGGTGACCAGGGCGTCAATGAATGCCTCGCGAGCAAAGTAGTAGGTGGCACCGATCTGCCGGCTTTTTAGGATCGCCCTGGTGCGCTGATTACTCGCCCGGTACCAGTCCAGCTGATAGCCAAAGCAGCCGTCTTTAAATGCCTCAGTGAGCAGCTCGATCTGGTCTTCGCTGAATTCGTTGCGAGCCGCTTTCTTCTTCGGGCCGTCGTTGCGTTTGGCCAGATTGGGGTTGAGGTCGGTGTCGGTGCCACCGGACTTGTAGCGCTCGATCCGCGCCTGCCGTTCTAGTTGACGGTGCAGCAGGTCGATTTCCTTGAAGTCGCCGCCGGTCTTGTCGTCCTTGAGGATCAGTTGCACCAGCCGCGCTTCCAGCGCACCTCCGATGCGCTCCACGTTATCTGCCCGATCCCACTCGTCGCGCGTTTTCCACGCATGAACGGTCTTTTCCTTTTCATCCAGCATTTCTGCGATCGCGCAGATCCGCAGGCCGGTCCAGTAGAGGAACTTGGCCTGACGGCGGTTATCGCGGATGGGAGTGGCTGCGGCTGTAGTCATGGCGGCGATGCTGACGCCTCGCGCGCGTGAAGGCGTAGCGATGTGCCATGTAGCGCACGGGCCTACAACTGGCGTCGATTGCCCGTGATCGCGCGACTGCCGAGGATGTACCTCAACGTAACTGCACCCAGCAGCACAGCTTTGAGGGATACCCGACATGAAGAAATTTCGCAGCAACTGGTTCCGTGTCGCCGTTGAGGGCGCTACCTCGGACAAGCGCACCATCAAACGCAGCTGGCTGGAACAGGCTGCCAAAAACTTCAACCCGACTACCTACGGCGCTCGGATCTGGCTGGAGCATTTCCGCAGCTTGCTGCCAGATGGCCCGTTCAAAGCCTACGGTGACGTGACAGCAGTCAAGGCTGAAGAGGTCGAGATCAACGGCCAGACCAAACTGGCCCTTTTTGCCCAAATCGAACCGACGGCTGATCTGATCGCCCTGAACAAGGCGAAGCAGAAGATTTACACGTCCATCGAAATCGACGACAGCTTTTCCGACACCGGCGAGGCGTACATCGTCGGTCTCGCTGTAACCGATTCGCCGGCCAGTCTCGGCACCGACGTACTCGCGTTCTCAGCTCAAAAACCTGAATCGAGCCCATTCAAAGACCGCCACTACTCCGCGACCTCGATGTTCACCGAGGCGGTGGAAACCGAACTCACTTTCGAAGAAATCGAAGACAAGCCCGGTTTAGGCGCCCAACTGTTCAGCAAGGTGCAAGCGTTGCTCTCCGGCAAACAGGCCAAGGACGACGGCGAGTTCGCCCAAATCAGCCAGGCCGTCGAAGCTGTCGCCGAGCACGTCAAAGATCTGCCAGACCAACTGGCGGCCGAGAAGAAATTCTCCGCAGACCTGAAGACCAGCGTCGACAAGCTCAGCAATGACCTCAACGAACTGGTCAAGCGCCTGGGCGGTACCCAAGACCACAGCCAAACCCAACGCCCTCCCGCGACCGGCGGCGACGGCGCTGTGCTGACCGCCTACTGATCACCGGCCCCTACAAGCTCCCCAGGAGAACACCATGCGTAACGAAACACGCCTTGCCTTCAACGGCTTCACCAAACAGATCGCGGCGATCAACTCTGTCGGATCCGTGGCGGAGAAATTCACCGTCACCCCGTCGGTGCAGCAGAAGCTGGAAACGGCCATTCAGGAATCCAGCGCTTTCCTGAAAAAGATCAACGTGCTGGGCGTCGACGAAAAAGACGGTGAAGCCATCGTTTTGGGCGTCGGCTCGACCATCGCCGGCCGGACCGACACCAACCAGGCTGCCCGCAATCCTCGCGGCGTCGGCTCGCTCAAAAACGACACTTACAGCTGCAAGAAGACTGACTTCGATACCGCGATTCCGTATGCGTTGCTCGATGCCTGGGCGAAATTCCCAGATTTTCAGGCTCGTCTGTCCGGTGCGATCGTCGAGCGCCAAGCCCTCGACCGCATCATGATCGGCTTCAACGGCACCAGTGCGGCCGCGACGACCGATCGCGCGACCAATCAGCTTCTGCAGGACGTGAACGTCGGTTGGCTGGAGAAGTACCGCACCAAGGCTCCTGAGCGCGTGCTCAACAGCGGCAAGATTGCTGGCAAGGTCACCATCGGCCCGAACGGCGATTACAAGACTCTCGACGGTCTGGTGTACGACGCTATCCAGCTGCTGGACCCATGGCACCGCAAGCGTCCGGATCTGGTAGTCCTGGTCGATCGCAACCTGTTGCACGCGAAGTTCCTGGCCAACATCGAAGGCGCTGCAGACAACGAAAATGAGCTGGCAGCTGCGCGGATCCTCGCCAACGGCACGCTGGGCGGCCTGCCGATCGAAGATGCTCCTTTCTTCATCGACGGCGGCATCATGATCACCACGCTGAAAAACCTCTCGATCTACTTCCAGATCAGCAGCCGTCGCCGCATGACCCGGGACGAGCCGGAGCGCGATCGCATCGCCGACTATCAGTCGTCGAACGAGGACTATGTGATCGAGGACTTCGGTCTCGGCGCCCTGGTCGAAAACATCGAAGAGGCTGCATGACTATGGCCCTCTCGCTCGCCCAACGTCACCGGCTGAAAGCGCTTGCCTCGCAAGAGGCTGCCGCTGCGTCGCCCGCTGTTTCGATGGCGGGCGGGACGGCCTATGAAATGCAGCTGGCGCAGCTGCTTCAGCACCGTCTGCGCCTCAAGCAAATTCAGTCGAACGAAGGCAAAGCCGCGCTGAAGTTACAGCTCCTGCCGGAGTACGTGCCTTACGTCGACGGGGTTCTCGCTGCCGGCAACGGCGCCCAGGACGAAGTACTCACCACCATCATGATCTGGCGCATCGACGCTGGTGATTACACCGGTGCGCTCGATATCGCAGCGTATGTGTTGCAGCACAACCTGCTGATGCCCGATCGCTTCGAGCGGACTACCGGCTGCTTAGTAGCCGAGGAAATCGCCGAAGGTGCGCTGATCTCTCAGAAAGCCAGCGGCGGATTCGACCTGGCTGTTTTGCACCGCACCATGGAGCTGACAGCGGAGCAGGACATGCCAGACGAAGTCCGCGCAAAGCTGTACTTGGCTACGGGACGCGCCACGGTGGCGGGGCTCACCGCTGATAACCCGGGCCAACCCGGTCAGGTAATGGCCGGTATCGAACTGCTGAAACGCGCCATCGAGCTCAACGGCAGCTGCGGCGGCAAAAAGGATCTGGAAGGCGCTGAGCGCCTCCTGAAAAAGATTGCTCCTCCATCAGGGAGCTGAAAGAGCGTACCCCGCAACCCCGGCGGCCCGGGGCTGAACAGCAGGTTTCTCCTTTCCTTGCTGTGACGCCCCGGCCACCGCCGACTTAGGGCTGAACCATGAGCGGATTTATTGCCACCGGCAACAACGACGAGCCATTCGTCATTACCAATGATGGATTCTGGCCTGACATCGATGTCGTCCACTTACGCGAATCCATCCGTCTTGATGGCAGCATCACTGACGCGCGGATTGAAGTCGTCACCGTCAACGCTTTGATTCAGGTGAATGGCGAACTGGCCAAGGTGAAGGCAAATCATCTGGCCAACGGACACACCACAATCGCGGCGGTGCCAGCTTTCGAAGTCAATGGCGATAGCCACTTCGTCCACCTGTACCGCCGCTCCATTTATTGCAGCGTCGGCGCTGAACTGGCTGAGCGCTATCGCAGCTACGACACCAGCGTCGAAGGCAACAAGAACGCCGACGAACTTACGCCTTCTGTCGATGAGTACCGGCGTGACGCCCGCTTCGCCATCCGCGATCTGCTGGGCGTCGGGCATTCAACAGTGGAGCTCATCTGATGGCGACCTCTGTGTATGCCACTCAGGGCGACACCGTCGACGCCATTTGCTGGCGAATCTACGGCCGCACCGCCGGCATCACGGAGGCGGTGCTCGAGGCAAACCCTGGACTTTCGGATCTCGGCACGATCATTCCTCACGGCACCTTGGTGTCGCTACCGGATATCGCGCCCCAAGCCCCGGAACTGCAAATGGTGAACCTATGGGATTGAGCCACCGAACCAACCAAACAGACATACCCCCACCTTCAACCTTGGACAGCGGAATCACGCGCATGCCTGACAAACCGGATACATGGGCCTGGTTAGCTGCCTGGCTCGAACTGAACTGGCCAGCCATTTACTCAGGCGGACTCGCCTGCGTGATCGCTGCGCTGCGGATCATTTATGGCGGCGGTACCTGGCGCCGAGTTCTGCTTGAAGCGCCTCTGTGCGGCACGCTCGCGCTTTCGGCAAGCCACGGGCTTTTTCTGCTGGGCATCCCCGCGACAACTGGGCCGTTCTTCGGCGGCGTGATCGGGTTGCTCGGCGTTGAGGGTACTCGCGCACTCGCCAAGCAGTTTTTTAACCGCAAGGTGGACCAGCTATGAGTACTTTGCGCCACGGCGATCGCGGGCAAGCGGTTCGCACGCTGCAGCAGCGCCTCAACTTACACGGCGCTGGTTTGAATCCAGACGGCGACTTCGGTGATGCCACCGAGTCGGCGGTGCGTGATTACCAACGAAAAGTTGGCTTGGTAATTGATGGTATCGCGGGCTCGAAAACCGCCCTGGCATTGGCCGGCGCGGATTGTTCGAATCTGCTGCAGCACGCCTTGTTGGTGAGCGCCGCCGCACGTCTGGGCGTTGAGCTCGCCGCGATCATGGCCGTCAACGAAGTTGAGAGCCAGGGCAGCGGTTTCCTGGACAACGGCAAGCCGAAGATTCTTTTCGAACGCCACATCATGTATCGCCAGCTGGGCACGCCTCGCCTGCCAGATGATGACGCAGCCGAGCTGAAGGCCCACGCCGATCAATTGGCAGCTGAGCAGCCCAGCCTGGTCAACCCAATACCCGGTGGTTATGCGGGCGGCACGGCTGAGCACCAGCGTTTGGCCAACGCTCGATTGATCGATGACCTTTGCGCATTGGAGTCGGCTAGCTGGGGCGCTTTCCAAGTGATGGGCTATCACGCTGAGCGCCTCGGCTACACGAGCGTGACGGATTTTGCCGATCGAATGGCCCACGACGAAAATGAGCAATTCGAAGCGTTCGTGCGCTATATCGAAGCGGATCCCGCGCTGCTGAAGGCGCTGAAGGGTAAAAAATGGGCAGCGTTCGCAAAGGCCTATAACGGCCCCAACTTCGCCCGCAATTTGTACGACATCAAGCTGGAGCGTGCCTATCAGCGTCACGCTGAAGGCTGTCCTGTGCCGGAGGCGTCATGATTGATCAAGAGCAAATCCGAAAATTCAGCCCCGCCGATGGCGATCTTTTCGTCGTACCCGAAGACACTCCAATCGACCTGGTGAAAGCCTTGGCAGAGGCGATCGCTGTCGCGGCCCCCGGCGTCAAAGCCATGGTCTTCCGGGGCGACTTACAGCGGCTCTCGCTAGCGGAGATGAACGCCGCAGGCTGGTACCGCGCATGAGCACGTTGCGCCAGGCGCTCTACGGGTTCGCCTTGCTCGCCTCGATCGCGCTTCTGATCTGGGGCCAGTCGAAGCGGATCGAGGTCGCCGATATGAAGGCTGATCTGGCCGATCAAGCGGCCTCAACCGCCCGCGATCGAGCGACGCGAAGCGAGGAGACGGCCGCTCAACTCCAGACCTCCCTGCAAGAAGAGCGGGCCGCTCAGGCCACGTTGCGCAGCGCGCAAGACCAACTGCGCCAAGGGCTGACCGTCAGTCAACGAATGATCGAGGACTTGAAATATGAAAATGCCGAACTTCGCCTTTGGGCTGACCAGCATCTGCCTGACGCTGCTCGCCGGATGCGCGAGCGTCCCGCCATCACCGGAGCCGCAGCTTATCGCGACTGGCTGTCCAGCCGTGGTGCCCTGCACCCTGTCGGCAACCAAACCAGACAAGAATGGAACGCTGCTCAACGACCAAGAGGTGATCGAGAATGATTGGGCCCAATGTGCCGCCCAAGTAGATATGGTCTACCAGCATCAGCAGGCAAAGGCGCGTAAACCATGAACAAACCAGAGTCGCTACGCGCTCACCTGCTCGCCTCGGTACCAGAATTAAAGAAGAACCCCGACCGCCTGATGGTGTTCATCGACAACGGCACTATGCGCAGTACCGCTGCCTTTGGCCTGTCATTCGAATACAGCTACACGCTGAATCTGATTTTCACGGACTACGCTGGCCACCCCGATGCGGTCGCCATTCCGCTGTTCGCATGGATCCTGGTGAATCAGCGCGAACTGATGGAAAACGTCGAGCGCAGCAAAACCGCCGTCGCCTTCGAGGCAGATGTCCTGGACAACAGCAAGGTCGACCTGTCGATCAAGTTGCCGCTTACCGAGCGGGTTATCGTCAAGCGCCAAGACGACGGCAAACTGGTCGTCAGCCATCCACCAGAGCCTGTGGTCGACGACGATCCGTTCACCATGCCCGGGCTCGAGTTATGGACCGCCGACGGCGAGTTCATTACACGGTGGGAGGCGCCATGAGCAACGACCTGCAGGTCTTGGAAACTTGGGTCGCAGCATTGCTCGCGAAACTCGATGAGGGCGAACGCCGCAAGCTGCTCGGGGCTGTCGCCCGGGACTTGCGCCGTAGCCAGTCGAAGCGCATCACGACACAGCGCAATCCGGACGGCTCCGCGTTCGCTCCGCGCAAACCGAAAGATCTGCGGGGGAAGAAGGGTCGGATCAAAGGGAAAATGTTCGGCAAATTGAAGACAGCCCGCTACCTGCGCACCGAAAGCACAGCAAATGGTATGTCTGTAGGATTCGTTGGCCGGGTGAGTCGCATAGCTCGGGTTCACCAGTACGGCCTCAAGGACCGACCAGAACGCGGCCAAGCGGACGTGCAGTACGAAAAACGTCAGTTACTGGGATTCAGCGGCGACGAGCTGGAGAACATCCGAAACCTGCTCATCGACCACCTCGCTGGCTGACTCTCTCCTGTACAAACAGACCCTACAGCCCACCGTCGATGCACCTCGCACGCGCGACCTGCAACATCGGCGGCATGGACTCTCTTACTGAACTGACCCGACGCCTCGAAAACCTGATCCGTGCCGGCACTATCGCCGAGCTCGATCCGGGAAAACCGCGTTGCCGTGTGAAAACCGGCGGCCTGCTTACTGACTGGCTGCCGTTCTTCGCCCTGCGTGCCGGCGAGGATAGCGACTGGGATCCGCCCTGCGTGGACGAGCAGTGCCTGGTGCTTTCGCCATCAGGCAACCCGGCTCACGGCTTTGTCATTTTCGGTCTGTACAGCGATCGCTTCCCGGCTCCAGACAACGTGCCAACCCGACGCCGGCGCAAGTACCGCGACGGGGCGATTGTCGACTATGACACCGCTAGCCACACGCTGACCGCCACGCTGCCTGGGGGCGGCAAAGCCAATCTCATCGCACCAGGTGGCGTACATGTCACCGGTGATGTCGTGATTGATGGCCTGGTGACCGTCACAGAGGACGTCGTCGCGGGCGCCAAGAAAATCAGCCTGGTGAATCACCGCACATCTGGCGTTCAGGCAGGTAACGGCACCTCACAGGGGCCTGTCCCATGATCGGCATGAACAGCAAGACCGGCCGCAGCGCCGTTGGGAACAATCACCTGGTGCAATCGATCGCCGACATTCTGACCACCCCCATCGGCACGCGCGTTATGCGGCGTGAATACGGCAGCCAGCTTGCCGACCTGATTGATTGGCCGCTTAACAACGCAACCCGCCTGCAGGCGTATGCGGCGACAACCATCGCGCTCATGCGCTGGGAGCCGCGGATACGCTTGAGTCGTGTCCAGCTCACGCTCGGCGATATCGCTGGCCAGGCGATGCTCGATATCGAGGGCAGCCTGGTGGACACGAATGAACCATTGAGCCTTCGCGTACCGCTGAGCTTGGGAGCAACAGCATGAAAACTTTCACTCCCATCGACTTGGCCCAGCTTCCGGATCCGGACGTCGTCGAGCAGATCGATTACGAGCAAATCCTCGCCGAACGCAAGGCGTACGCGGTCAGCCTCTGGCCGGTAGAACAGCAAGCCGAAATCGCCGCCACATTGGCCCTAGAGTCGGAACCTCTGACCAAGCTCCTGCAGGAGAACGCCTATCGCGAAATGCTGCTGCGTCAACGCGTGAACGAAGCATCGCTGGCCAACATGCTGGCCAAAGCCAAGGGCAAAGACCTCGAGCAGCTCGCAGCCAATGTCAACGTCGAACGCTTGGTTGTGACCCCGGGTAACAGTGCCGCTATTCCGCCGATCGTCGCAGTGATGGAATCGGATGAATCATTGCGTGAACGTGCGCAAATGGCATGGGAAGGCCTTTCCACGGCTGGCCCTCGCAACAGCTACATCCTGCACGCCCGCAGCGCAGACGGCCGCATCGCCGATGCGACGGCGGAAAGCCCGTCGCCGGCGGTGGTGGTGGTCACTGTTCAAGGCTTGACCGGAGATGGAAGCGTCAACCAGGCGTTACTGAACATCGTTAGCCAATACCTCAGCGACGATGACCGTCGTCCGGTTGCCGATCGGCTCACGGTGCAGTCGGCAACTGTGCTGCCCTACCAGGTCGATGCCGTTCTCTATCTCGCCACGACGGGGCCAGAAGCGGAGCCCATACGCGAAGCGGCGCAAGCGCGCTTGGTCACGTTCATCAACCAGCGCCGGCGCCTCGGCGTGGAGATCTCCGAGTCAGCTATTCATGCTGCACTTCACGTCGAGGGCGTGCGAAAGGTGGTCCTGCACGACTGGGCAGATATCACCCCCAGCGAGGCCGAGGCCGCGTTTTGCACCAGGTATAGCGTCACCGTCGGTGCACTGACATGACGATCCTGCTGCCGCCGAACGCACAGCCGCTTGAGCAACTGGCGGCCGAGGCACTGGCCCAGATCGAGCGGGTGCCGGTACCGATCAGGGATTTGCTCAATCCCGATCGGTGCCCGGTCCTGATGCTGCCCTATCTGGCTTGGGCATTTTCGGTCGACCGCTGGGATAGCGAGTGGTCAGAAGCCACGAAGCGGCAAGTCATCAAAGGCTCTTACTTCATCCACTCTCGCAAAGGAACGATCGGAGCTCTGAGACGCGTAGTCGAGCCGCTGGGGTATTTGATCGAGATTGTCGAGTGGTTCAAGACCGTGCCTGAAGGCGTACCGGGCACTTTTGCGCTGAAGGTCGGCGTTCTCGATACCGGCATCACTGAAGAAATGTATCAGGAGCTTGAGCGCCTGATTGACGATGCCAAGCCCGTCAGTCGACACCTGACCGGGCTGGCGATCAGCCTGGAATCCCAAGGCGACTTGAACATCGCCGTGTCCCTATACGAAGGCGACGAAATCGACGTTTACCCGCCCGTCATGCGTGACATTGAAGTCACTGGCAGCTTCGGCGTGGTCGGGCGCGAACACACCATAGACACCCTGGACGTTTACTATGATTGATGCGAACTCGCAGTTTTTCGCGATCCTCACGAACGTGGGGATGGCCAAGCAGGCGAACGCCGATGCACTCGGCATTCCTTGGTTGATCACGCAAATGGGCGTGGGAGATGCCAACCCAAACGGGCTGGCCGATCCGCCCAATCCTGTGCCGGCGGCCGGTCAAACCAAACTGATCAACGAGTGGCGACGCAAGCCGCTCAACCAGTTGAAGATCGACCCAATCAACCCGGCGGTGATCATCGCCGAGCAGATCATTCCCGCCGACGAGGGCGGCAAGTGGATCCGCGAAATTGGCCTCTACGATGCCGACGGCGATCTGGTGGCGGTGGCCAACTGCGCGCCAAGCTTCAAGCCGCTGCTGTCGCAAGGTTCGGGCCGCACGCAAGTCGTGCGCATGAATTTCATCGTCACTAGCACCGGCAACATTCAGCTCAAAATTGACCCGGCGATTGTGCTGGCCTCGCGGGCCTACGTTGATGCGGCCATTCTGGAGGTACTGCCGAAGAACAAGATCCCGGGGCAATACACGCGGGTCAAGGTCAACGATCGCGGGGTTTTCGTGTCAGGCGACAACCCGGAAACGCTCGCCGGGATGGGCATCAAGGACACCTACACGAAGCCGGAAGTCGACGCGATTATCGCGCAAGCTTCGGCGTTGCCGGTGGGTGCCACCGTCGCGTTTCCGCTGGACAAGGTCGCGCCGGGCTTTCTGGAGCTAGACGGTAGCGTCAAGAGCATTGCGGTCTATCCCGATCTGGCTGCGTTCCTCGGGACGGCGTTCAACAAGGGTGACGAGGGTGCAGGCAATTTCCGCCTGCCCGATTCTCGCGGCGAGTTCCTGCGGGGTTGGGATCATGGGCGCGGCGTGGATGCTGGCCGAGCTATGGGTAGTGCTCAAGGACATCAAACCGAGGCTCATTCGCACGTTACGGGGGTGAATGACACAGGCACGGCTAACGTATCGCTTCAAGTCGCGCGAGGTCTCGGCACCGGCGCAGGCCAGTGGCCTTACGGGGCTGCTGCTATTGGCGTTGCCGGCGCAAACACAGTTTCGGCAAATGCGGTCTATCTCGGCTCCGGTGAGGACAGCTGGCTAAACACCGGGCCGAATATTCCTCTTGGCACAGGCGAAACGCGCCCGCGCAACTTGGCGGTAGTGTGGTGTATCAAGGCGTGGAACGCGCCAATCAATCAGGGAAACATCGACATCGCGGCGCTGGAGCAGCGGGTCAATAACAATGAATTCGGGCGACTGCTGAATACCCAGAAGTTCACGGCCAACGGCACCTACATTCCGACGCCGGGGATGAAAAAGGTTCGGATTCGGATCGTGGGGGGCGGTGGTGGATCTGGTGGTGGGTCGGCCACAACGGCTAGTCAGGTCGCGGCGTCCGGCGGTGGTGCAGCTGGGAGCTATGCCGAAGCGCTGCTGACAGCAGCGGACATTGGCGCGAGTCAGTCGGTAATCGTCGGTCTTGGTGGTGGCGGGGGTACAGCTTCGGGGGTAAATGGAAATAGTGGCGGCACGGGCGGCGCCACCTCGGTGGGGGCTTTGTTGTCCGCTCCAGGCGGTCTGGGGTCAATCTTCTCAATTGCTGTTGCAACAACGCTTTATGCCTTGTATGCGGGCGGTAATCCGGGGGCTTCAGCCTCTGGAGGGAACTTACTCAGCATGGCAGGTGCACCGGGAAATCCCGGTATTACCGTCAATGGTTCGACGCTGGCAGGGCACGGCGGTAGCGGGCCACTTGGTTCGGGTGGGAGCGGCTATGGGATCAACTCTACGATTCAGCCCGGTACCGGATACGGGGGAGGTGCTGGTGGCGTGGCTGTCGGCACTTCTAGTGCTGCTCGCAACGGCGCGCAGGGGTCTGGTGGCGTGGCTATTTTTGAGGAATATGCCTGATGAAAAAGTATGCGCTTCTTTACATGGGCAAGGCCGCTCAGTTGTTCGAAACCGACGGCGACATAAAGACAATGTTTCACCCGGACATGCACTGGATCGAGTGTTCTGCTGAAGTTCAGGAAGGGTGGCAGTTCGACGGCAGGCAGTTTGTGCCGGAAGGCGTTCCAGTTGTCACGCTGGAAGAACTCAAAGCTGCTGTAGCGTCTGAGCGCTTCAGGCGTGAGGGTGTTGGGATTTTTGTCGACGGTCTGCAAATCGAGACGACACGCGACAGCCAAGCACTGATTGCCAGCACCGGATTATCCGCCGTCCTCGATCCTGATTATCGTTGCAACTTCAAGACGGTGACCGGGTTCGTCGAGATTGGCGCCGCGCAGATTATCGAAATCGCGAAGGCAGTGCGAGCGCACGTTCAAGCCTGCTTTGACCGCGAGCTGACGCTGTTGCGCGCGATCGAGTCCGGTCAGTATCAGGCTGAAATGCTGTTTGAAGGCTGGCCAGACGAGAAGTCGGAAATTCTCCAATCAGATTAAACCTGATCCTCCTGTTTGTCCCTGTACCGCTGATCACTACAACCCAGCGCGCTCGCCCGCCAAGCGCGCGCGCGTCACCCTGCGCTTCATTGTCACCCACTTGCAGGTTCTCCCCATGGCCACTGATTACCACCACGGCGTCCGAGTTGTAGAAATCAACGAAGGCACCCGCCCCATTCGCACCGTAGCGACCGCCGTCGTAGGCATGGTCTGCACCGCCGAAGATGCTGATCCACTCGCGTTTCCACTCAATCGCCCAGTGCTGCTAACTGACGTGCTTACCGCCAGTGGTAAGGCCGGTGTCAAAGGTACGCTCGCGAAAAGTCTGGATGCCATCGCTGATCAAGCGAGCCCAGTTACCGTCGTCGTTCGTGTCGCCGAGGGGCAGGACGCGGCGGAGACCACTACCAATGTTATTGGTGGTGTAACCGCCAGTGGTCAGTACACGGGCATGAAAGCTCTGCTGGCCGCAGAAGCGCAGCTGGGAGTGCGGCCGCGCATCCTAGGTGTGCCTGGCCTCGACTCGTTGCCGGTGGCAACTGAACTGGTACTCACCGCACAAAAGCTGCGTGGCTTCGCATATGCCAGCGCCTGGGATTGCAGCACCGTCTCCGAGGCCACCGCCTACCGAGAAAACTTCGGCGCGCGCGAACTGATGACCATCTGGCCCGACTTCGTGAACTGGGATACCACCCTGAATGCCGATGCGCCGGCGTCGGCGATCGCCCGCGCATTGGGTCTGCGCGCCAAGCTCGATGAGCAGGTGGGCTGGCACAAAACACTGTCCAACGTGGCCGTTAACGGCGTGTCCGGACTGAGCCGCGATATCTACTGGGATCTGCAGAATCCGGCCACCGATGCGGGCCTGCTGAACGCGGCGGACGTAACCACTCTGATTCGCCGCGACGGTTTCCGCTTCTGGGGCTCGCGCACCTGCAGCGACGACCCATTGTTCGCCTTTGAAAACTACACCCGTACCGCTCAGGTGCTGGCTGACACCATGGCAGAGGGGCAATTTTGGGCGATCGATAAGCCGATGCACCCGAGCCTGGTGCGCGACATTGTCGAGGGTATCAATGCGAAATTCCGCGAGCTGGTACGCCTTGGCTACCTGATCGGTGGCGAGTGCTGGTACGACGAAGCCGCCAACGACAAGGACACCCTCAAGGCCGGCAAGCTGTACCTCGATTACGACTACACGCCAGTGCCGCCACTGGAGAATCTGGGGCTTCGCCAGCGCATCACCGACCGTTACCTGGTCGACTTCGCAAGCCGCGTAAACGCCTGATCATTCATCCGCGCGGCAATGGCCGCGCCTTTAGGAGAGCGCCCATATGGCTCTGCCCAAAAAACTCAAGAACATGAATTTGTACAACGACGGCGTCAGCTACGTCGGTGAGTGCAAGAGCGTCACCCTGCCCAAGCTCGCCCGTAAGCTTGAGGCCTTCCGGGGCGGCGGTATGGACGGCGCGGTGAAGGTCGACCTCGGCCATGGCGACGACGGGATTCAGCTCGAATGGACTCTCGGTGGCTGGGATCTGACGGCGCTGCGTCAATACGGCGCGGTATCGGCCAGCGGCGTGATGCTGCGCTGGGCGGGATCGATCCAGCGAGACGACACCGCCGAGGTTTCGGCTGTCGAGGTGGTTGTGCGCGGCCGGCATGAAGAGATCGACATGGGCGACTCGGAAAGCGGTGAAGACACCGAGCACAAGTTCACCACCACCTGCAGCTATTACAAGCTGACCATTGATGGCAATGAAGAGATCGAGATCGACTTGCTCAACTTCATTTTCAAGGTCAACGGCAAAGACATGCTGGCAGAACATCGTAAGGCGATCGGCTTGTAATCCCTGCCATCCCCGCCGGCTCCGCCGGCCCCTATCCATTGAAGGAATTCAACATGAGCACCAACCAAAAGAACGAAGCTGCAGAAGCACCAGTAGTGAAGAACCCAAACCGCCCAGTCATCACCCTGGACACGCCGATCATCCGAGGCTCGACCGAAATCACCGAGGTGACACTCCGCAAACCCGTCTCAGGTGAACTGCGCGGCGTTTCGCTGACCGATCTGCTGCAGATGGACGTGCTCGCGTTGCGCAAGGTGCTGCCGCGAATCACCACACCGACCCTGACCGATCACGATATCGGCCAAATGGATCCGGCTGACCTGGTGCAGATGGCCACCGAGGTTGCCGGTTTTTTGCTGCCGAAGTCGGCGAAGGTGGATGCATCCCTCGTTGCGTAGATGACGCCATGGCGGACATCGCCGTGATTTTTCACTGGGGGCCAGTGGAGATGGATCCCCTCCCCCTGACCGAACTGATGGATTGGCGCGAACGCGCTCGCAAGCGAAGTGGGGCGAAAGATGACTGACAAGCTGCGGCTGGAATTTATGCTGTCGGCGATCGACAAGGTCACCGCGCCTCTCAAGCAAATCAGCGCTGGGAGCACTGCGACCTCTCGTGCCTTGAAGGCGGCGCGGGATCAGTTGAAAGAGCTCAACGCCCAGCAGTCCAATATTTCCAGCTTCACCCGCCAGCGCGAAGCCGTCCGCCAGTCCTCTGAGGAGCTGGCAAAGGCGCAAGACAAATTGCGCGGCCTGCGGGAGCAGCTGCAGAAGATGGACGCCCCCACAGCGGCCTTTCAGAAGGCGTTCGTTAATGCTTCCGCCTCTGTCGAAAAGCTGACAAGCAAACACACTGCCCAGCGATCAGAACTGCAGCGCTTGATACCCCTCATGAAATCGACCGGTGCGGACACCCGCAACCTCGGCAGCACTGAGCGCCGCTTGAAAACCGAGATCGAGGCGGCGAACAAAGCCATCCAAACTCAGCGAGAACGACTCGCAGCCCTTGCCAAACAGCAGGAACGGGTCTCGAAAGCACAGCGGAACTATTCCAAGGGAAGAGAGCTTGCTGGTAATGCCGCCGTCGCCGGCGCAAGTGCTGGAGCAGTGGGAGCTGCGACAGGCATGCCCATCCTCGGGATGATCAAGAACTACTCACGCTTCGAAGACGCAATGGCAGGCGTAGCGAAGCAAGTCGCCGGCGCCCGCGACGATAACGGTCAACTCACCCAGACGTATTACGAAATGGGAGACGCGATCAAAAAGATGTCCGAAACAATCCCGATGGCTACTACCGACATCGCCGCCCTGGTAGAAGGCGGCGCGCGAATGGGCATCCAGGGTAAAGATGACTTGCTGGAATTTGCGCGCGTCGCGGCAACTGCAGCGACCGCGTTTGAACTGCCGGCAGATCAGGTTGGTGAAAGCCTGGCGCGCATCGCCAACCTCTATAAATTGCCAATTAAAAACGTGAGCCAGCTCGGGGACGCGATCAACTACCTTGACGACAATGCAATGTCGAAAGGTGGCGACATCATCGACGTCATGCAGCGCACAGCAGGCATCACCGCGTCAGTTGGCATGTCTTTTAAAGACGCCGCTGCGTTGGGATCGACATTCCTCACACTCGGGGCTTCATCAGAAATCGCAGCCACCGCTACCAACGCAATGATTCGAGAATTGGCTATCGCTACCCAGCAGCCAAAGCGCTTTGTAACGGGCCTTAAATCGATCGGCTTAGAGGCAAAAGCGGTTCAGGACGGCATGAGCAAGGACGCCACGGGCACCATTCAGAAAGTGCTCGAGGCTGTGAACAAACTGCCGAAGAACCAACAGCTCGGTGTGATGACCCAGCTCTTTGGCAAAGAATATGGCGATGACGCGGCAAAGCTCGCGTCTAACATCGAGGAGTATCGTCGGCAGCTTGACCTGGTAAACGGCGCCGATAACGCTCCGAAGCGCGAAGGCTCGATGCAGCGCGAAGGAGACATCCGTGCGGACCAGTTGTCAGCTCGATGGGAGATGTCCCAGAACCGCATGTTCAACCTGAGCAGCGCACTTGGCGCCACTCTGCGACCCGCCCTGATACAGCTCGTCACCGGATTAAACGGTGTCTTGGAGCGAGTCAATGCTTGGGCGACCGCGAACCCGGGTTTAGTGTTGGGCATTCTGAAAGTTGCCGCCGGCATTGCGGCACTGTCGATCGGCTTCAGTACTGTCGCTTTGGCGCTGGCCACCACCCTTGGCCCCTTCCTCGCCGTTCGGTACGGACTTTCCCTGATAGGCATCCGTCTGCCATCTGTAATCGGCCTGCTGTTCAACCTGGGCTCCAAGGTTTTGCCCTTCGTCGGTCAGGCGTTTATGTGGTTGGGAAGATTGTTCCTGACCAATCCAATCGGCTTGGCTATTACGGCGATCGCAGCGGCGGCTTACCTGATCTACGCAAATTGGGACAAGGTGAAGGCTTACTTCGTCAGCGCCTGGGCAGAGATAAAACTCGGCTTCAGTGGCGGCATAAGCGACATCCTGCGCACGATCGTCAACTTCAGCCCCATTGGGCTGTTCTACCAAGCGTTCTCGGCTGTGATGAATTACATGGGCATTGAGCTTCCGAGCAGGTTCACCGAGTTCGGCGGAATGATCATTTCAGGGCTCGTCAATGGCATCACCGGGGCGATGGGCTCGGTTAAGACCGCGATCTCGGAAGCTGGCAGCAGCACTGTGGACTGGTTCAAGGAAAAGCTCGGTATCCACAGCCCCTCCCGTGTCTTTGCCGAGCTAGGCGGCTTCACGATGGCCGGATTGGCACAGGGTGTAAATGACGGCCAAAGCGGCCCGATGGAAGCCGTCAAAGCCGTGGGCGAGCTTATGACCCAGGCGGGAACAGTGACCATTGGTGCCATTACCAATGCTGGAGCGTTGCTAAACCCAGCCTCTGCTGTGCCTGGAGTGACTGCTTCGGCGCTGACACCCGCCGCAGCCGTGCCCGGTGCAGCGGCCGCAGCACTCGAGCCCGCCGCATCCGTGGCGGGAGCGAAGCCTGAAAGTGGCGGCATGCTCGAATCAATTGTCGGAATGGGCAAAAAACTGGCTCAAGCAGGCGCAATGGCTTTCGGTATCGGCAGCGCTCAGCAAGCGATTGCTATCGACAACCGCCCACCTATCGCTACCGCTGCAGCTCCTGCAGCGGTGCAGATGGCCCCACAACAAATCGTCATCAATATTCACCCAGCCCCGGGGATGGACGCGGCGGCGATCGCGCGTGCGGTGTCTGCTGAACTGGACAAACGCCAACACGCAAAACAAGCCAAGGGGCGCAGTGCCCTCTTTGACCAGGAGTAGACGGCAATGATGATGGCTCTCGGCATGTTCATCTTCAGTCTGGAAAGCTTGGCGTACCAGGAACTGCAGCGACAGACAGAATGGCGTCACGGCTCGACGTCGCGTATAGGCACCAACCCATCCCGCCAGTTTCTTGGCCGTGGTGAAGACTCAATCAGCATGCCAGGCATCCTCTTGCCGGCACTCGCAGGCACCCCGCTGAGCCTGGACACACTCCGCGCTATGGCCGATACCGGCAAGGCATGGCCGTTGATCGAAGGCACCGGCAGGATCCTGGGCATATGGGTGATCGACAACATTACCGAGAACAAAACTTTGTTCTTTTCGGATGGCGCAGCACGCCGCATCGAATTCACCATCGCGCTCAAACGGATCGATGACGGTCGGGTTGATCTGCTCGGCGCCGGTGTGAGCACAGTCGGCAATATCCTGAGGAAAATCCTGTGATCGACCGAGCACTCAGCCGGGTCGACGGCTATCTGAACGACGCGCAGGCATCCATCCGCGAGGCGAGAGCCTACCCTCGTCCAATCTGTCGGCTGGAGGTCGACGGACGCGACATCACAGCGGCGATCGAGAAGCGCCTGATGAGCATCGAGCTCACCGACAACCGCGGACTCACAGCGGACCAGCTCGACGTCACCCTGTCGGATCATGACGGTCGCCTGGCAATCCCACCGAAAGGCGCGACCCTGCGGCTGTGGCTTGGCTGGAGCGACACCGGGCTGGTCGACAAAGGCATATACACAGTCGATGAAACCGAGCACAGCGGGGCGCCAGATCAGTTGAACATCCGGGCTCGCAGCGTGGATCTGACTGCAGGGTTGAAAGCCAAACGGGAGCGAAGCTGGCATGACGAGACGATCGAAACCGTGGTGCAAGCCATTGCCGGTGCCTATGGTCTCGGTCCTTTAGTCAGCGCCGCGCTCAGTGCCATCCAGGTGGTTCACCTTGATCAGGCCAATGAGTCTGACGCGAACCTGCTTTCACGCTTGGGACAAGAGCACGATGCGATCGCGACGGTTAAAGCGGGCAAACTGCTGTTCATGCCGATCGGCAATGGCACGAGTGCCAGCGGCCTGGCACTGCCACACATCACCCTGACCCGCCGGGATGGCGATCAGCATCGATTCCTGCAGGCGAACCGTGACAGCTACACGGGTGTTCGGGCGTTCTATTACGACGTCAACAGTGCTGAGAAAAAGGAGGCAATCTCTGGAGGCGGCGACAACATCAAGGATTTGCGTCACGCCTACACGGATCAGCAAAGCGCTCTGGTGGCTGCCCGGGCCGAGTGGAACAAGCTGCAGCGTGGAAGCGCGACGCTCAGTTACTCGCTGGCGCGCGGCCGTCCAGACCTCACACCGGAGCTCACCTATTCGCTGATCGGCATCAAGCAGGAAATAGCGGACGTCATCTGGTTGGGCGGCAACGTGAAACACAGCTTCACTTCGGATTCGTTCACCACGAGTCTTGAACTCGAATCGATGCTGCCAGACGGTGACGAGGTAGCCGAACTGGCGGACGATAGCGGCGATTACACAGGAGTTTTGGCGTGGTATCGAGACGCGAAAAGCGGTAAGCAGCAGAAGTTGAGCGAGGGTGATCAGAGCAATCCTAAGCGGTTGACCCACCTTTATGAGAGCAAGGCTTCAGCACAACGGGCGGTGGATAGGGAATACAAGCGGCTGCAGGCCAAGAATGGGGCAGATGCTCCAGGCACCCCGACATGATGAGCCGGGGTGAGGTGAAAGGGTCGGAGGTCAATCCGTCTGGGCCATCATCTCCGCGATACGAAGGATATGGCTTTGATCGGCCTGCGACATTTTCCGGTACAAGCTCAACAGAATGCATTCCAACTGCGTCAGCTGAGAAGCGGCAGACTCCACGGCCCGAACGTCCTGCTCAAGTTGCTCAAAAACGCCTCGATCCAACATGCTCACTACTCCTAAAAGCCGCAGAGGATCGTCTAAATCGCGACTTTCCGAAGCCCCAAGCGAGCACTCTTTCATTTGGCTGTGCTGCCTCGTCCTACGAGAGGTCATTCCAGTGGGAGGTTGTCCTGCGACTTTTTCGCAGCAGCTTCGGCCAAGCCTGTAGCGACGCGGTGAACCACGATCTGATCGCCTGGACTCAGCGAACGAAAGCAGTTCAAAACCTCATTTTCGACAGTGGTTTGTGTTCCAGCCACCGTGTCCCTCCGGCCGAAAAGAACATACATCACGTCCACGCCAATCTTCGAAATTGCCAACAGGTAAGCCGTGTCCGGTCTCTGTCGATCGTTCTCGTAATTGCCTTGGGAGTTCCGTTTCACACCGCCTATATCTGCGAAATCGTTTTGATTGATTCCAAGCCGGTCGCGCTCTTCCCGGAGTCGCTCGCCCAAAGTTTTTTCCAAGGATTCTCCGGTTACACAAATTTTTGGCATGCATCGCTTTACACAGCCAATTTCTTGGGCATAATGATGGCACACACAACACGATTGAACACACATGAACACTATGCCCGTCCTCCTTACAGCCGAGCAAGCCCGCGCAGAACTTGACCGCAACGGGATAACCATCGCGCATTTCTGCCGCGAACACGGCCTGAACAAAAATTTGGTCAGCGATTTATTAAACGGTCGCAAGAAGGGCGTTCGAGGCGAAGCCCGACGAGCAGCTGTGCTTCTAAAAATCAAAGACGGTGTGATTTCAAATTAATGGCATTAGGCCAGGCGAGAAACCAGAAGATGAAACGCACGGTTCTAGAAACCCGTCGGCAGGTCGTAAGCGCAGTGATTTGTGCGTATCCAGGCGGACGTGATTGCGCGGCTCCACGGTTGGGTATGTCGGTGAAGAAGTTCGACAACCATGCCTATGAGAACGCAGGCAGCCGGCCGCTTACTGACGAGCAGATCTGCTTACTGGAGTCGCAGACCGGGACCACTCACCTACCCGACTTTGTCTGCAACTTGTACGGCGGCGTTTTCGTTCCGGTTGCTGAAGCCGAGCAGTTGGACAACCTCGACCTCTACGCCCGCTCGATAAACACCTCGGTGAAGCGCGGCATGGTCGACGCGATCATTTCCAAAGCACTCCAAGACGGCGTCATCGACGACGAAGAAGTGCAAGCCATTCTTGCAGCGCACCGTGCGCACGTAGCAGCCAGACACGAAGAGATCACAGCGGTGATCGTTCTGCATCGGGAAAACCCGAGCAGCTAGGACTCGAAATAGACGCTGGAAGCGTCGCCATTTTTCGGCATCAGCCGCAGGCCGCGATTAGCGGCGGGGAGAAAAAAGTGAGCACTTATAAGCTGGTATGTCCGCACTGCCGGGAGCGAATGCGCATTCGGACCAGTGAGGGGACGCATATCTTTTTGCGTATTGCCTACCTGCAATGCATCAACGAGGCCTGCGGTTGGTCGGTTCGGGCTCAGTTTGAAATGACTCACGAAATGAGTCCATCAGGCATGCCGAACCCGGCTGTTTGTTTGCCAGTGGCTCACGTCGCTATCCGCCGGCAGGCAATGAAAAAGGAAGACGAGCAGCAAATGGACCTACTTGGACTGGAGACGGCCTGATGAACACACTGATCAGCGAGCAAAATCACGAGCGGGAGTATCGCGCCTCCATGCAAGACGCCGCGCTTTGCTACATGCAGCGCCATCAGGCAGAGCACCTTGGCAACGATCAGCAGCTCTTTACCCGAACGGTCGCCCATCTGCAGACAACTCTCGAAGTACCCACCTTCCTTGCCGAGAATCTGACGGGCTTGGCATACGGACAACTGCGCGCCGGCGCTGGCCAGCGACGCCTCGATCTGAAAAACAGCAGTGAATCGGTTGCTGTCTTCGCCGATCCGGCCAGCGGCAAATCCTACGCCATCCCCGTCGCGCTGATCTTCCAGTACCTGGTCGAGGCCTCAGAGCCCCGACCTAGCCCCATCAACAACTGACCGAATCGCTCCACCGTCTGCGTGTGGGTTTGGGTGAATTGCGCCCGGAATAAGGGAAAAAGCCATGAGCACAGCACTTTCCATACAAATGAGCCTGAGCGAAAGCCTCGCCGAAGCCTTGTTGAAGGAGCTCCGCGAGCGGCTGCGACTGGGCATTCAGGAGCACTGGTACTCGGATCGGTTTCGCTGCGTTCCTGATGGTCTGCGCACCAGCGCCATTCTCTCGGCCTACCCCGCACTGGCGGCTCAAAAGACAACTCTCGGCGCCCTCCGGGTCGCCATCAGAAAGCAGGCATGAAGATGGAAGATAAAATCCGGGCCGACGTATTGACCCGACTTGAGTTCGATTACGGCTTGAAACACCGGGTCGGCACCGATTTCATGCGAGGTGGCACCTGCCCGGCCTGCAACAAGAAAGAGCTGTACTCCAGCTTTGCGAACCCTTTCTTCATCAAGTGCGGCCGCGAGAGCAAGTGTGGCCAGCAATGGCATGTCAAAGAGTTGTATGCCGATCTGTTCGATAACTGGAGCAAACGTGCGCCGGCAACAGATGACCAACCGACCGCAAGCGCCCGCGCCTACATGGAGTTCGCTCGCGGATTCAAGATTGATCTGGTGGCGGGTCTGTTCACACAGGAGGACTACTTCGATCGCGCTTTGAATATCGGCTCGGCCACGGTGCGGTTTGCGCTCGAGCACGGCGGATATTGGGAACGCCTGATCGACCAGCCTCAGCGCTTCGGTAAAAAGAAGGCACGCTTCAAGCCGGGCGAATCATACAAAGGCTATTGGTGGTGCTCCCCCTACGTCGACCTCACACAGACCTCTGAACTGTGGATCGTTGAGGGGATTTTCGACGCGATCGCTCTGCAGCACAACGAGATCGACGCGGTAGCGGCGATGTCATCAAATGCCTTCCCCGAGGCCTCGTTGAAAGCACTTGCTGCTGACCGTGCCGGCAACTTGCCAAGATTGGTCTGGGCTCTGGACAACGAGCCTGGCGCGCATCGCTACACGCGTAAATGGGTCGTTATGGCTAGAGCCATGGGCTTTGAATGCACCGCTGCGCAAATACCGCAGCGCGACGCGCGGAAAGTCGATTGGAACGACCTTCATCAGCGATGGGCCTTTATTGGTGACGAAGCCGAACGACGCAAGCGCACAGAAGCGGATCTGAACGAGGCTCGCCACCATGGCGCCCTGCTGATTGCTGAAAGCGCCTCAGAGAAAGCGCTGCTGATGTACAACTGGCGCGAGCGCGAAGAATTCCACTTCGGGTTTGAGTCTCGCCTGTACTGGTGGAAGCTGGACATCAGCAAGTTCAACAATGCCATGCAGGCGCTGGAAACGAGCGAGAACCACGAAGAGCAGCAGCTGAACAACAAGGCGATGCGAGAAAAAGCGTTGCGCATGTCCGGCTGTGTGGTTGAGATCGCCAACTGCTATCCCCAAGCGCTGTACTTCCAACGCAATGAGATCACGGACGAGTCCTGGTACTTCTTCCGCGTCGACTTCCCACACGACGGCGGCTCAGTGAAGAACACCTTCACCGGTGGCCAGGTCGCGGCCGCGAGCGAATTCAAGAAACGGCTGCTCGGCATGGCCGCCGGCGCCGTGTTCACCGGCAGCGGCCAGCAGCTCGACAAAATCATGAAGGACCAACTGTTTGCGATCAAAACGGTCCAGACGATCGACTTTGTCGGGTACAGCAAGGAGTACGCCTGCTACGTGTACGGCGACCTGGCCGTAAAAGATGGTCAGGTGGTCGACGTCAACGATGAAGAGTTTTTTGAGTTCGGCAAGCTACGCCTGAAAACGCTGCAACGTGCCGTGCCGGTGCGGATCCAGCGTGACCCAAAGGAATACAGCGACGAGTGGACAAAACTGCTGTGGACGTGCTTCGGCGCGCAGGGCGTTGTTGCGCTGACATTCTGGTTCGGTTCGCTGTTCGCCGAGCAGATCCGGGCTCGCTATCATTCCTTTCCCTTTCTTGAAGCGACCGGCGAGGCCGGGGCCGGTAAAACTACCCTGCTCAACTTGCTTTGGAAGTTGCTCGGCCGCGCCGGCTACGAAGGATTCGACCCGTCCAAATCCACCAAAGCCGGCCGCAGCCGGTTGATGGGCCAGGTATCCGGCATGCCTGTGGTTTTACTTGAGTCGGATCGGAGCGGCGACGACAAATCACACGCTAAAAACTTTGAATGGGACGAGCTGAAGGACTACTTCGGCGGCGGCACACTGGCGACCAAAGGCGTTAAAACCGCCGGCAACGAAACCTACGAGCCACCGTTCAGAGGCACGATCGCCATCAGCCAGAACGCGCCCGTGATTGCGTCAGAAGCCATCATGACGAGGATCGTGAAACTGCATTTTGTGCGGCCGAACGTGACACCAGAGAGCCGCGCGGCAGCTGATCGACTGACAGCCTTAGATGGCTCTAAGTTGAGCTACTTCCTGCTGCAGGCGGTGAAGCGCGAGAGCGACGTCATGTCCACCCTTGCCGATAAGATCCCGGCCCACGAAGCGCGCCTGCGCCGGCTACACACCCACTGCGTCACCTGCGACAACGAATACCCAGCGAATAACGAAAAAGCGGCATGCCAGCACTGCGGCAATCAGTTGCGAGGCTACATCCGCGTTGAGCGAATCGTGAAAAACCACGCACAGCTGCTCGGCCTGGTGGACTGCATTCGCTCGCTGGTACCGCTGAGCGATGCCCAGGTCAGCGCAACCCAGCGCTGCATTGTCTCGATGGCCATCGAGCGCCAAAGCTCGATCAGCGCAGACCATCCGGTTGTCGCGGAATTCTGGGAAGTCTACGAATACCTGCAGGGCCTTGATGCCGAAGGGCCGGTGGTCAATCACAGCAAGAAAGACAACGTCATCGCTATCAACCTCAACGAGTTTGTCGAGCGCGCCGCAGAACACCGCCAGAAGCTGGCCGACGTTAGCGAATTGCGCGATCGCCTGAAGGAATCCCGCTGCCGCAAATTTCTGGAATCGAACAAAGCCGTCGATAGCGCGGTGCGCGCTTACCAGGCCACGCGCAATAACAACACGATCACCAAGTCACCCACGGTCAAGTGCTGGATGTTTCAGGCGTAGGGCTGCAACCCGCGTCGACAGCTAGGAAAGGAGAGAACCATGCAGATTCAAGTCGTCGCCGGCACCGATCGTAGTGATACGCAAAGCCTGCAGGATCGCATCACCAAACTGCTCAACGAGCTTGGGAATACGGTGCAGGCGGAAGCCTACAGTGCGAACGGATTGGTCGACATTTTGGAGGTACGGGCTACAGATGGTCAGCGCGAGATCTTGGTGCTGAATTGCTCCCGGCTGCAAATCCAAGCGGTTTTGGACTGGCAGTCATGTAGCGAAGACACGAACGAATTCGAAGACCTGGTGCTGCACCTGGTGCGATCGCCAGACAGCTACCAATAACGCCGGCTGCAACCGGCAACTACTGAAAGGAGAAAACCATGCAGCGCACGAACAACACAGCCCAACCGGCCGGAAGGGCAATCATAAACAGCCTGCTCAGCATCACGGCAACCGCAGCACTGATCACCATTACCGCCTTTCAGATACCTGACGTACTGATCTGGCTCGCCAGCTAAGAAAGAAATGGCGCCGAGGGGCTGCAACCCCTCGGCACCGACTACCCAAAGGAGAAGCACCATGCGAGCACGAAACCTGAGAGCTGTCCTGCAAAAGGCTAACACAGCGCAATTCAAACCCGGCGACAAGGTAAATCAGGTGATCACAGGGAAACGCGCTCGACGGCCCAAGCGCCACCACAAGCCTGGGATCGTTCTGCGTGTTTTTGGTAACTGCGTAATTGTGCGTTTCAAAAATGAAGTGAAAGGCGTTTACCCCAAGTGGAGATTGATGCTGGCTGTAGAGGGAAACAGCCACCCATGCGCATTGCAGGGAGCTGCCAAATGACTCATCAACCCATCGTCCAACAGAGTCGGATCCGCCCTGCAATGGCGAGTAAGCGCCTGGACCTCCCCAGCATTTGCGATATCTGCGGCTTCGCTCGATCAACACGTCGACACCAGAGCTGCAGCAAGTTGAGGCAACAACGCAAAACGGAAGAATGGGCGGCCTTGATGGCAGAAAAAGCGGCTGCTCGAGCAAACCGGGAGAAACGTTATGTACGCTGAACCTGGGAATGAAATGGTGCAGGAAGTCCGGGTCCCCCAGACGATCAAAGGCCTCAAGCGTAAAGCCACAAAAATAAAGAAAGAGCGCGGCATCCGTCATGCGGAGGCTTTAGAAATCGTCGCTCAAAGCATGGGTTATAGCAGCTACAAGTCGGCGCTGGATGATCTGGGAGAAACCTCCCAGGAGTCGCAATAACAGCCCCTAGAAATATGTGCTCCAACTTCTAACAACCATGCCTTGGCCGCAGCGCTAGACTGCGTGGGGCGCTCCAGCTTACAGAGGGCTAGCAATGAACTCCCGATCGGACAACGTCTTGGTATTCACTGACCTGCAGCGCATCACCGGCTATCAACGCCGGTCCGATGTCGAGCGATCGTTGATTGACCAAGGCGTTCGCCTGTTCCGTGGCCGCACCGGGCCGTGGACTACGTTGGACCTTATCAACCAAGCGGCCGGCATCAAGCCAGCCGCACCAGATCGATACGACGCCGATATCCTATGAGGAAAGCACGGAAGCGGAAGCACAATCCGCATATTCCCGCCCATATCGACCAGGCCGCTCTCCCAGCGGCCGTTTACTTTGATCACCGCAAAGGTCAGGTCTGGTACACGTTGCACTATGACGAAACGGGAAAACAACGCCGGCGCAACATCGCGCCGGCGGACGTTTCGCTGGCCGAGCTGCACCAGATCATGGACGAGGCATCCAACGTCGACCGTGGCACGCTTCGCTACGTTTGCAGCCAGTTTCACGAGAGTGATCGTTATAAGAAGCTCAGTCCGAAAACCCACGATGACTACTGCTACTCGCGTGATGTTTTGCTGACCCTGCCCACAAAGTTGGGAAAGCCGCTGGGAGACCTGGCGGTACGCAAGTTCACTTCTGCCCTGGTGCAGCGCATCGTCGATCGGCTCGCAGACGAGGGGACCCCGTCGAAGGCTGCACACGCTCTCCGCTACTTGCGGCGCGTACTGCAGTGGGGTCGCAACCGGGGTTTTCTGGATGTGAATCCCGCGCTGGGCATCGAAGCGCCTGTTGAACGAAAACAACGTCGCCTGCCAAATCATCAAGTAATGGATACGCTCATCGATCGAGCAATTGCCCGAGGCTTGCTGATCAGGGGCGAAAAAGGCGGCTGTCCGGAGTACCTCGGCTACGTGATGGAGCTTGCGTATCTGTGCAGACTACGCGGAATCGAAGTGGTCACTCTGACCGACGCGAACGAGCTGGAGAGTGGCATTCTCACCAACCGCCGCAAAGGCAGCCGCGACAACATCGTTCGCTGGACACCTCGACTGCGCAAAGCCTGGGATCACGCCAAAGCCTATCGAGCAAAGGTCTGGGCCAAACGCAAAACGGCAATACCGATCGCACCGTCACGACGGCCCATCATCGTGGCCAGTCACGGCGGGCCGCTACGCAAGTCGAGCCTGGACACGGCGTGGCAACGGTTTATCACGTTGGCATTGGCAGACGAGATCATCACGCCCGAGCAACGGTTTGCGCTTCACGATTTGAAACGACGCGGCATCACCGACACGGCAGGTACGCGAGCAGATAAACAGGAGGCGAGCGGCCACCGCGACCCGAAGATGATGGACGTCTACGACCACAGCGTGCCGACCGTTTCCCCTTCCGCAGAGTGAGCAAACCGGACGTAACAAGCGACACAGGGCCCGCTATCCACGCGGGCCTTCGCGTATCTGGACGTAACAAGGAATCGCGTAAGTGCTTGATTCCTATACTTGAAGCACCTTCCTTGTAATCAGTAGGTCCCGGGTTCGACTCCTGGTGCCGGCACCATACAAAACGAAGCCCCTGCAGAAATGCAGGGGCTTTGTTGTTTCTGAAACGTCCACATTACGTCCACACTGCCTCAAGGCTGTGAAGTCCCAAATCGTCATTAATCCGGACGATTCGTCACCGAGGGACGTGCTTCCACCAGTGCGGGGCGCAGCACCTCGGTTACACGTAAAGCTTTACCGGCCTTCATCTGACGTACAGATTCCAGCAAGTCCTTCCGGAATTGTTCCAATTCTTTGAGCATTAATGAGTTTTTTCCTTCGGTTGCTCAAGGTCGGCTACGAGCAGGCTGTCGAATAAGGTTGCGCTTCAAACCTGACTGATCTCAAACACATACGAAATCCTGCGCTGACTCGCACTCCACACATAACGCAAATGCTTGCCCTGTTTCGGAATCGACACCGCCGGCGGCCGAAACGCGGCGACGCATTCATGGCCGGGCAGACGAACGCTGTTGTAGAGCAGTCCCCACGATTCAGACTCGCGCAGTTCTCGGGCAAACGCCTGTGACGGGCCATAGGCTTCCGGATCGGGTTGATGCAAATGTGCAAAACCATCACGGACATCGTGCAGCGGCTTAACCACCCGATTGACGTAAGTCCGCATGGTCAACTCAAGATCCGCTTCGTGGGTGGCCGCGAGGAAACGTTCCTGGTGATAGCAGGTTTCGGCGATGGCCGCGGCCTGGCTGCTGGCGGCGTAGTAGACGCCGAAGGTGCCATCGGTGAAGCGGCTGCTTTTGCCGATGTGGGTAAACGCCGCCATCACCGGGGTTGAACCGGGGCCGGAGAGCCGATCTTCGGGGCGCACGCGGGCGAGGACGCCGGCCTGTTCGATCAGGCGATCGTTGGTCAGTGCTTCCAGCGCGTAGGCGATTTCCAGGTCTTCGGGGTCGAGCACGTCTTCGAACAACGCAATCGGCGGGAAGCTGCTGTTGACGATCCGGTAGGCCTTGGGCCATTGCGGCTCAGCCAGCGGCGGGGCCTTCAACCGCGCACCCCGTCGAGGTAGCGGCGTACGTCGGCAATGTCGACCACCCTCCCCGCCAGCATGTAATCCAGCGCGGTCCGGCCATTGAATGGCGCAGCCGTGTTGGGGCTGCTGACCCACGTGTAGGCGCGCTCGCGGCTGTTGCTGAAGATGATGCTCAGCGCCTTGTGAATGCCCATCAGATACGAGATGCGCTCCAGCGTGTCGTGCGGCAGGCGAATGTTCGGCGGCAGGTGTTTGTACTTGTAGAACGTGGTGTTGCCGACGCCGCCCAGCAGCGTGCGCTGCTGCTCGGCGTTGCAACCCCAGCGCTCCATGAGATTGAAGAAAAACTTCAGCGCGACGCGCCCGGCTTCGGGGACGTCGAGTTGTTCGCGTGGGGTGAGGGCTGGGGATGAGGTAGGCATAGACGCCTCCTGATTTTTTGTCTTAGCTGAAGACTAGTACATAACTGTAATTTTTATGAGTTTTGATACACAAACGAACAATCGTAACTATCAACGCATAGACGCCGGAGTTAAGCCCGGCTGATGTATTTCTGTGCTATTTAAACAATTCTGAATGGCTCCCTAAATCCACAAACGTGATCAGGTCTGGGCGTGTGTTCTCGTAAACCATCAGAAAATCGCCACCGATATGACACTCGCGGAATCCAGACCAATCTCCAGTCAGCGCATGATCCAGATACTCTGCCGGTAACTGCTGCCCCAAAAACAACATCGCCATCACCTTCCGGACGTCATTCATGTCTCGCCTTCCGGCGCGGTTATAACGATCCCAAGACTTCTTGAATTCAGAAGTCTGCGCACACTGTTTAGGCTGATCAGCGCGTTTTTGTGTTTTCTCCGGTTTCGCCATCAGCAGTCCTCAGCATGTCGTCTATCGAGTCGAAACGCTGACGGATTTCTCGTGCTTCCATCATTGCGCGGGCCGTTTTCTCTGATGGAACTCGCACCTCGAAGGGAAGCCCCTGAGTGGCAACAACCTGCCGCAGAAAAAGTCGCATGGCGTCGCTAATGCTCAGCCCGCAAGCGTTCAAGACTTCAGTGGCACGCGCTTTCAAATCCTCATCAATGCGGCAGCGCACATCGGTAGTTTTCAGTAGTGCAGCCATTTCCATTACCTCATCGTGATTTTGTAGCTACATAAGCGCTACCTCTGCATTGTTGTCGGAGGGATCTTCGTCGGTCAACGCGAAGTTGATAGGTGGTTATCTACCGCCATGGCTCGCATGCCAGACGACCATTTCAACTCCTTTGACAAGGTAGGTGCTATCAGCTGAATCGTTACTTTTCCTGAGACCTATCTGCGCATGACGCAGGGAAAAACCCCGGAAGATGTAAGCTGTTTCTCTTCGAAAAAAATCGTCCCACGCACCAAAACCACGCACTTTTCTTGACCCCAATCACCCCCACGTCATCAAAAATCCCGATCCTGTGTCAGCTTCCAGCCATCGGCAGGGACATCAATTCGCTACTAAACCCGCGACAACTATGCTCAGGTGCTGGAATATAGCCGGCATATGACGCCGGACCGGCAGTCTCGTAAACAACAATACCCAGCCCACTTCAGAGGGCATTACCCATGGATAGCAGAACCTTACGCAACCTCATGCGCATCGTGCAGACCGGCTCGTTGTCGGCCGCAGCCGAGCATTCGTGCCTGACTGTGCAGGCCCTGGCCGCGCAGTTGAACAAGGTCGAAGAGCAGTTCGGTTTCCGCTTGTTTCGACGTTCCAACAAAGGGCTGACGCTGACGCCGCAAGGCACGGAGCTGACGCCCTACATGGACAAAGTGCTGATTGCCACGCGACAGATGGAAGAAAAGGTCGAGGCGCTCAAGGTACCCGGCCAGCGCACATTGAAGGTTGCGTTGAACAACACGTTGTCGTCTGACTTCAACCGGCGAATGATCGGACGCCTGATTGAGGTGTTTCCCGATTACCAGATGGAATTCAGCTACGCCGAGTCGATGGAAAACCTCAGCAAGCTGAAGAATGAGGACTTTGACCTCGCGGTGCTGATCGGCCCGCAGCGGCCGGGTTTGCCGAGCATTGTTTTGCCGGATGTGCAGGTGCAGGTGGTCGGTGCCCATTGCGGGCAGGAAAACGATCCACTGACGTTGCTGGGCAACAAGTTTCAGGTGCGTCCTGCGGAAGATTGTCCGTATTCCCACAGCTTCCTGCGTTTTCTCGACGCCGGACTGGGCAATCACGAGAACGGTCAGCGCATGGTTTATTCCTGCAGCGAGACCCTGACGCTGTCGTTGATCACGCAAATGGACGCAGTCGGCATGGTGTCGCGTGAGGCCGCGCAAAAGAACGGCCTGACGATATTCCCCGGTTTCGAGGATTTTCTCGAAGTGCGTCTGGCGGTGAATAACCCGAACCTGTCGGGCCAGGCCCTGAACGACGTGGTCGATCTGCCGCTACATGAACGAGCCGAGCGCAATGTACGCAGCCGTCCCAACCGCCACACTGAGAAAGAGGTTTTTGCTGAAATACGCACATAACAACGTCGGAATGGCTGCATAAAATTCCGGGCGATCGAGCTGTAGGTGCTGATCCTTGATCAACAAGGGTGTCAGGCTGATCGCAGCGACGATCGCCACCGGCAGGTATTCCAGCGCCCGCGCAACGAATGGCGGCCAGTGCTCGGTGTTGACTTGCAGCGGCAGCGCGCGTGGCAGGAAGGTCACGGCCATCATCAGCGCGACCACCAGGATCAGGAACGTTTGGTCAGGCATACACCCACTCCGCAGCCCACAAACGTGGCGATGAATACGTTGAATGGCGAAGTGCCGACCAGGCTCAGCGCGCCCATGCAAACGACGGCAGCCGCGGCGGCGATGAGTTTGTTGCGGGTGTTGCACAGCGACACGAGCACGTAGAGCATCATCGCGGTCAGTGCGTAATCGAGCTGATATTTGATCAGGTGCGACGCATATTGCGCGCAGACGGCGCCCAACAATCCGCCCAGCACCCATGAGGTGTGGCAGAACAGGTTGAAGCCGATCAGGTAACGGATGTTGACCGGCGCGCCGGTGCCCAGTTTGACGCTGTGAAACGCGAAGGATTCGTCGGTCAGTCCACCGGCGTAGGCCCAGCGTTCCATGCGGCTCAGGCCCAATGCGCGCAGGGCCTTGGCCATGTACACCGACATCAGCATGTGCCGCGCATTGATCAGGAAGGTGGTCAATACGATGGTGGTCAGCGAAGCACCGCTGGAGATCAGCGCCAGCGCGGCGAATTGCGAAGCGCCGGCGTAGACGAATAAACACATCGCCACCGGCAGCCACATCGGCAGCCCGGCATTGACCGCCATCAGCCCGAACACGAACGACACCGTGAAGTAACCGGCCACCACCGGGCTGGCTTCGGCAAACGTGCGCGATGGCTGATGGGCAGCCATCAGCGGCGCACTGCCGGACGTTTCATTCATAGATCCCTCTCAAATGTCCGCTCGCCGTGGGGTTCGCAAAAACCCTGGGCAGTCCAGAATCGCTTGCCCGCGAGGTTAGCATCGTCGACGAACAGAAACATCCGTAATACACCGACCCGTTTCATGTCGGACGACGCCGCTTCCACCAGCCGCTGGCCGACGCCCTGGCTGCGATAGCGTGGGCTGACCGCCAAGTGGTTGATGGTGCCGCGACTACCAAGCATGCCGCCGAGCACCGCACCGACGATCTCGCCAGCGACATCGAAGGCCAAATAGGCCGTGGTGGTCTTCTGGATCAACACGCCACGCAGGCATTTGGCGTCCTGCCATTCGCAGAACGACACTTCGTCGAACTGGCGGAAGAAGCGCTCCATGCGCTGCGCGTCCTTGGCGGTGGCACGTCGCAGCACCACCGGCGTCGAGCACTCGACGCCGTCGATTGGGGTGATCTGATTAGCGAACAATGTCGAAAGCGGTCCCGGGCCGCGAGAAGGAAATCGCCAGAATCTGCCGGTACGCCATGGCATGCGTATGAGGGTTGCGCGCGGGGGTCACGTAGTGGCGCATGTCGCGGTCAAGGAAGTAAGTGGTGTCGAGAATTTCCTGGTAGGTGGTCGACGCCAATTGATGCTCGTGGATATCGTAAAGACGACTCTCGGCACCCTCGACATTGTTGCGTCCCCAGAAGTGCACGCCGCTGAACGGATAACCGTCGCAGTGAATCCCTTCCGGGGTGATTTCCAGTTGCTTGCCGGGTTTGATCTCGATGCGGATCTGATGGATCTGGCACTGCCAGATTTCATCGTGCAGTTCTTCCGGCAGCACGCTTTTGTACACTTCAAAATCGGTGTCGATCAGGCTGCGCATCACCGGCGAAGTGATCACTTCATCGGAGAAGTCCTGAAAATGCCGCACAACACCGCCCACATAGGCGTTGTTCTCCTTCGACTGCACGTAGGCGCGATGCTCGAGCTGCTTGAGCTCACGTGTTTTCGGGTTGTATTCAAAGTCGCTGTAACGACGGTAACGCATGCCGGCTTCGGCCTGACCGTAGTAACTGTCAGGCTCCATGTTTTCCCAACTTTTGGTCAGTCTGACGAAGTCGGCAAAATGACCGTAGAGATTGAAGTCACCACCCTGGACGTTGACATATTTGTCGCGCCGTAGCGATTCGCCCACTTCTCTGTTCAAAACGATCATTACCAAATTCTCCGCTGCGTTGAGCGGCCTAATCTATTAGGTGGAGAATTTGCGTCCATGAGAAAGAATTTCAGGCATTTAAAGCCCTGTTTGAAACGGTACTTGAAGGCGCTTGAAAACCACTTTTACGTGACAAAAACACGGGTTTTTCCGGTTTTCGCAGAAAAGACCTCGAAAAAAAACCCCGAGCCAGTCGGGGTTTTCTCATGTTTCTTACACCGGATCGTTCATCAGAAGATGTTGATCGGGTAGTCCACGAATACACGCAGCTCGTTGCCGCTGACGTTGTACTCGCTGGATTTCTGCGACACACGCAGGATCGAGCTGCGCAATTTCACGCTCAAGTCTTTCGCCGGACCACTTTGTACGACGTATTTGACCTGGTTGAAAATCTCGCGCTCGGTGCCGCCTTCGCTGGTGGAGGTGGTGATGTTGTCGCCACGCACATAAGCGAAGTTGTAACTCAGACCCGGTACGCCGAATGCGCCGAAGTCCAGGCCGTAGCCCAACTGCCAGCTGCGCTCGTCTTCTGCGTTGAAGTCCGACCAGTAGGAGTTGGCCAGGTAAATGGTGTTGCCACCGTCACCGACACGACCTTGCTCTTTCTGATAGCCGCCGTAGGCATAGCCCAGGTTGCTGTCGCCGGTGGAGCGCTGATGCGCCACGGTGAACGAGTGCGGGCCGGTGGCGAACGTTGCTGCCAGGCTCCAGATCTTGTTGTCATCACCGGTAGCGCCACTTTCGCGGACGTAGGAATCGTCCAGCTTGGTGCGATAGCCGTTGAAGTCCAGGGTCAGGGACTGATCCTTGTCGATCGGGAACACGTAGTTGGCGTTCACGTATTGCTTCTTCAGCACGTCTTCGACGTCGGAAGCGTACAGCGCCGCCTTGAATTGTTCGGTGAACTGATAGCTGCCGCCCAACACGTTGATCGCCTTCAGACCACCGCTGTCACGGCCTTCAGCGCTTTTGCGCGACTCGGCAGTGAAACGACCGGCGTCCAGTTGCAGGCCTTTGATCTCTTTGGAAGTGATCAAGGTACCGGTGTAGCTTTCCGGCAGCAGACGCGAATTGTCATAGTTCAGCACCGGCAAGGCCGGCATCTGGTCACCGTAGGTCAGCACGGTGTTGGACAGACGGAATTTGACCGCAGCGCCGCCCTTGGACAGGTCATTGGCAGGCTTGCCGCTGTCGCCACGTTTGAAGAAGTCGATACCGCCAGCACCGCTGCGATCTTCGCTGCGTTCCAGGTTCAGGGCGTACAGGCCGAAAGCATCGACACCCACGCCGATGGTGCCTTGGGTGAAGCCGGACGAGAACGTACCGATAGCCGCTTGGCCCCACTCGGATTTGTCCGCGTTGCCGTCTTTGTAATCACGGTTGATGTAGGCATTGCGCAGCAGCACTTTGAGGCTGCTGTCTTCTACAAAACCCTTGGACTCGGCCTGGCCGTCAGCCATGGCCTGTGTGGCACTCAACATCCCCAGTGCGATCAGGCTGATTCGCTTGTTCAACATTTTGTTTTCCTTATTACGGGTTGAAACGCGCTGTGTCGAACGGCTGAAACGGCGCTATTGCACTCTTTTTTCACCCCGAAACAAAAAGACCCGCCCACGGTAAAACCGTGTCGGGCCCTTTTATTATTTTTGAGTCATGGCGGTTGGCCACAGGCGTTGGGCCGAATCGTAGCCGCGCCCTCAATAATGTGTCAATTTCAAGAATCGTCTTTAAATAGGTAAAAATCGTCTAAGAATCGTAAATTTTGCGATAGCGCATTGCTCGGAAATGCGCTTAACCAGTGAATCCGGCGCGATTACGCGCAGCCATCGAGATCGCATAGAGCGGGGGATTGAGCCGGCTCATCGGACACAAGCGCTTGCCCTAACCAATCAGCAAAGGCCTTCGGTTTACCTAACCACGGGCTGATGTCGATCAAGGTGAATTGCCCGTCCTGCTCCAGCGCCAATGTCGGAAAGCCCTGGCCGCCGAGTCGGGCCAGCAACGCGCGACTGGCTTTTACCTGCGTCTGGGGATCAACGGACTTAAACACCGTCACGAAAGTTGTCTGAACGTAACCCATCTGCGCCGCGACATCGAACAGTACAGACTCATCGGCAATCCGCCGCCCCTCCACGTAATGAGCGGTCTGCAAACACCCGAGCATCTGCAAACCGCGACCGTCGATGGACTCTGCCGCCATGACCGCAGCGATGGGTGGCGTTGAATCGAACACCGCCGAGTGATCACGCAACAGACCTTCGAAATACGCTTCGCCAAACGGCTGACCGGTGTATTCGGCAATGCGACGGTCGTGGGGCATGACGTAATCGCGCAGTTGCGGCGAAACACGCTGGCGATTCGCACCGCTCATCATTCCGCCCGCATGGGCAACGACCGGCAGCACTTGCTGCGCCGCTTGCACCAGCGGTTTGGCGCCGTAGCACCAGCCGCACAATGGATCGTAAATGTAGTGAAGGATCATGAGAGAACTCCGGCAACCAAACGGGGAAAATCGATGGCGGCAGATTATCCCTGCGGGCATTGGGGAAAAACGCCGGAATGGCTCTCAGACTGTTTCGCGAATCGGTCGAATGGGTTGCCTTGTTCGGCTACCGCTTCAAGCCCCCTCCCACAGGTTCAATGTTCGCCATGGTTTTCTAGCGCGCATAAAAAAGCGCCGCCATCCCGGCAGCGCTTTTACCAATCCTTGTTGTTTTTCTTATCCTTGCATCACAGCCCACAACGCTTCCAGTTCGGCCTCGCTGAACAGGTCAGCGGGATAGCGCTCAATCATCATCCGGCGCGGATCAGGTTCCCTGATCTGACGCGTTCCATTGGACTTCAAAAAGTGCGCGACAATCTGGAGCGATTCGCCGTTTACGGCCATGGGATGCAAATTCCGCTCGCTGATTACGTTCACTTCGGCGTTCATTTCAGCGCTCTCTCCCCGTTCGTGAGCGGCTAAGTTATCCAAGGTATATGACAGAACTGTTGAAGTTCCCCCCCTCCCTAGTGCGCGGTATCCGATACAAGAGCTATGCCAAGGTTTCCGATTTGTCGACAGGCGGATACAAAGAAGCCCGCGGTCCAGCAGGACCGCGGGCTTATTCGCACCCATCGCAAAAAACTTGCAGCCCGGGTGATTTATTAATCAACTCAGGCTGTTACGTCTCAACTCACTCTTTGTGCGGGGCTGGCTGCTGTTGGGTAAGGCAGTGGATATTGCCGCCGCCCAGTAACAATTCGCGGCCCGGCACCATCACCACTTCGTGCTGCGGGAACAGCTTCTGCAGGATTTCCCGCGCAGGCGCGTCCATCGGATCGTCGAAGCTCGGCGCGATGATGCCACCGTTGACGATCAGGAAGTTCACGTAGGAACCGGCCAGGCGCACGGAAGGGTTGCGCTCCTGGGTACCGTCCACCGGATCGACACCGGCGCACTCTTCTTCAGTCGCGTACAGCGGCCCTGGAATTGGCATCTTGTGCACCGTGAATGGGCGGCCCTTGGCATCGGTGCTGCTTTGCAGCACGTTCATTGCGGCCTGGCAGCGCGGGTAATTCGGATCCTGCGGATCGTCGGTCCACGCCAGCAATACTTCGCCCGGACGCACGTAGCAGCAGAAGTTATCCACATGGCCGTCGGTTTCGTCGTTGAACAGGCCATCCGGCAACCAGATGATCTTATCCACCGACAGATTGTCACGCAGCACCGCTTCGATCTCTTCGCGACCCAGATGCGGATTGCGGTTGTGGTTGAGCAGGCACTCTTCGGTGGTGATCAGCGTGCCTTCACCGTCGACGTGAATCGAACCGCCTTCCAGCACAAAACCTTCGGTGCGATAACGCGGGCTGCGCTCGATTTCGAGGATCTTGCCACCGACCTGCGAATCACGGTTCCACGGCGAATACAGACCGCCTTCAAACCCGCCCCAAGCATTGAAATCCCAGTTCACACCGCGCACTTCGCCGCTGTTGTTGATGACGAAGGTCGGGCCGCTGTCGCGCACCCAGGCGTCATCGCTGGACATCTCGACCACCCGAATATTCGGTACATCGAGGCGTGCACGAGCGTTCTCGTACTGACCGGCCGACACGGCAACCGTCACCGGCTCGAACCGCGCGATGGCTTTGGCCACGGCCGCATGCGCGGCTTGCGCCGGCTTGCCACCCAGGCGCCAGTTGTCCGGACGCTCGGGCCAGATCATCCAGGTCTGGGTCTGCGGCGCCCACTCGGCCGGCATGTAGAAGCCATCGTCACGCGGGGTACTTTTCAAGGTGGTCATCGGATCAGGACTCCAGGGAACCGTCGAGGGGGTTGCGAAGCAATGGCGACTTTATAACCGATAAATATCGGCATTAAAAGCCAACAAACATCCAGGCATCTAAAATAAAACAACTATTATCGATATAAATCTGAATCTCTGTAGGAACTGCCGCAGGCTGCGGCAGCTCCTGCAGGGGTCTGATTTAGAGGCCTTCCTCAAGTACCCGATCCAGCATGTCGACAAAGAAATCCACACTGCGCTGCGAGGTGACCATCGGCGGTTTGATCTTGAGAATGTTCAGGTCATCCCCGGTCGGCTGCATGAAGATCCCCAGCTCGCGCAGGCGATCGCACAACAGCGTGGTCTCCTCGGTGGCCGGCTCCAGCGTCTCGCGGTTGCGGATCAGCTCCACCCCCAGATAGAACCCGGAACCATGCACCGCGCCCACCAGCGGATGTTTATCGATCAAGGCTTCCAGGCGCGCCTTGAAATGCCCGCCCACCACCCGGGCGTTTTCCCAGAGCTTTTCTTCTTCCATCACATCCAGCACCGCCATGCCGATCTGGCAGCTCACCGGACTGCCGCCGGCCGACGAGAAGAAATAACCTTCAGCTTCCAGTGCCTCGGCGATTTCCCGACGCGTGATCACCGCGCCCAGCGGCTGACCGTTGCCCATGCCCTTGGCCATGCAGATGATGTCCGGCACCACGCCTTGCTCTTCGAAGCCCCAGAAGAAGTGGCCCATGCGCCCGTAACCGACCTGAACTTCATCGGCGATGCACACCCCGCCCTGGGCCCGCACCAGCGCATAGACCTGTTTCAGATAACCGGGCGGCAGGGAAATCCCGCCGGCGTTGCCGTACACCGGTTCACAGATGAAACCGGCCAATTGGCGCTCCTGCGCGGCGATATGCGCCAGTTGCGTTTCGACGCTGCGTACATAATCCGGCGCAGAATCCAGGCCACGGAATTCGCCACGATAGAGGTTCGGCGCAGTCACCGGATGTACCCAGTCCGGACGGCTTTCCAACGCTCGCGGGTTGTCGGCAACCGACGTCGACACCGCATCGGCGCCGACCGTCCAGCCGTGATAGGCCTCCAGCACGCTGAGCATGTCGCGGCCGCCGCTGTAGGCCCACGCCAGCCGGATCGCCAAGTCGTTGGCCTCACTGCCGCTGTTGACCAGAAACACCCGGTCCATGCCTTCCGGCGCCAGTTTCAGCAAGCGTTCGGAAAACTCCGCCACCGCCGCATAGTTGAAACGCGAGTTGGTGTTGAGCAGCGACCACTGCCGCGCCGCCACCTGCGCCATGCGCGGATGACCATGACCGAGCACCGCGACGTTGTTGAGCATGTCGAGGTAGGAGCGACCCTGCATGTCGATCAGGTGATTGCGCCAGCCACGCTCGATGCGCGGTGGATCGACGTAATAATGTTTTTGCGTGCGGGCGAAACTGGCGTCACGTCGTTCGAGCAGGGTTTTGGCGTCCAGCTCCGGTTCGGCATCGCAGGCCAGCCCCAGCAGCGTGGCTGGCGAAGGACACAACGCCTGCCACGCGACCGCGCGCGAAGGGCTGCAGAACAACGGCGCATCCAGCGACGCAACGCGGCTCAACTGCACCTTCAACGGGCCATCGACCGACCCCAGCACCTGACCTTTGACCAGCGCCGCGCCACTGTGCAGCGAGGCGCTCACACCCCACAGGCGCACGCTGAGCTGGGGTCCGTCGAGTTGCAGCACACCGTCCGCCGCGTGATGCAGCACACCGGCAAACGGCGCTTCAACCGCCGAACCCTGCGGCACGCGCAACTCAACGTGCAGCGGGAACGTCTGGGGCTCGACCGCACTGTCCGGTCGCGTCTGCGACAGGCGATATTGTCCGTAACGGCTCGCCGCCAGACCATGCGCGGCAGCGGCTTCGGTCAGCAACCGTTGATCGATGCCCGGTTGCTCCCAGTTGCCCGCTTCGAAGTGCGGACTCAGGACGCCAAGATCGATCAGCGCAAACTCCCGCCCGACCAGTTCCGGCAGCAGCGGCGCGAAACCTTCACCGCCAATGGCCGGCAGCGGCTGGCCGACCGCCGTGAGAATCGCCGCCTCCATCAGCGCCAGCGGCACCGAAGTCGCTACGTGGAAGATTTCCCACTCATGTTCAAGGTTGTCGCGGCTGTAGGTGTTGCCCGGATCGATGCTGACCTGTTGCTCACCACTGAGCACCAGCACCGCCGCCCGCGCCACGATCAACGGCCACAACGCCAGCAATTCTTCATGTTGCAGCGGATTGACCGCGTGATAAGCCTGCACCGCTGGCAGAATCACAAACGGATCGCCGCCGGCATGGTGCAGCAGCGCCGCGCACGTCACCGACAGGTCAGTGATGCGCCAGGTGCGCACCAGATCACCGAAGTCGATCACGCCCTGCAATTGCCAATGACGCTTGGCATCGCGTTGCCAGACGGCATTATCGTCGGTGATGTCCATGTGGATCGCCTGCACCGGCAGCTTGTCCTGCAGCGGCTGCAAGCGACGTTCGGCCTGCTCGGCGGCGCCCGCGATCAGCGCGCGCTGGCGTTCATCCTTGATCACCGGCAGCAGGTGGCTGATCAGCGCACTGGCATGGCGCGCGTCCCATTGCAGCGTGCGCTGCAGGCCCGGGTGCTCGAAGCCGGCCAGGGCCAGATCCATCTCGCCACACAGCCGACCGAAACCGGCCACCACGTCGTGGCCCAAGTGATCAAGATGCGTCAGTGGCTGACCTTCGATGTAGTCCAGCAACCGCACGTGCACCGGCTCGCCATCGGAGTCCAGCGACAGCAGATCCGCGCCATTGCCGGCCGGGATCACCCGGGGTACGTGCACTGACGAGTGTTCGGCAAGGTACTTGAGGCCTGCATGCTGAGCCTGCAACTCGACCAGTGCATAGTCGCCGCGGCAGATTTTCAGGACAAAGCGCCCACGCTCACAGTCGACCCGATAGTTCAGATCCTGCTGACTGCCCAGCGCCTGTAACGTGCCGCTGAGCCCGTAATGCTCCGCCAACCACTGCCGGGCCTGCGCCTCAGAGACCTGTGGGCTGGGCAAACTGGCGCGATGAATCAACGTGGCAAGCGGCATGGGACGACCCCTGAAATTTTATTAGGCGCCTATATCGCCATTGCTACAGACGATGCGCAACCCCCGACCGGAGATATTCAAGCGCTCGCATCCGCCGGCACTTTGCGCAAGAATGTCGGCCATTCACACCTATCTGGAAAAACCTCATGAATGTAATCACCACCGATCTGCCCGGTGTTCTGATCATCGAACCCAAGGTATTTGGTGACGAGCGCGGCTTCTTCTACGAGAGTTTCAACGCCAAGGCGTTCCAGGAGGCGACCGGTCTGGACACTCAGTTCGTGCAAGACAACCACTCACGCTCACAGAAAGGCGTGCTGCGCGGACTGCATTACCAACTGCAGAACACTCAAGGCAAACTGGTTCGGGTCACTGCCGGCGAAGTGCTTGATGTGGCGGTGGACATTCGCCGCAGCTCGCCGCACTTCGGCAAATGGGTTGCCGTACGCCTGTCGGCTGAAAACCACCGTCAACTGTGGATCCCGGAAGGTTTTGCCCATGGTTTCGTGGTACTAAGCGAATTCGCCGAATTCCTCTACAAAACCACCAACTACTATGATCCATCGTCCGAGCGCAGCATTCGCTGGGACGACCCCGCGCTGGGCATCGACTGGCAACTGGACGAAGCGCCGAAGCTGTCGGCCAAGGATCAGGTCGGCGCGCTGCTCAAGGACGCTGACGTCTTCGCCTGAGCCTAGGCATAATGCGCCTGTCACTACAGGCGCATTCGGCTCATGAAACCTACCCTTCCCCGCAGACCCCGCTGGCGCAGCCTCGCCCTGCTGGCCCTGTGTCTGGCGCCGCTGCTGTGGCCGCTGGAGCATCTGGCCGAGCGCTATTACCGCAGTGAACTGGCCGGACAAAACCGCCAGACCCTCGACCTCTACGTCGCCAACCTGCTGGGCACCCTGCACCGCTATGAAGTGTTGCCGCAGATCCTCGGCGACCTGCCGGCCCTGCGCGCCGTACTCGGCGCACCGGACGACGGCGTCACCCAGGGCAACGCCAATCGCCTGCTGAAAAACATCGCCGCACAGACTGGCGCCGAAGTCATGTACCTGATGGACACCAGCGGCCAGACCCTGGCGGCGTCGAACTGGGACAAACATGACAGCTTCGTGGGGCGCAATTTCGCTTTCCGTCCGTATTTCAGCGAGGCCATGGCTGGGCGTCTGGGACGCTTCTTCGGCCTCGGCACTACGTCGGCCAAACGCGGTTATTTCTTCGCCGCCGCCGTGCGCAACGGCGAAAAAATCATCGGTGTGCTGGTGATCAAGGTCGACCTCGATCACACCGAAAGCCTGTGGGGCAAAACCCCGGAACAACTGTTGGTGACCGACCATAACGGCGTGGTCATCCTCACCTCGCGCCCGGAGTGGCGCTTTCGTTCGACCCGGACGTTGAGCGACACCGAGCGCTCGGCGATCACCGCGATCCTGCCCTATCCGACCCGCGAACCGCGTCCGCTGAACCTCAGCGAAAACGCCTGGTTGACGCAGACCGTGAACATCGCCGAAACCGGCTGGAGCGTCAGCATCCTTGCCCCGCGCACGCTGATCGATCGTCCGGTGCGCACCGTTGTCGCCATCGGTGGCGCCACGCTGTTGGTGGTGATGCTCCTGCTTGGTTTGATGATGCAGCGCCGTCGACATTACCTGGAACGTATTGCCTTCGAAGCCAAGGCCCGCCGTGAACTCGAAGGCCGGGTGGCCGAGCGGACCAGCGATCTGGAAGGCCTCAACCGGCGCCTCAAGCAGGAAGTGCTGGAGCGCGAACAGGCTCAGCAGGAGCTGGTACGGGCCCAGGACGACCTGGTCCAGGCCGGCAAACTCTCGGCACTGGGCACGATGTCGGCGAGCATCAGCCACGAGCTCAACCAACCGCTGGCAGCGATCCGCAGCTACGCGGAAAACGCCGAAGTGCTGCTTGATCACCAACGCACCGAAGATGCCCGTGGCAACCTCAAACTGATCAGCGAACTGACCGGGCGCATGGCCTCGATCATCGCCCACCTGCGTGCCTTCGCCCGCCGCGACCGCCATGCTCCGGAAAGCGTCGCCCTGCAACCGGCGCTGGATGATGCATTGGCATTGCTGGCCAAACGGCGCCGCAGCATGGAAGTCGAGCTGATCCGCGACCTGCCCGCCGCCACCCTGTGGGTCGAGGCCGGCGAAACCCGTCTGCGCCAGGTGCTCGGCAATCTGCTGGCCAACGCCCTCGATGCGCTGACCGAAAAAGGCCCGCCGCGCAAACTGTGGCTGAGTGCCGAATCCACGGCCGAAGGCGTCAATCTGTACATTCGCGACAACGGCCCGGGCTTTTGCATGGAAGCCCTCGGCCGCGCCAGCGAGCCCTTCTACACCACCAAGACCCGCACTCAGGGCCTTGGTCTGGGGCTGGCGATCTGTGAAACCCTGATGCGCGCCTTCGGTGGTGAACTGTCGTTCGCCAACCACAAGCAAGGTGGCGCCTTGATCACCCTGCGGCTGCGCGCCGGCGCACCCGGGGTCAGCCTGCAACCGTCCGAGGATCGAAGTGCATGACCATCGACAATCGCATTCAGGTGGTGTTGATCGACGACGATCCGCACCTGCGTCAGGCCCTGGGCCAGACCCTGGACCTGGCCGGGCTGAAAATCCTCCCGTTGTCCGAGGCCAAAGGTCTCGCCGCGCAACTGGAGCGTGACTGGCCCGGTGTGGTGGTCAGCGACATCCGCATGCCGGGCATGGACGGCCTGGAACTGTTGAGCGAATTGCACGCTCAGGATCCGGAGCTGCCGGTGCTGCTGATCACCGGCCACGGCGACGTGCCGCTGGCAGTGCAGGCGATGCGGGCCGGCGCCTATGACTTTCTGGAAAAACCGTTCGCCAGCGATGCCCTGCTCGACAGCGTGCGCCGCGCCTTGGCCCTGCGCCGGCTGGTGCTGGACAACCGCAGCCTGCGCCTGGCCCTGAGCGATCGCAACGAACTGAGCGCACGACTGGTCGGCCACTCGGCGCCGATGCTGCGCTTGCGCGAGCAGATCGGCGCGCTGGCGGCGACCAAGGCGGACGTGCTGATTCTCGGTGAAACCGGCGCTGGCAAAGAGGTCGTGGCCCGTGCGCTGCACGATTTGTCGAGCCGGCGCAACGGCCCGTTCGTGGCGATCAACGCCGGCGCCCTGGCGGAATCGGTGGTCGAAAGCGAGCTGTTCGGGCATGAACCGGGCGCCTTCACCGGGGCGCAGAAACGCCGGATCGGCAAGTTCGAATTCGCCAACGGCGGCACACTGTTCCTCGATGAAATCGAAAGCATGAGCATGGACGTGCAGGTGAAACTGCTGCGCATGCTGCAAGAGCGTGTGGTCGAACGTCTGGGTGGCAATCAGTTAATCCCGCTGGACATCCGCGTCATCGCCGCGACCAAGGAAGACCTGCGGCAAGCCGCCGATCAAGGACGCTTCCGCGCCGACTTGTATTACCGTCTGAACGTGGCGCCGCTGCGCATTCCGCCACTGCGCGAACGCGGCGAAGATGCGCTGGTGCTGTTCCAGCATTACGCCGACGAAGCCAGCGCCCGCCATGGTCTGCCGCCGCACGAACTGCAACCGGCGCAACGCGCCTTGCTGTTGCGCCACACCTGGCCCGGCAATGTGCGCGAACTGCAGAACGCCGCCGAGCGTTTCGCCCTCGGTCTGGAACTGGCGCTGGATAACAGTGGAAGTGAAGGCGGCGGCACCGCCGTGGAAGTCATCAGTGGCGGCCTGAGCGAGCAAGTGGAAAACTTCGAGAAATCGTTGATTGCCGCCGAACTGGCGCGCTCCCACAGTTCGGTGCGCAGCCTCGCCGAAGCCCTGGGCATTCCGCGCAAGACCCTGCACGACAAACTGCGCAAGCACGGCTTGAATTTCGCCGACAGTAACGCCCATGGAGACGAAGCCGAATGAGCCGCGACAGTCGCTATCTGGAATCGGTGCTGCATCACGACATTCCCCTGACCCGCGAGATGGGCCTCAAGGTCCTCGGCTGGCACGAGCAGCAGTTGAGCCTGCACTTGCCGCTGGAGCCGAACGTCAATCACAAGAGCACCATGTTCGGCGGCAGTCTCTACTGCGGTGCGGTGCTGGCGGGTTGGGGCTGGCTGCACCTGCGCCTGAAGGAAGAAGGCATTGAGGACGGGCACATCGTGATTCAGGAAGGGCAGATCAGCTATCCGTTGCCGGTAACCGGCGACGCCACGGCCATTTGCCCCGCCCCGCAGGCGGCGGTCTGGAAGAAGTTTCTGGCGATGTATCAGCGCTATGGACGCGCACGGTTGACGCTCGATACGCGAATCGTCAACACCGGCAGTGATGAGGATGCAGTGACGTTTCGCGGGCAATACGTTCTGCACCGCTGAAGCAAAAGATCGCAGCCTTCGGCAGCTCCTGCAGGGAAATGCTAAATCCTCTGTAGGAGCTGCCGCAGGCTGCGATCTTTTGATCTTATGAGCGGGCCAGCTCCAACAATCTCGCGCGCCAAGCCGCTTTCGCCGGCAACGCCAGAAAGAACTCATTGAGCAGCGATTCCCGCGCCGGATAACAGAACGCGTCGCCCTGCAGATCCAGCACCTCGCCGCCTGCACCTTCGAGCACGCCCTGCGCCGCCGCGGTGTCCCACTGCGACGTCGGCGCCAATCGCGGATAACAATCCGCCGCCCCTTCAGCCAACAGACAAAACTTCAACGAACTGCCGATGTTTGCCAGTTGCAACTCGCCCAGGCTGGCGCTCAAACCGGCGAGCAGACGTTCCTGCTCCGCACTGGAGTGGCGACGGCTCGCCACCACGGTAAACGCTTCACCGGGCGCGAGCGCGTCACGCACCTGAATCGCCACCGGTGAACCACCCTTGTCCCCACGCCACGCGCCGAGACCGGCACCGCCGACATAGAAGCGGCCATTGGTCGGCATCGACACCACGCCAAACACCACCTGCCCGTTTTCGATCAGGGCGATGTTGACGGTGAATTCTTCGCTGCCGCTGATGAACTCCTTGGTGCCATCCAGCGGATCCACCAACCACCAGCGCTGCCACCCGGCGCGCACGCTCTGCGGGATGCTGGCATCTTCTTCGGACAGAATCGGAATACTGGAGTCCAGTGCGGTCAGCCCGGCGACGATCACGTGGTGTGCGGCGATGTCCGCCGCCGTCACTGGTGAATCATCGGACTTGGCGGTGACCTCCACGCCAGAGCGCCAGAACGGCAGAATCGCCTCGCCAGCCTGCAACGCCAGCTCAACCACCGGCGCCATCAACGGATGGGTAAACTTCATCGACATCTCACTCATGACTGAAAGAACCCGCGCTGCGTCAGCAGATCACGCGCCAGATACAGCGCCGCCAGGGCACGGCCTTCGGTAAATTGCGGGTTTTGCGCCAGCGCAGCCAGCTCACGCAGGTTGACCTTGTCAACGCGCATCGGCTCGGGCTCGTCGCCCTCCAGACGCTCCTCGTAGAGGTCGGTGGCCAACACCACCTGGATCTTCTGGCTCATGTAACCGGGCGACAGCGACAACTCGGTCAGATGTTCCAGCTGGCGCGCGCCATAACCGGCCTCTTCCTTGAGCTCGCGCTCGGCCGCGGCCAGCACATCCTCACCCGGCTCGATCAAGCCTTTGGGCAAGGACAATTCGTATTCATCAGTGCCGCCGCAGTACTCCTCGACCAGCACCGCATGTTCACTATCGAGCATTGCCACGATCATCACTGCGCCATAGCCCGCGCCTTTGCCGACCAGACGCTCGTAGGTGCGTTCCACGCCATTGGAAAAACGCAACTTCAGTTCTTCGACGCAAAACAGGCGACTGGTGGCGACAATCTCGCGGGCGAGTACAGTGGGTTTCTGGCGCATGCAAAGCTCCTTGGCGTGAACGCGCTACTATAACGCGGCTTTCCCGATTGTTTGTGTCGGATATCTTTCTACCGCTCGAGACGTTGCCATGCCTTCTTTACCGTGGTCTGACATCGATACCGTTCTGCTGGACATGGACGGTACCTTGCTGGACCTGCACTTCGACAACCACTTCTGGCTGGAACACCTGCCACAACGCTACGCCGATCTGCACGGAGTGAGCCGGGCCATGGCCGACATGGAGCTGCAGCCGTTGTTCGAGCGCCATGCCGGACAGCTGCAGTGGTACTGCCTGGATTTCTGGAGTGCCGAACTGAAGCTCTCGGTACGTGAACTGAAACGGGAGACCGCGCACCTGATCGCGCTGCGTCCGGATGCCGACACCTTTCTGCAGGCGATCAAAGAGACCGGCAAACGGGTGATCATGATCACCAACGCGCATCGCGATTCACTGTCGCTGAAACTGGAGCGGATCGAACTGGCGCCCTATTTCGAACGGCTGATCAGCTCACACGATTACGGTTATCCCAAAGAGAACCCGCAGTTCTGGGATGCCTTGCAGGCGGATATCGGTTTCGATCCGGCGCGCAGTCTGTTCATTGACGATACGTTGCCGATTCTGCGCAGTGCGCGGGAATTTGGTGTGACGCATTTGTTGGCGGTGAAAGAGCCGGACAGTCGCAAGGGGCCGAAGGACACGGCCGAGTTTGCGGCAGTTGAAGATTACCGCGATTTGATTCAGGGACTCTGATTTCCTGCAGGAGCTGCCAAAGGCTGCGATCTTTTGACTTTGATTGTTTAAAAAACAAGATCAAAAGATCGCAGCCTTCGGCAGCTCCTACAGGATGTTGTATTACTCGGGGATACGCAGGGTCTGGCCCGGGTAGATTTTGTTTACATCCTTGAGCATTGGTTTGTTGGCCTCAAAGATCTTGTTGTACTGGTTGGCGTTGCCATACACCGCCAGGGAAATCGCGCTGAGGGTGTCGCCCTTCTTCACTACGACAAAACGTGCCGCAGCCACAACCGGCCCGGTCACCGTGATCTGATCATCAACACTGCCCACGCCTTCGATGTTACCCACCGCCAGCAGAATTTTTTCCTTCTCTTCCTGGCTCGCTACCTCACCGGTCACCGTGACCTTGTCGCCATCCACGGTTGCCTGAACATTCGGATTGCCCAGCCCGACCTTGCTGATGTGTTCCTTCAACTGCTCGCTGGCATTGGCATTACCAGGGGTCAGCAGATCGATCAGTTTCTCACCGGCCTCTTTCACAAAGCTCAACAGACTCATGGCACACACTCCTTGATTTGGATTCCAGACGTCCAAGCCTAGACCACGTTTGCCGAACCCGGTTCCAGCCCGACCAATGACCCGGCTCCGCCGCTGGCTCAAGCGGCTGGCGCGCGTCCGCAGATCGCGGCCCCTTGCTTGATCGACGGCGTCTATCAATAGATCGACAGTAGCGATTAGACGCGACAAGTTGCCGCGCCTAGTCTTAGCGTTGATCAATCCGTCGGTGATGCCATGAACGCCAAGCGCCCAACTTGCGCGGCGCCTGCACTTCAAACGCCCGCGCCCGCCGCCAGCCAGACCTACAGTTACAGCGATCTGCCCCTTGTGGAATCGGCCAGCACCGCGCTCGCCGAGGAAGTCGCGTTGGCGATCGCCTACAACGGCATCAGTCAGGCGGTGATGCTGGTGACGCCGACGGATCTGGAAGATTTCATCGTCGGTTTCAGCCTCGGCAGCGGCATCATCGCAGACGCCAGCGACATCTATGACCTGCAACTGACCGGCGCCGGCTCGGCGCAATACGCGCAGGTAACCATAGCCAACCGCGCGTTCTGGAACCTCAAACAACAGCGCCGACAGCTGGCCGGCACCAGCGGCTGCGGTCTGTGCGGCGTTGAAGCGGTCGAGCAGGCCCTGCCCGATCTGCAAGTCCTGCCCGGCGCACCGCTGCCGCCCGCCGCATGGCTCGACGGTCTGCGCCAGCGCATCGGTGCGTTCCAGCCCCTCGGCCAGCACTGTGGTGCGGTACACGCCGCGGTGTTCATGAACGCCAGCGGTGAATTGCTGCTGGGCCGTGAAGACATCGGTCGGCACAACGCACTCGACAAGCTGATTGGCGGGCTGATCCGCCAGAAGATTTCCACCGACGGCGGCCTGGCGATTGTCACCAGCCGGTGCAGTCTCGAATTGATCCAGAAAGTGTTGCGCGCCGGGATCCAGACGCTGGTCAGCCTGTCCGCGCCCACGGGCCTTGCCGTGCAATGGGCCCGTCGCCACAACCTCAATCTCATCCACCTGCCGCAGAAGAATGCGCCGCGGGTCTACAGCCCAGCGATGGAGAACCAAGCGTGAGCCAACATCATCAAGCCGACCAGAAACCTGTCCCGCGCTACAAGTCTTACAAGGGCCCTGCCGGCGGCTGGGGTGCACTGATCAGTGTGGCTCAGGCCTGGTTGACCAGCGACAACGCGCTGAAAAACCTGCGCATGATGCTCAAGACCAACCAGAACGGCGGCTTCGACTGCCCGGGCTGTGCCTGGGGCGATTCGCCGGAAAGCGGCATGGTCAAGTTCTGCGAGAACGGCGCCAAAGCGGTGAACTGGGAAGCGACCAAGCGTCGAGTGGACGGCAAGTTCTTCGCCAAACACAGCGTCACTTCGTTGCTGGAGCAGAGCGACTATTGGCTTGAATACCAGGGCCGCCTGACCGAGCCGATGGTCTACGACGCGCAGACCGATCGCTACAAGCCGATCGCCTGGGACGACGCCTTCGCCCTGATCGGCAAGCACCTGCAAGCGTTGTCGAGCCCGGATCAAGCCGAGTTCTACACCTCGGGCCGCGCCAGCAACGAAGCGGCGTACCTGTATCAACTGTTCGTGCGTGCCTACGGCACCAACAACTTCCCCGACTGCTCGAACATGTGCCACGAGGCCAGCGGTGTGGCGTTGGCGCAGAGCGTTGGCGTCGGTAAAGGCACGGTCACCTTCGACGACTTCGAACACGCCGATGCGATTTTCGTCTGGGGCCAGAACCCCGGCACCAACCACCCACGGATGCTCGAGCCGCTGCGCGAAGCCGTGAAGCGCGGCGCACAAGTGGTGTGCATCAACCCGCTGAAAGAGCGCGGTCTGGAACGTTTCCAGCATCCACAGCACCCGCTGGAAATGCTCACCAATGGCGACAAACCGACCAACACCGCGTACTTCCGTCCGGCACTGGGCGGCGACATGGCGGTGCTGCGCGGCATGGCCAAATTCCTCTTGCAGTGGGAACGCGATGCGCAGAAGGCCGGTGAACCTGCGGTGTTCGATCACGACTTCCTCAATGCCCACAGCACCAACGTGCTGGAGTATCTCGGCGTGGTGGATGACACGCCGTGGGAGCAGATCGTCGCGCAGTCCGGCCTGCCCCTTGTGGAAATCGAACAAGCGGCGCGCATGTACGCCAAAGGCAAGAACGTGATCATGTGCTGGGCGATGGGTATCACCCAGCATCGTCACTCGGTGCCGACCATCCAGGAAATCGCCAACCTGATGCTCCTGCGCGGCAACGTCGGCAAACCCGGTGCCGGCCTGTGCCCGGTGCGCGGTCACAGTAACGTGCAGGGCGACCGCACCATGGGCATCAACGAGCGCCCACCGGTGGCATTCCTCGACTCTCTTGAGCGGCGTTTCCAGTTCAAGGTGCCGCGTGACAACGGGCACAACGTGGTCGAGGCGATCCACGCCATGGCCGAGGGCCGCGCCAAGGTCTTCATCGGTCTGGGCGGCAACTTCGCCCAGGCCACGCCGGACAGCCCGCGCACCTTCGCGGCGCTGAGCAACTGCGACCTCACGGTGCAGATCAGCACCAAGCTCAACCGCAGCCACCTGGCCCACGGTAAGGACGCGCTGATCCTGCCGTGCCTCGGCCGCACCGACATCGACATCCAGACCGAAGGCCCGCAGGCAGTCACCGTGGAAGACTCGTTCAGCATGGTCCACGCTTCAAATGGTCAGTTGCAGCCGCTGTCGAACCAGATGCGCTCGGAACCGGCGATCATTGCCGGGATCGCCGCCGCCACGCTGGGCAGCAAACCGGTGGACTGGAACTGGCTGGTGGCCGATTACGGGCGCATCCGCGACCTGATCGCCGATACCATTCCGGGCTTCAAGGACTTCAACGAGAAGGTCAAGAATCCAGGTGGGTTCTACCTCGGCAACAGTGCTGGCGCACGCAAGTGGAACACCCCGTCGGGCCGGGCCAATTTCCGCGCCAACCGGCTGCCCAAGGATCTGGTGCACGAACGCACCCGCGCCACCGGGCAACTGCCGGACCTGATCCTGCAATCGATGCGCTCCCACGATCAGTACAACACCACCATCTATGGTCTCGACGACCGTTATCGTGGGGTCAAGGGTCAGCGCGACGTACTGTTCGCCAACGAGGCCGACATCATTCGTCTGGGCTTTCGCCCGGGACAGAGGGCCGACATCGTGTCGCTGTGGGACGATGGCCGTGAACGTCGGGTGAAGGGCTTTACCTTGCTGGCGTTTGATATTCCGGCGGGTCAGGCGGCGGCTTACTATCCGGAAGTGAATCCGCTGGTGCCGCTGGAGAGCACCGGTGATGGCAGCCATACGCCGACGTCGAAGTTCATTGCGATCCGCCTTGAGGCGGCGAGCGAGACGGGTTTGATCATGGCCAAGTCGGCCTGATACAAAACTTTTCTGCGCCCACAAAAAAGGCCGCTTTTGCATAAAAGCGGCCTGTCCGAAGTAGCTAGAGACCGGCGAAAATCGCTTAAGTTCCGCATACAAAACAGCAACTTGCAGAATTGTATACAGGTCGTGTTATTCGTCGGATTTCGATTGTCAGTCTTGGTACAGAGCCTCAGGATCGCGCCGTCATCCCTTTGAGGCTCCTCTATGAAGTTCTCCTCGATTCTCTTGTTGTCCCTTGGCCTGGTCAGTGGCTTCGCTTCTGCCGGAGGCACCACCGAAGCAGGTGTGGGCGGCGCATTGGGCGGGGTTCTTGGCTCGGTCGTCGGTCAGTCTTTAGGCGGCAATACAGGTTCAACCATTGGCGCAGCTCTGGGCGGCGCGGGTGGTAGCGCGGTCGGCGCCAACAAGCACAGCCGTGGCGAAGCAGCCATTGGTGGTGCGCTGGGCGCAGCCGGCGGTAACGTGGTTGGCCGCAGCATGGGCGGCACCACCGGCAGCCTGATCGGCGCCGCAGCAGGTGGCGGCGCCGGTGGCGCGCTGGGCAACTACATGGGTAACGAAAGCCGTGACGAAGATCGTCATTACGATCGCGGCCGCGACGACCGTCGATACTACCGCGACCGTCATCCTGGCCGTGGCCACGCTTATGGTCACCGCAAGCATCACCGCTACTATCGCGACTAATCCGTTGCGTTAAGCAGGAAAGCAAAAATCGCAGCCCAAGGGCTGCGATTTTTTTTGCTCTGGTTCAAACCACCAGACGCTCCAGCGCTTCACGCAATCTGCCTGGAATCGACACCGGCTGATTGCTCGTTCGTTCCACGAATACATGGACGAAACGCCCCGCCGCACAGGCCTCAGTTTCACCGACCTTGAACACCGCCAGTTCGTATTGCACCGAACTGTTGCCCAGCTTGCCGACCCGCAGACCGATCTCGATCAAGTCCGGAAAAGCGATCGAGGCAAAGTAGTCACAGGCCGAACTGACCACAAACCCCACCACCTCGCCGTCATGAATATCCAGGCCGCCGACCTGGATCAGGTAGGTATTCACTGCAGTGTCGAAGAAGCTGTAATAGGTGACGTTATTCACATGCCCGTAGACGTCGTTGTCGTGCCAGCGCGTGGTGACCGGCTGGAAATGCGGGTAATCGGAGCGTTGTGGCATCGGGTTGGACATCAGCATTGATCCAGGAAGTTTTGCGAGCAGTCTAAAGGCGAAACCGTGGTGGCTCTAGCAATCAGCGTTCGGCAAACCCCTTGCCCTGAGCCGCCAGCTCGCCAATCAAGCGCGCCGGTTGCCACTGATCACCCTGCCGCGTTTGCAGTGCCAGCAAGCGCTGATGAATGTCCGCCAGCCCTTGCTGATCCGCCCAGGCCATCGGACCGCCCTTGTCGGTCGGGAATCCGTAGCCGTTCAGGTACACCAGATCAATGTCATGGGCCGACCCGGCAATGCCTTCCTGAAGAATCTTTGCGCCCTCGTTGACCAGCGCCAGCAGGCAACGCTCCAGAATCTCCTCCGGACCGATCGCGCGGCGCTGGAAGCCCAGCTCTTCGCTGACCCGCAGCACCAGTGCATCGACTTCGGGATCATGCTCGGCCTGTCGACTGCCCGGCTCATAGTGATAATAACCATTGCCGGATTTCTGCCCGAAGCGGCCCATCTCGCACAAACGGTTGTCCACCTGAACCTCCGGCGCATCCTGCCCCTTGCCGGCCAGCTCGCGCGCGCGCCATTCCAGATCAATACCGACGACGTCATACATGCGGAACGGCCCCATGGCGAAACCGAACCCCTGCAGCGCCGCATCCACCTGTTGTGGATAAGCGCCCTCGAGCAGCATCTTGCGTGCCTCCAGCACGTACGGATGCAGCATGCGATTGCCGATAAAGCCGTGGCAGTTGCCCGACACCACACTGACCTTGCCCATGCGCTTGCCCAGCGCCAGCGCCGCTTCCAGTGCAGGCGGCGAAGTCTGTGCCCCTCGGACGATTTCCAGCAGTTTCATGATGTGCGCGGGGCTGAAGAAATGCAGGCCGAGCACTTGCGACGGACGTCGAGTCGCAGCAGCAATCGCGTCGATATCCAGCGCCGAAGTGTTACTCGCCAACAACGCCTCAGGCTTGAGCAGGCCATCCAGCTCGCGAAAGATCTTCTGCTTGAGCTCAAGGTTTTCGTATACCGCTTCGATCACCAGATCGACATTGCGAATCGCCGGGTAATCCGCCGCCGCGCTGATCCGGGCAAGGCGTGCGTCGGCTTCGACCTGATCGATCCGGCCCTGACGCACATTGTGTGCATAGGTGTCGGCCACCGTCGCCAGTGCCTGCTCAAGCATCTGTGGATTGTTATCGACCCACTGCACGGCGATGCCAGCATTGGCCAGGCACATGACAATGCCGCGGCCCATGGTGCCCGCGCCGATCACGGCAGCTTGCTGAATATCGAAGGATGTCTGGCTCATGTTGTTCTCTTGTTGGCGATCCAAAGACAGCCTTCACCATAGTCAGGCACCGGACGTTTTTGAAGTTTATTACCGTGATGAGCGACATTCAGCGCATGGATAAACCCCAATCGCCCTGAAATCGCACACTGCAGGAACCGCCGACCTATCAGAGATGTTCTTGAGCCCAACTGCGAACCTCGGCGTACGGATACTCCTCCAGCGCCGCATACCCCGAAATCGTCCGTGCCTTTAACCGGGTGAACAACGGCACACTGATCCCGCACAGAAACCGCGTCAGCCGCTCCGCCGTCGGCACACTGCCAGTGTGCTGTTCGTGCCTGTGGATAAAATCACCGCACAGCGCCGCGAAGTTTTTATCCACAAGCGCTGGCAACTCGGGAGGCGCCGGAAGGCGTGCGACATCACCGTGGCACACCGAACAGTGCCCGCATCGCTCGGGGGCGTTGTGATCGCCGAAGTGCTCGGCCAGGCGATGACCCAGGCAACGCTCAGTGCCGAACAGATCGAGCATGGCGTGAATCCGTGCTATTTCAGTCTGTTCATGCCGGGTGAAATACGCATGCAGTTCGGCGCTCAAAACAGCGCTGTCGAAATCACTGTGCAGCACGGTGTAGACCTCGGTCATCTGCTTGCTCTCAAGCTCGACCCAGCCCTTCTCCTGAAAGTAATCCAGCGCCTTCACCACCCGGTTGCGCTCAGCCGAATACTGCGTGTACATCGCTTCGAAATTCACCGTGGCCCAGGTGCGTGCGCGACTGGAGGTGTGGATGATGGCCGCGACGAAATCCCTGCGCTCACCGTCGAAACGCTCAAGCAGGGCGTCCGGCTCCAGCAGGTATTTGAAACGGTATTCGGCGTAATAGGCATAGCGCGGCGCGATCAAACCGCGCAGCTCCATTTGCACCAGTAAAGTTTTCAGCGGCAACGCGCGAATGTTGCTCTGATCGGCCAGCGGCCCGAGCAGAAACTCCCACTGCCCTTCGGCTGCGGCAGCCTGCATTTCTTCCAGCACACAACGAATCCCTTCACGCTCCGGGGTATCGCCGTAGACGAAGTTTTCCAGCACGTTGAGGCTGTCGCGGTTGGCCAGCACCAGGCAATCCGACGGCTGCCCGTCGCGTCCGGCGCGACCGATTTCCTGACTGTAGTTTTCGATGGATTTCGGCAAATCGAAATGCACCACGTTGCGGATGTCGCTCTTGTCGATCCCCATACCAAAGGCAATGGTTGCGACGATGCAATTGGACTGCCCGGCCATGAATTCCTTCTGAATCGCCTCGCGCTGATCATTGGGCAAACCGGCGTGATAGGCCTGGGCCTGTATGCCGTTGCGCCCCAGATGCTCGGCGATGTGTTCGGCAGTTTTCTGCAGCGTCACGTAGACAATGCTCGGCTGGCCTGGACGCTCGCTCATCCACTCCACCAGGCGCCGGCGTTTGTCCTCGCCGCGTACCGGTTCCACCAGCAGATTGAGGTTGGGTCGATAGAAACCGGTGGTCACCACATCAGCGGCGGCGATGGCGAATCTGGCCTGCATGTCGGCGACAACTTTCGGCGTCGCCGTGGCCGTCAGCAGCAGGGTTTGCGGGATGTTGAACTGGCGCTGATAGTCCGGCAGCTTCAGATAGTCGGGGCGAAAGTTGTGGCCCCATTCCGAGATACAGTGCGCTTCATCAATCACCAGCAACGAGATCGGCACCTGCTGCAAAAAGTTGCGGAAACGCTCGTTCTTCAGACGCTCCACCGAAATCATCAGAATCTTCAATTCACCCGAACGGGCGCGGGCCATCACATCATTGGCATCATCTCGACTTTGCGCCGAATCGATGCTGCCGGCACTGATACCGTGACGTTTGAGGAATGCCAGTTGATCCTGCATCAACGCCAACAGCGGCGACACCACCAGGGTCAGATGCGGCAGCAACAGCGCCGGCACTTGATAGCACAGTGACTTGCCGGATCCGGTGGGGAAAATCGCCGCCGCCGAGCGCCCGGCCAGTACAGCGCTGATTGCCGCTTCCTGTCCCGGTCGAAACTGTGGATAACCGAAAACCTGTTCCAGGGTGTGGTGCATGCGCTGTCACTCCGTTGACCGCTGTGATGCCAACAGCCTAGCGGGCGATCACAGCGAGTCGAGAAAAGGTCGGGGTCAATTCGATACGGGATGATACAGCGCCGGGGCGGGTGCCACCGGATCAAACAAGGAAACAATTTGCCTCTCGCCGGCCTGACCGCAAGGCAGGTAACGTGCGCCGCATCCACGAAACGAGCGTCGTGCCAGGACGGCCGACACCCGTGGATCAACTCAAGGAATAAACATGTCCGACAGACTGAAACTGCTCCTCACCCTGACCCTCGCATCGCTGTTGCTGGGCGGATGCATGCAACTACCCGATGACATTCCACCCCTCGCCATGCGCGCCACTGCAGATCACGTAGTCACCTAGGTCTCGTCGCAACGACGGGCTAGGGACGCAGCACGGCCACCCGAAGTTGCGCATTCAGTTCCTGTTCATGCACCCCCAGGCTCTTGCTCGCCCACTGTGCATGGGCCGGACTGATGTCTCCGGTAAACGCCGCCGCCAGTTGTCGCAGGTCCGCCACACTGCGCACTCGTGCACAGAACAGCTGTTCGCCACAGTCCTGACTGGCGTTGCGATAAATGCCCAGCAAACGCTCCCACAGTCCCTCGCGCACCTGCCGGATCGGTTTGAGCCGCACATGCGGCACATCCAGTTGCCGTTGCAGTGCGCCTGCATCCAGCGTTTCACTCGCCAGCAGGACTTTGGCGAACATCAACACTTCGGCACGTGAAGCAGTATCGATGCGGGCCTGGCTGGACAGCGCGTCGGGCCAGCCGGTGCGTTGCAGATCGACAAACACCCAGCCGTTGCCGGCATCAGCAGCTACGGCCAAGCGACAACCCATGGTCCCCAGCAATAAAATCGAGGCTATTCGTAGCCACCGCATACTCAATTCCCTTTAAGTGCGCATCGGACGTTTGGCAACGTCCTACAGTTTCTGGCGCGCACCATACAGAGGATTCTCAAGAAACGCCTGTGAATCCCGTGGGAAATTTCTGCGCTAAGGGTTTTACCTCGAAAAAGCTGCAAAACCTTGTAGGGCAATTGCCCGAGTCCCGGAAAAACCCCTACGAACTCCGTCCATCACGGCGGTCTTGTGACCCCTTGCCACGCACTTCTATAGTGGCCGGCGCGGCTGCAACCACTGGAGCGACTTCGTACAGGATACGTCTGAACATGAACATGCATAACCCGCTGGCCAATCGTTATCGCCCGCTCAAAAGCACTGACGGCGATCATCCGGTGCTGACCATAGATACCCAAGCCAGCCACGTCGAACTGCTCGACGCTGCGCATCAACGCCTGCGTGCCGCCAGCGATTTGCTGGAGACTCTTTACTGTTTGTGTTTCAAACAGGCCGATGTCAAAGACATCCCGAACATCGTCAACGCCCTGTATTTATTGACCCAGGACGGCTGCGAACTTCTGGAAGTAGCAAAACTTCAACTTGCAAACGCCTTATAAAATCACGCACACAAACAACGCAACAACTAACCACTTCATATCCGCAATATAAAAAACTAGCCTGCTTGCTCTTAATTCATTCAAGAGCAACATGATGAGCACATTGACTATTTTCTTTTGCGGCACGGGTTCCACCAAGTTCGATACCAGCAACAACAACTATTGGAACGGCGAGTTGGTGTCCACTCTCGCTTCGCACCACGCGGGCCGCGAGTTCGCCGAATGGATTGTCGTCGACGGCCCCGGCTCCAGTAACCTGCAGGCCGATGAGCTGTTCACCAAATCTGCCGACTACGGTCTCAGCGGCACGTTGTTCGGCAAGGGCTGGGAGGAAAACGTGCTGCACGCAATGAACATCATCAAAGGCAAGTGCGACTGGCAACGCCAACAACTGACCGAAGCGGAATACAACCGTCTCAAAGCGGCCGGTATTCCCATTGAAGATGTAAAAATCGAAGGCTCCTGGTTCTGGCGTAAATACAACTATGGAGAACGCAGCGTGACCCAGCAGAAGTTGCAGGAGCAAATCATTAAAACGTTCCGCAAGGACGGTATTATTCCCACTCAGGTCAACCTGGTCGGCTGGAGTCGAGGCGGTATAAGTTGCCATATGCTGGCCAACGCCATGTTCAATGACAGTGCTTTGAAGAGCATTCCGGTGAAGATCCTCGCCATTGATCCGGTGCCCGGCATCGGCAACTTCCAGGAACATCGGGTCAAACTCAACAGCAACGTCAAAGAGTACGTTGGCTTCTATGCCCGCGACGAGCGTTCGAAAGGTTTCAGCTGCGTCATTCCGCAAACGGCTAACGGTACGCGCACGCACATCTTCCCGATCCCTGGCCGCCATGCCACCCTGGTCGGCAACGCTGCCGCTGACGGCAACGCCGGCCCGAAGGTCCTCGCCGAACCCGGCCAATTCGTGCGTCACTTCGCCGAAACCTGCCTCAAGCGTTGGGGCACCCCGCTGACCAACTCCCTGAACCTGAGCGATGCCGCCCTGAAGCAATGCGGCGATGCGATGGTCAGGGACGCCGCGAAATACAAGGCCATGGAAAAGTACTCCTACACCTGGTTCACCGAACTGGACCAAGGCGAACGCTACGTTTCGCTGGGCAGCAGAGGTTTGCCTTTCTCGTCGGTGAAGGGCGGGATCTACGCGCCGGATAGTGGATTGACCACCAGCGTGCTGGACTTGGCGGCATACCGGCATATCCGTTGAGGCCGGTGGGGTGGTGATCGGCGTAACGCGAAAAATCTACAGCAAAATTCGGCGGGAATAATGGCAGTTAAACCGATAACAACAGCTAAGCCATGACCCACAAAAAAGCCGCCCCTAGAGGCGGCTTTTCAGTTCACAACAAACCACTCTTACAACTTAGGACCCGCCGCCTTGATCGCGTCGCTCACTTCGAACTTTTTGAAGTTCTCGATGAACAGACCGGCCAGGGCCTTGGCCGCTTCGTCGTAGGCAGCTTTGTCAGCCCAGGTGTTGCGTGGGTTGAGCAGGTTGGTTTCAACGCCCGGTACGGCCAGTGGCACGTCGAGGTTGATGGTGTCCAGGTGCTCGGTGGCGGCACCGATCAGTGCGCCGCTCTGGATCGCGGCGATCACGGCACGGGTGGTCGGGATGTTGAAGCGTTTGCCGACGCCGTAGCCACCGCCGGTCCAGCCGGTGTTGACCAGGTAGACCTTGGAGCCGAAGCCGCGGATGCGCTTGATCAACAGTTCTGCGTATTCACCAGCCGGACGCGGGAAGAACGGTGCGCCGAAGCAGGTGGAGAAGGTCGACTTGATGCCGCTGCCCGAACCCATTTCAGTCGAGCCCACCAACGCGGTGTAGCCGGACAGGAAGTGGTAGGCCGCTTGCTCTTCGTTGAGGATCGACACTGGCGGCAGCACGCCGGTCAGGTCGCAGGTCAGGAAGATCACCGCGTTTGGCTCGCCGCCCAGGTTCTTCGCGGAACGCTTGGCAACGTGCTCCAGCGGGTAGGCCGCGCGGCTGTTCTGGGTCAGGCTGACATCGGCGTAGTCGGCGTGCTTGGCATCGTCGATGACCACGTTTTCCAGGACTGCGCCGTGCTTGATGGCTTTCCAGATGACCGGTTCGTTCTTCTCGGACAGGTCGATGCACTTGGCGTAGCAGCCGCCTTCGATGTTGAAGACAACGCCTTCGCCCCAGCCGTGTTCGTCGTCACCGATCAGGTAACGGCTTTCATCGGCCGACAGGGTGGTTTTACCGGTGCCCGACAGACCGAAGAACAGGGTCACATCGCCTTCTTCGCCGATGTTGGCAGCGCAGTGCATTGGCAGCACGTCAGCGGCCGGCAGCAGGAAGTTCTGCACGGAGAACATGGCTTTCTTCATTTCACCGGCGTAACGCATACCGGCGATCAGCACTTTCTTCTGCGCGAAGTTGATGATCACGCAACCGTCGGAGTTGGTGCCGTCACGCTCAGGCACGCACTCGAAGTTGGCCACGTTGAGCACTTGCCACTCTTCACGACCGGCCGGGTTGTACTGGGCCGGGTTGATGAACAGGCAACGACCGAACAGGTTCTGCCAGGCAGTCTGGGTGGTCATTTTCACGGCCAGGTAGTGATCTTCAGCCGCGCCTACATGTACGTGGGAAACAAAGTGCTCTTGCGCGTTGTTGAACGCCTCGACACGAGCCCACAGCGCGTCGAACTTGTCGGCCGGGAACTTGCGGTTGATCGGGCCCCAGGCGATAGCGGCCTGGGTGGAAGGCTCTTCAACGATGAAACGATCGACTGGCGAACGGCCGGTGCGGTGACCGGTGCGAACAACCAGAGCGCCGGTATCGGCAAGCTCGCCCTCACCGCGTTGCAGGGCTTCTTTTACCAGATCATCAACACTCAGATCGGTGTACACGGCGTTATTGGCTTGCGTCATGAGGTTCCCCGTCGGCCAGTGGCCGAGTGTGCTCCAAACGTTTTGTAGTAGAAAGTCGTGCACTACTACCGCGAAAAAAGTGGGCCGGATTATGCCAGAAAAGCCCAAAAAGAGTAGGGTCCTCCCGTCGTAACGGCGAAATTCCGTCGTTACGCAGTGAATTTACCTGCGCTGAACCGTTTTAGTGCCGGGTATCTGACGGCGTGTCCACGCCTGCGCCAGCGAACAATTGAGCAATATCGGCCGCATCGAACAGGTAACGCTGGTTGCAGAACTGGCAATCGATCTCGACTTCGCCACCGCGTTCGGCCACCAGTGCCTGCGCGTCTTCCAGACCCAGGCTGACCAGCGCATTACCCGAGCGTTCCCGCGAGCAGCTGCAACGGAAGCGCAGGTTTTGCACATCAAACAAACGCACCTGCTCTTCGTGGTAGAGGCGATGCAGGACGGTTTCGTTGTCCAGGCTGAGCAATTCATCGGCGCTCAGAGTGCTGGCCAGCGCGGTGATGTGCTGCCAGCTGGCGGCGCGCTCTTCTTCGTCTTTCAGGCGGTCGGCCGGCAGTTGCTGCAGCAGCATGCCGCGGGCACGACGGCCGTCGGCGAACAGCTTGAAGCGGGTGCCAACCTGCTGAGACATGACGAAATAATTGGTGAAGCATTCCGACAGGGTTTCACCGTCGAGGTCGACGATACCCTGGTAACGCTGGCCGATCGTCGGGTCGACGGTCAGGGTCAGGTCACCGCCCGGCATCAGGTCGGCAAGGGTCGCATCCGGGGCGATCTGCTCGGCGTTATAACGCGCCAGACCACGGATCTCGCGCTCGCTGGAGCATTCGATCATCAGCAGCGGAATCGGGCCTTCGGAGCGCGCCTGCAGAATCAGCAAGCCGTCGAATTTCAGGGTGCCCACCAGCAACGAAGCGGCCGCCATCAATTCGCCCAGCAATTGCGCGACCGGCTCCGGGTACGGGTGCTTGGCGAGGACCTCGGCGTAGCTGCGTTCCAGCGCAACCAGCTCGCCGCGAGTGTCGCTGTCATCGAAGATGAAGCGTTGGGTGTAATCGGTATCCGGGAGATCAGTCATAGGTCTGGGTATCTGAATTGATGACAAAATGGTTACAAAAGATGAAAATCCCGCGCTTCTCCGCACCCATTTGGTGCGAATGTTCAGCCACGGGAGGCATTTTATGAACAATCCGGGTTTGTTCCAATCAAGGTGGAACCTCGGCCGGCTGGTTCTGTGTAACGTGGTGCCGTTGGCGCTACTGGCTTTCTGGTTATGGCCTACGGGCCAGATGCTGTGTGTGATTTTCGACGAGTGGCTGTTCCGCTCACTCAATGCACCACTGGCCAGCAACCCCATATGGCTCCACATCTGGGCAATTGCAAGTCTGCGCCCGTTCGACATCGTTGTAGGTCTGATTCTGCTGACGCTGCTGATCAAGGGTGACTGGGTGTTCAAGGCGATTGATGTACGTCGCGCCTTTTTCGGTTTTTTCTCGATTCTGCTGTTGATGGTGGTGATTCGCTCGCTGTTTTCCAAATTCGCCGACTACATGGACTGGCAGCACAGCAGTCCGTCGATGGTGCTGGAAGGCGCGGTGCACCTGAGTGATTACTTCCCGCACTTGGAAAAAGCCTGGGAACTGAAGGATCGCTCGAGCCAGAGCTTCCCCGGTGACCACGCTTCGGTGTTGCTGATCTGGGCACTGTTCATGGGCGTATTCAGCCGCTCGATCAGCCAGTTCCTCACGGTCTGGGGCCTGGCGCTGCTGTTCATGCTGCCGCGTCTGGTGGCCGGCGCGCACTGGGGCCAGGACGATTACATCGGCGACATGCTGCTGGCGGTGTGGGCGTTGGGCTGGGGTTATTACACACCGTTCGCTTATCACGCCGCCAACTTCTGGCTGAAGGTGACTGCGCCGGTTTTCAATCTGCTGGGCAAGCTGCCGGTGGTTTCGCGGATGAGTGTGGTGTCTGCCGCGAACTGACAGTTGTGTGAAGACCTGTGGCGAGGGAGCTTGCTCCCGCTCGGCTGCGTAGCAGTCGCTTTACCCGTCGATGCAGTTGTATTTTGAAATACGTGCTCGCCTGTACAGGGCGTCCTTCGGCCGCCAGCGGGAGCAAGCTCCCTCGCCACAAGTGTGTTCGTCGCACACTACTCGTTGCTGCTGCCACGAAACTTGAACAGATCCCGCCGCTGCTTCTTGCTCGGCTTGCCGTCGGTACTCACACCTAACGCTCCGGCCTTGCGCATCGCCGCTGCCGCTTCACGCTTGGCAACACTCGCCTCGGTCTCGGTATACAGCGTCTGCGCCTCGGGTGCGCCACGACGTACGATCGACAAGGCGTCGACCCTCACCGTACGCTCTTCAAAACCGGTACGAATCTCGAATTCGTCGCCAATGCGTGGCTCTTTGCCAGGCTTGCAGCGCTCACCTCGGCAGTGCACCTTGCCACTTTCGATGGCTGCTTTGGCCAGGGCCCGGGTTTTATAAAAACGCGCCGCCCACAACCACTTGTCGAGACGGACCTTGTCGTCCTCTTCGCTTTTTTGTGCCATGGAATTTCCTCATTCTGAAATATTGATGAACTGTACTACCGTTTCTGTCGTGCCATGAATGACGCCGCCGCGGATTACAATGCGCACCAGCCGACACCCGCTTGAGGCGTCGGCGATTCGGGCCGTAGAAATCTGTCGCCTTTTAACCCTTATTCTGCGTGAATACCGCGAATCCGGCCCTTGCGGGCTGAGCGGTTGCCACGGTTGAGCATTTTTTTGAAGACATTTGACCATTTGACCGTTGTCGGTCTGCGCGAGTGGGTGGCGCTCCCGGATCTGGGAGTCGCGGGCCTGCGGGCGAAAATCGACACTGGCGCCAGCACCTCCAGCCTGCACGCCACCGACATTGAACCGTTCGAACGCGATGGCGAGAAGTGGGTGCGTTTCACCGCGCACCTGGGCACGGTGGTGCAGTTGCGTCATCGGCGTTGCGAAGCACCGCTGGTGACGCGCAAAACCATCAAAAGCTCCAACGGCCAGGCGCAGGTGCGCTATGTGATCAGCACCACCCTGGCCCTCGGTGATCGGGTCTGGCAGGTCGAGTTTACCCTCGCCTGCCGCAAGTCCATGCGCTATCGCCTGTTGCTCGGGTCCAAAGCCTTGATCGACGGCCAGCTGGTGGTCAATCCGGGCATCAAATATGTACAAGACAAGCCGGTGTTCCCGGTATCTACCTCCTCCACAGGTGTTGCATGAAGATCGCTGTGCTGTCGCGGAATCCGCGTCTGTATTCCACCCGTCGCCTGGTCGAAGCCGGCACCGAGCGCGGGCATGAAATGGTCGTGATCGACACCTTGCGCGCCTACATGAACATTGCCAGCCACAAGCCGCAGATCCACTATCGCGGCAAACCGCTGGAAGGCTTCGACGCGGTGATTCCGCGGATCGGGGCGTCGGTAACGTTCTACGGTTGCGCCGTGTTGCGCCAGTTCGAAATGATGGGGGTGTTTCCGCTCAACGAATCGGTGGCCATCGCCCGCTCGCGAGACAAATTGCGTTCGCTGCAACTGCTGTCACGTCGCGGCATCGGCCTGCCGGTCACCGGCTTCGCTCACTCGCCGGACGACATTCCCGACCTGATCGACATGGTCAACGGCGCGCCGCTGGTGATCAAGGTTCTGGAAGGCACTCAAGGCATCGGTGTGGTGCTGTGCGAAACCGCAACCGCAGCCGAATCGGTGATCGAGGCGTTCATGGGCCTGAAGCAGAACATCATGGTTCAGGAATACATCAAGGAAGCCGGCGGTGCGGATATCCGCTGTTTCGTGGTCGGCGACAAGGTGATCGCAGCCATGAAACGTCAGGCCAAACCGGGCGAGTTCCGCTCCAACCTGCACCGTGGCGGCAGCGCCAGCCTGATCAAGATCACCCCGGAAGAACGCATGACCGCGTTGCGTGCGGCCAAGGTCATGGGCCTGGCGGTGGCGGGTGTGGATATCTTGCGTTCGAACCACGGGCCATTGGTGATGGAAGTGAACTCATCGCCGGGCCTGGAAGGCATCGAGACCACCACCGGCAAGAATGTGGCGGGGATCATCATCGAACACCTTGAGAAGAATGGCGGGCCGAACATGACCCGGACAAAGGGCAAGGGTTGATCCGTTTGAAATGTGGCAGCTGACAGGCCGCCTTCGCGGGCAAGCTGAACTGGTCAAGTAATCTTGGACACTGATTAAGGTTTCACGCCGCCAACTTCTCCCTGGCGACTGGTGACCGATAGTCGTTGTAGCTATGTGGCCTGGTGATGTTGTAGCGCGATACATAGCGCTGCACATCCGCTCGGGCCTCATGCTCCGATTCGTAGCCTGCTTCTGGCACCCACTCTGATTTCAAACTTCCAAAGAAACGCTCCATCGCAGCGTTGTCCCAGCATTCGCCTTTACGGCTCATGCTCTGCCGGAGTCCATGTTCCAGCAGTTCATTTCTGAATTTATGGCTGGTGTACTGGCAACCTTGGTCGGAGTGAAACAGTACGTCTTTTGGGCGACCGCGTAGTTCAATCGCCATCCGCAGGGCTTCGCAGGTCAGCGTGGCATCGGAGATCATCGAAAATGACCAGCCCACAATCCGGCGAGCGAACAAGTCCAGAACCGCCGCGAAATACAGCCAGCGCTTGCCGACTTTGATGTACGTCACGTCCCCACACCACACCTGATTGACCGCCGTAACATCAAACTTGCGTTTGAGCACATGCGGTGCCACCAACGCTTCCACGCCAGGTGACTTGTACTTATGGCGCCGGCGTTGACGGCTGACAATGCCTGCTTCTCGCATCAAGCTGCGAGCCATGAACCGCCCGACATCATGCCCGCCTGCTTGCAGCTGTTTAGCCAAGGTACGAGCGCCCGCGGACTCTCTCGACGCCTTGTGATGCTTGACCAGCATGGCCTTGAGCTTCTCTCGCCTAGGGCTCACTTTGCCTTGGCGCTGACGCCATGCGTAAAAGCTACTGCGGTTTATTCCGAACACACGACAGCAATCGTTAACGCCATACTGCTCGCCCAGCTCACAGATCAACGAGAGTGATCTTTGGCGTCCAAAAGCAGGAGAGCACTGGCTTTTTTTAGGATTTCGATATCCCGGTCTCTTTGCCTGAGTAAGGCTTTAAGTTCCTGAATCTCTCTCTGATCTGCAGTAATCGCCTTGGCTCCCACCGGAGTCGAGCCCAAGCGCTCCTTACGAACCTGATCGACCCAGCGGCGCAAGGCCGTAGGGCCCATGTCCAAACTGGCACAGACCTCGGGAACCGACTGCCCCTCGTCCAGCACCATGCTGGCAGCCTTGAGTTTGAACTCACTTGAATAAGATTTACGCATATCCAAACACCTCAGATTTGGGCGCCATCATAGCGCCCGATTGAGGTGTCCAAAATCATTAGGCCAGTTCAAGCCCGCTCCCACATTTTGGAATGCGTTCCCCTGTGGGAGCGAGCTCGCTCGCGAAGGGGCCATCAACCCCGCTGAACATCCCGACTGTTAGACCGCATCCCGCGGCAACATCAACCCCAACGGCAACCTTACCCGCGCTTCCAGCCCGCCCCCGGAGCGGTTGCGCAGTTCTACATTGCCGCCATGCATCGAAGCAATCCGCTTCACAATTGCCAACCCCAACCCGGTGCCTTTGCCACCCCGGGCACGGTCGCCACGGGTGAACGGGTTGAAGATCGCCTCAAGCTCTGACGGATCAATCCCCGCGCCACGGTCCATCACGCTCAACACCACGTACGGCGCGCTGGTATCGCCAGACACATAAGCCGCGACCTCGACGCCACTACCGGCATGGTTCAGGGCGTTGCCGATCAGGTTGTTCAGCAGGCGTTTCATCGACACCCGGCGCAGTGGAAACGGCTGGATCGGTTCCAGTCGCAAGCGTACTTTTTCTTCGCTCTGGTTATAGGGTGCGGCCACCTCACGCACCAGATCGCTCAGGTCCACTTCTTCCACCGACTCGTCACGACCGTCACGAATGAACGCGAGGAACTGGTCGAGAATCGCGTCCATGTCTTCGATATCGCGGACCATGTCGTCAGTCAGGTCATTGCGATCGCCCATCAGCTCCAGCGACAGCCGCAAACGGGTCAACGGCGTACGCAAGTCATGGGAGACCCCGGCCAGCATCAGCTCGCGCTCGCGACCGGCCTGCTCGACGTCTTCGGCCATCTGGTTGAAGGCGCGATACACCTCGGTCATCTCGCTCGGTGTATCGCTGATCGGCAGACGCACGCTGCGGCCCTGACCGAGTTGTCGGGCGGCATACACCAGGCGTTTCAACGGCTGGTTGAGCTGACTGACGAAAATCCATGCCGACGCGGTCGATAACAAACCGATGGCGAGGAACCAGCCGAGCACGTTCCAGATTTTCTGGCCGCGTAATGGATGCGGGTACAGCGGCACTTTCAGCCAGCCATCGCCGAGGCTCGGTGCACGCACCCACAGCGCCGGCGGCGAGTGCATGCGCAAACGCACTTCGGTGTCGGCGCCCAGCTCCGCCTGCATCTGCCGCTGATAAATTTCACTGTACGGCCAGTGCTGTTCGCCCTCCGGCACACCGGCGCCGACCACCCGGATCAGCGTCGCGGCATCGGCGATCTTCGCGCGGTTTTCTTCATCGGCCGCCCAATAGGCGCGCAACGTCAGGGCGACGCCGTGGCTGTATTGGCGATCCACCAGCACGTCCTCGTTCATCAACAGATAAACCAGGGTCAGCGCCTTGGAAAACAGCACGACGATGAGCACCAGCCACAGGGTGCGGGAGAAAAAACTTTGGGGGAACCAGACGGGGGTTTTCATCGATAACCGTTACACACTTGCAGGAGCGAGCCATGCTCGCATATTGCGGATTGCGAGTCTGCGTAGAGGGTCGATCAACCCGGTCTGCGCAGACCCGCTCCTACAAATCGCCGATCACTTGGTAGCGGCGCCATCCGGTACGAACACGTAGCCCACGCCCCAGACCGTCTGGATGTAGCGCGGTTTCGACGGATCCGGTTCGATCATCCGGCGCAGACGGGAGATCTGCACATCGATGGAACGCTCAAGGGCATCCCACTCGCGACCACGGGCCAGGTTCATCAGTTTGTCGCGGGTCAGCGGCTGACGCGCGTTCATCACCAATGCCTTGAGCACCGCAAACTCACCGGTGGTGAGCATGTGCACTTCTTCGCCACGTTTCAGTTCGCGGGTCGCCAGCGACAGCACGTAATCACCGAAGGTGACGTTTTCGTCTTCGCTGCCCGGCGCGCCCGGCACCGGTGCGGCCTGACGCCGCAGAACGGCTTTGACCCGTGCCATCAGTTCGTCCGGGTTGAACGGCTTGGCCAGGTAGTCATCGGCGCCCAGTTCCAGGCCCTTGATGCGGCTCATCTCATCGCCCTTGGCGGTGAGCATGATGATCGGAATCTGATTGTTCGCCGCCCGCAGGCGACGGCACGCGGTCAGGCCGTCTTCGCCCGGCAGCATCAGGTCGAGGACGACCAGATTGAACACTTCACGCGACAGCAGACGGTCCATTTGCTCGGTGTTCGGTACGGCACGGGCGCGGTAGCCCTTGCTGACGAAGAAACGTTCCAGCAGGCTGCTCAGCCCTGGATCGTCGTCAACAATAAGAATTTTTTCGCCTTCAGCATTGTTTGCAGTGCTGCTCATTGGATGCTCCTTTTAGCTCGGCGCGCATTATGGCGTAGCTGCCGTTATACGCACCGTGTGCATTGTTAGCAGATTTTTCCTTCACTGCCAGAAAACCGGGGTTTGTGCCTACAGACTGCTACACCCCCGAATGACAGAACGCTGGTTATAATGCGCGGCGTTTTGTGCCAGGCAACGTCTGAATCGTTACCGCAGGTGGCCGGGCTTTTTTCCCGGCGGCCGCAGTAATTGTTCGATTTCACGGGTCAATGGGGAGCCTTTTGACCCAGGCAGCGGCAATTTTCTAGCCGCTCAACCAGACTCCGGGCCTTTATTTCCGTGCCTGCGAGCCTGCTTTCACACTATGTCAGGTGGTTTTATGGACAGCATCAACAGCCGCATCGCCGAGGAACTCGGCGTACGCCCGCAACAGGTCGAAGCGGCCGTCGCGCTACTCGATGAAGGCTCTACCGTTCCCTTCATCGCCCGTTACCGGAAAGAAGTCACCGGCAGCCTCGATGACACCCAGCTGCGTCATCTGGAAGAGCGTCTGCGCTACCTGCGAGAACTCGACGAACGGCGCATCAGCATCCTCGCCAGCATTCAGGAGCAGGGCAAACTCACCCCCGCCCTGGAGCGCGATATCAAACTCGCCGACACCAAGACCCGCCTCGAAGACTTGTACCTGCCGTACAAGCAGAAGCGCCGCACCAAGGGCCAGATTGCCCTGGAAGCCGGCCTCGGCGAGCTGGCCGACGGCCTGTTCAACGACCCGAGCCTGACACCAGAAACCGAAGCCGCACGCTTCGTCGACGCCGAGAAAGGCGTAGCCGACGTGAAAGCTGCGCTGGAAGGCGCCAAGTACATCCTGATGGAGCGCTTCGCCGAAGACGCCAGTCTGCTGGAGAAGCTGCGCAACTTCCTCAAGCAGGAAGCGACCATCAGCGCCCGCGTGATCGCTGGCAAGGAAGAAGAAGGCGCCAAGTTCCGCGACTACTTCGAGCACGACGAGCCGCTGAAAAGCATGCCGTCGCACCGCGCACTCGCGATTTTCCGTGGCCGCAACGAAGGCATCCTCAGCTCCGCGCTGAAAGTCGGCGACGAGCTGCCGGGCACCATGCACCCGTGCGAAGGCATGATCGGCCAGCAATTCGGCATCCAGAATCAGAACCGCCCGGCCGACAAATGGCTCGGTGAAGTGGTGCGCTGGACCTGGAAGGTCAAGCTCTACACCCACCTCGAAACCGACCTGCTCGGCGAGCTGCGCGACGGTGCCGAAACCGAGGCGATCAACGTCTTCGCCCACAACCTGCACGACCTGCTGCTGGCCGCGCCGGCCGGCCCGCGCGCCACCCTGGGCCTCGACCCGGGCCTGCGTACCGGCTGCAAAGTCGCGGTAGTCGACTCCACCGGCAAGCTGCTCGATCACGCCACGGTTTACCCGCACGTGCCGCACAACAAGTGGGATCAGACCATCGCCATTCTGGCCGCCCTGTGCGCCAAGCACTCGGTTGACCTGATCGCCATCGGCAACGGCACCGCCAGCCGCGAAACCGACAAGCTGGCGATCGAGCTGATCAAAAAATACCCAGCAATGAAGATGACCAAGGTCATGGTCTCCGAGGCCGGTGCATCGGTGTACTCGGCGTCGGAACTGGCTGCCAAGGAATTCCCGGATCTGGACGTGTCGATCCGTGGCGCGGTGTCCATCGCCCGTCGTCTGCAGGATCCACTGGCCGAACTGGTGAAGATCGATCCGAAATCCATCGGTGTCGGCCAGTACCAGCACGACGTGTCGCAGCTGAAACTGGCGCGTGGTCTGGATGCGGTGGTCGAGGACTGCGTAAACGCCGTCGGCGTCGATGTAAACACCGCCTCGGTGGCCTTGCTGGCGCGGATTTCCGGCCTCAACGCGACCCTGGCGCAGAACATCGTCGCTCACCGTGACGAGCACGGCGCGTTCAAGACCCGTGCAGCGCTGAAGAAAGTTGCGCGTCTGGGCGAGAAAACCTTCGAACAGGCCGCAGGCTTCCTGCGCGTGATGAACGGCGACAACCCGTTGGATTCCTCGGCCGTTCACCCGGAAGCCTATCCGCTGGTGCAGCGCATTGCCGCTGAAACCGACCGCGACATTCGCTCGCTGATCGGCGACGCCGCGTTCCTCAAGCGTCTGGACCCGAAGAAGTTCACCGACGAGACCTTCGGTCTGCCCACCGTCACCGACATTCTGCAAGAACTGGAAAAACCGGGTCGCGACCCGCGTCCGGAGTTCAAGACTGCCGAGTTCCAGGAAGGCGTCGAAGACCTCAAAGACCTGCAACTGGGGATGATCCTCGAAGGCGTGGTCACCAACGTGACCGCGTTTGGCGCGTTCGTCGACATCGGCGTGCATCAGGACGGTCTGGTGCACATCTCGGCGCTGTCGGAGAAGTTCATCAAGGACCCACGCGAAGCGGTGAAGGCCGGTGACGTGGTGAAAGTGAAGGTCATGGAAGTCGACATCCCGCGCAAACGCGTCGGCCTGTCGATGCGCATGAGTGACACCCCGGGCGAGAAAATCGACGGTGCCCGTGGTTCGCGTCCGGGCTCGGCACCGCGCCAGTCGTCGAACAACGCGCCACGCAAGGAAACGGCCACAGCCGCACCGGTGAACAACGCCATGGCTTCGCTGTTCGCCAACGCCAAGCAGTTGAAGAAACGCTGATGGAGATTCCGGCCGGGCTCGTCGAGAGCGCGTTTTTCAAGCTGTTGGGCTGCCGCCTGCACAGCCTGGAAACCGGGGTGGCGCAAGTCGCCCTGGTGCTGGAACCGCAACTGCGCAATCGCGGCGGCAAATTGCACGGTGGCGCGCTGTTCAGTCTGGTCGATATCGCCATGGGGCTGGCCTGTTCCAGCACCCACGGCTTCGATCAGCAGAGCGCGACCATCGAGTGCAAGATCAACTATATCCGCGCCGTATCCGACGGCGAGGTGCTGTGCACGGCGCGGGTGATCCACCCGGGCCGCCGCACGCTGGTGGTCGAGGCCGACGTGATGCAGGGCGACAAACTGGTCGCAAAAGCGCAAGGCACGTTCGCTGTCCTGTAGATGTTGTTCATCATTTTGAGTTAATTTCGGCGCAACGAATCCTGTAGGAGCTGCCGCAGGCTGCGATCTTTTGATCTTGCTATTGAAAAACAAAATCAAAAGATCGCAGCCTGCGGCAGCTCCTACAGTTTATGTGTGTGGCTGACCGGCTAGAAAACCAGGCGAAAACGCCAGTTTCAACTTCACCCTTGTAGACCGTCCTGCCCACCCCCATATTGGGGCGACTGACGCGTGAAGGAATCCAAATTGAGCGAACTTCTCAACCGCCGCCTGGCTCTGCTCGGCGAGCGCGCCAACCTCTCTCTGCTCGAACAGTGCCTCCACGGTATCGAACGTGAATGCCTGCGCGTGACCAGTGAAGGTCGTCTGGCGCAAACGCCGCACCCGGAAGCCTTGGGTTCCGCGCTGACCAATGAACAGATCACCACCGACTATTCCGAGTCGCTGCTGGAATTCATCACCCCCGCCCTGCCCGATCCGGCCGATACGCTGGCGAGCCTGGACAAGATTCATCGCTTTGCCTACAGCAAGCTCGGCAACGAGTACCTGTGGAGTCCGTCGATGCCGTGCCCGTTGCCGGCCGAGGAAGACATCCCGATCGCCTATTACGGCACCTCCAACATCGGTCAGCTCAAATACGTCTACCGCAAGGGCCTGGCCCTGCGGTACGGCAAGACCATGCAGTGCATCGCCGGGATTCACTACAACTTTTCCCTGCCGGAAAAGCTCTGGCCGCTGCTGCGCGAAGCCGAAGGTTTCGTCGGCACCGACCGCGATTTCCAGTCGTCGTCGTACATCGCGCTGATCCGTAACTTCCGCCGCTACAGCTGGCTGCTGATGTACCTGTTCGGTGCTTCGCCAGCGCTGGACGCAGGCTTCCTGCGCGGCCGTTCGCATCAGTTGGAACAGCTGGACCCGGACACGCTGTATCTGCCGTACGCCACCAGCCTGCGCATGAGCGACCTCGGTTACCAGAGCAACGCCCAGGCCGGCCTGACGCCGTGCTACAACGACCTGGCGAGCTACACCGACAGCCTGCGCAAGGCTGTGGCCACGCCGTATCCGCCGTATGTGGAGGTCGGCACACACCAGGATGGCGAGTGGGTTCAACTGAACACCAACATCCTGCAGATCGAAAACGAGTACTACTCCAACATCCGCCCGAAACGCGTGACCTACACCGGCGAGCGGCCGATCCAGGCGCTGATGGCCCGCGGCATTCAGTACGTCGAAGTGCGTTGCCTGGACATCAACCCGTTCCTGCCGATGGGCATCGACGTCACCGAATCGCGATTCCTCGACGCGTTCCTGCTGTATTGCGCGCTGAACGACAGTCCGCTGCTGACCAACACTTCGTGCGGCAATGCCACTTCGAACTTCCTCAGCGTGGTCAAGGAAGGCCGGCGTCCGGGCCTGCAGTTGCAGCGTGACGGCGAAGCGGTCGAGCTGAAGGTTTGGGCAGCCGAGCTGCTGGAACAAATCGCTCCACTGGCGGCGTTGCTCGATCAGAGCCATGGTGGCGACGCGCACAGCAAGGCGCTGGACGCGCAACTGGCCAAGGTCAGCGACCCGTCCCTGACCCCATCGGCGCAAGTACTGGCCGCGATGGCCGAGCACAAGGAAAGCTTCGCGCAATTCTCCCTGCGCCAGAGCCAGGCCCACGCCGAGTTCTTCCGCCGCGAGCCGTTGACGGCGGATGAGCAGGCGAAGTTTGAGGAGCTGGCGCGCTCGTCGCTGGCGCAGCAGGCAGAGCTTGAACAGAATGAGGTGGGCGATTTCGACGTGTTTGTCGGGTCGTATCAGGCGAGCATTCTGGCGATCAGTAACTAAGCGCCGCCTTTGAAAAGATCGCAGCCTGCGGCAGCTCCTACAGGGTGTACGCCTATCCCATGTAGGAGCTGCCGCAGGCTGCGATCTTTTGATCTTTAGATTTTTCCGCTCATAAGCTAAGTCTAAAAAGTTATTTATTTTTAGTTTCTTAGATCATTTAGTCTCCTTTCACGCCGATCGTCGGTCGCCTGATTTGGAGCACTCCCCATGAAACTGAATTTCCCGCTTCGCCTGCTGGCCGTGGCCTCTCTGGCTGCTGCGAGCTTTCTGGCGCAGGCCGCCGACCTCACCGTCGCTTACCAGACCACCGTCGACCCGGCGAAAGTCGCCCAGGCCGATGGCACCTACGAGAAAGCCACCAAAGCCGACATCAGCTGGCGCAAGTTCGACAACGGCGCCGACATCATCGCCGCCATTGCTTCGGGTGATGTGCAGATCGGCTACCTCGGTTCCAGCCCGCTGACCGCCGCCATCACCCGCAAAGTCCCGGTGGAAACTTTCCTCATCGCCACCCAGATCGGCGCCGCCGAAGCACTGGTCGCTCGCGACGGTTCCGGGATCAAGACCCCACAGGATCTGATCGGCAAGAAAATCGCCGTGCCGTTCGTGTCCACCGGTCACTACAGCCTGCTCGCCGCGCTGAAACACTGGAACATCGATCCGTCGAAAGTCACCGTGCTCAACCTCGCCCCGCCAGCGATCATCGCGGCGTGGAAACGCGGTGATATCGACGCCACTTACGTGTGGGATCCGGCCCTCGGTGTGGCCAAGGAAAACGGCAAAGTGCTGATCACCTCCGGCGAACTGGCCAAGTTCGGCGCGCCGACCTTCGATGCCTGGATCGTGCGCAAGGACTTCGCCGAGAAGCACCCGGAAATTGTCACCGCGTTCGCCAAGGTCACCCTCGACGCCTACGCCGATTACCGCAAGGATCCCAAAGCCTGGCTCGCCGACCAGTCCCACGTCGACAAGCTGGTGAAGCTTTCCGGCGCCAAGGCCAGCGACATTCCATTGCTGCTGCAGGGCAACGTCTACCCGCTGGCGGCTGATCAGGTGATCAGCCTCGGCGCGCCGACCACCAAAGCCATTACCGACACCGCCGCGTTCCTCAAGGAACAAGGCAAAGTCGAAGCCGTACTGCCGGACTACGCGCCGTACGTCAGCGCCAAATACATCACTAACTGATCGGGAGTTGACTGCGATGGCCTTGCTACAGCTGGAGCGCATCAGCGCACAGTACCCGGGCAGCCCGGAACCGGTGCTGGCGGACATTTCCCTGACCCTCGGGCCTCAGCAATTGCTGGTCGCCCTCGGCCCGTCCGGCAGTGGCAAGACCTCGCTGTTGAACCTGATTGCCGGCTTCGTCGAACCCAGCGCCGGGCGTATCACCCTCGACGGCGTGCCGGTCAAAGGCCCGAGCGCCGAACGCGGCGTGGTGTTCCAGGATGACGCCCTGCTGCCCTGGCAGGATGTGTTGGCCAACGTCGCGTTCGGTCTGGAGCTGGCCGGCGTCGCCAAGGACAAGCGCGAAAAGATCGCCCGGGAAATGCTTGCGCTGGTTGATCTCTCAGGGTTCGAAAGCCGTCGTATCTGGCAACTTTCCGGTGGCCAGAAACAACGCGTCGGCCTGGCCCGCGCCCTCGCCGCCGACCCGCGCGTGCTGCTGATGGACGAGCCCTTCGGCGCCCTCGATGCGTTCACCCGCGAGCAGATGCAGGAGCTGTTGCTGCAAGTCTGGCAGCGCACCGCCAAACCGGTGTTTCTGATTACCCACGACATCGAAGAAGCGGTATTCCTCGCCACTGACCTGATTCTGCTGGCGCCGAATCCGGGGCAGATCGTCGAGCGTCTGCATCTGGATTTCGGCCAGCGCTACGCCGCCGGTGAGTCGGCGCGAGCGATCAAATCCGACCCGCGTTTTATCGAAACCCGCGAGCACGTGTTGAGCAGAGTGTTCTCGCAACGCAGCGCCGTGCAACGGCAGGAGCGCGCATGAGCAGTTACGACGTTTCCGCCCCCGCAGTGAAAACCCCATCGGTGGCGATTCCGCAGCGCCGCAACCTCAGTACGCGGTGGATCAGCCTGCTGACCCTGTTCGCCTTGCTGGTGATCTGGTGGGCCGTGACTGCCACCGGCTTGATCGAACCGCTGTTCCTGCCGCCACCGTCCGCCGTGCTGCAAAAAGGCTGGTTGCTGGCGACCACTGGTTACATGGATTCGACCCTGTGGCAGCACCTGGGCGCGAGCCTGAGCCGCATCGGTCTGGGCCTCGGCTTCGCGATTCTGACCGCAGTGCCGGTGGGCATCGCCATCGGCGCCAACCGTATTGCCCGTGGTGTGCTTGACCCGCTGATCGAGTTCTATCGGCCGATTCCGCCGCTGGCGTATCTGCCGCTGATCGTGATCTGGTGCGGTATCGGCGAGTTGTCGAAAGTGCTGCTGATCTACCTGGCGATTTTCGCGCCGATTGCCATTGCCACCGCGACCGGCGTGCGCACCGTTGACCCGGCGAAATTGCGCGCTGCTCAGTCGCTCGGTGCCACCCGCGCACAACTGATTCGCCATGTGATTTTGCCCAGCGCCCTGCCGGACATTCTCACCGGTGTGCGCATTGGTCTGGGCGTCGGCTGGTCGACCCTGGTCGCCGCCGAACTGATCGCCGCCACCAGCGGTTTGGGTTTCATGGTGCAGTCGGCCGCGCAATTTCTGGTCACCGATGTGGTGGTGCTGGGGATTCTGGTGATCGCCCTGATTGCCTTCGCCATGGAAATGGGCCTGCGCGCCCTGCAGCGCAAACTGGTGCCGTGGCACGGCCAAACCCACTAAAGCATTTGTGAATCCTCCCGTGTAGGAGCTGCCGAAGGCTGCGATCTTTTGATCTGCTTTTAAAAAACAAATCAAAAGATCGCAGCCTGCGGCAGCTCCTACAGGGGCGCGGTTACCCGGAATTGAAGAGAACCATCATGAGCAGCCTGACCATCACCCCCTTAAGCTCGGCCCTCGGCGCGCAGATCAGCGGCGTCGACGTCAGCCAGCCGTTGAACCTGGAACAGCGCAATGCCATCGAGCAGGCGCTGCTCAAGTACCAGGTGCTGTTCTTCCGCAACCAGCCGATCGAGCCTTCGCAACAGGCGCGTTTCGCGGCGTACTTTGGCGACCTGCACATCCATCCGATCTACCCGAACGTGCCGGAGCAGCCCGAGGTGCTGATCCTCGACACCGCCGTCACCGACGTGCGCGACAACGCGATCTGGCACACCGACGTGACCTTCCTGCCGACCCCGGCGATGGGCGCGGTACTCAGCGCCAAGCTGCTGCCGGAGTTCGGCGGCGATACGTTGTGGGCCAGCGGGATTGCCGCCTATGAAGCGCTGTCGGCGCCGATGAAAACCTTGCTCGAAGGGTTGACTGCAACTCACGATTTCACCCGCTCGTTTCCGCTGGAGCGCTACGGCAACACGCCGGAAGCCCTGGCACAGTGGGAAGAGGCACGACGCAAGAACCCACCGTTGTCACATCCAGTGATCCGCACTCACCCGGTGAGCGGACGCCGTTCGTTGTTCATCAACGAAGGCTTCACCTCGAAGATCAACGAACTGTCGGACATCGAGAGCGAAGCGATTCTGAAATTCCTGTTCGCTCATGCAACGCGGCCCGAATTCACCATTCGCTGGCGCTGGCAGAAGGATGACATTGCGTTCTGGGATAACCGCGTGACGCAGCATTACGCGGTGGATGATTACCGCCCGGCACGGCGGGTGATGCAGCGGGCGACGGTGTTGGGGGATGTGCCGTTCTTCAAATGAGGCCCGATTTCCTCATTGCCTGAACTGGCCCCTTCGCAAGCAAGCCCGCTCCCACAGGTACAGCACCGTTCAAAGACTTTGTGTACGACTGGAACCCTGTGGGAGCGGGCTTGCCCGCGAAAGCGTCAGAGCAGGCGCCGAATAATTCGGCGCCAGTCACTTATTCAGCGGTCGACGGCTTCTCCCACAGATTGATCCCGCCCTCCTGGGCAAACCGGTCGATCTCCGCCAGTTCCTCAGCACTGAAGCTCAGATTCTTCAACGCCCCGACGTTCTCGATGATCTGCTCCGGCCGGCTCGCGCCGATCAGCGCCGAGGTCACCCGTGGATCACGCAGGGTCCAGGCCAGTGCCAGTTGCGCCAGGCTCTGGCCGCGACGTTTGGCGATCTCGTTCAACGCGCGCACGTGGGCAATGTTGGCCTCGGACAAGTGCGAAGCCTGCAGCGAACCGCCACCCGGGCGATTGACTCGCGCATCCGCCGGCACGCCGTTGAGGTACTTGTCGGTCAGCAGACCTTGCGCCAGCGGGGTGAAGGCGATCACGCCAGTGCCGAGCTCGTCGGTGGTGTCGAGCAGGTCTTTTTCCACCCAGCGATTGAGCAGGTTGTACGCCGGCTGATGAATCAGCAGCGGCACTTTCCATTCCTTGAGCAGCGCAGCGATCTCGCGGGTTTTCACCCCGGAGTACGACGAGATGCCGATGTACAGCGCCTTGCCCTGTTGCACGGCGGTGGCGAGGGCGCTGGCGGTTTCTTCCAGCGGAGTGTCCGGGTCGAAGCGGTGCGAATAGAAGATATCCACGTAGTCCAGACCGAGGCGCTGCAGGCTCTGGTCCAGACTGGCCAGCACGTATTTACGCGAGCCGCCGCCCTGGCCGTAGGGGCCGGGCCACATGTCCCAACCGGCCTTGCTGGAGATGATCAGCTCATCGCGGTACGGCTTGAAATCTTCGCGCAGCAGGCGACCGAAATTGATTTCGGCGCTGCCGTATGGCGGGCCGTAGTTGTTGGCCAGGTCGAAGTGGTTGATGCCCAAATCGAACGCGGTGCGCAGCAGGGCGCGCTGGGTGTCGATCGGCGTGCTGTCGCCGAAGTTGTGCCACAGGCCCAGCGACAGCGCCGGCAGCACCAGACCGCTGCGGCCGACGCGGCGGTAAGGGATGGAGTCGTAGCGGTTTTCGGCAGCGGTGTAAGTCATCGAGTCCTCTCTTGTTTGATTAACAGCAATTTGAGGGTGAATCCCAACTTTGTGGTGAGGGGATTTATCCCCGATGGGCGGCGAAGCCGCCCTAGAATCTGCGTTCTCTGTAGCGAATTTTTGGGACGGCTACGCCCTCCATCGGGGATAAATCCCCTCACCACAGGTGTTTACACAAATCTGTTTTGCGGCCGGGCCAGGCCCAGGTTGTCGCGCAACGTCCGGCCCTCATACTCGGTTCTGAACAGCCCGCGCCGCTGCAGTTCCGGGACCACACCATGGGCGAAGTCTTCGAGACCGCCCGGCAGGTGCGGCACCAGCACGTTGAAGCCATCCGCCGCGCCTTGTTCGAACCACGCCTGCAAGTGATCGGCGATCTGCGTCGGCGTGCCCACCAGGCTGTAATGCCCGCGTCCACCGGCAATCCTGCGGCCCAATTCGGCGAGGGTCAGATGCTCCCGCCCCGCCAGCTCAGTGAGCAGTTTCTGCCGGCTCTGCTGGCCGCTGTCGGTCAGTGGCAAATCCGGTAGCGGTCCGTCCAGCGGGTACTTCGACAAGTCGAAGTTGCCCAGCATACGCCCAAGCAAGGCGACGCCAACCTCCGGTTCGACCAATTGCTGAAACGTTTCACATTTTTCCTGCGCTTCGGCTTCTGTCTGCCCGACGACGACAAACACTCCCGGCATGATTTTCAGCGAATCGGCACTGCGTCCGTACTTGGCCAGACGTCCCTTGAGGTCGGCGTAGAACGCCTGCGCGCCAGCCAGTGAAGTCTGCGCGGTGAACACCACTTCAGCAGTTTGTGCCGCCAGCTCACGCCCGGTTTCGGACGAGCCGGCCTGCACGATCACCGGTTGTCCCTGTGGCGAGCGTGCGACGTTCAGCGGGCCTTTCACCCGAAAGTGTTCACCGACGTGATCCAGCACGTGAAGCTTCGACGGGTCGTAATAGGCGCCACTGGCCTTGTCACGGCCAAACGCATCATCCTCCCAACTGTCCCACAGCCCGGTGACCACCTGATGAAACTCCCGGGCGCGGCTGTAGCGCTCGGCGTGGCCGATGTGCTCATCGCGACCAAAGTTCAGTGCCTCAGCAGCGTTGTCCGAGGTCACCAGATTCCACCCGGCGCGGCCACCCGACAGATGATCGAGCGAAGCGAATTTGCGCGCCACGTGGTACGGCTCGTTGTAGCTGGTGGTCGCCGTGGCGATCAGGCCGATGCGATCGGTCACCGCGCTCAGGGCCGAGAGCAAGGTCAGCGGTTCGAAGTGATCCGAGCGCGCCATGTGGCTGGCGATGTCCTGCGTCGGCGCGGCCACACTGTCGGCGACGAACAGCGTGTCGAATTTCGCTGCCTCGGCAATCTGCGCCAGACGCTTGTAGTGGGCGAAATCCAGCCCGGCATTCGCCGGCACTTGCGGGTGCCGCCACGCGGCGACGTGGTGCCCGGTGGCCATGAGAAAGGCGCCAAGTTTCAGCTGTCTGCTCATCTCAGAAATCCTTGCGCAGTTGCACGCCGAAGTAACGCTCGTCATCCCGAGGCACAGCGCGGTAGATGTAGCTGCCGCCGCTGGCCAGCAACGGTGAGTAGGACTTGTCGGCAAGGTTCTTGCCCAGCAGCGCCACACGCCAGCCGTTGCTGTAATCGGCGAGCGCTACGCTGGCGTTCCAGATGCCGTAGGCGCCTTGTTTGGTGTCGGCGTTCTGGCTGATGTCGTACTGCACTTCGCTCTGCCAGCTGTAGTCGGTGCCGAGTTCGATATCGAGGCCGTTGTCCAGCGGGATGCTGTAGTCGGCGCGCACGTAGCTTTTCCAGTCCGGACTGAACGGCAATGGCTTGCCATTGACGTTGCACGACGCCGCCGCGCCCGCCGGGCAACTGAACTGGTCGATGCGCGCGCGGGTGTAAGCCAGCGCCCCGGAGAACTTGAGTTGCTGGGTCGCCTGCAAGGCGTAATCGAGTTCGACGCCTTCGGTGCTGACGCTGCCGGCGTTGATCAGGCGCGTCACCACTTGCCCGGCGACCGTGTCGAAAAAATTCGCCTGGTAGTTGTCGTAATCGCTGTGGAACACCGCGAGGTTGGTGGTCAGCCGGTTGTTCCAGCCGGTGGCCTTGATACCCGCCTCCCAAGTGTTCGAGGTCTCCGGTTTCAGCGCTTCGGTGTCACGCGGCTGCATGTTGAAGAACACGTTGTAGGCCGGACCTTTGTAGCCGCGCGAATAGGTCAGGTACGTGGTGACTGCATCGCTGAGGTCGTACTGCACGCCGATCCGACCGGACCAGCCGTCCTCGTCCACCGATCCGGAACTGCTGGTGGCCGGCTGGATGCCGCTGACCGTGGTCGCCGACGTGGAGACGCGGCGGTGATCGTATTCCAGCTCATCGTGGGTGTAGCGCAGGCCGGCGATGCCACGAAAGTCCGAGGTGAAGTTCAGCGTGGCTTCGCCGAACGCGGCGTAGCTGTCGCTGGTGGTGCTGTAATCGGCGACGCCACGGTCAGTGCGCGTGGTGGTGGTCAAGGTGCGCTGGTAGGTCTCGTCATCCTTGCCGTGCATGTAGAACAGGCCGCCGACGTATTCGAGAAACTCACCTTTCGGCGAAGCCAGGCGCAGCTCCTGCGAGTACTGGTCGAAGGCCAGATCGCCCTTGTCGGCGGTGCCGGGGAACGCTGCAGTGATCGTGCTCAGCCGATCGCCGTCCTGATACTGGGTGTTGTCCCAGCCGCGCCACGCAGTGATCGAGGTCAGGGTGTAATCACCCAGTTGCCAGTCGAGCTGGCCGGACAGGCCCTTGTTGGTGTCCTCGACATGGCTGCGGGTATCGGTGTTGATGTCGCGGTTGTGGCTGCTGGCGTAGACCGGGCCCAGCGCGTTGGCGAAGGCCGGGGTCAGCGACTTGCTGACCACGCCGTTGGGGCCGTCGTCGTGGGACTGCATGTAGTCGGCAATCAAGGTGAAGGTGACGTCGTCGTTCGGGGTGAATTCAAGCTTGCCGCGCACGCCGCGATGGTTGTAGCCGTTGACCTCCTGGCCGTTGTATTTGTTGTCGACGTTGCCGTCGTAGCTGCTGACCAGGGTGCTGATCGAGCCCTTCAACGTATCCGGAATCAGGCTACCGCCAATGCCGAAGCGGGTGCGGCTTTCATTGCCGCTGTAGTACGACTGGTCGATGTAACCGTGGGTCTCGTTGGTCGGCGCCTTGCTGGTGATGTTGAGCACACCGGCCGAGGCATTCTTGCCGAACAGCGTGCCCTGCGGGCCGCGCAGCACTTCGACGCGCTCCAGATCCAGCAGGTCGAGCGTCGATTGACCGGGACGCGCATAGACCACGCCATCGATCACCGTGGCCACCGTTGGCTCGACGCCGGGCGAGGTGGAAATCGTGCCGACGCCCCGCACAAACAACGAGGTGTCCTTGTTCGACGCACCGGTACGGAAATTCAGCGACGGCACTTGCTGGACGATGCCCGCTACGCCGTTGCGGTTGTCGCGCTCCAGTTGTTCGCCGTCGATCACCGACACTGCCACCGGCACCTTCTGCAGCGACTCTTCGCGGCGGGTAGCGGTGACCGTGACGGACTTGAGGGTCGGCTCTTGTTCGCTGCTGTCGGCGGCGAAAGCCGTGGGCAGCGGCAACGCCGCCAGCCCGGTAAAGATCCAGCCAGCGGCGCGAATCGACTGCGCCAGTTTGTGTGTCGCCCCAGGAGTGTTGTGCATGGTTGCCCGCTCGAAATTGGCCCTGAACCGCTGCCGTTCTGCGACGACAGCGCCTGAATCGGTGTCTTGGGCATTCGCTCGAGCGAGTAGCAGACAATGCGCCTTGTTAGCGCTAACATCGCCAGTATTGGCAAGCTCGGCATAGAGCGTCCAATACTGAAAAATTACTTTTATATGCGTTTTTGTTTTTAGAAGGATCGAGCCTTGAGCCAGGAAAAGCCCCGCAAACGCCGTGGCGCCGGACGCGTGACCCTGAATGCAGTGGCGCGCGAGGCTGGCGTCTCGGCGATTACCGTGTCGCGCTATTTCAATCAGCCGGAAACCGTCTCGCCGGAACGCCGCGAGCGGATCGCCGCGGTGGTGGCCGAGCTGGGTTACGTGCCGAATCTGGTGGCCGGCGGCCTGGCCTCGGCGCGGGGCAAAATCGTCGGCATGGTGATTCCGAATATCTCCGGACCGATTTTTGCCAACACCATTCAGGGCTTCAGCGACACCCTCAGCCGCCACGGTTATCAGTTGCTGCTGGCGTCGAGTTACTTCAGTACCGAACAGGAAGAAAACGCCGTGCGCGCATTTCTTGGCTGGTCGCCGGCCGCGTTGGTGCTGACCAGTCATTTCCATAGTTCGGGCACGGAAAAGATGATCGCCGAGGCGGATATTCCGGTGATCGAAACCTGGGATTATCAGCCGGATCGCGAGCCGATGCAGATTGGCTTTTCGCACTATGAAGTCGGCGTGAGCGCTGCGCGTTATCTGCATGACAAAGGCTATCGCCGCATCGCCTTCGTGCAGAACAGCGCACTCGGTGACCTCAGTGCCCTCGAACGTCGCGACGGTTATGCCGCCACCGTGCGCGAGTTCGGCCTTGAGCCTTGGGTATTCGCACCCGACGCCGACCGCGCGCCGTTCGAAGCCGGCAAGCAAGCGATGGAAGCGCTGATGAACGCCGCTCCCCGCCCCGACGCGATCATCTTCGCCAACGACAACCTCGCCGCGGGCGGCCTCCTCGCCGGGCAACGCGCCGGCGTCAGGATTCCCGAAGACTGCGCCGTGCTCGGCTTCGGCGATTACCCGTTCGCCGAGATGCTGTTGCCGAGCCTGAGCACGATCAAGCCACCGGCACTGGAGATCGGCGTGCTGGCGGCAACGCGGGTATTGGAAAGCCTTGGGGTGCTGTCGAGCGATGATGTGCAGCGGTTGAATCTGTTGCAATGCAACGTGATCGAGCGCGAAAGCACCTGACGAACATGCTTCTGTAGGAGCTGCCGCAGGCTGCGATCTTTTGATTCTGGCTTTTAAAAGCGAAAGATCGCAGCCTGCGGCAGCTCCTACAGGTTATGCCGACAATTCGCGTAACGCAGCGGCGGCCAGAAATCCGGAGCGGGAACTGTAGCGTTGATCACGCCTGACTGTTTGATCAATACGCTCCAGCAGTTGCTCGGGCAACGTGGCGTTGAAGCGTACCGACTTGCCGAAATAGGGTGTGATATCAAAGTCGACGACACCCCAAATTCCACCCGCATAATCCGGGTTGTCGAGATGTGCATCAATGTCCCGAACTCGAGGCAACGGTGCACCATCAGCCACCAGCCCCTCATAGTGCAGGGCCAGAGCCTCCTGAGTGTTTTCAAAAGCTTCGGCTACCGTGCTCCCTGCGGAGAAGCACCCCGGTACATCCGGGACAATCACTCCGTAGTCCGAGTCGGCATCCTTGTGCAAAACGACCGGGAATTTCATAAACGTGAATCCTTCGTCTGACGTGTCCATAAAAGGACTTTCACTTCCAATAACGGGCTTCATTTCAACCCCGCCTGTTTCAAAATGCTGTTGATCGTCCCTTTGGGAAGGTCTGAATCCGGATGCTTGATCGTCACCCGACCCGGCTTGCGCGGATGCTTGTACTGATGGTGACTGCCCTTCACTGCAGCCAGATACCAACCATCCTCCTCGATCATCCTGATCATTTCCCGACTACGCATTTCCTTCGCCCTGTTCGACAGCAAGAGCGGGTCACTTTAGAGCGTAAGCAACCGATTTATACACACGATACACACTCTGAGAAATATTAGCTGGGTGAACAAACGCTCGGTAATTGGTTCGACCAACGGCAGGCGCGAGCCAGCGAGAAAGGGCCTTGCCGTCCAGATACATTTGAATGCGTCGCGAAATGTGTCTGATCGAGAATGGTTGGCTTGTATTGATGCGGGCTGACTTGACTATGCTCTCAATGACACCGAGGTGGCCCTTTCGCGGGCAAGCCCGCTCCCACAGGATTTTGGTTGTACACAAATCTGTGAATGACCGAGATCACTGTGGGAGCGGGCTTGCCCGCGAAGGCGTCCGATCAAGCACCGCATAACCCGCAGGCACACCCATGCACACCGCCATCATCATCTTCTTCGGCCTGGTCCTGCTCGCCCTGATGCTCTACATCGGCGAGCGCATCGGCTTCAGCCGACAAACTCTGGCCTACAGCTTCGCCGCGCTGTGGCTGGCGTTGACGGTGATCAATGGTGCGGTGGGAGTGGTGCATGCCGGGCAGCCGCTGGGTTCGGAGATCGCGGTGGGCAGTGCAGTGTTCGGAGTGCCGATGGCGGCGATGGTGTTGTTCATGGTACTGAGCGCCGAGCCGTGAAACGTCCCGGCGCTCAGTTGCCGATCAACGCACCAGATGCAGGAACTGCATGTGGCGTTCGTACTGGTCGAGGATGTCGTTGATGATCTGTTCCTTGGTGTAGCCGACCAGATCGTAGTCCTGACTGCCCTCGCTCAAGTGCACTTCAGCGCGGTAGTAGCGGCGGTTGTTGAGTTGCTTGGACCCCATGCCACCCCGAGCAAACGACGGCGTGAAGTAGCCGCGCATCTGCACCTGGTAGATGAACGGATGCTGCTCACCGTGGCCGATTTCCAGGCTGATGTTGTCGTGCGCCGGATCCGGCTGGGTGACCACGTTCAAGCCCTTCTCGACGAAGACCGCCGTCACTTCCTCAATCGCCGGACGCACCGTGGTGTCCATGAAGCGGTACACCTCGTCGCGCGACGGGAAGTGCACCGCCTGACTCAGACGCTGGCGCCAGCCGCCCGTGCCTCGCCGCGAACCGGAGACCGGTGCCAGCGAATGCAATTGCGCGATCTGCTTCTGCGATTCCAGATAGAACGCCTTGTGCAGCCCCCACATCATCAGCAGCAAAATCATCGAGAACGGCAGCGAGGTCAGCACCACCGCCGATTTCAGCGCATCGATGCTGCCGGAGAACAGCAGCGCACTGGTGATCAACGCGGTCATCGCGCCCCAGAACACTCGCAGCCATTTCGGCCCGTCTTCGTCCGGGTTGCCGCCCTTGGCCGACAGGGTCGAAAGCACCACTGTGCCGGAGTCGGCGGAAGTGACGAAGAACACGAAGCTGATGAACACCGTCACCGCGATGACAGTCTTGCTCCACGGGTAGGTTTCAAGCAGCAGATAAAGGCTCATCGACGGGTTGTCGAGGGCCGACATGCCCAGCGCCGACATACCGTGGTTGAGCACCTGATCGATCGCACTGTTGCCGAAGATCGACATCCACGCCAGGGTGAAACCGAGCGGGATCAGCAGCACGCCGAAGACGAATTCGCGGATAGTGCGGCCACGGGAAATCCGCGCGATGAACAGGCCCACGAACGGCGACCATGCGATCCACCAGGCCCAGTAGAACACGGTCCAGCCGCCGAGCCAGTCGCTTGGTTTGTCGTAGGCGTAGAGGTCGAAACTCTTCATCGGCAACGCGCCGAGGTAGTCGCCGAGGTTCTGGATCAGGGTGTTGAGCAGGTGCTGGGTGGGACCGGCGAACAACACGAACAGCAGCAGCGCACAGGCCAGCAACATGTTGATGTCGGACATCACTCGCACGCCCTTGTCCACACCGGAGACGGCGACGATGATCGCCGCGCCCATCATCAGCGTGATCAGGCCGACCTGAATCCATTGGGTGTGGGCGATGCCGAACAGGTAGTCCAGACCCGAGTTGAGGTGCAGCACACCAAAACCCATGTCGGCACCCAGGCCGAACACCGTAGCGATAATGCCGAAGCCGTCTACCGCGTAACCGATGGGGCCGTTGATGCGCTTGCCGATCAGCGGGTACAGCGCCGAACGCAAGGCCAGCGGCAGGTTATGCCGGTAGGCGAAATAGGCCAGCGCCATGCCGACAAAGGCGAACACGCCCCAGCCATGCAGGCCCCAGTGCAGAAACAGAATCTGCATCGCCTGCCGCGCCGCATCGGCAGTGCCGGCCTCGCCTTGCGGCGGTTGCAGCATGTGCGTCAGCGGTTCGGACACGCAGAAGAAGAACAGCGTGATGCTGATCCCGGCGGCGAACAGCATGCCGGCCCAGGACAGGTAACTGAACTCGGGTTCGTCGTGGTCGGCACCGAGTTTGATCTTGCCGTAGCCCGATAACGCGGTGACCACCACGAAGACCAGATACAGCGTCATCGCGAGCATGTAGTACCAGCCGACCGTATTGGCCGCCCAGTTTTGCGCAGCCAGCAACCAGGCTCCTGCCTGCTCCGGCATGGCGATGACAACCAGACCAAACAGCAGAATCACCGTCGCGGCGAAGTAGAACACCGGCGGATTCATGCGTACCAGACCGCTGGCGGGGGTAGACGATGCACTCATGAAACGTGCACCTCGAGGGGTTGAATCGTGGCTGAAATGATCGGACTCAGCAAAGGCAAGCCTCCTGTTGTGAGCGGGCAGCGAACCACCGGTTTAACTTGAATGAACGTTCAAGTTAAACATGGATAGGGTGGTAAGGACTAATCGCGGGGCCAGGCGGTAGTTTTCGTACAGCAGCCCAAGGAGGGGTATGACGCGGGTTTGAAGGGATTCGTTCAATGGAGAATTGGCTGAATGCCATCAACCTGGTTCGATGCGAAAATTGTGGCGAGGGAGCTTGCTCCCGCTGGACTGCGCAGCAGTCCCAATCCGGCGTCAGTCGCAATTGGGAGTCCTGCGGGAGCAAGCTCCCTCGCCACAAACGAACTGGAAATCTTACTTCTGCGTCCCGTCATCATGCTGCAGATTGGCCTGGGTCAGGTTGCTCCCTGCCGGCACGCTGCGCGTCAGCCACACATTACCGCCGATGGTCGACCCCTGGCCGATAGTGATCCGTCCCAGAATCGTCGCTCCGGCATAAATCACCACGTCATCCTCGACAATCGGATGGCGTGGATGCCCCTTCTGCAACTGCCCGTCTTCATCGGCCGGGAAGCGCTTGGCGCCCAAGGTCACGGCCTGATAAATCCGCACCCGCTCGCCGATGATCGCGGTCTCGCCGATCACCACACCGGTGCCGTGGTCGATGAAGAAACTGCGGCCGATCTGCGCGCCCGGATGGATGTCGATGCCGGTGGCCGAGTGCGCAATTTCCGCGCTGATCCGCGCCAGCAACGGCAACCCGGCACGATACAGATGGTGCGCCAGACGATGGTGAATCACCGCCAGAATCCCCGGATAGCACAACAGCACCTCATCGACGCTGCGTGCCGCCGGGTCACCGTGATAGGCCGCCAGCACGTCGGTATCGAGCAGGCTGCGCAGGCCCGGCAAGGCCAGGGCGAAGTCCTGAATGATGCGGATCGCCTGCGCTTCGACATCAGCATCGCCTTGCGCGCTGTGCCGGGCGACATACCGCAATTCCAGCCGCGCCTGCGCCAGCAAGGCATTCAACGCGGTATCGAGGGTGTGGCCGACATAGAAGTCTTCGCTTTCCTCACGCAGATCCACCGGTCCCAGCCGCATCGGGAACAACGCACCACACAGCGCCTCGAGAATCTCGGCCATCGCCGCGCGGGACGGCAACTCGCGACCACCCTGCTCGCCACTGGCCCGGCCATTCTGGGTACGCCACTGATCCCGCGCGGTACGCAGTTGGCTGACGATGGTCTGCAATTGCCAATGGCTGGAACGCTCACTCACGGTAAAGACTCCTCACAGGCGGCCGGTCTGGCCGCGTCAACGGCGACTACTTTACGACATGCCCGCAAGGACGAATTAAGAACCGATAGTGCTGGCCTAAGCACATTTGGCTATAAGCAATTCACGGTTGCCCCGTTAAAACGGCCTGCCTATAGTCCTGTCATCTTCCTCCGCCAGTACGGGCTCATGATCAAACAACAGCTGGATCGCTTTAACCGTCTCGACCTGCTCGGCCAACCGACGCCTCTGGAAAAACTCGAACGCCTGTCCGCCTGGCTGGGCCGCGATGTGTACATCAAACGCGATGACCTGACGCCGCTGGCCATGGGCGGCAACAAGCTGCGCAAACTCGAATACCTCGCCGCCGACGCCCTCGCCCAAGGCGCCGACACGCTGATCACCGCCGGTGCCTTGCAATCGAACCACGTACGCCAGACCGCCGCGCTGGCGGCCAGACTCGGCCTGGGTTGCGTGGCGCTGCTGGAAAATCCGCTGGGCACCGATGACAGCAATTACACCGGCAACGGCAACCGTCTGCTGCTCGATCTGTTCGACACCAAGGTCGAGTTGGTGGACAACCTCGACAACGCCGACGAACAACTCGCCGCACTCGCCGTGCGCCTGCGCAGCAATGGCAAGAAACCGTATCTGGTGCCGATCGGTGGCTCCAATGCTCTCGGTGCATTGGGCTACGTGCGTGCCGGTCTGGAACTGGCCGAGCAGATCAAGGACACCGGCCTGGAATTCGCCGCCGTGGTGCTGGCCTCGGGCAGCGCCGGGACCCACAGTGGTCTGGCGCTGGCGTTGAGCGAAGCGCTGCCGCAATTGCCGGTGATCGGCGTGACCGTCTCGCGCAGCGAAGAAGATCAGCGCCCGAAAGTGCAGGGTCTGGCCGAACGTACGGCGGACCTGCTGGGCGTGAAATTGCCAGTGAACTTCAAGGTCGAGTTGTGGGACGAATACTTCGGTCCGCGTTACGGCGAGCCGAATGCCGGAACACTGGCGGCGGTGAAGCTGTTGGCCAGTCAGGACGCGGTGTTGCTCGACCCGGTGTATACCGGCAAGGCCATGGCCGGGTTGCTCGACGGGATCGGCCGCCAGCGTTTCGACGAGGGCCCGATCATCTTCCTGCATACCGGTGGGGCGCCGGCGTTGTTTGCCTACAGGGATTCGCTGACAAGCTGATCCTCACTGCTGCAAGAATTTCTGTGGTGAGGGGATTTATCCCCGTTGGACTGCGCAGCAGTCCCCTGCTCTTCAAGTCAGAAGAGAGGGCCGCTTCGCGCCCCATCGGGGATAAATCCCCTCGCCACAATTGATCATATATATTCTATATTGGAATAACAGAAAGATCATTAAGTATTTTCAAGTCTAAAGCAGACATCTTATAGTCTCGCCGCAGGCGAATTTCGGGCAAGACGCATAAGCTGCTTTAGGGCACGATAACGCAGTCGTTGAACTCCCGGATTCGCCAACTTTCCTTAAGCGTCTTCCATAAGAAAACACAGGGGCTTGTCATGAATTTTTCCGCACTACGTCGCACTCTGCTGGTAGGTTCGCTGGGCCTTGCACTGAGCGCCGGCCTGATCGGCCAGGCAACCGCCGGTGAGCAGCTGCAACAGATCAAGGACAAAGGCGTCATCAACGTCGGCCTGGAAGGCACTTACCCACCGTTCAGCTTCGTTGACGCCGACGGCAAACTGTCCGGTTTCGAAGTCGAGCTCTCCGAAGCCCTGGCGCAGAAACTCGGCGTGAAAGCCAAGATTCAGCCGACCAAGTGGGACGGTATCCTCGCTGCGCTGGAATCCAAACGTCTGGACGTCGTGGTCAACCAGGTGACCATCTCCGACGAGCGCAAGAAGAAATATGACTTCTCCGAGCCGTACACCGTTTCCGGGATTCAGGCGCTGGTGCTGAAGGACAAGGAAGCCAAGTTGAACATCAAGACTGCCGCCGATCTGTCCGGCAAGAAAGTCGGTGTCGGCCTGGGCACCAACTACGAACAATGGGTTCGCGCCAACGTGCCGGGCGCTGACGTGCGCACCTACGACGATGATCCGACCAAGTTCGCCGACCTGAACAACGGCCGCACCGACGCCATCCTGATCGACCGTCTGGCCGCACTGGAATACGCCAAGAAAGCCCCGAAAACCGTGGCTGCCGGTGAAGCGTTTTCCCGTCAGGAATCCGGTATTGCCCTGCGCAAAGGCGAGCCTGAGCTGCTGGCTGCGGTGAACAAAGCCCTCGACGAGCTGCGTGCCGACGGTACCCTTGAGAAGCTGTCGAAGAAATACTTCAACGCTGACGTCACCAAATAATGGAAGAAGCTTTCCAACTCGCACTGGACTCCGCGCCCTTTCTGCTCAAGGGCGCGTACTACACGGTTATCCTCAGCCTGGGCGGCATGTTCTTCGGCTTGCTGCTGGGCTTCGGCCTGGCCTTGATGCGCCTGTCGCGCTTCAAACTGGTGAGCTGGATTGCCCGCATCTACGTGTCGTTCTTCCGCGGCACGCCGTTGCTGGTGCAACTGTTCGTGATCTATTACGGCTTGCCGCAACTGGGTCTGGAACTGGATCCGCTGCCGGCGGCGCTGATCGGCTTCTCGCTGAACATGGCCGCCTACGCCTGTGAAATCCTCCGCGCGGCGATCGGTTCGATCGAACGTGGTCAATGGGAGGCCGCTGCGAGCATCGGCATGACCCGTGCGCAAACCCTGCGCCGGGCCATCCTGCCGCAGGCCATGCGCACGGCGCTGCCGCCGTTGGGCAACAGCTTCATTTCACTGGTCAAGGACACGGCACTGGCCGCCACCATTCAGGTGCCGGAACTGTTCCGCCAGGCACAGCTGATTACCGCCCGGACTTTCGAAGTCTTCACCATGTATCTTGCCGCCGCGCTGATCTACTGGATTCTGGCCACGGTGCTCTCGCATCTGCAGAACAAGTTGGAAGAGCGGGCCAATCGGCACGACCAGGAGTCCTGACCCATGATTGTCGTGGAAAAACTGACAAAGCAGTTCAAGGGTCAAGAGGTGCTCAAAGGCATCGATCTTGAAGTAAAGGAAGGCGAGGTCGTGGCCATCATCGGCCCCAGCGGTTCGGGTAAAACCACGTTCCTGCGCTGCCTGAATTTCCTTGAAGAGCCCACCAGCGGCCGGATCAAGGTCGGCGATATCGAGATCGATACCCGCCGTCCTCTGAGCCAGCAACAAAGCCTGGTGCGCAACCTGCGCCAGCACGTAGGTTTCGTGTTCCAGAACTTCAACCTGTTCCCGCACCGCACCGCCCTGGAAAACGTCATCGAAGGGCCGATCGTGGTCAAGAAGATGCCGCGCGAACAAGCCGTTGCCCTGGGCATGAAGCTGTTGGCCAAGGTCGGTCTGGCCGGCAAGGAAGATGCGTATCCGCGTCGTCTCTCCGGCGGTCAGCAACAGCGCGTGGCGATTGCCCGGGCGCTGGCGATGGAACCGGAAGTGATCCTGTTCGACGAACCGACCTCGGCGCTCGACCCGGAACTGGTCGGCGAAGTACTGGCGACCATTCGTGGTCTGGCTGAAGAAAAACGCACCATGGTCATCGTCACTCACGAAATGGGGTTCGCCCGTGATGTGGCCAACCGTGTGGTGTTTTTTGACAAGGGCGTGATCGTCGAGCAAGGCGAAGCCAAAGCCTTGTTTGCCAACCCGAAAGAAGAGCGCACCAAACAGTTTCTCAGCAAGTTTCTGAATCACGCCTGAGAAGCTTATTGTCTGGAGTCATTAACTTCCATGGATGGAAGTTATACTTTTCCCGCCTACACTAACATCTAAGCTCCTCCATTCTAAAACCTGTCAAAACAATACATACATGTTCTGCAGCCGTTGGACTTAATCCGTTGCGCATCTCTTTGCCTGCGAAACGATCCAAACTCGCCTGCACTAAAACAATAAAAACTGCCAAAAAACCGTAGTTCCATTCGCCATTGCGGCTAGGCAGCGTGACTGCACAACGTAGGAATCTTCTGATTAATCGGTAATTCACGGATTAACTAAGACACTCTATTGACACTCTTTCCCGCACACTCTTATCTAGTCGTCAACCGGCACCCACTAGTTGAATCAATTCGCACTCAGTCTGAACAAAAGTTCAGGCTGCATAACCGATTCATCACGCCTTTTGTTTTTTCAAGAAACGGAATTCGCCGCAAGATTTCAAGGAGAGAGCCCGATGATCCGCACTTCGCATACCCCCGAACTGGCAGCCCCACACCTGGCAGCCGCGCAGAAAAACGCCGTCAACCTGGCCGCGGCCGCGCATCTGCTGATCGATGTTCTGCCGTACCCCGGTATGGACGCCGGCGATCTGATCGAACTGTTCTGGAACAACTGCTACGTCGCCTCACGCGTCCTGACCAGTGAAGACCTCGGCACATCGGTCAGTCTGCGAGTGCCGGAGAGCTTCATCGCCAGCGGCACCGCACGGATTCACTATCGGGTCATGCAAATCGGGCAGGGACCTGCGCTGTCGGCGGCAACCCGGGTTCAAGTCAAGCTCGACTGCCCAGGCGGCCAGCCTTCGGCGTTGTGCGGTGACGAGAATCAGCAACTGGCGCCGGTCACGGTACCCGACACCATCCGCCGCCAGGGCGTGAACCCCAATCAGATCAAACGCGGTGTGCCCCTGACCATCGAACCCTACCGGAACATGGCCGAGGACGACGCCATCACCTTGCGCTGGGGCGATGTGCGCATGGACCTGGCCCGAATCACCGCTGCCGATGTCGGCCTGCCGATTCAGGTCTGGGTGCCACCGGCAGTGATTGTCGAGGGCGGTGAGGATCTGCGCCTCGACGTAACCTACTGCGTCATCGACTGGGTCGGCAACAACTCACGCTGGGCACCGCCACGGACGCTGAAGATCGGTTGCGTGAATCCTTATCTGAAGGTGCCGCTGCGCCAGGATCTGAAGGCCGCTGAATCGACCAAGGATTGATGCCGCATTCCTGTACTCATGGGGCTTTGTAGTGAGGGGATCCAGGGAAGTCGTACCGCCCCGATGGACTGCGAAGCAATCCCGTTTTTTATGATTCAGAAAGGGCCGCTGCGCGGCCGGTCGGGGATAAATCCCCTCACCACAGGTTGTATTGCCACGGCTGAGAGACTGTTAACCAACCCGACCACCGCCCCTTCTATACATATTCCTAAAAGTTAGTTTATTTAATATTTATACACGCTTAGGGTATATGAACCGGACCACCGGACATTCTTTCGTTCGCCGCACTTTTGCGGCGTTTTTCATGAGATGTGAGGTAGGTAGTATGGTCCGGAACACAATCACCCCAGTGCAGATCGCCAGGGCATTGCGTGCAGCCAGGGAGCGGCACTGATGTCCAGTCTGGCCGATGCAAACGTCCAGTCGGATCTGGACATCGCCCCGTTGTTGTTGCCCGCGCAGGTCTTGCGCAACGACACCCAAGCCATCAAGGCCGCCCATGAGCTGGCGCAAGTCGCCCGCGTGCAGGCCGCCAGGCGCGACCGCCAGCGCAAGCTGCCGTGGTCGGAAATCGAACAGTTCACCCGCAGCGGTCTGGGCAGCATTGCCATCCCCCGTGAATACGGCGGCCCACAGGTTTCGTTTGTCACGTTGGCCGAGGTGTTCGCGATCATTTCCGCGGCCGACCCGGCGCTGGGACAGATCCCGCAGAACCAGTTCGGCATCATCAATCTGGTGCTCGGCAGCGCCACCGAGGCGCAGAAAAAACAGCTGTTCCAGAGTGTTCTGGAAGGCTGGCGCATCGGCAACGCCGGCCCTGAGCGCGGCACCAAAAACACCCTGGAATTGAAAGCGCGCATCACCGCCGACGGCGATGACTATGTGCTCAACGGCCAGAAGTTTTATTCCACCGGTGCGCTGTTCGCGCACTGGGTGGCGGTCAAGGCGCTCAATGACGACGGCAAGCAAGTGCTGGCCTTCGTCCGCCGTGGCACCCCGGGCCTGCGCATCGTTGATGACTGGTCGGGCTTCGGGCAGCGCACCACCGCCAGCGGCACGATTGTGCTGAACAACGTGCGGGTCGAGTCGAGCCTGGTGGTCGACAACTGGAAGATCAACGAGAAGCCGAATACCCAAGGTGCCGTGTCGCAGCTGATTCAAGCGGCCATCGACGCCGGCATCGCCCGTGGCGCCATCGACGACGCCATCGAATTCGTCAAAACCCGTGCGCGACCCTGGATCGACGCCAAGGTGGAACGCGCCAGCGATGACCTCTACGTGATCGCCGACATCGGCAAAATGAAAATCGAACTGCACGCCGCCGAGGCATTGCTGCGCAAGGCCGGGCAAGTGCTGGATCAGGTGCACGCCGCACCGCTCACCGCCGAGTCCGCCGCCCGCGCTTCGATTGCGGTGGCCGAAGCCAAAGTGCTGACTACCGAGATTTCCTTGCTCGCCAGCGAGAAGCTTTTCGAACTGGCCGGCAGCCGCGCGACCCTCGCCGAATTCAACCTCGACCGCCACTGGCGCAACGCCCGGGTGCACACCCTGCACGATCCGGTGCGCTGGAAATATCACGCGGTTGGCGCCTATCGCCTGAACGGTACTTTGCCGGCCCGCCATTCCTGGATCTGACGACCGCACACTTTCTCAAAGGCATTGGAGAGAACCATGACTTTTTCCCACCCCGTCGCGGTCATCACCAGCGATGAGCAAGCCCTGATCGTCGCCAGCGATCTGGCCGAAGATTTCAAACGCGACAGTGCCGTGCGCGACCGTGAACGCCGCCTGCCACTGCCGGAGCTCGACGTATTTTCCCGCTCTGGCCTGTGGGGCATCAGCGTGCCCAAGGAGTATGGCGGCGCCGGTGTGTCCAACGTGACCCTGGCCAAAGTCATCGCCCTGATCGCTCAGGCTGACGGCTCTCTTGGGCAGATTCCGCAGAACCATTTCTACGCCCTCGAAGTGCTGCGCGTTAACGGCAGCCACGAGCAGAAACAGCGGCTGTACGCCGAGGTGCTGGCCGGCCAGCGCTTCGGCAACGCCCTGGCGGAACTCGGTACCAAAACCGCCCACGACCGCGTCACCCGCCTCGAGCGTGACGGCAACGGCTATCGCATCAACGGGCGCAAGTTTTATGCGACCGGCGCGATCTACGCGCAGCGTATCCCGACCTCCGTGGTCGATGAAAATGGCGTGCAGCAACTGGCCTTCGTCCCGCGTGACAGCAAAGGCCTGACGGTCATCGACGACTGGAGCGGTTTCGGCCAGCGCACCACCGGCAGCGGTTCGGTGGTGTTCGAAGACGTCTACGTTGCCGCCGACGACGTGATCCCGTTCCAGAGCGCCTTCGAGCGTCCAACCACGGTCGGCCCGCTGGCACAGATCCTTCACGCCGCCATCGACACTGGCATCGCTCGCGCCGCTTACGAAGATGCCCTGCACTTCGTGCGCAGCAAAACCCGGCCGTGGATCGACTCCGGTAATGACAAGGCCACCGAAGACCCGCTGACCCTGAAGAGCTTCGGCCACTTGAGTATTCGTCTGCACGCCACTGAAGCACTGCTGGAACGCGCCGGCGAATCCCTCGACAAGGCCCAGGCCGAGACCAACGCCGAAACCGTCGCTGCTGCCTCGATTGCCGTCGCCGAAGCGCGGGCGATCAGCACTGAAATCTCGCTGGCGGCCGGCAGCACCCTGTTCGAACTGGCCGGTAGCCAGGCGACCCTGATCGAACACGGCCTCGACCGTCACTGGCGCAATGCTCGGGTGCACACCCTGCACGACCCGGTGCGCTGGAAGTATCACGCGGTGGGCAATTACTACCTCAACGATGAAAAGCCGCCACTGCGGGGCACCATTTGATGAGCAAGAAAAAGATTCTGCTCAATGCGTTCAACATGAACTGCATTGGCCACATCAACCACGGTTTGTGGACACACCCGCGCGACACCTCGACCCGCTACAACACCATCGAATACTGGACCGAACTGGCGCAGTTGCTGGAGCGCGGGCTGTTTGACGGACTGTTCATCGCCGACATCGTCGGCGTGTACGACGTCTACCAGAACTCGGTGGACGTCACGCTGAAAGAGTCGATCCAGTTGCCGGTCAACGATCCTCTGCTGCTGGTGTCGGCCATGGCTGCGGTGACGAGAAATCTCGGTTTCGGCCTCACCGCCAACCTCACCTATGAACCGCCCTATCTGTTCGCCCGCCGCATGTCCACGCTCGATCATCTGAGCTGCGGTCGGGTCGGCTGGAACATCGTCACCGGTTACCTCGACAGCGCCGCCAAGGCCATGGGCCTGCCCGAACAGGTCGAGCATGACCGTCGCTACGATCAGGCCGACGAGTACCTCGAAGTGCTCTACAAACTCTGGGAGGGCAGTTGGGAAAACGGTGCGGTACTCAATGACCGCGTGCAGCGCATCTACGCCCAGCCGGAGAAGGTGCACAAGGTCGAGCACCACGGCGAATTCTATCAAGTCGAGGGTTATCACCTCTGCGAGCCGTCGCCGCAGCGCACGCCTGTGCTGTTCCAGGCTGGCAGTTCCGATCGTGGATTGCTGTTCGCCGGGCGTCACGCCGAGTGCGTGTTCATCAGCGGCCAGAACAAGCCATCGACCAAAGTGCAGGTGGACAAGGTCCGCGCCAGCGCCGTCGAAGCCGGACGCAATCCCGAAGACATCAAGGTGTTCATGGGCCTCAACGTGATCGTCGGCGCCACCGAAGCAGCCGCGTGGGCCAAGCACGCCGAGTACTTGAGTCATGCCAGTGCCGAGGCCGGTGTGGCGCACTTCTCGGCGTCCACCGGCATCGATTTTTCCCAATACGAAATCGACGAGCCGATCCAGTACGTCAAGAGCAACGCCATCCAGTCCGCGACCAAGAACCTGCAGAACAACGACTGGACCCGGCGCAAGTTGCTCGACCAGCACGCCCTCGGTGGCCGCTACATCACCGTGGTCGGCTCGCCTGAGCAAGTGGCCGATGAACTGGAAGCGTGGATCGCTGAAACCGGTCTCGACGGCTTCAACCTGACGCGCATCGTGACCCCGGAAAGCTATGTCGATTTCATCGAGCTGGTGATTCCGGAGTTGCAGCGGCGCGGGTCGTACAAGACTGCGTATGACAGCGGCAGCTTGCGCGAAAAACTGTTTCACGCAGGGGCGCAGTTACCTGAGCAACATACCGGATCTTCGTACCGCCGCTAAAAGCATCGCTGGCAAGCCAGCTCACACAAGGGTCTGTGGCGTTCACAAAACCTGTGGGAGCTGGCTTGCCAGCGATGAGGCCCGACCAGACACCACAAAATTCATGCACTGACTGGAAAAATCACCATGACCCAGAAATTCCTGTCCCACCCAGTCAAAGCACTGGCCCTGGCCTTCGGCCTGTTCAGCTCGGCGGTGTTCGCCGCCGATGCACCACTGAAAATCGGCACCACCGCTGCCTTCGCGATTCCGCTGGAAGCCGCCGTCGAGGAAGCCTCCAGACAAGGCCTGAAAGTCGAGCTGGTGGAGTTCACCGACTGGATCGCACCGAACGTCAGCCTCGCCGCCGGCGACATCGACGTGAACTACTTCCAGCACATCCCGTTCCTCGAAAACGCCAAGGCGGCCTCCGGTTTTGACCTGGTGCCGTTCGCCCCGGGGATCATCAACAACGTCGGCCTCTATTCGAAAAAATACAAAAGCTTCGACGAGTTGCCTGAAGGCGCCAGCGTCGCCATCGCCAACGACCCGATCAACAGCGGTCGCGGTCTGCAACTGCTGGCCAAGGCCGGTCTGATCACCCTCAAACCTGGAGTCGGCTACAAGGCCACCGAAGACGACATCGTCGCCAACCCGAAGAAGATCAAGATCCTCCAAGTCGAAGCCGTGCAACTGGTGCGCGCCTACGATGACGCCGATCTGGTTCAGGGCTACCCGGCCTATATTCGTCTGGCGAAGACTTTTGACGCAGGCTCAGCGCTGCTGTTCGACGGTCTCGACCACAAGGAATACGTGATCCAGTTCGTCATCCAGCCGAAGAGCAAGGACGACCCGCGCCTGATCAAATTCGTCGACATCTACCAGCACTCGCCGGCCGTTCGCGCTGCGCTGGATAAGGCTCACGGCAAGCTGTATCAGGCCGGTTGGGAAAGCTGAACATGACCGCCGCGATCCAACGGCGACTGGAGATTCCAGAGCCAAAACATGCTGAAAAAACCGAACTGCATCCCGAGCTGAATCGTGCCCACGTGCGCTTCATCGGCCTGGGTAAAACCTACGCGGGTCGGCAAGGCCCGGTGGCGGCCCTGCAAGGCATCGACCTGGCGATCCAGCGCGGCGAGGTGTTCGGCATCATCGGCCGCAGCGGCGCCGGCAAATCGTCGCTGATCCGCACGATCAATCGTCTGGAACAACCGACTGCGGGACGGGTGCTGATCGATCAGGTCGACATCGGCGAGTTCGATGAGGATCGCCTGGTCGCACTGCGCCGAAGGATCGGCATGATCTTCCAGCACTTCAACCTGATGTCGGCCAAGACCGTGTGGCAGAACGTCGAACTGCCGCTGAAAGTCGCGGGTGTGCCGAAGCCGCAACGTGAGCAGAAGGTGCGTGAACTGCTCGAACTGGTCGGCTTGCAAGCCAAGCACAAGGCCTATCCGGCGCAGCTTTCCGGCGGGCAGAAGCAGCGTGTCGGCATCGCCCGCGCATTGGTGCATGACCCGGACATTCTGCTGTGCGACGAGGCCACTTCGGCGCTCGATCCCGAGACCACTCAGTCGATCCTCGGCCTGCTGCGCGAGATCAACCGACGCCTGGGCCTGACCATCGTGTTGATCACCCATGAAATGGCGGTGATCCGCGAAATCTGCGACCGCGTGGTGGTACTGGAACACGGGCGGATTGTCGAGCAGGGCCCGGTCTGGGAAGTGTTCGGCAATCCGCAGCACGAGGTCAGCCAGACCTTGCTCGCGCCGCTGCAACACGCCTTGCCGGCAGAACTGCAAAGCCGTCTGCATGCCCTGCCGCCCTCCCCGGGCGCGGCGGTGGTATTGCGTTTGCAGTTCACCGGTGGCGCCGCCGATGAGCCGGATCTGGCCGCGTTATTTGCCGCCCTCGGCGGACGCGTGAAGTTGCTGCAGGGCGGCGTCGAGCGGATTCAGGGCCACGCGCTGGGACAACTGTTGCTGGCGGTCAGCGGCTCATCCTTGAGTGCCGAACAATTGCGCGAGCGCGCCGGGCAGTGGGCACAACGAGTGGAGGTATCGGGTTATGTGGTTTGATCGCTTGCTCCAGGGTTTCATTGACACCTTCCTGATGGTCGGCGTGTCGTCGCTGATCGCGTTGCTGGTGGGGATCCCGATGGCGGTGATTCTGGTCACCAGCGACAAGGGCGGGATCTATCAGGCGCCGCTGCTCAACCGGGCGCTGGGCGCGTTCGTGAATCTGTTCCGCTCGATCCCGTTTCTGATTCTGATGGTCGCGCTGATTCCGTTCACCCGGCTGATTGTCGGCACCACGTACGGTGTGTGGGCGGCGGTGGTGCCGCTGACCATCGCCGCGACGCCGTTCTTTGCGCGGATTGCCGAAGTGAGTCTGCGTGAGGTCGATCACGGCTTGATCGAGGCGGCGCAAGCCATGGGCTGCCGGCGCTGGCACATCGTCTGGCATGTGCTGTTGCCTGAAGCGCTGCCGGGGATTGTTGGCGGGTTCACGATTACGCTGGTGACGATGATCAACTCGTCGGCCATGGCGGGGGCGATTGGCGCCGGCGGCCTCGGCGATATCGCTTACCGCTACGGTTATCAACGTTTCGACAGCCAGATCATGCTGACGGTGATTGTGTTGCTGGTGGCGTTGGTGGCGGTGATTCAGCTCGGGGGCGATCGCCTCGCCAGAGGTCTGAACAAGCGCTGAAGCAAGATCAAAAGATCGCAGCCTTCGGCAGCTCCTACAGGGGAATGCGATCTTCTGTAGGAGCTGCCGAAGGCTGCGATCTTTTAAAGCGCGAAAGCGCTTATAGTCTGCTCAACTCCCCCAAACAGTCCGCCCCATGAAACAGACTCCCACCGATCTGGAACAGATCACCGCCACCACCCTCGGCCACTACAACTCGGTGGCCGAAGACTTCCGCGAAGGCACCCGCGATCACGATGTCAGCCAGAACATCGACGCCTTGCTTCGCCACATCCAGGGTCCGGCGCCGTTCACCCTGCTCGATTTCGGCTGCGGCCCCGGACGTGATTTGCAGACGTTCACCCGCATGGGCCACGTCGCGGTCGGTCTCGATGGCTCAGAGGAATTTGCGCGCATGGCCCGCGAAGACAGCGGTTGCGAGGTCTGGCAGCAGGACTTTCTGAAACTCGATCTGCCGGCCGAGCGCTTCGACGGCATCTTCGCCAATGCGGTGCTGTTTCATGTGCCGTTGCAGGAGTTGCCGCGAGTGCTCAAGCAGTTGCATGGCACGCTGAAGCCGGGTGGGGTGTTGTTCAGTTCCAATCCGCGCGGGGATAACCGCGAGGGCTGGAACGGGCCGAGGTACGGCGCGTACCACGACCTGCCGGCGTGGCGCGGATTGTTGACGGCGGCGGGGTTTGTCGAGCTTGAGCATTACTACCGGCCGGCGGGATTGCCGCGCGAGCAGCAGCCTTGGCTGGCGAGTGTCTGGCGGAGGGTTGGCTGAAGATCAAAAGATCGCAGCCTGCAGCAGCGCCCACATGGGATTTCCTGTAGGCGCTGCCGCAGGCTGCGATCTTTTGCTTTTGCCTTATGCGGTCTCTTTCTTCGGCTCGCGAATCTTGTACCAGGCCACATACAACGCCGGCAGAAACAGCAGGGTCAGCAACGTCGCAACCACGATCCCGCCAATCATCGCGTAGGCCATCGGCCCCCAGAACACTTCCCGGGCAATCGGAATCATGCCCATGCTCGCCGCCGCAGCCGTCAGCAGGATCGGCCGACGCCGGTGCTCGGTCGCTTCCACCACCGCATCCCACGGCGTATAGCCCTTCTGCTCGAACTCATCGATCTGCGTCACCAGAATCACCGAGTTGCGGATGATGATACCGATCAGTGCAAGGATCCCCAGGATCGCCACGAAGCCCATCGGCGTACCGGTCGGCACCAGCGCCAGCACCACACCGATCAGACCCAGCGGCGCGACACTTGCCACCAGGAACATCTTCTGCACGCTGTGCAACTGGATCATCAGGAAGGTCGCCATCAAAAACAGCATCAACGGCAGCACCTTGGCGATCGGTCCCTGGGCCTTGCCGCTTTCCTCGACCGTACCGCCCGTGGCGACTTTGTAGCCGACCGGGAGTTTTTCAGCGAAAGCATCAATCGACGGCTTGAGCAGTTTTACCAGGTCGGTCGGCTGGATCTCGTCGCGCACCGAGGCCTTGATGGTGATGGTCGGCAGACGGTCACGACGCCACACCAGCGGTTGCTCCAGCTCATACCGCACGGTGGCGAAGGCCAGTAGCGGAATCGACGTGCCGTTGGGTGTGACGATCTGCAGGTTCTGCAGGGTTTCCGGGGTGCCGCGTTCGGAATCCACCGCGCGGCCGACGACATTGATCAGGTAGATATCGTCATCGACCTGGGTCAGTGGCGAGCCGCTGACGATGCTGTTCATCAGCTTCGCCACGTCTTCCGAGGACAGCCCGAGCTGACGCGCCTTGTCCTGGGCAATGTCGATGCGCAGCACTTTGCCCGGCTCGTTCCAGTCGTAAATGATCTCGCCGATGTGCTCGTTCTTGTCCAGCTCGGTCGCCAGGTCGATAGCGTGCTTGCGCACCTGGTCGATGTCCTTGCCGCTGACCCGGTACTGGATCGGGCGCCCCACCGGCGGGCCCATTTCCAGCGCCTGCACGTAACTGCCGATGCCGACGAAGTCCTTGTGCAAGCGTTCACGCAGGCGTTGGCTGAGGGCTTCGCGGGCCTCGAAGTCTTTGCTGACGATCACCAGTTGCGCGTAGTACGGGTTCTGCAATTGCTGGTCGAGCGGCAAGTAGAAACGGATCGCGCCCTGACCGATGTAAGTGCTCCAGCGCACGATGTCCGGGTCGCCCTTGAGCGTGGCTTCGAGCTTGTCCACGGCCTTGCGGGTTTCGTCGATCGAGGCGTTTTGCGGCAGGTTCAGATCGACGAGGATTTCCGGGCGATCGGAGGACGGGAAGAACTGATTCTGCACAAAGCGCATGCAGAACACCGCCAGCACGAAGCACAACACGGTGATGCCGATCGCCCACCAGCGGTTGCGCATCGACCACAGCAAACCGTGGTTGAATGCCCGACCAATGCGTCCCGGCTCGCCCTCGTGAGGTTTCACATTGGTGCTGAGGATGTGCACGCCGATTACCGGTGCGAACAGCACCGCGACGATCCACGACACCAGCATCGCCACCGCGATCACCGCAAACAGGGTGAAGGTGTACTCACCGGCGGAGCTGGCGTTGAGGCCGATCGGCACGAAGCCGGCAACGGTCACCAGCGTACCGGTGAGCATCGGGAACGCCGTCGAGGTGTAGGCAAACGTAGCCGCCTGCTCCTTGGTCTCGCCCATTTCCAGACGCGTGACCATCATCTCCACGGTGATCATCGCGTCGTCCACCAGCAGACCGAGGGCGATGATCAGCGCGCCGAGGGAAATCCGCTGCATGGTGATGCCGCTGTATTCCATGAACACAAACACCATCGCCAGCACCAGCGGAATCGAGCACGCCACCACCAGCCCGGCGCGCACGCCAAGACTGATGAAGCTGACCACAAGCACGATGATCACCGCTTCGAACAGCGCGCTGGTGAAGCCACCAACCGCCTCTTCCACCACCACGGCCTGATCGGACACCGTATGGACGCCGACGCCAACCGGCAGATCAGCGGTGATCTGGTCGATCCGCTGGTGCAACGCCTTGCCGAACTCCTGAACGTTGCCGCCCTTCTGCATGGCAATCGCCAGACCGATTGCCGGCTTGCCGTCGAAACGGAATTCCGGCGTGGCCGGGTCAACATAACCGCGACTGATGTCGGCGATATCGGCCAGACGATAGAAGCGCTCATTGAGTTTGAGATTGACCTCGGCCAGATCCTTCTCCGACGCGAACTGCCCTGAAGTACGCACCGAGATACGCTCAGGCCCGGCCTCGATCACACCCGCCGGAGTCACGGCGTTCTGCGATTGCAGGCTCTGCACCACCTGACGCTGATCGATGCCCAATGCCGCGAGCTTGCGGGTGGAGAAGTTCAGGTAAATCACTTCGTCTTGCTGGCCGATCATCTCGATCTTGCCCAGACCCGGCACGTTGCGGATCTCGGCGCGCGCCTGTTCCACGTAGTCACGCAACTGGCGCATGGTCAGGCCGTCGGCGGTAAACGCGTAGACCGAGCCGTAGACGTCACCGAACTCATCGTTGAATCCGGGTCCCTGAATCCCTTGGGGAAACTGTCCGCGAATGTCATCGATCTTCTTGCGCACCTGGTACCAGATTTCCGGAATGTCCTTGGCGCTGGTGGTGTCGCGCAGGTACACGTAGACCGTCGATTCACCGGGGCGCGTGTAGCTTTTCACGTAGTCGAGAGAATCGAGCTCCTCGAGTTTTTTCTCGATGCGGTCGGTGACCTGCTTGAGGGTTTCCTCCTGGGTAGCGCCCGGCCATTTGGTCTGGATGACCATGGTCTTGATGGTGAACGAAGGGTCTTCTTCACGCCCCAGATTGAAGTAAGAGAACACCCCCATCAGCAACGCGACGAACATCAGGTACCAGACGAACGACTGATGCTTGAGGGCCCATTCGGAGAGATTGAAAGAGCCTTTCATTGACTGTCCTCGTCGAGTTTCACGGCTTGTCCGGGTTTAAGACTGTTGACGCCTGCGCTGACCACGCGCTCGCCGGATTTGACGCCGTCGGCCAGCACCACGGTGCCGTCGGTACGGCTGATCACGCTGACGTCACGGGGCGCAACGGTTTTGCTGGAGGTGTCGACCACCCAGATGCGGGTCTTGCCATCGGCTTCCTGCAGGGCAGTGGCAGGCAACTCGATACGCGGCTTGATCGCCGAACTGAGGGTCACGCTGATCGCCGTACCGAGGCGAAACCCCTCCGGGGTGCTGGCCAGGGTCAGCCGCGCGCGGCGGGTGCGCGTGGCGCTTTGAGCCTGCGGTTCGATCTCGCGAATGGTCGCGGTGGTATTGATGCTCGGGTCGAGTTGCCCGGCCACCAGAAACACCACGTCGGCGGGGATCTGATCAACCAGTGTGTCCGGCAGGTCGATCACCGCTTCCTTGATGTCCGGTTGCGCCAGAGTCACCACTTGCTGGCCGGCGGTCACCACTTGGCCGGCTTCGGCATTCCATGCGGTGACCACGGCTTTGTGGTCGGCGCGCAGCTCGGTGTAGCCGAGCTGATCCTTGCTCTGATCGACCGCCGCCCGTGCCTGATCGAGCGAGGCCTGGGTGGTTTTCAGATCGGTGATGGCGATGTCCAGTTGTGCCTGCGCGCCCACCCCACGATCAAACAGCGCCTGCTGACGCCGGGCATTGGCCTGGGCGTTGATCAGTTGCGCCTGCACCTTGGCCAGATCGCCTTGGGCCGAACGCAACTGATTCTGTTGATCGGAGGGGTCGAGCGTGGCGAGCAACGTACCCTTTTGCACCTCGGTGCCGACATCGACGTTACGGCTGGCAATACGTCCACCGACGCGGAAACCGGTGTTGCTCTCGTAACGCGCCTGAATGCTGCCGGCGAAACGCCCGAGGGTTTCCTCGTTCAGCGCCTGTACCTTGATCGACAGCACGGGTCGTACCGGCTCCGGAGGTGGCTCGCTTTTCGAGCAGGCGGCCAGCAACACACTGATGGATAACAGCCCCAGACGCTTCATGGCTGTGCTCCCGGTTGCAGATCCTTGTAGGTGTTTTCGGCGATCTCGACTTTCATGCCCGGATGCAACAACTGCCCACCCGCGACAATGACTTTTTCCCCGCCTTTGAGACCGTCGCTGATGATCACCTTGCCGATCAGGTAGCGGCTGACAGTGACGTTGTGCAACTGCACCTCGCCCTTGTCGTCAACCATCCACACGGCCGGATCGCTGATGTTTTTGGTCAGCGCCGACCATGGCAATTCCACCGCCGACTTGCCGCTGCCCTTGGCCGTGGCGCTGACCACCGAGCCGAGCTGCATGCCCTGCGGCAGGCTGTCGAGGGAGACTTTGACTTGTACCGTGCCAGACTGCGCCGACACTGCCGGAGTGATTTCGCGCACCGTGCCGGTGGTCTTGATCGCGGGATTATCGAGCAGGCTGACGACAATCGAGCGATCGGCAGGACGTTCGGCCAGCAGCGATTCGTAGACGTTGAACACCGCGTCGCGATCGCCATCGCGGGCCAGTTTGAAAATCGGCGCGGTCGCCTGGACCACCTGGCCGACCTCTGCCTGGCGTTCAGTGATAATCCCCGGGGCATCGGCGATCAGCGCGGTGTAGCTCAGTTGATCCTTGGCATTGGCCAGTTGCGCCTGCGCCGCGCTCAAGGCGCTCTGGCTGCTGCGCAAGGCGGCTTGGGCGGAGTCGAATTCGCTCTGGCTGGTGTAACCCTTGGGCAACAGTTTCTGCTGACGCACGAACGCTGCGGCGCTCTGTTTGACCCGTGCCTGCTCGGCGATGACCTGGGCCTGAGCGGAATCGACGTTGGTCTGCAAATCCTTGGGATCGAGTTTGGCCAGCACTTGCCTGGCGCTGACCCGGTCGCCGACATCCACCATGCGCTGGATGATCTTGCCACCGACCCGGAACGACAGTTCGGTCTGCACCCGCGCCTGCACATCGCCGGTCAGGGTCACGGCAGCCGCGTAATCGGCAGGTTTGACCTCTTGCACAAAGACCCGTGGCAGGTACTCCGCCGGGGCTTCTTTCTTGCCGCAAGCGGTCAACAACGTGAGCAGGCTCAGCACGACAACTGTTTTCAATCCGGGACTCGCCATGCAGACTCCTTCCTGTGTACGAACGTGCAAGTGACGATACGACTGTGAGCTTAGAACAGGGTTCAACGTTCGCCTGCGTGATCTCTATATTTCCCCTGTAGGAGCTGCCGCAGGCTGCGATCTTTTGACTTTACAAAAGCAAGATCAAAAGATCGCAGCCTTCGGCAGCTCCTACAATGGTCGCCTCAAGAGAAGGATTTTCATGCTCAAGACCCTCGCGGTGGCCAATTACCGCTCGATCAACAAACTGGTGATTCCGCTGGGCCGGCTGAATCTGATCACCGGCCCCAACGGCAGCGGCAAGTCCAATCTCTACCGCGCCTTGCGCCTGCTGGCGGAGACCGCTCAGGGTGGCGTGGTCAATGCACTGGCCCGCGAGGGCGGGCTGGACTCGACGTTCTGGGCCGGGCCGGAAACCATCAGCCGACGCATGCGCAGCGGCGAAGTGGCGGTCGAGCCGACCGTGCGTCAGGGCGTCAAACGGCTGCGCCTGGGGTTTGCCGGGGAGGATTTCAGCTACTCCATCAGCCTCGGCCTGCCCGACTCCAACGGCCACTTCATGTTGCCGGGAGACACTCAGCCCAGCCCCTCGCGTTTCAGCCTCGATCCGCAGATCAAGCGCGAATGCATCTGGGCCGGCCCGCTCTATCGCCCGGCGAGCCTGCTGGTGGATCGCAACGGTGCGATGATCCGCGCCCGCGAAGCCCGCAGCTGGGACGTGCTGGCGCAGCACACACCGAATTTCGACAGCCTGTTCGATCAAATCGGCAGCCTGCGCAGTTCGCCAGAGGTGTTCCAGATGCGCGAGTTCATCCGCCGCTGGCGCTTCTACGATCACTTTCGCAGCGACGCCGACGCCCCGGTGCGCCAGCCGCAACTGGGCACGCGCACGCCGGTGCTGCACCACGACGGTCGCGATCTGGCAGCCGCGTTGCAGACCATCAATGAAATCGGCGACCCCGAGGCCTTGCAGGCGGCGATCAGCGATGCGTTTCCCGGCGCACGGCTGAACATCGCACCGCTGGCCGGTGGACGCTTTGCCATCGAGTTTTCCCAGGAGGGGTTGCTGCGACCCTTGTCGGCGGCGGAGCTGTCGGACGGGACGTTGCGTTATCTGTTGCTGATTGCCGCATTGCTGACGCCACGTCCACCGTCATTGATGGTGCTCAACGAACCGGAAACCAGCCTGCACCCGGATCTTTTGCCGGCGCTGGCGCGCTTGATCATTCGCGCGTCGGAACAGTGTCAGGTGTGGGTGGTGTCCCATGCGCGGCGGCTGATTTCAGCGTTGCAGGAAGATCCGGAGTGCAACTGCATCGTGCTCGAAAAAACGCTGGGGCAGACCGGAATTGTCGGGCAGCGGGTGCTGGATGAGCCGGCGTGGCACTGGCCGGATTGAGCCGCGCCTGAACCGGCGCTTTCGCGAGCAGGCTCGCTCCCACAGTTGGAATGCGTACCCCTGTGGGAGCGAGCCTGCTCGCGAAGAGGACCTTCAGGTCAGCGCAGATTTAACGGCCAATCACCCCTGCCACTTGCCACCCTCGACAATCACACTCTCAGGCCGGGTGTCATCGCTCAGCTCTTTGCGCACGTATTGGTCGTACAGCTTGAGCAGGTACTTCTCTTCACCCAGCTTCGCCAGTTCGCTGTTCACCCAGTCACGCAGCTCGACATTGCCCTTCTTCACCGCCGGGGCAATCGGTGCTTCGGCGCCGAGTTTTTCCTCCAGCACACGGTAGCCCGGGTTCTGTTTGGCCCAGCTGAACAGCACCAGATTGTCCTGCGCGTAGGCATCACCACGACCGTTGGCCAGTGCTTGCAGCGACTCGGAGTTTTTCTCGAACTTCAGCAGTTTCCAGTCCGGATGGTTCTTGGTCAGCCAGATGTCGGCGGTCGTGCCGGTGGTCACGATGGTGGTGCGGGTGGCCAGGTCATCCAGTTTTTTCACCGCACTGCTTTGCGGCACCAATGCCTGCACCGCAACCTTGAGGTTCGGGTTGGTGAATTCCACCGCTTCCTTGCGCTCCGGAGTCACGGTCATGTTGGCGAGGATCAGGTCGACCTTGTCGCTCTGCAGGAACGGAATGCGGCTCGCCGGCTCCACGGCAACAAACTCGACTTTGTTCTCGTCACCGAGCAGATCCTTGGCGAAACGCCGGCCGATGTCGGTGTCGAAACCGACGTAGCGCCCGGCCTCATCGACGAAACCGAACGGTGGCTTGTCGGTGAACACGCCGACGATCAGTTTGTCGCGGGCCTTGATCTTGTCCAGATAACCGGCTGGCGCGGCGCTTTCGCTGGCGACTTTCGGCTTCGGCGGTTCTTCGGTTTTGCTGCAACCGGCAAGCAAGGCAAGGCTGAGCAGAGGCAGTAAAAAAGCGGCAGTTTTCATAACAGTTCCAGTTCCTTTGTCGGATTCGTTTTTGGCAGTGTTGCAACGAAGGAGAACTTCTCCAGGAACTGCTGCGCGCGTGCGGTTTGCGGGTTCGTAAAGAAAATCTCGGGCGGGTTCTGTTCAAGGATGCGCCCGGCATCCATGAACACGATGCGGTCGGCCACTGCGCGGGCGAAGGCCATTTCGTGGGTGACGATCAGCAGGGTCATGCCCTCGCTGGCCAGGCCCTGAATCACTTGCAGCACTTCCTTGACCATTTCCGGGTCGAGGGCCGCGGTGACTTCATCGAACAGCATGACCCGTGGGTTCATGCACAACGAGCGGACGATGGCGATGCGTTGCTGCTGACCACCGGAGAGCTGGCGCGGGAAGGCATCGCGTTTATCCGCCAGGCCCACGCGTTCGAGCAGCGCTTCGGCTTGCTGCTGCGCTTCACGGCGCTGGCGCTTTTGCACCTTGAGCGGGCCAAGCAATAAATTGTCGAGCACGCTCATGTGCGGAAACAGGTGATAACTCTGGAACACCATGCCGATCTGTTGGCGCACTTCGCGCCAGTCGGTGGCTTTGTCCAACAGTTCACGACCGACAAATTTCAGGCTGCCGCTGTGCGCTTCTTCCAGGCCGTTGAGGCAACGCAGCAACGTGCTTTTGCCACAACCGCTGGGGCCGAGGATAACGATCACTTCGCCGCTGCGCACTTGCAGGTCGATGCCCTTGAGCACCTGCTGCTCGCCATAGAATTTGTTGAAACCCTGAAACTCGATCAATGCGCTCATGCTTGCGTCCAGCGCCGCTCCAGCACGCGCGAGGCGGCCGACAGCGGGTAGCAGATAAAAAAGAAAAACAGGAACAGCGCGCCGTAGATCAGCACCGATTCGTAGGTGCGCTCGATGATCTGCTGGCCGACCTTGATCACATCCACCACGCCAATCAGCACCGCCAGCGAGCTGGTCTTGATGATTCGCGTGTAGACGTTGATGGTCGGTGGTGTCATGCGCTTCAGCGCTTGCGGCAGCAACACGTAGCCGTACAGTTGCGCAGCATTCAGGCCGATCGACAGCCCCGCCTCACGCTGCCCGCGCGGCAACGAATGCAGCGCACCGCGTGCCACCTCGCCAACCTCGCTGGCGCCCCACAGCGATAGCACCAGCACCGCGCACCAGAAGCTCGGCAGGCTCAGGCCGAAGAAAATCGGCAAGCCGAAAAACAGCAGGTACAGCCAGACCAGCACCGGAATCGCCCGGAACAGTTCCAGATAGATCCGCAGGATCGCGTTCAGCCACGTCACGTTGAGCGTGCGCAATACGCCGTAGAGCACCCCGCCAATGGTGCTGATGGCGATGCTCAGAAACGAGATCGACAGGGTTTGCCCGGCGCCTTTTGTCAGTTGCGGCAACGACACCCAGAGCAGTTCAAGACCCGAACTGGCCATGCTGGAGCCTCCTTTCCAGACGGCTCAACAGCAGCGACAGCGGCAAGAACAGCAGCACGCAGATCAGCGTCAGCACGGCGAGCATTTCGTAGGTTTTGTAGTAGAGCGCGATGTAGCTTTTGGTGGTGTAGAGGATTTCCGGCACCGCCACCGCCGAGACCACGGTGGTTTCCTTGAGCAGGAAAATGAAATTGGCGAACAGCGACGGCAGGCTGAGAATCCCTGCCTGCGGCAGGATCACGTAGCGCAGCAACTGGCCGTGGGACAGGCCGATGGAGCGCCCCGATTCCAGTTGCGCCTGTGGCACCGCATCGATACCGGCGCGCAGTACCTCGGTGAGGTAGGCACCGCCAAGGAAAGTCATGGTGATGATTGCCGCGGTGAATCCGGAAACCTTGATCCCCAGCGCCGGCAAGGCGAAGTAGACGAAGAACAGTTGAATCAGCAGCGGCGTGTTGCGCGCCAGCTCCACATACAGGCCGACGACGCGTTGCAGGTAAGGCGTGCGGAACACCAGAATCGTCGCGTTGAGCAGGGCCACCAGCAGCGACGTGCCGATGGCGATGAACCCGACTTGCAGCGTCACGCCCACAGCCTTGAGAAAGGCCGGCAGGGTACTGAGGATAAAGGCGTAATCGAAAGTCATGAAGCATCCTGGACGTCGCTCGGTAAGCGACGGTCATGCAGTCCATGGACAGCGGGTAACTGTCCGGCAGGTGCTGACTTTATAGGTATAAAAACAAGAATTTAAATACTGTTAAAGCATATTGATATCACCCAAAAAACTACCCTGTGGGTTTGCCGGGAAGGAATAAGAAGGCTATTTTCCCTTGCGCTGTAGGAAGGATCTTTTTTGCGTGAAAGCCCTCCAAGGACGAACAGCTTTTGGCCAGACTCCCCCGGCCAAACCATTACAAGGAAGACAACATGGACGTAAAAGTGCCGCAGCGACTGGATCCGCAGGACATCGTGAAATTGCTCGTGGCGTTGCGCCGGGCGTTAAAAGCTCAGGTGGCCTGAGTTACCACACATCAAGATCAAAAGATCGCAGCCTGCGGCAGCTCCTACAAAAGATCGCTTTCCCCTGTAGGAGCTGCCGCAGGCTGCGATCTTTTGATTCTGGCTTTAGATCCTGTGGCGATCCCATAAATCGAGCACACACAAAAACGCCGATGACCCTCACTGGCCATCGGCGTTTTCATACCTTGAAGGGGTGGTTCAAGCGGCGGATCAGAACGCCGGCAGTACCGCGCCGTTGTACTTCTTCTCGATGAACGCTTTGACTTCAGGGCTGGTCAGGGCAGCGGCCAGTTTCTTGATAGCATCGCTGTTCTTATTGTCCTCACGGGCGACCAGGAAGTTCACGTAAGGCGAGTCAGCGCCTTCGATCACCAGCGCATCCTTGGTCGGGTTCAGCTTGGCTTCCAGCGCGTAGTTGGTGTTGATCATGTCCAGATCAACTTCCTTCAGCACACGTGGCAGCAGCGCCGATTCCAGTTCCTTGAACTTGAAGTTGTGCGGGTTCTTGGCGATGTCCTTAGGGGTCGCCAAGGCGTTTTTCGGATCTTTCAGTTCGATCAGGCCCGCCTTCTGCAGCAGGATCAGGGCACGGCCGCTGTTGCTGCCTTCGTTCGGGATCGCGATGGTCGCGCCGTCAGGCAGATCAGCCAGTTTCTTGTACTTGCTCGAGTAGCCACCGAACGGTTCCACGTGCACGCCTTGCACGGTCACCAGGTACTTGGCCTTGTCGTCCTTGTATTTGCCGGCATTGAAGCTGTCCAGGTAGGGCTTGGTCTGGAAGTAGTTGGCATCCAGACGCTTCTCGCCAACCTGCACGTTCGGCTGCACGTAGTCGGTGAAGACCTTGATTTCCAGATCCACGCCTTCTTTGGCCAGGGTCGGTTTGATCAGCTCGAGAATTTCCGCGTGCGGCACCGGAGTCGCCGCCACCACCAGTTTCTCGCCGGCCTGGGCCAGGGAAGCAGTCAGAGCAGCCGCCAATGCGGTAAACAACAGAACCTTTTTCATGCAGTGTCCTTATCGAGAATCACGGTCGCGTGGCGACGGCTATTAATACGTGTGCCAGTGAAGTGCTATCTCTGGCGTGAAGCGGACAATACCGGGATTTTTTATTCCCGGACAATAACGTTTATTCACGTTGATATTCCATTTTGTTCATACACGCGAGATAGACATGCAGGCGCTGCCGCAGGCTGCGATCTTTTGATTTTCAATGGTTTAAAAGCGCTGAAAGCAAGATCAAAAGATCGCAGCCTGCGGCAGCTCCTACACGAGGCCTGCGCTTTTCAGTAACTGCTTTAGCGCCTGCTGATCGGCGGCGGTGCCATTTTCCAGGATTTGTTTGATCTGGCTTTCGATCTGCACCAGCGTCTGTGGCAGGTTCAGGTGCTCCGGGAGGATTTCCTCGCCAGTGCTGACCAGCAGCGCGAAGTGAATGACATTTTCCAGCTCGCGGGTGTTGCCCGGCCAGCTGTGGCGTTCCAGCAGGTGCTGCGCGGCTTCGCTGATCAACGGCACCGGCAGATCAAGGCGTTGGCTGTAGATGCCGAGAAAGTATTCGGCCAACGACAGGATGTCGCCGATCCGCTCGCGCAGGGCCGGCAATTCCAGCTGACCTTCGCTGAGGTAGTGATAGAGCCGTTCGTGGAATTTCCCCGCGTCCACCGCTTGCGCCAGATCGATGCTGGTTGCCGCCACCAGCCGCACATCCACCGGACTTGGCTGATGGGCGCCGACGCGGGTGACTTCATGATTTTCCAGGGCGGCGAGCAGTTTGATCTGAATCGGCAGCGGCAAGTCGCCAATCTCGTCCAGATACAACGTGCCGCCGTTGGCCGAACCGAACCAGCCGGCACGACTGCTGGCCGAACCGGTGTAACTGCCGGCGGCATAGCCGAACAGTTCGGCATCGGCATAGGTCGGGCTGATCGCGCCGCAGTTGACCGAGACGAACAGACCGCTGCGATCACTGGCGCGGTGGATGTGGCGCGCGAGCAACTCTTTACCGGTGCCGGTCTCGCCACGGATCAATACCGAGATTGTCCGCGGTGCCAGGTGCTCCAGCTCTTCACGCAGTTGCCGCGAACGTGGATCAACGAAGACCAGCGCCTTGGCGCGGATGCTCAGGGGGCTTTTTTCCGCATCGGGAAAGGTCAGCAACGGCTGACCGAACGCTTCAAAACTCATGGCAGACTCCCGCCCACAACCGCCGGGAGACGGGGGCGATCAAAAAGAAAAAATACCACTCAAGCGCGACGCCGCGCGTGGTGTTCCAGGCGGTTTTGCAGGCGATAGAGGTAAGCGAAACCCTGCTCCCAGCGCTGGTGCCCGGACTTGACGTTGATGTGCCCGGCCCCGGCGAGAATCCCCGCCTCGGCGCCCCAATCGCGCGCCAGCTCCAGCGCACGTGGCGCGCTGACGGCGGCGTCGTTGTCGGAGGCGACGACCTGACTGGGGAAAGGCAGCAGGTCAGTCGGGATCGGTGCGAAGTTACGCAGCGCCGGTGCGCAAGTCGGGCGCTCGACATCCGCCGGTGCGACCAGCAACGCCCCGCGCACCTGCCGCAGGTATTGCACGGGCGCGGTAGCCGCCCAATGCGCAACGGTGACGCAACCCAGGCTGTGAGCAATCAGGATCACTGGCGTGCTGTCGGCGGCAATCGCTTCGGCCAGCGCCGCGACCCAGTCTTCACGGCGCGGCGTCAGCCAGTCGGCCTGCTCCACCCGGGCGCTGTTGGGCAGGCTGTTCTGCCAATGAGTTTGCCAATGATCTTCTGGCGATCCTTGCCAGCCCGGCACAATCAGGTAACGGATTGATTCGTTGCGCATGGGGGAACTCTCCTGCGTCGTGTCTGTTCCTGATCGAGTATAGGGACGGGATTTATATTCGTTAAGGAATAAGAAGCTATTTATTAAGACCCAAAAGAAATATTGTTGGCTTCGTGTAGGAGCTGCCGAAGGCTGCGATCTTTTGATTTTGATTTTAAGAACAAGAGCAAAAGATCGCAGCCTTCGGCAGCTCCTACAGGGATCGGGTGTGGGTTTAAATCGAGATAAAAAAAGGGCCGCACCCTGCCAAGGAGACGGCCCCGGAAAAACGTAAATCCTGTTACCGCGCGGTGATCACCGACAATTTGGTAATCCCCGCTCGCTCGATCGAAGCCATGGCCCGCGCCACTTCGCCGTAGTTCACCCCGTCGTCGGCCTGCAGTTGCACGCGGACTTCCGGGTCTTTCGCCTTGGCCGACTTGAGGTTGAATTCCAGCAGGTCCGGCTGGATTTCATCCTTGTTGATAAACAGTTTGCCGGCACCGTCAATGCTCACCACCAGCGGGTCTTTCTGCTCGACCGGCGCCACGGCTTCGGTCTTCGGCAGGTTGATCGGGATCGCATTGGTCAGCAGCGGTGCGGTGACGATAAACACCACCAGCAGCACCAGCATCACATCCACCAGCGGCGTCACGTTGATCTCGCTCAGCACCTCGTCGCTGTCTTGCGTGGAGAAGGCCATATCAGGACGCCTCCTTCACTTTTGTCGCGTTGCCCGGTGCCGACACCTTGTTTGCAGTCGGGTGGATCAACACGCGGAACGCACTCTTCTGCGCCAGGCTGTAGAAGTCGTGGGCGAAGTCATCCAGATCCGCCGCCGTCAGTTTCAGACGCCGCAAAAAGTAGTTGTAAACCAGCACCGCCGGCACCGCGACCGCGATCCCCACACCGGTGGCAACCAGTGCCGCACCGATCGGACCGGCGACTGTTTCCAGGCTCGCCGAGCCTGCCGCGCTGATGCCTTTGAGCGCTTCCATGATTCCCCACACCGTGCCGAACAGACCAATAAACGGCGAGGTGCTGCCAATACTCGCGACCACCGCCAGACCGGTTTCCAGCGAACGCCGTTCGCGCACGATCTGCTGGCGCAAGGCACGTTCGAGGCGATCCTGATGGTTGATCGCCTGGCTCAGGTCATTGGCCTGCGGCGCCTCACCCACCTGAATCGCCGCGTAACCGGCCTGTGCCACCCGGGCCGCAGCGCCGGGTTGGGTTTCGCTCAACTCAGCGGCGGAGTCGAGACTCGACGCCGCCCAGAAGCGTTTATGAAACTTGCGATCCTGCGCCTTCAGACGACCGAACTGCACAGCCTTGAGCAGCGCCAGTCCCCAGGTGGCAACGGAAAAAACCACCAGCAGCCAGATCACCGCACTTTCGATGGATTCCAGTGGAGAGGCCAGTAACGTCATGATGTGTTCCCTCGTGTAAACATTTAGCGCGAATAGGTTTCGGTTTAATGAATCTTGAAATCGATGGGCACGCTGACCCAGCCGTCCTGGGCGACATCACCCTGCTTGGCCGGCACGAAGCTCCACTGTTTGACGGCGTTGAGCGCTGCGTCGTCGAGCTGCTGCCGGCCACTGCTTTTCTGAATCTGGATCTCGCCCGGTTTGCCGTTGGCCAACACGTGCACCCGTAGCAATACCGTGCCTTCCCAGCCGCGACGCTGGGCCAGCGATGGATACTCCGGCGCCGGGTTCTTCAAATACGCGGCGTTGGCCGAGGCCGGCGTTACCGGAGCCGGAGCCGCGGGTGCAGGTGGCGCTGGCGCAGCGACCGGGGCGGCCGGTTGCGGCGGCGCCGGTGGTTGCTCCACGGCTTTGGGTGCTGGCTTCGGCACCGGCTTAACCACCGGTTTCGGCTTGGGTTTGGGAATCGGTTTAGGCGGTGGCGGCTTCACCGCCAACTCGTCTTCAACCGGTGGCGGAGGTTCGACCACCGGCGCGGGCGGCGGCGGTTCAACCACGGGCGGCGCGGGTGGTGCCGGCCGCGAAAACTCGATGGTCATCGGCGGAATTTCCGGCGGCACGATCGGCAACGCCGGTGTCGGATGCTGATTGATCCAGTAGATCACCGCACCATGCACCAGCAGCGCCAGCACGCCGAGCAGGATCGCTTCACGACGGCTCAGAATGCCCTTGGGCGCGCGTTGCAAACGCAACTGCCCCAACGGCACACGATGGGGCCGGCCGAGATCGACCAATTCGCCACTCGGTGCCTGGCGCCACAGCACCTCTTGTGCACTGGCGGCGGTCTGGACATTGCCCATTGATTCACTCCCTGCGGTCTTTTTTGCGTTTTCTACACAACAGCCGATCCGCCGTTTGTTGAATCCCCCACGGCGAGTCGATGGGTGAATCATTGGGTTTGTCGCTTATCTCCGAAAGTAATCTTTAATGTTATGCATAGGCCTTTATGGAATATACGAGTTGATCAATTCCGCCAAAGCCGCGCGCCACAAGGGCTGCAGCGTTACGCTGCAAAACGCATGCTTTTCAGGCATTAAAAGTATTCATGCAACGCATCAAATTCGCCTGACCCGGTTTCATGGGACAACTAATACAAAATCGATAGTTGCCAATAAAACTCCGCCAACAAAAAGGCCGGAGCACTTTCGTGCCCCGGCCTGTTTAATTGACCGAACAACTATTGCTTGATGAACTCTCCTGCCAGCCCCACAACATCACCATCAAAGTTAGTACGCGAACCCACCGCACGAACTTTCGAATAGTTGTGGTCCGGCGAGAACAGCGTCCAGGACTGATAGCCAGTGCCATCATTCAGCGCCGCGAACGTGATGATCGTCGGCTGCCCGGTACTGTTCTGGAAATGGTAATGCCCGTAGGCGATGTCGTAGTTCACGCCGTTCTGGCTGAACTTGCCGCTGAAGGTGCCGTTGGAATCGTTACCATCGGTGATCGTCAGTTTGGCGCCAGCGTTAGCGTTTACATAATTGCCATTAATGCTCGACATAACGTGATTTCCTTTATCGTTGGATAAGTGTCTTCCGATGAGAGCAAGTTTCCTCCTGGAAACTCACGACACACAGGATGGTTGTCCATTGACTTATTGTCCACGGCACTTATCAACGATATTGCTATAGGCACTATTCATGTCGTTCATAACTTATTTCGAATCGGAAGAACCTTAATAACTAACGGCTGACTTGGGTTTGTTGCACACCGACGGCCGGCATCAGGACTGCCGTCTCCGAACGCGGCGTTCCCGCCGGCACCCAGTCATAACTCACAGGCAGCGCACGATAGACCCAGTTGCTGATTGCATCACTGCCTGGCGCCTTGCCCAGATACGGGCTGACATATTCCCAGACGTTTTCACCGCTGGCCGTGATCTGGAAAAACCGCCCGTTCATGCCTTCGTCGATCAGCGTATTGCCGTTGGGCAAGCGTCGCGCGCTGCTGATGAATGAACTGTAGAAGGCCCAACCCGGCTGCTTCGAATTCGCTGCGCTGTATTGCCAGACGATTTGATTTTTCTGCGGGTCGATTTCCAGCACCCGCGAACCGGAAATCAGCCCGAGGGGGACGTTTGGATAGCCCGCCGAACCCTGGTTATCGAACACCAGCAGATTGCCCGCACCGGGGAGCCCGGCGGGGATGATGTGCGCGTCGTGCTGACCGACAAACTGATCCACCGGACGCGGTAATTTCTGTGCGGTTTTCGGGTTGATCAGCGGCAGGTTCGGGCCGAGGCGCCACACCACTTTGCCGTTGTGCTTATCGATGATCGCAATGAAGTTGGCGTTGCGCGAATCGAGCAACAGGTTGTCCGGATTGAAGCGTTTGTCGCCGGCATCGAACCACTTGTTCGGCCCGACCACGCTGAGGTTGTTGATGTGCAAGTAATCCGGATTATCACTGGCGCGCACCAGTTTCAATTGCTCCGGGGTGAAGCCGAATTCGTTCAGGTGCTCCGAGGCCAGCCACTGCCATTTCACCGCACCGTCAGGACTGACTTCATAGATCACATCGTCGATCACCTCAGGCACTTTGAAGCCTTTGACCTTATGCACCTTGTTCGCCAGCACCACCGTGTTGCCGTTGCTCAACCGGCGCTGATCGTGGTGTTGCTGTGCTGCGCCGCCAGGGGCCTTGTCGCCCCACTGCCAAACGACTTTGCCGCTCCAGTCCAGTTCACCGACGCTCTGATTGCCCAGACCGTTACCGGCGGAGCCGAGCTTGCCCGGATCCTTGTCACTCAGTTGCAACAGCACATGCCCGCGCGCGCCGCCGACCAGTTGTGGGTCGATGATCGCCGACGGGAAACCCGCCTGTGGCCGGGTTTTCACCTCGTTGCCGTTCATGTCGATCAAGTGGGTCTGCTTGTCGGCGCCACTGAAGATCACGTACTGGTTGAACGCTTTGTTCGGGTCATAGCGGGTGACGCCGGTCGGGTACACGCTGGGGGCGGCGAACACCCCGGTGCTTGAAACTGCGCCGGATAACAACAGGGCTAAAGCGGTTTTGCCTGGCAACATGATGCAGCTCCTTGAATGACGGATCAGAAGTCGTAGCGACCGGTTACGCCGAGGGTGCGCGGCGTACCGAGCAGGCCTTCATAACCGCCGTTGCCGCCGGTCCACAGCGTCGTGTAATAGGTCTTGTCGAAGGCGTTCTTCAGCCACAGCGAAACGTCCCACTGGCCCTGATTGAAATCGCCACGCAGACCGGTGGACAGGTTGACCACGGCGTAGCTCGGGATCTGCCCGTAATCGGAGTCCTCGACCGTGCCCACCGCTTTGGAGCGGAATGCGTAACTGCCGGTGACGTAGGGTTGCAGACCGTTGGCCAGATTCCATTCGTATTTGCCGTTGGCGTTGCCGATCCATTTCGACGCGCCGACCACTTGGTGGCCGCTGAGGTCGCAAGAGGCCGGTGCGCCCGGTGCCTGGCTGACTTCCGGCGGGCACGGTGCATCTTTGTACGAGAGGTAGCTGACGTCGTTGTACGAGCCGTTGAAGTTCAGGGTCAGGCCGCGCAACGGGATCACCGTGCTTTCGAATTCGACGCCGCGTGAGCGCACCGAACCGGCGTTGGTCAGGTATTGCACGCGGTTGACGTCGTCGTAGGCGTTGGTCTGGTAGGCGTTGACTTGGGTCCAGAACACGTTGGCGTTGAGCTGCAAACGCCGGTCCCACAGCGTGCTTTTGAAGCCGAGTTCGGCGTTGTTGGCGCGTTCGGTGCCAATCAGCAGCGAGTCGGCGCCGGCGGTTGGCGCCGAACCCACCGCGAGGTTCACGCCACCGGATTTTTCCCCGTGGGACAGCGTGGCGTAACCGAGCAGGTCATCGGTGATGCGATAGCTGAGGTTGAGCAGTCCGGACGGGCTGGAGCTGTACTGATTCAGATCGCCGGAGTCGTAGGCACCCGTGCGTCCGCGTCGTGCGGTGGCCGCTGCGCCGGTGACCGTGGCACCACCAACCGGCGCATCGCGGGTGACCCAGGCGTTCTTCTCTTCATAGGTGCCACGCACGCCGGCAGTGAAGTCCAGGCGCTCGGTGAGGTGCCAGGTGCCTTGGGCGAACAGGGCGAAGCTGTCGGTCTTGATGTGGCCGTTGCCGACGCTGCCGACGTTGGCCAGCGCGCCGCGTGGCGTGCCGTTCCAGATGTCGGCCTGCGGGCCGTAATAGGCGAAGGATTTGTTGTCCAGATCCGAGCCGAAGTAGTACGCGCCCACCACGTAGTCGAAGAACTCGCCCTTGGGCGAGGCCAGGCGAAATTCCTGCGAGTACTGTTTGTCTTCGACCGAAACCCCGGCGTTGTAAGTCGCCGCAACGTTGAGACCGTCGTCGTTGGCCGGGGTGAAATTCCAGAAGCGATAGGAGCTGATCGAGGTCAGGGTGAAATCGCTCGGCAGCGTCCAGTTGGCCTCCACCGACGTGCCGCCCTGATGCACGGTGACGTGCTGGTCGTTGTCCAGATTGACCTTGCGGTGCGAGCCGTTGACCAGCGTCGCGCCGGCGGCATTGGCCCGCGATTGGTAGAGGTTGACGCCGTTGATGGTCGGTCCGGTGTTGTACAGCACGCGGGTGCCGGCGCTGGAGTCCTCTTCGTTGTAATCGCCGATCCAGCGCAGATTGAAATCTTCGTTGGGCTTGAACAGAAACTGCGCACGGAAGCCATCGCGCGAGCCACCGTTCAGGTCATGGCCGTTGTATTCGTTCTTGATGTCGCCATCGCTACGGGTGCGATAGGCCGAAAAACGTCCGGCCAGTTGATCGTTGAGCGGCCCGGAAATGGTGCCCTTGGTCTGGAAATACCCGTCCTCGCCGAACGAGGTTTCGATGCTGCGCTCAGGGGTGAATGTCGGCGCGCGGGTACTGATGTTGATCACCCCGGCGGTGGTGTTCTTGCCGAATAGTGTGCCCTGTGGCCCGCGCAGGACTTCGAGCTGTTCGATGTCCATCAGGTCGAACACCGCCATCCCCGGACGGCCCAGATAGACGTTGTCGATGTACAGACCGACGCTGCCTTCCAGACCGTCGCTGGCCGGGTTGTTGCCCAGGCCACGAATCGACACGCTGGACTGACGCGCGTGCATGTAGGCGACGTTGACGCTGGGCACCAGTTGCTGCAAATCCTGAATCCGGTAGACCCGCTGCGTCTCCAGCGTCTGACCGCTGACCACGCTCATCGGCGTCGGCACGTCTTGCGAACTTTCTTCGCGACGGCGGGTGGTGACGGTCACGGTTTCCAGCTGCGAGCTGTTGGCCGCGGGCTTGCCGGCGGGAGCCGGCGGCGGTGTTTCGGCGTTCGCGGCGTAACCCTGAGTCCAGCTGGCACTCCCCGCCAGCAACAGGGCCAGAGGCAGGCGTTTGAGCCGTCGTGGCGTTAAGGGTGACGCAAGGTTCAACGGACTCATGGCGCGGCTCCTGGTCAAAAAACACACAGACATCTTCAGTGCTGCATATTCTTTTCAGTTATTTATTTATGGATTTACAAATATTTACTGCATAAGAGATTGCCTTTATAAGGAGTCGACCTAATGCATATCCAATGCATTTCCCGGATATTTTTTATGTGAAGAATGCATATCGACTTGCGCCAACTTCGACACTTCATCGCCCTCGCCGAACAACGCAGCTTCGTCGCCGGCGCGCAGGCGGTGAACCTGTCGCAGTCGGCGTTCAGCCGCAGCATTCAGGCGCTGGAGCACAGCGTCGGCTGTCAGTTGGTTGATCGCGGGCGCAAGGAATTACCGCCGACCAAGCAGGGTCAGGTGTTGCTCGAACATGCGCGGCGACTGGTCAGTGGCGCGCAGCAGATGGCCAACGAGATCAGTCAGTTCAATGGGCTGGAGGCGGGCGAGTTGCGCTTCGGTTGCGGCCCGGCGCCGGCAGCCGGATTGATCCCGCGCGCGATCGGCGCGTTCATCGGGCGCTACCCAAAAGCGCGGGTGCAATTTCAGGTCGATGACTGGCAGAGCCTGAGCAAACGCCTGCTCAGCGAAGAGTTCGAATTCTTCGTCGCCGACACCCGGCACTTCGAAGCCGATCCGGATTACCTGACGTACCGTTTGCGACCGCGCAAATGGCATTTCTGCTGCCGCGCCGAGCATCCAATAGCGGCATTCGAACGGGTCTCGGCCGAGCAACTGATGAGTTATCCACTGGCCGTAAGCATCCGCCCGCCGAACCTGCGCAAGGTCATCGTCGACCTCAGCGGCCGCCCGGATTTCACCCCCAATGTCGAATGCGAAAACAGCTCAAGCCTGCTCGGCGTGGTGCTGCGCTCGGATGCCATCGGCATTGTTGGCGCGTATTCCGACGCACTGCATCAGGCCAAGGGCGAGCTGGTGTGTTTGCGGATCGAGGGTTTGGCCGATGACCTGGAGGAGCTGTACACCCGCTATGGGATTGTCAGTCGGGCGGGGTATCGGTTGTCGCCGCTGGCTGAGGCGATGATTGAGCAGATCAAGGCGATTGATGCGGTGGATGAGGAGGTTTATTCACTCGAAAATTTAGCTGTCTGAGCTACCGCTATCGCTGGCTTGCCAGCCCCCACAAGTTCCGGGTGTTCACATCATTTTGGCTTGGCGCAAATCCTGTGGGAGCTGGCTTGCCAGCGATGGTGCCGAAACAGTCACCGATGCATCCACTGCATAAAACCCATTCCCCAAATGCACTTGCCGAACACCCCCGCCGAAAGCGAAAACCCTCGCCTGTCTCTCTGACCGGTGAACACCATGTCCAACCCGCAAAACCCCGTGCGCAACGTGCTGTACATCATGTGCGATCAACTGCGCCGCGATTACCTGTCCTGCTACGGCCATCCGCATCTGCACACGCCGAACATCGATCGCCTGGCCGCCGCTGGCGTGCGCTTCAGCCGCGCCTACACCCAGGGCACGATCTGCGGGCCGTCGCGGATGTCGGCCTACACCGGACGCTACGTCAGCAGCCATCAGGTCGCATGGAACGCCGTGCCGTTGCCGCTGGAAGAACTGACCATCGGTGATTATCTGCGCCCGCACGGCATTCGCACTGCGCTGGTCGGCAAGACGCACGCCACGGCCAATGTCGATGCCCTGCAGCGTCTGGCGATCAACCCGGACAGCGCGCAGGCCGAGGTGCTCAACGAGGTCGGTTTCGAGCCGTACTTTCGCCACGACGGGATCTTCCCCGATGACCCGCTGTTCGACGACAAACGCGAATCCGCGCCCTACACCCATTACCTGCGCGAGCAGGGTTTCGACGGGCGCAATCCCTGGCACGACTGGGCCAACGCCGCCGAAGGCGAGAACGGCGAAATCCTCAGCGGCTGGCAGATGCGTCATGCGCATTTGCCAGCGCGAATTCCCGAGCAGTTCTCAGAGACTGTCTACACTACAAATCGAGCCATCGACTTCATCACCGAGCAAGGTGAGAAATCCTGGTGTTTACACCTCTCCTACATCAAACCGCACTGGCCCTATATCGTACCGGCGCCATACCACGCCTTGTACAGTACGAAATCGATTCTCGAAGCGGTCCGCGCGACGCCCTCCGAAGCCAGCAAACATCCCGTATACACGGCGTTTCGCCAGCATGAGGAAAGCCTCAACTTCTCCCGTGATTCAGTACGATTGAATGTAATCCCCACCTACATGGGCCTGATCAAGCAAGTGGATGACCAGCTCGGGCGGCTGTTCGATTTTCTGCAGAGCAACGGTCGTTGGGATGACACGCTGATCGTGTTCACCAGCGATCACGGCGACTTTTTGGGCGACCACTGGCTGGGCGAGAAGGAGTTTTTGCTCGAGCAAGCGGTGGGCGTGCCGTTGATCGTGCGCGACCCGCGTGCGGCGGCGGATATCACTCGCGGCACGGTGGACGAGCGACTCGCGGAAACCATTGATGCATTGCCGACGTTTCTCCAGGCCCTGGGTTTGCCGGGCGCCGAGCATCGGCTGGAGGGCCGCTCGCTGATCCCGCTGTTGCACGGCGAAAAACCTGATTGGCGCCGCTACGCCATCAGCGAATATGACTACGCCTTTCAGGCTCCGGCACGCGAGCGACTTGGCCAACCGATCGACCGTTGCCGCATGACCATGGTGCGCAGCGAGCGCTGGAAATACCTGGCGTACGACGGCTTCCGGCCGCAGCTGTTTGACCTGCTGAATGATCCGCAGGAGTTGCGCGATTTGGGTGACGACCCGGCGTACGCGGCGGTGCGCGAGGAGCACGCGGTGTACCTGTTTGAATGGGTGCGCGGGTTGAAGCGGCGGACCACGATCAGTCATCAGGAGATCGATTTGCGCGGACAGCGGTTTCGCTATGGCGAGCCGGAGACCGAGAAGGTGGTGCAAATCGGTGTGTGGTAGTTAAAAGCATCGCTGGCAAGCCAGCTCCCACAGGTTTTGCGTTGTTCACATCCTTTGTGTCCGACACCAATCTCTGTGGGAGCTGGCTTGCCAGCGATGGAGCCTTATCAAACGCCGACGATATCCGCGCCTTTAATGGTCTGACTACGTTGCCCCGAAGCCCCAACCGGCACTTCACCCTTGAGCGTCACTCGCCGCACGATGCGATCCTGAGTGCCGTAATCATCAATCGCATAATGCTGCGTCGACCGGTTGTCCCAGATCGCCACATCGCCCGCTTTCCAGCGCCAGCGCACGGTGTTTTCCTGACGAATCACATGGCTCTGCAACAAGCCGAACAGGTGCGCCGAATCGGCTTGCGAATAACCCTTGATGCGTTTGACGAAGTGCCCCAGCAACAAGCTCTTCTCGCCGCTGATCGGGTGTACACGCACCACCGGGTGCTCGGTCTCGTAGACCGTCGAGGTAAAGATCTTGCGATAGCGCTCGAGCTTCTCCGGCGACACGTCTGGCTTGGCCCCGGCGTAGTCGTATTCGTTGCTGTGCACGGCGACCAGTTTGTCCGCCAGCTCGCGCAGCTCGCTCGGCAGTTCGTTGTAGGCGGTCGCGGTGTTGGCCCACAAGGTGTCGCCACCGAAGGCCGGGGCCACCACCGAGCGCAGGATCGAGGCTTTCGGGTAGGCGTCGACGAAGGTCACGTCGGTGTGCAGGAGTTGGCGCGCTGGCCCTCGGCTCCGTCCAGCTCCAGCAGATAACGCGTGCCCTCGCGCACCGGTACAGTCGGATGCGCCACGGGCTCGCCGAGCAGATGCGCGAAGGCTTCCTGGCGCTGATCGTCGAGTTGAGTCTGCTCGCGGAAGAACACCACCTTGTACTGGATCAGCGCCTGCTGAATGGCTTCAACCGTGGCGGCGTCCAGTTCTCCGGACAGGTGGACGCCACGAATCTCGGCGCCGATACGGCCGGCCACCGGATGGATTTCCAGCGCGTGGACAGCGGGTTTTACAGCGAGTGCGGCATTGCTCATGGGTAGACCCTCATCGACTGCTTGCGGTTAGGCGACAGCGAAACATGGCTCTATCTATATTCCATTTACATCTAATAGATATTCACATGCTTCGTTGACGGAATAAGAGCTTGCATTTAAAACCTCAAGCAACCCTCGTCGCAAATGCCTTCGAGCTATTTTTAGGATGCCGGGAAAGCATATGGATCTTCGCCAGTTGCGCTACTTCATCGCCCTCAACGAACACCGCAGTTTTGTCCGTGCGGCGGACGCGATGGGCATCACTCAACCGGCGTTCAGCCGCAGCATTCAAGGGCTGGAGCAAGAATTCGGCTGCGTGCTGGTGGATCGCGGCAACAAGGATCTGCGCCCCACACCCGAAGGCCAGGTGGTGCTGCAACACGCCCTGACCCTGGTGCAGGGCGCGGCGTTGCTCAGCGCTGAAGTGACGCAAATGACCAAGCTTGATGCCGGGGAGCTGCACTTTGGTTGCGGCCCGGCGCCAGCGGTGAAACTGGTCCCGGATGCGGTGGCGCAATTCATCAACGCGCACCCGAAAGTACGCACCTGTTTTCAGGTGGATAACTGGGAAAAGCTCAGCCGCGCGCTGAGCCGCGAAGAGATCGAATTCTTCATCGCCGACATCCGCCATTTCGAGGCCGATCCAAACTTCCAGACCCAGGCCCTGACGCCCAAGCGCGGGGTGTTTTTCTGCCGGCCCGGGCACCCGCTGCTGGCCAAGGAAAGCCTGTCGACCAACGACATGTTCGACTACCCGCTGGCGACCACGCTGATCCCGCCAGGGATTCGCAAACTGCTGGCGAATCTCAGCGGCCGGATCGATTTTTCGCCGACCATCGAGACCGAGCATTTCCCGGCGCTGGTGAAAGTGGTGCTGCAATCCAATGCGATTGGCGTGGGCACGGAAGAGGCGTTCGTCGAAGACATTGCCCAAGGTTCACTGGCGCTGCTGCACTGGCGCAACCTGCCACAGAATCTGGAGAGCATGAATGCGCGCTGCGGGATTGTCAGTCGTACCGGGTTTCGCCTGTCGCCCGCAGCGCGGGCGATGATCGAGACGTTGGTAGCGGTGGATAAGCAGGAAGTCAGCGTCGCGGTTTGAAGATCAAAAGATCGCAGCCTCTCTTACAGAGAACGCATTCCCCTGTAGGAGCTGCCGAAGGCTGCGATCTTGTGATTTTAAAGCTTGGCCGCCGCCAACTCAGGCGCCACCCAATCACTGACCTTGAACGGTTTGCGGATCAGTTTCTGCTGCGCCGCCAGATCCACCGAGTCCTGCAATTTGCCGAGGAACACCGGGTCCAGCGTCGACGGGAACACTTCGCTGAGTTTCTGATCCTGCAGGTCCTGGGTCAGGATCACCGATGGATAACTTGCCAGCCCCGACACCAGTTGCACGTAGGCAGCCTTGTTGCTGTCCTGGGTCAGCCAATCCACCGCCTGCTGCTGCGCCTTGAGCAGTTTCGCCACGACTTCCGGGTGCCCGTCGACAAACTTGCCGGTGCCCACCAGCACTGACTGCACACTGCCGGCCCCGCCCAGATCCTTGGTGTTCAGCGGCAATTCCGCCAGCCCCTTGGCTTGCAGGGCCGTCAGCCCTGAACTGCCCCACGATGCGTCGATCTGTTTAGCCGCCAATGCCGCGACCGCTGCATTGAAGTCGAGGTTGATCACCTTCAGATCCTTTTCGCTCAGGCCCTGACTGGCCAGCGCCGCATCAAACGACAACTGCGTGGCGGTGCCACGGAAGATCGCCACGCGCTTGCCTTTCAGATCCTGCAGGGTCTTGATCCCCGAACCCGGCACCACGCCCAGATATTGCTTCACCCCGCGCGCACTGGCGCTGAGCAAACGGGTGTCGAGACCGTTGGACTTGCCAATGATCGCCGCCAAGTCGCCCAGATACGCCAGATCGACCTGACCGTTGGCAAACGCCTCGTTGATCACCGGCCCGGCGCCCTTGAAGAAGCTCCATTGAATCTTGATGCCCTGATCGGCGAAGGCTTTTTCGAAGATCTGCCGATCACGCAGCACATCCACCACACCGCCGCCGCTGTGCTGGGTGCCGGCGCTCAGGTCAGGCACGGCGATCCTGATTTCCTTGAGTTCGTCAGCCTGCGCATTAAACGCCAGCAGGCCCGCCAGTGCCGGAATAGCAAACAGACTGAAAATTCGTTTGAAGGGAAGGGTCATGGATGTAGCTCCTTGATCACGACGGGCGTTGAGGAGCCGAAAGTAGGCCGAAGCGTGACCTTCGCTTAAATACTATAAATGCACATTTTTATAGCCATTAACGCTAAGCAAGCAACAACGCGGGCTGCAGCGGCGTATGCATTAACAGCATCGAAAATATTCTTCGAATGCATTGGATGCGCGATGCTCTGGAAGCCTTAAATGGCGCTGCTTATCTCCAAATCCTATGTTTTTAATTTTGTTTATAACGATTTGTTTTTAGCTAATACCGCTAGTGGGGGCGAATTCACCAACGCATCCCTGTAGGAGCTGCCGAAGGCTGCGATCTTTTGATCCTGCTCCCGATCCAACCCGACAACGGAGGTCACCCATGGCCCGTGATTCCCTGCTCAGCCTGCCGCTGCCCGCGCCGCCCCTGAAACGTCATCGGGCGTGGCCAAGCCTCAACCAACGCCTGTTGCCCTGGTTGCTGCCGATCAGCCTGTTCGCTCTGTGGTGGCTGGCCGCGCGCAATCAATGGATGAGCGAGCAGATCTTGCCGGCGCCATCGCTGGTGTGGAACAGCGCCGTCGAGCTGTCCCAGGGCGAGCTGTGGAGTCATCTGTGGATCAGCCTGCAACGGCTGCTCTGGGGCTTGCTGGTCGGCGTCTGCGCGGGTGCGGTGCTGGGCGCCGCACTGGGTTTCAGCCGGCGTCTCGAACGGTTGGTGTTTCCGACCTTCGCCGGTCTGGCACAGGTGCCGACGCTGGCGTGGATTCCGTTGTTCATGGTGTTTTTCGGCATCGGCGAAGTATTGAAACTGGTGGTGCTGATCAAGGCCATCGTGGTGCCGGTAACCCTGCACACCTTGGTCGGCGTTCGTGATGCGCAACCGAAACTGCGCGAAGCCGCCGCCGTGTTGCGCCTGCCGTCGTACTTGCTGATCCGGCGTCTGGTGCTGCCCGCCGCACTGCCAGCATTCATGGCCGGCGTACGCCTGGCCCTGGCCGCCGGCTGGACGTCCTTGCTGGCGGTGGAGCTGTTGGCGTCCAGCGAAGGCATCGGATACCTGATGGTCTGGGCACGGCAACTGTTCATGCTCGACATCGTGTTCGTGTGCATCGTGGTCATCGGTGTGCTCGGCGTGGCGATGGATCGCGGCATCGGCTTTCTCGACCGCAAACTGGTGCACTGGCCGCACCCGGCCACCGCAGAAATCCGCAGTGGCCCGCGCTATGAAGGCTGGCAGCGGCTGCAACCGTGGCTGTTGCCGCTGAGCCTGATCGGTTTGTGGCAAGTGGCGAGCGATCAGCAGTGGGTCGATGCGAACATTCTGGTCAGCCCGTTCGCGGTGCTGGAAACAACAAAAAACGGCTTGCTCGACGGCACGCTGATCAGCGGCATGGCGTTGAGTCTCGGTCGTACCCTTGGCGGCTTGCTACTGGGCGGCGGACTCGGTTTCGCCCTCGGCTTGCTGCTGGGGCTTTCACGCACCAGCGAACGACTGCTCGGCCCGACCCTCGCCGCCATCCGCCAGATCGCGATTTTCGCCTGGGTGCCGCTGCTCACCGCGTGGTTCGGATTGGGTGAATTGGCGAAGTGGGTGTTCGTTGCCCTCGCCGCGTTCTTTCCGTTGTTCATCGCCACTCAGCGCAGCGTCGCCAACCTCTCGCCACAACTCAACGAGGCCGCGCAGGTGCTGCGCCTGAGCCTCGGCCAGCGCCTGCGCTGCCTGGTACTGCCGGGCGCGGCGCCGGGGATTTTTGCCGGGCTCAGGCTGAGCCTGATCTACGCGTGGCTCGGCACCATCGGCGCCGAATACTTCATGCCGTCCAACGGCGGCATCGGTAGCCAGATGATTGGCGCCCAACAACTGCTGCACATGGACCTGATCATGGCCGGAATGCTGCTGGTCGGCCTCACCGGCGCCCTGCTCAACCTCATCGGCCAACGCCTGGAAATTCGCGCCACTCGCTGGAGACACGCATGAACGCACCGATTGTCAGCTTCACCCACGTAGGCAAATCCTTCGACGTCGACGGTTTCGAACTGGAGGCGATTCGTGAATTCAACCTTGACATCGCCGAGGGCGAATTTGTCGCCATCGTCGGGTCCAGCGGCTGTGGCAAATCCACCTTGCTGCGCTTGCTGGTGGGCCTGGATACGCAATTTCGCGGGCAGATCAGTGTCGATGGCAAAGCCGTCAGCGGCATCGGCGGCGAGCGCGGCATCGTGTTTCAGGAACACCGTTTGTTCCCGTGGCTGACCGTGGCCGACAACATCGGTCTGGGCCTGGTCAACGAACCGCTGAGCACCGCCGAAAAGCAGCAGCGCATCAACGATTTCATCGAGCTGGTCGGCCTGCGCGATTTCACCCGTGCCTATCCGCACCAGCTCTCCGGCGGCATGGCCCAGCGCGTGGCGATTGCTCGCGGACTGGTCGCCAGCCCACGGATTCTGTTGCTCGACGAACCGTTCGGCGCACTCGATGCGCTGACCCGCCAGCAGATGCAGGACGAACTGCTGGCGATCCGCGACCGGGCGAAAATCACCACGATTCTGGTCACCCACGACGTCGAGGAAGCGATCTTCCTCGCCGACCGTGTGGTGGTGATGGAGCCGCGTCCGGGACGGATCAAGCAGGTGGTCGACATCGCCCTGCCGCACCCGCGTCAGCGCAGCAGTTTCGACTTCCATCAGTTGCGTGAAGAACTGCTGCACGAACTGACCAGTGACGACCATTACCAACCGAGCCTGCCGGTGCAGATCCGCGATCTGCCGCTGTCGTTCATTGCCTATTGAGAGGAGCTGTATCGATGCCGCAACGCCCCAACTTTCTGGTGATTCTGGCCGACGATCTCGGCTTCTCCGATATCGGCGCTTTCGGCGGCGAAATCGCCACGCCGAACCTCGATGCCTTGGCCAATAACGGCCTGCGCCTGACCGATTTCCACACCGCGCCAACCTGCTCGCCAACCCGCTCGATGCTGCTGACCGGCACCGACCACCACATCGCCGGCATCGGCACCATGGCCGAAGCGCTGACCCCGGAGTTGATCGGAAAACCGGGTTACGAGGGCTATCTCAACGACCGCGTTGTGGCCCTGCCCGAGCTGCTGCGCGAGGCCGGCTATCAAACCCTTATGAGCGGCAAATGGCACCTCGGCCTGACGGCTGAGCTGGCGCCGCAGGCGCGCGGGTTCGAGCGTTCGTTCTCGCTGCTGCCGGGGGCGGCCAACCACTATGGTTTCGAGCCGACCTACGACGAACACACCCCTGGCCTGCTGAAATCGACGCCAGCGCTGTACATCGAAGACGACACCTTTGTCGACGAGTTACCCAAGGATTTCTACTCGTCGGACGCCTTCGGCGACAAGCTGCTGCAGTACCTCAAGGAGCGCGATCAGAGCCGGCCATTCTTCGCTTATCTGCCCTTCTCCGCACCGCACTGGCCGTTGCAGGCACCGGCTGACATTGTCGAAAAATACCGTGGTCGCTATGACGCCGGTCCCGAAGTCCTGCGTCTGGAACGCCTGGAAAAACTCAAGGCGCTGGGCCTGATCGAGCCGGATGTCGAGCCGCATCCGCTGATTCAACTGAATGCGCAATGGGCTGCGCTGAGCGCTGAGCAACGACAGATTTCCGCGCGGGCCATGGAGGTTTACGCGGCGATGGTCGAGCGCATGGACTGGAACATTGGCCGGGTGGTCGATTACCTGCGCCAGCAGGGCCAACTCGATAACACCTTCATCCTGTTCATGTCCGACAACGGCGCCGAGGGTGCGCTACTGGAAGCGTTCCCCAAGTTCGGCCCGGAACTGCTGACGTACCTCAACCAGCATTACGACAACAGCCTCGACAACATCGGCCGCGCCAATTCCTACGTCTGGTACGGGCCGAGCTGGGCGCAAGTGGCGACCGCGCCATCGCGGCTGTTCAAGGCGTTCACCACCGAAGGCGGAATTCGCGTACCGGCGCTGCTGCACTATCCGCAATTGCCAATCAAAGGGCAGATCAGCCACGGTTTCGGCACGGTGATGGACATCACCCCGACGATTCTCGATCTGGCCGGCGTGCGCCATCCGGGCAAGCAATGGCACGGCAAACCGGTGGCGCCGCTGCGCGGCAAATCATGGCTGGGCTTTTTGTCTGGCGAGACGGCGCAGGTGCATGACGAGCACACCGTCACCGGCTGGGAATTGTTTGGCCGCCGGGCGATTCGCCAAGGGTCGTGGAAGGCGGTGTGGATCCCCGGGCCGGTGGGGCCGGCGACCTGGCAGCTGTATGACTTGAGCAGTGATCCGGGGGAGATTCATGATCTGGCGTCGAGTCAGCCGGACAAGCTCAGCACCCTGATCGGGCATTGGCAGAAATATGTGGAGGAGACTGGGGTGATTCTCAGTGCTTCGCCGTTTCAGCCGGACTGAAACGGCCAGAACCACCGCTATCGCTGGCAAGCCAGCTCCCACAAGGTTCAATGTCGTTCACAAATCCTTTGAATGACGCTGAAACCTGTGGGAGCTGGCTTGCCAGCGATGCGGCCCTCAAACTCAGCCATCAAGCCCTGGCGGTACGCACCTCCTCCTGCACCACCTCATCCCGCCGAACAAACCGGTTCGCCCGCCCAAACGTGCCGAAATCGTTGAACCGCACGCCCATCTCACGCATCACCTTATGCGCCACCGGCACGGTCATCTGCCGGATGTAAAACGGTTCCTTCACCACAAAATGATGAATCCCGTGGCTGCTGCCAAAGTTGAAGCAGAACGCCTGCAGCGGCCACAACCACCACGGGTTCAACACCTGGCATTGCTGCAGCACGTTGCCCGCCTCGATATCGCCGTAGTAATGCATGTTCGAGCTGATGAAATGCAGGCAAAAGGTGCGAAGCACGTTCGGACCGATGATCACCACTGCCGCGATATCGATCACCTGCATCACTGACAACGTGGTCGCCGACCATTCGATCGGTGAACCCATGAGGTAAGCCACGCCATTTGCCGCGTGGAAGCCGAGAAACACGTACCACGCGCCCCAATGCACCAGCGCCAGCGGCGCGTAAACCTTCAATGTACGTTTGATGATGTTGATTTTGTGTGCCCAAGTCCTGGCCCGGAGCATGCGGATGAACGCCGACATCACGTTGTCACCGACCATCAGCAAGCGCGCAAAACCCCAAGGCTCGCCGTTGGTGATCGCCCGCTCCTCCATGTCGGTTTCAGTGCCGGAGACCTTGTGGTGATTGAGGTGCAGATGGCGGCGGATCCACGGGTTGATCGTGCTCGGCCGCGCCAGCCACACCAGGCCCATCATCAGGTTGTGCGGCACGCGCTGCTTGCGGAAATACATGCTGTGGATCAGGTCGTGCTCCAGCTCGTGGGTCAGGGAAGCGAAAAACGCGTTGAGCAACAGACACACCCACCACGCCATGTGGCCAGTGATGTACAGCGCCGCCGAACCGACCATCCCGGCCAGAGCGAAGGCCAGAATCCCCGCACCGAGGGCGTCCTGGTGCTGCAGGATCGGGTAGCGCTCACGCAGTTCGACGCCTTTGGCCAGCACCACTTCGCGAATATGCGCTGATCGCTGGGCAGCATTGTGTCGCTGGGGACTTGCAGAAGTACGGTCCATGCTTCCATCCTCTGGTTATTGATGTTCGCATCCTGCCTTGCTAATGCTTTAGTGGTGGTAGCCGTGAACGCCAACCTGTTGACCGGAAGCGCCAATCAGCATGAAGGAACCGACCTCGCTCGCCAGCTGGACCCGTGCCTTGCGCAAGCAACTCGATGCGCTGGGGCTGGACAGTATCGGCCTGTGCCAACAGGCCGGGCTCGACCCGCAGTTGATGGACGACCCGAATGCGCGTTATCCGCTGTCCGGCACCACGCGCCTGTGGCAACTGGCGGTGCAGTTCAGCGGGGATCCGGCGATCGGTCTGCGAGTGTCGCGGTTCGTCAGCCCGACCACGTTCCATGCGCTCGGTTACGCGCTGGTGGCCAGCGGCAGCCTGCGTGAGGTGTTCGAGCGCATCGTGCGTTATCACCCGGTGGTCAGCGATGCGCTGGAACTGGAGTTGAGCCGCAGCGATGACCGCTATCTGTTTCGTCTGAAAATTCCGTCAGGCAATCCGGCGCCGGCCTTCGAAGCCATCGACGCGTTTGCCGCGATCTACGTGCGCACCTGCCGCAATCGCCTCGGTCGCGATTACGCGCCGCTGGCGGTGTACCTGCGCCGCCCGGAACCGTCCGATGCGCATCAGTGGCACAAGGTGTTCCGCGCTCCGGTGCATTTCTCCTGCGCCGAAGATCGCCTGGAGTTTGCCCTCGCCGACTTCGACAGCCACCTCGACGACGCCAACCCGGAACTGGCCGAACACAACGAAGCGGTGCTCAAGCGCACCCTGGCCCAGCTCCAACCGCTGACCTGGGAGCGCAAGGTGCGCGACGCCATCGAAGAGCAACTGCCTGAAGGCGAACCTAGCGCCGAACGCATCGCCCAGGCCTTGCACCTGAGCTTGCGCAGCCTGCAACGGCACTTGGCGGATGAGGGCTGTCGCTTCGACACGCTGCTCAACGAGAGCCGCGAAAACCTCGCGCTGCTGCACCTGCGTGATCCGCAATGTTCGTTGAGTGAGGTCAGTTACCTGCTGGGGTTTGCTGACACCAGCAGCTTCAGCCGCGCGTTCAAGCGCTGGACGGGAATGACGCCGGGGCAGTTTCGCGACGGGTTGCGCTGATTGATACGGAATGTGTGCTGAACCTACTGGACTCTTCGCGGGCAAGCCCGCTCCCACAGTGTCCGCGCCGTACCCAAAACTCATGTACACCCGATAAACCTGTGGGAGCGGGCTTGCCCGCGAAGACGTCAGTCAGATCGCCTCAAAACCCAACTCAAACACTGTGCCGCTCGCATCACTGCTCACCCTGACCCGCCCGCCATGCAACTGCATGATCGACTGCACAATCGCCAGCCCCAACCCACCCGAATCTCCAGGCTGCGCCCGAGAAGGATCGACGCGATAGAAGCGGTCGAACAGTTTGCCCAGATGTTCTGGCGCAATCACCGGGCCGTGGTTGTGTACCTGTAACCAACACACACCCGCCTCATCACGGCGGCGCAGGCTGATCAGCGAGCCTTCATCGGCGTGGCGCACCGCGTTGGCCAGCAGGTTACCCAGGGCGCGTTGCAGCAGTTGCTGGTCGGCCAACAGTTCGCCGTGCAGCTGGTTTTCCAGGCGCAACTGACGATCATCGGCCAAGGCTTCGAAGTAATCGCACAGCTCGCTGCCGACGTTATGCAGATCCAGTGTTTGCAAGTCGAGCGCGCGCTCCGCCTGCTCGGCGCGGGCGAGGAACATCAGGTTTTCGGCCATGCGCTTGAGGCGTTCGAACTCTTCCATGTTCGACGCCAGCAGCTCCTGATACTCCGCCGTGCTGCGCGGGTGATTCAGCGCCTGGCCGTTGCTGGCGAGCAAGGTGTGCAGCGGGGTGCGGATCTCGTGGGCGAGGTCGGCGGAGAACTGAGAGAGGCGCTGCACGCTGTCGTCCAGCCGCGCGAGCATGCCGTTGAGCGCCTGCACCGGTTCGAGCAGTTCGGCGGGGGTGCCACTGGCGGGCAGACGCTGATCGAGGCTGCGCAGATCAATGCCGCGCACCGCCGCGCTTAGCTGGCGCAACGGGTGCAGACCACGGCGCAGCAGCACCAGCCCCAGCGCGAACGCCAGCAACGCACCGAGCCCGACGGCCAGGTACAGGCGCAAGCGATAACTGGCGAGCATCTGTTCCCGTTCAGTGAGCACCTTGCCGGCGATCACCGTCAGCGGTTCGCCGTTCGGCCCTTGAGCGTCACCGGACAACAGCGCCAGCTCGGCGCCGTCCGGCGCCTGCCAGGTCAGCACATCGCGACGCTGCGGTGTTTGCTCGCGCGCGATTGCGTTCAATGGCGGCAACTCACGCTGGCGCGGATTGATCGCGATCACGTTCGAGCCATCGGCCCGCCGCACCAGCAACAGGCTGTCGAGGTTACCGAGCATGTTCTGATAGAGACGTGGCCGCGCCTGTAAAGCGCCGAGGCTGTCGCTGTCGGCGAGCAAGGCGCGCACTTGCTCCAGGCGGCCAAGCAACGCCAGATCATCCCGGTAGGCGATCTCCGAGTCGAGCGAGCGGTAGAGAAACACACCGATCGCACTCAACACCAACGCGCAGACCACGGCGAACGCCAGCGCCAGACGCCAGGCGATCGACCTAGACCGCATCGTCGGGAGCCTCCAGCTGATAGCCGACCCCGCGCACGGTGTGGATCAGTTTCGGCATGAACGGGTCATCGACCTTGGCCCGCAGGCGGCGCACCGCGACTTCGACCATGTTGGTGTCGCTGTCGAAATTCAGGTTCCACACCTGCGAAGCAATCAGCGTGCGTGACAACACTTCGCCCTGACGGCTGGCGAGCAGTTGCAGCAGGGCGAATTCCTTGTTGGTCAGGGCAATGCGCTGGCCGCCGCGACTGACTCGACGCCGCAGCACGTCGATTTCCAGATCGGCGATGCTGTAGGACTCGGCCTCGCGCAGTGGCCCGCGCCGCAGCAGCGTGCGCACCCGCGCGAGCAATTCGGCGAACGCGAAAGGTTTTAGCAGATAGTCGTCGGCGCCGAGTTCGAGGCCGCGTACGCGGTCTTCGATGGCATCCTTGGCGGTCAGGAACAACACCGGCGTGGCGCCGCGCTGGCGGATCAGTTGCAGCAGTTGCCAGCCATTGAGGCCCGGCAGCATCACGTCGAGGATGATCAGGTCGTAGGCCTGCTGCTCGATGAAATAGCGCCCATCGAGGCCATTGAGCGCCACGTCCACGGCAAAACCCGACTCGCCCAGGCCCTTGGCCAGGAAATTAGCGGTTTTGGCTTCATCTTCTACAACCAGCAAACGCATGGCACACCTCGATTGATCAGGCACACAGGCTAGGCGCCTTCGACGGCGTTGCCCATTACAAACTTGTAATCCGCCTGACGGGGTTCTGACGAAGAGCGGCGGCTAAGGTGATGTCCTTCGCTTTCGGAGCCTGTCCATGACCGTCAAATACCTTGCAGCCAGCCTCGTCCTCGGCCTCAGCGCCAGCGCTTTCGCCGCCCCTGAACTGCCGCGCCACGCTGACCTCGACCTGAACACCGCACGCCTGCTGGCCGACACCGCGCTGAGCAATTGCACCGCCACGGTATCGGTGCTCGACCGTGGCGGCAACGTGCTGGTGACCCTGCGCGGCGACGGCATCGGCCCGCACAACACCGCGGCCAGCCAGCGCAAGGCCTACACCGCGCTGTCGACGAAAACCCCGACCCGGCTGTTCGCCGAGCGCGCCCGCAGCAACCCGGAAACCGCCAATCTCAACACCCTCGACGAGCTGCTGTTGCTCGGCGGCGGGATTCCGTTGTTCGCCGGCAATGAGTTGGTCGGCGCCATGGGCGTGGCCGGTTCCGGCGGCGGCGAGCAGGACGAAAGCTGTGCCATCAAGGCCGCCGAAAAGACCGGCCTGACCCTTACCCGTTCCCAATAAGGAGACTGACCATGACCACCCTGCGCATGACCTTCGCCGCACTCGGCCTGAGCGCGCTATCCAGCCTTGCGTTGGCCGCCGGCAATCCACTGAGCGTGCACGTGCTCAACCTGGAAAACGGCCTGCCCTCGCCGGGCGTCAACGTGACCCTGGAAAAACACGTCGGCGAAAACTGGCAGCCACTGGCTCAGGGCACCACCAACGAACAGGGGCGCATCGCCGAACTGTTCCCGGCCAAACAGCCTTTCGAAGCGGGCGAATACCGGGTGGTGTTCAAGACCGGCGAGTATTTCGAGAAGAACAAGCGCGAGACGTTTTTCCCGGAGATCCCGGTGATATTCCAGGTGAAGCAGACTGACCAGCACTACCACATCCCGCTGCTGCTCAGCCCTTATGGGTTCTCGACCTATCGCGGCTCCTGACTACCGCACAAATACCCTGTAGGAGTGAGCCTTGTGGTGAGGGGATTTATCCCCGACCGACTGCGCAGCAGTCGCCGGACTTCATCACAGGTTTGGGGCGGCTGCGCCACCCATCGGGGATAAATCCCCTCACCACAGAGGCTCACTCCTACAATGGATCGGTGTGAAGTTTTAGAGCGTGGCAAGGGCCCGCAATCGCTTGGCATCGAGAATCTCGATCTCGCCATACCCCAACCCGATAATCCCCTGCCCCTGCAAATCCTTGAGGATCTGGTTGGTGGTCTGGCGTGACAGCGACAGCATCGACGCCAGCTGCTCCTGCGGCAGTTGCAGGACCCGGCGTGGCGCATCGATTTCGCCGTAGCCCTCGGCGATCATCAGCAAGCGATGCGCCAGGCGAGCCGGGGCCGGCAGCAGGCTCAACTGTTCGAGGTTGATAAAGGTCAAGCGCAGTTTGTGGCTCATCAGCAATGCCAGATGGCGCCAGTACACCGGTTGTTCATCGAGGATTTTCAGCAGCGTGGCCTGCGGGATATTCAACAGTGTGCACGGCCCGACGGCGTAGGCATCGTGAGTGCGCGGCTGGCCGTCGAACAGGCAGATTTCGCCGAACCAGTGCGGCGCCTCCACCAGGCTCAGCAACGCCTCCTTGCCCTGCTCGCTCACCGCGCCGATACGGATCGCGCCGTCGAGCACCGCGTACAAGCCGCAGGGCGGATCACCGCGCTGGAACAAGCGCTGCCCCGCCGTCAGCCGCCGCTCCCGGCCCGCCGCCAGCAGACTATCCTGAAAGGATGTCGGCAGGTGACTGAACCATTGCCCGGTCAGCAGCCGTGAACGCTTATCCATCATGATCACTCCCAACTGTCGCCTGCCTGACAGAGCCAACGCCGAACCCGAGGCATGCTGCACGCACCCTACAGGAGGAACAACAATGAAAAGCCTCGTCGACCATCTCAGTCAATACGCCGCCTACCACCGCGACCCGCGCAACATCGCCAGCCACTTTATCGGCATTCCGCTGATCGTGGTGGCGGTGGCGGTATTGTTGTCGCGACCAGAATGGTCACTGGGCGGCTTGTGGATCTCTCCGGCGGTCCTGCTGGCGCTGGCGTCGGCGTGGTTCTACCTGCGCCTGGAACTGAAGCTCGGCGTGCTGATGAGCCTGTTGATGGGCCTGTCGGTCTGGGCCGGGCATGCGCTGGCGCAGCAGAGCACCATGGTCTGGCTGAGCAGCGGGCTGGCGATGTTTGTGATTGGCTGGGTGATTCAGTTTGTCGGGCACCACTACGAGGGGCGCAAACCGGCGTTTGTCGATGATGTCAGCGGGTTAATTGTCGGGCCGCTGTTTGTCGTGGCCGAAGTGGCGTTCCTGCTGGGAATGCGCCACGAGTTGAAAGCGCAGATCGAGGCGCGGGCGGGGGTGGTGCGGGTCAATCCGAATCGCAAAGCGGCGGCTTAGGCCGCTTGAAAGATCGCAGCCTGCGGCAGCTCCTACATTGGAATGCATGTCCCTGTAGGAGCTGCCGAAGGCTGCGATCTTTTGACTTTAGAGGCTGGCGACTTTCTGCCAGACCTTCGGCTTGAAGAACAGGGTTTCACCCTTGGCCAGTCCGATCAGGCTGTCGTGGTCCTTCACCACTTCCGCCTCGATCAGATCCGTCTGCCCTTCCACCTTCAACGTCACCCGCGTGGTCGCGCCCAATGGGCGAATATCACGCACTTCAGCGGCATGGTGATCTTCCAGCTCATGTCTGGACAACGACACCTCGTGCGGCCGGAACAGCACGTGGTTGTCGTCGCTGAGCAACAAGCGGTTGGAGTCGCCGAGGAAGTGATAAACGAAGTCGCTGGCCGGGTTTTCGTAGACGTCGCCCGGTGAGCCGATCTGCTCGATCACGCCCTTGTTCATCACCACGATGCGGTCGGCGACTTCCATCGCTTCTTCCTGGTCGTGGGTCACGAATACCGAGGTCAGGTTGATGTCTTCGTGCAGGCGCGCCAGCCAGCGGCGCAGCTCTTTGCGCACCTTGGCGTCGAGGGCGCCGAACGGCTCGTCGAGCAGCAGCACTTTCGGTTCCACCGCCAACGCGCGCGCCAAAGCGATACGCTGACGCTGGCCGCCGGACAGTTGCTCCGGGTAGCGATCGGCCAACCAGTCCAGTTGCACCATGTTCAGCAGTTCGTGGACCTTGGTCGCGATCTGGCTTTCGCTCGGGCGCTGGTTTTTCGGTTTCATGCGCAGGCCGAACGCGACGTTGTCGAACACCGTCATGTGCCGGAACAGCGCGTAGTGCTGGAACACGAAACCGACGTTGCGATCACGCACGTCGTGGCCGGAGACGTCTTCGCCGTGAAACACGATGTTGCCCTGATCCGGGGTTTCCAGGCCGGCGATGATCCGCAGCAGCGTGGTCTTGCCGCAGCCGGACGGGCCGAGCAGCGCCACCAGTTCACCGCTCTGAATGTCCAGGCTGATGTTGTCCAGCGCCTTGAACGCATTGAAATTCTTGCTGACGTTACGCACTTCGATCGACATGAATTATTCCTCCGCGGCGCTGGCGCGCAGGCGGTTGATACGGTTTTCGCTCCACTGCTTGAGCAGCAGGATGAAGAGCGCCAGGATCAGCAACAGGCTCGCCACGGCGAACGCGGCCACGTGGTTGTATTCGTTGTAGAGGATCTCGACGTGCAGCGGCAAGGTGTTGGTCACCCCGCGAATGTGCCCGGAGACCACCGACACCGCACCGAACTCACCCATGGCCCGCGCGGTACACAGCACCACGCCATAGATCAGACCCCACTTGATGTTGGGGACGGTGACATGCCAGAACATCTGCCAGCCATTAGCGCCGAGCAGCCGCGCGGCTTCTTCTTCCTGCGTGCCTTGTTCCTGCATCAGCGGGATCAGCTCACGGGCCACGAACGGCACGGTGACGAAGATCGTCGCCAGCACGATGCCCGGCAGGGCGAAGACGATCTGGATGTCATGATCCTGCAGCCACGGCCCGAACAGGCCCTGAGCGCCGAACATCAGCACGTAGACCAGACCTGCGATCACCGGCGACACCGAGAACGGCAGGTCGATCAGCGTCACCAGCATGCTCTTGCCGCGGAACGAATATTTGCTCACGCACCATGCGGCGCTAACACCGAACACCAGGTTCAACGGCACCGAAATCAGCACGGCGATCACCGTGAGTTTCAGCGCCGACAAGGCGTCCGGTTCAAAGATCGCGGTGAAGAATGCGCCGAGGCCATTCTTCAAACCCTGCGACACCACGATGAACAGCGGCAGTACCAGAAACAGGAAAAAGATCAGCCAGCCAAGGCCGATCAGGATTCTGCGCGAAGTGGCACTGCCACGCCGCGCAGCGTTGGCCGAGGACGCGGCCGCAATAGACGATTGGGACATGGTTCGCGCCTCCTTATGGGGTTTCGATGCGCCGCTGCAGCAGGTTGATCAGCAGCAACAGGACGAAGGAAACCACCAGCATCAGCACACCGATGGACGTGGCGCCGGTGTAATCGTACTGGTCAAGTTTGACCATGATCAGCAGCGGCAGGATTTCGGTTTTCATCGGCATGTTGCCGGCGATGAAAATCACCGAACCGTACTCGCCGACACCCCGGGCAAAGGCCAGGGCAAATCCGGTCAGCCACGCTGGCAACAGCGCTGGCAGGAGGATATGGCGGAACACCTGCAACGGTTTCGCACCGAGGCAAGCGGCAGCTTCTTCGACTTCACGCGGGATGTCAGCCAGTACCGGCTGCACCGTGCGCACCACGAACGGCAGCGTCACGAAAGTCAGCGCCAGGGTGATGCCCAACGGGGTGTAAGCGATCTTGAAACCGAGGTCGGCGGCGAACTGGCCGACCAATCCGGTCGGGGTGTACAGCGCGGTCAGGGCGATACCGGCCACCGCCGTCGGCAGGGCGAACGGCAGGTCGATCATCGCGTCGATCACCTTGCGCCCCGGGAAGGTGTAACGCACCAGCACCCAGGCCAGCAGCGTGCCGATGATGCCGTTGATGATCGCGGCACACAGCGCGGTGCCGAAGCTCAGCTTCAGAGCAGCCAGCACGCGCGGTGCGGAGATGATCGTCCAGAACTGATCCCAGGTGAGTTGGGCGGCGTGGACGAACATCGCCGCCAGCGGGATAAGCACAATCAGGCTGAGGTACACCAAGGTGTAACCCAGCGTCAGCCCGAAGCCGGGTATGACGGGGGAGATACGACGCGACATAAAAGTCCTTGGTTAAAAAGCATTCCGCTGAACGCATCAATGTGGGAGCAAGCCCTGTGGTGAGGGGATTTATCCCCGACCGACTGCGAAGCAGTCGCAAAACCAGAGTTCGCGGTAGATTTGATTCACCGCAAAGGTCGGCATTGGGGCTGCTGCGCAACCCATCGGGGATGAATCCCCTCACCACAAAGGCTCACTCCCACATCTCAAGTGCCTGAACTTCAGGCTCATTGTGGGTCAGATTACTGCGCCTGGTAGATCTGGTCGAACACGCCACCGTCGTTGAAGAACTTCGGTTGTGCGGATTTCCAGCCGCCGAAGTCCTTGTCGATGGTCACCAGTTCCAGTTTCGGGAACTGCTGGGCGTACTTCGCCGCCACGTCCTTGTCGCGTGGACGGTAGAAGTTCTTCGCGGCGATCTCCTGACCGGCCGGGCTGTACAGGTGCTTCAAGTAAGCTTCGGCAATCTGTTCGTTGCCCTTTTTCTCGGCGTTCTTGTCGACCACCGCCACCGGTGGCTCGGCCAGAATCGACAGCGACGGCACGACGATGTCGAACTTGTCAGCGCCGCCGTCTTCTTTCAACGCCAGGAACGCTTCGTTTTCCCAGGCCAGCAACACGTCACCCTGACCGTTGTTGACGAAGGTGATGGTCGAGCCACGAGCGCCGGTGTCCAGTACCGGAACGTGCTTGAACAGGGTCTGCACGTACTCTTTGGCTTTTTCTTCGCTGCCGCCGTTGGCTTTCAGGCCATAGGCCCACGCGGCAAGGAAGTTCCAGCGCGCACCGCCGGAGGTTTTCGGGTTCGGGGTGATCACCGAAACGTCATTCTTGACCAGATCACCCCAGTCCTTGATGCCTTTCGGGTTGCCCTTGCGCACCAGGAACACGATGGTCGAGGTATATGGAGTGCTTGCCTCGGGCAGGCGCTTCTGCCAGTCGGCCGGCAGGGTCTTGCCGAGCTTGGCGATTTCGTCGATGTCGCCGGCCAGTGCCAGGGTCACCACGTCGGCGCGCAAACCGTCGATCACCGCACGGCCCTGCTTGCCAGATCCGCCATGGGATTGCTGGATTTTCACGGTGTCGCCGGCGTGATCTTTCTGCCAGAACTTGATGAATTCGGCGTTGTAGTCCTGGTACAGCTCGCGCGTCGGGTCGTACGACACATTGAGCAATTCGTAATCCTTGGCAACTGCAGAACCGGCAAACACGGCGCTGGCCAGGGCGGCCAAAGCGTAACGGCGAATCGACGACATGGTGAAAGCTCCTGGAATTCTTGGTGGTGGCTTTTTCTTATGTATTTCGGAAATCGGGGTGCCGGTTCAAAGGTCGCAGCCTGCGGCAGCTCCTACACACAGCCCCCTGTAGGAGCTGCCGCAGGCTGCGATCTTTTGATCTTCATATCAGCTCGGTTTGTTACCCGGCTGCTGCAGACGGAATTTCTCTTTGCGTTCGATCTGCACGACCTGGGCGTTGTGCACAGTGATCTCCACCGCGCCGAAACGCAGATCGCGCAGGGCGCTCTGGATTTCACGCAAGATGGTGGTTTCGTCCTGACCGTCAACGCTGCGAAGGGATGCGCTCATGGTGCTGCTCCTTTGAATGGGATATGCCTGGCAGTGGGCGGCACTGCGTTCGGCGTGGGAGCAATATAAGAGAGGCGCAGATATTCTTAAAAAGACTATTTAAGAATGTTTATATAACTAGAAAACATTATCTGACGGGCCAAGGGTTTGCGCGGTGTTCACTGAGTTTGAAGCCTGTATGAAACCCTGTGGCGAGGGGATTCATCCCAGATGGACTGCGTAGCAGTCCCTTTTTTTCAGGGCCGCTGCGCGACCCATCGGGGATAAATCCCCTCGCCACAGGTTTGGTGTCAGCCAGAGCAGGACTGTTAACCGATAACAGGGGCTTTGGCCCAATCAATCTCCCCCGCCGGCACTGGCCGCCCAAACCAGTAGCCCTGTCCCAGGTCACAGGCCTGCTCCAGCAGAAACGCCGCCTGCTCGGCCTGCTCGATCCCCTCGGCGTGCACCTGCATGCCCATGCTCCGGGCCAGCGCGATGATCACCCGGACGATCGCGGCGTCGTCCTCGTCCCAGGGCAACCCGGCGACAAAACCCTGATCGATCTTGAGCTTCTGCACCGGCAGGCGCTTGAGCCGCAACAGCGATGAGTAGCCGGTACCGAAATCGTCAATGGCCAGGCGAATCCCCAGTTCACGCAAATGATGCATCTGCTCCAGCGCCACTTCCGGATCATCCATCACCGCGCTCTCGGTGACCTCCAGTTCCAGAAAGGCCGGATCCAGACCGGTCTCGTGCAGCACCTGCGCCACCTGCTGGTACAGCTCACGCCGGGCGAACAACCGCGACGACACGTTCACCGCGACGAACGACAGCACGACCCCGGCCTGCTGCCATTGGCACATCTGCGAACACGCCTGGCGCATCACCCAGGCGTCGATTTCAGCAATCATCCCGGTGCGCTCGGCAATCGGAATGAATTCCGCCGGCGACACCAGCCCGCGCTGCGGATGCTGCCAGCGTACCAGCGCTTCGACGCCAATCAGGCGACTGCTGCGCAAATCGTGAACCGGCTGGTAGTAGACCCGCAGTTCCTGTTGCTCCAGCGCACGGCGCAGCTCGAAAGCGATCTCGACCCGTTGCTGCGCGTGCGCGGTCAGCTCTTCGGTGTACAACGCGTAACCGTTGCGCCCGCTGCTCTTGGCCTTGAACAGTGCGGCGTCGGCATTGCGCAACAACTGATCGGCACTCAACGCGTCGCTGGGGAACAGGCTGATGCCGATGCTGGCGTTGATGAACAGCTCATGCCGGTCGATGCCGAACGGCTCCTTGAGCGCATCGAGAATGCGCTGGGCCAGCGCCGCGGCTTGAACCAGTTGCGGACAACTCTCCGCCAGTACCGCGAATTCGTCACCACCTAGCCGCGCCAGCGTAATCCCGGGGCCGAACAGTTCCTGCAGGCGTGCCGCCACGGCTTTGAGCAGGCGATCACCGACGTTATGGCCGAGGCTGTCGTTGATCATCTTGAAGTGGTCCAGATCGATCATCAGCAAGGCGCAGCCGCGCTTGTGGATCTGCGCCGACGCCAGCGCCTGCTCGGCGCGGTCGCTGAACAACAGGCGATTGGGCAGGTCGGTCAGCGGGTCGTGGTGGGCGAGGTGCTTGAGTTCGTGCTCAGAGTCCTTGATCGCACTGATGTCGGAAAACACCGCCACGTAGTGGCTGAGGTGGCCCTGATCATCGTGAATCACGCGAATGGTCTGCCACTGCGGGTAAATCTCGCCGCTCTTGCGCCGGTTCCAGATCTCCCCGCTCCATTCGCCCTCGCTCTCCAGCGTGGCGAACATCGCCTGATAGAAGCCCGGCGGATGGTGGCCGGACTTGAACAGGCTCGGCTGGTGGCCGAGAACTTCCTCGTACTGGTAGCCGGTGATTTCCATGAACGCACGGTTGACGTGCACGATCAGGCCCTCGCGGTTGGTGACCAGCACGCCCTCGCGGGTGCAGTCGAATACCGCGGCGGCCTGGCGCAGGCGTTCACGGTCGGCCTGCCGCTCGCGTAACCGCGCACCGATGCCGAGAAATTCACACAATCTGGCCCGCGCGAGGAAGATCAGGCCAGCGCTCACGGCAGCCCAGACGTAACCGTTGATCAGTTGCCATCGCTGCAGATCGACAGACTCATCAAAGAAACTGTTCAATAAGTAACCAGTGCCCTGCAGCCAGACAACAGCAAGCAACAGGTAAAGCAGCGCTGCACGCAGGGCATCGCGGTAAGTGGCAGGCATTCGGCTGTCCATGTCCCTACAAAAAAGGTTGGAATTATAGGTCAAGAAACATCCAGCGACTCTTATCTGAAAGGGCGACTGGTTTTATCTGTGTGCTTGGTGATAATGCAACGGCTGTTTTTATCTTTATCGAGGGCCCTATAGCCTATGTGGTACGAAGGTTTTCTTGGCTTGTCGGCCTGGTCACTGGTCGCGGTCACCCTGCTGATGACCCACGTGACAATTGTCGCCGTCACGGTCTATCTGCACCGTTACTCGGCCCATCGCTCACTTGAGCTGAATGCCGGCCTGAAACACTTTTTCCGCTTCTGGCTGTGGCTGACCACGGCACAGAACACCCGCGAGTGGACTGCCATCCACCGCAAACACCACGCCAAGTGCGAAACCGAAGATGACCCGCACAGCCCGGTGATCAAGGGTCTGTCCACCGTGCTGCGCAAAGGCGCCGAGCTGTATCGCGCCGAAGCCGAGAATCCGGAGACCCTGCGCATCTATGGCAAGAACTGCCCGGAAGACTGGATCGAGCGCAATCTCTACAGCCACTATCCGCTGCTGGGTGTGGCGATCATGGGCATCATCGACCTCCTGCTGTTCGGCACCATTGGCATCACCATCTGGGCGATCCAGATGATGTGGATCCCGGTCTGGGCTGCCGGCGTGGTCAACGGTCTGGGCCATGCCATCGGCTACCGCAACTTCGAATGCCGCGACGCGGCGACCAATCTGGTGCCGTGGGGCATCCTGATCGGTGGTGAAGAACTGCACAACAACCATCACACCTACCCCAACTCGGCCAAGCTGTCGGTGAAGAAGTGGGAATTCGACCTCGGCTGGGCGTGGATCAAAGTCTTCAGCTTCTTCAAACTGGCCAAGGTGCAGCGTGTGGCGCCGATTGCCCACCGCGTCGAAGGCAAGGGCCATCTGGACATGGACACCGCCATGGCGATCCTCAACAACCGCTTCCAGATCATGGCCCAATACCGCAAATTGGTGATCGGCCCACTGGTCAAGCAGGAACTGGACAAGGTCGATCATTCGGTACGCCATCAATTCCATCGCGCCAAACGCCTGCTGTCGCGGGAAACCAGCCTGTTGGAAGACCGTCATCACTTGCGCATCCAGAACATGCTCGAGCACAGCCAGGCGCTGAAGGTCATTTACGAAAAACGCCTGGCCCTGCAGCAGATCTGGGTCAAGACCAGCGCCAATGGCCACGACATGCTCGCCGCCATCAAGGAATGGGTGCACGAGGCCGAAGCCAGCGGCATCCAGTCTCTGCGTGAATTCGCCGACCAGCTGAAAACCTACTCGCTGCGCCCCGCCGCAGCCTGACCGCCATGAATGAATCCCCTGTGGCGAGGGGATTCATCCCCGATCGGTAGCGCAGCTACCGCAAATGTGTCGACGCGTTCTCATTGCTGAAACGCGTCATCTCTACCGCCCGGCGGGAGCAAGCTTCCTCTCTACAAAAGCGCGGAACTTAGCACCGAAAGCCCTATCTCAAAGACACTTCGCCATCCCGGCGGGCTGTACTGTGGCCGTTGTCGAAATCGCGGCACGCCCTTTGAGAAATGTGCCGATGGTCAACAACAATCAACAAGACTCATCCCTTGCGCAGTGGCCCGAGGCCGCGCAAACCCTGATGGCGCTGATGCACGCCCAAGGCGAAGTCGCCCGGCTGAGCGAGCGCGAACAACTGTTCAGTTCATTGCTGGTGAGCGTCAACGCGGTGCTCTGGGCGTTCAATTGGGAAACCCGTCAGGTGCTCTATGTCAGCCCTGCCTACGAGCGGATTTTCGGTCGTTCCGCAGGCCTGTTGCTGGCTGACTACAACCAATGGCGCGACAGCATCTACCCCGACGACCTCGACTATGCCGAGCGCAGCCTGGCCGAAGTGCTGCACAAAGGCGCGGTGGAAGACCGCGAATACCGGATAATCGCCGCCGACGGCCAGGTTCGCTGGCTCAGCGACAAGTGCTTCATCAACCGTCAGGACGAGCCCGGGCAACCGGTGATCATCGTCGGCATCGCCGAAGACATCACCGACAAAAAGCGCATGGAAACCGAACTGCATCGGCTGGCCACCACCGACGTACTGACCCAAAGCAGCAACCGTCGCCACTTCTTCGAATGCGCCAACCGCGAATTCGACGACGCGCGCCTGCACGGTTCGCCACTGGCCTTCCTGCTGCTGGACATTGATGACTTCAAGCAGATCAACGACAGCTACGGCCACCCGGAAGGCGACAACGTGCTGCAACGCATCGCCGAATGCGGGCGCACTTCGTTACGTCGGGGTGATCTGTTCGGACGTATCGGCGGAGAAGAATTCGCGGCCGTGTTCCCCGATTGTGCACCGGACATGGCGATGCAAGTGGCCGAGCGGCTGCAGCAGGAGATTCAGCGGATGGTCTTCAATGTCGAAGGCCAGACCTTCGGCATCACCGTCAGCCAGGGACTGACCAGCCTCAGGGACGATGATGAAAGCCTCGACAGCCTGTTCGCCCGGGCGGACGCAGCGATGTACGAGGCCAAACGGCAGGGCAAGAACCGGATTATCTCAAGCTGAATCCACCATCCGATTTACCTCCCCTGTAGGAGCTGCGGCACGCTGCGATCTTTTGATTTTTGCTTTAAAAGACAAGATCAAAAGATCGCAGCGTGCCGCAGCTCCTAGAGGGGGATGCTCGTGAATCCGGTTATTTACGCATCCGCATCAGTTCCGGCAACCCGATCTTCAGCAGCCGCGCCGTGCGACTCTTTGCCAGTTCCTCAACGCCCTCATGTTCGGTCAGGCGTGCCATTTGCGCCGCCATGTTCATCACCAGCGCCTCACGGGAATAAACCCCGCCTCCGAGCTGGTAGACCGACGCAATCAACTCGCGCAGCTCCAGCGGCAGGCGCCAGCGCGTGCGCAACGCCGAACCGTAAGCCGCGCCGAATTCCGCCAGCGCGTCACCGACTTCCTCCCACTCATCAAGCTCGCCGCCGGCCTGCTTCCACTCCTGTAGACAGCGCAACAGCGCCAGATCGCCAAGGCGATGCAGCATGCCGGCGCAATAGCAGCGCTCCTGATCCAGGTCGAGCAGGCGCGCCAGGGTGCGGGCGTATTCGGCAGTGTGCAGCGACAGCCCCCAATAGCGCTCGGCGTAATCCGCCAGGCACGGGTCGCTGAGTTTGGCGCTGCGCTTGAGCGCCAGGCCGAGAATCAGGTTCATGCTCTGCCCGGTGCCGAGGCGATGCAGCGCCTGCCCCAGGGTCTGTACCGCCGCGCCATGATGCTGCGCCGCGCTGTTGGCGGCGGCGATCAGCACGGCGGTGATCTGCGGATCGGTACGGATCTCTTCTTCCAGCAGTTTCAGGTCGAGGCCATTGGGGTTGAGGCTGCGTTTGACCGCCACCTGCACATCGGTCATCAACGGCGCGCCATCGGCCTGCTCGCGGCGCCGCTCGAGGAACACGGATAGGGTCATGCCCGGCGCCAGCGTCGGCACTTCGCAGAACACCTCTTCACCCGCGTTCAGCAGCAAACCCTGCAGCCGCTCGGTCAGGGTTTCCATGTTCAGCGGTTTGGTCAGATAGGCCGTCGGAGCCAACGGGATGGCTTCGCGCACGCTGGCGCTGTCGTTGCGACTGCTCATCAGAATGAACGGCAGCGGCGGATTGCGTTTCCGCTGGCGCACGCTGCGCAGCACGCTCAAGCCATCGATACCGGGCAACTCCCAATCGACGATGGCCAGGTCGTAAGGCACTTCGCTGAGTAACGACATGGCTTGCTGGCCATCGGCACACAAGTCCAGCCGCGCATCACAGCGCACGTTGAGCAACACTTGTTTAAGCAGGTCACGAGACCACGGATCGGCCTCGGCAATCAGCACTCGGGGTACGGCGGGTAAATCAACGGCGGTCATGCGCGCTCTCCCTTGCAATGCCTGAACCTTAGCCAATGCTGGCCCTTCGATACAGCGCAAAAGGGTTTCCGAGGCATAAAAAAACCCGCCGAAGCGGGTTTTTTCTCGATCCGATCACACAGTGCCCGGAATTACAGCTCCGAGAAGCACTCTTCGATGATCGCCAGGCCTTTGTCCAGTTGCTCGTCCGGCGAGGTCAGCGGTACGAGAACGCGCAGCACGTTGCCGTAGGTGCCGCAAGACAGCAGGATCAGACCCTTGTCACGTGCCTTGGCCACCACCGATGCCACTGCGGCCGCGTTCGGTTTGTGGCTGTCGCCGTTTTCGAACAGCTCGACCGCGATCATCGCGCCCAGCGCACGCACTTCGCCGATCACTGCCGGGTATTTGGCCTGGATGGCCTTCAGGCCGGTGACCAGACGCTCGCCGACTGCCTTGCAGCGGTCCAGCAGGTGTTCTTCTTCGAACACTTCCATCACGGCCAGGGCCGCAGCGCAAGCGATCGGGCTACCGGCGTAGGTGCCGCCCAGGCCGCCTGGAGCGATGGCGTCCATGTATTCGGCCTTGCCGCAGACACCGGCCAGCGGGAAGCCGCCAGCGATGGATTTGGCGAAGGTGGTCAGGTCGGCCGCAACGCCCATCTGTTCCATGGCGAAGAAGGTGCCGGTACGGCCAGCGCCGGTCTGCACTTCGTCAGCGATCAGCAGGATGCCGTGCTGATCGCACAGGGCACGCAGACGCTTCATGAACTCTTTCGGCGCGACGTAGAAACCACCCTCACCCTGCACCGGTTCGATGATGATCGCGGCGATGTCTTTCGGCTCGGCGTCGTTCTTGAAGATGCGTTCGATGGACGCGATCGAATCGTCGATGCTCACACCGTGCAGCTCGTTCGGGTACAGCGCGCGGAAGATGCCGCCTGGCATCAGGCCCATGCCGGCCGAGTACGGCACGACCTTACCGGTCAGGCCCAAGGTCATCATGGTGCGACCGTGGTAGGCGCCGGTGAAGGCGATCACGCCGGCACGGCCAGTGGCGGCACGGGCGATCTTCACGGCGTTTTCCACGGCTTCGGAACCGGTGGTCACCAGCAGGGTTTTCTTGGCGAAATCACCAGGCACCTTGGCGTTGATCTTTTCACACAGCTCTACGTACGGTTCGTAGGCCAGCACCTGGAAACAGGTGTGGGTCAGCTTGTTCAGCTGTTCGGTCACGGCGGCGATGATTTTCGGGTGCACGTGGCCGGTGTTCAGTACCGCGATACCGCCGGCGAAGTCGATGAACTCACGACCTTCAACGTCAGTCACGGTAGCGTTCTTCGCCGATTCGGCGAAGATCGGGTGAATCTGGCCAACACCACGTGGAACAGCTGCGGTACGACGGGCCATCAGTTCAGCGTTAGTCTTGCTCATTACAGTCCTCATTCACCGCTCATCGGGCGGCGTGGTTCAAGGATAAAGCGGGAGGAATCGGCGGTGGCAGCATGCGATGATCGACTGCCACGGCGTTCCTGGCCGCAGAGAAAATTCCGGTTTAAAACGACGCAAAGGGACAGCGCTCTCGTGCCCTTTGCGTTTGCAGCGATCCCTTTCCCGGCTTAGATGCCCAGGCAGAGGTATTTGATTTCCAGGTAATCCTCGATGCCGTACTTGGAGCCTTCACGGCCCAGGCCCGACGCCTTGATGCCGCCGAACGGCGCGACTTCGTTGGAGATCAACCCGGTGTTGACGCCGACCATGCCGTATTCCAGCGCTTCCGCCACACGGAACACGCGGCCCAGGTCGCGGGCGTAGAAGTAGGAGGCCAGACCGAACTCGGTGTCGTTCGACATCGCGATCACTTCGGCTTCGTCTTTGAAGCGGAACAGCGGCGCCAGCGGGCCGAAGGTTTCTTCCTTGGCCACAGCCGCGTCTTTCGGCACATTGGTCAGAATGGTCGGCTCGAAGAAGTTGCCTTCCATCGGCTTGCCACCGGCCAGCACGGTGGCGCCTTTGGCCACGGCGTCAGCAATGTGCTCTTGCACTTTGGCCACGGCTTTTTCGTCGATCAGCGGACCCGTGGTGGTGCCTTCTTCCAGACCGTTGCCGATCTTCAGCTTGGCCACCGCGACTTTCAGCTTCTCGGCGAACGCGTCGTAGACCGAATCCTGAATGTACAGGCGGTTGGCGCAGACGCAGGTCTGGCCGTTGTTGCGGTATTTGGAGATGATCGCGCCTTCGACGGCCTTATCCAGGTCCGCGTCGTCGAACACGATGAACGGCGCGTTGCCGCCCAGTTCCAGCGAGACTTTCTTGATGTCCTTGGCGCATTCGGACATCAGCTGACGGCCGATTTCGGTCGAACCGGTAAAGGACAGCTTGCGCACGATCGGGTTGCTGGTCAGCTCGCTGCCGATGTCGCCGGCGCTGCCGGAGACCACGCTGAACACGCCTTTAGGGATGCCGGCGCGCTGCGCCAGTTCAGCCAGAGCGAACGCGGAGAATGGAGTTTGCGAAGCCGGCTTGAGCACCATGGTGCAACCGGCGGCCAGCGCTGGGCCGGCCTTACGGGTGATCATCGCCGCCGGGAAGTTCCACGGGGTGATCGCGGCGGTCACGCCAATTGGTTGCTTGATCACGATCAGGCGCTTGTCCGGCTGGTGGCCCGGAATCACATCACCGTAAATGCGCTTGGCTTCTTCGGCGAACCACTCGATGAACGACGCGGCGTAAACGATTTCGCCCTTGGCTTCGGCCAGCGGCTTGCCCTGCTCTAGAGTCATCAGGCGCGCGAGGTCGTCCTGGTTCTCGATCATCAGTTCAAACCAGCGACGCAGCTTGCCGGCACGCTCTTTGGCGGTCAGTGCACGCCAGGCCGGCAGCGCCTTGTCGGCGGCTTCGATGGCACGGCGGGTTTCCGCAGCGCCCATCTTCGGCACGGTGCCGAGAATTTCGCCGGTGGCCGGGTTGTTGACCTTGATCGTCTGACCGTTGTCCGCATCGACCCAAGCGCCATCAATGAAGGCTTGCTGGCGGAACAACTGGGTATCTTTAAGCTGCATGTCGGCTTTCCTTAACAGCACCGCGGCCTGCGCGGAGCAAAATTATGATTGTAGAAAGGCGCCTCGCAAGGCTGCCGTCAGGGAAATCATCTACCGGGTGAGGCGCAGTGATCGTGCGTTATTCACCGCACCTGCGCTTCCACACCCCGTCAAAGAGCGTTTGAAATCTCAAACGGATCGTAGGAGCAAAGGGGTTAAAGGACAATAGGTCGTTCGAAAAAAAGAACAAAAACCCTGCGTTTGCTGGATTTTTCAGATCAACGCGCAAAAAGCCTCGGCCGCAGCCAAACCATAGATCAGCCGGGAAAAAGCGCCAAGCGAGGGTTTTGCAGGACGTTACAGCTTTAAGGAATGCAGCGTTTCACACCGACACGCGCCCTGACAAAACCCGCCAAAACCCGGCATGGACGCCCCGAGCCGACCTAGGTATGATGTCGCCCGCTGCACCAGTAGCTCAGCTGGATAGAGTACTGCCCTCCGAAGGCAGGGGTCGTGGGTTCGAATCCCGCCTGGTGCGCCATGAATTGAAACGAAAAGCCCCGGACTGTGATGGTCCGGGGCTTTTTTGTGGGCGCGGTGTTAGATGCAACGACCGTCACTCCGTCGTCCAGTCAAACTCGTCGTAATCGTCGTCTTCCTCTTCTTCCGCAGCCTCCTCAAAAACCTCGTCTTCTTCCACGACGTCGTCTTCCGACTGGTTCAGCAGGAACTCCTTGCGCGCCTCGGTAATCGCGCGCCGCATCTCCTCGCCCTTCTGCGGGCAGTTGAGGAGTTGGGCGATGCGGTCGATTTTTGCTGCCACTTTGTTCTCCAGCGCTTCAGCCATGGCTCGATAGTGCGCGTTTTTGCCGGGCAATGCCAAATGGCTGGGTGAACAAGCGGTCAGTTCTGGCGGATGCGCTCAAGTCGCAGGTCGAGGTTCACCCCGGGGTAGCGTTTGTGCAGATTGTTGTACAGCGCATCCGCGGCTTGCGACTGGCCGGCCTCGCGCAGGCGCAGGACTTCGCGCAGTTGCTCATCCAGGCCGTTGGCCGGGGCGGCGGCGCGTTTGCTGAGTCTGGCTTCGTCGGCGCTGATCGCGTCGCTTTGCATCGGCTCGGCCATTTCCATCATCGGTGCCGGTGCGGGCATGGCCGCAGCGGGCGGGGCGGCCAGTGACTGCGCTTCCGGCGCTTGCTTGCGCGCCAATGGCGCGGCCGGTTTGGCGGCCGGGGTGAAGTCGAATTGCGCTGGCGGCTCGGGCGCACGTTGCACCAGCGACAGCATCAGTGCCACACCGACCAGGCTGGCGAAGGCGATCTGCCAGCGCGGTTTCTGGCAGAAGTGCCACCAGCGTTGCCACAGGCTTGGCTTGGGCGCCGGAGCTGCGCGGCGCGCAGCGGCGAGAATCAGCGCATCGAGCTGTTCTGACGGCTCGCCGGTGTGTTGCTCGCGATAATGTTTGAGCAGTTGCTCTTCCGGCGTCTGGCGGGCGTCAGTCATGTCAGTACCTCCTCGGCCAGCAGCCGACGCAGTTTTTGCTGGGCGTAGCGCAAGCGGCTTTTGACGGTTTCCAGCGATGTTTCGGTGAGGCTGGCGATTTGTGCCAGGTCGAGGTCACCGTGGGCGCGCAGCAGAAACACTTCGCGCTGCTCGGCGGGCAGGGTTTGCAGGGCGCTTTCCAGGCGCTGGCTGTCGCGGCTGAGGTTCAGCAGTTGCTCGGGATCGTGGGTCTCGTCACCGACCGCGTGCAGTTGTTCGTCGTAACTGTCGTGCAGCGGCTGATATGCGCCGTGTTTGCGCCAGTGATCGATCAGCCGATTGCGTGCAATCTGGAACAGCCACGTACGAAACGTCGCCCGTCCTTGTGGCTGACTGGTGCTGCGGATCAGGCTCAGCCAAGTGTCCTGTAACACCTCGTCAGCCAGTTCCGGTTTGCCGCTCAACCCGAGCAAAAAGCGATACAGACTTTGCCGATGACGGGCGTACAAAATCTCGAACGCCGCGCCGTCGCCTTCGCGATAACGCACCAGCAGCGTTTCATCGCTGCTGGCGGTCGGGCTGTCTGGCGTAGCAAACAGCTGACTGATGAAGCCTTTGAATCGGCTCACTATTCGATCCGTCGCTCAATGGGCAGCGTATTCGATGCGGTTGAGCTGCGCAGGCTTTGCGCCAGTTCCACCAGTTGCACGAACTCGTTGCGCAGACCGAAATGGTCATCGCCACGAGCGCCACGGGCCAGCGTTTCGGTGTCTTTCAGGCTGAAGTCGCCGGTGTAGCGAGCGTCCTTGAGCTGCTGGGAAAACGCCGCCACCGCCGCTGCGAAACGCAGATCGTCACTGGCCGGTGCGACTTGATCGGTAATCGGCCGCTCGATCAGCAGACTTTTCCCACCTTCTGGCTGTTGATAACGGACACGCAGCATCGCCAATTCCCCGTTTTTCGCCGAAACCGCCGCTTCCGATTTACCGTAGCGCAGCGGTTCCAGCCAGCCCTTCTCACCTGCCGGGACAATTTCATACAGCGCGGTCACCGTGTGTCCTGCGCCGACCTCACCGGCATCAACCTTGTCGTTGCTGAAATCCTCACGCTTAAGCGCACGGTTTTCGTAGCCGAGCAGGCGATATTCACTGACCTGTGCCGGATTGAATTCCACCTGCAATTTGACGTTTTTCGCCACCACCGCCAGGGTCGAACCGAGTTGATCCACCAGCACTTTGCGCGCCTCGCGCAGGTTATCGATATAGGCGTAGTTGCCGTCGCCAGCGTCGGCCAGCTGTTCCATCAAGTGTTCATTGTAGTTATCCACACCGAAACCCAGGGTGGTCAGGGAAATCCCGGTCTTGCGTTTATCCACAGCCATTTGCTTGAGGCTGTCGAAGTCGCTGATGCCGACGTTGAAGTCACCGTCAGTGGCCAGCAGGATGCGGTTGATGCCTTTGGGGATGAACGCCTGTTGTGCCATTTGATAGGCCAGTTCGATGCCCGACGCACCTGCAGTTGAGCCGCCAGCGGTCAATTGCTCGATGGCTGTGCGAATTTTGGCTTTTTCCCGGCCAGACGTTGGCTCCAGCACCACCCGGGATTCGCCGGCATACACCACCAGCGACACCCGATCCTGCTCGCGCAACTGATCAACCAACAGTTTCAGCGTGCTTTTGACCAGCGGCAGGCCTTCGCGGCGATCCATCGAACCGGACACGTCCACCAGAAACACCAGATTGGCCGGGGCCAGTTCCGCCACGGCCCGGTCGGAGGCCTTGATGCCGATCCGCAGCAGGCGCGTGTGCTGATTCCACGGGGTGGCGGCCAGTTCGGTAGTCACGCCGAAGGGCGAGCCATCGCTGGGCAGCGCATCGTTGTAGGGAAAGTAATTGACCATCTCTTCCAGCCGCACCGCACCTTCCGGAGGCAGGCGTCCCTGATTGAGCAGACGCCGGACGTTAGCGTAGGCGCCGGTATCGACGTCGGCGCTGAAGGTTGAGACCGGGGCCTCGGCCACGCTGTGAATCGGATTATCGGCCAGCGCCTGATATTGCTCGCGCTGCTCGTCGCGATAGCCTTGTGGATAACTTTCCGGGGCCGGCATCGCCGCGAAACTGGCAATCGGCGCCGGACTTGCTCTGCGCTTGACCATCGCACGGTCGGCAGCGAGCGCTTCATGCTGAATCGACGCCTGTGGCTGGGCCGGCGCCGGGACAACAGCCGATTCGGGATTGGAAGACACGCCGCAACCGGCGATGGTCAACAACACACCGACAGCAACGGGTCGCAGAAAAGGCAGGAAGCGGGACATGGGGGCTGACCTCGGGATGAAAGTGATCCATTCATCCACTGAGACGGGCAGCCCCTTCAGATCGGGTTAAACCCCGCCAAAAAAAATTTTTAGCGGTGATAACGCCGCACCACGCTGCTGTTACGCAGTACGTGGCCTTTGATCTTGTCCATCAGCTCGGCGCGGGTCAGACCGGCGGGCAAGGCATCCGGAGCCAGATCCAGGGCGTAGATCTGAATGATGTAGTGGTGGGCGCTGTCGCCAACCGGTGGGCATGGCCCGATGTAATGGGTGGTGCCTTTGCTGTTGGTGCCGCCTACGCCTTCGAGACTGGATTTGGCGCCGACACCGGCCGGGATCTGCCGGGTGGTGGCTTTGATGCCGTAATGAATCCAGTGATCGACGCCAGCCCCTTTCTGGCCGTCCGGGTCGTGCATGACGATTGCGTAGCTCAGAGTGCCGGCAGGCCCGGCGTTCCAGGCCAGTGCCGGGGACTGGTTCTTGCCACCGCAACCGGCCGCATCGCTCGCGGCGGCCGAGGTGAACAGGCGATTGTCCGAGACACCGGGGATGTCGAGGGTAAAGCGCTCGGCCGCCTGCGCCGGAAACTGCACGCAAAGGGCGACGGCGACAGCCGCCAGCCAAGGGTTGAGAGAGGTCAATCGGGTCATTCCGGGAGCACCTTGTGCAGTTGGGCCTTCGTCGGCCTGCAAACTATAGCTGTACCGTTCGTACCTTGGCAGTGGCAATTGGCTGAACCTCGCACTGCGGCGCAAACTCGTAAGAGAAATGCCTGTCAGGAGCACGAACATGAGCCTGCACCGTGTCGCCCGTGTCGCCGATGTCCCCGAAGACCGTGGCCTGCAAGTCGAAATCGGCGAGCGCAAGATTGTCCTGCTCCACGCCAATGGCCAACTGCGCGCATTTCAAGGCGAATGCCCACATGCCGGGGCGCCACTGGCTGACGGCGCGCTGTGCAACGGACGCCTGATCTGTCCTTGGCACAAAGCCGCATTTCGCGTCGAAGACGGCGCGTTGTGCGAGCCACCGGCCCTCGACAGCCTCAAGCGTTATCCGCTGGAACTTCGCGGCGAGGAAGTCTGGGTCGATGATCAACCGCTACCGGATGGGCACACGCCGCCGGCCGATGATTCGCGCACCTTCGTGATAGTCGGCGCAGGTGCAGCGGGCACGGCATGTGCGGCGGCACTGCGGGAGAAAGGTTTCGGTGGCCGGATCATCATGCTCGACCGCGAAGCGGAGGCCGGTTACGACCGCACGGTGCTGAGCAAATTTGTCCTCGCCAGCGAAATGTCGGCGAAGGAAACCCCGCCGCTGCGCGATGAAGATTTTTATCAAGAGCAGCGCATCGAACGCCGACAAGGCGAAATCACCGCCCTCGACGCCTCAGCGAAAACCCTGCATTTGCACGACGGCCAATCCCTGCGTTACGACGCCGCGGTGCTCGCCACCGGCGGCGAGCCCAATCCGCTGCAACTGCCCGGCGCTGATCTGCCGCAAGTGTTCGTCCTGCGTTCGAAAGCCCAGGCCGAACAGATCATGCGCACCGCCAAACCCGAACAGCGGGCGCTGATCATCGGCGACAGCTTTATCGCCCTGGAATGCGCCTCGGCCCTGCGCCAGCTCGGGCTCGACGTGACGGTCAGCGCCCGCCACGCCATTCCGTTTGCCGCGCAATTCGGCACAGCCGTGGGTAAAGCGATCCGTGCGCTGCATGAACAACACGGGGTGAAATTCATCACCGATCACGAAGTCCGGGAAATCATTGGCGACGGCAAAGTCGAAGCGGTACTGCTGGACAACGGTTTGCGCGTCTCGGCGGATCTGGTGCTGGCGGGGGTCGGCGTGCGCCCGGCCACCGAGGCTTTTGCGTCGCTGCCGAGGGAGAAAGACCAGTCGCTGCGTGTCGATGCCGGCCTGCGTGTTTGCGAAGGCCTGTGGGCGATTGGCGATATCGCCACGTTCCCCCTGAGCGGCCAGCCGCAACGCATCGAGCACTGGCGCCTGGCCCAGCAGCACGCACGCATCGCTGCCGCCAACATGTTGGGCGCCGATGAGCATTATCTGGATGTGCCGTTTTTCTGGACCTGGCACTTCGGCAGGAACTACGACTACCTTGGCCACGCCAGCCAGTGGGATGAAATCGAGTTCAGGGGCGAACCCGAGCATCCGCCGTTCATCGGCCTGTTCGGCCACAACGGCGTGGTGGTCGCCGCGGTGGCCTGCGAGGAAGAACGGGCCATGGCGATGCTCGCGGAGCGGATGAAACAACCACTGGCGATGGAAGAAGCTTGGGAGCTGATTCGCTGCTGAATGCTGAACAATGTAGGAGCTGCCGAAGGCTGCGATCTTTTGATCTTGATTTTAAAGATCAAAAGATCGCAGCCTTCGGCAGCTCCTACAGGGGGGCATCTTTCAGGTGAGGCGATTCACCGGGTCGCGATTATCGTCATCCTCGGCGTGCAGAAAGATCACCCGCGGATGCTCCAGCGGCGCCAGCGGTGGCGGCAGCTCCGCAGGCTCCAGCGGCCGAAAGTTCAGCACCACATGGCTGATGTCACCTTCCTGATCGTTGTGGATGGTCATCACTCCCGGTGTGCGCAGTTTCTGCAAGCGCTCATCGCACAGCCGGAAGCTCTTGCTCAGCCCTTCATCATCGACCACCGGCGCCGGCAATCGACGCTGGGCGAAGCTTCGGCTTTTGCGCTGTTGATAACGCGCCCAACCAATCAGGATCACCGCGTTGACCAGCGCCACCCACAGGTAGATCTGCAACGTACCCAGGGCCTCGAATGCAGAGTTGTCGATGCGTGGCCCACCGGCGTGGGTTTCGATCAGCGGCCACAGCCCGCGTATCAGCAGGAACAGCAGGCCGACCCAGGCCAGCACGGTGAGGACCACATCGATCACCACCAGGAAGGGCCGCTGCCGGGTCCGGATGATTTTCATTTGATGACCTCCTCTTCGTCGTCGCCAACCGGCTTGATGCCGCGGTCAGGGCTGACCCAACGCGCACGCTTCTGATGTTGACCAAACAGCACTTTGGGGAAACTGACCAAGGTGGTGAGCAGGCTGACCAGCCAGAACGCGATCGGGTACCAGACCACCCAGAACATGGTTCGGCCCAACCCCGGTTCGTAGCGCCGGTCGATAATGATGCTGACCGCGAATTGCACCAGGCAGACGAACGCCAGTAACAGCCCGGTGAACGCTGGCGGCATCAGGTGATGCACGGCAATCGACTCCGGCATGACGACGAACTTGCCAACGGCCCAGAAGATTACCGACAGCAGAAAGGTGAAGGCCCAACCAGTCGAAAGGCAATACTCGAACAGCAGCGGCCACAGGTAACGATGGCGGTACTGCCAGATGCCGCGGATGTTCTTGAACAGCACCTCGGCACCGCCCTGGGCCCAGCGCAGGCGCTGCTTCCACAGACCACGCAGGGTTTCCGGCATCAGGATCCAGCACAGCGCGCGCGGCTCGTAAAAGATGCTCCAGTGATCGAGTTGCAGCTTCCAGCTGATGTCGATGTCTTCGGTGATCATGTCCGGGCTCCAGTAGCCGACCCGGTTCAACGCGGTACGGCGGAACGCGACGATCACCCCGGACACGGTGAAGATCCGCCCGAACACCCGCTGCGTGCGCTTGATCAGACCGATGATCGACGAGAACTCACCGACCTGCACCCGCCCGACCAGGGTCGAACGTGTGCGAATCCGTGGGTTGCCGGTCACTGCGCCAAGCCGCGCGTTGTCGAGCATCGGCGCCACCAGATAGGCCGCCGTGTTCGGCGCCAGCAGCGCGTCGCCGTCGATGCACACCAGATATTCGCTGCGCGCGGCAATGGCGCCCATGCGCAGGGCCACGGCCTTGCCTTGGTTTTCCGCCAGATGCAGCACCCGCAGGCGTGGGTCTTCCTGGGCGAGCCGGTCGAGTACTTCGGCGGTGTTGTCCTTGGAACCGTCGTTGATCGCGATGACTTCGATGTTCGGGTAATGCTGGGCCAGCGCCGCGTGAATGGTATCGGCGGCGTTTTCGCCTTCGTTGTAGCAAGGGATCAGGATCGAGATCAGTGGCTCGCCTTCCAGTGGCGGCGGCAGGGTGTCGTCCTGCCATGGCCAGTGACGCTCCCAGTGCGGCCAGAAATACAGGCCGCCGGCAATCCACAGCCCGGACATGAACAACGGGTAGAAGAACACGAAGTCCATCAGGAACTGCCCGGTGACCAGGAAGATCAACCCCAGCGGCACGCCGAGGACGAGCGCCAGAACAAGCAGGGCTAACAGTCTATCCAGCATGTCATGGGTTCCATTTGTTGGAGAGCGCAGGCCTTACGGTTTTCAGGTCCGGCAGGTTGTCGAGGAAGTTGTCCGGGTAGTAACCGAAACTGGTCGCCCCCTGACGCTTGAGCCGGCCCATCCAGTCCGCCAGTTGCGCACCGTCGATGTCGGCCTGATCCTTTTTCGTCCAGTCGCGGGCCTGCAGCTCGAACACCGTGCGATCCAGTGCACCGGGGCGCTGTTTGATCTTCGCCACCAGCTCTTCAAGCCACGGGCCGGATTGCGCCTGGGTCTGTTTTTCCATCAGCGGCATGGCCATCGGCGCCGTCCAGTCGTAGGTCACGAGGAAGTCGTCGAGGTTCTGCGCAAACCAGGCTTCGCTCTCAGGATTGAGTACCGGCTCGGCGAAGATGTTGCGTGCGGTCAGCACCTGCGGGCCACGGATCGCGCGGACCTTGGCGGTCAGCTCATTGGTGAAGTCGATCAGGTATTTACTCTTGAACCGCGTCCAGCGCTGCATGGCTGACGGATCATCGCGAAGCGCCGCAATGGACCCCGGCAAGCCGTGCGCGGCATACGCCTTCAGGGCCTCGGGGCTGGCGTCTTCGAAGTCCGAGAGCACCGCGTCGTCGTGATAGAGAATGCCGTCGACCGAGGTCAGGCGCGCCACGTCTTCGTAGATTTCACCGATGATCCGCCGTACTTGCGGATCGAACGGCGACAGGCGCTGATACTGGCCCGGATCGACCGAGGTGCTGCCGGTCTTCGGATCCCAGCGCGTAACACGCGGCAGCTTCGCATCGAGGCCGAAACTCAGCACCGGCATCCACGCGAAGACTTTCACGTGCGCCCGAGTGCGCAGTTGCCAGGCAACGCGATCGAAGATGTCGGCGCGCACCGGCAGGTGACGGTTGGGGAAGTACAGCGAGTGCACCAGTCCGTCGCCCTTCGGATCGGCGAAAGCCTGCAGGAACACGGTGTTGGCACCCATGTCGGCCATGCGCTGGATCAGCTTGCCGAGGTTGATTTCCTGTTGCGCCGGGTCTGGGTCGTAAACGTTGTCCAGATCAACGTGCACCACACGCATGGCGAAATCCGACTGCACGCCAACAATGCTGTTGGCGAAATGCTCGCCGTCAGGATCCGAGGCCACCAGAAAGCGCGGGCTGCTCATCAGGTTGTCGAGGGCATCGAGACCGTCGTCCAGGGTCAGGGCCATTTCATAGCCCTGCTCGCCGATCACGGCCAGCGATGTGCCGTCCGCCGTGCCGTACGGCCAGACCCAGATGCGCGGTTTCTTGCCGGTGACTTTGCGGATTTTTTCCGAGATGGTCGCCACGTCATTGCTGATTCGAGCGCGGAACTGTTCTTCGGACTCATAGCGTTTGGTGAGCGGATCGTAGCGTCGTGTGGCCGCCGCAGGCTGCATGTTGCCTTGCGGGTTGGCGAGGATGCCTTTGTGGCTGGCGTCGGTGTGCGCGGCGATTTCCACCAGCCCCGACTGCGAGATTTCCCGCACCTGATCCCAGGTCAGAAAGTCCGAACGTGCGCGGGGGGCGCCGGCAAAATCCACCGGTTGATTGAGCGGCGTGTCGATCCACACGCCGACCGGCGCCAGCAGAGCGTGCCAGTTGTAGGCGCGCAGCACCGGCAGCACGCGGGTGTAGAAGCTTGAATAACCATCGTCGAAGCTGAGCAGGATCGCTTTGGCCGGCAGTTCCGGGCCGCCCTTGCGCGCCGCCATGATCTGATCGACGGTGACCGGTTGGTAGCCGTTCTCCCGCAGCCACGCGAGCTGCTCGATCATGCGCTCGGTGCGCACCGCCACCACCGCCTGATCGGGGTCGCGGTCTTCGATATCGTGATAGGCAATGCCCAGCACATGGTTTTTCGGCCAGGGTTTTTCATTGGCCGCCACCGGACGTTGCGACGGCGGCGCGAAAGCCGGGGCTTGCTGGGCGCAGGCGCTGATCAGCAGCACTCCCAGCAGAAGGATGAAACGCGTCATCAAAGGCATCTTCAAACTCTTCTAGAAGCGGAAAGTGAGGTCGACGAGCAGACGCAGATCGGTCTCCCGATCACCGTCGTAGGGCCGGTTGATCACACTGAACAAACCGCCCACCTCGAACACGTCGTTCCAGGCATAACGCTGGCCGTAGCCGAGCATCGCCATGCCGCCGGTGCCGTGGTCACGCTGGCTGTAGGTGCCCGCCCCGGCCTGAAACTGCTGGCTCCACGAGGTTTCGTAACGGTGGTAGAGCACATGGTTGACGTTGACCGTCGGCATCACGCTGAAGTCCGCCTTCGGGTTGAAGTACGGCACATCCTCGGACTTGGAGTTCTGACTGGTACCGACTTCCAGACCGGCATCGACCTGCACGTTCGGCGCGCTGTAGACGCCCTCGCGCCCGGTGAGCAAGGCTTCGACGCGGTTGTTGCCGTCGCTGAAGTGCGACGGGCTGACCGACAGCCGCCACTCGCGACTTTCGTTGGCGCGCCAGCGAATGAACGCGTTGCCGCCGTTGGCCTTGATGTCGCTGTTGAGCGCCCGCAACGGCGTCTCGGCCGACAGATAGGCGAAGCTGCCGCCGTACTGCCAGTGATCGTTGATGTCGCGGGCAATCGCGATGCGCGCGCCCTGTTTGGCGCCGTAACCGTAATCGTGGTTGGAGACCTCGGCTTCCAGGCTCATGTCGCGGGTACGGCGCTCCAGACCGACACGCTGGAAGCGGTCGGTGCCCGTGCCTTCGGCGAAGTCGCCGGTGGCATAACCGGCGCCGACGAACACCCGCCAGTCTTCATCGATCGGCGGGCTGTACAGAGTGCTCTGGATGCCGAAATCGCGGCTGCCACTGACCGCGCCCGCACCACTGCCGCCGCCTCCGTTGGCCTTGCCGCCATAGGCTTCGACGCGCAGTTCGGACATGTCGTGCACTTCGCGCTCGCGGGCCGCTCGTTGCACCTGACGGTTGTCGGGAAAGCGCGCGACCACGTCATCGGTCAGCGCATCCATTTGCCGCCATTCCTGCAGGGTCATCGCGGTGCGCGCCTGAGCGAGTTCCAGGCCCATGTCGCGCGGGACCATGCTCTCGGTTTCCTTGAGCTGATTTTCCGCGCGGCGTGGCCATTGCCGGGCCAGGTACAGATCGGCCTGCGCCAGGCGCAGGCCGATGTTGCCCGGGGCCTGATCGACCAGTGTCTGCAGGCGCTCTTCGCCGTGCGGCAGGTCGGAGCCGTAGGTGCCGGCCTGCGCCGCGAGTTGCTGGGCGTCCATCCACTCATCATTGGGGTTGCCGATCGGCAAGCCCTTGAGTTCGACGCGCGGTTTCTGGGTCTTGGCCAGATCCTCGGCGAGTTTGCGCGCTTCATCGGCGCGGTCGCTTTCCAGCAGCGAGTAGTACAACGCGGTGGTGTCTTCGAGGCGATCACCGACATCGGCGTCCGGGGCCGACAACACCTGGCGATACAGGTCGGTAGAGACTTCTGGCTGGCGCTGATCCAGATACGACGCGGCGACCCAGCGCAAGGCGTAAGTCGGAATCTTCACGCCTTCGCTTTGCAGCTTCTGGTATTCATTGATCACGTCGGCGGTGCGCGCCCGGGCCTTGAGCGCGCCCATGCGGTCGATGCGCCAGCGAATCACGTCATCATGGGCGCTGGCATCCGGGGTCCAGGTGGCGAGCAGTTTGTCGTAATCGGCCAGCGCGCGGTCGGCGATCACGTAGCGTTCTTTTTCACTGCGGGTGGCGAGTTCGGCCAGACGCACGCGTTCGGCGGCCAGATCACCTTCGAGTCGACGCAAGGTGACCGGGTCGATCAGCCCCGGACGTTGATTGGCCAGACGCAGCGCCGGTTCCGGCAGCCGCGCCTTTTGCAGGGCGACCACGTATTCGCGGGCGACTTCCGGCTTGCTGCCGGCACGGATAAACGCTTGATCGTATTCAAACAACGCGTCGTACTGCTTGCCGGCGCGGGTCAGTGCATAGCCCAGTGCGAGGCGGCGCGAAGGATCGTCGGGTTTGGCGGCGACCAGCGCCTTGGCGCGGGTCACGGCTTCGTCGGGTTTGCCCGCGTCAGCCTGAGTCAGGGCCAGCCCCAATTGCAGGTCAGCGTTGTCCGGCTCCAGCGCCAGCGCCTTGTTGTAGACCTGAGTCGCCTGCTCCCAACGCTTGAGGTTGCGATAGGCCCGTGCGGTGGCGGTCAGTGCCTGCACCGGCAGCGCCCGGTCACGCCCCTGGGTTTCATAGACCTGCACCACTTCGGCATCGAGGCCGGCCCAACTGGCGATCTGCAGGTGATCGCTGATCTGGCCAGTGGTCGACTGCCCCGGCGGCACCTGGCGCAGCACGTTCAGCGCAGGCGTGGTCTGCCCGGCACGGGCATCACGCACCATCTGATCATAGGGCGTATCGGCAAACGCCAGTGCCGGCCAAAGCAACTGGCTGCACAGCGCAACACGAAACAACGGGCGTAAACCACGATGTAGAACAGGCACATCAATACGCGGCATTCGTCAGCATCCTTACATGGCCAGCCGGGTCGCAATGCCCCCCTTGCCCATTCGTAACGGAGGCTGAGCCAATAAAGACCCAGCCAAGCTTAGTCAGGCAGTCTTGCATGCAAGCGTAGTCGAATATTCAGAACACAATAATTGTTCAGAATCGTGCCGCCGGTTCAGTTCAAAACCCGAACGCCAGACAGCAAAACGCCCGGCGTCCGCGAATCCAGAGGCCGGGCGTTGCTATTTAGAGCGCAGGATTACTGCACTTGCGTGACGCCAGCGAACTTGCTCATCAGGAAGCCGACGAACTGCTCGACGGTCATTTTCTGGCCGTTGAATTCCACCTGGTTGGCGGCGTAATGCAGCTTGGTCACGACATTGGTGCCGTCGACGGTCGCCAATTGCGAACCGACTGCCATGCCGGAGAACATGTCGGCGCCGGCGCTGGCCTGATCGACGATGGCTTTGGCGTCAGTCTGGCCGTCGAGCTGCGCCTGCACGCTGAGCAGATCGATCAGCATCGGCTTGGACACCTGAATATTCAGGTCCAGCAGCGCGATCAATTGCTTGCCCAGTTGATCCGGCGGCAGATCCATCGATTGCGGCTTGGTCAGATCAATCACCAGACTGGCGCGACTTTCACCGTTGGCGGTTTTCAGCGACAGGTTTTCCAGCGCGATCTGTGGACTGGCGGCCAGCAGTTTCTGCAGGTCAGCCTTGACCTGTGCCGACTCGGCTTCGGTCAGGTTCAATTCCGGTGCCGGCAGACCGGCCTCGGCAGCGGCCGCCGCTTCCTTCTCGTACGGCTGCAATTTGGTCTGGTAGATCTGCATCAGCGACATCGTCGACGGGATGTCGAGGTTCTTCAGGCTCATGGCCATGTTGGCCGAACCGATTTTCTTGTCGTTGAGGGTGACTTCACCGACCTTGTAGTCAGCGCGGCCCGAGGCATTGCTGCCGCTCTCTTCGGTGAGGTTCTTCATTTCGAAGCTCTTCACACCGAGTACCGACTGCTTGGGACCGAAGGTGGTTTTGCTGCTGGTCAGCTCCAGGGTGTTTTCCCCGGTGTAGTAGCCGTAGCTGCTCTTGGTGAGGTTGCTGGCCAGGGTCAGACCGTTGAGTTCGACCTGCACCGGTGCCTGATCCTGCGCCACGGTGACCAGTTTCAGGCTGTCCATGTAGCCGTCAGCCTTGACCTTCTGCGCCTGGGCACTGGCGGAGATGTTCATGGTCAGGCCGGAAAACTTCAGGCTCGACTGTTCGTCCAGCGCGGTTTCCAGCGGCAGCAGTTCCAGGCTGCTGGTGGTGGATTCGTCGTAGCCGATGTTGGTCACACCTTTGAGCGGCGCGGCGCCTTTGGTGGCGGCAAACCATTTTTCGGTGGCCGGGCTCTTTTCCAGCTCGTAATTGCTGGTGGCCATGACCGGCAGCCACTTCAGCGAAACCAGGCGCGAGAACGGCAGCGGGCCGTGTTCGATGTGATCGACGAACAGCAGCTCGACCGGCTGGTCACCGAACATCTCGCCTTCGCCCTTGAGGCGGTAGTGCGCGGTGCTGGTGAAGGTGTGGCGCTCCAGCGACACCAGCTCCAACGACGCGCTGCCATTGGAGCCGGCCATCGCGGTCTGCAGCTCTTTGTTGGCGTTGCTGACGGCGTTGTTCAGCACGCCTTCGATCTTGGTCCCGGTATACCAGGCCCCGCCGGCACTGATCGCACCGATGGCAACAACAATCCCGAGAAGCACGCCTGCTGATTTATTCATGAATGACCTGATCAATGTCCGTGGCTGAAAGTGTGGTCGTCTTCCCTGAACCCGTGACCGGGTCGCGGCTCGACTCCGCTGAAATTAGCGGTGGAGATTAGCACTGGCAGCGCGAGGCGGCCCAATGTTTAAAGGTTAAAGAGTGTCTATGGGGAGTGTGGACAGCTGACAGGCGGGGAGAGTTGCAGTGTTTTTGAGGACGCTATCGCTGGCAAGCCAGCTCCCACAGGACTGGTTGTGTTCACAAAATCCGAGAACACCACAAAAACTGTGGGAGCTGGCTTGCCAGCGATGGGGCCAGAGGACTCCCAGAAGATCAGGAATACTGAACCTCGATCTCATCGAGCTGATGATCGAAGCTCTTCAACCGCGCCGTCCAGGTATACACCAGCACTTCAAAGTCGCGATCAATCACCGCCCCGCCCGGCCCGTCAGCCCGGGGATCGCAGAAATCCAGTTGATAGCGCTCACGGGCCATGGCCGTGGCGACATCCGACAGTTCGCGGGCATTATTGAGCCAGTGCCAGCCTTCATCGGCAATCTGCTTGTCGAGTTCCAGACACTGCTTTTTCAGGGCTTCGAGGCTTTTTTCCAGCGGCGTGCCGGTCAGTTCGCCCATGACTTCGGCGAAGGTGCGTCCCGGTTGCCAGTAGCTGCCCCAGAAGTAGCGATCAAACACGGTTTCGACCCGGCGCAGGGCGACTTTGGTGTCCCAGATCAGCACCAGGGTCTTGCCCTGTTCCAACTGGCGTTTCTTGACCCGCTGCACCTGAACCGAGGCCCACGCCACGACGACGATGGCCATCACCGCGATCAACGCCGTGGCGCTGTCGAGGAAGACCATGGCCTTGTCGATCTGATGGGCCAGCATGATGCCGTAGAAATAGGTGGCCGATAGCAGCACCAGCGCTACCAGGGCGCACCAGAAGCCGAGAGCGTAAGGGTTTTTCATTATTGGTTTCCCCTAGACCAGCGCTAGCAATGTGCGCTGAAAGGGTGCGTTGCACGGGGCACCCTTTCAACACTTCAAAGCATAGCAACGGCTTCAGGGTTTGCTGGCGCTTGAGGCTTGCGTTCGTCCGCTTTCCCAACCGCCACCCAGGGCGAGGAATAAATCGATCTGGCTCATGGCGACCTGGGTGTTGGCGGCGGCCAGTTGCGCGGTGACGTCGGTGTAAGTGCGGGTCGCCTGCAGGTCGGCGAGGAACGACTCGCGCCCGGCCTGGAAGAAGCGATGGGTCTGGTCCGCCGCCAGTTTCGCCGATTGCTCGGCGTCGGCCAGTGCATCGCGACGCTGCAGCAGTGCGCTGTACTGGGCCAGACCGGTCTGGGTTTCGCGGATGGCGTTGAGCACCACACCGTCGAAATGCGCCAGCGCGCCCTGAGTGTTGGCTTCGGCCTCACGGATCCGTGCGCGGGCGCCGTTGGTCGGCACTTTCCAGCTCAGCGACGGGCCAAAGCCCCAGCGGTTGGTCGAAGGATCGCCAAGGTCGGAAACGATGCCGACGGTGCCGATGGTCGCGCCGATGCTGATGTCCGGGTACAGCTCACCGGTTGCAATGCCGATGCCGGCGGTCGCGGCGGCGAGGCGACGTTCGGCCTGCCGCACATCGGGACGACGCTTGAGCAGCGTCGCACCGTCGCCCACCGGCAACTGTTGGGCGATTTTCGGCAGTTCGGCACAGGTCGCGGTGCCGGCAGGCAACTGGTCGAGCGGTTTGGCCAGCAGCATCGACAGGCGGAACAATCCGGCCTGACGCGCCGCTTCGTAGCGCGGCAGGTCAGCCCGCAAGGATTTGAATTGGGTTTGCGAACGGGTGACCTGGGTCTCGTCACCACGCCCGGCATCGCGCAAGCGCTGGATCAGCGTGGTGCTCTGCGATTGCAGGTCGAGGGAATGCTGAGCGATTTCCCGTTCTTCGTTGGCGGCGCACACTTGGGTGTAGGCACGGACCACGTCCGCGACGAGGGTGATGCGCGCGGTGTCGGCCGCCGCTTGCGTGGCATCGGCGTTGGCTTTCGCCGCTTCGATCCCGCGTTGCAGCGTGCCCCACAGATCGAACTGGTAAGACGCGCTGATACCGATGTCAGCGACGTTGGCCACCGGGACTTTTTCCGGCAGCAGGAATGCTTGTCCGGATTCCTGCAAGCGCTGCGCGCCCATCTTCACGCCGCCGCTCCAGCCGCCGGCCGCTTCCGCTTCATCGACCTGAGCCCGCGCCCGCGACAGGTTGGCCGCCGCCACGCGCAAATCCGTATTGGAAGCCATGGCTTGCTGTACCAGTTGATCCAGACGCGGGTCTTGATACAGCCGCCACCAGTCCGCCGGCACCGGCGCCGACACCACTGGTTTGCCGTCCACCGCCAGCTCGCCCTGAAAATCCTTGCGCTGCACCGCCGCGTCAGCGGGCAGGTGATAGTCCGGCCCGACCATCTGGCAGGCCGAGAGCATCAGGCCCAACCCGGCGATCATCAGGGCCCTGTTCATTGCGCGGGCTCCTGCGTTTTGTCGTCGATGATCGACACGGTCGCGGTCCGCCCGGCGATCATGCGGAAGTCTTCCGGCACCTCGTCAAAGGCGATGCGCACCGGAATCCGTTGTGCCAGGCGCACCCAGCTGAACGCCGGGTTGACGTTCGGCAGCAGGTTGTTGCCGCTGGTGCGGTCGCGATCTTCGATACCGGCGACGATGCTTTCGACATGCCCGCGCAGCCTGGCCTTGTCGCCGATCACACGGATATCCACCGACTGCCCGACATGAATGCCATCGAGTTTGGTTTCTTCGAAGTAGCCGTCGATATGGAAAGAGTTGCTGTCGACCACCGACAACACCGGACGCCCGGCGGTGACGAATTCCTGCACACGCGGCGCACGGTCGTTGACGTAACCGTCCACCGGGCTGCGGATCACCGAGCGATCCAGATTGAGCTGCGCGCTGTCCACCGTCACCAGCGCTTCGGCCAGCGCCGATTGCGCGCGGGCAACTTTCGACTGGCTTTCTTCCAGCTGTTCGGCCGGCACCAGATTGCCCAGACCACGGTTACGCTTGGCTTCACGCTGCGCCTGGGCCAGGGTTTCTTCGCGATCGGCGACCGCCGCTTTAGCCTGACGCAGGGCCAGTTTGAAGCGGTCCTGGTCGATGCTGAACAGCACTTGGCCGCGTTTGATCAACTGGTTGTCCTTGACCTCGACCTGCTGGATCAGCCCGGACACGTCCGGGGCGATCTGAATAATGTCAGCGCGAATGTGGCCGTCACGGGTCCATGGCGCAAACATGTAATACATCACCATGCGCCAGACGAGGACGACGGCAAAAGTCACGATCAGCAGGGTCAGGACCACGCGACCGATGGTCAGAAACGGTTTTTTCATGTCATCAGGTATCGACTGAGTGAGTCCACGCCGTACAGCATCACGGCGTAGAGGGCCACGTTGAACAATGCCCGGTGCCAGACCAGACGGTAAAAGTGCAGGCGCGTGAGCACGCCGTGCACCAGCACAAACAACACATAGGTGATGCCCATCAACACCAGCAGGGTCGGCAGGAAAATGCCGCTGATATCCAGATCACCAATCATAGGGGCGCTCCATCGGGCAGCGGTTCTTCGGCATCGCCGGTGCTGACAAATTCCACGCCGGGCAACAGCGCCAGACGCAAACCGCTCAGGGCATGCAACAGGTTTAGCCGGGTTTCTTCGTCGCCGTGACCTTTGAGGGCGCGGCGGGCGCGATCCATGGTCATCAATAAGGGACTCGGTGCCGGCAAGCGTTCGCCGGCCTTGAGGCAAGCGCGAAAATACTCACCGACCTCGGCCACCACTTGTTGCAGCAGGGCATTCGGCGCGCCCTCCACCCGCGGGGTGTAGGCCAGCAGATCAAGCAGGTTGAGCCCGACACGCACTTCACGCATGGCAATCCCGGTGTCCTGGCCGGTCATGGCCAGACGCGGCAAGTGCTGCATCAGACGGTCGAGCAACTGCACGCCCAACTGCCGATGTTCGGCAAGGTTGGCCGGCTCGGTCATGTGCACGATGTCCTTCCAGCTGAAACGGGTCAGACGTTTGGCGGCCAGCTCGACGCCAAACGGGCGGGCGATCAGGGTCCAGATGAACGCGAACAGCAAACCCATCGGGCCGGCCAGGTTGGAGTTCACAAAGGCGAAAAAGTCCGCGTCATACGCGCCCTGAATGCTGATGAACGACGAGGTGTTGACCAGCGTCAGGAGCATGCCGAGGTAGAAACGCGGCTGCACCGTCAGGGTGCCGACGCAAATGAACGGAACCGCAAACGCCAGTACCAGCATCGGGAAATCGTGCAGGTTCGGCAGAATCAGGAACAGATAGAGACTGGCGAACAGTACCGACATCCCGGTCCAGAAAAAGAACCGGTAGATCTGCGGCGCCGGGTCGTCCATTGAGGCGAAGAAACTGCACGCCACCGCTGCCAGAATCACCGCACTGCCGCCGTCCGGCCAACCCAGCAGGATCCACAGCACCGAGGCGACGATGATCGCCAGAATGGTCGAGGCCACCGAATACAGCATCATCCCGCGGTCGAGAAACGGCGTCAGCCGCCCGAGGCGCCAGTGCCGGTAAACCGCACGCCAGCTATCCTGGCGCTCGCAGAGAATCGCGTCCTGCAGACTGCGGCAGTCTTGCCACAGATCGATGAATTCACCGAGGCGATAAATCGCGTTGGAGAACAGCAACTGCTTGCGATCTTCCAGCGCCTCGCAGCTTGGCTGCAGGGCCTGGAGTTGATCCTTGAGCGCCTGCCACCGATCAAGATCGGCGTCGTTATGGCCGAGCCATTGCTGGGTCGCGGTCAGCAGCGGGGCAAACTTTTCCACCAGTTCCGGGGTACGCCGTTCGAGGGCGTAGAGCGAGTCTTCCAGAGCGTCGATCACCGGCAAGAGGTGGATCATCCGCCCGCGCAGCTCCTTGGTGTTGCGCACGGTTTGCGGCCGGGCGCCTTCGTGGGGCAACTGGCCGATCATCAATTCGAGGCTGTTGAAGTTGGCGACCATGGCCATGCGCAGCGCGGCGATCTGTTCAGGCTGCACGTCACGGCTGAGGAACTTCAAGCTGTAGGTGGTGGCGTCGGTGAACCATTTGCCCACCGCGTCGTTGAACACCGGCGCCAGACGCCGCGGCCAGAACATCGCGCCGACCACCGCCGCCACGGCGATGCCGAGAAAAATCTCTTCGGTGCGCGCTTCCGCCACGTCCCACACCGCCAGCGGATTATCCACGGTCGGCAAGGCAATCAGCGGCAATGTGTAACCGGCCAGCATCAGCGCGTAGTTATTGGCGGTGCGCAGGTGCAGCGACAGGAACAGCAAAATCCCCGTCCACAAGGCAATCACCACCACCAGCACATATGGACTCTGCACGAACATCGGCACGAACAGCACCGCCGCCGCCGCCCCGAGAAAGGTGCCGATGGCGCGGTACAGCGCCTTGGAACTGGTCGGGCCGAGAAACGGGCTGGAGACGATGTACACCGTGGCCATCGCCCAATACGGACGCGGCATTTGCATGAGCAAGGCGATGTACAGCGCGATCATCGACGCTGCAAAGGTGCGGACCCCGTAGAACCAGTCGCGGGCCGGAGGAATACCGGAGAAAAAACCGTTCAAGAATTGATCACCACAGGCGGATTGGCCGCCTCAAAAGCTCGCAGTACTCGAAGCGTAGCCTCCAGATCACTCTGGTCGATGCCTTCGAGCACTTCATGACGCAGACGCACCAGTTCGCTTTCCACCGCTTGCACCAGCTCACGACCGGTGTCGGTCAGGCTCAGGCACTTGGCCCGACGATCCTGCGCATCTTCGGTGCGGCAGACGTAGCCGGCGTGGCACAACTGGTCGAGCAGGCGTACTAGCGACGGACTTTCCATCCCGGCGGCCTGCGCCACCTGCACCTGACGCACGCCCTCGCCCAACCGCCCGATCATCAACAACGGCACGGCGCAGGCTTCGGAGATTCCATAGTTGACCAGCGTGGTCTGGCAGATCTTCCGCCAATGCCTGGCGGCCACCACCATGGCACTGCTGATGTTCATCTGGAGAGCGTCGAGGGAATTCGCCACGGGAAAATGCACACTGTTAGTTTGCTAACTATCAATATCGCATTGGCGGGGAATTTCAGTCAAGTTTTGAAACAAATAGGTTGTCAGGGGAGAAGAAAAAGCGCCGAGGTCTGGACGACTCAGCGTTTTTTGGCTTTCTCATAGACACTGCTGCGCTCGCGTTTTCCCACAGCGACTACCGAAACGACGATTCGCTCATCTGTCACTTGATAGACCAAACGGTAACCAGAAGCCTTCAGTTTGATTTTGTAGCAATCAGGCATTCCATGAAGCGCATCAGCCGATACCCTTGGTAGCGATAACCTTTCAGCGAGCTTTTTCTTGAATTGATCTCGCAACGTATGACCCAGCTTGTTCCACTCCTTATGAGCAGACGGCAGAAATTCGAGCTTATAGGTCATCCAGGCTTACCGAAATGGGTGTTTCATGACTGCGGGAACGGACGATCTCGACCAGTTCCAAATCATCAAGCCGCTCCATCATGGCTTCGTAAACATCGGCTGGCACCATGTAACCCATGACGCGATTATGGTTCAGCACAGCCACAGCACCACCATGTGCGCCACTCAGCACTGCTGATGGATTTTTCTTCAATTCGGAAACACTGACCGCCATATCGGCAAGAACACTTTGCATAATAAAAGACCTCAATTGAGGTCGTGATATTGGTCTATTTATACCTTCCATACAACCGAAAATGTGCTCAGCCGCCAGGTGGTCATCCCTCCCGCCCCTTGCGCAACAGCACGTTCAGCTGATCCACCACCTCCGCCCAATCCGCATCATCAAGAATCTCGCCGCGCAAGAAATCCGCCTGACTTTTGCTCCAGAAAAACGCATCCGCCAGGTGCAGCTCGGGTTTGAGCGGTGAATGGGTGGCGATGAATTGGTCAATGCTGGTCGGGTCGCTGTCCAGGCCCAGTTGCTTGAACAGGGACGGCAGGCTGTGGGTGGGCTGCTCCATGGAGGACTCCTTCAAGAATGCGGTGGGTGAGAGATTATTCGCGAGCAGGCTCCCACAGGAGAACGCGTTCAACCTGTGGGAGCGAGCTTGCTCGCGAAGGCGTCCGCGAAAGCGCTACAGAACCTACTGACTCAACTCCCGCACCTCGGCATGCGGCACCATTTTCAGAAACTCGGGCATGCTCATGTGCAGCAGGTAGTTGTGGTTGCCGGCTTCCAGGTAGATGTCTTTCTGCCGGGTCAGCAGCGGGTCGATGACCATGTCCAGGCCGTAGGAATCACCCAGCGGCGGCACCGCGCCGCGTTCGCAGTCATCGAAGATGTGCGCCAGGTTGCTTTCCCGGGTGATCTGCCATTCGCCGCGGCTGCGCACTTTGCTCAAATCCAGGTGCCGGCTGGCCGGCAGCACGGCCATCAGGTAATGCCCGTGGTGGTCGTCGAGAATCACCGACTTGGCCACGCGCTCGGCGGGCACCCCGGAAACCCGTGCGGTTTCCAGACTGCTGGCGGAGTGGCGGTGGGCCACGATGTCATATTCGCAATGCGCCCGGTTCAGGCTGCTTTGCACTTTTTTTGCCATACGCATGCTGCACCTCGGTGTCACGCGGAACGTTGTGCCTGTTCTGCTGAGTCTAGTTCGGCGAGGCTCAGGCGAAGGGAAATCCGCTCACTGGACACATCTGCTCATTGAGCAGAATTCATTCAGCGCCAGGCTCAACTAGACTTAAGGAAACACCCCCATGACTCTCCCGGAGGGTCACGTGAACAGCCGATGTTGTCTGTTTTTTCTGATACTGCTGACCAGCGGCCCGGCCCTCGCGGCTGACGTCCCGCTGACGGCGGTCAATCCGGTCGGCCTGTGGCTGATCACCCTTGGCATTGCCTTTCTAATAGCCGAAGCCGCGCTGCCCAACTACGGGGTCATCGGCCTTGGCGGGATCATCATGTTCGTCATCGGCGCGCTGATCCTGAGCAACGCCGAGGTGCCGGTACCGATGATCATCGGCCTCGGCCTGCTCAGCGCTCTGCTGCTGATCGCGTTGATCATCCGCGCCCTGAAAACCCGCCCGCGCCACGCCGTCAGCGGCGACGCCGGGCTGGTCGGCAGCGTGACGGCGGTGACCACCGTGCAAGCGGAAAACGCCCACAACGGCTGGGTGCATTTGCAGGGTGAACACTGGCAAGTGCACAGCGCCACACCCTTGCACACCGGGCAATCGGTGCGCGTGGTAGGGCGCAAGGGCTTATTGCTGAAAGTCGCCGCGACTGACGCGGTGCGACACGGAGAGTGATCATGGGTCTGCAAATCGGTTTTGTTGCACTGCTGCTGTTGGTGATCGCCCTCGCCGGGTCGACCTTCCGTATCCTGCGTGAGTACGAGCGCGGCGTGGTGTTCCAGCTCGGGCGCTTCTGGCAGGTCAAAGGGCCGGGGCTGATCCTGTTGATACCGGTGGTGCAGCAAATGGTCCGGGTCGATCTGCGCACCGTGGTGCTCGACGTGCCGCCACAGGATGTGATCACCCGCGACAACGTCTCGGTGAAGGTCAATGCGGTGCTGTACTTCCGCGTGCTTGACCCGCAGAAGGCGATCATTCAGGTCGAAGACTTTCTTTCGGCCACCAGCCAACTGGCGCAGACCACCCTGCGCGCGGTGCTCGGCAAACATGAGCTGGATGAACTGCTGGCCGAACGCGAGCAACTGAATATCGATATCCAGCAAGTGCTCGACGCCCAGACCGACGCCTGGGGCATCAAGGTCGCCAACGTCGAGATCAAGCACGTCGACCTCAACGAATCGATGGTCCGTGCCATCGCCAAACAGGCCGAAGCCGAACGTGAACGCCGGGCCAAGGTGATCCACGCCGAAGGCGAGCTGCAAGCCTCGGAAAAACTCATGCAGGCCGCCGAAATGCTCGGCCGCCAACCCGGCGCCATGCAACTGCGCTATATGCAGACCTTGAGTTCGATTGCCGGTGACAAGAGTTCGACGATTGTCTTTCCGTTGCCGATCGAGTTGCTTAAAGGGATGGCGGACTTGTCGGGCAAGGCTTGAGCAGGCGCAAACGTTCCAGCGCCGCGTAGGGCGCAGCCGCGCAACGTTTTACTTGTGCCTGCAACTGCGACGACGCCTCACGGCGTTTGTCTTCTCCATCGGCGAAAAAGCGCTGTGACGGCTGCTTGGCGTGCTGCGAGGTCGCCGCCAACATCCGCTGACACTGCTCGGCGTTCAAGCGAAAAAACCCTGCCAACCGGCCCGCCATGGCCTCGGGCAATTCGCTGTAGTTCACCACCAGACCGCTGCCATCGCGACAATGGATGTACCCCGCCTCGAACAAACGCCCCAGCCGCCGCGCGATGAAGTCCTCACGGCCGGCAAACGGCAATCCGTCGTCCAGGACACAATCACCAAGCATCCCCGGCACCATGTGCATCCCCGGACGACGCACGTGCGATACGGCGATTTCCAGCGGATCGCGATACACGAACAGCCACGGCGTGTCGGGAAAGCATGTCTGCAACAACGGCCATTCGCCGATGTTCCAGGCATCGAGCTTGATCACCAGTCGCTGCTCGATACCGCGTCGACGTTGACCGTAGGCCGAGAGCAGTCCACTGATCGCTGCCCGCCGCTCGGTTTCGGGTAGTTCACCTCGCAAAAGCGCATCAAGCGGCGGTGGCTCCGAGACTACGATGTGGTCATCGAGCCGCGCGAGCATCTGGCTGATCAATGTCGAACCGCAACGCGAGGCGTGCAGGATAAAGGCACTCGGCGCCAGTCCCGGGCTTAGCGTGTGCCACTGCGTCAGCGCCGACAGCGGCGTCTGGCGCCGAAAGACCTGATTGAACGGCAAACGCAACGCGTCCTCGACCGCATCGCGAAAAAACGGCTGCTGCAAAGGTCTATCACCGAACCAGCACCAATCGACCTGCCAAAGCCCCGCAACCGGCCATACCCGGATCGGCAGCCAGCCGTCGAAATTCAGCCGCTCCATTGCGCGTTCCATTGCCGACGCCCCTGGCGCATGGCCGCACGCAACTCTTCCCGGGAGAAGGGCAAGCCGTGTTCGGCGGCCAGCTCAAGCGTACGCTCGATGAATAATTCGGGGTCCGTCATGTCCTGCAACGTCGCCGCCAACGTGGCATCGCCCGCCACCCATCGCTGGAATTGCTGCAACGCCGAGTCTGGCCGTTGCGTTGCGGGGGTGTCGTTCACACCTTCGACGATTTTCTGCGCAAGCCAGGCGCCGGGTCGGCAATCGAGCACCAGATGAATCCGTGCCGACGTGTCGAAGTTATCCACCCGATGCGCACGAGCAAGATCGAGAAACCAGCACTCGCCCGCCGTCATCGGCACACGCTGCCCCTCGAGCCAGAAGTCTGCGGCGGGCGGGCTGAGCAACGGAATGTGCAGGCGCAGATCGGCGTCCGGCCCCTCCAGATCGTAATCACGGTGCTCATGAATTCGCCCGCCGGGCCCCAGTCGCAGCAAGCGTGCGCTGACGATATCCAGCGCCAGCTCGCGCAACCCCCGCTGCCAGCGTTCATCACGCAACCATGGCGTGCGCTGCAGCGGCAAACCGCGTCCTGGGGCTAACTCACTCAGTGCATCGGCAGCCGAAATCAGCGCCACGCCGCTCCAGTCGCCCGTGAAGTAGTCCGTGTTGAAGTGGCCGCGCCATGCCTCTTCGGCAATCGCCTGCAGCGCCTGCAACAGCAACGGCAGATCCACCGCCACCGGTAGACGCGAACAGACCGGGCGGCTCATGCCTTGGGTAACACCGCAGACTCGCCGAGCCAGGTCAGCAACCGATCCAGACTGGCCTCAACCGATTGCACGCCAGTGTCGAGTATCAACGACGCCTGCAGGGGCGGCTCATACGGCGCCGACACCCCCGTGAAACCGGCCATTTCGCCACGTCTTGCGCGGGCATAATGCCCCTTCGGATCCCGCTGCTCGCACACCGCCAGCGATGCACTGCACCAGACTTCTCGATAGTCCTCACCCAAACGCTGGGCGAACACCTCGCGCAGCTCCAGCAATGGCGCAATCATCGCCAGAACCACGATCTGCCCGTTTTCCACCAGCAATGCCGCCAGCTCACTGGCCCGGCGAATGTTCTCCAGACGATCGGCGTCGCCAAACCCCAGATCGCGGTTGAGCCCGACCCGCAAACCGTCGCCATCGAGGACCACGCTCTGCAATCCAAGGACAAACAACTCGGCGTGCAACGCCTGAGCCAGAGTCGATTTGCCCGCCGCCGGCAGACCGGTGAGCAAAATCGCCGCACCGCGATGGCCGTTGCGGGCCTCGCGTTGCGAGCGGCTGATGCTGGCGACGGGCGCCTGCAGATTATTTGGCGCCGGCATGGGCCACCACCGGCACCGAGATATCCCCCGACGCCCAGGCCGATTCGCGGTTTGCCAGGGCCGTGGCGATCGACTGCACCGCGGTGGATTGCACTTGATCCGGAAGCGGATCGAGGCCGGCGCTGGCGAAAATCTGCCCATAGGCATTGCGCAGATCGGCATACGACAGGTCGCGGCGCAGATCCGCTTGCAGGTTGTTCAATTCACCCTGAATCAACTCCAGCTCGCCGATGCCGGCGGCCTGGTGCCGATTACGCAACTGACCGACGATCTGCCCGTCGATGTCCGACAGTTGCTGGTTGGTCTTGAACTGACGCAGCGCCTCTTGATAGTTGGCATTGGCCACATACAGCTGCGCCAGCACCGCGATCGACATCGCCTGACGACGTGCGGTGGCGACTTCTTCGCCAGCCTTGGCCACATCGATGGCTGCCGGGGCGGAGATCACATTGAACAGGTTCCAGGTGACTTTCACCCCATAGTCGGCCCAGCGATCGTTCACCAGGAACGAGTTGCTGTCGTAGTGTCCGCCGGCAGAAAACTCCAGGCCCGGCAACATGCGCAACATCGCCTTGCGGGTTTCAGCAGCACTGATCCGGGTCTGGTAATCCTGCTCGCGCAGTTCCGGACGGCTGGTCAGGGCTTCCTGCTCCAGTCTGGAAATATCGACCTTGAGTTCCGGGATCTGATAACCGTCGTCAGTGGCCAGCGTCAGGTTGGTGCCCAGCGGCAGGTTGATCAGGGTCGCCAGTTCGGTTTTCGCCAGCGACAACGCCCGGCGTTGCTCTTCCAGTTGCCGGGTCGCTTCGATCAGCGAACGCTGGTAACCGAGGGACTGCACCGGATCACCGATGCGCTGCTCGCTCATGCTTTCGCTGTTGCGCCGGGCGGTATCGACCCGCGCCATCAGGCTGTCGATCTGTTTGAGCAGGCGTTCGGCCGCCATCGCCCGCCAATAGGCCGAGCGCACGTCCTGAACGATGGTGTTGATCACTTTGCGCCGGCGTTCCTGAACGATCAGGCGCTGGTCGCCCTGTTGCTTGGCGTTGATGTAGCTGACGCCGAAGTCGAGGACGTTCCAGACCATGGTCAGGTCGGCGACGTTGCGGTCGCGGTCCTGGGAGGTCGACGGTTCCAGGGACTGGGTGCCGGTGCGTACGCTCTGGCTGCTGGAGGCGCTGACATTGTTGCGTCCGACGTAACCGGCATCCAGCGCCATGCGTGGCAGCATGTCGAAGCTGGCGAGGTCGAGCTGCCGCTTGGCCAGCGCTTCCTCCATGATTTTCAAGCGCCCTTCGAGGTTGTATTTCACCGCGCGGGCCATCGCCTGGTGCAGGGTCAGCGGACCGCTCAGCGGTTCCTGGCCCTTGTACATGCTTTGCAGGTCGGCTTTGGCCCGTTGTTCGCTGACACTGCGTTCGATCGGTTCACTGGTGACTGCACATCCGCTGATTGCCAGCGCCAGCAGGCTGGCGCCGAACAATTTTTGACTTTTCTTCATCCCTGCATCGCCCCTGGGTGCTGCGCATATTGAGTTGTTGTGTGTGTTATCAGGCCTGCATTTCGCTGATACCGACCTGTTGCAGAGCCGCCGCCAGGTTGTCGACCCGGTGCTGCTCGCTGTCCTTGATCTGTTGCAGTTGCTGGCCCAGGGTCGGCGCGCCGAACACACCGCGCAGGCCCTGGGAAATATCGCCGCCCGTGATCGAATGACGGTCGAAGGCATTCAGCGAATCGCGCTCTGCGGCGCTGTCCTGATGGAACAGGCTCGACAGCGTGCTGCTGCCGAACACCCCGCCATCGCCACCGCCAAACCCGAGGAAGCCATGGCCGGAACCATCGCCGCCGCTGTCGCTGCTGGTGAAAACCTGGGCGATGAAGCTCGGGCTCAGGGCGCCGTGGTTGATGAAAATGTCACCCAGCGGACGGATGCCGTTGCCGATCACCCGTTGTTCGAACAACGGCGCGAAGGTCAGCGGTGAGCCGAGGTCGCCGGTGGGCGGTGTGAAGATGAGCGGTTGCAGCGGGACGTTCGGCGCCGGTGGTGGCACGACGGGGTCGCTGCTGCGGAACTCCGGATCCGGCGGCACCACCACCAACGGCGAGGTCGGTGTCACCGGCGGTACGACCACCGGCACCGTATTGATCACGTAGTTCCCGGACTGACTGATCCCGCTGCCGCTGTTGCCCGACTGGTCACTGACCCCGGCCGTGTTGATGCTGATTGCATTGCTGGCGCTGTTGACGTTGGCGGTCGGCGTCAGGGTCGCGGTCCAGGTCTTGCCACCGTCGCTGCTGCTCAGGTTGGACAAGGTGCCATTGGCCACGCTGAGGTCCGCCAGATCGAAACCGCTGACCGCTTCGTTGAAGGTGATGATCACCTGCGAAGTCTGGCCGAGACCCAGATTCGGGTTGGCCACCACGACCGTGGCGGTCGGGCGCTCACTGTCGAGGGCATAGTTGTTCGACACCGCCACCGTGCTGCCGGCATTGCCTGCCAGGTCGGTGACGTTGCTGGTGTCCAGCGCGATGAAGTTGCTCGGGTCGGTCACGTTCGCGGTCGGGGTGAAAGTCGCGGTCCAGGTCTTGCCGCCATCGCTGCTGCTCAGGTTGCTCAGGTCGCCGTTGGTCACGCTCAGGTCGGACAGGTCGAAATTGCTCACCGACTCGCTGAAGGTGAAGGTCACCGTGGTGGTCTGGCCGATGCCCAGATGCGGATTGGCAACCACGATGTTCACCGTCGGCCGGGTTGCATCGAGGATGTAGTTGTTGGAGATGGCGATGCTCGCGCCGAGGTTGCCGGCCAGATCCTGGACGCCGGCGGTGTCGATCAGGATCAGGTTGGTCGGGTCGTTGACGCCGGCTGTCGGGGTGAAAGTCGCCGTCCAGGTGATGCCGCCGTCGCTGCTGGCCAGGTTCGACAGCGCACCATTGGCGACGCTGATGTCCGACAGATCGAAACCGATCACCGCCTCGCTGAAGGTGATGGTCACGGTGGTGGTTTCGCCGATGCCCAGGCGGTTGTCGGCGACCACGATGGTGGCGGTCGGCAGCGCGGTGTCGAGGGCGAAGTTGTTGGAATCGGTAATGCCGATACCGCTGTTGCCTGAGACGTTGGTCACTCCGGCATTGTTCAGGCTGATCAGGTTGGTCGCGTCAGTGACATTGGCGGTCGGGGTGAAGGTCGCCGTCCAGGTGACACCGCCGTCGCTGCTGCTGACATTGCTCAACGTGCCATTGGCGATGGTCAGGTCGCTGTTGTCGAAACCGCTCACCGCTTCGCTGAAGGTGATGGTCACCAGCGAGGTTTCCCCGGCCTTGAGTGAAGTGTCGGCAACCACGATGGTGGAAGTCGGCACCTGAGTCTGCACCTGATAGTTGGCGGAGTTGGTGGTGCCGGTGCCGGTGTTGCCGGCCAGGTCGGTAATACCGGTGTTGTTCAGGACAATCAGGTTGGTGAGATCGGTGACACCAATGTTCGGCGTGAACGTGGCCGTCCAGGTGATGCCGCCGTCGCTCGACGCGACATTGCTCAAGGTGCCGTTGGCGACGCTCAGGTCGGCATTGTCGAATCCGGTCACGGCCTCGCTGAAGGTGATGGTCACCAACGCGGTTTCACCGGGACGCAGGTCGCTGTCGGCCATGACAATGGTCGCCGTCGGACGCTGACTGTCGACCGCATAGTTGTTGGAATCGGTGGAGCCGCTGCCGGCGTTGCCCGCGAGGTCGGCGATGCCGGTGTTGTCCAGGGTGATCAGGTTGGTAGTGTCGGTGATGCCCGCCGCCGGCGTGAACGTCGCTGTCCAGGTGATGCCGCCATCACTGCTGCTCACTGCGCTCAACGTGCCGTTGGCGATGGTCAGGTCGGCGTTGGTGAAACCGGTCACCGCTTCGCTGAAAGTGATGGTCACCAGGCTGGTCTGGCCGACGCCGAGTGCGGTGTCAGCCACCACGACAGTGGCGGTCGGGCGCTGGGTGTCGATCGAGTAATTGTTGGAATCGGTGGTGCCGCTGCCGGCATTGCCCGACAGGTTCTGTACGCCGGTGTTGTCCAGGGTGATCAGGTTGGTGGCGTCGGTGATGTTGCTGGTCGGCGTGAACGTGGCCGTCCAGGTGATGCCGCCGTCGCTGCTGCTGACTGCCGACAACGTGCCGTTGGCAATCGTCAGGTCGGCGTTGGTGAAACCGCTCACCGCTTCGCTGAAGGTGATAGTCACCAGCGAGGTATCACCGATTTTCAGCGCGTTGTCGGCAATGATGATGGTCGCAGTCGGCAGCACGGTGTCGATGGTGTAGTTCGGCGAGCTGGTGGTGCCGGTCCCGTTGTTGCCGGCCAGGTCGGCGATGCCGGTGTTGTTCAGGACAATCAGGTTGGTCGCATCGTTGACGCCCACGTTCGGCGTGAACGTCGCCGTCCAGGTGATGCCGCCGTCGCTCGACGCGACATTGCTCAAGGTGCCGTTGGCGACGCTCAGGTCGGCGTTGTCAAAACCGGTCACGGCTTCGCTGAAGGTAATGGTGACCAGCGAGGTTTCTCCGGCACTCAGGCTGCTGTCGGAGAGCACGATGGTGGCGGTCGGGCGCTGGCTGTCGACGGCATAGATGTTGGAGTCGGTGGTGCCGCTGCCGGCGTTGCCCGCGAGGTCGGCGATGCCGGTGTTGTCCAGGGTGATCACATTGCTGGTGTCGGTAATCCCTGCCGCCGGAGTGAAGGTCGCTGTCCAGGTGATGCCGCCATCACTGCTGCTCACTGCGCTCAACGTGCCGTTGGCGATGGTCAGGTCGGCGTTGGTGAAACCGGTCACCGCTTCGCTGAACGTGATGGTCACCAGGCTGGTCTGGCCGACGCCGAGTGCGGTGTCAGCCACCACGATAGTGGCAGTCGGGCGCTGGGTGTCGATCGAGTAATTGTTGGAATCGGTGGTGCCGCTGCCGGCATTGCCCGACAGGTTCTGTACGCCGGTGTTGTCCAGGGTGATCAGGTTGGTGGCGTCGGTGATGTTGGTAGTCGGCGTGAACGTGGCCGTCCAGGTGATGCCGCCGTCGCTGCTGCTCACCGCCGTCAACGTACCGTTGGCGATGGTCAGGTCAGCATTGGTGAAGCCGGTCACGGCTTCGCTGAAGGTGATGGTCACCAGCGAGGACTCGCCGATTTTCAGGCTGGGGTCGGACACGATGATGGTCGCGGTCGGCACCACGGTGTCGATGGTGTAATTGTTGGAGTTGGTGGTACCGCTACCGGCGTTACCCGCGAGGTCGGCGATGCCGGTGTTGGCCAGCGTGATCAGGTTGGTCGCGTCGTTGACGCCCAAGTTCGGGGTGAACGTCGCCGTCCAGGTGATGCCGCCATCGCTGCTGCTCACCGCCGTCAACGTACCGTTGGCGATGGTCAGGTCAGCGTTGGTGAAACCGCTCACCGCTTCGCTGAACGTGATGGTCACCAGCGAAGTTTCACCGGCCGTGAGATTGCTGTCGGCGACCACAATGGTCGCGGTCGGGCGCTGGGTGTCGATGGCGTAGTTGTTGGAGTCGGTGGTGCCGCTGCCGGCATTGCCCGCCAGGTCGGCGATACCGGTGTTGTCCAGGGTAATCAGGTTGGTGGTGTCGGTGACGCTGGCACTCGGCGTGAACGTCGCGGTCCAGGTGATGCCGCCGTCGCTGCTGCTCACCGCACTCAGCGTGCCGTTGGCGATGGTCAGGTCGGCGTTGGTGAAACCGGTCACCGCTTCGCTGAACGTGATGGTCACCAGCGAGGTTTCACCGATCCGCAGGTTGTTGTCGGCCACCACGATGGTCGCGGTCGGGCGCACGGTATCGATGGCGTAGTTGTTGGAGTCGGTGGTCCCGCTGCCGGCGTTGCCGTTCAGATCCGCGATGCCGGTGTTGTTCAGGGTGATCAGGTTGGTCGCGTCGGTGATGCTGGCGGTCGGCGTGAAGGTCGCCGTCCAGGTAATGCCGCCGTCGCTGCTGCTGACCGCCGTCAAGGTGCCGTTGGCAATCGTCAGGTCGGCGTTGGTGAAGCCGGTCACGGCTTCGCTGAAGGTGATGGTCACCAGCGAGGTTTCACCGATCCGCAGGTTGTTGTCGGCCACCACGATGGTCGCGGTCGGACGCGCGGTGTCGATGGCGTAGTTGTTGGAATTGGTGGTACCACTGCCGGCATTGCCAGCCAGATCGACGACCCCGGTGTTATCCAGGGTGATCAGGTTGGTGGTGTCGGTGATGCTGTTGGTCGGCGTGAGCGTGGCGGTCCAGGTGATGCCGCCGTCACTGCTGCTCAGGCCGCTCAGGCTGCCGTTGGCCACGGTGAGGTCGGCGGTGGTGAAGCCGCTGACCGCTTCGCTGAAGGTGATGGTCACCAGCGAGGTTTCACCGACCGCCAAGTTGGTGTCGGCCACCACAATGGTCGCCGTCGGCCGCACGGTATCGATCACGTAGTTGGCCGAATCCGTCGTGCCGCTGCCGGCGTTGCCAGCGAGGTCGGCGATACCGGTGTTGTCCAGGGTGATCAGGTTGGTGGTGTCGGTGATGCTGGCGGTCGGAGTGAAGGTCCCGGTCCAGGTGATACCGCCGTCACTGCTGCTCACCGCGCTCAGCGTGCCGTTGGCGATTGTCAGGTCGGCGTTGGTGAAACCGGTCACGGCTTCACTGAAGGTGAAAGTCACCAGCGAGGTATCGCCGATCTTCAACGCCGTATCGGACATCACGATGGTCACGGTCGGGCGCGCGGTATCGATCGCGTAATTGACGGAGCTGGTGGTGCCGACGCCCGCCACGCCGTCGCTGATCGCGGTCACCCCGGTGTTGTCAAGGGTGATCAGGTTGGTGGCGTCGGTGAGGTTGTTGGTCGGAGTGAACGTCGCGGTCCAGGTCAGACCGCCGTCGCTGCTGCTGACCGCTGTCAGCGTTCCGTTGGCAATGGTCAGGTCGGCGTTGGTGAAACCGCTCACCGCCCGGCTGAAGGTAATGGTCACCAGCGAGGTTTCGCCGATTTTCAGGGCCGTGTCGGCCATCACGATGGTCGCGGTCGGTGGCTCCACATAAGCGGTATTGAGTGTGCCGCCATTGTTGTAGATTGCCGCGAAGGCCAACGGTACAGAGCCCGTCACGCCGCCGCCCAGCTCTGCACCACCGGAGCCGCTGCCAGCCGCGTTACCGCTGATGGCGCTGAAGTTGGCGGCGGTGATCAGGACCGTGCCGCCCTGGTTCCAGATCGCACCGACACCCCGTCCGCCGTCGCCACCGTTCAGGTTGTTGCTGCCCTGGCCGCTACCGCCGCCGCCACCGCCGCCCGCGCCGATGTTATTGCTGATGACCGAGGTGCCGACGATTTTCAACGTACCGGTCGAGGCGTTGTAAATCCCGCCGGCCGCATTGCCACCGACGCCGCCAACCTTGTCCCAACCGGAGCCGCCACCGCCGCCGCCGATGGAAATCGTGCCGTTGTTGGCTGTGCCGCCATTGCCGCCGTTGCTGTAATAGGACACACCCACGCCACCGGCACCGCCGACGGTGGAGCCGCCGCGCCCGCCCATGTGCGTTGCATCGTAGCCTCCGCCATAGCCACCCACGCCACCGCTGCCGGCCTGGCCGCCCAACGTTCCGGTGCCCGGCCCGGCCGTACCGCCATGGCCGCCGCCCTGACCACCAAGGCCGCCGCCACCGCCACCACCGCCGCCGTAGTTGGCACCCGTGACACCGCCGCCACCGCCGCCACCGGCCGCCGCGTTACCCGTTACCGAAACGTTGTTCAGCGTGAGAATACCGGCGTTGAAAATCCCGCCGCCCATGGCGCCGGTTGCCCCGTAGCCGCCATTGCCGCCGTTGCCAGAGACCAGACCCCGGGTAATCACCAGACCATCGAGGGTCACGGTGTTGCCGGAGGTGATTTCTACCACTCGGGTCTTGTACTGGCCATCGAGGGTGACGTCCGCGACGCCGTCGTTGTTCAGGTCGCCATCGACGGTGATGTTCTTGTTGATCAGCAGCTCAGAGGTGAGCTGTACCGTCATGCTGGTGCCGAAGGTCACGATGTCGCCGTTCTGCGCCGACGCCAGCGCTGCGCGCAGCGAGCCGACCCCGGTGTTCGCGTTGTTGGTGGCGGTCCACGTGGCGAGGCCCCACTGATACTCGCTCATCGACAGGGTCGACAGCACGTTGGCGCTCTCGATCTTGCCCGTGGCGATTTCCAGATCCCAGTCGCCGCCCACGCCGGTGCGGTTGTTCGAGGCGGCTACATCGCGGCCGGTCAATTGTGCCAGCGAGTCAACGAAGCTCAGGCCTCGGTCGCCCTCGGCGGTGTAGCAGCCGTAAATGAGGATGTCGCCGCCAACGTTCATGTCCTTGCCGATGTCCGCCAGCACTGCACTGCGTTGCGCGACGTTGTCGGCCGACAGATAGCTGTTGCCGAGCCACAGGTCACCGGCGTTGCCGTGAGCGATGATCTGCACCGAGCTGACGCCCGAATGCTGGTCGAGATAATCGGCGATCTGCTGCAAGCCGTCCTTGCTTGCATCGAGCTTGACCACTTGCGCGCCGGGGGCGACGCCTTTGAGCAGGCTGTCGGCATCCTTGACCCGGGCATCGACGAACACCACGCTCTGGCCAGGTACCGCGACAGGACTGGCAGCCGGCGTGGCATCGGCCTGGCCGTGGGTGTCTTTGCTGGCCACCGGATGATCGGCCGTCGGTGCCTTGGCCGCGTCGGCGGCGGGATGACTGTCGGCCTGGGCGGCGGTGTCAGCGACCGTGGCTGCGACGGCACCGTCGAACAGCATGCGCGGTTCCAGCGACATGATCAGCGGCGCAGCCAGCGTCCGTTGGCCTTCGGTTACCCGCGACTTTTGCTTGCTCCACCACATGTTGCTCACCCGGACTCGAACAGTTGTAAACGCATCAATGAAAAACGCCGCGATCAACTGATCGCGGCGTCGGACTTCATACGAATCACATTGGCAGCGCTGGCTGAGCCATCGAGCCAAAAGGACAGATCGGCGTATTGCTTGAACAGGTCCGGCGGTAGAATCGTGCGCCGGGACTGCAGGGCAACCTTGGGTTTGACCTTGTGCAGGCCGGCCACACCCAGCGCCTGGTCGAACGCCGGCGCGTCATAGGCCAGGTGTTCGAAATCGTGCTCGAACCAGGGCTCGCCGATGAAGTCGTAGACCAGCCGCAGCACCCGCTCCGGGGCCTGGGTCAACAAGTCGTAATCAACGATCAGCAGCGAATCGGCGTGCTCGCCGTAATAGGCTTCCTTGAGCGCCGCCCAGGCAAAACCGACCAGACGATTGCGCTGGGCCAGGGTTTCGCAGCGGCTGTAGACGGTGTTGCGCTCGACAGCATCGCCGAACAGCTTGGTGTTTTCATAAGGGTTGGCGCGGTACAACCGTTCCAGGCTGTCCATCACCCAGGCGACGTTGCGCACGCAGGCAATGACTTTGGCTTTGGGGAACAGATCGCTGATGGCCGGCAGGCGCGAACTCCACTGCCGGTTGGTGTCGAACACCACCGGTTTGTCAGCCTTGTCGGCGTAGTAGGCATCGAACAGTCCGCGCAGCAGGCGCCGGCGCATGTCGGTGTCGATCACCGCGCCGAATTCGCTGCCGGCGCTGCATTGTTCAAGGACACCGGAAAACAGCGCGCCGACCGGGCTGGTCATGCCGGCATGAAAGCGCGGGTTCTGCAGAAGAATCGCAGAAAGCAGGGTGGAACCTGAGCGCGGCAAGCCGGAGATAAAGTGGAATTGCTGCAATCCCTTCACCCTACTTTGTAAGTCCTTTTGTCCGACGAGCGTAGTCCAACAATACCCTTTCGACTAGTAGTGTTTTGATATCAAAATAGAGCAAAACGGACTATGAAAGTCCGTTTTAATCGCGAAAAAAATGGTGAAGCGTTTAAGTCATTTCTCCGTCGTCCCGTTATCAGTGGTCAACGAAAAAAGTCGCGCATTTGCGCCACCGGCATGGGTCTGATCACGCAGTTGCCAGGTCGTCGGCAAGGGACGGAATGGGTCAGGCACGTCCACGTCCAGATCGCCGATCAACCAGACCCGGGCACTGCCCTTGGGCAGGTCACCGAGCCGATCCAGATAGACCTCCTCGGACACCAGGGTGCCAAAACCGTAGTGATTCGGGCGCGTCGAGCGACCATCGGCGGCGGGCGGGGTATACAGACGCACCTGAGCGTCAGTGCGATTGTAGTAGACGTAACTGAGGTACCAGAGCATGTCGCTGGTGACGATCCGGTCACCGCTGACGAAATGCCGGTTGATGTAATCGACCATGACGTTGAACTGATCGTGCGGGTCGACCGTGGCGTTGGTGTTCACCCCCACCAACTCAACCCCGACCCATGACACCAGGATCGCCACCGCCAGCACACGAGCGCGGCGGTACAACCGGTCAATGGCCAGCGCCGCCAGCATCGGCAACCCCAGCGCATAGGCTGTCAGGTAACGCTCGATGAACACCGGGCTGATGAAGGACACCGCGAACACCAGCAACAACGGCATACCGGTGTAAAGCGCCAGCAAGACGCTGCCATGGTTCACGCTGCGGTCGCGGGCCACGGCCACGCCCGCCAGCGCCAGCAAGGCCAGCGGTACGCCGCAGAACAGCAGCAAGGGGAGATGCTCGCCGTCGTCCTGAATCAACCAGAGCCAGATCATCGACGGCAGCGAGGACAGGGTCACCGGATCTTCCCAGCCCACGTCGCCACCGACCTTGAGTTCTTCCATGTGTTGCGTCAGATCAAGCAGGTTCGGCAACCACGGCAGGTAGAGCACGACGATGGCCAGATTGGCGAGCCACCAGTCCTTGCGCTGGATATGCCGCAGGCGATAACCCGGCAGCAGGCGAATCAGCCCCAGATACAGCCAATGGCTCAGCGCGGCCAGCACTGCAAAGTAGTGGGTGTACAACGCCGCGCTCATCAGCAATGCATAGATCACCAGATACCGCCGGCGCTGCGAGCGTCTGACCCAGCAGATCAGCGCCAGTGTGGAACCGATCAGGAGCAAGCCGAGCAGCGAGTACATGCGCACTTCCTGGCTGTAGCGCACCGCCGTCGGCAGCAACGCCAACAGCACCCCGGCAATGATCGCGGCGCGGCGGGTGGCCAGGCGATCGACCAGGCAGACACCCAGCCCGACCGTGGCGATGCCAGCCACGGCGCTGAGGCTGCGAATCGACAGGATGCCTTCACCGAACAACCCGATCCAGCCATGCAGCAGCATGAAATACAACGGCGGATGCACGTCGAACGCCGCGTGCTGCCAAATACCGGTCAGCGAATAGCGCGCCAGCAGCAGGCTTGAGCCTTCGTCGCCCCAGATCGCGGCAGCGGTCAGGTCATAAAAACGCACCACCGTCGCCAACAACAGAATCGGTATCAGCCACTGCTGGCGAGCCCAGCGCCATAGACGCCGGACACCGGCATTCGGTGCGGCAAACGGGTCCTGGGTATCCCCCAGCGGAGTCTCGCGACGCGCTTCCATCAACCTTCCCTTACAGATTTACCGAATCACAACCAGCATCACTCATTGCGCACACTGTAGGCCAGAGGCGAAGTCGACGCGCGGCCATGACGACGTCCGGCAAGTCCGCTGATCCGGGTCTACGCTACGGCGTGGCGTGACCTGCCCGCGCAAATGCAAGGCGTCAGCACAGCCTGTGTACCTGCCCTGCAACTAGGCTACCGCGCGGCGCGCCGACCACATAACAGAAGGATGAGGAACCATGGAAGTCTTTATGGGTACGATTCAACCGTTCGCCTTCAACTTCGCCCCCAGTGGCTGGGCCTTGTGCAACGGACAAATCCTGAGCATCTCGCAATACCAGGCATTGTTCGCCTTGCTGGGCACCTACTACGGCGGCAACGGCACGACCAATTTTCAGTTGCCCAACCTGCAAGGTCGGGTGCCGGTGGCACAGGGTAACGGACAGGGGCTGACGCCGCGTGTCATCGGTCAGGTGTATGGCACAGAAAACGTAACGGCTACGATCGCCAACATGCCCAACCACACCCACGCGATGACCGGTCTTTCCGCCAACACCGCCCTGCAACTGGCGGTGCCTGCAAGCAATCCGGCGACCGTACCCACCGCCACCAACTCGTACATCGGCGCGTCCGGCGGCGGCCCTGGCTCGGCGAACATCTATTCCGATGCCCAAGGTGCCACACCGGTTCCCATCAAAGGCCTGACCACCACGGTCACCGGGGACATTTCCTCCACGGGCGGCAGTCAGCCGTTATCCATCGTCAACCCCTCTCTGGTCGTCAACTTCAGCGTTGCCCTGAACGGGCTGTTCCCTTCGCGCAACTGAACAAAGGTCGGGGGCCTCACGGCCCCCGGCCGTTCTTTTTTCAACGGAGTCAGATCATGCTGCAAGCGGTTCAGATCCAACACGTCCAGCCGTTGCTCGGACAGCAAAGCACGCTGCACCTGCCAGATGGCACGGCATTGCCGATCCACATCGAGTACCTCAACGAAGTCCCCGCCGCGAAAACCCGCTACAGCGAGCGCATGCCGTTCTGCCTCGAATTCAACAGCCTGGTGCCGACCGGGTTCGTCGACGGCCTGTGCGCACTGGAGCTGCCGGAACTCGGGCGAGTGGAAGACATTTTCGTGTCACGAGTGCCAGCGATGGGGCGGGATCCGCAACTGGGTTACTTCTGCATGTCCTTCAACTGACCCGCCGGAATCCGCATCGACCAGTGTTTTTGTAACCGCAGTTTGGGAAGCGTCTGACATCATTTCTTCGGCGGCCTTGTTAGCGTTGCACGAAACCGGCTCCGAGACGTTTGTTGCGCGCCAGACCAAGGAAGATCGGCGTGCAAGCGTTGCATCGACGTCCAAGAGCCTGTGCCCCGTCACAGGACAAGGAATAAAGGATGTCGACCACCCGTGCCCGCTTCAACCTATTGCTCAACGACGTTAAACACGACCTGCAGGTCCTCTCCTTCACCGGCCACGAATCGATCAGCCAGCCCTATGCGTTCGAAGTTGAACTGGTCAGCGAACGAGCGAACCTGCGTCTTGAAAGCTTCATGCACCAACAGGCATTCCTCGCATTCGACCTCGAAGGCCATGGTATCCACGGCGTGGTCAATCGCATCGCCCGCGGCGATCGCGGCAAACGGCTGACGCGCTATAGCCTGACCCTGGTACCCCGTCTGGCGTATCTGCAACATCGCTGCAATCAGCGGATTTTCCAGCAGATGAGCGTGCCGCAAATCATCACCCGGATTCTTGCGGACAACGGCATTCACCGTGACCTGCACCGGTTTCATCTGGGGGCCGACTATCCGCCACGCGACTATTGCGTGCAGGCGGAGTCGGATCTGCACTTCATCCAGCGGCTGTGTCAGGAAGAAGGCATTCACTACCACTTCCAGCACAGTCGCGAAAAACACCTGCTGGTGCTGGGTGACGACCAGACGGTCTTTCCCAGGCTGGATCGTCCCACAGCCTATCGCCAGGACACCGGCATGGTTGCCCAGACACCAGCGATCAACGCCTTTGAGGTGCGCATGGAAACCCGCCCCACGGCAACCGTGCGGCGTGATCACGACTTTCGCAAAACCCGCTTTCTGCTGGAGGCCACTCACCGCGCCGACAGTGACGCGGCCCGGCCGGCGCTTGAGGATTATCGCTACCCCGGGCGCTTCACCGACGGCGCGCGGGGCAAGCAATTGACCCGCCGCGCCCTGGAAAGTCATCGCGTCGACTACTTGCAGGCCCAAGGCCAAAGCGATCAGCCAGGCCTGGTGACGGGTCATTTCCTGGCGATCAGTGAGCATCCCTGCGAGGACACCAACGGGTTGTGGCTGCTGACCGAAGTCAATCATCGCGGCAAACAACCCGCAGTGCTGGAGGAAACGCTGAGTGCGGTGAATACCGCGGCAGACGACGGCTTCGTTGAAGGCTACCGGAACGATTTCGTCGCCACGCCATGGGAGGTGATCTACCGCCCACCGCCATCGTTCGTGAAGCCGCGAATCTTCGGCAGCCAGACCGCCGTGGTGACCGGCCCCGTGGACGAAGAGATCCATTGCGATGCGTTCGGGCGGGTCAAGGTGCAGTTCTACTGGGACCGCGAAGGCAACCACGACGACCACAGCAGTTGCTGGCTGCGGCTGGCCTCGAACTGGGCCGGCAGCGCCCACGGCAGCTTGACGCTGCCCCGGGTCGGCATGGAGGTGCTGGTCAGTTTTCTCGACGGTGATCCCGATCACCCGGTAGTCAGCGGCTGCCTGATCAACAGCGCCAACCCGGCGCCCTATGAACTGCCGGAACACAAGACCCGCAGCGTGTTTCGCTCACGCAGTTCACCGGACAACGGCGGTTTCAACGAGTTGCACGTGGAAGATCGCGCCGGTCGCGAACTGATTTACCTGCGCGCCCAGCGCGACCTCGAACACAAGGTGGAAAACGACAGCCGCCTGGACGTCGGCAACCAGCGCCACGAAACCATCAAGGGCCACAGCATCAGCGTGTTGCAGGCCGAAGAACAGCGCACCGTGCACGGCGACCGCAAAACCCGGCTGTATGCCAGCGACCACTTGCACGTCAGCGGTGACAGCCATAGCCGGGTCGATCAACTGCAGGCGATCGAGGCCGGTCGGCAAATCCACCTCAACGCCGGCGATCATCTGGTGCTCAACGCCGGCAACAGCATCAGCCTCACGGTCGGTGGCGAGCATCTGGTGATCAGTCACGGTGGCATTTTCAGCAGCAGTGCCATTCAGCTCGGCGGCAATCCCAAGGCGGTTGCGTCGGCGCGGGCTGCGATGCCCGACGGCGTCGACGACTTGGCGGCCCCATCTCGATTGCCACCCGTGCTGGCGTCCACGCAACTCGCGCTGCTGGCGGCCAGCAACGCCATGGGCGCGACATTCTGCCCACTGTGTGAAGCCTGCCGCGATGGCGTCTGTCTGCCACGGGAGAACGTCGCATGAACGACGCATTTGCGCGCAGCTGGCTGAGCGGTCAATTCGCTTCAGGGCACGGCCTGTACCTGCTGCTGGACTCACAGCCGCCACAACGGGAAACCCGGCAGACGCTGCTGCAAACCAGCGACTTCGAGCATTACCGCATCCTCTACAAAGACACACCCGCCGCCGAACTGGCGGACAACGGGCCGTTTGTCTTCGCCCTGGAGCGGTACGACGACAGGCGCATCGCGCCGTTGCTCGCCAGTCCGGAGAGCAACTGGGGATGGCTGTTCAGCCTGCCGCAAACCTCCCTGTCCGCATGGGTGGAACACTGGCAGCAACGGCTGATTATCGGCGCCCGTCCACATCAGGCGCTGTACCGCTTTCACGACAACCGCGTGCTGGCCCGGACACTGGCGCATCTGCCAAACGGAGACATTGCGGCCTACCTCGGGCCCGCCCTTAGCGTGTGTTACTGGCAGGACACGCAATGGGAAAGCTGCGACAACCCGGCGCCCGGCCGCTATCCACTGCCAGCGTCTCCACCGTGGCTGCAAACACCCGTGCCTGCGGAGCAAACCCGCGAGATTCGCCAGCTTAACGCTCATCGCTATCTGCTGGCCGAGCACGAGCAGGCCTACGCCGACCTCGCCCGCACACAGCCACCGCAAACCTGGCTGCGCGAACGCTTGGCGCAAGCAGATGAGTGGGGTTGGCAGACCCCGCAGCAGCTGGAGTTTCTACTGATTCACAGCTTGCGAGCGCCAGCCAACGGCTTTGACGCGCAGTGGCAAGTGCGCCCGGGGGAAACGCCGCTGGAACACTTTGAACGGGTGAGCCATTGGGTGAAAACGATGGCTGGAGAGGCAACGCAGTGAAACGATTTTTTCAACATGCCGGGTGGGTGGGCTGCATGGGGTTGTTGGCGGGTTGTGTGGCGCGTCCGACGGACAGCTTCACTTTCACGGCTGATTTGCCGCCGGGGTTTGTTTATCAAGCTATCGCCAAATACGAACCCGATGCAGGTGAAACCTGCAGTGTTCCGGACGGCCGCAATACCGCCGTGGGGTACAACCTGCAGTGGCGTGAGAACTACGCGGCCGTTTCTGAAATAGCTATTCGCAGAACCGTGCGCGGTTGCCCGTTGGTGATCCGCAAAATCGATCTGGAGCTCTACTTTGCGTATGGCAAAGACCGCGGGGATTTCGCTTCAGACTATGCCGCCGTGGCCATACGCGGAGAACTTGAAGAAAAGTACAAAGGCACATTCGACAAAACCGGTGAAAGCCGCTTTTACGGCCAGTGTCAGTGGCTGTTCCGCACCTCGGGCAAGCCACGCATCCTGCGAAAACTCCTCGACTGCAAAAAAGCCGATGAGCTTGGCGCGCTAGCACAAGGTCACCCTTTTGCCGCGTACACCGTCGATCAACTGCCGGGAAAAACAGTGCGGATGAAGATCGGGTTGGCGGAGGAGGAAAGGCCCGCCATCGGCAAGACCTGGGTCAAGGTCCCTAACGGCTGGAAGCGCTGCATGGGCGACAACTTCGAAGACCAGGATGCCTTCTGCTTCGGAAATCACACCGATTTCAGCACCTTCCAGATGGTCGATGGCCGCATCTGCACCATCTATCCCGGCTGCACGGAATAAGGAGTGTTCCACATGACGTCATTGGAAAAGGCATTGCACAGTTGCCTCACCGGGCCTCGCTGGCGATGCATCACGGCGCTGGGCGGCTGCTTTGCCCTGATGGCTGGCTGCAAGAGCAGTCCGCCCGACAGCTTCACCTTCACGGCTGATCTGCCGCCGGGGTTCGCCTATGAAGCCATCGCCAAATACGTACCCGCAAAAGGAGAAACCTGCACCGTCCCGGACGGGCGAAATACTGCGGTTGGCTACAACCTGAAATGGCGTGAGCACTACGAGCCGGTTTCAGAAATTGCGATCCACCGGACGGTCAAGGGATGCCCGCTGGTGATCTGGAAGATCGATGTCGAAATCAAGGCTGCATATGGCAAAGGCTGGAGTGACATCAACGGTGACAGCGCAGTGGTCGCTGTACGCGAGGAGCTGGAAGCCCGTTACAAGGGCACCTTTAACGATAAGGCTGAAAGCAACTTTTACGGCCAGTGTCAGTGGCTGTTCCGCACCTCGGGCAAGCCACGCATCCTGCGAAAACTCCTCGACTGCAAAAAAGCCGATGAGCTTGGCGCGCTAGCACAAGGTCACCCTTTTGCCGCGTACACCGTCGATCAACTGCCGGGAAAAACAGTGCGGATGAAGATCGGGTTGGCAGAGGAGGAAAGGCCCGCCATCGGCAAGACCTGGGTCAAGGTCCCTAACGGCTGGAAGCGCTGCATGGGCGACAACTTCGAAGATCAGGATGCCTTCTGCTTCGGCAACCACACCGATTTCAGCACCTTCCAGATGGTCGATGGCCGCATCTGCACCATCTATCCCGGCTGCACGGAATAAGGAGTGTTCCACATGACGTCATTTGAAAAGGAACTGCAATCACCACTCAACAGCCGCATGCTGACCTGCCCGACGCAAGGCAACTGGAGCAGTTTTCAACTGGTCGATGAGTTTGGCTCGGGGGAAGCCTATGAGGGATTGGCCTATGTTGCGGTCGATTCGGAGGGACAAGCATTCAATGGATATCTGGATGCAAAAGGAATTGGCAGAGTCGACAGTTATTGCGCAGGTCCGATTGCCTTACGTTTCGAACAGGCTTATGAGGGGCAGGAGAAGGTCTACTTACGTGTAATGGAGCGGCCCCATTACCCCCTGAAAATCACCGAACTCCAGGTTCGCGCCGAGCAAACCCGTTACCGCAATCCCGGCGCCACCCGTAACCGCGAACAACCCATACCGGATGGAGACGTATACATACAGGTCGAGGTGCGCCACCTGGTCCGGCATGTCGCTCATCTATCACCCGAGGTCTATCGCCACTACCCCGCTGACAGCGGCCTGGCTGCAATCATGGGCAAGCACGCCGAGGTCGGCGTCGCCCTGGCCTCGCGCAAGCACACGGTGCTGGAAGTTCGCGCGTTGCGGGCCTTTCGCCCGATGCTGTCGACGGCGCCGGAGTTCTGCGCACTCAACCTGTATCAACTGGCATTGATGGCCACACTGAGTTACTGCCCTTTTGGCCAGAAACCCGCCGCCGCGCCGATCAAGGAACCCCGGGTGGCCTTCCCTGATCAACCCAGTGTGGGCAACTGGTTCGCCGATGCTCTGGCCAAGTCCGATGAGCTGTGGCGCGTCGATCCCGGGCAAAAGAATGCCTATTACCCCTTGTATGAAGACGTGGCGTATTCGAGAAGGCTGGAAATCGTGCCGTTCGATCCGGTGCTATATGAAGTCAATAACCCGGCTCTGGGTGCGGAACAGGAACACCCAGAGAAAGTCCACTTCCTTGACGACAGGTTCCTCGGTAAAGAAGCGACCGATACCCAGGCATTCATTACTCACAATGACGAACTGATTTTGATCGCGGTGCGTGGGACCTTCGAGATCATTCCTGACGGATTACGCGATGCCGATGCATTACAAGTGCCGTTCGAAGAAGGAGAGGGTCAGGTCCACCGCGGTTTCTATCAGGCAGCAAAAAAAGCTGCGGCATTCGCAATCAGCTATCTAGACCGATTCTACGCCGGCCAAAAACTGATCATCTGCGGCCACAGCCTCGGCGGTGCAATCACCCTGCTGCTCGCGGAAATGCTGCGCCGCAGGTCCGAAGCCTACAACATCCAGCTCTACACCTACGGCGCCCCCCGCGCCGGCGACACGGTCTTCACCCAGGCAGCGGCCCCGCTGGTGCATCACCGCATGGTCAACCACAACGACCCGGTGCCCAGCGTGCCGGGCAGCTGGATGAACACCAAGGCCGAGGTGTACGGGACTGGCGCGACATTGATGTTTACCAACGTGCCGGTCGGGCTGTCGGTGTTCGTCGCGGGCATTACAAACTGGACGGGGGAAGCCTACGATCACCACGGCAGCCTGCATCACGCCATGCCGGTGGAGTTCGGGCGTCAGCAGACGTCTTCGATCCTGTGGCAGCCGGGCTGCGACACCATCACCCAGCACGCGGCGTGCACCCTCGCGTTGCAACAGAAAAACGGCCTGCCGGATCGTCCGGGATTGTTGCGGCAGATCTTCAATGCCGGGCATCACTCGATGGTCGGCGGCTATGTCCCGGCGTGCTGGGCCGCCTTGCGCCGTTGGCAACAGGCGCATGAGGCGAATCGCACGCGGGTCACTGACAGCGAGTTTGAATGGGTCGAGCAAGCGCTGGTGCGCATTACCCGGCAATTGCGCGCCGCCCGCCAGGACCTGCTGGCCCGGCCAGCGGCTTACGTGCGCACCCAGGAGCGCACGATCGAGGCGATCAGCCACGAAGTCAGCCGCATCGAGACCAGCCATGCGCGCCTGAGCGCCCTGCGGCATAAACGGGTCAGCGCAACGGACGTTTATGGCCTGCTCGCCGAACAGCCGGAGCTGCTCGCCGAGTGCGTGCAACGCTGGCGCACGCACCCGGAAAACCTCAAGCAAGAACAACTCGCGCAGGCCCCGGACAACGCCGGCAACGATGCACTGCTGACGTCACTTTACGGGCATACGATCGGTGCGCCGCATACGCTCGATATCGACTCGATCATCTAGACGGCACATCACCCTTGTGGGAGCGAGCCTGCTCGCGAAAGCGCCGTATCAGCCAACAACGATGCTGGATGAACCACCGCCTTCGCGAGCAGGCTCGCTCCCACAGGGTTTTGTGAGGTCTAGCCGTGGGGATACCAGACGAGCCGCTGCGCCGCAGGATTGCTTTCCTCCACAGTAAAGCCCAACGCCAGATAGTGTTGCCGCGCGTGAGGGTTGTTGGCCCAGACCACCGTTGCCACCGGGCAGCGGACCTGCTGCGCGGCCTTTTGCACGCCTTGCAACACCGCGCGGCCGTAACCCTTGCCCCGCGCCTGGGGGATGAAGGCGATGTACAACACGCGGATTTCATTGGGGCCGAAGTCGGTGCTCAGCGCCCCGATGGCCGTGCCGAGTTTTTCCACGACGTAGTGCATGGCGTTGGGATGGTTTTCACCCACGCCCTGTTCCTGCACCTGAAATTGCTGGGCGACCACTTGCTGCACCACTTCCTGCTCGCCGTCGATCCATTGCAGATCCGGGCGTGCCGACTGATAGAGGCGGTGCAAAAACGGCCCGTCGGTGGCCCGCGAAGGTCGCACCACCAATCCGTCTGCCGCCACATCTGCGTTGCTCGCCATGTTCACGCTCCCTAAAAACCGCTTTCCCTGACCCCCAGCGCCGCCAGCCGACGCCAGGCCACGCCGAGTACCGACTCGCCGCTGCCCTGCAGCACCACCACACCGCGCAACGGTTGAACCGGGGTGGGTGGCTGATCCAGCGTAGTCAATCGCGCGCCATATTGCGCCTGTACAGGCTCGGCTCGTTGCTGTTGATCGCGGCGCACGGCAATCGGCCCGTGATGATCGGAGGTCAGCGCCTCCTGATCGACATAGGCCACGCCATTGGTATCGATTTCATCCAGCTTTACGGCGAGCGCCGGATGCATCGGATCATCGGCGATGAAGCGCCCGGTTGCGCCCGGTTTGACCCGCCACAACTCGGCCTCGGCGATATAGCCGCGCAGGCGCGAACCGTCCTCGACCACCCGCGCCAGCGCATCCTTGCTCGACAGCCAGCGCCCCGGCGTCAGGTTTGGCAGCACATCACGCACAGTGCCGGCATGGGGCGCGCGCAGCAGCAGGCGTTCGCGCCGAGCGCTCAGACCACGGTATTGCGCCACGGCTTCGGCGAGGCGTTGCTCGATGATACTGGCGTCGGCCGCGGTTTCACTGCGACCGGCCTGTCGGCGCATCAGCAATTGCTGGATCTGGATTTCCCGACGGACGATGGCCTGCTGCGAATCGAGGTCCGGCGATTCCAGTTCGATCAGTACATCGCCCTGAGCGACTGTCTGGCCATCCGCGACCTTGACTGTTTTGACCCGCGCCGCCACGGGCGCATGCAATGCACTGGCCCGACCGCCCTCAAGCATCGTCGGCAGTTCCACCGCGCTGCGCCACGGCACGATCAGCACCAGCAGCAGACCAAGCACAGCGAGACTGCTCAGCAGCACACGCGCACCGTGGGCCTGTTCGCGGCGGCTCCACCACTGGCGCCACTCATTCATGATTGGCAGAAAGATGAACCACACCAGTTCCACCAGCATCAGGAAGATCCCCAACACTTTGAAAAACAGGTGATAGACCGCCAGCGCGATCCCGAAAAACAACGCCGCACGCCATAACCACGAGCCATACCCCCAGATCAGCAAACGCCGTTGCATCTTCGGCGACCAAGGCTCCGGCGCCGGAGTGCCATAGCCGAACAAACACTCACGCAGGCGCCAGCGACAGAAGGCAAAGGCCCGGCCCTGCAGGTTGTCGACCTCCCACAAGTCGCTGAGCAAAAAGTAGCCATCGAAACGCATGAACGGGTTGAGATTGACCACCAGCGTGGTGATCCAGGTCGCACTGGCGAGCATGAACGCCGCCGTTCGGGCCGGGCCGTCGGGCAATAGCGACCAGACCAGCAACGCGATGCACGCCAGCAACAACTCCGCCAGCACCCCGCCGGCGCCGATCAGTAGCCGCGCACGCCGGTCGTTGACCCGCCAGGCATCGCTGACATCGGTGTAAAACATCGGCAGCAAGACCATGAACGCCACGCCCATGCTCTGCACCCGACAGCCGGCGCGCTTGGCCATGAATGCGTGGCCAAACTCGTGACAGAGCTTGGCGAAGAACAGCGCCACACCAAACGAGAGCGCCCCACCGAGGCTGAACAGGTGCGGAAAGGTGCCGACAAAGCGCTGCCAGTCCCGCGAAACCAGAAACACCCCGAGCGCCAGCGTTACCGGCAGACCGACGCGCAACAGTCGTGGTCCGAAGCGCTCCAGCCACGGCCACGCGCGATTGAGAAAAGCGTCCGGGCGCCACAATGGAATGCGAAAAAACAGATATTGGTGAAGCAGGATTTTCCACAGGCTCTGCCGTTGCGCGAGGGCCTTGAGCGAGTAACTGGCACGCTGCTGATCGTCGAGGGCGCTGATCAGGTCATGCCCGCGCAGAAATGTCAGCAGTTGCTCCAACTCGACACCGTCCAGCGGCAGGCCCGGTTCGCGGTTGGCGGCGCGCAGCACTTGCTCGGGATCGCCCAGCGACCAGTGGCGCAACAGACGCATCGCCGCCGCGCCGAGTTTGAAATACCGACCGCGCACCGGATCGGCCAGGGTCCAGCGCGGTGAACCGTCCAGTGCCGGCGCCGCGGGCGACAGTTGCAGGTCGGCACGCAGGCTCGGCAGATTCATTTACAGGCCCACGCTCTGGCGCAGACCGGCGAGCGGGCGACGCAGCAGGTACAAGGCCAGCGGCGCGCGGTCGCCGAATATCTTGGCCGTACCGCGCAGGCCGATGCGCGGCGGTGCCTCGGTAAAATTCGCATCCAGTCGATACGCCAGTTGGCCGCCAGCGGTGGGCTGCGCTTCATAGGCCGAACGCTCAAGTCTGGCGGTGTGGCGTTGCAGCGGATCGCTGTCGAGGAACAACGCAATATCGGCGCCCGGTTCCAGCGCAATCGCGTCGCCCACCGCCAGTTCGATGCGCAGTTCGGCCTGATTCGGGTCGGCGATTTCCATCAAGCGCTCGCCGGTCTGCACCGGTCTGCCGGTCAGGCGCTCGGCATCGGCGAACACTGCAATGCCGTCACGCTCCGCGTGCACTTCGCTACGCGCCAGCAACTCGCGGGCGTAATCGCGCTCAGCGCGTTTTTGCTCGGCGCGGGCGGCGAGCAAATCGACCCTGGCACTGGATTCGGCATCGGCAAACGAACGTTGCGAGTTGGATTTCAGCTCTGCTTCCGCCACGCCCAAGGCACGCTCGGCCACATCAGCCTGGGCCTTGAGGGTGGTGCTTTCAAACCGCAGCAGCAGGTCGCCGGTTTTCACCGGTTGATTGGGCTTGACCAGAAACTCGGCGATCACCCCGTCCAGCGGCGCCGCCACCACGCGCCCGCCCTGCGGCACCACCTCGGCCGGGGCCAGCACTGACTGGCGCACCGGGATCAACAACCCGAGCAACAGCACCGCCACCAGCGCCACCTGACGCTTGCGGGTCCAGCGCAGCCGCCACGGTTTGCGCGGTTGCAGCGCCAGCCAGGCGTGACTGAAGGTGTCGCCCAGTTGTGACAACAGCACTTGTTCGGAAGGGTTCCACGGCACGTCGCGGGCCAGCCACAAACCGCCGAACACCTCGCCCTCGCGGTCGATCAGTGGCAGCCAGAACACCTGAGCGGCAGACAGACTGCGCCAGTCAGCCTGAATCGCTTCGCCCACCCGCTCAGGCGTGATGACCCGCGCAATCTTCAATCCATCCTGCTTGAACAACTGCGCCACCGCCTGCTCGACGAATGCCACAAACGGTGCATTCGGCTCGACCGTACTGACGCCAGTCACCGCCTGTACCTTGCCAGCGATCAGTAATGCCGCATGGCGATACCCGAACAGCGCCTGGCCGTCGTTGACCAGGCTATAGGCCAGTTGCGAGGCATCGCGAGCAGCGCGTGTCTGTCGTTCGAGATCCAGAAACCGCGCAAACACCTGTTCGGCGCCGCCGGCCACCGGGGCGTTCATTTAAGCTCCGCAAAATGCGCCGTGCCGCTCATGCCGGCGAGCAAGCCCTTGGCTTCGGGAAGTGTGGCGACCAGCAACAGGGTCTGACTGCCTTCGTCAATCCGCGCACCGAGTCGTTTGACCGTGGCGTCGATGGGCTGACCGGTCTCATCGGGAACGAAACTGAAGGTCTGGCCTGGCTTGAGTCTGGCCATCCAGCGTGAGGGCACCAGCAGGTGAATTTCCAGGGTACGGTTGTCGACCACATCGAGCAGTGGCGCGCCGGCCGGCACACTTTCGTAGCGTTGCACCTTGCGCTCGACCACTTGCCCGTCGAACGGTGCAACCACGCTGCAGCGTTTGACCTGAACCTGATAAACCTGAGATTGCGCCTGGGTCTCGCTGACCTTGGCCTCGGCCCGCGCCACTTCGAAACGCCCGACGGAATTGAGCGCCGCCAGTTGCCGATTGTGCGCCAGTTCCTCACCGGCACCGCGGCTGGCGGCCTGGGCGGCATTGAGCTGCGCCTGATACGCCGAGCAATCGAACTTCGCCAGCACATCGCCCTTCTTGAACGACTCGCCCTCGCTGAACGGCAACTCGACAATCCGCCCGGACAACTCACTGGCCAGCGTCGCCTGATCCCGAGCGCGCAACACACCCCGCGCCTCACTGCTCGCCGTGGCTGTCGCAGGCGCTGCGTTATCCAGCAGCGGATCGTCTGGCCCGGGCGTTTGCGCCTGAACTGCACACGTAACAAAGGTCAATCCGATAACCCAACCGCGCAAACGCTGCATAACCGCTACTCCCTGACGGATGAGCGGAGTCTACGACAGCGGGGAATAGCGTCAAGCGAAAGGCCATCACTGTGCCGTTACGCTTGCTGTAATCCGACCGAAGCGCTATGGTCAACCCATCGAAAATATGACTTTGATGGAATATTCCATAACACTCATATTAGTGCCCATGAATTGGGATATCGAATACACCGACGAGTTCGGCAACTGGTGGGAAGAACTGACTGAGAGCGAGCAGAGTTCTGTGGCGGCAAGCGTCAAACTGCTTGGGCAATTCGGCCCAGGCCTGCGTTTTCCGCATAGCAGTGCAATCAATGATGAGCATCTCGAAACATTGCGCAAAGAGGGTTGCAACAATGGCTAAGAAATTCGCCGACCTCGAAGCACGCATGACACCCGAAGCACGGGCGCTTGCCGATTCGATCTACGAACAACACATCAAGGAAATGCCGCTTAACGAACTGCGACAAGCCAAGGCCTTGAGCCAGGCCACGCTGGCTGAAATGCTGCACGTCAACCAAGCGGCCATCTCGAAAATGGAGCGCCGTACCGATATGTACATCAGCACGCTGCGCAACTATATCCGGGCAATGGGGGGCGAACTTGAAATCATCGCGACCTTTCCCGACGGGCAAATCAAAATCGAAAATTTCGCAGGCTGAACAGCCATAACCCGCTTCAACCTGTGAATCTTCCACTGTGCAATAGCCGTATAGTGGCCAATCGAATTCGCCAATTTGCTCCCTCAGGCGCAATCTCAGCGCTGCGCCATCTCCCCCACCGGATACACCGACTCCCATCCCCCACCCAACGCCTTGTATAACCCGACCATCGCCAACGACACACCCGTCGAACTCTCCACCCACTGCTCCTGAGTGGCCAGCAACGCGCCTTGCACGGTGAGGACGTTGACGAAATCGACCACGCCTTCGACGTATTGCTGTTGCGCGGTGCGCAGGGCGATCTGGTTCTGGCGCACGGCTTCGGCGAGGCTGTCGCGGCGGCGCTGGCTGGCGTTGTAGGCGGTCAACTGGTCGTCGATTTCATGCCAGGCGCGCAGCACGGTCTGCTGATAGGCGATGGCCGCTTCCTGTTGCTGGGCTTCGCGCAGTTGCAGCATGCCGCGCAGCCGTCCGCCGTCGAACAGCGGCAGGCTGAATTGCGGGCCGATACCGAAAGCTCGCGAGCCCCAGGAACCGAAATCACTGAGCTGCATTGCCTGCGAGCCAAAGTTGCCGGACAGGGTGATGCGCGGATAGAAGTCGCCTTTGGCCACGCCGATGTTGGCAGTGGCGGCGTGCAGGCGCGCCTCGGCCTGGCGGATGTCCGGTCGGCGTTCGGCCAGCTGTGACGGCAGGCCGATGGCGACTTGCAGCGGTGACTGCGGCACCGCGGCATCTGTGGATAACTCCTTGGCCAGCGCTTGGGGCGCATCGCCCATCAACAGGCTGATCGCGTTGATCAGTTGCGACTGACGCTGCTCAAGGGCCGGCAGGCGCGATTCGATGGCCGCGACCTGGGCGGCGGCTTCGGCGACGTCCAGATCGGTCGCCACACCGTCGTTCAGGCGCAGTTGCGACAGCTTGAGGCTGTGCCGGGCGACATCGAGGTTCTGCTCTGTGACCGCGCGGGTATTCTGCACGCCGCGCAGCTGAATGTAGTTCTGTGCAGTGTCGGCGAGGACCGCGAGCAGCACGCCGCGACGGTCGTTTTCGGCGACTTCGAGGTTGGCATCGGCAGCCTCGGTCTCGCGGCGCACGCGGCCCCAGACATCCAGTTCCCAAGAGGCGGAGAAACCGGCGTCCCACAGGTTGAAGGCGGAATCGCCGTTGTGTCCGGACGGGTCATTCAGGCCTTCGCCGCTGTTGCGTTTGCGCGCGTAGCTGCCGGTAGCGGCGGTGGCCGGGTAGCGATCCGCGGTGATCACCTGGCGCGCGGCACGGCTTTGTTGCAAGCGGCTGCCGGCCAGCTGCAGATCGAGGTTGCTGTTCATCGCCCGCTGGGTCAGGGCTGAGAGTTGCGGGTCGTGGAAAACCTCCCACCAGCGTTCGTTCAGCGGTTCGCTGACCGCCTGACTGGGGGCGGACTTGGCGGGTTTGGCCCAGTCGGTGATCTGGCGGGCTTCAGGCTTGTGGAAGTCCGGGCCGACGGTGCAGGCGCTGAGGCCAAGGGTAAGCAAGGCACTTAAGGTGAGTTGCTGCCACGGACCTCTTCGCTGGCAAGCCAGCTCCCACAGAGAACTCTGTTTGGAGTGAGAATCCCGGCCAGTCTGCACACCCTCTGTGGGAGCTGGCTTGCCAGCGATGTCGACAGCCGATTCAACAAAAATCATCGCTGAGTCACCCCGCGCTCCGCCGACGCCGAACGGCGAGTGTCGATACTCGCCTCCACCGACATGCCCACCCGCAAACGCTCGGCCAATGGCTGACCCGACTCAAGCACGATCTTCACCGGAATCCGCTGCACGACTTTGGTGAAGTTGCCCGTGGCGTTGTCCGGTTTCACCGCGGCGAATGTCACGCCAGTGGCCGGGGCGATGCTTTCGACGCGACCGTTCAAGGCCTCACCGCCGAGGCTGTCGACGTGCACCTGCACTTGCTGGCCCGGTTGCACGTCGGTGAGCTGAGTTTCCTGGAAGTTGGCAACCACATACGCCTGCTGCAACGGCACCACCGCCAGCAGCTTGCTGCCCGGCGTGACATAGGCGCCGACGCGCACCGCACGCTCGCCGACCATGCCGTCCTGCGGCGCAGTGATGCGCGTATACGACAGCTCGAAACTGGCAATTTCCAGTGCCGCTTGCGCATGCTTCAGATTGCCTTCGGCGGCATCGCGCTGCGCCGTGAGAATCTCTACCTGCTTGCGCTCGGCCGCCAGTTTCGCGCTGGCCGTATCAAGCCGTGCGCTCGCCTGATCGATGCGCGTACGCGCCTGTTGCGCGTTCTGCACCGTGCCGGCACCTACACCGGCGAGGTGGTTGTAGCGATTGAGCTCTTGCTGGGCGAAGGCCATTTCTGCCTTGGCCGAGACCACCGAAGCCTGCGCCTGAGCGATCACCGAGGTCTGCCGCTCCAGCGTGGCCCTGGCGTTTTGCAACTGGGCGCGGGCGACCAGAGTCTGTGCATCGGCGGCTTCAGCGGCGGCGCGTAAATCACGATCATCGATCAACGCCAGCAATTGCCCGGCCTTGACCTGCTGGTTGTCTTCCACCAGCACTTCCTTGATGAACCCGGCCACGCGCGGCACCACTAACGTGTAGTCGGCGGAAACGAACGCGTCGTTGGTGTTTTGCTGAGTACGCTTGCCGAACAGTCCCGGCACCGCCAGGTACAGCAACACGCCGACCGCCAGTGCGGCGGCCACGGCCACCGCGAGTTTTTGCTTTGCTTGAGTCGTCATAAAAACCTTCGGTATCTGTGAAGCAATCAGGTCGGCGCGCGCGGCGGAAAAATCCGCGTCGGCAGCCAGAAAATCAGCAGGATCAGCGCCACCGCGACGCCGGCCATGCACACATAGAGATCAGAGGACGTCAGCACCACGGCCTGTTCGTGCAGGCGATGGGCAAGGCCCGGATCGCTGCGATCGGCCAACGGTGAATTACCGAGGTTGTCGATCAACATGGTCGAGTGAAAATGCAGGCGCGCGGTGGTCAGCGCCTCGATGACGCCGGTGGCGATCACCGCCGCGAGGCCTTTCACCGTGTTGAACCACGCCGAAGCGAACGGGCCGTCCTGCGGCTGGATGCTGCCGGTGGAGAGCATCAACAGCGGCAGCACCGACATCGGCTGACCGAAAATCTGCAACCATTGCAGGACGTAGAAATTGTCGCGGATCCACTCTGAAGTCAGCAGCGAGCCGCCCAGACAGGACAGCGTGAGCATGCTCAAACCGATGCCCAGCACCCAGCGACAATCGACCCAGCGCAGGTTGCACAAAGCCGCCACCAGCGGCAGCGCGATCAGCTGCGGCAACGCCGCGATCAGCATGATCGGCGCGGTCTGCACCGGGCGATAACCCTGCACCTGCGCGAGATAGCTCGACGGAATCAGCACCACCGCCTGCAATACCACCAGCACCCCGGCCAGGGTCATCAGTGCGAACGCCAGGTTGCGAATACCGAGCATCTGCAGCTTGAAAAACGGAATCGGCTGCGACCATTCATGGATCAGAAACGCCAGCAGCAACAGCGCGCCGGCGCCGAGCAATGCGCAGATCAGGTTCGACTCGAACCAGTCCAGCCGATTGCCTTGCAGCAAGCCGATCACCAGCATGCAGATCGCCGGAAAACCCAGCAGCAGGCCTTTCCAGTTGAACGTCTTGAGGCGTTCCAGGCGCAGCGGATCCTGCGGAATGCCCCAGGCAACCATCGCCATGGCAATCAGACACGGCACGATGATTTGCCAGAACGTCCATTGCCAGCCGACGTATTCGCTCCACAACCCGGCCAGCGGCGTGCCAAGACCCGGGCCGAACGTCGCCGTCAGCGCATAGCCGGCCAGGCCATAAAGTTTGAAATTGGCCGGCAGAAAGCGCAGGGCGACGGTCATCAGCATCGGCGGCAACGCGCCGCCGGCCAGCCCTTGCAAGGTGCGCATCAGCAACAGGCTTTCGTAGTTCGGGGCGAACGGGCACAGCACGCCGAGCAGCGTGAACAGGCTGATCGCGCAGAGGGTGAAGCGGCGCAGGGAAAACGTCACCGAGCACCACGGCGCAAACGCCATCGCCGCCACCGAAGTCGCGGCGTAGCAGGACACCAGCCAGGTGCCTTCGTCGTAACCGATGTTCAGCGCACCACGGATGTCGGCCAACGCGACTTTGGTCACCATCTCGTTGAGGCCCGAGACCAGCACCGCCAGCAGCACGCCGACCAGGCCGGTGATGATCCGCGCGCCAAACACCGGTGGCGTGGCCGCCGTCGCCGGACTGGCCGCAGCGACGGGCGCCGGGACGGTCAGGGATGTCATGAATACACACTCCGGAGGGAAAAATACCGGAGCATTTTAGTAAGGCTTAGTGCTGACGAAAATTGACTTATCGGCAGGTTATAAGTGCGTCAGACACAATAGTTTAAAGTAAAAGATCGCAGCCTTCGGCAGCTCCTACGGACTGCGCTTCCCTGTAGGAGCTGCCGAAGGCTGCGATCTTTTGGCCCTTCAGGGCTGCGCGGCCAGCCAGGTTTCGTCGCAACACGCCTTGAGCGTTTCGCGCAGCCAGCGGTGTGCCGGGTCCTTGTCGAAGCGCGGGTGCCAGGCCTGGGTCAGCATCAGCGTCGGCAACGGGATCGGCAGATTGAACGAGCGCAGCTTCAGGCCCAGTCGGCGCACGCTGAGCAACGCTTCCTTGGGCACCGGCAGGATCAGGTCGGAATCGGGCAAGGCAAACATCGCCGCGTGGAAGCTTGGTGCAATCACCGCCACCCGCCGCTCCAGGCCCAAGGCGTTCAACGCAGTGTCGATGGGGCCGCGAGCAATGCCACGACGCGACATGCTGATATGCGAATAACCGGCATAGCGCTCGGCGGTGATTTCGCCGTCGAGCAGTGGATGATCCTCACGCACCAGACCGACAAAATGCGTGGAGAACAGGTTCTGCACTTTGACTTCCGGGGTCACCGGACGGGTGTTGCTGACACTCAGATCAATCCGTCCTTCACGCAGCGCTTCGTCGTCGCCATCGCCTTCGGGGACGAAGCGCAATTCGCAGTGCGGCGCCTGCTGGTCGAGGGTGTCGAACAGCTTGCCGCCATATACGCCGATGAAAAAGTCGTTGGCGCGGATGCTGAAACGCCGCCGCAAGGTACCCAAATCCACGCTGTCGGCGGAGCGAAACAGCAGCGCCGCCTGCTCGACCACATCGCGCACCTGCTCGCGCAATTCGAGGGCTTTGGGGGTGGGTACCAGGCCACGACCGGCGCGCACCAGGATCGGATCGCCAATGGCTTCGCGAATACGCGTCAGGGTGCGGCTCATGGCGGCAGGGCTGAGGTTCATCCGCCGCGCGGCGCCAACCACACTGCCCTCGTCGAGCAGGGCGTCGAGGGCGACCAGGAGATTCATGTCCGGGAGTTGCATGCAGAGCACTCGTGGCTGATCTGGATTGATCCGGGTGCAATGCTAGCAAACATCCCTCAAGTCTGGTGGTGGTTGCAAGGACGCCATCGCTGGCAAGCCAGCTCCCACAAGGATTGTGAGCTTCCACAAAGTCTATGGCCGGCGAAACTCCTGTGGGAGCTGGCTTGCCAGCGATAGGGCCAGCTCAGTCAATACACATCAGCGCTGCATGCCCCAGCGTTTTACAGTGACCCGCTCCAGCGTGTCGAACACCAGATTCTCCACCAGCAACCCGATCAGGATCACCACCGCCAATCCGGCAAACACCTTGTCGGTGTACAGCTCATTGCGGTTCTGGAAGATGTACCAGCCTAACCCGCCCTTGCCGCTGGTGGCGCCGAACACCAGCTCGGCGGCGATCAGCGTGCGCCAGGCAAACGCCCAGCCGATTTTCAACCCGGCGAGGATCGACGGCAGCGCTGCCGGGATCAGGATAAACAGCACAAAACGCATGCCCTTCAGCCCGTAGTTACGCCCGGCCATGCGCAGGGTTTCCGAGACGCCGAGAAAGCCTGCGTAGGTGTTCAACGCCAGCGCCCACAGCACCGAATGCACCAACACGAAAATCAGGCTGTTCTGCCCCAGACCGAACCAGAGCAACGCCAGCGGCAGCAAGGCAATCGCCGGCAGCGGGTTAAACATCGAGGTCAGGGTGCTCAGCAGGTCGCGACCGAACTGGGTCGACACCGCCAGCGTGGTCAGGGCGAATGCCAGGACGATGCCGATCAGGTAACCCTTGATCAGCACCACCAGCGATATCCACACCTTGCCCAGCAGCTCGCCGCTGAGCAGGCCGTCGTACAGCGCATGGCCGGTCTGCAGAAAGCTCGGCAGCAACAGGTCGTTGTTCTGCACCCGGGCGATCACTTCCCAGAGGATCGCCAGCAGAATCAGGATCACACTCTTACGCAACCAGCCCTGTTGCCACAGGCGTTGCGCCAACGGCAATTCGCGCTCAAGCGGCACGCTGGTCAATGGTTCAAGGACGGTTTCAAACTCTTGTCGTACAGACGATGGTTGGCTCATCGGGCAATCCTCCAGAACGCTCAATAAGCGATACGAATGTCGTTGAAGTCATGGTCACGCTCGGTCTCCGGCGACTGGCCTTCATTGAACAGCAAGCGGTGAATGCGCCGTGCCGATTCCTGAAATGCCACGCCGCCGAGGCTTTGCAGATCGTATTGATGGCTGTGCACTTCAGCGCGTACCCGCCCCGGATGTGGCGACAGCAGCAAGATGCGATTGCCGACCACCAGCGCCTCTTCAATCGAGTGGGTGACGAACAGCAAGGTGAAGCGCACCTCTTCCCAGAGCAGCAGCAATTCTTCCTGCATCTTGCGCCGGGTCAGCGCATCCAGCGCGGCGAATGGCTCGTCCATCAGAAGGATTTTCGGCTGCATCGCCAGCGCCCGGGCAATCGCCACCCGCGCCTTCATGCCGCCGGACAAGGTGTGAGGATAGGCGTCGGCAAACGCCGCCAGTCCGACTTTTTCCAGATAGTGCAGCGCGCGTTGTTCAGCGTCTTTTTTGTTCAGGGTTCGTGAGGCCAGCAGCGGAAACATCACGTTCTGTTTCACGGTTTTCCACGGTGGCAGTTGATCGAACTCCTGGAACACTACGATCCGGTCCGGACCGGGTCCCTCGACCCGCTGACCTTGCAGGCGAATCTCGCCTTCGCTCGGTGCGATGAACCCAGCAGCGGCCTTGAGCAAAGTCGACTTGCCGCAGCCGGACGGGCCGAGCAGTACAAAGCGGTCCGCCGGATCGATTTCGAAGCTGACCTGATGGGTGGCCTGCACCACCCGTTGCGGAGTGCGGTATTCGAGGCTGACGTTATCCACCGCCAGCAGCGCTTGCGTGCTGGCGACCGGGTTGCTGGCCGCGTGGCCTTGCAAAGGGGCGTTCATCTCGATCAGCTCCCTTGCAGCGGTTTGGCGTCCTGGAAGAAGTAGTCCTTCCACGACTCCGGTTTGTTCTTGATCGCGCCGACGCGGTAGAGGAATTCGGCCAGCGGATAGGTATTTTTCGGCGTGACGCTGAATTCGAATTGCGGGTTGTCGATGATTTTCAGCAGCTCGGCGCGGTCGATCTTGGCCTTGGTCACGCGGATGTAGGTGTCCGCCGCCGCGCCCTTATCGTTCTGCGCAAATTGCGCGGCTTCGCTCAGCGCCTCGACGAAAGCTTTGTAGGTTTTCGGGTTGTCGTTGCGGAATTTCTCGGTGGCAAACAGCACCGTCGGCGAGTTCGGGCCGAGGATGTCGTAGGAGTTGAGCACCACGTGCACGCTGGGATTCTGCAGCGCCTGATCCTGGAACGGCGGGTTGGAGAAATGCCCGGTCAGCTCGGTGCCGCCGGCAATCAGCGCAGCGGTCGCATCCGGGTGCGGCACGGCGATGGTGTACTTGTCGAGGCGATTGAATTCCTTGTCTCCCCATTGTTTGGCCGCGGCGAATTGCAGGAAGCGCGACTGCACCGACACGCCCACCGCCGGCACCGCAATGCGGTCCTTCTCGGTGAAGTCGGCAATGGTTTTGACCTTGGGATTGTTGCTGACCAGGTAGTACGGGAAGTTGCCGAGCGAGGCGACGGCCTTGACGTTCTGCTTGCCGTGGGTGCGATCCCAGATGGTCAGCAGCGGGCCGACGCCGGCGCCGGCAATGTCGATAGAACCCGACAACAGCGCATCGTTGACCGCCGCGCCGCCCGAAAGCTGCGTCCAGTCGACCTTGATGTCGAGGCCTTGCTGCTTGCCGTACTTCTCGATCAGGCCCTGATCGCGCACCACGTTGAGCAATAAATAGACAATCCCGAACTGTTCGGCGATGCGGATTTCACCTTCGGCGTGGGCCACGGTTGGCGCCACCAGGCTACCGGCAAGCAGGCTGAAACCCAGGCCGATGGCCGCCGCCAGCGGTGCAAATGGAAGACGTTTGGACATGATCGAATCTCCGGCAAATCAGAAAGGCGCGTCGCCCTGGATGGTCGTGCGATACAGCTTGCGGCGCAGGTGCGCGGGGCAGCCGGCGGCAAGGTGGATCAGCGAACGGTTGTCCCAGAACACCATGTCGTGGGGCTGCCACTGATGGCGGTAGATGTTTTGCGGCAGCACGCTGTGGGCGTAGAGCTCGGCCAGCAGTTGTTTGCTCTCGTCTTCCGGCAGGCCGACGATGCGGGTGGTGAAGCCCTCGCTGACGAACAACGCCTTGCGGCCGTTTTCCGGGTGAGTGCGAACGATCGGGTGCACCACTTCGGCGACCTGCGCCAGTTGCTCCGGGGTCAGGGTCGGGCGCCAGTTGCCCTCGAATTTGGTTTCGCTGTAGCGCGCGGTGTAGGAATGCGCGGCAGAGCGGCCTTCCACGGCTTTGCGCAGCGCCTCGGGCAGGCTGTCCCAGGCTTTGTGCATGTCGGCGAATAACGTGTCGCCGCCCTCGGACGGCAACTCTTGGGCATGTAGCATCGAACCGAGGCTCGGCAGCTCTTTATAGGAAAGGTCGGAGTGCCAGAACTTGCCGGCGTCGCCCAGACCGATGTTCTGGCCGTTCTCGACGATGTTGGAAACGATGAGGATTTCCGGGTGATTGGCCAGCAGGAACTGCTTGAGCACGTGGATCTGCAGCACGCCGAAGCGGCGGCTGAAATCGATCTGCTGTTGCGGGGTGATGCGCTGGTCGCGGAACACCACGACATGGTGATCCAGATGCGCGCGATGAATGCGCGCGAAGTCCTGATCGTTGACCGGCCGGGTCAGGTCCAGGCCGATGATCTCGGCACCGACGGCACCGCTGAACGGACGGATTTCAAAGCTTTGCGGCGCGGCAGTCGCGGCGCTTGGGGTGGCAGTAGCTGCGGACATCTTTCAATCTCCCACGCACGGCGCGCTCACAGGCGCGCACGTCGATCAGACACTCACGCTGGATTGCGTGTCGGTTCAGGTCGTGCGGCGCGCCGATTGGTCGGCAGGTACGCAGGTGGGTGACTTTAAAGCTATAAGAATTGGAAATTAAATACCGTTAATGAATAACGATATGGCGGTTGGTGAGGAATGGACGGGATGGTGAGTGACGATTTGCGTCACTTCTAGGCGTAATGGGGCAACTTCACTGGCGCCTTCGCTGGCAAGCCAGCTGCCACAGTTTCCGATGTCGAGCACACAATCGTGTTCCAGCCGAAAACTCTGTGGGAGCTGGCTTGCCAGCGATGAGGCGGTAATGACCACTAGAGAATTAACGCTCGTGCAACGCCTCGGCCCGCGCCCGGATGATCGGCTTGAGCAGATAGCTCAGCACCGACTTCTTGCCGGTGATGATATCCACCGACGCGACCATCCCCGGAATGATCAGCAGCGGCTTGTCATCGGTGCCCAAGTGGCTGCGCTCGGTGCGCACCTTGATCATGTAGTAGGTGGTTTTCTTGTCTTCGTCGGTGATGGTGTCGGCACCGATCTGCTCCAGTTTGGCTTTCAGCCCGCCATAAATGGTGTAGTCGTACGCGGTGAATTTGACGATCGCTTCCTGCCCCGGATGCAGGAAGGCAATGTCCTGCGGGCGGATCTTGGCTTCGACCAGCAAGGTGTCGTCCAGCGGCACGATTTCCACCATGTCGCTGCCCGGCTGGATCACGCCGCCAATGGTGTTGACCAGCAACTTGTTGACGATGCCGCGCACCGGCGAGGTGACCAGCGTCCGGCTGACCCGGTCTTCCAGCGCTTTGCCGGTGGCCTGGGCCTTGTTCAGGTCGGTGCGGGCTTCGTTGAGCTGAGTCAGCGCTTCGCTGCGGAATTTGCCGCGCGTCTCGTCGATCTTGCGTTGTACTTCCTTGATCGCCGATTCGGCGCGCGGGATGGCCAGCGTGGTGGCGTCGAGCTGACCACGGGTTTCGACTTCGGCACGCTTGAGGCGCAGCACTTCCACCGGCGATACGGCACCCTGTGCCACCAGTGGTTCGGACATGTTGATTTCCTGGCGCTGCAGGCCCAGTTGCTGACGATATTGCGCTTGCTTGGAACTGAATTCGCGCAGTTCTTGCTGACGCTGAATCAGTTGTTCCTGCAGGCCACCGATTTCGTCATGCAATTGCTGACGACGGCTGATGTACAACGACTCTTCGCTTTTCGCCTGACCCGGCACGGCTTTGAGCACGTCCTCCGGGAAGTTCAGCGGACGGTCATCGACCTCGGCGCTCAGGCGTTCGACACGCAACAGCATCGACAGGCGATCAGCTTCGGTTTCACCGACGTTGGACGCAAATCGCGTATCGTCCAGGCGAATCAGCGGTGCGCCGGCCTCGACGATCTGGCCTTCCTTGACGAACATTTCCGAAACGATCCCGCCCTCCAGGTTCTGGATTTTCTGGATCTTCGACGACGGAATCGCCTTGCCGTCGCCCTTGGTCACTTCGTCGATCACGGCGAAGTTGGCCCACAGCAGCAGGAACAGGAAGAAGCCGATGATTGCCCAGATGGTCAGGCGCACGACGCGCGGGGCGTCCTCGATCAGCGCCTTGTTGACCTCCGGCAGCGGCTGGCCCTGCAGCGAGGCAGAACCCTTGAAGTAGCGACGGATCGACTCTTTGACACCCGACTTAAGCAACACTGATCTGCCCCTTCTTCAACGCTTCCATCACGGCGGCTTTCGGGCCATCGGCGAGAATCTGTCCACGGTCGACCACCAGCAGGCGGTCGACCAGCGACAGCAGCGAGGCCCGGTGCGTCACCAGTACCACGGTCTTGTTTTCAACGACGGCAGCCAGGCGTTGCTTGAGGCGTTCTTCGCCGGTGTTGTCCATGGCGCTGGTCGGTTCGTCGAGCAGCAGGATCGGCGGGTTGAGCAGCAACGCCCGCGCCAGCGCAACGTTCTGCCGCTGGCCGCCGGACAGGTTCTGCCCGCGCTCGCCGACTTGCAGTTCATAGCCTTGCGGGTGCAGACGGGCGAATTCGTGCACGCCCGCGAGTTCTGCGGCTTGCAGTACCAGCTCGTCTTCGACATAACGCGCTCCGGAGACCAGATTGTCGCGCAGGGTACCGGCCAGCAGCTGGATATCCTGCGGCACGTAGCCGATGTTGTAGCGCAGTTCGCTGACGTCGATCTGGCGGATGTCGACGCCATCTACCAGCAGAGCGCCGTCATCCGGTTGGTACAGGCCGACCAGCAGTTTCGCCAGCGAACTCTTGCCCGAACCGCTGCGGCCGATGATGCCGATCTTCTCGCCGGGACGGATCACCAGGTTGATGTTCTTCAGCGCCGGGTTCTGTTGTTCCGGGTAGGTGAAGTTCAGCTGACGGCACTCGATCGCGCCCTGCAATACCTTGCGGCTCAGCGGACGCTCTTCGAAATTGCGCTCCTGCGGCAGCTCCATCATCTGATCGACCGAGGTCATGGTCACCCGCGCCTGCTGGTAGCGGGTCAACAGACCGGACAACGAGGCCAGCGGGCTGAGCGCGCGGCCGCTGAGCATGTAGCAGGCAATCAGACCGCCCATGCTCAGGTTGCCGGCGATGATCTGGTACACGCCGAAGACGATCATGATCACCCCGGCCAGTTGCTGGATCAGCAGAGTGATGTTCATCGCCAGACCGGAGAGCATTTTCACCCGCAGCTCGAGGCGGCTGAGGGTGCCGATGGTCTGCTCCCACTGGTATTGGCGTTCGCTTTCGGCGTTGTTGACCTTGACCGCGTCGAGGCCGGCGAGGGTTTCGATCAGGCTCGACTGCCGCTCGGCGCCGAGGGCCATGGTGCGCTCCATGGTCGCGACCAGCGGTTTCTGCAGCGCGTAACCGATCAACAAGGCAATCGGGAACGCCAGCACCGGAATCCACACCAGATGCCCGCCGAGAATGGCGATGACGATGAAAATCAGAATGGTGAACGGCAGGTCGATCAGGCTGGTCAGGGTCAGCGAGGCGAGAAAGTCACGCAGGCTCTGAAACTCATGGATGTTCTGCGCGAAACTGCCGACCCGCGCCGGGCGGTACTTCATGGCCATGCCGACGATGCGTTCGAACAGCGTCGCGGAGATGATCAGGTCGGTTTTCTTGCCGGCCAGATCCAGGCACAGACTGCGCAGGCTCTTGAGAATCAGATCGAAAATGTAGGCACCGGTGATGCCCAGCGCCAGCACCCACAGAGTCGCCTCGGCCTGGTTCGGCACCACACGGTCGTAGACGTTCATCACGAACAGCGGCGCGGCCATGGCGATGATGTTGATCAGGAAACTGGCGGCGATCGCATCGGCATACAGCCAGCGTGAACGCTTGAGGGTGTCGCGGAACCACGAGCGCGCACGCGGGATCAGCGTGCCGTGGTTGACGTCGAATTTGTGCTGCGGCTGGGCGAAGAACACTTTGCCGGTGTAGTCGTCGGCCAGCAGTTCGCGGCTGACCACCGATTCGCCGCCGTCGCTTTCGCTGAGCAGCACCCGGGCTTCGTTGTCACCTTGCCAGCCGAGCAGGACGGCGCTGCGGCCATCCTTGAGCAGCAACAGCGCCGGCATGGCAATCGCCGGAATCTCTTCCAGCTTGCGTTGCAGCACCCGACCCTGCAGCCCGGCGCGAGCCGCTGCGCGGGGCAGCAACTCGATACTCAGGCGCTGCTTGGGCAGCGGCAGACCGGTGGTGAGCATCGCCGCACTGGCGGGTTTCTGGTGCAGCATGCACAGAGCGAGCAGACCATCCAGCAACGGATCGTCGTGCATCGCGCGCGGATCATGAATGAGTTGAACTCGACTGACTTCTGATTCCACGCTCGGCACTCTTGGCTAACAATTGAACAATGAAGGTTCTGCTCAATTCATACCCGGCAGTTGGACCTTCGGCTTCACATCGTTCTGCACGACGGATGCCAACGGTGCGACCACTCCCTGGCTCTTGAGCAACTCGCCCATGGTCGCCTTGATTCGATACTGAGTAAATAACTGAATGTTCTTGATCTCGGCCAAACGGCGCGAAGCGGTGAACAACTCGTTTTCGCTGTCGAGCAAATCGAGCAGGGTGCGCTCGCCGAGGCTGAATTGACGCTGGTAAGCGGTACGCACGGCGGTGCTGTGATCAACGTACTGCTGAGCGATCGGCACCTGCGCATTGGCGTTGTTCAGGGCGTTCCAGGCCAGGCCCAGTTCTTCGTTCAACTGACGCAGGGCGTTGTTGCGGATGTCCAGCGCCTGGTTCGACAGGTACGACTTGGATTCCAGATCGGCCTTGTTGCTGCCACCGGAGTACAGGTTGAAGCGCATGCGCAGCATGGCCTGCCACTCGTTGTTATGGCCGTTCTGACCGTCGAGATCGTTGTCGGCGGTGCGACCCAGCTCGGCGTCGAAACGTGGGTAGAAGGTCGACTTGGCGGTTTCGTACTGCTTCTCGGCAGCAGCGATATCGGACTCGGCCGAGCGCAGGATCGGGCTGTTTTCCAGCATCTGCTGCCGCGCTTCATTGAGGTTGGCCGGCATCATCGCCATGAACGGCGCCGGACGCTCCAACTGGTCAGGCATCTGGCCGACGGCACTGAGGAAGTTGGTCTCGGAGTCAGCGAGGTTGGTTTGCTCGGTGATCAGGTTATTACGCGCCTGTGCCATCCGCGCTTCGGCCTGATCGAGGTCGGCACCACTGCCGACGCCGCGCTGGGTGCGCAGCTGAATCTGGTCGTAGATGCGCTGATGGCTCTTGAGGTTTTCTTCGGCCAGACGCACGAATTCGCGGCGGGTCAACACGTCCAGGTACACCTGGGCGACGGTCAGCGCGGTGCGCTCGGAAGTCCCCAGCAGGGAGTAGGCGCGGGAGTTGACGGTGGCTTGTTGACGCCCGACTTCGCTCGACGTCGCAAAACCGTCAAAGACCATTTGCGAGAGACGTAAACTTGACTCACTGCGGTTCAGCGTCTCCCAGTGGTTGCCGCCACCGTTGGCGCGCGTGGTCACGCTGTCGGTGCCCTCACGGCCATAACCACCCAGCAGGTCGACCTTGGGCAGGTATCCACCTTTCGCAGCCTTTAACTGATAATCCGCGGCCAGACGACTGTTGACCCCTGCCTGGATTTCCGGATGGACATCCAGCGCCTGTTGCATGGCTTCCGGTAAGGATTGTGCATGGGCGAAAGAGGCGGCCAGAGCGAAGGGTAGAGCCTTGAACAAGTGCAAACGCATGGTAAAGATTTCCCAGGACTTCTTGTCTTGAATCACAGCAAAACGTGCTGCTGCGTCGGATGATTGGCAACCGGAATGACCGTATGTCGGAAAGTTCAAAATAGGAACTGGATCACACGCTGAGGGACAGGTCGCCGCGGAAATATCAATGTGACATTAGTGGGGCGATTGTTTAGGATGGCACCCAGAAGGTCAATAGTTTGGCATAAAGTTAATAGCGAAAGAATCTAGCCAAAATATTGACGAAAAGAAGCGTCAATCTTGATTCGCAAATTTTAAAAGTACGTCCAGACTGAATCGGCGCCGAAGCCATCAGGCAATGGAAGTCAACTGAACGTAACACCCGGAGAGTCTTCAATGAGCAGTGTTGTTGCCATCGTCAAAAGCATTGTCGGTCAGGTATTCGTGGTATCCCCCGAGGGTGTACGCCGCGTGCTCGTTGAAGGCGATCGCCTGTTCGTCGGCGACCAGATCGATACTGGCCTCTCCGGCGCTGTATCGCTGGAACTGGCGGATGGCCGCACCCTGGACCTGGGTCGCGAAACGCAGTGGAGCGCCAACGCGCCCGACTCCAGCACGGACCTGGCCGAAGCCACCGCGCAGGCCGCACCTTCTGTAGCCGAGTTGCAGCAGGCCATCGCCGCCGGTGCCGACCCGACCACTGCTCTTGAAGCCACCGCTGCCGGCGCGACCGCGGCGGGGACTGGCGGCGCGGCAGGCGGCGGCCACAGCTTCGTGATGCTCGACGCCACTGCTGGCCGCGTCGACCCGACCATCGGCTTCCCGACCGCAGGCATCAATTCCGGTGCGCAAGCGGCGCAGAACATCACCGGTGGCCAGACCACCGACACCACCACCAACGCTCTGCGTGAGTCGACCCTGAGCCTCAGCGCCACGCCGACCATCACCGAAGCCGGCGGCGTGCTGGTGTACACCGCGACCCTGACCCAGGCGCCGCTGACCGACCTGACCATCACCCTGTCCAACGGCTCGGTGATCGTGATTCCAGCCGGCTCCACCACCGGCACCGTCAACGTGCCGCTGGCGCCGAACGACACCGTTTATAACGACCCGACCCAGATCGACGTGACCGTCACCGGTACCACCGGCGGCAACGGCATCACCGTGACCCCGCCGACCACTCCGGCCACGACCCAGGTCACCGACACCATCGACACCACCACCGTCACCCTGACCGCTGGCAGCAGCGTGACTGAAGGCGGCCAGATCACCTACACCGCGACCCTGACCAACCCGGCACAGACGCCTGTCACCGTCACCCTGTCTAACGGCTCGACCATCACCATCGAAGCCGGCCAGACCACGGGCACTGTCAACGTGCCAACCGCGCCGAATGACGTCTATAACAACGGCAGCACCGTCACTACCACCATTACCGGTGCCACCGGCGGCAACTTCGAGAATCTGGTGCCGAACACGTCGCCAGCCGTGACGAACATCGTCGATTCGCGCGACACCACCGGCCTGACCCTGACCGCTACCGGCAGCGTGGTTGAAGGTGGCCAGATCACCTACACCGCGACCCTGACCAACCCGGCGCAGACGCCGGTTACCGTGACGCTGTCCAACGGCTCGACCATCACCATCGAAGCCGGCAAGACCACGGGCACCGTCAACGTGCCGACACCGCCGAACGACGTCTACAACAACGGCGGCACCGTCAGCACCACGATTACCGGTGCTACCGGCGGCAACTTCGAGAACCTGGTGCCAAACACGACGCCAGCGACCACCACCGTCACTGACTCCATCGACACCACCAACCTGTCGCTGAGTGCCACTGGCACCGTGGCCGAAGGCGGTTCGATCGTTTACACCGCAACCCTGACCAATCCGGCCGGTACCCCGGTGACCGTGACGTTGAGCAACGGCTCCGTCATCACCATCGAAGCTGGCAAGACCACCGGTACCGTGACCGTTCCCGCGCCTGCGGATGACGTCTACAAAGACGCCGGCAAAGTCGAAGTCAGCATCACCGGCACCAGCGGTGGCAATTTCGAGAACCTGGTACCAAGTACCGTTCCAGCCGTCACCGAAGTCACCGACACCATCGACACTTCGACGGTCAAACTGACCGCCGATACCTCGGTCGCTGAGGGCGGCACCGTCACTTACACTGCCACCGTAGGCGCGCCGGTCACCGGTTCGCCAGTGACCGTGACCCTGGCGAACGGCCAGACCATCACCATCGAAGTCGGCAAGACCACCGGCACCGTGACTACCACCGCACCGAACGATGCGCTGACCGGCAACCCGCCGCTGACCAACGCCATCACCAACGTCAGTGGCGGTAACTACGAGAACCTCGTCGCCGACAAAACCCCGGTTTCGACCACCGTTACCGACACCGTCGACACCACCAACCTGTCGCTGAGTGCCACTGGCACCGTGGCCGAAGGCGGTTCGATCGTTTACACCGCGACGTTGACCAATGCTGCCGGCTCGCCGGTCACCGTGACCCTGAGCAACGGCGCCGTGATCACCATCGAAGCCGGTAAAACCACCGGCACCGTGACGGTTCCGGCGCCTGTGGATGACGTATACAAAGACGCCGGCAAAGTCGAAGTCACCATCAACGGTGCAACCGGCGGCAACTTCGAAAATCTGGTGCCAAGCACTGTCCCTGCGGTCACCGAAGTGACCGACACCATCGATACTTCGACGGTCAAACTGTCCGCTGACACCTCGGTCGCCGAGGGTGGCACCGTCACTTACACCGCGACCGTTGGTGCGCCTGTGACTGGCTCGCCGGTTGTCGTGACTCTGGCCAACGGTCAGTCCATCACCATCGAAGTCGGCAAGACCACCGGCACCGTGACCACCACCGCGCCGAACGATGCGTTGAACGGCCAGGCACCGCTGAGCAACTCGATCACTGGCGTGACTGGCGGCAACTACGAAAATCTGGTGGCGGACAAAACTCCGGTTTCGACCACCGTCACCGACACCGTCGACACCACCAACCTGTCGCTGAGTGCCACTGGCTCCGTCGCTGAAGGCGGTTCGATCGTCTACACCGCGACCCTGACGAACCCGGCCGGCACCCCGGTGACTGTGACGTTGAGCAACGGCTCCGTCATCACCATCGAAGCCGGTAAGACCACCGGTACCGTGACCGTTCCAGCGCCTGCCGACGACGTTTACAAAGATGCCGGCAAGGTTGAAGTCAGCATTACCGGAACCAGCGGTGGCAATTTCGAGAACCTCGTTCCGAGCACCGTGCCGGCTGTCACCGAAGTGACCGACACCATCGACACCTCGACCGTCAAACTTACCGCCGATACCTCGGTCGCCGAGGGCGGCACGGTGACTTACACCGCTACGGTTGGTGCACCCGTGACCGGTTCGCCGGTTATCGTGACTCTGGCCAACGGTCAGTCCATCACCATCGAAGTGGGCAAAACCACTGGCACCGTGACCAGCACCGCACCAAACGATGCGCTGACGGGTCACGAACCGCTGACCAACTCGATCACCGGCGTCAGCGGCGGCAACTACGAAAATCTGGTCGCTGACAAAACCCCGGTCAGCACCACCGTCACTGACACCGTGGACACGACGAACCTGTCGCTGACTGCGACCGGCACCGTGGCCGAGGGCGGTTCGATCGTCTACACCGCGACCCTGACCAATCCGGCGGGCACTCCGGTGACCGTGACCTTGAGCAATGGCTCGGTCATCACCATCGAGGCCGGTAAAACCACTGGCACCGTGACTGTTCCAGCACCTGCCGATGACGTCTACAAAGACGCTGGCAAAGTGGAAGTCAGCATTACCGGAACCACCGGCGGCAATTTCGAGAACTTGGTGCCGAGCACCGTTCCAGCCGTGACCGAAGTCACCGATACCATCGATACGTCGACGGTCAAACTCACCGCCGACACTTCGGTAGCTGAAGGCGGGACTGTCACTTACACCGCCACCGTCGGCGCACCGGTCACCGGCTCACCGGTTGTTGTAACCCTGGCCAACGGTCAGACGATCACCATCGAAGTGGGCAAAACCACTGGCACCGTGACCACCACCGCACCGAACGATGCGTTGAACGGTCACGAGCCGCTGAGCAACTCGATTACCGGCGTAACGGGCGGCAACTACGAAAACCTGGTGGCAGACAAAACCCCTGTCAGCACCATCGTCACCGACACCGTCGACACCACCAACCTGACGTTGAGCGCCACCGGTTCCGTCGCTGAAGGTGGTTCGATCGTCTACACCGCGACCTTGACCAATCCAGCGGGCACACCAGTCACCGTGACCCTGAGCAACGGTTCGGTGATCACTATTGAAGCCGGTAAAACGACCGGCACCGTGACCGTTCCAGCACCAGCCGATGACGTTTACAAAGACGCTGGCAAGGTTGAAGTCACGATCAAAGACGCCGCAGGCGGCAATTTCGAGAACCTGGTGCCGAGCACCGTTCCAGCCGTGACCGAAGTCACCGATACCATCGATACGTCGACGGTCAAACTCACCGCCGACACTTCGGTAGCTGAAGGCGGGACTGTCACTTACACCGCCACCGTCGGCGCACCGGTCACCGGCTCGCCGGTTGTTGTGACCCTGACGAACGGCCAGACCATCACCATTGAAGTCGGCAAGACCACCGGTACCGTCACCACCACCGCACCGAACGACGCTCTGAACGGTCACGAACCGCTGACCAACTCGATCACCGGCGTAACGGGCGGCAACTACGAAAATCTGGTGGCGGACAAAACTCCGGTTTCGACCACCGTCACCGATACCGTCGACACCACCAACCTGACCCTGAGCGCCACCGGTACCGTGGCCGAAGGTGGTTCGATCGTTTACACCGCAACCCTGACCAACCCTGCCGGCACCCCGGTGACCGTGACCCTGAGCAACGGCTCCGTCATCACCATCGAAGCTGGTAAAACCACCGGCACCGTGACCGTTCCGGCGCCTGCCGATGACGTCTACAAGGACGCCGACAGGGTTGAAGTCACCATCAACGGTGCAACCGGCGGCAACTTCGAGAACCTGGTGCCGAGCACCGTTCCAGCCGTGACCGAAGTCACCGACACTATCGACACAACGTCGGTGAAACTGACCGCGACCGAGTCCGCTGCTGAGGGTGGCACGGTCACCTACACCGCTACCGTTGGTGCACCAGTGACCGGTTCGCCAGTCGTGGTAACTCTGGCCAATGGTCAGAACATCACCATCGAAGTCGGCAAGACCACCGGCACCGTCACCACCACCGCGCAAAACGACGCGCTGACGGGTCACGAACCGCTGACCAACTCGATCACCGGCGTCAGCGGCGGCAACTACGAAAATCTGGTCGCTGACAAAACCCCGGTCAGCACCACCGTCACTGACACCGTGGACACGACGAACCTGTCGCTCAGCGCCACCAACTCGGTCGCCGAGGGTGGTTCGATTACCTACACCGCGACTCTGACCAACGCTGCTGGCTCGCCCGTTACCGTGACCCTGTCCAACGGTTCGGTGATTACCATCGAAGCGGGCAAAACCACCGGCACCGTGACTGTTCCAGCACCTGCCGATGACGTCTACAAAGACGCCGGCAAGGTCGAAGTCACGATCAAGGATGCTGCGGGTGGTAACTTCGAGAACCTCGTTCCGAGCACTGTTCCGGCAGTGACTGAAGTCACTGACACCATCGACACCACGTCGGTGAAACTGACCGCAACCGAGTCGGCTGCTGAAGGTGGCACCGTCACTTACACCGCGACTGTCGGTGCACCCGTGACCGGTTCGCCAGTCGTGGTGACCCTGGCCAACGGTCAGAACATCACCATCGAAGTCGGCAAAACCACCGGCACCGTGACCACCACCGCGCCAAACGATGCGTTGAACGGTCATGCGCCGTTGACTAACGCCATCACCGACGTGAGTGGCGGCAACTACGAGAATCTGGTTGCCGACAAAACCCCGGTCAGCACCATCGTGACCGACACTGTCGACACCACCAACCTGTCGCTGAGCGCGACCGGTACCGTGGCTGAGGGCGGTTCGATCGTTTACACCGCGACGTTGACCAACGCTGCCGGCTCGCCGGTCACCGTGACCCTGAGCAACGGCGCCGTGATCACCATCGACGCCGGCAAAACTACTGGCACCGTAACCGTTCCAGCGCCAGCCGATGACGTCTACAAAGATGCGGGCAAGGTTGAAGTCACCATCAACAGTGCAACCGGCGGCAACTTCGAGAACCTCGTTCCGAGCACTGTTCCGGCAGTGACTGAAGTCACTGACACCATCGACACCACTTCGGTGAAACTGACCGCAACCGAGTCCGCTGCTGAAGGTGGCACCGTCACCTACACCGCGACTGTCGGTGCACCAGTGACCGGCTCGCCTGTGGTCGTGACCCTGGCTAACGGTCAGAACATCACCATCGAAGTCGGCAAAACCACTGGCACCGTCACCACCACCGCGCCGAACGATGCGCTGAACGGTCATGCGCCGTTGACTAACGCCATCACCGACGTGAGCGGCGGCAACTACGAGAATCTGGTTGCCGACAAAACCCCGGTCAGCACCACCGTGACCGATACCGTCGACACCACCAACCTGTCGCTGGCCGCGACCGGCACCGTCGCTGAAGGCGGTTCGATCGTCTACACCGCAACCTTGACCAACCCGGCCGGTACGCCGGTAACCGTGACTTTGTCCAACGGCGCCGTGATCACCATCGACGCGGGCAAAACCACCGGCACCGTGACCGTTCCAGCGCCAGCCGATGACGTCTACAAAGACGCCGGCAAGGTCGAAGTCACGATTAAGGATGCAACAGGCGGCAACTTCGAGAACCTGGTGCCAAGCACCGTTCCAGCCGTTACCGAAGTCACCGACACCATCGACACCTCGACGGTCAAACTCACCGCCGATACTTCGGTGGCTGAAGGCGGCACTGTCACTTACACCGCTACTGTCGGCGCTCCAGTGACTGGCGCGCCTGTTGTTGTGACCCTGGCCAACGGTCAGACCATCACCATCGACATCGGCAAGACCACCGGCACCGTGACCACCACCGCACCGAACGATGCGCTGAACGGTCACGAGCCGCTGAACAACTCGATCACCAATGTCAGCGGCGGCAACTACGAAAACCTCGTCGCCGACAAGACGCCGGTCAGCACCACCGTGACCGACACCGTCGACACCACTAACCTGTCGCTGAGCGCGACGCCGGCGGTGAACGAAGGTGGCCAGATCACCTACACCGCCACCCTGACCAACGCCGCCGGCACTCCGGTGACCGTGACGTTGAGCAATGGCGCGGTGATCACCATCGACGCCGGCAAAACTTCCGGCACCGTGACCGTCGATGCACCGAAGGATGACGTCTACAAAGACGCCGGCACCGTTGAAGCGACCATCAAGGGCGCGACCGGTGGCGACTTCGAAAACCTGGTGACCAGCAACACGCCGGCGGTGACCACCGTCAACGACACCATCGACACCTCCACCGTGTCGCTGACCGCCACCGCCAACGTCGCCGAAGGCGAGACCGTGGTCTACACCGCGAGCGTGACCGCGCCGGTAACCGGCTCCCCGGTCGTCGTGACCCTGTCCAACGGCCAGACCATCACCATCGCCGTCGGTGAGACCACCGGCAGCGTGAATTTCGTCGCACCGAACAGCCCATTGGCGGGCGGCAGCTCGCTGAGCGTCGCCATCGACAAGGTTGCCGGCGGCAACTATGAAAACCTGGTGGCCGACAAAACACCGGCGAACACCTCGGTGTCGGACACTGTCGACACTACCAATCTGAACCTGACCGCCAGCGACTCGGTGGCGGAAGGTGGTTCGATCGTTTACACCGCGACCCTGACCAACCCTGCCGGCACTCCGGTGACCGTGACCCTGTCCAACGGCGCGGTGATCACCATCGAAGCCGGTAAAACGTCGGGCACCGTGACCGTTCCAGCTCCGGCTGACGACGTGTACAAAGACGCGGGTAAAGTCGAAGCAACCATTTCCAGCGCTACCGGTGGCAACTTCGAGAACCTGGTGCCGAGCACCGTTCCGGCCGTCACCAACGTGACCGACACCATCGATACCACCACGGTCAAACTGACCGCGACCGAATCGGCTGCGGAAGGTGGCACCGTCACTTACACCGCGACTGTCGGCGCGCCAGTGACTGGCTCGCCGGTCGTGGTGACCTTGGCCAATGGTCAGAACATCACCATCGAAGTGGGTAAAACCACTGGCACCGTGACTACCACTGCACCGAACGATGCGCTGACCGGCCACGCGCCGCTGACCAACGCCATCACCGACGTGAGCGGTGGTAACTACGAAAACCTCGTGGCTGACAAAACTCCGGTCAGCACTAACGTCACCGACACCGTGGACACCACCAACCTGTCGCTCAGCGCGACCGGCACCGTGGCCGAGGGTGGCTCGATCGTTTACACCGCAACCCTGACCAACGCGGCTGGTTCGCCAGTCACCGTGACCCTGTCCAACGGCGCGGTGATCACCATCGAGGCCGGTAAAACCTCTGGCACCGTGACCGTTCCGGCGCCGGCCGATGACGTGTACAAGGACGCCGGTAAAGTCGAAGCGACCATTTCCAGCGCTACCGGTGGCAACTTCGAGAACCTGGTGCCAAGCACCGTTCCGGCCGTCACCAACGTTACCGACACCATCGACACCACCACGGTCAAACTGACCGCGACTGAATCCGCTGCTGAAGGTGGCACCGTCACTTACACCGCGACTGTCGGTGCCCCAGTGACCGGTTCGCCTGTGGTCGTAACCTTGGCCAACGGTCAGAACATCACCATCGAGGTGGGTAAGACCAGCGGCACCGTCACCACCACCGCGCCGAACGATGCGTTGACCGGTCATGCACCGCTGACCAACGCGATCACCGACGTGAGCGGCGGTAACTACGAAAACCTCGTGGCGGATAAAACGCCGGTTTCGACCAATGTCACCGACACCGTCGACACCACCAACCTGTCGCTCAGTGCCACTGGCACCGTCGCTGAAGGTGGTTCGATCGTTTACACAGCAACCCTGACCAACGCCGCTGGCTCGCCAGTTACCGTGACGCTGAGCAACGGCGCTGTCATCACCATCGAGGCCGGCAAAACCACCGGCACCGTGACTGTTCCAGCTCCGGCGGACGACGTTTACAAAGATGCCGGTAAAGTCGAAGCAACCATTTCCACCGCCACCGGTGGCAACTTCGAAAACCTGGTGCCAAGTACCGTGCCGGCTGTCACCGAAGTCACCGACACGATCGACACCTCGACCGTCAAACTGACTGCCGATACCTCAGTGGCCGAAGGTGGCACCGTCACCTATACCGCAACCGTCGGCGCGCCAGTGACCGGTTCGCCTGTGGTCGTGACCTTGGCAAACGGTCAAAACATCACCATTGAGGTGGGTAAAACCACTGGCACCGTGACTACCACTGCGCCTAATGATGCATTGACCGGTCATGCTTCTCTGACCAACGCGATCACCGACGTCACCGGTGGCAATTACGAAAACCTCGTGGCTGACAAAACCCCGGTCAGCACTAACGTCACCGACACCGTCGACACCACCAACCTGTCGCTGTCCGCCACCGGTACCGTGGCCGAAGGTGGCTCGATCGTTTACACCGCGACCCTGACCAACGCCGCTGGCTCGCCAGTCACCGTGACGTTGAGCAACGGCGCCGTGATCACCATCGAGGCTGGCAAAACCACCGGCACTGTGACCGTTCCGGCACCGGCCGACGATGTCTACAAAGACGCGGGTAAAGTCGAAGCGACCATCTCCACCGCTACCGGTGGCAACTTCGAAAACCTGGTACCGAGCACCGTGCCGGCTGTGACGCAGGTCACCGACACCATCGATACCACCACGGTCAAGCTGACCGCGACCGAGTCTGCTGCGGAAGGTGGCACCGTCACTTACACCGCCACTGTCGGTGCGCCGGTCACCGGTTCGCCAGTTGTGGTAACTCTGGCCAACGGCCAGAACATCACCATCGAAGTCGGTAAAACCACCGGTACCGTAACCACCACCGCACCGAACGACGCGCTGACCGGCCATGCGCCGTTGACCAACGCCATCACCGGCGTGACCGGTGGCAATTACGAGAGTCTGGTCGCCGACAAAACCCCGGTTTCGACTACCGTTACCGACACTGTCGACACCACCAACCTGTCCCTCAGCGCAACCAACTCGGTCGCCGAGGGTGGTTCAATCATCTATACCGCGACCTTGACCAACGCCGCTGGCTCGCCAGTCACCGTGACTCTGTCGAACGGCGCCGTCATCACCATCGACGCCGGTAAAACCACTGGCACCGTGACCGTTCCGGCACCTGCCGATGACGTGTACAAAGACGCAGGTAAAGTCGAAGCGACCATTTCCACCGCGACCGGTGGCAACTTCGAAAACCTGGTGCCAAGCACCGTTCCGGCTGTGACTCAGGTCACCGACACCATCGATACCACCACGGTCAAGCTGACCGCGACCGAGTCGGCGGCCGAGGGCGGCACCGTCACCTACACCGCCACTGTCGGTGCGCCGGTCACCGGTTCGCCAGTTGTGGTAACTCTGGCCAACGGCCAGAACATCACCATCGAAGTCGGTAAAACCACCGGTACCGTAACCACCACCGCACCGAACGACGCGCTGACCGGCCATGCGCCGTTGACCAACGCGATCACTAGCGTGAGCGGTGGCAACTACGAAAACCTCGTTGCCGACAAGACCCCGGTCAATACCACGGTCACCGATACCGTCGACACCACCAACCTGTCGCTGTCCGCGACCGGTACCGTGGCCGAAGGCGGCTCGATCGTTTACACCGCGACCCTGACCAACGCTGCCGGCTCGCCGGTTACCGTGACGTTGAGCAACGGCGCCGTGATCACCATCGACGCGGGCAAAACCACCGGCACCGTGACCGTTCCGGCACCGGCCGATGACGTCTACAAAGACGTCGGCACCGTTGAGGCCACGATCAAGACCGCGACTGGCGGCAATTTCGAAAGCCTGGTGACCAGCAACACCCCGGCCGTGACCAGCGTCACCGACACCATCGACACCACCACGGTCAAACTGACCGCGACCGAGTCTGCTGCTGAAGGTGGCACTGTCACTTACACCGCGACCGTCGGCGCGCCGGTCACCGGTTCGCCGGTTGTGGTGACCTTGGCCAACGGCCAGAACATCACCATCGAAGTCGGCAAAACCACCGGCACCGTGACCACCACCGCGCCTAACGACGTGTTGACCGGTCATGCACCACTGACCAACGCGATCACTAACGTCAGCGGCGGCAACTACGAAAACCTGGTGGCCGACAAAACGCCGGTCAGCACCACCGTGACCGACACCATCGACACCACCAATCTGTCGCTGTCCGCGACCGGCACCGTGGCCGAAGGTGGCTCGATTGTTTACACCGCAACCCTGACCAACGCCGCTGGTTCGCCAGTGACCGTGACGCTGAGCAACGGTGCAGTCATCACCATCGACGCCGGTAAAACCACTGGCACCGTGACCGTCCCTGCCCCGGCCGACGACGTCTACAAAGACGCCGGCACTGTTCAGGCAACGATCAAAACCGCGACCGGTGGCAGCTTCGAGAACCTGGTACCAAGCACCACGCCAGCAGTGACCAGCGTCACCGACACCATCGACACCACGGGCGTGAAACTCACCGCCACGGGCACCGTGGCCGAAGGTGGAACCGTCACTTACACCGCTACCGTTGGTGCGCCAGTTACCGGCTCGCCTGTCGTCGTGACCCTGGCCAACGGTCAGACCATCACCATCGACATCGGCAAAACCACCGGCACCGTGACCAGCATCGCACCGAACGATGCGCTGACCGGTCACGCGCCGTTGACCAACTCGATCACTAACGTGACCGGCGGCAACTACGAAAACCTTGTGGCCGACAAGACCCCGGTCAGCACCACCGTGACCGACACTGTCGACACCACCAACCTGTCCCTGAGCGCCACTAATACGGTCGCCGAGGGTGGTTCGATCATTTACACCGCCACCCTGACCAACGCCGCTGGTTCGCCAGTGACCGTGACCCTGAGCAACGGCGCAGTGATCACAATCGACGCCGGTAAAACCACTGGCACCGTGACCGTTCCTGCCCCGGCTGATGACGTCTACAAAGACGCCGGCACCGTGCAGGCAACCATCACCAATGCCAGCGGCGGCAACTTCGAAAACCTGGTACCAAGCACCGTACCGGCCGTGACCAGCGTCACCGATACCATCGACACCACTACCGTGAAGTTGTCTGCCACCGGTACAGCGGCTGAAGGCGGCAACGTCGTCTACACCGCCACCGTCGGTGCGCCAGTCACAGGTTCGCCAGTCGTGGTGACTCTGTCCAACGGCCAGACCATCACCATCGACATCGGCAAAACCACCGGCACCGTGACCACTACTGCGCCAAACGACGCGCTGACCGGCCACGCTCCACTGACCAACGCCATCACCAACGTCAGCGGCGGCAACTACGAGAACCTCGTGGCCGACAAAACGCCGGTCAGCACCACCGTGACCGATACCGTCGACACCACCAACCTGTCGCTGTCCGCGACCGGCACCGTGGCCGAAGGCGGCTCGATCGTTTACACCGCAACCCTGACTAACGCCGCTGGCTCGCCAGTGACCGTGACCCTGAGCAACGGTGCAGTGATCACGATCGATGCAGGCAAAACCACGGGCACCGTCACCGTTCCGGCTCCAGCGGACGACGTCTACAAAGACGCCGGCACCGTGCAGGCCACGATCAAGACTGCCACCGGTGGCAGCTTCGAAAATCTGGTACCAAGCACCACGCCAGCCGTGACCAGCGTCACCGACACCATCGACACCACTGGGGTGAAACTCACCGCCACGGGCACCGTGGCCGAAGGTGGCACCGTCACCTACACCGCCACCGTCGGTGCGCCTGTGACTGGTTCGCCAGTCGTGGTAACCCTGGCCAACGGCCAGACCATCACCATCGACATCGGCAAGACCACCGGCACCGTGACCAGCATCGCGCCAAACGATGCACTGACTGGCCACGCGCCGTTGACCAACTCGATCAGCAACGTGACCGGCGGCAACTACGAAAACCTCGTGGCCGACAAGACCCCGGTCAGCACCGCCGTAACCGACACCGTCGACACCACCAGCCTGTCGCTGAGCGCGACCCCGGCGGTGAGCGAGGGCGGCCAGATCACCTACACCGCGACCCTGAGCAACGCCGCCGGCTCGCCGGTGACCGTGACCCTGAGCAACGGCTCGGTGATCACCATCGACGCCGGCAAAACCACCGGCACCGTGACCGTTCCGGCTCCGGCTGACGATGTCTACAAAGACGCCGGCAGCGTGCAGGCGACCATCACCAATGCCAGCGGTGGCAACTTCGAGAACCTGGTACCGAGCACGACACCGGCCGTGACCAACGTCGCCGATACCATCGACACCACCACCGTCAGCATCACCGGCAGCACCTCGGTGACCGAAGGCCAGACCGCCAGCTACACCGTCAGCCTGACGCACCCGGCGCAAACCGACGTGACCCTGAAGATCGTCTACAGCGGCACCGCTGCCGACGGTTCGGACTTCACTGGCGTGTACACCGTGAAGATTCCGGCGGGCGCCAGCAGCGCGCAGTTCAACGTCGCGACCATCGATGACAAGATCACCGAAGGCACCGAGAACTTCGTGGTCAAGATCGACTCGGCCACCGGCGGCAACTTCGAGAACCTGGCCGTCAGCAGCACCAACGGCAGCGTCAGCACCTCGATCATCGACAACGATGCACCACCGGTCATCGACCTGGATGCCAACAACTCCAGCGGCGCCACCGGTGCCGACTACAAGGTGACGTTCACCGAAAACACTCCGGGCGCCGGCGTGTCGATTGCCGATACCGACCTGACGATCACCGACCCGGACAGCACCATGCTGACCGGTGCGACCATCGTCCTGACCAACCGTCAGGACGGCGATGCGCTGAACCTCGGCAACAGCGTCAACGGCATCACCATCAATGCCAACAGCACCAACGGCACCGTGACCCTGACCCTGTCGGGTAACGCGACGCTGGCCGACTACATGCAGGCCATCAAGAACATCACCTTCACCAACAGCAGTGAAGACCCGAGCACCGTGCCACGGATCATCACCGTGACCGTGACCGATGGCGGCAACTACTCCAACACCGCGACCACCACGGTCAACGTGGTGGCGGTCAACGATGCGCCTGTTGCAGCGCCAGTCAACGTCACCGGCACCGAAGACACCCCGCTGATCCTCGGCTGGTCGACCTTCGGTGTGACCGACGTGGACAGCCCGGCCAGCAGCCTGGGGATCAAAATCACCCAGCTGCCGGGCGAAGGCAAACTGCAGTACCTGGACGGTTCGACCTGGAAAGACGTCGCCAACAACCAGACCTTCAGCAAGGCTGACATCGACGCTGGCAAGCTGCGCTTCCTGCCGGATGCCAACGAGTCGGGCGTCAACGGTTACGGCGGCACCGGCCTGGGCAACAACCAGGCCGACTACGCGCAGATCAAGTTCCAGCCCACCGACGGCCAACTGCTGGGCAACACCGGCACCGTGAAGATCGACATCACGCCAGTGGCGGATGCACCGACCGTGAGCGTGGCCGACAACAGCGTGAAATCCACCGGACTGGTCAAGGAAGTCTGGACCGGTCTGGCGGGCCTGGGTACCAGCGGCAATGGCGCTGACTCGACCACGCTGAAAAACGTGATCGATGGCGCCGGCACCCCGAACTCCAGCACCAACGTGACCAACGTGCAGTCGGACGGCAGCGTGACCGCCGGCACCGCGTCGAAAACCTCGGGCCTGATCTATCTGGAAGCCGGCAAGACCTACAGCTTCAGCGGCGTGGCTGACGACAGCCTGCTGATCACCATCGGCGGCAAGAGCGTGGCGTCGGGCACCTGGGGCGCGGGCGGTACGATCAGCGGTTCGTTCACCCCGACCACCAGCGGCTACTACACCCTGGACATCTACCACCACAACCAGAGCGGCCCGGGCAGCTATGACGTGAACCTGTCGGTCAACGGCAGCACGCCGATCGACCTGAGCAGCGCCGGCGTGCCGATCTACACCGGCGTGCAGGATCTGGTGAACGCCGGTGTGACCGTCTCCGACCTGCACGGTACCAACGGCGAAGGTTATTACGACGGCTACAAACTCAACACCGGCGCCGAAGGCACCACGGTGAAACTGTCGGCGATCAACACCGCGCTGACCGACACCGACGGCTCGGAAACCCTGAGCGTGAAGATCAGTGGCGCGCCGGTCGGCTCGGTTCTCTCCGACGGCCATGGCCACAGCTTTACTGTCACCGCGAGCAATGGCGAAGCCAACGTTACCGGCTGGAGCCTCGGCAGCCTGACCGTGACCCCGCCGACCTACTACAACGGCCAGTTCAACCTGACCGTGACGTCGACTTCCACCGAGATGGTCGGCGGCTCGGCCAGCAGCACCGCGACGATTCCGGTCACCGTGGTGCCAGCGGTATACAACGCCGTGGTCGGTACTTCGGGCGATGACACCTTCAACGGCACCGACGGCAACGACATCATGGTCGCCGACATCGGCGGTCTGACCGTGGTGCCGGGCACCAACTACAACATTGCGTTCATGGTCGACAGCTCGGGCAGTATGAGCACCTCGTCGATCAACGCGGCCAAAGACTCGCTGACCTCGGTGTTCAACACCCTCAAGCAGAGCCTGGGCGGCAGCAATTCGGGCACGGTGAACATCTTCCTGGTGGACTTCGATACCCAGGTCAACAAGTCAGTCTCGGTCAACCTCAACGACCCGAACGCGCTGACCCAGCTCAAAGCCGTACTCGACTCGATGACCTCCGGTGGCGGCACCAACTACGAAGACGTGTTCAAGACCACGGCCAACTTCTTCCAGAGCACGGAAGCGCTGGCCAACACCGGGGCGAAGAACCTTACCTACTTCATCACCGACGGCCAGCCGACCTACTACCAGAGCGGCGAGCAGACCAACCCGACGCTGTATGGCAGCGTGAAGTTCGACAGTGTGGTCACGACCAGCAACTACAAGCTGGGCGATACCTTCAGCACGTACATCGACAACACGCATTACCTGAGCATCACCGCCAGCGGTTATGCCCAGTTGCAGACCTACAACGGCCGCGGCTGGACCACCACCAACCTGGGCACGGTTCACGCTCAGGGTGATGGCACCTACGAGCTGTCGAGCCTGGCCGGTACTGGTAACAGCACCACGACTGCCACCACCGACAACTCCAGCAGCAGCTTCGCCTTGCTCAGCGGTCTGTCGAACGTCGAAGCCATCGGTATCAACAGCGGTGTCAGCCTCAACGACCTGAAACCGTATGACTCGGATCACTTGCCGCAAACCAACATCGATCCGAAGGATCTGGCCAACTCGATCATCGGCCATACCGAAGCAACGATGCCGGGCAACGACACCGTCAGCGGTGGCGACGGCAACGACATCCTGTTCGGCGACCTGGTGAGCTTCAACGGCATTGCCGGCGAGGGTTATCAGGCGATGCAGGCGTTCGTGGCGCAGCAGACCGGCGTGGATGTCAGCAAAGTCACCACCAGCAACGTGCACCAGTACATCACCGAGCACTATCAGGCGTTCGATGTCTCCGGTGCGCACGATGGCAACGACACGCTGCTGGGTGGCGCAGGCAATGACATCCTGTTCGGCTCGGGCGGTAACGACCTGCTCGACGGCGGCAAGGGCAATGACATCCTGCTCGGCGGCACCGGCAACGACACGCTGATCGGGGGCCAGGGCAACGACATCCTGATCGGTGGTTCCGGTGCTGACACCTTCGTCTGGAAAGCAGGCGACACCGGCAACGACGTGATCAAGGACTTCAACGCCAGCGAAGGCGACCGCATCGACCTGCGTGACCTGTTGCAGGGCGAAACCGGCAGCACCATCGACAACTTCCTGAAGATCACCACGGTTGATGGCACGTCGTCGCTGCAAGTCAGCTCGGCGGGCAAGTTCAACTCCGGCGACGCGGCAGCCGCCACGCCGGACGTGACGATCAAACTGGAAGGCAACAACTGGTCGAGCGCCAACATTCACAACCTGATCGCCGGCAGCGATCCGACCATCAAGGTCGACCACAACAACAGCTGATGCGTGAACAAAACGGCCGACCCTTGGGGCGGCCGTGACGTTTGCGGCTAACTCGGCGGTGACGATTTCGTCGCCAGCCCGCATACTCGCGCGCAGTTGGCCTATGCTGCTGACAGCATGACGCTGGTTCTTTCTGAGGGATGCTCAATGTTTTACGTGCAACGCGATGCGCAGGGTCAGTTGATTCGCGTGGAAGCGGCGGCCTACGCCGAGGCCACGGAAACGCTGCCGGCCGACCACCATGACATCCAGGCCTGGTTCGCCAACGCAGCCGTGGAAAACAGCCTCAAACAGCTCAAGCAGAGCGACTTTGAAATGATTCGGGTACTCGACGACCTGATTCAGGTGCTGACCCAGAAGGGCGTGATCCGCGTCACCGACCTGCCCCCGGCGGCGCAGGCCAAACTGATGGACCGGACCCAGGCGCGTGAGGCGTTGGGCGGGTTGAGCCACCTGATCGATGAAGATGAAGGCGGGCTGATCTGATCCCGAATCTTCGTTGACTGATCTGGCCTCATCGCGGGCAAGCCCGCTCCCACAATGGGATGGGTTACCGCAGTTATGTGAACGACACAAAATCCTGTGGGAGCGGGCTTGCCCGCGATGGCGGCATCACTGACGCCACGCGGACAACGGCTCAGCTCCAGGGCTTGGGCTCACCAAACAACTGCCCCTGCACCCCATACAAACCCATCTCGCGAATCACCGACAATTCCCCTTCGGTCTCGACGCGCTCGGCAATCAGCGGCAGATCAATGCTGTGCGCCGCCCGCTGGATGGCTTCGATGAACAGACGCTTGTCACTTTCCTGATCGATCGCACGAATATAGCTGCCATCGATCTTCAGATACGCCAGCCCCAGCCGCGCCAGGTTGCCGATCATGCTGAAGCGTCCACCAAAGCGCTGCAGGCTCAGGGAGAAACCGAGTTCACGCAGACGCCGGGTCAACTGCTCCAGCACCGCCTGCTCCGGCAGTTGCTCCTCACCGATCTCCAGCGTCAGACGCTCGCCGAGGTCGGAGTGCGCGCGCAGAATCTCGAACACTTTGTTCAATGCCTGTGGATCGGCCAGGGTTGCCGAGGACAGGTTCAGCGCCAGCGAATCCTCGTGCCCTTTCATCTGCTCCAGAACGCGTTCGAGCATCAGGCGGTCGAGTCGTGCGGTCCAGCCAAAACGCTCGAGCCACGGCAGGAAACGTCCGGCGGGAATGGTCTGGCCCTGCTCATCCAGCAAGCGCGAGAGCACTTTGTAATGCAGCACCAGTTGCGTGTCCTGCGCAGCCACCACCGGTTGGAAGTACAACTCGAAGCGCTGCTGATTCAGCGCCTGATCAAGCAATCGATGCCAGGCGTGATGATCGTCGCCAACCTCGGCCACCAGGCTCTGATCGATGCACGCCCAGTTCTGCTCGCCCTGCCCTTCGGCCTGCGCCAGCGCCTGATCACCCAGGGTCAGCACTGCTTGCGGTGAATCGCCGTGGGCAAACGGGGCCAGGCCGATGGAGGCCACGGCCGGCACATCAGTGGCGCCGGTGGCGTGCAGGCTGCTCAGCGCACTGTCGAGGTTCTGCGCCAGTTGCAGCGCCTCTTCACGTACCAGCCCTGGCGCCAGCACGGCGAACTCACCGCCGCGGATGCGCGTCACGAGGTTCTGGGTTTCCGGGTATTTGGCGCATTCGCGGGACAACTGCTCGCCGACGGCTTTCAACAATTCATCCGTGCGCTGACCGCCCAGGCGCTGGTTGAGCCCGGCCAGATCCTTGACCCGCAACAGCAGCAGGTAACCGGAACTGGCCTGCTCCGGGTTGCTCACCCGATTGTGCAGTTGCATCTCGAAATAGCGCCGGTTGGCCAGCCCCGTGAGGTTGTCCTGATAAGACTCGGCGCGCAGTTTTTCGCTGCGCTCGGCCTGTTCCTGGAACAACGCCTTGAGCTTCTCGACCATCTGGTTCATCGCCTGCACCACGCGCCGCAGTTCCGGGGTGCGCGGCAGCTCCGGCAGGCTGAGGAACTCGCGACGGGCGATGGCGTGGGACTGTTTGACCATGTAATCCAGCGGGCGCAATTGCCGGCGCAGCAGCAACGCACCGAGCACCGCACTGACCGCGCCGCACAGCAACAGCCAGCCGAGGCTGCCCAACGCGCTCTGCCACAGCTTGGCCACGGCAAACATCGGGTGGCTGACCACCTCGACCCGCGCGGCCTGCTCCCAGCCACGGCTGACCAAGGCATCGCCACCGGCCGGTTCCAGGCCGATCAGTTTGACGAACCAGTCAGGCACATTGCTCACCGCCGGAATCCCGCTGCGCTCGACGATGGTCTGGTCGGTCTTGAGGTCGACCACACGGATGCTCGCGTAATAACCGCTGTCGAAAATCGAGCTGACCAGCAGCTCGACCATCGCCGGATCGTCGATATTCGGCGTCAGCGACAACGCCAGCGCCGTGGCAGCGTCCTGGGCATGGGAGCGCAGCTGGTTGACGTACTGGGTGCGCGAGCTCTCCAGACTGACCATGAAGCTGCCGGTGAAGGCGACCACCAGGAACAGACAGATAGCGATCAACAGCTGTTTGAACAAAGACATCTGAGCGCGTGCTCCTAGTTAGTCGTTTCGACCGGGAAACCTTCGGCCTGCATTTTCTTCAGCACATCCTGCCAGCGCGACAGGCGTTTGGTGTCACCGACCTTTTTGTTGCCCTTGGCTCCCGGCAGGTACAGACCTTCAGCATTGAAAGAGTAGACCGGCAGCAAATCGGTTCGCTGGGACGCAGGCTGAATCGGATCGATCAGGCTGTCGAGCACCAGCGGCATGGCATCGGGGGTGGCGTAGTAAGTCAGTACCATGTGCGCGCGATTCTGGCGCAGTGCCTTGACGTAGGTGATGCGCAGCTTGTCACTGGAAACCCCGAGATGGCGCAGGCTGAAATACTTTGCGATCGCGTAGTCTTCGCAATCACCGGCGCCTTTCCACAGCGCTTCGATGGGCGTCTCCCAATAATCGACCTGGCCCCACAGATCGATGTCCTCTACATAGCGCACCTGTTTGTTGAAAAACAGGTTCACGACTTTCAGCTTTTCCATCTCGCTGACTTGTTTCTGCGTGGCCAGCAGGTTCTGCCAGGCATCGATCCGCTGCTGCCCGGCGCCCAGCGGCCCGTACAGCGCCGTGGCTTTGCGGCTGATCGCGGAAAAATCCCAATCGGCATGCAGACCGCCCAGCATGACGCCGGCCAGCAGCAGTGCGCAGCCTAGCCAGCGCAAAGTCCGAGGGATCGCGAAACGTACCGCCACAGCAGGTTTCCAGGGGGCAGGAAGGAAAGCGTTTGATGGTGAAGCTTAGCCCGGCAAAAAACAATGGCACCATGAGATCATCGCCAGCGCGCTAAACTTTACTCAGGACAGCAATCCTTTACATGGTTTGACAACCTGTAGAGCAATCACTAGTGTCTTTGGATCCAAATTCCGTCTTGATTCAGGGTGAGTAGTCGTGACACAGAAGCCCAAACCGCTGCACAGCATCAAGGTCGATGGGCCGATTCCTGCACATCTCGCCCGTTCGATCATCGAGGAGACGTTGCGCTCGGCGATCCTTGACGGTCGTTTACCGTGCGGCACCGCCCTGCGTCAGCAGGATCTGGCTGACCTGTTCGGGGTCAGCCGCATGCCGGTGCGCGAGGCTCTGCGTCAGCTGGAGGCCCAGGAGCTGCTGAGCGTCACGACCCACAAAGGCGCTGTGGTTGCCCCGCTGATTCAGGGCGACGCTACCGAAACCTACGAGTTGCGAATCCTGCTCGAATCCGAAGCCATGCGCCAGTCGGTCCCGCTGCTGACCAGCGCCGATCACACGCTTGCCGCCAGTTATATCGAAGCACTAGAGACCCAGCACGACTACAGCGAAATCGGTCGGCTCAATCGCCTGTTCCACATGGCTTTGTACAGCAAGGCGCCGAATCAGCGGTTGCTGCGACTGGTCGAAGGCGGCCTGAATGAAGAAGAGCGCTTTCTGCGTTTCAACCTTGAAGCCATGGGCCTGGGCAAACTGTCCCAGGAAGATCACCGCGCGATGCTCCAGGCCGTGATCGGACGCGATGTCGAACTGTCGGTGAAGCTGCTCACACAACACCTCAACCGTGGCGTCGAGGTGATCACCCGTTACCTCGCCAGCCCTGCCGGACAACACCGCAAGACCGTTCGCTGATCCCCTCCACGCCGGTTTCAGACCCTTGCAGCTGACCGGCGAATAACCCGCTTACAAATCCTCTCTACGGTCTGCCGCAAACCCGGTGGCGGATTCGCCTGTTCGCTCTAACCTCCCAGCGCCCCCATAAGTCCGGTATTGCAGCTCGCCGCGGACGAATCGGTCATAGCCGTCCCGCCAATTTACCCGCACTCTTGAACAGCCAACCCATGAAGAACGGGGACGCACCGCACCGCCGGCGCAGTCCTCGCACCAGGAACCTACGGAAGGAGCCTTGCCACGGGATAAAAGGAAGTTACGGCGCCGTTCCCGGCCAACTTTCGCCCCCTTACACAACTTCAGCCCTTTTATCGAAAAGTTGCTCTGAGTGAGGCATTCACTCTTGTCTTCAATTTTGGCCACTGTTCGCCGAAAGGAGCAACTACGCCCAAGTAAAACTTAATTGATAAGTTTTACCGGATCGACTCATACTTAAAAAACAGCAAACTTAAAATAATTAAAAATAAACTTGTTAAGTTATTTGATGATGTATAAGTTTTTCCTCGCCGAGCAGGTTAAACCCTGCAAACACGGCACGGCTCCGTACTCAGCTGACAGCCTTGACAAATAGTCACCCAGGCACAGCCCAGAGCCTTCCATGCACTTTGCACACTTTCATCTAACTGAATGAGGCCAGCGCTCGCCAATATAAAAGTTTAAAACTCAGCACGTCCGCGCTGACGCACCGAACGAGCAACTCTCTCTATTCCAATAACACCGAGGTTAGCCATGATGCCAACTAAAGAACAACTCGCCCTGATAAAAGCTCAATTGAGCGTTCATCCGATCTTTACTGAAATCGATTCGTTATCGGTACTGCGCCGGTTCATGGAATCCCACGTCTTCGCCGTCTGGGATTTCATGTCGCTGACCAAGCGTCTGCAACAGGAACTGACCTGCACCCGTCTGCCGTGGCTGCCGCCGCGTGATCCGCATGCTGCGCGGCTGATCAACGAGATCGTGCTCGGCGAAGAGTCCGACGACCGTCCCGCTCACGGCCATTACAGCCATTTCGAGCTGTATCTGGACGCAATGCGTGAAGTCGGTGCGAGCACCACGGCGGTCGAACGGTTTGTCGCGTTGCAACAGGAAGGCTTGAGTTACGACGTCGCCCTGCAAAGCGTGGAAGTGGATCCGGCAGCAGCAAAATTTGTTCGCGAGACGCTGAACACCGCGCTGCATGCGCCAGGCCACAGCGTCGCTGCCGCGTTCCTGCATGGTCGCGAGAGCGTCATCCCGACCATGTTCCAGCGCATCCTCGATGACTGGGGGATCGGTATCGAACAGGCGCCGACCTTTCGCTATTACCTGGAGCGCCACATCGAGGTCGATTCCGAAGATCACGGTCCGGCGGCGGAGCAACTGCTTGAGCGTCTGGTCGATGGCGATCCGCAACGCGAAGCCGAGGTCTACGCCAGCGCCATCGCGGCAGTGGAAAGCCGCATTGCCTTGTGGGACGGCCTGCGTCTGAGCATGCGCGAACCGTTGGCGGAGGTGGCCCAATGAACGCCGCCGATTACCAATCCTTCGCCGACGCCTGGGAAAGCCGCGCCACCATCCGCACCCGGCCACGGCGCGTACTGGAAGACGATGAGCGCCTGATCTACCCGCTGAGCCGCCAGCCCCTGGTGCTCAGCGAAACCTTCCTGCGCGAGTGCCCGCAACAACGGGATTTTGCCCTGGTGCAGACGCTGTACAAGTTCATTAACGACGTGGTGATTTTCGAGACCGAGATCGTCGACAAGACCGCGCGCAGTATCGCCAAGAATCGCTTTGCCGTGGCCTTCCCGTTCGCCTGTCGCTACGACGCCATGACCGTGGTGGTGGACGAGGATTACCACGCGCTGGTGGCGATGGACTTCATGCAACAGACCGTGGCGATGACCGGCATCGAGCCGATCGAACTGCCCACTGAAATCGAACTGAGCCGGGCAATTCCTGCCGCCGTGGCACTGGCGCCCGAGCACCTGCGCAGCGCCGTGGAACTGATCTGCGTGGCGATCGCCGAAAACACCGTGACCGGCGATGTCGCAGCGTTCGCCCGGGACGATACGGTCAAGCCGTCGATCAAAGGCCTGATGGCCGATCACTTGCTCGACGAAGGCCGGCACTCCAGCTTCTGGGCGCGCATGGTGCGCATCTATTGGCACACCGCCAGTGACGCCGACCGGGAAACCATCGCGCAGATCCTGCCGGTGTTCATCGGCCATTACCTGACCAACGACATTCAAAAGTCCTTCGATCTGCGCCTGATCGACGCCTTGCCGGTCAACGATGCCGTGCGCCGCTCGCTCAAGGACGAGATGGCCGGGCTGGCCTTCCCGATCAATCGCCATCATCCGCTGGTGGGCAACATCGTGCGTTTTTTCCACAGCAGCTCGCTGCTCGACACGCCCTGCGTGCAGCACGCCCTGCGCGACTATCTGGTTTGATGAGGAGGCTGACATGAGACGTCTCGACATTTTGCTGATTGGCGCCAGCCAGGCCATGACCGACCTGGCGCAGGAACTCGAACAACACGGTCACTCCTTGCTGCGCAGCGGCGCGGCGCAATCGCCGGTGGATCTGATCATCGACGATGGCTTCATCGGCGCCGGCGATTTCTGCGCCATCCCGCACTTGCATCTGCGCCTGGGTATCGCTGCGCAAAGCCTTGGCGGTTTACCGACGCTCGACCTGCTGTGCTTCCTTGGTTCGTCTCTGATCTGCCGCGTGCCGATTGGCGATGAGCCGTCCGGCAACGGTCAGGCTCTGCGCCAGCGGGTGCTGACGCAGGTGGTCGACGAAGTTGCGCTGCTGGTCAGCCGTTTCTCCCGCGATGCCGAGTATTTCCAGCAGGTGATGCCCGCCACGGCAGCAGATTTCGAACAGGTGGAAGACCTGCGGTTTCTCGACAGCCTGGCCTACGTCCATCGCCTTAACGACACGGCCAACCCGATGCTGCTTACGCAGGCGCAGATCCCGTTGATCGAGCGTCTGCAACGCAGCCTGATCGAACACGCCGAGCGACCGGCGCTGCACCTGGCCGAGCAGTCGCTCAGCTATCGCCAGTTACACGCCCACAGCTGTGCGATCCAGCAACGCCTGCTGCCATTGCTCGAGCAACATCCGCAGCCGTGGATCGTAGGTATCTGTCAGCCGAAAAGCCCGGCGCTGTTTGCCTCGATTCTGGCGGTGCTCGGCAGTGGCGCGGTGTACCTGCCGCTGGAGCCGAGCCATCCGTTGCAGCGCCAGCAATACATCCTGCAGAACGCCGGCGCGGTGTTGTTGCTGCACGACGGCGAGCACCCGCTGAGTGAGTCAATGCCCGGTCTGGATGTCAGCTGTATCGACAGCGCGGATGCGGATCCCAGCCAACCGTTGATGCGTCAGCGGCCGACGCTTGAAGCGCCGTGCATGGCGCTCTATACCTCGGGCACCACCGGGCATCCGAAGGGCGTGCTGCTGAGCCAGGCGAACCTCGCGCACTTCACCGCGTGGTACGCCGATTACGTGCAGTTGCGCGCTGAAAGTCGGGTCTTGCAGTTCTCTTCGCTGAGCTTCGATTCTTCGCTGATCGATATCTTCCCGAGCCTGCTGCAAGGCGCCGAACTGGTGGTGCCGGATGACACCCAGCGCCGCGATCCGCTGCAACTGGTGGCGCTGATCCGCCGCCGGCAACTGACCCACGCGTTTCTGCCGCCGGCGCTGCTGAGCATCCTGCCGCTGGAGCAACTGCAAGGCGTCGAGGTCATGACCGGCGGCGACGTCTGCGAGCCCTTCGTCATCGAGCAACTGACCCGTCAGGGCAAGTTGCATAACCTCTACGGCCCCACCGAAGCCACGGTGCTGATCACCGCCCGGCAACTGCAACCGGGTGACAGCAACCGCACCCTCGGGGCGCCGATCGCCAATAGTCAGGTGCTGATTCTCGATGACGACTTGCAACCGGTGCCGGAGAACACTGTCGGCGAATTGTTCATCGTCGGCCCCGGCGTTTGCCTCGGTTATCTGAACAACCCGCAGCAGACCGCCGAGCGCTACCTGACCCTGCAACTGCCGCACGGCCAAACGTTGCGCGCGTACCGCAGCGGCGACATGGCCAAATGGGGCGAGCACGGTATCGAGCTGTGCGGACGGCGCGACAATCAGGTGAAGATCCGTGGTTTCCGGGTCGAGCCGGAGGAGATCGAACGCTGCCTGCGCGAGAGCCAGTTGTACCGTCAGGTGGCGGTGGTGATCGACAGTCAGCGGCGGATTCTGGCGTTCCTTGCGCAGCCGCAGTCGGACGCTGCACGCGATCTATTGAAGGCGCATGCCCAGCAGTTTTTGCCGGACTACATGCAACCGGTGGCGTGGACTGAACTGCCGCACATGCCATTCGCCAGCAACGGCAAGGTCGACCGCAAAGCGTTGCTGGAACTGCCGGTGAGCGTGCAGGACAGCGGCCCGAAATGCCTGCCGGCAAATGCCGACGAAGCGCTGCTGCTGGAGATCTGGGCGGAACTGCTGGAGCTGCCCACCAGCGATATTTCCACCGACGAAAGTTTCTTCAACCTCGGTGGGCATTCGATCCTGCTGTCGCGCATGTTGCTGCGTTTGCGTGAGGAGTTCGGGCGCAGCATCTCGATCAACCGCTTCATCGAATTGCCGACCATCATCAAGCTCGCAACGCTGGTGCGCGGGACCGATGACAGCGCGGTGCTCAGCGCCCAGGCCATGGCCGACGCCGAACGCCCGCTGAACATCGAGCCGTTGCCGATCAGTCGCCTGGGCGATGTGCACAAGGTGATCGTCACCGGCGCCAACAGCTTTGTCGGCGTACACATTGTCGAAGCGCTGCTCGGCTGGGGCGCCAGCGAGGTGGCGTGTCTGGTGCGTGACGGTGGCGGAAAAACGGCGGCGCAGCGCTTTGCCCAGGCGTTGCGCGAGAACCGCCTGGAGCATCTGGACCTGAGCCGGGTGCGGATCTACTCGGCAGACATCACCCGTCCGCAGCTGGGCCTGGCCGACGCCGATTATCAGCGCCTGGATCGCGAGTTCGGCGCACTGGTGCACAACGCCGCCAACGTCAACCATGTGCTCGATTACGAGTCGCTGGCCGCGGATAACGTCGAGCCGATTTTCGAGCTGCTGCGCCTGTGTGAAGGGCGCAACAAAAAGGTCTTCAACTTTGTCTCGACGCTGTCCGCTTCAAGCACTGTCGATAGCGACGGCCGCGTGCTCGAACTGCCCGCCGCGCCAACACCGCCGATCTACATCCGCAATGGCTACAACCTGTCGAAGTGGGTCGGCGAGCGCATCCTTGAACGGGCGCGCGAGCGTGGGGTGTGGGTCAACCTGTATCGCCCCGGCAACATCAGTTTCAACAGCCTGAGCGGCGTCTGCCAACCGCACAAGAACCGTTTGATGCTGATGCTCAAGGGCTCGATCCAACTCGGTCAGGTGCCGGCCTTCGCACTGAATTTCGACCTGATGCCGGTGGACTTTCTCGCCCGTTTCATCGCCTTCCACGCCAGCCGTTATTCGACCGAGCGAGCGGTGTTCAACCTGCACAACCCCGAGCCGCTGAGTTGGGATGCCTACGTCGCTTCGTTCCGCGAAACCGGCAGCGAATTTTCGCTGGTCAGTGTCGCCGACTGGCAACAGCAACTGGGCCGGGTCGACGCCGACAACGCGCTGTTCGGCGTGCTCGGTTTCTACCTCAACGGCTTCGAGGAAGACATCGGCGACATCTCCCTGATCGGCCACGCCAACGCGGAAGCCGGCGTGCAACAAATGGGCGCGCAGTACCCGGAAAAATCCCCGGCGCTGCTGCGTCGCGGCTGCGATTACCTGAAACAGATCAACTTCATCTAGTTCATCAAAAAGGAGCAACACCATGAGCAATCTGCAACCCGACACCTTGATCAAAAACCCGCACGGCTGCCACGTTGTGTCATCGGTGGAAGTGCCGGCGGACGCGGCGCAGGTTTGGGCGGTGGTCGGCAACTTCGCCGGTTTCGACCGGTTTATTCCGGCGCTGTCGCACATCGAAATGACCGGTGAAGGCGTGTCCTCGCTACGCAAGAAGTTCTTCAAGGACGGCAACGTGGTGGTCGAGCAACTCAACTCCCGCGATGAGCAGGCGCGCGCCATGACCTGGACCACGATCTACAACACGCTGGGTGTGGCCAATCTGTGGGCGGCGATGAATGTGGAATCTTTGGGGGCGGGCAAGTCGCGGGCGACCTGGACAATCATTGCCGAACCGGCCAGCGGAGGTGCCGAGGCGCTGCCGGGGTTCAAGGATTTCGTGCAGGGGTTTGCCGATGATGCGATGGGGAATGTGCTGAAGCTGTTTGTCTAAGGCTTCAGATTGGCAGTGATTGCACCGCCGCTATCGCTGGCAAGCCAGCTCCCACAGGTTCCAGGTCGGTCACAGATATTGTGTTCGCCAGAAATCCTGTGGGAGCGGGCTTGCCCGCGATGAACGATAACGCAGTCTGCTAGACGTCAGATCTTGAAGCTGTCGACCAACTGCTTCAACCGATTCGCCTGCTGCGACAACGCATCACAATCCTTCAACGTTTCATTGAGGTTGGCGACGCTCTGCTGGTTCAGCAGGTTGATCTGATTGACGTCGACGTTGAGGGTTTCCACTACCGCCGTCTGCTCTTCGGTTGCTGCGGCCACCGACTGGTTCATGCCGTCGATTTCACCAATGCGCTGGGTCACGCTGACCAGGCGCAGGCCCGCCTGATTGGCCACTTCCACGCTCTCTTCGCTGGACGCCTGACTGGCGTTCATGGTGGTCACCGCTTCACGGGAACCGACCTGCAACGAAGTGATCATCTTGTGGATCTCTTCCGCCGATTCCTGGGTGCGATGCGCGAGGTTACGCACTTCGTCCGCCACCACCGCAAAACCACGTCCGGCTTCACCGGCACGGGCCGCTTCGATGGCCGCGTTGAGCGCCAGCAGGTTGGTCTGCTGCGAGATGCCTTTGATCACATCGAGGATGTGGCCAATGTTGTCGGTGCTGGCATTGAGGGTTTCGATCTGGGTGCACGACAGGCTGATCTTCTGCGACAGCTCGGTCATCGCCTGAATCGTCTGTTCGACCACCTGACGACCGTCATCGGCCTGCTCGCTCGCGCCGCTGGCGTGTTGCGAAGCGTCGGCGGCGTTGCGGGCGATTTCCTGAGTGGCGGCGCCCAACTGGTTGATCGCGGCGGCCACACTGTTGGTGCGGGCGCTTTGTTCGTCGGAACCGATGATCGAAGCGTTGGACGAGGCCATCACCCGTTGCGACAGGTCGTGTACATGACGGGTGGCCGACGACACTTCGGAAATCGACGCGTGAATGCGCTCGACGAACTGGTTGAACGAACTGCCCAGTTCAGCGAACTCATCCTTGCCTTGCACGACCAGACGACGAGTCAGGTCGCCTTCGCCCTGGGCGATGTCCTGCATCGCACGACCCATGGTGGTCAGCGGACGCATCAGAACGTTGATCAGCAGGCTCAGCAGCAGCGCAATCGCAGCGACCGCGACGAACATCGCGATCAACGCCGAAGTGCGGAACTGGCTGAGCGCGGCATAGGCCTTGTCACGATCGATCGACAGGCCGATGTACCAGTCGGCATTCGGCAAGCCGCTGACCGGGGTGAACGACAGGATGCGCTCCTGGCCGTTGAGTACCACGTTCTGGTTGCCCTTCTCGATGCGCACGCCGGCGTTCGGGTAGATGTCCTTGAGGTTCTTCATCACCTGGTCTTTGTCCGGGCTGACGATCACCTGACCGTCACCGCTGACCAGGAATGCGTGACCGAGGCCACCGAAGTCCACCGAATTGATGATCTTCACCAGGGTTTCCAGGCTCAGGTCACCGCCGACCACACCCAGCAATTCGCCATTGTTTTTCACCGGCATGGCGATGGTCACCACCAGACCACCGACCGCCGCCATGTACGGCGGCGTCAGCATGGTTTTGTCGGCAGCGACGGCTTGCTTGTACCAAGGGCGCTGACGCGGGTCGTAGCCGTCCGGCATCTTCGCGTCAGGGCGCTGGGTGAACACACCGTTGGCTTGACCGACGTAGGTGAACTGGAAGTTCGAGGTGAAGGCCGGTTGATCGACCAGCCCCGGGAAGTCGGCGTTCTTGCCCTGATGGGCAACGTTTTGCGCGAGGTTTTCCAGCACCAGAATTCGCCCGCTCATCCAGTTCTGCACGCTGCTGGCGGTCAGATCGCCGGCCTGCTGCACGGACGACTGGAGGTTCTGGCGAATGGTGTTGCGCTGCAGGTAGTCGTTGTAGAGGGTGAACAAAGCGAAAGCCAGGACCACGACGCCCGAGGCGGCCAACAGGATTTTATGGCTGAACTTGAGATTCATTTCATGGGACTTCTTATGCAAAAGTGGGGATGCGTTCCGGGATGCAACATTCCATGTACAGCGCAGGCGGCGTTCTGACGGCCGCTCTACTTTGGTGCACGCATGTCTCACCAGTCTGTCGGCACGCTTCGGAGAAAACTTAGCGCTTTGCAGGAAATGCACGGCATTTCTGCCAGATTCCCGCCGAACGGCGTGCCAGAGCGTTCGTCTGTCATTTTTTGATGACTGTTTTGCAGCGCCGGTTGCAAATTCTGTAGCTCTTGATGACAATGCGACTAATTATCATTTGTGGCGTTCGGGCTGTTGCGTTCATGTCCTCACCTGAGTTTGCAGTGCAGGCGCTTTACAGGAGTCATCACGGCTGGCTCAACGCCTGGCTGCGAGCGCGACTGGGCAATGCCGCGGATGCGGCGGATCTGGCCCAGGACACCTTCGTCCGTCTGCTGCAGCGCAGCGAACGCCTGGAATTGAAAGCACCTCGCGCATTTTTAAGCACCATCGCCCGTGGCCTGGTGATCGACCTCTGGCGTCGTGAAGAAATCGAACGCGCCTATCTCGAAACCATCGCCCACTTGCCCGAAGCCGAAGCCCCAAGCGCCGAAACCCGCGCGCTGGTAATCGAGTTGCTCGAGAGCATCGCGCGCATGCTTGAAGGCCTGCGACCGAAAGTGCGTCAGGCGTTTCTGCTGGCGCAGTGCGAAGGTTTGACCCACAAGCAGATCGCCGCGCAGATGGGTTTGTCACTGCGCTCAGTCGAACGTTACGTCGCCGCTGCGCTGTATCACTGTTACGTGTTGCGGTATGCAAGTTGATGCCTGTGAATAACAACTCAGTCGGGCGTCGCGCCGAGCCGCCGCAACAGGTGGTCAAGCAAGCCATTTACTGGTTGCTGCGGCTGCGCAACAACCATGGCAATGCGCGCCTGAGTCATCAATGCGACGCGTGGCGCGCCGAACATCATGAACATGAACTGGCTTGGCAGCGCGTGCAGTCGCTGCAGGCTGAACTGAGCCATAACCTGCGCGCCGTGCCCGGTGCCCAAGTGGCGTTCCATACGCTGGAAAACAGTGCGCAAGGGCTCGGACGGCGACAAGCCTTGAAGCTGCTGTCTGGCGCGGTGCTGATGGGCTCCGCGGCATGGCTGGCCAAGGACACCTCCGTGTGGCAGCAGTGGCGCGCTGATTACGCTACGGCGACCGGCGAGCGTCGCGGGTTCCAGTTGCCCGACGGCACGCGGATCGAGCTGAACACTGCCAGCGCAGTGGATCTGGATTACACCGCGCAGCAGCGGCTGATCAAACTCAATCGCGGCGAAATCATCGTCACATGCGGCGGTAACGATGAAGGCGCGGCGTTCAATCGGGCGCTACGCGTACAAAGTCGTCACGGCGTTTATGAGCCGACCCACGCCCGCTTCATCCTGCGTCAGGACAGTGATTGCACGCGGCTGAGCGTCACCCACGGCCGTGTGACCATTCATAGCGCTGGCACCTCGGTCGAGGCACTCGCCGGGCAGACCTACCTGATCGATCACCACCAGGTACGCCCGGCGCCGCCACCAGATATGGACGCGGGCGCGTGGGTCGACGGTCTGATCGTCACTCGCAATATGCGCCTGGGCGACTTTCTCAACGAGGTCGGACGTTATCGTCCAGGTTTCGTGACGTGTGCGCAGGCGGTGGCAGATTTGCGCCTGTCCGGCGTATTCCGCCTGGAGGACACCGACAAGCTGTTGACCATTTTGCCGCAGACGTTGCCGGTGCAATTGCGCTACCGCACCCGGTGGTGGGTAATGATTGAGGCAGTGGCCTGAAATTATTTTGGCGGTTTTTTGCGGCAAATCCGGCTTGGTCAGTAAGCACTTCCATTCCGCTTTAGCGACTTGCCACGGAAACCGACAATGACTGTCCGCATCACCTCTCTGCATTTCACTGCCGAATCAGGCCTGTTACGCCACGCCGTTCGCGCCGCCCTGCTCTCCACTGTTCTAGGCACCGGAGTGTTGCCTGCCCTGAGCCTCGCCGCCAATGCCAGTGAAGCGAGCAGCCATCGCTACAACATTGGCGCCGGCCCGTTGGACGACGCGCTGAACCGGTTTGCGCGCGAGGCGGGTATCACTTTGTCGATGACACCCCAGCAAACGCAGGGGCGGCAGTCGCCGGGCGTGCAGGGCGAATATTCAACCGATCAAGCGTTGAGCCATTTGCTGAGTGGCTCGGGGCTGGAAGCGGTCAGCCAGGATGGCAGAAGCTATATTCTGCACTCGGTCAGCGACAGCGATGCATTGGCGCTGCCGGCTACTGATATCAAAGGCTTCGCTCTCGGTAACGCGCTAGGCAGCATGGAGGGCTACAACGCCACCCACAGCCAGATCGCCACCAAGACCAGTACCGCGCTGCTGGAAACTTCGCAAAGCGTATCGGTGGTGACTCGCGAGCAAATGGACGACCAAGGCTCGCAGACCGTCTCCCAGACGATGCGTTATACCCCCGGCGTGCTGACCAACCCTTACGGCGCGACGCATCGCTACGATTACGTGGCGATGCGCGGTTTCAACGACGGTTCGGTGGACAACATCTATCTCGACGGCCTCAAGTCGATGGGTGACAGCGGCACCTACAGCACCATGCAGGTCGATCCGTATTTCCTTGAGCGCGTGGATATTCTCAAAGGCCCATCGTCGGTGTTGTACGGTCGCAGTTCGCCCGGTGGACTGGTGGCGCTGACCAGCAAAAAACCGTTGTACGAGGCCTATCATCAGGTTCAGGCCACGGTCGGTACCCAAGGTCAGCGCGGGGTCGGGTTTGACTTCAGCGGCCCAGTCGATGACGACAAGCGCATTGCCTATCGTCTGACCGGTTTGACGGATCAATCCGACACGCAATTCGACCACAACAAGGAAAAACGCTTCGCTCTCGCCCCGACCCTGAGCATCGATTTCACTGAAGACACTTCGCTGACGCTGCAGGCGTATCTGCAGCACGATCCGGATGGCGGCTACCACGGTGGCGTTCCGGCGGATGGCACGATTCATCAGCGCAACGGCAACCGCATCTCGCCGCACTTCTTCGAGGGCGAGCCGGGAGTTGATGGGTATTCGCGGGATCAGCAGTCTTTTGGCTATCAGTTCGAACATCGCTTCAACGATGTCTTCACGGCGCGGCAGAATTTCCGTTACCTCGACTCCAAAGTGAACATGGATCAGGTCTACGCCTATGGCTGGACGACGCCAACCAGCAACGAACTGAACCGCTATTACACCGGCGGCGATGAGCGTCTGCATGCGTTCATCGTCGACAACATGCTGCAGGCCGAATTCTTCACCGGTGCCACCAAGCACACCGTGTTGATGGGCGCAGATTATCAACGGCGCAAAACCGTGGTCGACTGGACCAGCGGCGGCCTGGCGCCGATCAATGCCTTCGATCCGGTCTATGGCAATTCGGCGATCGACATGTACGGCGAGACCAGTTATCTGCGCCGCCTGGAACAAACCGGCGTATACCTGCAAGACCTGATCGAGATAGACCAGTGGCGCTTCTCACTCGGACTGCGTCAGGACTGGGTCGAGACTTCCGATGAGAACCGTATCGCCGAAGCGGGACGGCCAGTGGGCACCGAAATCAACGACCGCCGCACCAAACTGACCGGCCGCGCTGGCGCCTTGTATCTGTTCGAAAACGGCTTGGCGCCGTACATCAGCTATTCCGAGTCGTTTAACCCGAACTCGTATGCTGACAGCGCCGGCAATCCACTGCCGCCAACCGACGGAACGCAATGGGAAGTCGGCCTGAAGTACCAGCCGCCAGGCACCGATAATCTGTTCACCGCCTCGCTGTTCCATATCGATCAGGAGAACCTGGCGACCAAGCTGCCCCAGGAAAATTTCTACCGTGCTGTCGGCGCCGTGCGTTCGCAAGGTCTGGAACTGGAAGCGCACATGCAGGTGACCGACAACCTGAAAGTGCTCGGTAGCTATACCTTCACCGATATCGAGTATTCGAAGTCGATGGTCAGTACCCTGAGCACGCCGACCGATGTGATCGAAAACAAAGGCAACTCGCCGACTCAGGCACCGCGGCACATGGCATCGTTGTGGGCCGACTACAAGTTCGATAGCGCGGCACTGGATGGCCTGCGTTTGGGCGGTGGTGTGCGTTATGTCGGTTACAGCTGGGCGGATGCGGAAAACACACTGAAGGTGCCGTCTTACACGTTGTTCGACGCATCGATCGGTTATGACCTGGGCAAGGTCGGCTTGAAGGGCGTCGACGTTCGATTGAATGCGAACAACCTGACCAACGAATCTTACGTGGCCTCCTGCGCCAGTCTGAGCTTCTGCTACATGGGCGAAGAGCGCAACGTCGCGGCCACGGTCAGCTACCAGTTCTGAACCTTAGCCTTGTGCATAAAAAAGCCAGCCCCTGATCATTCAGGGGCTGGCTTTTTCGATTTTAAGGGCGTCGTTCAAACGGCCTCAGCTGAGGCGGTGCGATTACCCCATGACAAACCGTTCCGGAAGAAGTAATCGGTTGCGTGGAAGATCAATACGGCTCGCAAAGCGGCCTGATTTTTGAATTCCCTGAAACGGCAAAACCCCCGTCTGCGTTAGCAGACAGGGGTTTTGGAATTTAATCTTGACGATGACCTACTCTCACATGGGGAAACCCCACACTACCATCGGCGATGCATCGTTTCACTTCTGAGTTCGGGATGGGATCAGGTGGTTCCAACGCTCTATGGTCGTCAAGAAATTCTGTATCTGGCCCGTCAACACGGTAACGTGCCAGCAAAATCGGTGACTTCTACTAAAACAAAACCCCAACTGCTTTCGCAATTGGGGTTTCGGAATTTAATCTTGACGATGACCTACTCTCACATGGGGAAACCCCACACTACCATCGGCGATGCATCGTTTCACTTCTGAGTTCGGGATGGGATCAGGTGGTTCCAACGCTCTATGGTCGTCAAGAAATTCGGGTACTGACTCGTGACCGGCTGGCCTCGCTTCAGCAAATCGGGTATGTGATACAGGTGCTTTGTGAGCTGCGCGAACTTTCGGTTCATTGCGTCTTCACACACCGCAATCTGGTCTCTTTCGAGCATTCAGATTGCTTGGGTGTTATATGGTCAAGCCTCACGGGCAATTAGTATTGGTTAGCTCAACGCCTCACAGCGCTTACACACCCAACCTATCAACGTCGTAGTCTTCGACGGCCCTTCAGGGAACTCAAGGTTCCAGTGAGATCTCATCTTGAGGCAAGTTTCCCGCTTAGATGCTTTCAGCGGTTATCTTTCCCGAACATAGCTACCCGGCAATGCCACTGGCGTGACAACCGGAACACCAGAGGTTCGTCCACTCCGGTCCTCTCGTACTAGGAGCAGCCCCTCTCAAATCTCAAACGTCCACGGCAGATAGGGACCGAACTGTCTCACGACGTTCTAAACCCAGCTCGCGTACCACTTTAAATGGCGAACAGCCATACCCTTGGGACCGGCTTCAGCCCCAGGATGTGATGAGCCGACATCGAGGTGCCAAACACCGCCGTCGATATGAACTCTTGGGCGGTATCAGCCTGTTATCCCCGGAGTACCTTTTATCCGTTGAGCGATGGCCCTTCCATACAGAACCACCGGATCACTAAGACCTACTTTCGTACCTGCTCGACGTGTCTGTCTCGCAGTCAAGCGCGCTTTTGCCTTTATACTCTACGACCGATTTCCGACCGGTCTGAGCGCACCTTCGTACTCCTCCGTTACTCTTTAGGAGGAGACCGCCCCAGTCAAACTACCCACCATACACTGTCCTCGATCCGGATAACGGACCTGAGTTAGAACCTCAAAGTTGCCAGGGTGGTATTTCAAGGATGGCTCCACGCGAACTGGCGTCCACGCTTCAAAGCCTCCCACCTATCCTACACAAGCAAATTCAAAGTCCAGTGCAAAGCTATAGTAAAGGTTCACGGGGTCTTTCCGTCTAGCCGCGGATACACTGCATCTTCACAGCGATTTCAATTTCACTGAGTCTCGGGTGGAGACAGCGCCGCCATCGTTACGCCATTCGTGCAGGTCGGAACTTACCCGACAAGGAATTTCGCTACCTTAGGACCGTTATAGTTACGGCCGCCGTTTACCGGGGCTTCGATCAAGAGCTTCGCGTTAGCTAACCCCATCAATTAACCTTCCGGCACCGGGCAGGCGTCACACCCTATACGTCCACTTTCGTGTTTGCAGAGTGCTGTGTTTTTAATAAACAGTCGCAGCGGCCTGGTATCTTCGACCGGCATGAGCTTACGGAGCAAGTCCTTCACCCTCACCGGCGCACCTTCTCCCGAAGTTACGGTGCCATTTTGCCTAGTTCCTTCACCCGAGTTCTCTCAAGCGCCTTGGTATTCTCTACCCAACCACCTGTGTCGGTTTGGGGTACGGTTCCTGGTTATCTGAAGCTTAGAAGCTTTTCTTGGAAGCATGGCATCAACCACTTCGTCACCTGAAAGGTAACTCGTCATCAGCTCTCGGCCTTAAGATCCCGGATTTACCTAAGATCTCAGCCTACCACCTTAAACTTGGACAACCAACGCCAAGCTGGCCTAGCCTTCTCCGTCCCTCCATCGCAATAACCAGAAGTACAGGAATATTAACCTGTTTTCCATCGACTACGCTTTTCAGCCTCGCCTTAGGGACCGACTAACCCTGCGTCGATTAACGTTGCGCAGGAAACCTTGGTCTTTCGGCGTGGGTGTTTTTCACACCCATTGTCGTTACTCATGTCAGCATTCGCACTTCTGATACCTCCAGCAAGCTTCTCAACTCACCTTCACAGGCTTACAGAACGCTCCTCTACCGCATCACTTACGTGATACCCGTAGCTTCGGTGTATGGTTTGAGCCCCGTTACATCTTCCGCGCAGGCCGACTCGACTAGTGAGCTATTACGCTTTCTTTAAAGGGTGGCTGCTTCTAAGCCAACCTCCTAGCTGTCTAAGCCTTCCCACATCGTTTCCCACTTAACCATAACTTTGGGACCTTAGCTGACGGTCTGGGTTGTTTCCCTTTTCACGACGGACGTTAGCACCCGCCGTGTGTCTCCCATGCTCGGCACTTGTAGGTATTCGGAGTTTGCATCGGTTTGGTAAGTCGGGATGACCCCCTAGCCGAAACAGTGCTCTACCCCCTACAGTGATACATGAGGCGCTACCTAAATAGCTTTCGAGGAGAACCAGCTATCTCCGAGCTTGATTAGCCTTTCACTCCGATCCACAGGTCATCCGCTAACTTTTCAACGGTAGTCGGTTCGGTCCTCCAGTCAGTGTTACCTAACCTTCAACCTGCCCATGGATAGATCGCCCGGTTTCGGGTCTATTCCCAGCGACTAGACGCCCTATTAAGACTCGCTTTCGCTACGCCTCCCCTATTCGGTTAAGCTCGCCACTGAAAATAAGTCGCTGACCCATTATACAAAAGGTACGCAGTCACCCAACAAAGTGGGCTCCCACTGCTTGTACGCATACGGTTTCAGGATCTATTTCACTCCCCTCTCCGGGGTTCTTTTCGCCTTTCCCTCACGGTACTAGTTCACTATCGGTCAGTCAGTAGTATTTAGCCTTGGAGGATGGTCCCCCCATATTCAGACAAAGTTTCTCGTGCTCCGTCCTACTCGATTTCATGACTAAGAGACTTTCGCGTACAGGGCTATCACCCACTATGGCCGCACTTTCCAGAGCGTTCCGCTAATCTCAAAGCCACTTAAGGGCTAGTCCCCGTTCGCTCGCCACTACTAAGGGAATCTCGGTTGATTTCTTTTCCTCAGGGTACTTAGATGTTTCAGTTCCCCTGGTTCGCCTCTTGCACCTATGTATTCAGTACAAGATAACCATCTTATGATGGCTGGGTTCCCCCATTCAGACATCTCCGGATCAAAGTCTGTTTGCCGACTCCCCGAAGCTTTTCGCAGGCTACCACGTCTTTCATCGCCTCTGACTGCCAAGGCATCCACCGTATGCGCTTCTTCACTTGACCATATAACCCCAAGCAATCTGGTTATACTGTGAAGACGACATTCGCCGAAAATTCGCAAAACTCTTAAGAGTCACTCACAAATTTTACCTTAGCCTGATCCGTTACCAGTGAAAGTAACGTTCAGTCTATCTTTCTATCACATACCCAAATTTTTAAAGAACGATCTAATCAAAGACTAGAAATCAATATTCGCACTGGAATATTCATTTCTAAGCTCTAACAAGCAGAAGCAGTTAATGGTGGAGCCAAGCGGGATCGAACCGCTGACCTCCTGCGTGCAAGGCAGGCGCTCTCCCAGCTGAGCTATGGCCCCATACAAAATTGGTGGGTCTGGGCAGATTCGAACTGCCGACCTCACCCTTATCAGGGGTGCGCTCTAACCAACTGAGCTACAGACCCAATTTCGAGCGCGTAACTGATTAGCTCAGAGCTATCAGCTTGGAGCTTAAAGCTGCTTCTATCGTCTTCTTCAATGAATCAAGCAATTCGTGTGGGAACTTATGGAGCAGCTGATGTCGTCGATTAAGGAGGTGATCCAGCCGCAGGTTCCCCTACGGCTACCTTGTTACGACTTCACCCCAGTCATGAATCACACCGTGGTAACC